>NZ_KE383907.1:185326-408619 GCF_000422705.1 Flavobacterium soli DSM 19725 | reverse complement strand
GAATGAAATAAAACCCGAAGCCAGAAGCAAAATTTAGCAGGCCTGCATACCGTGAAAGCTTCCAAAAATGCCCCCTGTTTGCTAAATAGCCCCGATGGTGACACTGTTTGAGCTCTTGCAACTGCCGTCAGAGCTGTTGCAAAGCAAGTGGCACCAGCGGGAATATGGTTTTATTTTGTCACTGAAGATTCGCTACCAATGAAACTATACATTATATAATAGGTATGAAATTATAGTACCTATATATATTGTATGTGTTTTGAGAATCTTCTATATTTGCGGTCATAAATTTTATACGATGATAAAGATTACGTTACCCGATGGGTCAATTAAGGAGTTTGCTCAAGGAACAACTCCGATGGATGTTGCAAAAAGCATTAGTGAAGGATTGGCAAGAAATGTTATTTCTGCTTCTTTTAACGGCACTACTGTTGAAACCGCGACGGAACTGACGACGGATGGGTCACTCATATTATATACTTGGAACGACAAGGACGGAAAGAAAGCCTTTTGGCATTCAACTTCACACGTTATGGCACAGGCATTGGAGGAATTGTTCCCTGGAATTAAACTAACATTAGGGCCTGCAATTGAAAACGGCTTCTATTATGATGTTGATTTTGGCGACCAAAAAATTACGGATGCCGATTTCAAAAAAGTAGAAGATCGTGTTTTAGAGATTTCAAGAGGCAAATATGAATTCAAGATGCGTTCGGTTTCAAAGGCTGAAGCTTTGGAGGTTTATAAGAATAATGAATACAAGACCGAATTGATTTCGAATCTTGAAGACGGGACGATTACTTTTTGTGATCATGCTGACTTTTTTGACTTGTGCCGTGGAGGACATATTCCGAATACAGGAATCATCAAGGCTTTTAAAATTATGAGCGTTGCCGGAGCCTATTGGAGAGGTGACGAAAAGAACAAGCAGTTGACTCGTGTTTATGGAATTTCTTTCCCTAAGCAAAAAGATTTGACAGATTACCTTGAATTGCTTGAAGAAGCAAAACGTCGTGACCATAGAAAACTTGGAAAGGAATTAGAATTGTTTGCTTTCTCTCAAAAAGTAGGTCAAGGTTTACCTCTATGGTTGCCAAAAGGTGCGGCTTTAAGAGATCGCCTTGAGCAGTTCTTGAAAAAAGCTCAAAAGAAAGCTGGTTACGAACAAGTAGTTACACCACATATCGGGCAGAAAGAGCTTTATGTTACTTCTGGACACTACGAAAAATATGGAGCAGACAGTTTCCAACCTATCAGCACACCTGCTGAAGGAGAGGAATTTCTATTAAAACCAATGAACTGTCCTCACCACTGTGAAATCTTTAATGTAAGACCATGGTCCTATAAAGATTTACCAAAGCGTTATGCCGAATTTGGTACCGTATATAGGTATGAACAATCAGGAGAATTGCACGGTTTGACTCGTGTTAGAGGATTTACTCAAGACGATGCCCATATCTTCTGTACACCTGAGCAATTGGATGAGGAATTCAAAAAAGTAATCGATCTTGTATTATATGTATTCGGATCTTTAGGTTTTGAAAATTTTACCGCTCAAATTTCTTTAAGAGATCAGGAAAATAGAGCTAAATATATAGGTACCGACGAAAACTGGGAAAAAGCTGAAAATGCAATTATCAATGCCGCAAGAGACAAAGGCTTGAATACTGTTGTTGAATACGGCGAAGCAGCCTTCTATGGTCCTAAATTAGACTTCATGGTAAAGGATGCCTTGGGAAGACAATGGCAATTGGGAACTATCCAAGTTGATTATAATTTACCAGAACGTTTTGACTTGACTTATAAAGGTTCGGATAATGAATTGCACCGTCCGGTGATGATTCACAGAGCACCTTTTGGATCGATGGAACGTTTTATAGCAATTTTACTAGAACATACAGCAGGAAATTTCCCAATTTGGTTGATGCCTGAGCAAGCTATTATATTGTCTTTGAGTGAGAAATATGAAAAATATGCTAAAAAAGTTTTAGATTTGCTAGAAAATCACGAAATTCGCGCCCTAATTGACAACCGAAACGAGACGATTGGAAGAAAAATCCGTGAGGCAGAAGTTCAAAAGTACCCATTCATGCTGATTGTAGGTGAAGAAGAAGAGAAAAATGGTACTATTTCTGTACGTCGTCACGGACAGGAAGGAAAAGGAAATATTAGCGTTACTATAGAAGAATTTGCTTCAATAGTGAACGAAGAAATAAAAAAGACATTAAAAACATTTACAGTTTAACTTAAATAATAAAGCCATAGCAATAAGAAGCAACAGAGGTTACCAGCCTCGAGTAGAAAAAAAAGATGCACACAGAATAAATAATCTTATTCGTGTTCCAGAAGTACGTCTTGTAGGTGATAACGTTGAGCCAGGAGTTTATAAAATCTCAGAAGCTTTACGTATGGCAGATGAGCAGGAATTCGACCTAGTTGAAATTTCTCCAAATGCTGAACCGCCTGTATGTAAAATAATGGACTATAAAAAGTTCCTTTACATGCAGAAGAAAAGAGAAAAGGAGCTTAAAGCAAAATCTACTCAGATTACCGTAAAAGAAATTCGTTTTGGCCCTCAAACCGATGAGCACGATTACGAATTTAAAAGAAAAAATGCAGAGAAGTTCCTTAAAGAAGGTTCTAAACTGAAAGCATTTGTATTCTTTAAAGGACGTTCTATTATTTATAAAGATCAAGGACAAATTCTTTTATTAAGACTTGCTACCGATCTTGAAGAATATGGAAAGGTTGAAGCAATGCCTGTTCTTGAAGGAAAGAGAATGATCATGTTCATTGCTCCGAAAAAGAAAAAATAGTTGAATAGGCAGAAGGTAATAGGCAATAGTGAAGAACTAATGGCTATTTACTTTTGGCTTTTCACTTAAAAATAAGTAAGTAAGAATAAATTAAATACATCTAGGAAAAATGCCTAAAATGAAAACCAAATCTAGCGCCAAGAAACGTTTTAAAGTTACTGGTTCTGGAAAGATTAAAAGAAAACACGCTTTTAAAAGTCACATCTTGACTAAAAAATCTAAAAAGCGTAAATTAGCTTTGACTCACTCTGCACTTGTTCATAGTACAGATATGAAAAGCATCAAACAACAATTAAGAATTATCTAATAAAGGCTCAAGGTAAAGGCTTGAAGGCACAGGGAAATCCCTAAACCATAAACCCACTACTCTAAACCCAAAAATTCTTTAGGTTAAAAATTATTCAATAACCTTGGAGTATGGCCACAAGTTCCTTTGATTCAATTCAGGACGCCTGCTACAAAAAAACATTAAAATTATGCCAAGATCGGTAAATTCAGTTGCTAAAAGAGCAAGAAGAAAAAAAATAATGAAGCAAGCCAAAGGTTTCTTTGGTAGACGT
Organism: Flavobacterium soli DSM 19725; assembly: GCF_000422705.1. GTDB lineage: Bacteria > Bacteroidota > Bacteroidia > Flavobacteriales > Flavobacteriaceae > Flavobacterium > Flavobacterium soli. The sequence continues at coordinate 405,243 of NZ_KE383907.1, read as the reverse complement.
AAAAACGTTTGGACAGTTGCTAAAAACGCGGTGGAGAAAGCTATGGTTTATGCTTACCGCGATAGAAAACAAAACAAGAGAAACTTCCGTGCATTGTGGATTCAACGTATTAACGCTGGAGCCAGATTGGAAGGAATGAGTTATTCTCAGTTTATGGGGAAAGTAAAAGCTAATGGAATCGAATTGAACAGAAAAGTTCTTGCAGATTTAGCGATGAACCACCCAGAAGCTTTCAAAGCTGTTATCAAAAAAGTAAAATAAGAACGTTTGTCAAACAATAATTTATCTACTTACTTATATCAAACCCATTCGAAAGAGTGGGTTTTTTATTTTACATCATTTATATTTGCCTTATGAATCCTCTTATCCAACATATTCAAAAGTTCATCAGTTTAAGCGAAAGCGAAGCAAAAATCGTTCTTTCCTATTTTGAACAGGAAAATTTCAAGAAAAAACAATTGCTATTGGAAGAAGGACAAATCAGTAATAAGCAATATTTCATCTTAAAAGGATGTATTCGGTTTTACATCAACAACTCAAAAGGTGTAGAACAAACGATGCAATTTGGAATTGAAAATTGGTGGATTACCGATTATTTAAGCTTTCAATATCAAACAGCTTCTCACTTTAATATCCAAGCAATCGAAAATATAGAGGTGCTTTCTATCGACAGGAAATCATTTGATGAGCTATTAGATCAAGTCCCAAAGCTTGAAAGATACTTTAGATTAGTCATCCAAAAATCCTTTGGAGCTTCTCAAGTACGAATCAGGTATCTTTTTACAATGTCGGCCGAAGAGCGTTTTCATCACATGAACAATATGTTTCCTGAATTTATTCAACGGGTTCCCCAGTATATGATTGCCTCCTACTTGGATTTTTCGCCAGAGTTTATGAGTAAAATCAGAGCTGGAAAAGTCTGATTTCATTTCTTGAAGTACTTCAAGTTTTTTAAGCCACCTCTTGCGGAACTTTGTAATGAATTTAAAAACATATCAAAATGGACACAAGAGTAAACATTTTTCAGACACAACCAGAAGCCTACAAAGCAATGTTCGGATTAGAGAAATACATCGCTTCAACTTCTTTAACTTCAACCCACAAAGAGCTGATCAAAATCAGGGCTTCACAAATTAATGGATGTGCATTTTGTATCAATATGCACACTGCAGATGCAAGAAAACAAGGCGAAACCGAACAGAGAATCTATCTTTTAAATGCATGGAAAGAAACAACGCTTTTCACAGAAGAAGAACGAGTGATCCTTGAAATGACAGAAGAGATTACCTTGATTCAAAAAAATCATTTATCAGATGCTACTTATGCAAAGGCTAAAAGTCTATTCACAGAAGACTATATCGGAAACATAATTATGATGATTACCATCATCAATGCTTGGAACAGAATTGCAATTGCAACAGAACTAGCAGTTAACTAAATAATTTGAAAATATGATTTCAGTAGAAGTAACCTATACCGTAAAGCCAGAGTTTGTAGCTCAAAACAAAGCTAACATTAAGACATTTTTGGAAGACTTTAAAAAATTTAAATCCTTCAGATTTTAAGTACGACGTGTTTTTATGTGAAGATGGAATTACCTTTATACATCTATCTTCTTATAAAAATGAAGCAATACAGAAACAAATTCTGAATGTGCCTTCCTTTAAAAACTTCCAAAAAGAGCGAGATCAAAGCGGTCTCTATAATTCTCATAAGTTTGAATTGCTCGAGCATATAGGTTCTTCTTTTTAATATTTGAAAACATACAAAAGCCATCCCTTATCGGATGGCTTTTTTACTTATATGCTATTTGTATGTTTGAATTTTGTAATTTTGTAAAATGAAAACACAATCACTAAAAGAGTTTTATCAAAACAAAATGGAACATATTACCGTTGATTTGAAAGACGGGATTGGTCATTTTAATGTTTTTAAATTGGAAGACTGCCTTCCAAATGAAAGCCCAAACATCAGCTACAGTCGTCGGGATTTTTATAAAATATGCCTCATTCGGGGAACAAATCTCTACCATTATGCAGACAAAAGTATTGAAGTTTCGGGTCCGACCTTGATATTTTTCAATCCACAAGTTCCGTATACTTGGGAACATCTCTCAGGAGAAACAACTGGCTATTTCTGTATTTTCACAGAGTCCTTTTTTACAGAAAAAATAAAAGGAAACCTGAACGACCTACCAATGTTTGCCCAAGGCGGAAAACCATCATACATTTTAAATGCCAAAGAAGACACTGAAGTTACAGCCATTTTCGAAAAGATGTTCAACGAAATAAGTTCTGATTATGCTTATAAATACGACTTACTCAGAAACTATACTACCGAGCTTACCCACTACGCTTTGAAAAGACAACCAACAGAAACAATATACCAGCATCCTGACGCAAATTCAAGAATAACGGCCGTTTTCACAGAATTACTAGAGCGTCAATTCCCAATAGAAACACCTTCTCAAAGATTCACACTTCGCTCTGCAAAAGACTTTGCAGGCCAGCTATCAATTCACGTCAACCATCTGAACAGAGCCATCAAAGAAACCACCGGCAAAACCACTACACATTACATCACAGAACGAATAACTACCGAAGCCAAAGCATTATTAAAATATACAGACTGGAATATTTCAGAAATAAGTTATGCCTTAGGTTTTGAAGAAGCAGCACATTTCAATAACTTTTTCAAGAAAAAAACCAACCTGACACCAAGCTTTTACAGAAATGTTTGAATTTTGCAATCATTCGTTTGATTGAAGCAAGAAACCAAATCCATTCCTGCCATAATTTTGCTTCATAATTTAAAAACAAGTAATTATGAAAAGTGAAAACAAAAAAGTTTGGTTTATTACAGGAGCATCAAAAGGTTTCGGTCTTATCCTTGTAAAACAATTATTAGAAAAGGGTCATTCAGTAGCTGCAACAACAAGAAATAAATCGGATTTACTAAAAGAGATTCCAGCTAATTCACGATTTTTAGCACTTGAAATGGATTTGGTTAACGAAAAAAGCGTTCAGAATGCTATTTCAGAAACAGTAAAAACATTCGGACGAATTGATACTATTGTCAATAATGCCGGTTACGGATTGCTTGGTGCACTCGAAGAACTTTCAGATGCAGAAGCAAGACAGAACTTTGATGTCAATGTTTTTGGCTCTTTAAACGTAATCCGACAAGCACTACCTTATTTGCGTGAGCAGAAATCAGGACATATTTTCAACTTCTCGTCAATAGGCGGTTATGTAGGTGACTTCCCTGGATTCGGAATTTATTGCTCCACAAAATTTGCCGTAATAGGTTTTACAGAAGGCTTGGCTATCGAAACAAAACCTTTCGGAATAAAAGTAACCGCTGTACTTCCAGGTTATTTCAGAACCAATTTCTTAAATCCAGATTCTTTATCAACTCCTAAAAATCATATTGAAGATTACAACGAAGTCAGAGCCTCACAAACAATGCATCAGGATGAAATCAATCAAAATCAACCTGGCGATCCTGAAAAAGGAGTGGCAGAAATTATAAAAATCGCCGAACAGGAAAACCCACCATTGCATTTATTCCTAGGAAACGATGCGTATGAAATGGCCAAAAGCAAGATTTCATCCATGGAAACTGAGCTAGATGAATGGAAATCTGTAACTGTTTCTACAGGATTCTAATAAAAAAACACCCGATAGGCTTTGGCTTATCGGGTGTTCTTCTATAAAATAATATTTTCTACTTAAAAACTTCTTCGTTTTCTCCATCAAAACTTGCAAAAACCATACTCGGATGAGAGTCTTGATGAAATATAGTTCCATCCTTATCAATTGCAATTGCACCAGCAAAACCATCAAAAGGTTTTAATTCATTGAACGTTTTCTCAAAAGCTTCCTTCAGTGAAAAACCATCCGTTACACGAGTTACAATCTTTGCCGCAACCGCTCCACTCACTATATCTTCTCCAACTCCTGTTAAACTCACTCCACAAAATTCGTTGGCATAATTTCCTGCAACCGTAGCAGAATCAGATATCCTACCCGGAATTTCAAAACCTTTTCCTCCTGTAGAAGTGGCTACCGCAATCTTTCCGTCCTTATCCAAAGCCACACAGCCTACAGTTCCCGTTCCGGCAGAAGCCAATTTCGCTTCATATTCTGAACGCCTTTGAGGAATTTCTGTAGAAAAAACCTCAAAACCGTGCTTTCTCGCAAAGTTGGTCGCTCCACTTCCACCCAAAACCTTATCATCATAATCCAATAAAACTTGGGCAACCTGAACCGGATTTTTAACTTCCTCAATATTAATGACGCCGCTCATCTTATGCGAAAAGCCGTCCATCAACGAAGCACTCATCCTGATTTTTCCATCACTTTGAATCTGCGAACCAATTCCCGCATTGAATAATTCATCATCTTCCAATTGTGAAACCGCATAAACTACGGTTTCTAAAGCCGAATGTGATTTCAAAAACGCGTAAGAATCTTTCGCAATTCGCAATAATGCTTCTTGCTTCGCTACTTTTGTCTCGTGATTGGTAGAAGATTCAGAGAAAAAACCGCCGTGTATAATTATTTTCATAAGTCGTATTAATCAGTTGGAAGCCCTAATTCATCTGCATATTGAGATGATTTTATGTGCATCTTGTGAGTACTCAAGTCAAAAGTATCATACATACTCATCACATGTGTCACCAAATGCGATATCGAAATCGGTTGTCCCAATTCAACCTGCGTCAAATTAGTATCTTTTATTTCACGACCATCAACCAGAATCACAAGCCCGGAACCAATAGCTTCCATGTGCTTATTATCCTTTATCAACAACCCAGTATCTTCACCAAGACCTATTCCTAAAACTTTTGGATTGCCAACAACCGCCTGAAAAAGCCTGCCAATCCTACCTCTTTGCACAAAATGCGTATCAATGATAACACCGTCAATCAATCCCAAACCGCTCGTGATTTTCACTTCGCCTTTCAACAAAGCCTCCGAACTACTTCCTTGGTAAATCATATTACTTGAGGCAGCAGCAGCACCAGCCGACGTACCTGCATAAATAAAATCTTCATTATGGTATTTATCTAAAATGATATCATGAAAAGGAGTGCCGCCAAGAATGGAAGTCAGTCTTAATTGGTCGCCACCTGTAAAAATAACCACATCAGCCGCTTTCAATTTTTCTAAAACCTCTTCACTACTTGCCTGTTCACGTTTTTCAATATGTAATACGTTCACATTTTTAGCACCCAAATATTCAAGTGCCTTAACATATTCCGGACCTATTTCTCTTGGTATTTTCGAAGCCGTAGTCACAACTTCTATCCTGGATTTCTCCTTATGTTTCGACTCAAGCAAGAGTCTCTTCAAAATTCCAGTTTCAAAAAAGTTCAAATTATTTGCAACATTTTTGTCTAAATCAGTTTCTGTAAAACTTCCTTTATCTACAGCACCACCTATAATCATTAATTTGCCTTGTATAGTCATTTTAATTGGTATGTTATTTTTGTAAAAATAACCAAAAACTTAAAATGAGCAATCTTCAAGCCCTTATTTTTAATAATATTTTCAGGAGCTAATCCGGCTTTCCGCTACAAGCTCTCCCCTTAAAAGCTTTTTTTCTAATGCCACAACAGGAGCTTCCGTTGGTCGCTCTGTTCTGTCAAGAAAAAATAGCCTTTAAGCGTTCGAGGCTTTTCGCTACAATCCGGGCTATCACCCAGCAATACCAATAAACCAAACCAATTTTTCGACATTCCCCTGCCCTGTTTAAACTATCTTAAAATTCTACTGATCTTTCACCTTCTCCTCTTGATCTTTCACATTCCTCCATTGATTTTTCATCCCACTTCATTAATTCCTTTTGCACTTGCTTTTTTTCATTTTAGCACCATTCAATAAGCGCCAATACCCATCATCATTTATTTATCCTAAATATTAATTTTTAATATCAACACTAAAAAAAATATTTTAGTTGAATGATATTCTATTTTTTTTAACTAATTTTCTAAATATTTTTTTCAAATCCATAAAATAGAAGAAATTAAAAAAAAGAACAACCTAAAATTCAGTCATTTACCTAAAACAAAACATAAACAATAACTTCAACCGAATGAAAATATTAAAAATACAAGCCCTTCGAGGCCCCAACATCTGGAGCGTTCAAAGAAAAAAATTAATCCAAATGCGATTGGATTTAGAGGAGATGGAACAATTTCCTACCAACAAAATCGAGGGTTTCAAGGAACGTATAGAAGCCATGTTTCCTACCATGTTCGAACACAGATGCTCAGAAGGCGTTCCAGGAGGATTTTTCTCAAGAGTAGAAAGAGGCACTTGGATGGGCCATGTAATCGAGCATATTGCACTCGAAATTCAAACTCTTGCCGGGATGGAAACCGGTTTCGGACGAACTAGGGAAACCAAAACACCCGGAACCTATAATGTTGTTTTCAGTTATACCGAAGAAAATGTCGGATTATTTGCTGCAGAATCAGCAGTTGCAATTGCCGAAGCCCTCATTGCTGGAACCGAATATGACTTAGAGGCTGATATTCAAAAAATGCGTGAAATTCGCGAACGCGTTCGACTTGGACCAAGTACGGGAAGTATAGTCGAAGAGGCTGTTGCCAGAGATATTCCTTGGATTCGTTTGGGAACAAATTCGTTGGTTCAACTAGGATATGGAGTTCATCAAATGCGTTTTCAGGCAACCATAACTTGCAAAACCAGCAACATAGCTGTTGATATTGCTTGTAATAAAGAAGAAACAAAACGGATGCTCGACTTGGCTTCAATACCTGTAGCTAGTGGAAGTATCTGTGTTGACGAAGAAGATTTGGAAGCAACCATCAAAAAAATTGGCTACCCAATCGTATTAAAACCATTGGACGGAAACCATGGAAAAGGAGCTTCCATCAATGTTACTAATTGGGAAGATGCCAAAGCAGGACTCGTTTATGCTCAAAAATATAGCAGAAGAGTAATTGTAGAGAAGTTCATCACAGGATTTGACTTTAGAGTTTTGGTAATTGATAATAAATTGGTAGCAGCTGCAAAGCGAGTTCCAGCCCACGTGATTGGTGATGGAAAAAACACCATCCAATACCTGATTGATGAAACCAACAAGGATCCACGGAGAGGATATGGTCATGAAAATGTATTGACACAGATTGATGTGGATCGTGATACATTAGATTTACTAGAAAAATTAGATTACACCGTTGATAGTATTCCTAAAAATGGAGAGATTGTCTATTTGAAATCAACCGCCAATTTAAGTACAGGCGGAACTTCAGTAGATGTTACCGATATGATGCATCCGGAAAATATTTTTCTAGCCGAAAGAATCTCAAGAGTGATTGGCTTGGATGTTTGCGGAGTTGATATCATGGCCGAAAATTTGACACAACCATTAAAAGAAAATGGCGGTTGCATATTAGAAGTCAATGCCGCACCAGGATTTAGAATGCACCTTGCTCCATCCGAAGGATTGCCAAGAAACGTGGCTTCGCCAGTAATCGATATGCTTTATCCGCCAGGGAAACCAAGTCGAATTCCGATTATTGCCGTTACAGGAACCAACGGAAAAACTACCACTACCCGACTTTTGGCACACATTGTAAAAAATAATGGCTACAAAGTGGGCTTTACCACATCCGATGGAATTTATATCCAGAACCACATGATGGAAAAAGGCGACACAACCGGACCAATTTCGGCTGAATATATCTTGAAAGATCCAACGGTAGAATTTGCCGTTTTGGAAACAGCCCGAGGCGGAATCCTTCGTTCTGGTTTAGGCTTTAGCCGATGCGATATTGGTGTGATTACCAATATTCAGGAAGATCATTTGGGATTGAGTGACATTCATACTCTCGATGATTTGGCGAGAGTGAAAAGCACAGTCGTTAAAAGTATCAAGAAAGACGGTTGGGCAATTTTGAATGGCGACGATGACCAATGTATTAAAATTGGAGAAGAACTAAGTTGCAATGTGGCGTATTTCAGTATGGATGAGGACAGTCCGTTCATCAAAAAACAATCCAAAGAAGGAAAAATAGTAGCGGTTTATGAAAATGGATTTATAACCGTTAAAAAAGGAGAGTGGAAAATCCGTGTGGAAAGAGCGACTCATGTTCCTTTAACTTTAGGTGGAAAGGCCAAATTTATGATTGCAAATGCTTTGGCTGCTACATTGGCAAGTTATTTATGGGGATTCAAGACTGAGGATATTAGCCTTTCGCTTCAAACATTTATTCCAAGTGTGGCTCAAACTCCGGGACGTATGAACATATTTGACTTCAAAAAATTCAAGGTCTTGATCGATTTCGCTCATAATCCGGCTGGCTATTTGGGTGTTGAAGATTATTTGAACTCTGTTGAAGCCAATAAAAAAATTGGAATCATTGCAGGAGTTGGCGATCGTAGGGACGAAGACATTAAGGAATGTGCTAAAATTGCTGGAAGAATGTTCGACCACATCATCATACGCTCTGAAAAACATCTGAGAGGACGGACAGAAGATGAAATCAACAATTTAATTCTTGACGGAATTTCTGAATCTGGACGAAATGTCACCTACGAAATCATTTCAAAAGAAGTGGAAGCCATTAAGCATGCCATCAATATCGCCGAAGAAGGCACCTACATTACCGCTTTGAGTGATGTCGTGACCAATGCCATCGAAATTGTACAGCAATATCTGGACAAAGAAAATGAGGCAGGAATGATTTAATAAAAATTAAAACAAAACAATAAAGGATGATGTTAACGGTATAATAAAGTACCGTTGATGTTGTCCTTTTTTAATACATTTGATTTCTATCAAAAATATCTAATATGAACAAAAAATTAATTGCAGTTTTCAGTCTTTTTTTGGCTTTCACCGCTTTTGGCCAAACCAAGAAACTTACACTCGAAGATGGTGTTTTGCAACAATACAGGGCTTTTAGAGCCGACAATGTTTTAGGGTTTCAATGGATACCCAACACCAACAACTATATTTTCTTTGAAAATTTTGGTCAAAAAGTAATGGTGGCCTCTACTTCGAATACAAAAGCTACCGAATTAGTTTCCATTTCTGATTTGAATAAAGCACTTGGAACAAGTTTTAGAGGATTCTTTGGAATTGAATGGAAAGATGCGAATACTTTTATTTTAAGCGAAGGAACAAAATTCTACGAATATAATGTAGCTACAAAATCGGGTAAGCAAATTGCCGAACTACCAGAAGTAGCCGAAAATCAGACTTTTGACAACAATAAAGAAAATATTGCTTTTACAGAAAAGAATAATTTGTTTTTCATCAACAAAAACAACCAAAAAGTTGCCGTTACAAATGAATCTAATGAAGGAATAGTTTCGGGACAAACATATGCGAGAAGTGAATTTGGGATTCATAACGGAATATTTTGGTCGCCAAATGCCAACTTTTTAGCGTTCTATCAAAAAGATGAAACCAAAGTTGCCGATTATCCTCTGCTTGATATCAATGAAACGCCTGGAAAATTGCAGAACATCAAATATCCGATGATTGGTCAGGAGAGTGAAAAACCTAGAGTCGGAATTTATAATTTGGCTACAGCCAAAACCGTATTTATTACTCCAAAAGGAAACGTTGATGATTATTTGACAAATCTTTCTTGGACACCTGATGAGAAATATATTTTGATTGCCGAAGTAAATCGTGGTCAGAATGATATGTCGTTACATTTATATGATGCAAAAACGGGAGCTTTTGTCAGAACACTTTTGAATGAAAAGAATTCGAAATGGGTAGAACCTGAACATCCAGCCTTTTTTCCAAACTCAAAATCCAACAATTTTATATGGATAAGCGAGAAATATGGCTTCAATAATTTGTATTATTATTCTATCGAGGGAAAGCTAATCAAGCAATTGACACAGAATAAATTTGTAACAACCGGAATTATTGGAGCAAATCCATCTGGAACAGAAATATACTTTTCTGCTACTGGTCCAAACCCAACCAATATGTTAGCTTATAAAGTAGATTTGAAAGGAAAACAAACGTTGCTTACAAAAGAAGAAGGGGTTCATAATTTTTCAGTTAGTAATGATGGTAATTGGTTTTTTGATGAATTTTCAAATCACACTACTCCATCAAAATCCTTGCTTTTGGATAAAAATTTAAAAGCAAAAGTTTTAGTAGAAAGCAAAAACAAATATGCTGACTACCAAATGGGAACTTCGGAAATCAAAACGATCAAAGCTGGTGACGGAACAACGGATTTATATACACGACTAATCAAGCCGAGTAATTTTGACCCTTCAAAAAAATACCCAGTAATGGTGTATGTTTATGGTGGACCTCACGCTCAAATGATTACCAATTCTTATCTGGATGGAGCAAATCTTTGGATGTATTGGATGGCTGAACAGGGATATTTGGTTTTTACGGTTGACAATCGTGGTTCGGAAAACAGAGGTTTGGCATTCGAAAACGTAATTCACGCAAAATTAGGAATCGCTGAAATGGAAGACCAACTAAAAGGTGTGGAATATCTAAAATCGCTTCCTTATGTTGATGGAAATCGTTTAGCAGTTCATGGTTGGAGCTATGGAGGTTTTATGACGACTTCGTTAATGTTGAGAAAACCTGATACGTTTAAAGTTGGAGTTGCCGGTGGCCCCGTTACTGATTGGAAATTCTATGAAGTGATGTATGGAGAACGTTATATGGATACTCCTGCCGAAAATCAGCAAGGATTTGATGAAGCAAGTACTTTAAATTATGTAAAAAACTTAAAAGGAAAACTGCTTTTGATTCACGGAACAAGTGACGATGTGGTGGTAATGCAACAAAATTTTGCTTTGGTAAAAAAATTCATCGAAGCCGAAAAGCAAGTTGATTTCTTTCCTTATCCGATGCACAAGCATAATGTGACGGGAAAGGACAGAGTTCATTTGATGCGAAAAGTTTTGGATTATATTATAGAAAATAATAAATAAGAAAAGATTTTATTCTAAAATAGAAACTCCCGACTACTTTGTAATCGGGAGTTTTTTTATGTTCCACAATTATACTCTTGTTTAAATATTTGGCTAAGCCAAATGGGGATTGATTTGATGTTTTTTTCATTAAATGTCTCTCATTGGTTAAAACCAATAACAATTGATGAATGACTAATAACTAAACTATCGCATACAATTACTAGACAATCAGCCAACACGAATTACACAATTTTAACGAATTGAATAGTAAGAATTGGTGTTGAAGTTTTTAGAATCTGAAAGTTAGAAATCAAAAAAGGCTGCCTCGAAATAGAGACAGCCTTTATATATTTAAAAACTTAACTTTAAGATTAAGCTATTTCCTCGTTATTAGGATTGTTGTGCATATCTTCAATTCTTTTATGCTCAGCATCAGAAATCGTATCACACAATACTGGTGTTGCGATAAAAAGAGAAGAATAAGTTCCAACGATAATACCAATCAACATTGCGAAAATAAATCCTCTAATCGTTTCACCACCTAAGATAAACATGATAACCAATACGATGATCATCGTTAATGATGTATTGATTGTTCTAGACATTGTAGAGTTAATCGATTTATTCACAATATCATTGAAAGAACCTTTGGTTTTACCTCCTAAATATTCACGAACCCTGTCAAATACAATTACGGTATCGTTCATTGAGTATCCAATAACTGTAAGGATTGCCGCGATAAAGTGCTGATCGATTTCCATACCGAAAGGCATATATTTCCAAAGAAGAGAATAAACTCCCAATACAAAAATAACGTCATGAGCTACAGCTGCAATCGCCCCCAAACTATATTGCCATTTACGGAAACTGATTGTCAAGTAAAGGAATACAATAGCCATTGCTCCAAGTACAGCCCAATATGAATTTGTCTTAATATCTTCTGCTACAGTTGGACCTACTTTTGAAGCTTGTACAATACCTAAGACTTTTCCATCATAAGGATTTACAAATTTATCATACGTCATATCGGCTGGGAAATGTTTTTTCAAACCATCAAAAAGCATCTTGTTAACTTCCTCATCAGCTTCAATTCCGTGAACATCAACTTTATATTTGGTTGTAATTTTTAATTGGCTGTCTTTACCAAAAACTTTTGCTTCAACACCACCACCAAAAACAGCGTTTAATTCTTCTTTAATTTCATCAGTTGGAACCGTTTTCTCGAATCTAACTTGGAAGGTTCTACCTCCAACAAAATCAACACCTTGGTTGAAACCATTCATCACAATTGAAGCGATACTTACAATAACAACTATAGAAGAAATGATGTAAGTATATTTTTTTGCACCTAAGAAATTATAATTAAAGTTTCTAAAGAAGTTTGTAGAGAAGCTGGTATCAAAAGTTAATTTATTGTTTTTAGCAGCACTTCTTTCTAAAAGGATTCTTGAGATAAAAATAGCTGTAAACAAAGAAGTAAAAATACCAATCAACAATGTCAAGGCAAAACCTTTAATAGGACCTGTTCCAAAAACATATAAAACGATACCTGTTAAAATGTGAGTTACGTTTGCATCTACAATAGATCGCATTGCACCTTTCCAACCATAAGAAGCTTTGATAGAATCTTCTAGAGAGTTTCCTGAACGAAGTTCTTCTTTTGCTCTTTCATATATAATAATATTAGCATCTACAGCAGTACCCATCGTTAAAACGATACCTGCAATACCCGGCAATGTTAATACAAAACCAAAACTTGCCAATACACCAAACAAGAAGAGTAAGTTTACTGCTAATGCAATATTTGCATACCAACCTGCTCTACCATAATATACAATCATCCAAAGTGAAACCAATAACAATCCTAACAAAGAAGAATTAATCCCTGCATCAATCGCTTCTTGACCTAAAGATGGCCCAACCACTTCTTTTTGAATAATATCGGCTGCAGCTGGCAATTTACCTGCTTTTAATACATTCGCCAAATCTTTTGTTTCAGCAACTGTGAAAGCTCCTGAAATTTGAGAATTTCCTCCAGCAATAGGACCAGTTGTAACCCCTGGAGCAGAATATACTACATCATCCAGAACAATAGCAATAAAACCTTGTTGGCTATATGCCTTTCCAGTTAGTTCTTCCCAAATCTTTGCACCATTACCATTCATTTGCATTGAAACGCAAGGTCTTCCCATTTGGTCAAACTCATCTCTTGCTTCTGTGATAACACCACCACTCATTGGAGCCACATTATCTCTATTTCCTTTTAAAGCATAAAGCTCAAGTGTTTCAATTTCTTTACCACTATTATCCTTTACTGTTGAAGGTTTACCCCAAACGAATTTAGCAAAACGCTGATCCCCTTGTAAAAGTGATTTGATATCGCTTCTATTCAAATATTTATTAACGGTAGCTGTATCTTTTATAGAAAAAACACCTAGAACTGGTCCACCACCTTGTCCGATGATTTTACTAAACAAAGGATCATTTCCTTTTGAAGTAGCTGTCGAATCAGCTGAATCATCAGTCAATAAAGAACTCAATGAATCCTTAGCAACAGTAGTATTTTCTTTAACTGCAACTTCTGTTGTTTTCAAAACATTATTTGCTTCAACAAGGAAGTTACCAATTTCTTCGATTTTGTAAGTCTCCCAAAACTCTAATTGAGCAGTACTTGACAATAATTTACTAATACGATCTACATCCTTAGCACCTGGAAGTTCAACCAAGATTCTTCCTGTTTCTCCTAATTTCTGGATGTTTGGTTGTGTTACACCAAATTTATCGATACGCTTTCTTAGTACTTCAAAAGCACTATTTACAGATTCGTCAACTTTTCTTCTAATTACTTTTTCTGCTTCAGCATCAGTCATCTTAAAGTTGATACCGTCTTCACCTTGCAAATTTTTATTAGCAAAAATCTCTGGAGAAGCTAATTTGGTTTTTCCACCCGAAGCATCGTTGAATGCTATGAAAAAAGCATCAATATAAGTTTGATTTCCTTGAAGATTTTTAGTGGCATCATCTAAAGCTTTGTTGAAAACTGGGTCTTTTGAATTATTTGCCAAACCTTTCAAAACATCTTTTACAGATATTTGAAGGATAACATTTATTCCTCCCTCAAGATCCAATCCTTTGTTGATTTTTTTATCTTTTACATCATCATATGTAAAAAGATCTAAAAATACTTTCTCTTTCCCAATTGAATCAAGGTATTTTACCTCTTGCTCTGGATTTCCTTTTGCAAAAGCTTTTGCTTTGCTTTCAACGCTACTTGCTACAAATGTGAAAGTAAGTTGGTAAATACTTACCAATGCAAATAAAATTGCAAAAAATTTAACGAGTCCTCTATTCTGCATTATTACTAATAATTAATTAATTTTGATTGTATTTTATTGTTTTTAATGTTAAAAAATAAATAATTCAAAAGCTAATGATTTAAAAGCTATCAAACTCAGCTATTTCCCTTTTTTTAAAACGAGCAAATATATAATTTACAAAAAGATTAACCAATTTATTTATTGATTAATCTCAAAAAAAAGACTGCAAGTTTGCAGTCTTTTTCAAATTTTATGTAAAAGCTTATACTAAAACCGATTTCAAATCGGCATTCATGTTTCGAACTGCATCAGCACTTTTTCCAAACAAAGCTTTTTCAGCGTCATTTAAAGCAATATCAACAATTTCTTCGATTCCATTTTTACCAATAATACAAGGCACACCAATACAGATATCACTTTGTCCATATTCGCCTTCCAAGAAAACAGAACAGGCAATCATTTTTCTTTGATTATTCAAAATACTATTCACCAAGTAAGCCACTGAAGCTCCAGGTGCATACCAAGCAGATGTCCCCAACAAACCTGTCAATGTGGCTCCTCCAACCATTGTATCAGCAGCCACTTTATCCAATTGTTCTTGAGACAGGAATTCCGAAACTGGAATTCCATTATAAGAAGCCAATCTTGTCAAAGGAATCATTGTAGTATCGCCATGCCCGCCAATTACCATAGCAGATACATCATTTGCAGGCTTATCTAAAGCTTTTGACAAATAATATCTAAAGCGTGAGCTATCTAATGCACCACCCATTCCTATGATTCTATTTTTTGGTAAACCTGTAGCTTTTAATGCTAAGTAAGTCATAGTATCCATTGGATTTGAAACCACAACAACAATAGTGTTTGGCGAATGAACCAAAACATTATCTACAACCGATTTTACAATTCCAGCATTAATACCAATCAATTCCTCTCGTGTCATCCCTGGTTTTCTTGGAATTCCAGAAGTAATTACAACCACATCACTGTTAGCCGTTTTTGAATAATCATTAGTAACACCTGTAAGTTGTGTATTAAAACCCGTATTGGTAGCACATTGCATGATATCCATAGCTTTACCTTCAGCAAAACCTTCTTTAATATCCAATAAAACTACTTCACTTGCAATTCCTCTGTAAGAAATTACATCTGCACACGATGCTCCAACGTTTCCAGCACCAACTATTGTAACTTTCATATTATGTTGTTTTTATATTTAATAATTAGAATTCGTATTGTAATGCGGTATTTGAGTTTACAAATTTACCAAAAGCAAGCGTTTGTTGTATATAAAAATGGTGAAATTGATACCTTCCCGAAACTTCTCCTATTCCATTGAATGTAGTTCGGGCAATCGATTTCAATTGACCGTTCAAAACATCCTGTAATGGTGTTATTTTCTCAATTTCACCTTTCGGCCCATTAACTTTATACTCAAAATCACTTGTATTCATAATTAAACCAGCAGAAATCTCAAATTTCGCAAATTCTTTTGAAGCATTAATTTGAAATTGCCAAGTATCAATCAAGCTGTTTAATGCATTTAAACCAAGGTTTCCATAAGTAGTTTCTACATCTAAGAAATTAACTGTTAGATCTTCTTTAGAATAGGCAGCCAAAACAGAAAGATGCAAGTTTCTTTTCTCTAAACCAGAAAAATACTGACTAAGATTATGCTTCAAACCTAAACCATACACCTGATAATCAACATTTTTCAATTTAATTCTTGGAGAAAACTTACCAATAACTTCTGTTCCGTACCCTAGTCCCAACGAACCTTGAAGATAGGGATAAACCACTACTTCTCGATCTATTCCTTCCGGTGTTCTAAGCGAAACTGGACTATCACCAAGTTCTCCAACCAACTCCACATATTGATCATTTCCTAAAGCGGAAGGCGTTAAGGCACTTTCCACACCTTCTTCTTTAATTCTAAAAAATGAAAGATCACTATTCGAAAGTCTGAAATGACGATCCGATTGTGGAACAAAAAAAACATTTCCGTGCAATCCCAAAGTAAAATCCCAAAGTTTTGCTTTTTTAGCAGTATTCACCCAGCCGGATGCCGCTTGATAAACGGCGGCATCTGTAGCAGGTGTAACATATTTATCAGTAAAAAAAATCGCATCTTTTATCAACAGGGCTAATTCGTCACCTGGCAAAGATTGAGCATTTGTTTTGCCAAAGCAAAAAACAGATACAACAACGATTCCTTTTAGTACCGATTTACGCATCGATATTAGCGTAAACAGCGTTCTTTTCTATAAATTCCCTTCTTGGCGGAACTTCATCTCCCATTAGCATAGAGAAGATTCTATCTGCTTCTGCAAGACTGTCAATAGTTACCTGACGTAAAGTTCTGAAATTCGGATCCATTGTAGTTTCCCACAATTGTTCGGCATTCATCTCTCCAAGACCTTTGTAACGTTGGATTGCAGCACTTCCTCCCATTCTCTCATTTGCCTGATCACGTTGAACATCATTCCAAGCATATTCTTTTTTATTTCCTTTTTTAACCAAATATAAAGGTGGTGCAGCAATATAAACGTGTCCGTCTTCAATCAATTCACGCATAAAACGGAAAAAGAAAGTAAGAATCAAAGTAGCAATGTGACTACCATCGACATCGGCATCACACATGATAATTACCTTATGATATCTTAACTTTTCAAGATTCAAAGCCTTACTGTCTTCCGCAGTACCAATTGTTACACCTAAAGCAGTGAATATATTTCGAATCTCTTCGTTTTCAAAAACCTTATGCTGCATCGCTTTTTCAACATTCAGAATCTTACCTCTCAAAGGCAAAATAGCTTGAAAGTTTCGGTCACGGCCTTGTTTTGCCGTTCCACCAGCCGAATCTCCCTCAACTAAGTATACTTCACATTTTGCTGGATCTTGCTCAGAACAATCTGATAATTTTCCTGGCAA
Organism: Flavobacterium soli DSM 19725; assembly: GCF_000422705.1. Lineage (GTDB taxonomy): Bacteria > Bacteroidota > Bacteroidia > Flavobacteriales > Flavobacteriaceae > Flavobacterium > Flavobacterium soli. Next base: position 388,052 of record NZ_KE383907.1, on the reverse strand, counting down.
TCCGCCACCACCCATTACGGTTTTACGTTGCACCATTTCACGTGCTTTTTTAGCCGCATGACGTGCTTGAGCTGCAAGGATTACTTTCTGAATAATGATTCGAGCATCGTTTGGATTTTCTTCCAAATAATTTTCCAACATTTCAGACACTGCCTGACTTACTGGCGAAACAACTTCTCTGTTTCCTAATTTGGTTTTGGTTTGCCCTTCAAATTGAGGCTCGGCTACTTTAACCGAAATAATTGCTGTTAATCCTTCACGGAAGTCATCTCCAGCAATTTCAAATTTCAATTTGTCCAACATTCCAGAAGCATCGGCATATTTTTTAAGCGTTCTTGTCAAACCACTTCTAAAACCTTGCAAATGCGTTCCACCTTCGTGCGTATTGATATTATTTACGTAAGAAAAAATATTCTCCGTGTAGCTTGTATTGTAAATCAAGGCAACCTCAACTGGAATTTCTCCTTTTTCGTGGTCCATTGAAATTACGTGAGAAATAATTGGCTCACGATTTCCATCTAAATAACGAATATATTCTTTCAAACCTTCATCTGAATGAAATAATTCTGAAACGAAATTTCCGTCCTTATCTTTTTCTCTCTTGTCTGTAAAAGTAATTGTGATTCCTTTATTCAAGAACGAAAGTTCACGCATACGAGCCGACAATGTATCGTATGAAAATTCTGTTGTTTGCGTAAAAATCGTATCATCTGGATAAAAAGTCTGGCGTGTCCCTCTTTTTTCAGTTTCACCAACTTGCTTTACAGGATATAAAGCTTTTCCTTTTTCATACTCCTGCTCATAAATTTTTCCATCACGAAAAACCGTAGATTTCATGTGATTGGACAAGGCATTTACCACAGAAACACCCACACCGTGCAAACCTCCAGAAACTTTATAGGAATCTTTATCAAACTTACCCCCAGCTCCAATTTTGGTCATTACAACCTCAAGTGCCGAAACACCTTCTTTTTTATGTAAATCAACTGGAATACCACGACCGTTGTCTTCAACAGTAATCGATCCGTCTTCGTTAATCCAAACTCCGATGGTATCACAATGACCTCCCATCGCCTCATCGATAGAGTTATCTACCACCTCATAAACCAAGTGGTGCAAACCTCTAACCCCAACATCTCCAATATACATCGACGGACGCATTCTAACGTGCTCCATCCCTTCTAATGCCTGAATACTATCTGCTGAATAATTGTGCTTATTAACTTCTTCGCTCATATTTATATATTATTCTGAATGATTTTTTGTTTAACGAACAAATATATGAAAACGCGAGGGATAATAGCTTAAAAATGCTTGTTTTAGTCCGTAAGTTATTAACATTTTCATCTTAAAAACTTCGTAATTTATACCCTTTTATAAAACAAAAAAATCCGCTTTTCAGCGGATTTAATATTATCTATAAAACTTGAATTTCTTACAAGTGAATCACCTCTCCATAAGCATCAGCTGCAGCTTCCATAATAGCCTCGCTCATTGTTGGGTGTGGATGGATTGATTTGATGATTTCGTGACCTGTAGTTTCTAATTTACGAGCTACAACTGCCTCAGCAATCATATCCGTAACTCCAGCACCAATCATGTGGCAGCCTAACCATTCGCCGTATTTGGCATCAAAGATTACTTTTACAAAACCATCTTTTGTTCCAGCTGCACTTGCTTTCCCTGAAGCTGAGAATGGGAATTTTCCAATTTTCAATTCATATCCTTTTTCCTTCGCTGCTTTTTCAGTCAAACCAACAGAAGCAATTTCCGGAGTGGCATACGTACAACCAGGTATATTTCCATAATCGATAGCATCAACATGAAGACCTGCTATTTTCTCCACACAAGTAATTCCTTCCGCAGAAGCTACGTGAGCCAAAGCCGGACCCGGAACTACATCTCCAATGGCATAATACCCTGGAACATTAGTTTGATAGAAAGCATTCACCAAGATTTTATCTCTATCTGTTGCAATACCAACTTCTTCCAAACCTATATTTTCAATGTTTGATTTAATTCCAACAGCCGAAAGCAAGATATCAGCTTCTAGAATTTCTTCTCCTTTTGCCGTTTTTACAGTTGCTTTTACTCCGTTTCCTGAAGTATCAATTTTTTCAACAGAAGAATTGGTCATGATTTTCACACCCGCTTTCTTCATCGAACGCTCCATTTGTTTTGAGATATCTTCATCCTCAACCGGAACGATATTTGGCATGAATTCCACAATTGTTACATCGGTTCCCATCGAGTTATAGAAATGAGCAAACTCAACTCCAATAGCTCCAGAACCCACAACAATCATTGATTTTGGCTGTTCTGGCAACGTCATTGCTTGGCGGTAACCAATTACCTTCTTACCATCCTGCGGCAAGTTTGGCAACTCACGAGAGCGAGCTCCAGTAGCAATTATAATATGATCGGCTGAATATTCTGTCGTTTTTCCGTCTTGATCCGTAACATCGATTTTCTTTCCTGGCTTTGCTTTTCCAGTTCCTTCCAGAACATCAATCTTGTTTTTCTTCATCAAAAACTGAATCCCCTTGCTCATTCCGTCGGCAACACCTCTAGAACGCTGGATTACAGCACTAAAATCTTTATCAAATTCCGAAACAGTCAAGCCATAATCAGAAGCATGTTTTAGGTAATCAAAAACTTGAGCCGATTTCAACAAGGCTTTTGTTGGAATGCAACCCCAGTTCAAACAAATTCCACCAAGGCTTTCTTTTTCAATAATAGCCGTTTTAAATCCCAATTGCGAAGCTCTAATAGCCGTTACATAACCACCAGGACCACTTCCTAAAACAATAATATCGTATTTCATTTTTTTTTATTTTATTTGATTTTGTGAAAATGTAATTCGCCTAAGCTCATTTCATTTACTATAATTTCTAAATGAATTTTTCAGTTGCGAAATTAAGCATTTATTCTCTTTTAAGAAAACTTCAAAGTTGTTATTTTTTTAGAGCAAAGGGGTTGGTTTGTATTGTGAAACTATATTCCCGCTTTCCACAATAGTTTTTGTTCTGAACACCAGAACAAAAAGCTATTTGCTCCAATCGGGGCTATTAAGGAGTCCATTTTCACTTTGGAATCATTCCTAACTTTGCGAAAAAACTATTCTGCCTTTTCCACAGCAAACTGCGAATCATACAAACGCTTGTAAAAACCATTCTCATTTTGCAACAACTCAAAATGACTTCCCTGTTCTACAATCAAACCTTTGTCCATCACAATGATTTTATCAGCATTGACAATTGTTGCTAATCGATGTGCAATTACAATCGAAGTTCTTCCTTTGGTAATGGTTTCTGTTGCTCTTTGAATCAATTCTTCTGAATAGGTATCGATAGACGAAGTGGCCTCATCTAAAATCAAAATACTTGGATTACTGACATAAGCCCTCAAAAAAGCAATCAATTGTCGTTGTCCCGAAGATAGCATCACCCCACGTTCCTTTACATTATAGTCATATCCATTTGGCAAACTCATAATAAAATTGTGAACGCCTATTTTTTTGGCTGCAGCCAAAACGTGGTCTCTTGTAATTTCAGGATTATTCAATGTGATGTTGTTGTAAATCGTATCAGCAAAAAGAAAAACATCCTGCAACACCACAGCAATTTGCTTTCGAAGTGATTCCAAACTATAATGATTGATGTTCTCTCCATCAATAAAAATAGCTCCTTTGTTGATTTCATAAAAACGATTCAACAAGTTGATGATTGTTGATTTTCCTGCTCCAGTAGCACCAACAATGGCTATGGTTTCGCTCTCTTTTACTTTCAAATTAATTCCCTTGATTACTTCTTCCTTTTCAATATAACCGAAATGTACATCTTCAAAAACGATTTCTCCTTTAAAATTAGGTGCTTCGAGAGTGCCTTTATCCTGAATTTGATCCTGAGTATCCAAAATATCAAAAACACGATTTGCAGCAATCATCCCCATTTGCATCTCATTGAACTTATCAGCAATTTGTCGTAACGGATTATACAACATCCCAATAAACATGGTATAGGTAAACAAATCACCAAAAGTTGTTTCGGTTTGACCTCCCAGAATCAAAATTCCGCCATACCAAACCACCATACCTAGAGTCAGTGAAGAAATAATATCGGCAATGGGGAAAAAGATGGAGTTGTACCAAACGGTTTTGATCCAAGCCTTGTTGTGCTTGGCATTGATTTCACTGAACTTTTGAGCCTCGATTTCTTCGCGGTTAAAAAGTTGCACGATTTTCATTCCTGTCACTCGTTCTTGAACAAAAGTATTTAAGTTGGATATCTGAGTTCGAACTTCCTCGAAAGCTACTTGCATTTTTTTCTGGAAAACTCTTGTCGCAATGACCAAGATTGGCATGGCAATAATTACGATCCAAGCCAAATTCCAATTCATATAAAACATAAAAAACAACACCACTACCATTTTCATCAAGTCACTGATGATCATAAAAAGACCTTGACTGAAAATTTTGGCAATCGCTTCAATATCCGAAACCGAACGTGTAACTAATTGTCCAACTGGTACATTGTCGAAATATTTCATCCTAAAACTCAGCATGTGCTTGAAGAGTTTCGTCCGGATATCCTTTACGATATCTTGACCAAGCCAATTGGCCCAAAACACGAAATAAAACTGTGAAATAACCTCCAGAAGAAGTACAATCCCCATCAGGATAATATAATACAGTAACCCCTTTGCATCTTCGGTTTGAATGTATCCATCAACGGTTTCTTTCAATAAATAAGGACGAAGTGCGGCAAAAATTGAAAGTGAAATTGCCCAAATGATTACACCGTTAAACCTCCATTTGTAAGGCTTGGTATAAAACATGATCCTCTTGAATACTTTTGTATCGAATGCTTTTGCTTTCATTTACTATCTTTAGATTTTAGAGTTTAGATTAAAACTTCTTACTCCTTAATATAATCGTATTTTATTTCAGTTAAATATAATCCGTGTGCAGGAACTGAAAAACCTGCCTTGCCCCTGTCCTTGCTTTCAACAATGGCGTTAAAATCTTCAAGTGTAATTTTGCCAAGACCAACATAAACCAATGTTCCTACGATTGCTCGAACCATATTGCGTAAAAATCGGTCGGCAGAAATGGTAAAAACAAGTTGGTCGTTTTCTTGTTTCCAAAAAGCTTCGGTAATTTTACAGTTGAAGGTATTTACATCTGTGTGTACTTTTGAAAAACATTGAAAATCCATGTGCTTTAATAATATTTTCCCCGCTTCATTCATCAGATTAACGTCTAATTTCTGATGATAATACCAGCTTAATTCTTCCAAGAAAACATTTTTGGTCGTATTGATGTGGTATTCATAAGTTCGTTTTGTTGCATCAAATCGAGCATGAGCTTCATCGTGAACGGGAATAATATCATGAACAGCGATGTCTTTTGACAAAAAAGAATTGAGCTTGTGGATTAATGTGGGAATTTCAATTTCTTTTTGAAAATCAAAATGTCCAAACATTTCCTTGGCATGAACTCCTGTATCCGTTCGTCCGGCACCCATAATTTCCAACTCGGAATTCAAGACAACTGATAGTGCTTTTGTCAAGGTTTCCTGCACGGAAGTCGCATTCGGTTGATATTGCCAACCGTGATAGTTTGTTCCTTTGTATGAAAATTTGATGAAGTAACGCATTTTTAAAAGTTAGAAGTTGGAAGTTAGTAGCTAGGAAGTGTTGATAAAAATTTCTAATTTCTGACTTCTAGTATCTAATCTCTGCCTTCAGGATTTTTCCCGACAAAGATACTTTATTAATGCAGACATTTTTATCTTTTGAATTGTAACGAAATGTTAATTTGATTTTGAAACGAAATGTTTAATTTTACCACCGGATCCTAGCCCTGTCCCGAAGCTTCGGGAGAAACGGAAATCCTTTTTATTTTTTTTTTAAAAAAATATTAGAAGAAAGCAAAAATAAGCAAAATGGTTAAGACCATTCATATACAGCAGGTTATAAAACATGAGGAAAAATTTGGAAGTAGGTGTCCGACAGATTTTGAGCTTAAAATGACAGGGTTAGGTTACTAAATCGTTACTGACTATAATCTAATCGATAACGATATAATGCGTTATATTTCAGTCATTTGCACTTATTTTCATATCCCCTTGTAACTCAATAAAATTTAATTTTAAACGTTAAACAATTGAGTTATGGAACAAGAGAAAAGATCCACGTTCAAACTGCTTTTCTACCTGAAGAAGAATGAACCTAAGAAGAACGGAAACGTGCCTGTTATGGGACGTATCACTATTGACGGAACGCCCAAATCCTTTAGTACCAAACTGGACATCAACCCCAATAATTGGGATTTAAAGCACGGAAGAGTTTTAGGTAAAAGTGCCCAGGCCCTGAGTACCAATCTCAAATTGGACAATATTCGGGTACGTATCAACAAGATTTACGATGATATGCTCAAGGATGAAGGCTTTGCAACTGCACAAAAAGTAAAGCTGTCCTTTTTAGGGGTTGGTGTAATGGATGATGCCATCCTTAAAGTATTTAAAGACCAGAATGAGGATTTTGAAAGGATGGTCAACAAAGGAAAACGTTCTCAGAATACTTACAATAAATACAAGACTGTATACAACCATCTTAATGAATTTATCAAGGAACGCTATCACAGGGAAGATTTGGCATTTCGGGAACTTACCTCAGACTTTATCCGGGAGTTCGATTTCTTTCTACGAATAGATAAAGAATGTACACATAATACGGTTTGGGTTTATACCATGCCGGTTATTGCTTTGGCTGATCTTGCGATTAAAAAAGGTCTTATACGCCAAAACCCTTTTGAAGATTACGAAATCAGTATGGAAGAAACTGATCGTAGCTATCTTTTAAAGGAGAATGTAGAAAAGCTAATGCTTCTAAAACCGTCTAAGGACAAATATGAATTTGTAAAAGATATTTTCATTTTCAGTTGCTTTACAGGGCTTTCTTATATTGATATTCAAAAGCTGAAATGGAGCAATATACAGTCATTTTTTGATGGACACCAATGGATCATCAGCAGAAGAAAAAAATCAGATGTTGCTTCAAACGTCCGCCTATTGGAAATTCCGAAGCGTATAATTGAAAAATACAGGGGAGTTACACGTAGTGATTATGTATTTCCTGTTCCTTCCAATGCTACCTGCAATAGCCACGTAAAGAAAATGATAGAAGAAGCAGAAATTGTTACAGAACAGAAAGTAACCTTTCATACTGCACGCCACACCTTTGCTACTATGTTCCTGACCGAAGGTGTTCCACTTGAAAGCCTTAGCAAAATGATGGGGCATAAAAACATTTCTACCACACAGATTTACGCCAAGATTACAAGTCAAAAAATCAGCAAGGATATGGATTTGGTGGCACCTAAATTTAAGGAGATTGAAGACGCATTTTTAACAGTCTTATAATTAACTTCTATCAATAACGAGCAGAACTTATCGGTTCTGCTTTTTTTATGCCCATACTTTTTGTAGCCAAAGCACATTTACTTTACTTTCCTATTCCCCTACTGTAAAAGAGCTTTTCGGCTACTCCTGGAACAGAAGATTAAAAAATATTGCCATCAACTTCTCCCATACAAAATAATTTTTTAATCCTCCGTAAGTGTGGCTCTAATAGCCACACAGCTTTAAAAAAGTGTTTTAAAAATTCAGCGAATTGGAAGTGTTATTTCAATTCACTGTAAACCATTTCTCAATGCCATCTTCTTGGCTTCCACATTCATTTTATCCAAAGACCCGTATGCTTTTTTGTCCCATTTCAAGAGCAAAGGTATTTCCGTGTTCTTAACGCATCACAAAGGTCAAGCAAGTTTGGAAAATAATCTCCACCCTTTGGGTAGTATTTTTTTCCAAAACCTTGGTGCTGCTAAACACGAACCTTTTATGCTCGTGAAACGAAACATAGCATACTCCGGCTCTTTAAACGAATAAAAAAAATGTCAGACAGAAAGATTAAAAACATTGGAAATGGTAATGAAACGAAACAGCACCTCCTCTCATTGCCGAATAAATCTAAAAAACAATAACTAAAAATTAAAGAAGATGAACATCACAGGAAGACTGACAAGGGATGCGGAAGTACGCACAACGTCACAAGAAAAACAAGTAGTAAATTTTTCGATAGCAACCAACGACAGCTACCGTAACAAACAGGGCGAACGCATAGAGCAAACTACCTATTTCGATTGCTCATACTGGATAAGCCCAAATGTAGCGAAGATACTCACTAAAGGTACATTGGTGGAGCTGACAGGCAGGGTAAGTGCTAGGGCGTGGACAGGTAATGACGGAGAAGCACACGCAGGATTGAATTTCCATACCTCAAACATCAAACTGCACGGAGGGGGCAAGAAATCAGAAACCGCACAAACTACCACAGGAACAAGCAACAACAAGTCAGAGGACGATCTCCCATTTTAACAACGAATATTTCAAACATTTAAAATCATTTTATCATGGCACATAATATCAATTTCAACGAGAGAACAGGGCGTTATTCATTCTTTAGCGTACAACAAAAAGCGTGGCACGGTTTAGGGCAAATCGTGGAGCAATACCCTACAAGCGAGGAAGCTATCAAATATGCAGGGTTAGATTATGAAGTCGTAAAATCTCCATTGTTTACAAAAGGTTCGGACATTATCGAAACCACCAATGGCACAGAGATAGGCAGTACTGAATTAGAAGTGCCTAATTATTACGCTAACATTCGCACCGATAACAATAAAGTATTGGGAGTAGTCGGCAAGGATTACCACATTGTACAAAACCGTGAAGCCTTTAATTTCTTTGATGCTATTGTAGGCGGTGACGAGGGCATTCTGTACGAAACCGCAGGAGCATTAGGCAACGGAGAACGCATTTTCATCACAGCCAAACTGCCCGACTATATCCGTGTGGGTAATGGCGATGATGTTACGGAAAAGTACATTTTCTTAACCACTTCGCACGATGGTAGCGGAAGTATCACAGCCGCATTTACACCAATCCGTATTGTTTGCCAAAATACCTTAAACGCTTCATTACGAAGTATGACCAATGTAGTCCGTATCAAGCACACTTCGGGAGCGAAACAACGTATCGAGAACGCTCATAAGATTATGGGACTTGCGAACACATTGAGCGACCAATTAGAGGGGATTTTTAACGAATGGGCAAAAGTAAAGGTAACAGACCGTGAAGTTAAAAAGCTAATACAATTGGCACTTTGCCCGAATAAGGAAACGCTTGACCTTATCAAAAAAGGTGCAGAAGATGAAATTTCCACCGTGTTCAAAAACACCGTAGAGGATGCCTTTGCATACGCAATGATAAGCGACACCCAACAAATGGACACTACCAAAGGTACATTGTTCGGAGCGTATAATGCGGTTACTGGCTACTATCAGAACGTAAGAAAGTACAAAGATGATGAAGCCAAGTTACAGAGTATTGTATTGGGTGGAACTGCTCAACTCAAGTCACAGAAAGCATTTGAATTGTGTAATGGCTTTGCATTAGACGGAGCAGAAATCTTTAATCTTAATTAAATAACAACAGGCTACCGCTTTCATCGGTGGTAGCCCACTAAAAATATTCATTATGGCAAATTGGTGCAGTAATACAGTTGTATTCGAGGGGAAACCCGAAACAATCACAGCAATACAGAAACTTTTTCAATTAATGAAGAAAGAGGAAGAAGAAACAGAAGAAGGACAATTACCCGAATTTATTTCTAAAGACAATGGCGGTTATTTCTTCAATATCTATTGGAACGAGGGCGATGAAGGACAATTTCAGTATGAAACAAAGTGGTCGCCTAATATAGAAATCATTCAAAAGATAGCGGAACATTACGATGTGAATTTTACACACGATTATGAAGAAATAGGCAATCTAGTATATGGCAGAGCAACATTTTTTGACAAGGTACTCACAGATATTTATTTAGAGGACGAGGATTTTGAGCAATACAATTTCAATGAAGAAACAGATACGTACCATTTCGAGGGGAAAACATTCGATAGCGATTGTGAGATACTAGAAACACTTTTAGAACGAAAACTATCATTGCTATGAAAATAACAGACTTGAACGGTTGTCTTATTGAGGTAACGAACCTCAGAGAAGCTATTGAAATAGCAAGGCAGTACAAAGAGTATCGCCACGAGGATAAAAGTTTCTCCGAGTTTGACAAACGGCAAAAAGCCTATTGGGCAGATATGCACGAGAAACTAGAAAAAGCAAAGGAAAAAACAACAACAATTAAAATTTCAGAACTATGAACGCAAATTTTTTCAATCAGATAGCACAGTTGGACTTTACAGGAATTTTACAACTAAACATAGCCAAAGGAGCAGAAAGCAACCTAATTGTATCAGTAATACTCAACAACGAGCAATGCGGAGATAACGCCAAAAACCTCATTCCCCCATTGACATTTAACGCTACACCACAGGAGTTTGACGAGGGATTTTTTGAGCAGATAACCACACCTATACAAAAGGCTTCGGGCTTAATGGTGGATATGGAAGTATTTATGAAGCAATTGGAAGAAGCCAAAAAGCAATCGGCAATGGAGAAAGAAAAAGCAGAGAAAGAGAAAAAGGAAAAGGAAGCCAAAGACAAGAAGTATAAAGACGGTATGGCAAAGGCTGACGAACTGGAGAAAGAAGGCAAATTCCGTGATGCGTGGATGAAAGTACCCGATATAACGGAGTTCCCCGAAAAAGCGGACGAAATCCGTAAACGCAAAACGGAATTATCGGAGAAGTTTTCAACACCGAGCCTTTTCGGAGCAGAGTAAACCAATTGTTTAACACTTAAAACGAGCATCATGTTATTAGCAACGCAATTAGAAAGGGTATTTATACTCAACGATAAAGGACAGCAAATTAAACTGACCGACCCCGAACCCAAATGGAGTGTGGAAGCTGTGATGAATTTCTATGCAAATTCTTATCCGATATTGACCACTGCCAAAGTATCTGCCCCTGTTATCCGTGACGATACAGTACAGTACCGATTTGAGAGTGTAATGGGAACGAAAGGTTAAACCAAAAATCAAAAAAATGAATTATGCAACGCAATATAATATCGGGCATCATCAAAACCCCACAGCAACCCAAACAAAAGGCTTTGCACAAACAGTTGGGCGAGTTTGCAGATTGGATGCAAAGACCAAAAAACGCAGACGAAATAAGAAAAGACAAACCGAAATCCGTACCGATAGCGATGTTACCAATGGTTTTCTAAAATGCTCATTCCTGCCTAAACTGCAAGAAGCACAAACCGTACAGGCTTGTGGAAAATCCGAAAAGACGGAAAGAGATTTCTATCAGTCCCTTTCTAAATTGGCAGGGCATTACGGCATACAACCTATGCAGTCCAGGCAATACGGCTATCCCTACAATATCGCTTTGGCTTTAGATGATACAGAGGAACAATTGAGAAAGAAGTTTCGTGATTGGGAAGAACTCCGTTTGATACAGGATAGCAAAAAAATGTATTTCGTAAGTGAAGAACGATACAGTACAGGTGCAACCTTGTATTACATTCCCGTAGTGCCATTGTACCGACTATCCAAGAACCCCAACCGTAAGCAAGCCGTACAGTTATTGCAGTCGGTGTGTGCCTACCTGTACCATATTGCAGATGTTCCCTATTATCGGCAGGAAAACAGTTACCTATATTGGATTTATGAAATGGTAACAGATTGGATTGTAAGTGATGACGAGAATGACGACACCACACCGTATTTAAGCGAGATTAGGCAATCAGAAGAGATAGGCGAACGTATGGAAAAGAAAATTTATAACAAGCACAATTTGAGCCGATTTGCAGTCCGTTTAAACTCCTTTAAAATCAAAGATAGCTTTGACCAAGATTGCTACAAACTGGCAAGTGAAGCCTTTGCCCTGTATGAACAATACCCGAATGCCACCATAAACCGGAATGCCCTGCCAAACGGAGAAGCAAGCGAAGAAGATATGGAAAATAGTATAGGTATGGAAAAGTACGTTTCGTTCTGTGCCGATGCAAAAGGTATTTTGTTCCAAACACTTTTCGACAGCGTGAACACCGAGTTGCAGGAATACGGACAGATGGAAGAACCCACCATTGTAAAACAGTTTGATGGTAGTGACATTACGACCAATACCCTTGAATTTGAAAACCGTGTTTTTGCCTTAATTGAGGAATTGATATACATACTGAATAACTTTTAGATACACAAACATGAAAGATATAACACAAGACTTCGGAACGCTTTACCACCCTTTATCGGCTTTGGTTTTTTACAAAACCAAAGGGAATAATAAAAACACCTATGTAGAGCATTTTGATATGGACAAGAACGGTAATCCTATCAACGCCCATCCTTTGACTGAAAGAGAAGCCAAAGAATTGGCAAAAGCACTCAATACCAAAAAAGAAAAGAGCAAGGCATTTTTAAAATCTAATGGTATTCTACCTACCAACGTCCTGCACATTAATCTGAGTGAAAACGGTACGGTACTTTGGTACACCAAGGCACGAAAAGCCAAAATGTACTTTACTGAAAGTCTTGAAATACCAAATGGTACGGCAGATGTGCCTGCAATGCTTTGGTATGCAAATAAGCAGAGCCTTATTGTTTTTGCCCTCGAAAAAGACCGCAGACCTACCGAGAATACCGTATTGTTTCATGCACCGTTTTTCAACGTGTACGAGGACGGACACGTATGTATGGGAACTGTAGATATCAACATCGAAAATTCTGCTTCGGTTGAAGAATTTATGCAAGCGTGGGAAAGCTACTTTTTTAACAGCTATTTCAGTCACTTGGTAAACGAACATAATCCCATAAAAGGGAATTGTGTAAGCCTTTGGAAAGACCTTATTGACACAGACAAAGCCTTTCCTAAAGATGTATTGAAAAATACAAATAAGACCATAAAAACGATATTGTAATGAGCAAAGAAATTTTAAAAGTCCATTTTACGGACAGCGATTTGATAAACCCTACCAACCCGATAACAGTAAACGTAATCGGTGCAGGTGGCACAGGCTCAAAAGTAATGACTGCCTTGCTTGAAATGAACCACAGCCTAAACGAGTTAGGACACGAAGGGTTTTTTATTCGTCTTTGGGATGATGATGTAATTACCCAAGCCAATTTAGGAAGACAGCGTTTTGCAGAAAGTGAGGTCGGTTTGTACAAGTCCGTTGCTATCATTAACCGTATAAATCGCTTCTCAGGTACGAACTGGAAAGCGGAAGCAAGGAAATTTGAAAAAGACAATAACAAGAGGTTGCCAGAAAATGCAGGAGCAAGTATTTATATTTCCTGTGTAGATAGCGTAAAAGCAAGATTTGAAATTGCAGATATATTGAGTGAATTGAGCAACGGAAGAGCCTATTCCAACCGTCCACGTTATTGGTTGGACTTCGGCAACAGTCAACATACAGGGCAAGTTTTACTATCTACTATCGGAGAGATAAAGCAACCCAATTCAGAGAAATATGAAACGGTGGCGAGCCTCCCAATGGTTACGGATGAATTTGGCGAACTGCTTAAACAGTCCGAACTGGAAGACGATACACCGAGCTGTTCCCTTGCCGAAGCGTTGGAAAAGCAGGACTTGTTTATCAATTCATCATTGGTGCAGATGGGTTGTTCACTGTTATGGGGCTTGTTCCGTAATGGATTGACACCATACAGGGGAATTTTTCACAACCTGAAAGATTTCCGAACCCATCCTATAAAAGTCGCCTGATTGGAAAATCGGGCGGCAAAAAGACACTCCCTCCCGATGGTCGGGACAGTCTTTTTGCATAAATCGGAGCAACCTCTTTGGCAAAATGGGATGTCTACCCACCATTCATTCCGGCACATTTTACCAAACAGGTTGCGATATTATTTGAGGGATATTCATTATCCCTTTTGTTGTTTTTAGGGGACTTCTTTTCTTACCACATTGGCGACCTAAGAAAAGAAGCAAAAGAATGCCTCCTCATTTTAATTAGATTAATACTATTATATAGTGTTTGGATATTATTTACAATACTTTATCCAATAATCTGAATTCACTATACTTTATTTTTTAAATTTACTGATAGATAATTAAAACAGGTAACAAGTGTTAGAACAGTATAAAAAAACAGCTTTTCACGAAAGTGGGCATATAGCAATGACGTATTTTGCAGAATACTCCTGTCAGGAAGTGGAAGTATTGGCTTCTGGTGATGGAAAAACGACAATGGATTACGGAAATGATCTATTGTTGATATCAGCTATAACAAATTGCAAGGAATATCCTGAGATGTTTAATGAACTTCCAGCAAGTATTAAGTTAACTTCACCTGAAGTAGCTTTTAAAGCTTCTCTCATTCTCTTAGCTGGGTCGATTGCAGAGAGTATTCATTTGAATAACGGCATTGTCGATGGTGATATGGAGGTTGAACTTTCTGGACCAGATCTAATCAGGGTACAGAATATTGATTATTTGCTTTCCTCTATTTCGAAAAATCACCCTGCAAATTTTATTCAGGAAAATATAACGAACATTATGATGACGTTCTCTATTCCTGAAATATGGAACTCTATTTCGGTATTGGCAGAATTTATTCTTTCGAAAGAAGAAAGGAAACTTAGCAGGCAAGAAATTGAGAATACACTTGCAAGTACGGGCTACTTTGACCACATTAAAAAGTATATGTAATAAAGTATTTGAGAACGATTTTGATGAAATTTTACAATACTAACGGAGTACCCACAAATAAACCACCTCAGGATAGCTTCTATATCACTGAACTTCTGAACGGTGAAATAAACTTTAGCACTGGTGATCAGAGTTACGAAATAGAAAAAATATGTATACAATTAAGGGATTATCTTGCCAAAAAGATATTCGGTGATTTAAAAACCTATCACAGCTATTTCAGTACTCCTATATTCCCGTTTGCCTCTATTGCTGGTATAGATGCCGAATTAAGATTATCAAAAGAAGATTTTGAAAAGCTTTTAATTGGTATTGAGGATAAGGAAAGACTTTTTAGGCTGCTATACTATTTTGATGTAGATAATTTGATCAGTACATTGCAAAACTCAGTTCTTGAGACGAAGTATATTGTCGGAGAGTTCTACAAAATCCTAAACACTAATAGTTTTCTTATCCATAACGATTTAACTGTTGTTGAAAATGGCATACAATATTCCTCTGGCTATATTGTCACAAACATTACATCGCTAGTTAATCATTTATTTATCAACTTATACAGTCAAATGGATTTTACAACGAAAATCATTTATGAAATAGAAAATCTTCATATTGATTTTGCTACCTATCCAAAACTGAAATCAAAGGATATAATCTATGGTGATTCAAAGAAGACAGTATTTAAGGAAATGAAGGGCACTATCTATGAAATGAGTGATAATATTCGTATGATAATGTATTTACGGAATGAAATTGTTCATAATGCTTCCATTGATAATATTCCCAAGGTATATCAGAATGTAAAGAATAAGGAGATAATAGAAAAGTTTATATTACTCCCTGATTTTAGTAACGGAATAATAATGACATTTAAGAATAGGAAACGTTTTTTTAATAATGACACTAAACTCAATGAGATTTTGCCGGCACTTATAAGCGAGTTTTGGGATAAGTTGAAATTTACACTTTCAGAAATTAAATAGTTAAAGGTGAAAAAAAAGGAAAAAATAAAGCAGCTACTGACCAATCAATTTGAACTTGATCTTTTCGAGGCATCACTGGTTAGTCTAAATGATAAAACCAATAAACTTCGCTTTAATAATTTTGCATACTCTATAAGGGAGTTGTCACGACATTTTTTATATAACCTTGCTCCGGAAGAACGTGTGAAAAATTGTGTTTGGTTTAGCCCCGAAACTGCAGACGGAAAACCTACAAGAAACCAAAGAATTAAATACGCAGTCCAAGGTGGAATAGACGACACTTTTTTAGATCGTTGGGGATTTGAGGTTGACGAACTCAAAGACATGATAAAGGATGTAAAAGAAACAATCAATACTTTAAGCAAGTACACTCATATTAATCCTGAGGTGTTCAATATTAGCGATTCTGAAATTGAGCGTATGAGCCAAGATGTACTTAACTCTTTTATTAGTTTAGTAGAAACAATTGAGAACTATCGTGAAGATCTTAAACAATTCCTTGATGGACATATCGAAGAGCATATGATATCATCCGTTGTAAGTAATTTTTTTGAGAATGTTGATCGGCTTGCACCTCACCATTCACTGGCATATAGTGAAGTGTCAGAATATCATATTTCAGAAATTAATGAATATGAAATTGTGGTGGACGTCTTTGGAGATTTACATGTAATTCTTGAATATGGGTCTAATAAAGAAAGACGTGAAGGTGATGGATTAGACTTGCCAGAAACATTCCCTTTTGAAACGAAGATACGCTATCAAATTGAAGAGGATTTTCCGTCCACTAAGTTTGAGGTCGATGACTACGATGTGGATACTTCAAGTTGGTATGGAGACGATGATAATGAAATATAGTCTTAAGCACTGAAGATAACTTTCTTAAAATCATCCACATCGCTACCAAGTAGCAGATAACTTGAAAACCCAATGTCTAAAAGAGATTTCCCAACTTTCTCATCATCGATATCACTATGAGCAACCAGTTTGATTGCAGGGTACTCTTTCCTTAATTCCTGAAGCTGTTTAAGCACATTTTGGTCGTAAAAATCCAAGTCAATAATACAGAATTTGGGGAGTTCATTCAATGAAGACAACTGTGAGAGCCCTTTTTTAATGCTCTCTGACCGGCACAGGACTTCCATTCCTGATGCAGCGAGATCTTTGCAGATGTTATCAGTTACAAGGCTTTTGTCATTGATAAAAGACAGGGAGATTGTTTCTTGTACAGTACCAGTTTTCATACGTTACCTTTTTTTGAGTTAGATGAAGTTCCTGCACAAAAAGAAAGCGCAGGCAACTACACTTACCGCACATTGAGGTACTGGTATACCCGACAACGAATAAGCGAGCGCCCACGCCTATGGCATGAGCGTTCTTCCTTATCGTCCCGTTGTCTAAAAATTACCAGTTTTCAATGTGGGACTTAAAGCAAAAACACTTTAAGTATTTCTATATTTTACATAGCAAAGATACTAAACTCGTTTCGATATAGAAATATGATTGCTTGAAATCCGTTACTTGTTCTTTTGTCCATTGCAGACATAGTTTTGTTCAAGTATCCGTAAAAGGTCGGTTTGCTTAAAAATGATTTTGCCGCCTATCTGGATGTATGGGAGTATTTGGTCATCACGATATTGCTGTAAAGTCCGTCTGCTGATGTGTAACAGTTTACACACGTCTTCGCCTGAAAGATATATTTCACCGTTCATTACAGGACGGTAGTTTTTCAATATGCTTTCAATACGGCTGCGTAGCTGTGTAATCATTTCCCTGTGGGCAATGATTTCGTCACTATCATTCGTGAATAAATCCATTTTCAGTAGTATTGTCCGGCTGTCTGGCTTCGAGCAAAGTCTGTACATCCGAGCGTTTATAATAATTTTTGCGGTTCAGTTTTGAATACGGTAAAAGTCCTTTGCTTTTGTAGGTCTGTAAAGTCCGTTTGGTAATGTTCATCATCAGGCACACTTCTTGGTTATCAAGCCACTGTTCCTCTTTAAAAATGGGCGTATATTTCTGTGTGGCATTTTCGGTCAGTTCCAAAAGTGCTTTTAGCTCATTTTTCATTCCGTCTAGTGCGGACTTTTGTATTGCTAAGACTTCCATATCCAACTTGTTTTTTATTTCAAAATCTAATTTATAAAGTCTTTTTTCGTATTTTTCTATATTGTACTCATTGGCACTGGAAGGCAGCATTTGGCTGGACAAGAGCAGTTATTTGATGGTTTTAATAAATCAATAATTAGCTATCACAGTTGATTTTTTACCAAATGGTAAATATGCCAAATGATATTATTTTTAACTTGCACATATGGAAGAACTGATTGAATATATTCTGCAATTTGGAAATCTTAACAAGCAGCAAATTGAACTTGTAATAAGCAAGGGACAAATCCTGCAATTAAAAAAAGAGGATTATTTTTCTGAGGCGGGGAAAATTCCAAAGCAGGTTGGGTTTATAGTAGAAGGAGTTATTCGTGGCTGTTATTACAATAATAAAGGTGAAGAAATTACCCGTTGCTTCATCAGCGAAAACAGCCTGGTATGTGATTATGTCAACTTCGAGGCAAATGCTTCATCTTCCGAGTACTTGCAAGCCGTTACAGATTGTAGTCTTATCGTATTTTCAAAGAAAAATTGGGAAGAACTATCCCATATTATCGTTGGTTGGGACAATATTAAAAATAAAATGGTGCAGCTGTGCATGTACCAAAAATCAAGGAAAGGCCCGGTAATTTCGCAGGACGCTACAACAAGATACCTTGAATTTTTGGAAAATTATCCTTCATTGACCAACCGTGTTCCATTATCATACATTGCATCCTATTTAGGAGTAACACAACAATCTCTTAGCCGAATACGGAAAAACATCCGCTGATGCACTTTTTACCATTTGGTAAATGATGCCACTGTCTAATACCTCAATTTTGTATTGAAAATTTAAAATTACAAAATATGAAAACAGTATTAATTACAGGAGCAAACAAAGGCATCGGTTTTGAAACTGCCAGACAACTTTTAGAAAAGGGATTTTTCGTATTTATTGGAAGCCGTAATATCGAGAACGGTTTGCAGGCAGTTCAGAAACTTAATGCAGAAGGATTTTCAAATGTAGAAGCCGTAGAACTTGATGTTACTGACCCTGCATCGGTACGGACGGCACGGGAAGAAATAGGTAACAAGGTTTCGGTTTTGGATGTACTTATCAATAACGCAGGTATCAACGGAGGAAGTGATCCCTACACTGTATTGGAAGCCACAAGTGACGAATATCTGAATGCATTTAAAACAAATTTGGTAGGTACAGCGAATGTTACACAAGCCTTTATAGATCTGCTCAAAAAATCCTCAGAACCAAGAATAGTCAACTTGAGTACCAGCGTAGGGTCTCTTTCATTACAAAGTAATCCGGAATGGCCTGCCTACAGCTATGCTAAATACGGAGTTTACGCAATATCAAAAGCGGCTCTAAATATGTACACCATCCAGTTAGCATATGAGCTGCGTGATACAAATTTTAAAGTAAATGCCGTTTGTCCTGGACTTACGAAAACCGATTTTACATTCTTTAATGGTGGAGAAGTCAGTGTTGCTGCCAATAGAGTAATCAAATACGTCCTGATTGATAATGATGGCCCGACCGGTAAATTTTTTAGTGAAGAAACCAATCCGGCAACAGGAGAAATTCCCTGGTAAAAAAGTATTTCAGTTAATAAAAGGGTTGGTTATTTTTAGCCAACCCTTTTTGTTATGGTATAAAAAATTATAGCTTTCTGGAAACGTTTACCTGTCAGTTTTTATATTGGTATCTCAGTCTGTGCTCTTTCTGTTTCACTATCTCTTTTCTCACGAGAATAAACCCACAACGACAATAGCCCAAATATAATCAAGGCGTAAGCTAGCCATTTACCAATCTTTTCAATTAATTTAATGAAAACCGAACTTTCATAAGAGGAGAAGCCTTCTGCTCCCATAGGACTACGCCTATAAAACTTCCGCCGGTTAATCCAATAACGAAGTCCCAAGCCAGCAACCAAAAATATTATCCCGATAACCAATGATGCAACCATAACAAAATCACTTAAAAATCCATCTTCTAAATTTACAAAAATTTAGCTTCGATCACTCCAAAAAAAGAAATCCTGCTTTTGCGGCAGGACTTCTTTTTGCTACTATACTAATCACTACTATTAAACTGAAAACTTATTTGCTTTTCATTCCCGAAGCTATCCGAAATCCAAACATCAAATGATTGTGATACGGAAGACGTTGAAGTGTAGTACAGACGAAACTGCTCTGTTCGTAATTGGTACTGGTCATTGGGCAGGTACGGCGGTTCATCATAGTACCGCAATGTGCCTTGTCCATCAAATTGAAAGTATCTGAGGAAATACTGCGTGTTGCTGTAATTCCCTTTACGCTGTATGGTAATGCGTATTTCTACTGTCTGCCCGTTGGTTACATCTTTGGGAACTGGCATCACATTTACCTCAAAAGGAAAATCGTTCTGTATTTCGAGTTCATCGTATTTACTACAAGATACTAACGTAACCGAAGCTGTGAGGATTGCCAGCATTACATATATTGAGCTTAATCCTATTCTGAATTTATTGAATATTGCTATCATTGTTTTTACGTTTTAAAAATTAAACCTTAGTCCCACACCTGCTGACGGTCGGAGCTGTTGCAAATCCGTACCCCAAAGCATTTTTGTACGCCCTTGCAGGACTAACACAAAGCGGTCGGACAGGTACGTTTCAAAAGTGAGGCGGCCGCCTGCTCCGTAGATGAAATTATCCTCACTCAATATCTTCGCTCCGTCATATAACATCGTTTCGCCACGGTTAATGGTTTCATAACCGACCACGCCGGTTATAGCAAAATTCAGCGTGATGTTTTTTCGGGCATCACCCAACAAGAAGAAACTGTAACCACCCTCTGCGAAATAGGTTTCCTGCGGTATGTGGAGGTCTTTGTAGTCGTGGTATTGGTGCGTGTATTCCAACGCCCAAAGCTGGTAATTGCCATTCCTTCCGTTTACGGTCATTGCTGCACTGATGTAATAATCATTACCGATTTTATCATTGGATAGTACGCCCGCACTTATTTCCAATCCTTTCTGCTTTGGCAGCATTCGTTGTGCCTGTACAGTCGTAATACCTATTAAAACAAGCATCACAGTATGGATATACTTTTTCATATTGTTACTTTAAAAGGGTTATTAAAATTTTAGGTGCATATCGTTAATCAAACGGGCTTTGATTAAGTCCGAATTTTCGACCTGCAATGTTTGATGCCTGCCACCGTTCTTCTCGAAAATCTCAATCAACAGCACCTTGTCATCAGCAACGGTAAACTGGTCTAACAGGAACACGTTTTGCTCGGTGGTCTTACCGCCAATCTCGTCCAAAGGCTTGTAAGTGCGTAACGGTATCATCGGGCGTTCCTGGACTACGGTGCGTTTGGCAACCTTTTTATCCACTACTTTGAAATTGATAAAATCAATCTGAAACGGCACATTGGTACGGTTTCTCAATTCCGTATGGAAATAGTATTTGCCGTTGTGGATGTAAATGCCTTTGAGCATAAACTGAATGCCGAAACTCTTAGCCCCGATATGCTTTACAATACGCTTGTCTTTTTTGTAAATGGTTTCCAATAGCAAGCCTGCTAATGATGGAGAATTGTTACCCAGTTCCTCAAAAAGCACATCGTTACCGTTGGCTTTATCCACCGCTTTTTGCATTGTGAGTAGGTCGTAACTCAATGCCTCAGGATAGGAACTGTAATACACATCGAAACTGTAAAAACGACCGTCATTCGTAATGACTGAAAAATTGGTTTCTGGTTCAAAATCCCTTACCGTTGCTTTTACACGCAACACGTTTTCTGCATCTTCTGCTTTTCCTGCAATCAGATATTCGCTGCCTAAATCCACGTAACGGATAGCGGTCGGAAAAATCAGGTGTGAAGTCTTATCATAGGTAACTTCCATTCTATACGGTTGTATCTTGCCCAATGCAAGCGGTGTTCTGATGCTGTTCTGTGCATAAGATTGTACGGCAAAGCCGAGTATCAGGGCAATAGCCCAAAAGGTTTTTAAATTATTTTTCATTGTTTTATTTATTTGAATTCAACATTATTGTTTAGATACAAGGAAGACCTGATGTCCTGCTTTCAGCATAACTTTTGGGGTTCTTACCTTTTTGGCGAAGTAGCCCGAAATTCCCTGTACCACGCCACGACTAAGATCTGCTGCAACCTGCTGTCCAGCATTTTGCGTGAGCATTACGCTTGTTCCGCCTGTCTGGCTCATATTGCCTGCCATTTCAGTAAGGGCATTCATTTCGGGCGAATAAGGAACGTACAAGCCTTGCTGTCCGTCCAAATCGTAAATGGTTATATCTACCGGGATGATATTGCCCTCCAGTTCTATCGAGGTAACTTTTAGTTGTAAACGCCCTCCCTGAAATTTCGCATTAGCCGTTAAAATCGTTCCTTTTGGAATGGTACGGCTCGGTGTTTTTGCAGGCTCTAATAATCGTAAACGCACACCTGTTTCGCCAACTACTGTTTGGGCATCGTGTACACAGGCTTTGATACTGTTTTTGGGTTGTGCCATTTGTTCCAAAGAACCAGCGGTATAAAACCCACGGTTCTTTGTTTCGCTCCAATCCGCTAAAAAAGCACTGTCCGATGGTTCACGGTAAAGGGCTGATACTGTATTTTTTCTTGCTGATGTGAACGATACAAAATGCTCTTTTTGGTTAGTAGCCATAGCACTAACAGCATCCGGAACAGCACCATTAGCAGGTGTTGAATTTTCGGTATTCGCATTTTTTGGCAGATACTTTGCTGCCATTTCATAGGATTTCTCCATTAGCTTCAATTGGTCATCAACGGTGGCCACAGGTGGCACATCCTTTTCTGATAATTTTTCTTTCAATTCGTCCACCTGCTTACGCAGTTCCATTGTTTCAGCGTTATCATCTTGATAAAAGGAACTCAATGCGCTTTGGCTATTTCGATAGCTGTTCAAAGCAGGATTACTGCTTCTTGCCGAATTTCTCCCACTACCGCCAAAGCTGTTGTTTTCCTCTTCTTCATTAAACGGTTCGTCGGTTGGCTCTTCTTTGTCTTCTGTATTCCAGTAGTCTGAAAGTGTAGCCAATGCATTGCGTTTTTCCTGCTCTTTGCGTTCGAGCATTTCCTGTTCATACGCCTTGCCTTTGTCGGCAGGCATTCCAGTTCCAGTAGCCTCTGGTACCGCATCGTTCAGCCCTACATTTTCAATTGTCTTTTTGTCTTCGGATGGTTTAAATATGAGGTACATACAACCCGTGAAAACAATCGCCATTAAGCCGAAAATTAAGGGCTTTTTGAGCTTCTCCTTATTATTCTGTGTGCCGTCTTGTAACACATCAGCAGTTGCAGACGGATTACCTTCTGTTACCCGAACAACTGATTTTTTGTTCTCATTTTCTTTCATAAATTTTATTTTTTAAAATTGTTGATACACTATCCTGCAATCTTGCAGGACTTCCATTTTTTTTGAGGACAGGATTTTCGATATGCTCTATGATCATATCGTTTCCAGACTTTGAGGTATCGTACCAGACTTTGAAAATTACACCAGCGGTAAGCAGTAGATATCCCACAAAAAAGCACAGGGTATATTGGTGCTGTTTGCGTACTGGTAACGTCTGCCAACGGTCGTCCAGCTGGTCAAAGTACCTGTCCATATTTGCTCTTAGTTTTTTCATATTCTTAATTTTTTATGATGATGTTAGAGCTTGAACCGCTTGGAGATTTTACCCACATTTTGCTTTTGTTCATCATTAACCAAAGCAATTACCTCAACTGCATTGGGTACGACTATTAAAGAGAGGTTTGTCAGTTCCGATTTTTTTAGCAATTGCCCAAATTGGTCTTTTCTTGCCACCTCCATTCTGTTGAGTGAGAATTTGCCGTTCAGATAATTTACCCACATACTGCATTCTACACTTGGCTTGTCTTCTCCCGACCATTGTAGGTAGCCTGTCAACAACAAGTCTTGTTTAGGCAAAGTATCTGCACCTTTTTGGCAGCTTTCAAGGTAATCGCTGATACTTTCTTTCAGCTTTCCGGCATACGCACCCTGCGTATGAAAATAGCCGTTATATCCTTTTTCTGTAAGGATTTTTGCGAACGTGTTTAAATCTGATAATGTTTCCATAAGATTGTTTTTTAGCGTTCGATAACTTCTATATCCCTGTTTTCCACGACTGCAAATTTTTCGATATTGAAGCCTTGTGGGTTGTTGTCAGAGCGAACGGAGTTGACTAGGTAGCAGGAAGTAATTAGGTTACGCCTGGTTACATTGCTTGACCGAATGATGAATTGTTTTGCATACGTTCGTACCGCATAAGGATGGGTATCGAAATTGCTGACCACACTATCTACTTCGATGCGTTGCTGTACGTTTCCTGATATAATACGACTGTAATAGCCTTTTTCCGACAAGTCTTTATAGTAGTCGAAGGCACTTTTGTCGGCAAGATTGAATGCCCTGCTCATATTGCTTTCTATAGCGTTTTTGTCGGGAGCAAGTGTAAAGAACAGTTCGTGAAACCTTCTAACGTGTTCTCTTGCTTCCACAGGTCGGTTGATGCTCGCATCCTGCGATAAGGCAAGCATCAAAGATTTGCCGTTATCCAATACATAGATTTTTTGGCGTTGTTCTTCTGCAAAGCGGTAGGACTGCCATACGGCATATCCTACCACGCCAATGCAGAGAACCGCAAACACAATGGCATATAGTCTTATCTGCCTAAAGCTGTTTTCGATATTTCTTAGCGTTTTAAATTCCATTTTTTTTAATGATTTATTGTTATTTATTCATCAGTTTACCGCCGATGTTTCCTACTGTAGATCCTGCACCAGCACCTGCAAGGTTTCCTGCCTTCATCGCTGTTTGATTTACATTACGAGTAAAGTTTCCTGCACCTCCGGCTTGGATTACCCAACCTGTTACTGTTGGTATTGTGAAGTATCCGATAATGCCGATTATCATAAAAATGATGTACACAGTATTGCTCGTATCAGGTATGTAGGTAGGGTCGGCAAGCATAGCTATATCCCGTTCTAAAATGAGGGATTGTATTCTTGCCAACATCGAACTGAACAAATCGGAAACAGGAAGCCACAGGTAAACACTTACATACCTCGTGATCCACTGTGTGAGCGTGGACTGAAATCCGTCCCAAACGGAAATAGCAAAAGCTATTGGTCCGAGTATGGAAAGGACGATCAGGAAAAAAGTTCTTATGGTATCAATAACTAAAGCCGCCGCCTGAAAGAGTATTTCCAATAGATTGCGAAACCAGTCCTTTATCGCTTTTTCAATCTTGTAGGCTTGCCTGTCCATATACATTCCTGCCATTGTACCAACGTCGGAAGGCGACCATCCTAATTCATCCAGTTTTTTATCAAACTCTTCGTCTGATGCCATATAGGCGGTTTCGGGATTTCGTACCATTGCTTCGTATTCCAATTGGTCTTTCTGTTGCTGGAGTTGGTTGAGGTCAAGCACCTGGTCTTCGAGTATGGCGTGAGTTCCTGTAACTACCGGGCTTAATACTGCATTAATGGTTCCCAACACGATGGTTGGAAAGAACATTATACAAAGCCCCAAAGCGAATGGACGCAGTAACGGAAACACATCGATAGGCTCGGCTCGGCTTAAAGCCTGCCAAACCTTTAATGCTACATAGAACAACGCACCCAATCCCGCCAATCCTTTAGCCACAGCCGCCATATCACCTGCAAGCGGCATCATATCGTCGTAAAGTGAACGAAGGAGTTCGTGAAGATTATCCCATTCCATTTTTACCAGTATTTTTGGTTAGAAGTTCCGTAGAGTTCAAGAACTCTCTGTGCGTCGTTTTTCTTTTTCGCTCTTAGGTAGCTTACAGAAATGTTCTTATTAGTGTAGTAGCGTACAAGGCTGTGGTAATCCTTTACCTCTTTGTACACACGATCAATAATATCCATACGCTCTTTGTCGTTTAGCGAAAGGCTTGAAGAGGTTATAATTTGCTTCAATTCTTTCAGCAGTTCGGTACTTTCATTGAGCAGTGCCGAATAACCATTGCCGATTGCAACCAATTCCTGTGGGGTAAAATTTGGGTCGTTCATCATCTTACCAAAATTCTGAACGTACATTTCGGACACATCGCCTACCAACAATACGGTTTGCTGTACTTTACGGGCATCTTTCACAAGGTTGTTGATAGCTTTTAGCTTGTCGTAATATTCCTTGCCCTGATCGTACACTTTTTTCACTTCGTTGAAGTTCTTTACGACATTGCTCACGGTGGAAGAAGTCTGTATGATTTCGTTCGCACTGTTGATAATTCCTGATGCCAGATTTGCAGGGTCAGTTACTACAAATTGAGCTTTCGCTGACGGTGCTACGGCGAGCATTAGTGCCGTACACACCAGATACAATACTTTTTTCATTGTTTCTGAATTTTTAAATTGTTAATTGACTATTGATTTACTTTGTCCCGCCTTTGCATTGCGATATGCTTGATGGCGAGTTCTACATTGCCGTCCAGTTCAGCAGCAAGCTGCATCACTTCCATTTTTTCGGTTTCTTCGGTGGTGTAAGCAAGGTATTCCTCCAAACTAACTTCGGTGGCATAAACTGCCGAGTGTGTACCACCTAAGCCTATCCAAACCTCTTTGTAAAGTCGGCTTGCATCGTTGTTCATATTGATAGAAAGTACCTGCCCTTTTTCCTTATCTGTAAGCCCCAACATCGCCTGTATATCATCAAACTTGTTCATATACTTTCGTTGGTCTAAAAGGATTTTACAGTCAGAGTTATTGATGATACTTTCTTTGACGATAGGCGATTGGATAATATCATCGACCTCTTGCGTTACGACGATTGCTTCACCGAAAAATTTGCGGACGGTTTTAAAGAGGTACTTGATGTATTCTGCCATTCCTTCTTTGGCAATCGCCTTCCACGCTTCTTCAATCAATATGAGCTTGCGGATACCTTTCAGCCTACGCATTTTGTTGATGAAGACTTCCATTATGATGATTGTCACAATGGGAAAGAGGATTTTGTGGTCTTTAATCGCATCAATTTCAAATACGATAAAACGCTTACTCAACAAGTCTAACTGCTTATCAGAGTTTAACAGATAATCATACTCACCACCTTTGTAGTAGGGTTCGAGTACGTTGAGAAAATTGGCAATGTCAAAGTCTTTTTCCCTTACCTGTTTTTCTTCGAGTACCTTGCAGTAATCGCCTTTTACATACTCATAGAAGCCGTTGAATGATGGATAAATATCGTCCTGTTTGATGCGCTCGATATAGCCTGATACAGCATTTGATAATGCTACTTCTTCTGAGCGAGTTGGTGGTTCATCATCACGTTTCCAAAGCGTCAATATCAAAGTCTTGACACTTTCACGCTTCTCAATATCGAACACACCATCATCGGTATAGAAAGGATTAAAAGCAATCGGATTATCTTCGGTATAGGTGAAGTAAACACCGTCTTCGCCTTTAGTTTTACCTTTAATGAGTTCGCATAATCCTTGATAAGAATTACCAGTGTCAACAAGCAAAACGTGAGCGCCTTGTTCGTAATACTGTCGTACCATATGGTTTGTGAAGAACGATTTACCACTTCCCGATGGACCGAGTATAAACTTGTTCCGGTTTGTGATTATGCCACGCTTCATAGGCAAATCCGATATATCCAAATGGATAGGCTTTCCGGTCAGGCGGTCAGCCATTTTGATACCGAATGGCGAAGGCGAATTGTGGTAATTGGTTTCTTCCGTGAAGAAGCATAATGCAGGTTCGATAAAGGTGTAAAAACTTTCCTCTGCGGGAAAATCACCTGCATTACCCGGTATTCCTGCCCAGTACAATGTTGCTACATCGGTAGTGTTGTGTCTGGGTTTACATTCCATCAATGCTAAAGCACTACCACAATCATTTTTTAGCTGTTTCAGTTCTGCCGGATCATCCGACCACGCCATAATGTTGAAGTGAGCACGAACAGAAGATAGCCCAAAACTGTGGGCTTCGTTTAGGTACTTTTCTATCCACTCTTTGTTGATTTGGTTGGAACGGCTGTAACGAGCCAGTGAGTGCATATTCCTTGCGGATTTCTCAAACTTTTGCAGGTTGTCTTCGCTGTTGTCTATAAACAAATATTGATTGTAGATATGGTTACAGCTTAACAGCAAGCCCACAGGTGCGGCGAATGACAGACGGCAGTCGCTACGGTCGGTAGATAGCTTTTCAAAACGGGTATCTGCCGATACCGTTCCGGGCAGGTCGTCCGTGTCCGAAAGTGTGTGCAGGCTCAACCTTTTGTTCCCGATACGGACTTCTTCCGTTCCGAGTGCGATGTCCTGCATCGGTGTTCCCGCATCCCTCGATAGCGTAAGGTATTGTTCCAGCAACCCCTGCTTTTCGTCCGTTCCGATAATGTCGTCTTCGGTAAGGCGTTGCAGGGTTATAAAACCACTATCGTTCACGATACGTTCAAACTGTGCCACCGCTTCCATAAAGCGATGTATCGTTTCCTTGTTCCTGATTTCCTTTGGTATCAGTGAACCTTTACAAAGCGATGAAAAATTACTTTGCATACGCATACGCTCTTTGGTTGTCTTGGTTAAAAAGAGGTAGCAATAATGGTTTAAGAACGGTCGCTCATTAAAATGACGTTGGTAGGATTTTGCCAAAAAACTTTGATTGTCTTCTGCCAAATCGGGCGCATAGCTTTCTTTGATATACCAATCCTGTTTGTGAATGACCGTAAAATCCGGCAAGGTCTTAATAGCCTTATGCCAGGCGGAATGAATGGCTTCATATTCCGCAGAGGCTACGGTAAACAGTTCCGGCAAACGCACTTCAAAACAGGCGGTAATGTCTGCATCTTTGGAAAGGATGCAGTTGTTTTCTACTGCCAACAAAGGAAATTTATTTTCCAGCGTTGTCGTTTTTGCAACGTTTCTCATAGGGCATTCGATTTAGGAGTGAATTTTAAATAGCGGTGTACTGGCTTGCGACAAATGATATGGCGGGGATGCCTTTTATTAGCCGCTATCTTCATTAATCCGTGTTCGCCGTACTTCCTGTTGAGTGAAAAGGTCTGCCACACAATCAGCGAAGCACCGCCTGCTCCGAGAAACAGGCAGATGTAAGAGTTTACGCCTGCCATATACAGTATCATCACGAAGATGAGCGTACCGAGTAATCCGCCAGCGAAGATGAACAGGTATTGCGCTTTCAAACCTTTAAATTCCACCGTTCTTCCGATGCCTTTGTTTATGTTGTAATTGTTCATAAAGCAAAGGATTAAAGGAAGAATGAACGCAGGATAGTAGCTGCCACGATTAAGAAGATACACGCACCGAACCAGCTTGCCGCAGTTTTGCTCGTATCGGGGTCGCCCGAACTGAATTTGTTGTACACCTTAACGCCTCCGATTAACCCGACTACTGCACCTATGGCGTAGATTAATTGGGTTGCGGGGTCGAAATAAGACGTTACCATTTGGGTAGCCTCGTTGATACCTGCTGTACCGTTTCCCTGTGCGAAAGCACCAATTCCTGACAGCATAGCCACGGCTGCCAGCAAAACTTTTTTTCTCTGTTTTTCCATAACTGAAACACATTAATTTGTTATTGTTATCCCGCACCTTGCGGGCTTTCGGGACAAAGGTGTTTCAGAAATTAGAGCGTTATAAGAAAGTGGCAGTCAGTGGAATTGTTTGGCGGTGGGTGGCGTTATAGAGATGAAAAAAAGAGGATATATATTTATTGGACAATGTTTATTTACTATCTTCGCAAAATGAAATTTATATCTTTAATATTAGCCGTTTATGTATTGCTGTTATCAGCAGTACCGACTTTTATTGAGGATAAATGTATGCAGGAGCATACAACCGAGCAAGGACAAAACGGACAGGAAGACCAAGATTGCAATAAGGGTTGTTGTTCGCCATTTTTTAGCTGTAATACCTGTACGGGATTTGTTTTAATTACTTTTCATTTTTCGGTTACACATTCAGTAAAAGAACCGCAAAGAAAATTAGGAACAATGCCAACACCGCCTGTTTCTGATTTTCCCTTTTCCGTTTGGCATCCCCCACAGCTTGTTTAATATCTAGTGCTTTCAGCACAGTTTATTTCCTGCGGTGCTTAGCACCGCTATAATCCATTTATTCATATTAAGCATCATTTTTACAATGAAAAAAATACTTATTGTGTCATTTTTTATGGCACTAAACCTTTGTGTATATGCACAAAATACGTTCAAAGCTGTAATTAAAGACAGTGAAAAAAAAGAGCTTTTAATGGGCGTAACCGCACAGGTTACGGGAACTACAATCGCAACAACTTCAGATGAAAACGGACAAATCATATTAACAGGTATTCCAAACGGTTTGCAGGAAATTCAATTTAGTTATGTTGGTTTTGCCCAACGTACCGACAGCTTTAATTTTCCGTTAAAAGATACAACCCCGATTGAAATCCTACTTTCTGAACAATCGGAAGATTTGGAAGAAATCGTTATTTCATCAACAAGAAGTACAAGAACTATCCAAAATATCCCTACAAGAATTGAATTTATCGGAGGTGAAGAATTGGACGAAAAAGGCAATATGAAAGCAGGGGATATTCGTATGCTTTTGAGTGAGAGTACAGGTATTCATGTACAAACCACATCGCCCACAAGTGCCAACGCAAGTATTCGTATTCAAGGGCTTGACGGACGATATACGCAAATCTTAAAAGACGGTTTCCCGATTTATTCGGGTGCTTCAAGTGGGTTAGGTTTGTTGCAAATCCCACCCCTTGACTTAAAGCAGGTGGAAGTTATCAAAGGTTCAACTTCCACGCTGTATGGTGGTGGAGCAATAGCAGGTCTGGTCAATCTGATTTCCAAAACACCAACGGAAGAAAGGGATTTACGCTTTCATTTAAACGGAACATCGGGCAGAGGTTTAGACATCAACGGTTTTTACGGACAGAAGTTTAAGAAAATCGGAACGACAATATTTGCTTCGCACAATCGCAACGGAGCTTACGACCCTGCACAAATCGGGCTTTCTGCCATTCCCCAATTTGAAAGGTATGTACTGAACCCTAAATTATTTGTTTACTTCAATGATAAAACAAAAATGAACTTTGGTATCAATACCACCATTGAAAACCGTTTGGGTGGCGATATGCTCTACATCAAAGGCAAAGGAGATAACACCCATCAATATTTTGAAGAAAACAAAACACAGCGTTATTCCACTCAATTTGTTTTTGACCATACTGTAAACGAAAACAGTTTTGTACAATTCAAAAACAGCGTAAGTTATTTTAACCGCAATACGGCTATTCCGAATTACGAATTTGAGGGAACGCAGACCGCTACTTTTACGGAAGCAAGCTATACGCACAGCAAAGAAAAATCGGAATGGGTAACAGGCGTTAATATTTGGACTGATAATTTTAAAGAAAAACAGATTACTGCATTTCCGTTGAGGGATTATACTCATACCACATTCGGGGCTTTCGTTCAAAATTCTTTTAAGGCTACCGATTGGCTTCAATTGGAAGCAGGTTTAAGGACGGATTATGTGATTGATTATGGAGCTGTTTTTTTGCCAAGAGTATCGGCATTGTTTAAGATTGCAAATGGATTGACTTCACGTGTCGGGGGCGGATTTGGCTACAAAACACCAACCATTTTTACCGAAGAAAGCGAACGCATACAATATCAAAACGTAATGCCTATTAACGATAAAACCAATAAATTAGAAAGGAGCTACGGAGCAAATGCAGACATCAACTACCGTACTAATATAGGCGATGATTGGACATTCAGCATAAACCAATTGTTTTTTTATACTTATCTGGATAATCCTTTGTTGCTTCAAAATCCATCTGCTAATCTTTATCAGTTCATCAATTCATCGGGCTACATACATACTAAAGGAACAGAAACCAACGTAAAAATAGGATATGATGATTTGAAGCTGTTTCTGGGCTACACCTTTACCGATACCCGATTGATTGAAAACGGAACAACTACCGAAAATCCATTAACCCCAAAACACCGTATTAACTCTGTACTGATGTATGAAATTGAGGATAAATGGAAGATTGGTTTAGAAGCCTATTATTTCAGTCCGCAAAAGCTCAATGACGGAACAATAGGAAACGATTATTGGACATGTGGCTTTATGGCTGAAAAGATTTGGGAAAGATTTTCTTTATATATCAACTTTGAAAACTTCCTTGATACAAGACAGACACGTTTTGATAACATTTATACAGGTACTATAACCAACCCTGTTTTTAAAGATATTTATGCACCATTGGACGGATTTGTAATTAACGGAGGAATAAAATTTAAACTTTAAAAGATGAACAAAACAATATTCAATATTACAAAAATGGATTGCCCAAGTGAGGAGCAGTTAATCCGTATGAAACTGCAAAACTTTGATACGGTAAAATCATTAGAGTTTGATATTCCAAACAGAAAGCTGAACGTTTATCACAATGGAAATCCCGACCCGATTTTAACGGCTTTGGGAACACTAAACCTGAATACTACATTGATTTCAACTGAAGAAAGCAATGCAATTTTTGAAACAGATACAAATAATAACCAACGGAAACTACTTTGGACTGTACTGATTATTAATTTCGTTTTCTTTGGATTGGAAATGGTGTTTGGCATTTTTTCCAATTCAATGGGTTTGGTAGCTGATAGTTTGGATATGCTTGCGGACAGTATCGTTTATGCTTTGGCTTTATTCGCTGTGGGTGGAACAATAGCAAGGAAAAACAACATCGCCAAATTTGCAGGGTACTTTCAAATCCTATTGGCTGTTATTGGTTTTGTTGAAGTTATCAGGCGTTTTTTAGGCTTTGAAAAAATGCCCGATTTTCAAACTATGATTATCGTTTCTGTTTTGGCACTAATGGCAAATATATTTTGTCTTTACCTGTTGCAAAAGAACAAAAGCAAAGAAGCCCACATACAGGCAACTATGATTTTTACATCAAACGATGTTATTATCAATTCGGGTGTTATCGTTGCAGGGCTTTTGGTTCATTGGCTCAATTCAAGCTATCCCGATTTGATTATCGGAGCTATTGTATTCTTAGTTGTGGCAAGGGGGGCATACAGAATATTGAAGTTGGCGAAATGAGTGAGAAAAAATTGAGCCTGAAAAACTAAATTTCAGGCTCATTTAAAATCTTCTATTTTTTTACACAAACTCCCCAATGTCAAAATCACTCAAATCACTTTTCCGCAAATTGGAAGAACCGGCTTCCGTTTCAGATGAAAGGGTGCTATCCAAAAGCTCGGCTATTTTTCGGGAAGCATCTTCCATGGAATTTTCCAATAGGTTGAATAACTCAGTTCCCTGTATTTTTTGAACTATCGCTATCGCTGTTTCCTTTTGGGCTGGTTCCAATTCTTCTTTTTGGAGCAACATCCCCACGGAGCTTAGTTCTTCAAAGGTAACCCCTTGGGCAAAACCGTCATCGCCACCGGATATTCCGTACCTGTTCCAATCTTCTTCCTCTTCCTCCAAATCAGGCATATTACTGAAAACTTCGTCCAGCTCTTCCTGCGGAATTTGAGCACTTACGTTTTCATTTTCGTCGTATTCAATGTCTAAATTAGCAGGGTTTATCTCCGGTTCCTCAATTTGGCGTTCATTGGCAGTGTTTGGCAGGGAAAGGCGTTCTACAGGTTTGGGTTGCCCCATAATATCGGGCAGGTTCGGATTGACTTTCTTCTGCGGAGGTTCTTGTTTTGACCTTTTATGAATGACAATCTTATCTTGTAAAAGCAGGACAATGACTATCAGCAGGCATATCACAATTACTATTTCCATAGCTACAAAATGGGTTTAAAATGGTCGTTGAAATAATCTGTAATATCTTCCCCGAACTCCTTGAAGTGGTGGTCAAGAATATTGTCAATGTATGAGTAGAGCGTTGTTCTTTCCTCCCTTGTTAATTGTACAATACGCAGCAATCTTTCGTGGTATTCAGGGCGTATGTAAACGACCTTGCCGTTACGACCGGACGGAAACCGATTGACCAAAAACGTTTCCTCATAGTCCGCTTTCTTTGATAAACTGTTACGGGCTTTTTCCCTGGGCTTGTTTTCTTTTGGTACGTCCTGCTTTTTGTTAATGGTCGGTGGAGCAACAGGCTCATCGCCGCTTATGACGTTCATAAGGTATTCCTCATCAACATTGGGCTTTTCAAAATCGTTGTTTTTGTTATCTGAACTCATAGTTTAATGCTTTTATAGATGAGTGATTTTTAAAAATTCCTCGACAAACAAATCCATTTTGGTTGCTTTCATTAACTGTGGTTCGGCAGGCAGCAAACTTGACCGGAACACATAACTGCCTGTGTCGTCTGTTTCCTTTCGGAAACGCTTGCTATCCATTATTCTTGTTTCCATTATAGGCAGGTTGAGTTCTTTGATGACATTTTGATAAGCATCATACAATCCTGTTCTTTCCCTCCCGTCCACTTGGTTCCAAAATAGCCACATCTCTTGTTCGGGATTTCCCTCGTCCGTTTGGGGAAGTCCGAGAAAGGCTTTGGTAAAGCCCAATGTACTTTCCACTACCAAACGGTCGGCAGTAATGGGCGAAAAGATAAAGTCCATTTTTTTTAAGGTAGTCAGTACGCCTTTGGTATTGGCAGTTCCCGGCAGGTCGAAGAAAATAACATCCGGTACAACCACCGACTGGCTTCTGTATTCCGATGCTTTCTCCAAAGCTGTTTCAGCTTTGCATTTAATAATCGGGTATGCTTTTTTGTTGATGGCTTGAAACTGCTTCATTGCCGCTTTTTTATGGTAGCCGTTCTGCATTATGGTTCTCTTATCCCGTTCACGCATATTGGTCAGGCTGTGTTGCGGAAAGTCGCAGTCCATCACCAGCACATTAAAACCCAAACGGTAGTGAAGTACACTTGCCAGCAAAGTGGTCATTGTAGATTTTCCCACACCGCCTTTTTGGGTGGAGAAGCTGATTTTTAAAGTTTTCTTTGTTGTTTCCATTATTTAAAAATTTATTGTTACACACTTTATTTGTTTTGCAGGATTGAATATTGGTTTATCTGATTATTACCTCATTCCTATATTCCTGCATTCCCTTTTGGGTACTTTCCTGCACAGGTATCTGCTTTCATTTTTGCCTTGTTAGGTACATTCTTTGGCAAGTGGCAAACCTTGCAACAGGTAAATTGCTTTACCGCTTTTATGCTTTTATGCTTTTACACTTTTATTGTTTTATGCTTTTAAAACCTTATGCTTTTATTCCAAACTGCCTGTTTACAAACCTTATTTTCTTCTTTGTTTAGATACATTTTTTACTACCTGCACTAAAATTATACGGCAAATAAAGCGATTGATTTGCCCTCTGATTGCGGTGTGGCAGTGTTTGGCGTTCAAAGGCAGTGTTTGGCACTGTTATACAATACAATGCTTTCGTAAACAGGGCTTTACTTTGTACAATGATTTTTATTAATGGATTTATGCAAAACACTTTTGACAAATCGGAGGGTAACGGGAACGGCATCGAGCCGTTTTTCCCTGTTACATTTAATCCGGTTCCGCCTTTTTTGGCGGACGGATTTTTGTGTTCAACAGAACACGGCAAGTTGTGTTTTGAGGCACTCGAAACCGAGTTAGTGCCTCAAAACAACTTGCCCTACTGGGAGCTTGAAAAACCACTCCGAAGTCGAGGTTTTGTGTGAATTTAAAATGGATTAGTGATGAATGAGAATAATAACAGAAAACAAAATAAAGGCGGACGGAAGGCAAAAACCGACCCAAGTATCCACCGCCACGTCTTTCGTCTTACTGATGAAGAAAATGCCAAACTTTTATCGCTTTTTGAAACATCGGGAATGCCCAATAAAGCAAAGTTTATCATTTCTCTGCTGTTCAGTAAAGAAATGAAATCGGTTAAAATTGACAAGGGAACGGTTGATTTTTATATGAGATTAACCTCGTTTCACAGTCAGTTTCGCTCCGTTGGTGTAAACTATAACCAGATTGTAAAGCTGCTGTACAAGAATTTTTCCGAGAAAAAAGCCGCAGCGTTCCTTTACAAATTGGAAAAACAGACGGCTGAAATGGCGATGCTATGCCAAAAAATCATTCAGATAACTGAAGAATTTGAAGCAAAACATCTAAAAAAACAGTCTTAGAAATGATAGCGAAAATCGGCAGAAGCGAAAATTTGTACGGAGCATTGGCATATAACAATCTGAAAGTGGAGAATGAAAATGGAAAAATTCTGTTCACAAATAAGATAATCGAAAGGTCAAACGGAGCATATACTGTTGCACAATTAGCACAATCTTTTGCCCCTTATTTGATAGCCAACCGTAATACCGAGAAACATACGTTGCATATTTCGCTTAATCCCGACCCGAAAGATAAGGTTAGCGATGACAGGTTTCGGCAAATGGCGGAGCAGTATATGCGGGAAATGGGTTACGGCGAACAACCTTTCGTAGTGTTTAAGCATACCGATATTGACCGCAGCCATATACACATTGTATCGGTTTGCGTGGACGAGCAGGGCAAAAAGATTTCGGACAAATTCGAGAAAATGCGGTCAATGAATGTATGCCGAGAACTGGAAAGGCAACACGGGCTGATACCTGCAACAGACAAAGAGCGCACTCAGAATGATAAGGTTTTCCGTCCGGTAGATTACAAAGCAGGCGATGTAAAAAGTCAAATTGCTTCAGTAGTCCGCCACCTGCCGAATTATTATAAATTTCAGACTTTGGGCGAATACAATGCTTTGCTTTCCCTGTTCAATGTTACTACCGAAAAAGTGCAGGGCGAATTGCAGGGACAACTACGGCAGGGTTTACTGTACATTCCTTTAAATGAAAAAGGCGAAAGAGCCGGGCTTCCGTTCAAGGCTTCGTTGTTTGGTAAAAATGCAGGGCTTCCGGCTTTGGAATTGCATTTTGCAAAATGCAAAGAGGATTTAAAAGACCACCCGACAAAACCAACCATTAAAGCTGTTGTAACTATTGCCCTGCAAACCACAAGTGATGAACAGGCTTTTAAAAAACAGTTAGGCGAACAGGGCATTAACGTTGTGGTTCGTAGAAATGACACAGGGCGTATTTACGGAATGACTTTTATAGACCACAATTCTAAAACGGTTTGGAACGGTTCACGTTTGAGCAAGAAACTTTCTGCCAATGCCTTTAATGATTATTGGAACAATAATATCAAACTGGAGATTAAAGAACCTGCCGTACAACCACCAAAAACATCCACATCAAATGATGCAGATCTTCCTGCGGAAGAACCACACCATTTGTTCGACTTCCTGAATACTACTGAAAAACACGAAGACGGTTTGATTGAGGCATTTGGCGGTTTGTTACCCGAAGCACAGGGCGATGATTACGAGGAACAGGATTTTGCTAACAAAATGAAGAAGAAAAAAAAAAGAAGACTGTAAGAGGTCAGATTTTGGAATTAAAAATCTGTTTTTAAAAAGATTTATTGAGCTGTCACTTTATAATTCTGAAAGAATTTGAGTTGTATTTAAGTAATTGCTTAAATAAACAAATTGACTATCTTTGTGCTATGGACAATAATTCTTGCATACGACAACAAGCAGACATTAAACAAATAAACCGCTGTAAAGACCGAGTTTCAGAACTCAACGGTTCTTTTGACTATTTATCGAACGGACTTGAATTAGCGGGAAACAATGTAAGACTGAAAATACTCTTTCTACTTTATGAAGAAAAACGACTTTGTGTTTGTGATATAAGTGATATTCTTGGTATGACAATTTCAGCGGTTTCACAACACTTGCGGAAACTCAAAGACAGAAA
The DNA here is from genome assembly GCF_000422705.1 of Flavobacterium soli DSM 19725. GTDB lineage: Bacteria > Bacteroidota > Bacteroidia > Flavobacteriales > Flavobacteriaceae > Flavobacterium > Flavobacterium soli. The sequence goes on along the minus strand of NZ_KE383907.1, from coordinate 350,433 downwards.
ACTTATTGAAACCGAACGAGAAGCTCAAACTATTTTTCACTCACTGACTAAAGAGTATGAAAAAATGCTGAAACCATTTTTCAAAATACTTGACGAAAACAAAATATTAGAAACAATATGAAAACTGACAAAAAATTAATTGGTGCAGGACTTTTGACTACAATTGCAGCTTCTCTTTGTTGCATCACACCAGTATTGGCTCTTATTGCAGGAACAAGCGGTCTTGCTTCCACTTTTTCTTGGCTTGAACCTTTTCGACCCTATTTTATCGGGTTGACAATTTTGGTTCTTGGTTTTGCTTGGTATCAAAAGTTGAAACCCAAAAAGCAGATAGATTGCAATTGTGAGACAGAAGAAAAACCAAAATTCATTCAGTCAAAAATGTTTTTAGGAATTGTAACAGCATTTGCAATCGTAATGCTTGCCTTTCCATACTACTCAAGCATTTTCTACCCAAAGACAGAAAAGCAAATTATAGCGGTGGACAAATCCAATATTCAAAAAGTAGAATTTACGATTAGCGGAATGACTTGTGCAAGTTGTGGCGAACACGTAAATCACGAAGTAAATAAATTGACAGGAATAATAAGTTCAAACGCCTCATACGAAAAAGGAAACGCAATCGTGGAATTTGACAACTCAAAAACGAATATTTCTGAGGTCGAAAAAGCAATTAACTCAACAGGATATTCTGTAACCGACAAAAAATAAAACCAAATGGAAATCATATTGCAATCAACAATTACTTGCCCCAACTGCGGACACAAGAAAGAAGAAACAATGCCGACAGACGCTTGCCAATATTTCTACGAATGTGAAAAATGCAAACAAGTTCTTAAACCAAAACAAGGAGACTGTTGTGTTTATTGTAGTTACGGAAGTGTTCCTTGTCCACCAATTCAGCAGGACAAAAAATGTTGCTGACGGACAGAAAACAGAAGAGCAACTAAAAGTATTTTTTATTTGGATGCTTCATAAATGTTACGATACAAAAGGATCATAGAAGCTACAACTCTTATCACTTCGCCAAACACTGCCACGCACCGCCATTGACTGCCACATTCTTATAGCCGCTGTGTAGAGCCTTTAAATTCACGCCCGAACATTAAAACTAAAAAAGAATGCAGGGAGAAGACGATTTAAGAGGTTTAGCCAAAATAATGGCTTTTATGCGGGCAGTCAGTATTCTTTTGGTGCTGATGCACCTTTATTGGTTCTGCTACGGGTTCTTTTTAGAACGTGGTTGGACGTTGGAAATAATCAACAAGATATTAGGCAATTTCGACCGGACGGCGGGCTTGTTTTCACATACCCTTTATACCAAGGCGTTCGCTTTGGTTTTGCTTGCTTTGAGTTGTTTGGGAACGAAAGGCGTAAAGAATGAGAAGATAACCTGGGCTAAAATCTACGTGGCTTTGGGCGTTGGTTTTGTGCTGTTCTTTCTGAACACGCCGTTGTTAAAGCTATCTCCGGTAATAGGAACATTTCTGTATATCCTTACTATCTCGTTAGGTTATATTGCTTTGCTGATGGCGGGCGTATGGATGAGCCGCTTGCTTCGTACCAACTTAATGGACGATGTTTTCAACAACGAGAACGAGAGCTTTCAACAGGAAACAAAGCTGATGGAAAATGAATATTCCGTTAACCTGCCCACCAAATTTTACTACAAAGGCAAATGGAACAACGGTTGGATAAACATTGTAAATCCTTTCAGGGCATCAATCGTGTTGGGTACTCCGGGTTCCGGTAAATCTTATGCCATCGTAAACAACTACATCAAGCAGCAGATTGAGAAAGGCTTTAGTATGTATATATATGATTTTAAATTTGACGACCTTTCCACCATTGCCTACAATCATTTATTGAAGCATCGGGATAAGTACAAAGTTCAACCAAAATTCTATGTGATAAATTTCGATGACCCACGCAAGAGCCATAGGTGCAATCCACTCAATCCCGATTTTATGACAGACATTTCCGACGCTTACGAAGCGGCTTACACCATAATGCTGAACCTCAATCGAAGCTGGATACAGAAGCAAGGGGATTTTTTCGTGGAAAGCCCAATTATCCTATTGGCTGCCATTATTTGGTATCTGAAAATCTATGAGGATGGTAAGTATTGTACATTCCCGCACGCCATTGAATTGCTGAATAAAAAGTATTCGGACGTATTTACCATTCTGACCTCATATTCCGATTTGGAAAACTATCTTTCTCCGTTTATGGATGCCTGGCAAGGTGGCGCACAAGACCAATTGCAGGGACAGATTGCATCGGCAAAAATCCCTTTGTCAAGAATGATTAGCCCGCAGTTGTATTGGGTTATGACTGGCGATGACTTTACGCTCGACATCAATAACCCAAAAGAGCCTAAAATTTTGTGCGTGGGTAATAATCCCGACCGCCAAAATATCTACTCCGCAGCATTGGGTTTGTACAATTCCCGTATTGTTAAGCTCATCAACAAAAAAGGGCAATTAAAGAGTTCAGTAATCATAGATGAGCTGCCCACAATTTATTTTAGGGGACTGGATAATCTTATCGCAACAGCGAGAAGTAATAAGGTGGCTGTATGTTTGGGCTTTCAGGATTTTTCGCAATTAACAAGGGATTATGGCGACAAGGAAAGTAAGGTAATTCAAAATACCGTTGGTAATATTTTCTCCGGGCAGGTAGTTGGCGAAACGGCAAAGAGCCTTTCGGAACGCTTTGGGAAAGTATTGCAGAAACGCCAAAGTATGACGATTAACCGAAATGATAAATCTACTTCTATATCCACACAGCTCGATAGCTTAATACCTGCTTCGAAAATTTCAACTTTGACACAAGGTATGTTCGTCGGTTCTGTATCGGATAACTTTGATGAGCGTATCGACCAGAAAATCTTCCATGCTGAAATTGTAGTGGACAATGAAAAGGTAGCAGCAGAAAGTAAAGCCTATGAGCAAATACCGCAAATCTTATCTTTTGTAAATGAGCAGGGTGAGGATAAAATGAAAAAGGAAATCGACAGCAATTACAAACGAATAAAATCCGACATTCTGAATATTGTTGTAAGTGAAATAGAGCGTATCAAGAATGATCCGGATTTACAGCATTTAGTGAAAGAAGATAAATAAAGCTCTTAGCTGGAATTACAACACGGCTGAACTTCCCTCTTCCTGCTTTGCATATTTATTTGCCTGCCTTTGATAAAATTCATCCATGAAATCACTACCCCATTGTTCCATTGCACCAATAAGTGGCAAAAGGGATTTCCCTAAATCAGTTAAAAAATATTCTACTTTTGGAGGCAATTCGGGATATATAATTTTTGAAACCACGCCATGTTCTTCCAATTCTTTTAATTGTAGGTTCAGTACTCTTTTGCTGGCATCAGGGTGCTGTTTCGCCAGTTCGCTAGGCCTGCAAAAACCTTTATGAATTGAATTTATCAGGCAAGGTTTCCATTTTCCTCCAATTATTTCCATCGTAATACCCATTCCGCAGCTAAAATCCTTTGGTATCTTCTTCTCGTACATGTGCCAATATTATTTAAATCCTTAAAATTATTACTTTAATTCTGTATGACAATAGGGATAAAATTTTCACCATGTCAATATTTTGCCCCATATTTTACCTGACATTCTATCAACGTAGCTTTGCCTCTGTAAATTTATAAAAATAAAAATTATGGAATTATCAAACAAAGATAAGGCTGCTACTATCCAGAATAGCATTGAAACAGCAACATTAGAAGAAACCGGACTTATCCATCCAACTTCTTATAAACAGCACAATCCAAATGTTGAAACAGGCTTACAGGCAATTTTAGCTTTACATGACCAAATGCCGATGCATAAAGTATATACAAATGTGGTTCGTCAATTTCAGGATGGTGATTACGGTTTTGTTCATGTCGATTATTTTTTATTTGACTATACCGCGGCATTTGACATACATCGTTTTGAAAATGGTGTAAGCGTTGAACACTGGGATAATCTTCAAATCAACCCAAGAAAATTAAATAAAAGTGGCAGGACAATGACGGATGGAAAAACTAAGGCCATCGACCACCATAAAACAGATTCAAATAAAAAATTAGCACAAGATTTTGTTCAAAACATATTAATCGACGGGAACCTGAGGGATATTTCAAAATATTTTGATGGCGATAGACTAATACAACATAATCCTCATATGGGCGATGGAGTAAAAGAGTTTATGGATATGCTGTCACAATGGGAAAAGGAAGATAAACCGCAAAAATATGCTCAAATACATAAAGTTTTAGGAGAAGGCAACTTTGTTCTGGTACTGAGCGAAGGATATTTTGGCGGTGAGCATTCAGCCTTTTATGATCTTTATCGAATAGAAGAAGATAAAATAGTGGAACATTGGGACGTGATTGAAGCGATTCCTGAACTTGATAAAAGAAAAAACACCAATGGAAAATTTTAGTAATGAAAAACGATCATAAATATTCCAAATATATCAGTACTTTTTTTGTAGTATTTCCGACAACATTCATTATGTCATCCACATCACATTTTCTGAAGCATACTTATTCGGATAACTTCATTACCAATTTTATTATATCATGGTTTGCAGGATTACCTGTAGCTTACTTAGCTGTTTTATTACTAATTCCATTAGCGAATAAGTTAACTGGTTTCATTTTAAAAAATCGATCAACTAAAAACTGATATAAGGTGATTTGATTTTATTGTTTAGGCTTGCAAAATAAACCTCAAGAACTTTATGGCAGGTTAGTGAAATGTTAGCTCATTCATTAACCTGCCTTAATATTATTACAAGTGTGTAACGATTCCGAACCACACTTTCCCAAATTTTTCAAGGAAAAGTTGGTTCATAATTTGCTGAACTCAAAAAACCTTATTATCTTTGCTTCAGAATTAGTAGAAGAGCATTTACAATTATGGTTTTAACCGAGAAACAAAAAGAACTGATTGAGCAATTTGGCGTACTGAATGAAAAGTATGGATTGCCGCCTGCCGAGTGTAGGGTTTGGGGACTTTTTCTGGTTGCCGACAAAGTAGAATTGACCTTTGATGAAATTATGGAAACCCTGCATTTAAGTAAAGGTGGAACCAGCAATGCATTGAACAGGTTGATGATGACACACCATATAGAATACATTACCAAGCTTGGCGATAAAAAACGCTATTTCCGTTGTAAGATGAACAACTGGACACAGATGACCAAGGAGAATTTCGAGAAATTCGATGACCTGAATGTTATACTGAAAGAAATACTGAAAGCCAGAACTACCAAGACCCCACAGTTTAATAATGACCTTAAAGAAGTAACCGAATTTTTAGACTTCGTTTATAAGGAATTGATGATTGCCATCAAAAAATGGGAAAATAGGAAATAACCTTTTTTTTGCCTTAAAAGTTCATAAAAAACTGAACTGATTAATAAATATTGAATATAATAAACAAAATGAATAATAAGGTTTTAAGATACTGTCTGCTGTTATTATTGACAATCCCACATTTCATCTGGGCACAGCAACCTGTAAGTTTTACGTTAAAGCAAGCGGTAGAATATGGTGTTAGTCATCATCTTTCCATTCAGAAGTCTGATTTTGAATTGGAGAAGTACAATCAAAAATTCAGGGAAGAATTGTCCGGATACCTGCCACAAGTAAAGGCTGATGCAGCCTACACCAACAACCTGAAACTAATTACGCAGATTATCCCCGGTGAATTTTTGGGGCAGCCCGGTCAGGATCAAGCTGTTCAGTTTGGAACAAAATACAATGCATCAGCAAATGTTGAGCTATCGCAAACGCTGATCGATTTTGAGAAAATTACCGGTCAGAAAATAGCAAGACAGCATTCCAGAATAGGTATGCTAGACAAGCAAAAAACCGTTGAGCAAATTATGTATGATATTTCAAATGCCTACACCGTTTCACAGGTTGCATTTCTGCAACAGGCAGACATCCATAATAACATATTGCAAATAGATTCCCTTTTGGTGAGTGTACAGTCGCAGGTTGACAATGGCTTTGCCAACTCGATAGATTTAAAGCGATTACAATTTGAACGGAGTAATCTGCAAACCAGGCTTCAAAATGCACAGCTTGAATACGAGCAAAGCATGACCATACTAAAGTACACAATGACATTTCCTTTAGAAGAAAAAATCAGTATTGAAACAGAAATAGACCATTCCACACTATCTCATCTTCTTGGCGAAGACATCAGCATAAATTCTCTGGACATTCAATTGCTTCAGGAACAGGATAAATTAACAACGTTGGCCTTAAAGCAAATGAAGCATTCTTATTTACCTAAGCTCTCATTCAATTTTAAATATGGAACATTGGCACAACAAAATGAGGCGAATATTTTCAGAAGCACTACAAACTGGTATCCCAACTCTCTAGCAAGCTTAAACCTATCCATACCCATCTTTGACGGAAACTATAAATTATCAAAAGTCAGACAGCTGCAATTGGAGCATAAGCAAAATGAACTGGATATAACGATCCAACAAAATACGGTAAACAAAGAAGTAAAGAATGCAAGGGAGAGGCTAACGATCAATACCGCAAATTTAGCAACCACAAAAGAGAGTAAAACCCTTGCTGAAGAAGTATATGCGCTTTCCTATATCCAGTTTCAAAACGGCTACACTTCATTGAAAGATTTATTGGATGCCAATACCCAGGTGAAGGAGTCACAGACAGCCTATCTAAAAGCCGTCTTAGAAGTTCAGTCAGCAGAATTAGAATTTCTAAAGATATCAGGAAATATACAATCTATTTTAAAATAATATTCAAGAATGAAAAGGATAAAAAAATACATCGTTCCGATTTTAATAATTACAGGATTATTGTTGGTTGTTTTATTTACACTCAGTCATAACAAGCAAAAGCTGGATGCAAAGGCCGAAATCGGTGCTACTAAGACATTGGTATTTCCTGTAACGGTTACTAACCCTCAATATAAAAGCTTAACCGGAACCTATACTTCCAATGGTTTTTTTATACCCGTAAATGCAATGACTTTGACGGCTGATATTTCCGGCAGGATAGTCACCACCGCATTAAAGGATGGAGCACATATTTCGAAGGGACAAACCATCGTGTCGGTATTTAACGAGTCAGAGCATATAGAGCGGCAGCAGAACGCAATAGATAGACAGTTAGCACTGGAGACATTGCAAAAGGCAAAGGCTGATCTGTTGAAAATGGAAAATATGCTAAAAGCCAATGCAATTAGTATTCGAGAGGTAGATGAGCAAAAGCTGGCTGTTAAGTCTGCGGAATCAAAGCTAAATACCATCAATGCTATTAGAAAATCTACTACTATAATAGCCCCTTTTTCCGGTACCGTTAATAAATCTCACGTGCAAACAGGCAGTTACATTAGCACTGGAACAGAGCTGGCAGATATCGTGGACAATTCTTCACTTAAACTACAATTGCAGTTGTTGGACAAGGATGTAATCAGGCTTTCAATTGGAAAAACAATTCAGGTAGTGCCCGATTTATATCCTGATTATGAAGTGACAGGACGAGTGGTTTACATTGCTGCACAGGCAGATGCCAACAGAAATTTTCTGGTAGAAGTACAAATACCCAATAACTCCAAAAATCCTTTGAAACCTGGTATGAGCGGTAAAGCCATCATCAACAATGACTATACGGATAATGTGCTGATGATACCTGTAAAAACCGTTGTTGGTAGCCTACAAGCCCCACAGGTTTATGTGTTGGAAGGCGATGTTGCGGTATTAAAAAAGATTACAACAGGCCAAGTGCAGGGAGAAAATGTAGTGGTGCTCGAAGGTCTCTCGACAACAGACAAAGTAATTGAAACGGGACAACTCAATATCAATGACGGCTCGAAAGTGCAGGTAATTAAATAACAAAATCAGATTTTCCATGTCAATAACAGAACTATCCATAAAACGACCGTCATTCATCATGGTCATTTTCATAGCACTGACATTTTTGGGCATAATAAGCTATTCAAGGCTGAATTACGAGCTTACCCCGGATATGTCAATGTCAATGTTCAGCATCACAACAGCGTATCCGGGAGCTTCGCCCAGTGAAGTAGAAACCGGCATCACCAAAAAAATAGAAGATGCGGTTTCAGGTATCGATAATATTGATGCCATCAAATCTACTTCACTAGATGGCATGTCCTCCATAACTGTACAGTTGAAAGTTGATGCAGATGTGGAACAAGCCATGCAGGATGCACAAAGAAAGGTAAATGAAGTGGTCAAAGATTTGCCTGCAAGTGCCAAACCACCGGCTATAGGCAAATTTTCAATGACAGATATGCCTATCATGCGATTCGGCTTGACAGCAAGAATGAACCCGACAGACCTGTATGCATTGATAAAAGATGAGATAAAGCCGGCTATTACCAAAATTAAAGGGACAGCCAGAGTGGAACTGGTAGGTGGTGAAGAGCGGGTTATAAAAGTGAATATTAACCGGAGCAGAGCCGATCAATACGGGGTTTCTTTACTTCAGGTAAATCAGGCTATCAACAATGCCAACCTCGAATTTCCAACAGGAAAGCTGACCAATAATCAGTCAGAAACCAACATTAAGCTCAAAGGAAAATACCAGTCGATTGATGATATCAAAAATCTGATCATTAAAAACGATCCCACTACCGGTTCCAAAATAAGGCTTTCTGACATTGCCGCTGTTCAGGATGGTGTAAAAGACATTACTACATTTAATCGGATAGATGGAAAAAACTCAATAGGCCTTCAATTAATTAAACAGAGGGATGCCAATTCTGTAGAAGTGGCAAGAGCCGTCAAGGAAACATTAAGCGAAATAGAAAGCACTTACGCAAAGCAGGAATTAAAATTCAACATTGCTAACGATAGTTCCGAATTTACTATAGAAGCGGCCGATCTGGTAATGTTCGATTTCTTTTTAGCCATTGTAATTGTAGCCGCTGTGATGTTGCTGTTCCTTCATAGCCTTCGTAATTCCCTGATTGTTATGATCTCTATACCTGCATCACTTTTGTCGGTGTTTATTGCGATGAACCTGCTGGGCTATACCATTAATCTTTTAACCCTGATGGCTATTTCCCTTGTTATCGGAATATTGGTTGACGACAGCATAGTGGTACTGGAAAACATTTACCGCCACCTTGAAAAAGGTAAAGACAAGGTCAGAGCCTCTATAGACGGCAGGCAGGAAATAGGTTTTACCGCTGTCGCTATTACGCTGGTAGATGTAATCGTTTTTCTACCGCTCACTATGGTAGGCGGGATCATATCCAATATGCTGGGACAATATTCAATGGTGATTGTCATCGCAACATTGATGAGTTTATTCGTTTCTTTCACACTCACGCCTTTATTGGCTTCGCGCTGGGCAAAAGTTGAACACCTCAACACGAATTCAGTATTTGGAAAGGTATTAACGGTATTTGAAAATTGGCTTACCCGGCTAACAAATTTCTATGGTCGTATGCTTGCTAAAGCTTTGGCTAAGAAGCGATGGGTATTGGGAGGGTCTTTTGCACTGATCATCGCTTCTTTCATGCTGGTAGGTGCTGGATTTATTGGAGGGGAATTCGCCAGTAACGGCGACAAAGGTGAAGTACTGATTAACCTTGAACTGCCTCAAAGCGTAACACTTCAAAATACGGATGAAACCGTTAAGAAAGTAGAAAGATTGCTGTTTGATAAACCTGAGGTGGCAAAAGTATATTCAAGTATCGGTACCAGCTCCGGCTCTATGGGCAGTAGCAGGAATACGCAGAACAAAGCGGAGATCAATATCAAGCTTGTATCCAAAGAGGAAAGAACTCAATCATCCGACTTGTTTGCACACTACACCAAATTGGAACTGGAAAAGTTGCTGCCCGGTGTAAAGGTAAACTCTGCCATTATGAATATGATGGGAACCTCAAACGATGCCCCTATTTCATTGGTCGTGTCCGGTAATGATCCTGATAAGATTTATACAGCAGCCGTAGCTATTGCTGATAAGTTGAAAACAATTAAAGGAACATCGGATGTAAAATTATCTGTTGAGAAAGGAACGCCTGAATTGCAGGTAGCAATTGACAGGGATAAAATGGCGGATTTGGGTCTGAGTATGGATGTCGTGGGAATGTCAATGAACATTGCTTTCAGTGGAAATACGGATGTGAAGTTTAGTGACAAGCAGAAGGAATATGACGTTGAAATTGCCTATGACAAATTCGACAGGAAGAATGAGGAAAGCCTCCGTAATCTTTCATTTGTCAACTCGATGGGACAATCCGTGAAATTGGAGCAGTTCGCTGATTTTAATTATGGAATAGCTTCCAAACAATTGGATAGGAAAGACAGAATGCCTTCTGTTACGATTACATCACAAGTACTGGGGGTTACACCAAGCGTTATCAGCACTGAACTGGATCAATTCATACAAAAAGCCAAGTTTGACAAAGATATAAACATTGATGCCGAAGGCGAGATGAAATATATGAAGGAAACATTTTCCAACCTCTTGCTGGCATTAGTAGCTTCCATACTGCTAGTGTACCTGATTATGGTAATGCTCTATAACTCTTTTGTATATCCTTTCGTCGTATTCTTTTCCATTCCTGTAGCCATTATAGGTGCATTATTGGCACTGGCCTTAACCATGCATACCCTCAATTTCTTTTCTCTATTGGGCATGATTATGCTGATAGGGTTGGTTGCCAAAAATGGGATACTGATCGTGGATTTTGCTAATCAGTTAAAAGCAAATGGAAAGAACACCATTGAAGCACTGATCCTAAGCGGAAAAGCCAGACTCCGTCCCATATTAATGACCACGCTTGCCATGATTTTCGGAATGCTTCCCATTGCCTTATCATCTGGTGCCGGAGCGGAATGGAAGAATGGTTTAGCCTGGGTGTTGATTGGTGGTTTGACCAGTTCAATGATACTCACTTTGTTTGTTGTACCGTCCATTTATCTCCTTGTCGATTTGATAAAAGGTGAAGTAAAACGCAAAGATGTAAAACCGTTAATCAAAGCAGTGAATCTGGATCAGCCATTAGTTGAAATGGTTGAAGATATTAAGTAAAAAATAAGCATAGAAAATGAACACGAATAAAACAACAAATAGCACACTGGAAACAGAGGTAGAAACAACACCACCCCATTTAAAGAAAATATTAATAACCGTATGCATAGCATTAATGGCGGTCATTGCCTCCGTAAGCGGATTGAACGTAGCACAACCGATGCTGGCGATTGAATTTGGTGCATCCCAAAACACGGTTTTATGGATGATTAATATTTATACCCTGACACTGGCTGCTCTATTATTACCTCTTGGTGCTCTTGGTGACAGGAAAGGAAGAAAGAAAATGTTACTTACCGGACTTATCATCTTCGGAACGGCTAGTGCACTGTCAGGTATAGCAACAAGTGCAGCTATGATGTTGATTGCCCGATTGCTTACCGGTATAGGAGCTGCGTTGATTATGCCCGTGACATTAGCTGTAATTACTTCCACTTTCCCGAAAGAAGAACGATCCAAAGCAATAGGGATTTGGACAGGTGTTGCCGGAGGTGGCGGTATTTTAGGAATGTATCTTTCTGCACTATTGGTAGATGTTGCGAGCTGGAGGTGGTTATTCCTGTTGCCAGTAGTACTTGCCGCAGTATCCATAATGATGACCATTCGTTTTGTTCCTAATTCAACGGAGAAAACCAGCCATCCATTTGATATCGTAGGTTCATTACTCTCCGTGTTGGCTACCGTAGGTGTTATTTATGCGTTGCATGAAGCACCTGCATTGGGTTGGAATGAACCCTTAGTGTTGGTGAGCTTGTTCGTCGGTATAAGCGGTACAATTGGTTTTATATTATGGGAACTACGGCACAAAGCCCCCTTGCTGGATATCAGACTGTTCCGTGAACGAAGCCTTTCAAGTGGTTCTATCTCGCTTTTAACTGTATTTGGTGTGCAGGCAGGTATATTCATAGTACTGTTCCCATTTTTTCAGGGCGTATTGGGCTGGTCAGGTCTGCGTTCTACATTAGGAATGATGCCGATGGCAGTTTTGATGATGCTTAGCTCAGGTATGGCTCCAAAGCTGGCATTAAGAATTGGCAGCAAATACACCATGGCTTTGGGGATTGCATTCGGTGCATTCGGTGCCATGCTGATGGCTGCTTTTGTGTCTGCTGAAACAGGATACCTGTCTGTACTGCCCGGCTTAATGGTCATGGGTTTAGGTATGGGATTTTCGATGACTCCTTCCACAGAAGCCATTACCGCTTCACTGCCAACTGACCGACAAGGAGTTGCTTCTGCCTTGAATGATATTACCAGAGAATTGGGGACAGCTTTAGGAGTAGCCTTGCTTGGACCGCTGGTAACCGCAGGCTACAGTACTTCTATAGAAGCAAAATTAAAAGGGTTTTCTCAGGATATTATTGCGACTTCTAAAGAAGGACTGGCACATGCTCTGGCAATTGCACCAAATGCTGGAGGTCAGAAAGAAATGCTAATCCATTTTGCAAGAGAATCTTTTGTTACAGGCTGGCAACAAGCGATGTGGATTGGAGCTTTCATCATGACAGCCCTCTTTCTGTATATCCTGTTTAAAGGGCCACAAACAATCGGTAATAAGAATGCTTCAGTTGTGATTAATTCTGAAAGTACATCCAATAACCAAATGGAAAATCAGATAGATGGATAGCATTAAAAATAATTCTGGAAAAGATTTGAGGCTGTTAACGAGAGCCGAATTTATTTCGCTAGGTGGATTGTCAATTGCCGGAATGCTATTTTTTCCGCTCACTTCATTTACAAACAATAATAAAATGAAAAAGCACACAAACTTTGATGTCATTATTATAGGAGGAAGTTATGCCGGATTGTCGGCAGCTATGTCTTTGGGACGTTCGTTGAGAAACGTTTTAATCATTGATAGCGGATTACCTTGTAATAGACAAACACCACATTCTCATAATTTCATTACGCAGGATGGTGAAAAACCCGGCAACATTACAGCAAAGGGTAAAGCCCAGGTATTGAATTACAAAACTGTACTATTTCATGAAGGACTTGTGGTCAGTGGAATAGAAATGGATAATGGTTTCGAAGTTGTGACAGATAAAAAAGAGCGGTTTACAGCGAAGAAACTGGTATTTGCCACAGGCATTAGAGATATCATGCCAAACATTAAAGGTTTTGCTGAATGCTGGGGCATTTCCGTGATCCATTGCCCGTATTGCCATGGATACGAGGTTCGTAACATGAAAACCGGACTATTAGCAAATGGTGATCGGGCTTATCATTTATCGTCTATGATTAATAATCTTACTGATGACCTAACCATTCTTACAAACGGCAAGCCTGATTTCTCTACTGATCAAATTAAAACATTGGATAAGCATAAGATTTCGATTGTTGAAAATGAGATAGTCGAGATAGTTCACGAAAATGGGTATATAAAATCTGTCGTTTTTAAAGATCGAGGTATCCAGCATTTTGAGGCGGTCTATGCCGCAGTTCCTTTCGAACAGCACTGTGAAGTTCCGGTGGCATTGGGTTGTGAACTTACAGCGTTCGGTCACATAAAGGTTGATGATTTTTATAAAACAACGGTTGAGGGAGTATATGCATGTGGCGACAATACAGCCATGATGAGGTCTGTAGCAAATGCCGTTTCTGCGGGAAATATGACAGGTGCTATGGTAAATAAAGAACTAACCGACGAATACTTTTTATAGATGCAAAAGAAATTAGCGTATAAAATATCCACTCTTGCTGGTGTTGCTATCGTAATGGCCAACATGATAGGCACAGGTGCATTTACCAGCCTGGGATTTCAATTGAAAGATATGGGGCATCCCGCATCTATACTCACACTATGGATACTGGGGGGCATATTAGCATTAGCCGGGGCTTTCAGCTATGCAGAAGTAGGCACTTATATACGCAAATCAGGCGGAGAATACGCTTTTCTTTCTGAGATGTATCATCCTATAGCTGGGTATCTATCTGGTTGGGTATCACTTACCGTGGGTTTTGCGGCACCCATTGCTCTTGCAGCGATTGCATTTACAGAATATTTTAGTTTCGGGGATTATAATATCAAATGGATTGCCATCTCCGTTATTGCCGTTATTACTTTCATTCACACGAAAAACCTGAAAACCAGTTCCAAATTCCAGATACTTTCCACATTGTTTAAAGTACTGATAATGGCCGTAATAATTCTTTCAGGCATAGTAGTAGCGGAACAGTCTGAAGTGAGCTATGAGATCAACCAGCAGTACTTCTCTGAAATACAATCAGGAGCTTTCGCCATCGCATTAATTTATGTGAGCTATTCTTACTCTGGTTGGAATGCGGCTGCCTACATCTCCGAAGAGTTTGAAAATCCCAGAAGATCTTTGCCAGTTGCACTCATAGGAGGTACTTTGGCAGTAACCATACTATATACCTTGCTACAGTTTGTTTTTCTAAAACATATTCCTGCTGCCGAATTAGTCGGAAAGTTGGAAGTCGGAGAAATTGCTGCAAAAAAAATGTTCGGTACAGATGTCGGAAAACTGTTCGGTATTATCATATCTTTTTTACTGGTGTCAAGCATAAGTGCTATGGTCTGGGTAGGACCTCGGGTTACGGCGAGCATGGCGGGTGAGCATAGGCTATGGCAATACTTCAAAGTAGAAAAAAACCAGGTGCCGAAAAGAGCCTTGTGGTTGCAGTTCATACTAAGTGTTATTTTAATTGTAACGGGTACATTCGAACAAATTATGATATACTGTGGCGTTTTACTGAGTATGTCCACTATGCTGGTGGTGCTTGCTGTATTTATAATACGGCGTAAAAATCGCAAGAAGAGTAACGAAACTTATCGCAGTCCCTTTTTTCCTTTTTTTCAAATAATCTTCTTATCAGGATCCCTATGGATGATTGGTTACACGATTATTCATCATCCGATGGAGACTATGATTGGATTACTAAATCTGATTCTTGGTTTAGCAACCTATTACTGGAGCAACCGCCTGAAGCCTGACCCCTCTTTTGAATCTTAATTGTTAAACACATAAATTAAATAAAATGAACAGAAAAAAAATGAGTAGCCAAATCACTGGCGGATTATTAGTAGCGATGCTTATGTTATCTTGTAACAGCAATGCACAGCATACAGATCAAAAGCATCATAACGAGAAGAAACACTCTCACTCAGAGCATGCTTTCGCAGATAAGGAAGCAGTAGCTAAAATGGCTAAAAACTTCGAATCGGCCGAAAGAGATTCCATGCAGCATCCCCAAAAAGTATTGCAATATATGGGAGATCTTAAGGGTAAAAAAATAATGGATATTGGTGCAGCTACTGGCTATTTCTCTGTAAAGTTTGCTGCTAAAGGAGCACATGTTATTGCTGCAGATGTAAGCGATGCCTTTCAGGATTATCTTAAAGAGAGGATTACTAAAGAAAGCATAAAGAACATAGAGCTTCGGAAGATTCCTTATGACAGTCCGTTACTTAAAGATAATGAAGCGGACATTGTTTTTATTGCCAACACTTACCATCATATAGATAACAGAACCGAGTACTTTTCTAAAGTGAAAAAAGGTTTAAATAAAAATGGTGAACTGGTAATTGTTGATTTTTTCAAAGCAGTATTCACTGAGAAAGTACAGGCACCGGCTATGACCATGAGGGCATCTGTGGATGAAATCGTATTTGAACTGAAAAAGGCAGGTTTTACGTCTTTTGAAGTTGAAGTAAACCTATTGCCGTATCAGTATATCATCAAAGCTAAATAAAATTTTATGATTGAATTTTGGGAAGAAGCATTTAAGAGTAAGCAGGAAATGTGGGGATCCGTCCCCACACAAACTGCCGTTTTATCCGCCGAACTATTTGCAAAAAATGGCTTGAAAGAAATATTAATTCCCGGTATTGGTTATGGTAGGAATGCTACACCTTTCCTCAACAAGGGAATGACTGTAACAGGCATTGAGATTTCCGAAACCGCTATCCACCTTGCAGAAAAGAATTTTGGAAAAACGTTGAAAATCCATCATGGGTCGGTAACGGATATGCCGGTTGACCAAGCTATATACGATGGCATATTCTGCCATGCGTTAATCCATTTGCTGGACGAAAATGAACGAAAAAAATTGATTTCGGACTGCTACAACCAACTTGCTACTGGAGGGTTAATGATTTTCTCTGCGATCACTAAGGATGCTTCCACCTATGGACAAGGTACACTGATAAGTACTGACCGATACGAACAGTTTGGTGGAGTAAATATGTTTTTCTATGACCTAGAGTCCATCCAGCAGGAATTTGGTAATTATGGACTTCATCACATCGAGACGGTTGTGGAGAACTATCCCTTCTATCTGATACAATGTATTAAGTAGATAAATATGTGCATTGTGTCATTTACGGGCTATCATTCGAGTACATCATTGAACTCAATAAATTGGATTATGGTGAAGTTTTACAAAGACATATTAAATCGGTTAGAAGATGATATTCATAATTTAGTTTCTGAAATTGATGATACAATTGTGCTATCAGAATCAATAATAAAGTTGATTCTGAAACATGTTGCTCAAATGAAGCTGTTTATAGCTGAAAAGGGGTTTAAAGATGTTAATGAAGAAATCTATTTTTTTAAGCATCTCAAGCCTTCCATATTATCTAAATTGATTTATTACAATGCAATCTATAAAATTGAAACAAAAAAGCCTTTTGGTAATAGGAAGAACATTCGAAAATATCTGAAGGTCGAACTTTATAAACTAAAAAGGTTTTTTGATAACAACCGTGATTTTTACAAATATTACAGAACCAATAGTACTTACCTGGATCATAAATATTTTGTAAGAAGCAGTCACGATATCAAACTATGTTTGGATACTTTCTATTTTGAAGCCGATCATAGTTTCTCTACCTCTCATGACTACAAAGTCGCTAAAATAATTGCCAATGACCTGATACAGGTCTATATTGAGGATCAACTCAATAGTACAAGCAAGCAAAGAAAAAACGAGGGTTCAATGTTAAACTGGACAGCCAGTAAAACTGCTTTAATTGAACTTATTTATGCTCTCCACGCACAGGGTGTGTTTGAGAATGGCAATGCTGATATAAAATTAATTGCAAAAAGCTTTGAAAGTTTCTGCAATATCGATCTCGGTGATTTCTACCGTACTTATCTAGAATTGAAAAACAGGAAACTTAATCGGACGAAATTTTTGGATACCATGCATGAAAGTCTTCTAAAAAAGATGGATGAACAAGATGAGAGGTAACTATTTTCAAAATCACAATCGTATAGACGATCGCTCTTTATTTGTGGCTTTATCAATAAATGGCGTTGGTGCATCCTCTGAAGGTTCGGGAGTGATTGACAATTGTATTTTTCGTTCTACAGAAGCCAACTCCGTTTTGAGTTCGCTCAAGCGGATTTCCTTACTCCAATTTCCGTTCACTACTTCCTGAAGAATAGGCAGATCTTTTTGTATTTCAGCAATTTTCTTTTGTTCTTGATCAATATAAGCCGGTAGTTTTTCCAATGCGTTGAGAAAATTCATTGATGCCAATTTTTCATCTTTGGCTATAATACCGTTATTGTAGGTGTATTTAATATTTCCCTCGCCCTGTATCAAAAATCGGTTTACCCGAATATCCACGCCCTCTTTCTGCGACATTTCTGTTTTTACTAAAAGTTGAAAACCGTAAAGGCTTCCGATTTCTTCATAATCCCCACCTGTACGTGCTTTGTCCGCAAGTTGGTTGAGCTTTGCACCGATTTGTTTGATGTCCGCATTGGCCGGTAAGCCATCTAATTGCATAGGATTTGCGATTGTGCCGTCCGAACGTTTTTGGATACGCTCTTGCAGATTATTCCAATCAAGGCTCATACGGTCAAAGCGGGATTTGGCTTTGTCAAGTTCTGCCGAATAGTCTTCCAGCTTATACCTGGCACTGAATTTAGAACGATTGAAAGCTTGCTTTTCGCTTTCCAATCCGGCAATCTGCTTTTCCAGTTTGGCTTTATCCAGTAGATCTGTATTTCCTGATAGGATAGCCACATATTCCGAAAAGTTCATTCCTGATTTTTCGTCCATGCTACCCTCATCAATAGTTCGCTTGCCAAGGTTGTTGGTTTTTAATTGGTCTATAAATAGTTGCTTATTGTATAACAGATTAAACTTATAGCTGTCCAATGATTTTTCTACGGCATAAATGATTACATCTACTTTATTTTCTGCAAAAAACTTGGCGATCTCATTGCCTTTACGAACAGCTCTGCCGTCCCTTTGGGCAAGGTCGCTTGGTCGCCACGGCGTATCGAGATGATGAACGGCAACGGCTCTTTTTTGCGCATTCACACCAGTACCCAACATACTTGTAGAACCGAAAAGTATGCGGATTTTACCTTCATTCATTCCTTTAATAAGCTCTTTGCGTTGCTTATCATTTTTGGCTTCCTGTATAAAGCGGACTTCGTTTGCAGGGATGCCGTGGTCTTCCACGAGCTTGCGTTTGATTTCGGAGTAAACATTCCATTCGCTCTGCTTGTAGGTTCCCAAATCGGAGAAAACAAACTGAGTTCCTTTTTGTGAGTTGTATTGGTTGTAATATTTAGCAATGTTGGCTGCACAATGCGAAGCTTTGTTGTCGGGGTGGTCATCATAAGCACCGTTTACCATTCGCATATCCAAAGACATCTTACGGGCATAGTCCGTCGCAATAAGCATCTTTGCTTTTTCTTCAGATGGAGATAATGGTGCTCTTCCCAATAACGTAGCATTTCCCGATTTGGCAAATTCCATCAATTTTTGAATAAACTCTTCTTGATCGGGTGTAGGCGGTATATTATACAATACTTCGTTCTTATTAGGTCGGTCGATACCAATATCCTTTGCGGTACGATAATCCGTGATTTCGGAATAGAACTGTGCTAGTTCCGGCACTTTGATAAAATAGCGGAAACGTTCTTTTGCAACAATATTGTTGGCAACCGAAAATTCATAATCGGTCGTTTTCCTTGCGTAAATAGCTGCCCAAGCATCAAAGGAGTGAATGCCTTGTTTTTCCATTGCTCTTGGTCTGAGGTATTTGAATAGTAAGTACAGTTCGGTTAATGAATTACTGATGGTAGTTCCCGAAAGAAAAGTTGCCCCCATATCTGCATTTGTGCGTTCCTGAATGGTACGAATGGCAAATAGCAGGTTGATTGCTTTTTGACTGCCGTCAACATTACCTAATCCTGCAACTCTGGAATGCCTTGTATTGAACATCAGGTTTTTGAATTGATGGCTTTCATCCACAAACAGATGGTCTATACCCATCATCTTAAAATCGACCACATCATCTTTACGATTTTCAATATCGTGTTGCAGGGTTTTGAGTTTGACTTCGAGGTTTTCTTTTCGCTTGATTACACCGGCAAGCATTCCTCTGGTCACTTCCTTGCCTTGCGATTGCAGGGCATCAAGGTTACGCTCCACGCTGTCCAACTCAATTTCTAAGATTTCCTTCTGAATTTCGGGAGATTGTGGGATCATTCCAAATTGATCATGTGTGAGAATAACACAATCCCAATCGTTGTTTTTAATGTCGCCAAAAATACGTTGGCGTTTTTGGGGTGTAAAATCTTCTTTGCCTGGAAACAATATTTTTGCGTGTGGATAAGCGGTACGGTAAGCTTCGGCAATTTCGTGAACATTGCTTTTTAGCCCGATAATCATAGGTTTATGAGCCAACCCTAAACGCTTCATTTCCTGGGCTGCCGTACACATTACCAATGTTTTTCCTGCACCTACTTCGTGGTCGCAGATAGCACCATTGTTCAGCTTAATCATCCAAACCGTGTCCTTTTGGCTGGAATACAAATCTTCAATTCCGAGTGCTTTGCGGTCTAAACCGGGAAAGTCCTGATGAGTTCCGTCGTAATTCGGACGGACAAAGCAATTAAACGTGTCGTTGTATTTGTCGGTAAGTCTTGTCTTAAATTCATCATTTTGGGCATGAAGCCATTCTGTAAAAGCGGTTCGGATTTCATCAATCTTAGTATTCGCCATTTGTATGGCTTCCATATCCCGTACCTTGACTTCTTGATCGCCAACCATCACTTTTTTGGTAATATCAGGTGTAGTATTGACAAGGGCGTGTTTGAGCAGAGCAATCCCGTCAAACGTCCGGCTTTCAGCTTTTACGGCGTATTTATCCCATATATGAACATTCTTTTGTTTACAGCTTACAGAAAAATCATCAGAACTCTCCGAGTAATGAATGTTCACGTCCGTATCAAAAAGATGTGAAGCAAACCGGCCATAAATACCAGTGGGTATCCAACGCTCGCCGAGGTTAAAATCCAATTCTTCAAACTCAATACGTCTTGGTCGGGCTTCTTCCAAAACGGTAAGGCTTGCTTTAGCCTGTGCATCATCAGGATCATTTTCGATATATGCTTTGACTTCTTGGGCTTTTTCCACTACGTTACCTGCAATCCAGCGTTCGGATATCTCGTATTCCTTTTGTAGAGGATTGTAATAAATACGACCGTGTAAGGCTTCTTTCAAAGCGTCATCAGTCATACTGCTGATTTCGGACATATAATCCAAATCCACGTTTCCGTACTTATTGAGCGAGGCCGCTAATGCTTCTTCGGGATTGTCCGTTGTTATGGTTAAGGTAGAAAAACTTACAGGGCGACTGAATATATCGGCCTTGTGTACCACGCCACCAACCACACGTTCCAGATAAGGTATTTCCTTTCCGGAACTATCCGTTTTGATGAGCTTGATATTATCGGCACTGTTGAGGTTTCCGTGCCTTTTGACAAAGGCATCGTATAATTGATTAAGATTTTCTCTTTCTTCTTTGTGTTCGGTCTGAAGCTTCGCCTCCTTATTGTAAAGATCTTGGTAAACATCACGTACAGCAATGTAGGCTTCGGCTCTTACTTTTTGTGAGGGTGGTAATTGCAATGGGTGGAATACGGCTGCACCATTTGATGTATCTACATTTTGCAGATGACCGACCCAACCATTATCCAATACAAGGCAATCGTTTCGGTGGAATGATTTTAATTCTCCACCATACGGAGCAGGTTCAGGAATGGTGTCGGGAACGGCTGGCTTATCAGCTTGGCCATTCACGTTGATACCCGAAAACAGGTCGCCGATGGCTTCCTGTTTTTTGCCATTGGTAGATGTGCTTACGTTGGCAGTTCTATCGGTAATCGGAGGTGTATAAGGTTGCTGCATCCCATTGAACAGATCGGTCTGGCGACCTATTGCACGGCGGTTTGCTTTAGTGCTTTGCCTTTTGGCTTGCTTCGTTCTTTTGGGTGGATCAAGAACCGCTACCGGTTCATCTATATTTTCAAACAGATCGAAAATGCTTAATTGCTTTAATTCCTGTTGACTTTGCTGAATAATTGTAGGTGTATCTAATGACTGTCGTTCCTGACTGATTAATATAGGTTCTACAACTGGCGGTTGCGGTGTTAAGAGAATTTGTATAACAGGTTCATCGTTACGCTCTCCTTTATATAAATTCAAATCCAAATGCTTTTCAAAATCATCCGTAAGCATTTGTTTGAGGTCTTTGGCAATTCCTGTAACCCCGCCTTTGTGTGTAAAAATTAATGCAGGTTTTCCGTATGGGTCGGTATCTAATTTCTGTTCGGTATGCACAATCCTTGTGCTATCCTGAAAAAGTGCATTGCCAGGCGTATTGTACTGCGTTTGCTTGCTTTGGCAAAAGAGTTCTTCGGTTTTGGTCAGACCTCGTTTTGCCATATTCTTTTGCAGGATAATCAGGTCACTGCCGACCTCTGTACCTGCATAATCTGTAAACAGGTTGTTAGGTAAGCGGATAACCGAAACCAAATTATTATCCTGCATCAATGCCCTGCGTATGGGTTCGTTCTTTTGGCTATTGAGAATGCCCTGCGAGGTAATGTACACTAATAGTCCACCCTCACGGAGCATATCAGTACCTTTCAGAAAGAAGTAATTGTGAATGCTTCGTGTAGCTTGTACTTTGGCTGTGTCTTTACTTCTGGAATAAGAAAGATCAAATACGGATGTATCGCCGAACGGGATGTTGCTGGCAATCACATCATAGCTGTTCTGTTCCTTTTCGGGAATTTCCTCAAAACCGCTCACACGGATATTGCTTTCGGGATAAAGCTGTTTTAAAATATTGCCTGTGAGCAAATCCTTTTCATAAGCGGTAACATTTGCCAATTGATTTTCCGAAAAGGATTGTATGAATGAACCGATACCTGCGGATGGTTCAAGGAATTTATCAATGTCCAGACCACTGTCACGCAAGCTTGCGGAAATAGCATCAATGACCTGTGGCGGTGTATAAAAAGCCGTCAATACAGAACTTTTCATACTATCTACATATTTGCGGTATTGCTTTTCGTCTTCGGAATTTTCTTTGAGTAGTTGGTGGAGTTCCTGCGTAATCGGGAAAAGGTCGTGTTCCGTTTTCTTCCAATGATTGATGTCTATTTCATTTACTATAGGGTTCAGTACGAATTTTAGACCACCAAATCCGCTGTATTGCATCATTAGCAGTCTTTCGCCTACGGTGGCTTGTCGTTTCTCCTTTTCCAGTTTAAAAGCAATTCGTAAGGCATCAATATTCAGTTGGAGATGTTGGCGTTTATTGAAGCCCATTTTCCTCTATCCAGATTGCGATGGTTCCGGTTATTTCGGTATAGAGCAGGTCGTACTCTGTGTTATAAGCGAAATCATCGGTTAGTTCATAGCCGGAGAAAACAGGCTCGCAAACAGGAAACATTTTAAGGGAGAACGGTCGCAGTTCCTCATCTGCCATTATGGTATCAAACTCATTGCATACCACCTGAAACACGGTATCGAATTTGGAGAAATGCAAGCCCTCAAAAAGTATGTAATTGGCTATTTCGTTGCATTGCTCAATAGCGTTTCCCGAACTAAAAGCCCCCTCGTAGGCATTGGCAGCCCACGAAGAACGTTGCTCAACAAATTTTTGGTCGTTTGCTTTTTCGGGGAAGCTGGTATTTAATAATTCTTGTAATCGTAACCTGAAATACGATAGGTCTTTTTGCTGTGTATCCATACTATAATTTTGTTTAGAATTTTACTTGAAGCCTAAAATTATAGCAGTAGATAAGTGCCTTTGAAGATGTGGCAGGATTTGGCGTTGAGAGGCAGGATTTGGCGTTAAAAGATATAATGCCAAAGATTAATTTGTACCTTTGTTAAGGTCGTAAAAAGGTATATATGAATACACTCTTTATTAAAAATATGGTTTGCAACCGCTGTATTATGGTGGTGCAAAATGAATTGGATAAATTAGGTTTGACTGTAAAAAAAATCAAACTTGGAGAGGTAACATTGGATAAAGAGATTACACCAGAAGAAAAAAATAATTTAGATAAGGTTTTAATTCCATTGGGCTTTGAACTCATTGACGATAAAAAAAGCCGCATCATTGAAAAGATAAAAAATATAATTATTGACCTTGTGCATCATCAGGACAATGACACCAAATCCAATCTTTCAGATGTATTAAGTAGTCAATTGCACCACGATTATAATTACCTATCCAATCTCTTTTCGGAGGTGGAGGGTATTACTATTGAAAAATACTTTATTGCCCAAAAAGTAGAAAAAGTAAAAGAGCTGTTGGTATATGATGAACTGTCTTTGAGTGAAATTGCCTTTCGTCTGAACTATTCGAGTGTAGCCTATTTAAGCAACCAGTTCAAAAAAGTAACAGGACTGACACCGAGCTATTTCAAACAAATAAAAGAAGGTAAAAGAAAGCCGTTGGATAAATTGTAAATCTTACAAATCATTCCCAAAATTTCACAATAGCGTCCATTAATATAATAGCCAATTTTGTATTGTTAATTAAAGCAAGCAATTATGGCAACGAATAATAAAGAAACCATTTATCTTCCTTTGGAAGATGTAGAAAGTGAACATTGTGCATTAATCGTTGAAAAAGGATTAGCACAGGTTAAAGGTATCGCAACCCACAAAGTAGAGCTGAATAACCGCAGGGCAGCTATCACGGTAGATAATAGCGAAGCAATAGGCGAAGCGGTTAAAGCTATCAAAGACTTAGGTTATGGTGTTTCCACCATAAAAAATACATTTCCAGTAATAGGTATGACCTGTGCCTCTTGTGCGAGCAGTGCCGAAAGCATTGTAAAGCATCAGGAGGGCGTTATAAATGCCTCCGTAAACTTTGCTACGGGAAACCTTACCGTTGAATACCTGCCTAATATGACCGATGCTTCAAAATTGCAAAAGGCGGTACAGTCAATTGGGTACGATTTGTTGATTGAGGAAGAAAATAAGCAGCAGGAAACATTAGAAACTATCCACGCTGAAAAGTTCCAAAAGCTAAAGACCAAAACCGTATGGGCTATTACCCTGTCATTGCCTGTTGTAGTGATAGCAATGTTCTTTATGGATATACCTTATGCCAATCAAATTATGTGGGCATTTTCTACACCTGTTGTATTGTGGTTGGGCAGGGATTTTTTTATCAATGCCTGGAAGCAGACAAAACATCGTTCAGCCAATATGGATACATTGGTAGCATTGAGTACAGGTATCGCCTACCTGTTCAGTGTATTCAATATGTTGTTTGCCGACTTTTGGCATCAAAGAGGATTACACGCCCACGTATATTTTGAAGCAGCAGCCGTAATTGTCGCATTTATTCTGTTAGGAAAATTACTGGAAGAAAAAGCCAAAGGCAATACCTCTTCAGCAATAAAAAAACTAATGGGCTTACAACCTAAAACCGTTATTGTGATACAAACGGACGGAACGGAAAAACAGACCGCTATTGAGGATGTAAACGCAGGCGACGTTATCCTTGTAAAGCCGGGCGAGAAAATTGCCGTTGATGGTATGGTTACTTCGGGCAGTTCTTACGTGGATGAAAGTATGTTGAGTGGCGAGCCTGTACCTGTACTGAAAAAAGAAAACGAAAAAGTATTTGCAGGAACTATTAACCAAAAAGGAAGTTTCCAGTTCAAAGCGGTTAAAGTGGGAAAAGAAACAATGCTTGCCCATATCATCAAAATGGTGCAGGACGCACAAGGAAGCAAAGCACCTGTACAAAAATTGGTGGATAAGATTGCGGGTATCTTTGTTCCGGTTGTGATAGGGATTGCCATTCTCGCATTTATCCTATGGTTTGTTTTAGGAGGCGATAACGGGATTGTTCAGGGGCTATTGGCAGCCGTTACGGTATTGGTTATTGCTTGTCCCTGTGCTTTGGGATTGGCTACACCTACGGCTATAATGGTTGGCGTTGGCAAAGGTGCTGAAAAAGGTATTTTGATAAAAGATGCCGAAAGTTTAGAATTAGCCAAAAAAGTTGATGCCATTATTTTAGATAAAACAGGAACAATTACAGAGGGTAGACCAGAGGTAACAGGCGTTCAATGGCTGAATAATGATGATGCGTCCAAAGACATTTTATTAAGCATTGAAAAGCAATCCGAACACCCATTGGCAGAAGCAGTAGTAAAACACTTGGACGGAGCAGCAATCATAACCTTAACACAATTTGACAGTATCACAGGTAAAGGAGCAAAAGCCGACCATAATAACGAAACATATTTTGTAGGCAATAAAAAACTGTTGGCAGAAAATAACATTACTATTGCGGAACAATTACAAAAGCAAGCCAATGAATGGGGCAAACAATCAAAAACTGTTATTTGGTTTGCCGACAGCAAACAGGCACTTTCCGTATTAGCCATATCAGACAAGATTAAAGAAACATCGGTAGAAGCCATCCGCCAAATGCAGGAAATGGGCATTGACCTGTATATGCTGACAGGCGACAACGAAGCTACAGCCAAAGCCATTGCGGAGCAAACAGGCATTAAGCATTACAAAGCAGAAGTATTGCCACAGCACAAAGCAGATTTTGTAAAAGAATTACAAAGTAAAGGTAAAGTAGTGGCAATGGTTGGGGACGGTATTAATGACAGTACCGCTTTGGCAACAGCCGATGTGAGTATAGCAATGGGCAAAGGTTCGGACATTGCAATGGACGTCGCCAAAATGACCATCATTTCATCAGACCTGACTAAAATACCGCAGGCAATAAAATTGTCAAAACAAACCGTAGCCACCATTAAGCAAAATCTGTTTTGGGCATTTATCTATAATTTAATAGGTATTCCCATTGCGGCAGGTATTCTCTATCCGATAAACGGTTTCCTATTAAACCCGATGATTGCAGGTGCAGCAATGGCATTGAGTAGCGTGAGTGTAGTAACTAACAGCTTGCGGTTGAAGTGGAAAAAGTAAAACAGTAAATCTCACAAATCAAATAAGAAATTCCACAATAATACAGAATGGCATCGTACCGAAATTTGTATCAATAAATAACATTCTAAAACAGTAAAAAAATGGAAAATAAAAATCTTCAATTCAAAACAAATATTAATTGTGGTGGTTGCGTAGCATCAGTAAAACCACATTTGGATAATGCTGATGGCATCTGTCATTGGGAAGTGGACACAACAAATAAAGACAAAGTATTGACCGTGAAATCGGAAGGAATGACCGAACAGGAAATTATAGATACGGTTAAGAAAGCAGGCTTTACAATAGAACCACTAATCAAAAAATAATTTTAACCTATAAATACCTGTTTGATTAGATAGTGTATAACAATTACAACAGATAATTAAATAGGTATTTACTCAAGGAGCATAAAAATGACAATAGAAATATGTCATTTAAACATTTTTATCTGAAATTCTATATTTGAAGTTTATGAAATGCAAAAGATAGCAATTAAAAGAAATAATTTCATAATTTTGTAGTGTTGAAAAATTTGAGTAAACATATCAGCTTTGTCATCTTATTGTGTTTGGGCTTTTTCCTAATGCCAAGCATAAGCTATGCTTGTGCAAAAAAAACAGCTAAGACAGAACAAAAAAGTTGCTCAAAAGAAAAATCTGAAAAATCTCACCATAAAGACAGTTGCAAGGACAAGTCTTGTAAAAAATGTAAGGATGGTCACGACTGCGACGGCAATTGTAAACAGGGCTCTTGTGGATGTAGTACTTCTTCATCTTCTGTTAGTTTACAAATACCAATAGATTTAAAAGTAACAACCCCTTTTGCCGAAACTAAAAAGCAAAAATTCGGGTTCAAACAAGCCTACTATTCTTCGGGCTACTCTTCCATTTGGCAACCGCCTAAAATAAGCTAAAACGGTGGCTTGATAGCCACAAATATGTCTTGTCGAAAGCTATTTAGTTTTCGCACAATCTTTGTTTATCTTACTAAATTAAAAATTTTCAAAATGAAATCATTATCAAAAATAGTGATGGTAATCGTTGTATTACTATCGTCAGTAAACAGTTTCGCACAAATCAAGAATGCGAAAACAGAAACCGTAAAAGTTTATGGCAATTGCGGTATGTGTAAAGCCACTATCGAAAAAGCAGGAAACGTGAATAAGGTAGCCAGTGTAGAATGGAATAAAGACACTAAAATGGCTACGCTCACTTATGATAGCGATAAGACCAATCAGGACGAAATATTGAAACGTATAGCTTTGGCAGGGTACGACAGCGAAAAATTCTTAGCACCTGATGATGTATATGCAAAATTGCCGGGATGTTGCCAGTACAGCAGAGAATTAAAGCCAGCCGCAAAATCCAATGATGCGGGTATGGATATGAAAAACGAACACGCCAACCATAACCACAACGAAATGGCTGCAACAAATACTGCCGATGCCCAAAATGCACCACAACTGAAAGCTGTGTTCGACAATTATTTTTCCGTGAAAGATGCTTTGGTAAAAACTGATGCAGGTACTTCATCTGCAAAAGCTGCCGAATTGGTAAAAGCCATCAAAGCGGTAGAAATGGCAAAACTTTCTACTGAAGAACATACAGCTTGGATGAAAGTAATGAAAGACCTGACGGCAAATGCCGAACAGATTGCTGCTTCCAAAGATGTTGCCAAACAAAGGGAAACTTTCGCTTTGCTTTCTAAGAATATGTATGAATTGGCTAAGGTATCAAAACAGGAAACACCTGTTTATTATCAGCATTGCCCAATGTACAATAACGGGAAAGGTGCAAATTGGTTAAGCAAGGAAGAAGCCGTTAAAAATCCATATTACGGTTCTCAAATGCTAACCTGTGGCAGTGTACAGGAAACAATTAATAATAAATAAAATATTCTGTTATGGAAAATATAGAAAACAAACTCGATATGCACCACCACGGGGCAAATGACGGGCATAACGGCAAACATTCTTCAGCAATGTACAAACGGTTTGCTATAATGGCTGTTGCAATGTTCGCAGCAATGTACTTCCTAATGTATGCTATGATAGACAGATTGGATAATCTTATCCCGAACATCAATAATTTATATATGACCCTGCTGATGGTTTCGGCAATGTTGGTCATTGAATTATGGATAATGAAAGGAATGTATCAAAACAAAAAAATCAACTGGGCAATCATTACATTTTCCCTTGCAATTGGCATTTTCTCTTGGTTTGGCATTAGGGAGCAAATAAATGTGGGCGACAAACAATTTGTAAAAGGAATGATACCGCACCACGCAGCAGCAGTGCTGATGTCTGAAAAAGCAAAGCTAACCGACCCCGAACTGATAGAGTTGCAAAAAAACATACTCGAAACACAGGCAAAGGAAATCGAATTTATGAAGCGAAAGCTGAAAGAATTTGAAAATAAGTAACCCGCAAAAATTTCTTTAACAACATTAAATAGCATTAAAATGAAAAATATATTTTTCTCCATCATCGCACTGGCAACGGTTGCAGCAATTACAGTTTCTTGCAATCAGTCTTCTAACAAAAATAGCGACCAGCAAGCCAATGACAGTACAACAATATCCGGAACTCAAAACTTGCCATCATCAACACAAAATGATACGGATAGTACAATGGCATCAATAGATACCACAGCAAAAAAAATTGAACAACAAGAAGTAAAAGAGGTAGCGCAAAACTTCTCTATTGCACCTATTGTTAAGGATTATTTGGCTTTAAAAAATGCACTTGTATCAGATAACGACAAAGCTGCTGCTAACGCAGGAAAGCAATTATATACTACCTTAAAAAATGTAGATATGAAAGCTATCCCGGCGAATAAACATAAACAATATATGGAGATAGCAGAAGATGCACAGGAAAACGCAGAGCATATTGGCGACAATGCCGGAAAGATAGCACACCAAAGAGAACATTTAGCATCGCTAAGCAAAGACGTTTCCGACCTTATTGCACTGTTCGGAACAACCCAAAAATTATATCAGGACTATTGCCCGATGTACAATGATGGCAAAGGTGCTGTTTGGATTAGCGAAGCTAAAGCAATAAAAAATCCATATTACGGCAGTCAGATGCTTACCTGCGGTTCTGTAAAAAAAGAATTTTAAAATGAAGAAAGTACTAAAGATAATATTGGCAATAGTGCTGTTTATTTTTATTGCAATTCAATTTTACCAGCCTGCCCTTAATGTAGATAAAGGGCAGGTTTACACAACCGATTTTACCCAATTCTATAAAATGCCTGTTCAGATAAAAGCGATGTTTCAAACCTCTTGCTACGATTGCCATAGCAACAATACCAAATACGTTTGGTACGATTACGTACAGCCCGCAAGAGCATTGGTAGAAAACCACATCAAAAACGCAAAAGAAGATTTGAATTTCAATGAATGGGGTACATACTCAAACAGGAAACAAGAAAGATTATTAAACTCAATCAAAGAACAAATAGAAACGAAGCAAATGCCCCTGTCCTCATATACATTGATGCATACTGATGCAAAACTGAATGACGAGCAAATCAAAACATTAACCGACTGGCTAAAAGAACAGGAATGAGTTTCATTAATAAAATATCAAAATGAATATACCCATAAATAGTAAAATGAGGTTGCTGCAAGCGGTATTTATACTGCTGTGTTCGCAATCCGTTTTTGCACAAAAAGTAGTGAGATATGAGCTGTATGTAAAAGATACGCTTGTAAACTACGCAGGAAAAGAAAAAAGGGCTATTGCGGTAAACGGTCAGATACCGATGCCAACGCTCACATTTACAGAGGGCGATACAGCGGAGATTGTAGTGCATAACCAGTTAAAAGAAAGTACATCGCTGCATTGGCACGGCGTGTTTTTACCCAACAAAGAAGATGGTGTGCCCTGGCTTACGCAAAAGCCTATTGAAGCAGGAGCAACATACACCTATCGTTTTCCGATTATCCAACACGGAACGCATTGGTATCATTCCCATTCAGGTTTGCAGGAGCAGATTGGAATGTATGGCAGTTTTGTGATGAAAAAGCGTGATGACGATAAAACCTTTAGAAAAGGAATTGATGATTTACCTACCGTACCCATCATTTTAAGCGAATGGACAAACCTAAATCCCGATAACATTAACCGTATGTTGCACAACGCCAATGATTGGGCAGCGATAAAAAAGAACGCTACACAGTCCTATGCGGAAGCCATCAGAGAGGGAAATTTCAAAACCAAATTGACCAACGAATGGAAACGTATGTTGGCAATGGACGTAAGCGATGTGTATTATGACAAAATATTAATCAACGGAAATCATACTACCGATTTAAAAACAGTTGATGGCAAAACACTAAAAGCAGGAGATAAAGTAAGATTAAGAGTATCAAACGGCGGAGCATCATCCTATTTTTGGTTACGATATGCAGGCGGTAAAATTACAGTAGTAGCCAATGATGGTAATGATGTAGAGCCAGTAGAGGTAGATAGATTAATCATTGCGGTTTCCGAAACTTATGATATTGTGGTAACAATTCCTGACGATGGAGTTGCCTACGAGTTTTTAGCCACAACCGAAGACAGAACACAATCGGCAAGCTATTTTGTAGGCAATGGTATCAAACAGTTAATATCGCCACTCCCAAGATTGAAATATTTTGAGGGGATGAAGATGATGAACGATATGATGAAGATGAATGGAGATTTGGACGATATGGGTATGAAAATGAGCCTGAACCAAATGGATATGAATGTGGTAATGTATCCCGAAATTACTGGAGAGGCTAAACCTAAAGAAGACCATAGCCAGCACAATATGAATATGGATAATGAACCCAACCGTTACAATGCAAATGCTTTGGGAGAAATAAAAACGCTGAATTATGCAATGTTACAATCTCCTTACAATACGGAACTCCCTAAAGATGCTCCGGTCAAAGAATTGAAGTTTACCCTTACAGGAAATATGAACCGATATGTATGGAGTATGGATAATAAAATACTTTCTGAAACCGATAAAATACCTGTAAAAAAAGGAGAAATTTTACGCATCACCATTTACAATAATTCGATGATGCGCCACCCGATGCACCTGCACGGTTTTGATTTCAGGGTAATCAACGGTAAAGGCGAAAAATCACCACTTAAAAATGTTTTGGATATAATGCCAATGGAAACAGATACCATCGAATTTTTAGCAAATGAAGAGGGAGATTGGTTTTTCCATTGTCATATACTTTACCATATGATGTCGGGGATGAACAGGGTATTTGCTGTTGACGATTATCAAAATCCGTATTTGCCCAATAAAAAGCAAGCCTACAATAAATTACAGCGAGAAAGCAATATGCCGCACTTTATGGCACAGAATGATTTTGCAACCAATGGTAACGATGGCGAAGCAATGTTTCAAAATGCAAGATGGTCTTTGGGTACAGAATGGCGTTTAGGCTACAACGATATGCACGGCTATGAAGTAGAAACACATTTAGGAAGATACATCGGAAAAATGCAGTGGCTTATGCCCTTTATAGGTTTTGACTGGCGTTACCGTAAAATGGGAATGGACGAACACGAAACCAATTTATTCGGACAAAAGAATGAAAAAGACACACGAAGAGCCTTTAGCTTAGGGTTTATGTACACCTTGCCAATGCTCGTTAATTTTCAGGCAGAAGTTTATCACGATGGAATTGTACGATTGTCGTTGATGCGTGAGGATATTCCGATTTCAAAAAGATTGAGAGCGGGCTTTATGGTCAATACTGATATGGAATATATGGGAGAGCTTAAGTATATTATCAATAAAAACATTGGTATTCGTACTCACTACGATAGCGATATGGGTTTTGGTGTAGGGCTTGCGTTGACTTATTAGACCTTATAAACTAACCCCTCCGAAATTTCAGAGGGGTTTTATTTTCACTTGTTTAAAATTTGAAGCATCCTACCGATTTCAATATCCATTCTCGAAAAGGCAAACCATTTTTTGCCCAGGTCTTTCAGTGATGCTCCGATATGGTACAGTTCCGTACTGTCAATAATCAAAAATCGGTCGTGTGCATCGGAGAAAATCTCTACTTCGATAGACGGATATTGACTATTGTAGCGTTGCAGGTCTAACCGTAACTGATTGCTGATGCTTTTTGTGTAGATAGTAGCGGTTACATTGGTATTGCGTTTTCCCAATAAGGTCAGCACCGTATCGTCCACATAATTATCAAGCAGGGTAATGGAGCTTTTGGCACTTCGGATAATATCGGAAACAAAGGTATAGGCATCAAATACCTGCCCATTGTAGAAAATACCTTTTTCGGCGTGGAGCTTGTCGCTTTCAAGAGCCTTAAATATTTCCTCAAATTTTTGGTCGGCTTGTAATTGTTTCAGTTCTATATTGTCCAAACGATGGAACAGCGAAGCATTGCTGATGAGCATTTTTCGCATTTCTACAAAGGCTTCCATAATTTCAACACTGACTTTAACCGCTATATCTGAGCGGAGTATGGCAGAAGCCATTGCGACCCCTTGTTCAGTAAAAACATAGGGCAAATACCGTCTTCCACCGTAGCTTAAACTTGAGGTTCCAATTTGGAACCTCAAGTTTTCAACTTCCTCTTCGGTCAGTTGAAAGCAAAAAGAAACGGGAAACCTTTCAATATTTCTTTTTACGGCTTTGTTGAGGTTTTTTGTTTCCACTTGATATAAGGAAGCGAGGTCGCTATCCAGCATCACTTGCCTTCCACGTATGGAATAAATCAGATTTCTGATTTCCTTTGTGCTAATGGTAGGCTTATTTTCCATTACTTTTTGTAGCTTTTATTTTTGGCAAACTCAAAAGAGGTTTTGCAATCCTCATTCAACACGATATAAGCATCGAATTTCTTTCCGGCTTTGCTTTTCATTCCTTTGATAAGTGAAGTTTTCTTTTTATTGACAAGGTTTTCAATATCGGCTAAGCCGATTTGTACGCCACACACATTGCGGAACTGTACCCAATTACAAACTTCATCAGGACACTTCACTATTTTATCACGGATAATGAGTTGCTGGCTTTTGCATTTCGGGCAAACCAATTTAGGCAGGTTGTTTTGGGCAATGGAAGCTTGTAACAATTCATTGGTAATAGATGAGGCGTAAGTTTCCATTTCTTTTTGAAATGCCTCTGCATCTGTTTCGTTATTTTCGATTTTTTGCAAAGCCAATTCCCATTCGGCGGTCATTGCCACATCCGCAATTTTACGGTCTTTGACCAATTCGTACACCTGCAATCCTTTTTCGGTAGGGATTAAGGATTTCTTTTCCCGTTGGATATAATTGCGGGTAAACAAGGTTTCAATTATTGCGGCTCTTGTAGCCGGAGTGCCAATACCGATATTTTGCAAGGCTTTCCGTTCGTCTTCATTTTCGATTTCCTTTCCTGCACTTTCCATAGCCGACAAAAGCCCTGCTTCGGTATATAATACAGGCGGTTTCGTTTTCTTTTCCAAAACGGAGGCTTCTTTTATTTTAAGTTCATCGCCTTTTTTTATTTCGGGCAAATCCTGTACAGGTTCGGTATCATCATCGGAGAAACTGCCTTTGATGGAACGCCAGCCTGCTTCGATAACCTTACAACCCTTTACTGTAAAATCATAATGCAACGCTTGTAAACCTACATCGGTTATCTCTTTGATGCAGGCTTGTGAAAGGGCTTCGAGCAATCGAAAGGCAATCATATCATAAACGGAGTTTTCCTTTGCGTTCAGGGCTGATGGGATTTTATCAGTAATCAATAATCCGTGGTGGTCGGTAACACGCAAATCGTTTACAATACGTTTATTGAACCGTCCCCATTTCAATTTCCCTACGGCTTGCTTGCAGGTTTCGCTGTCCTGCAAAGCCCTTACGAGGTTGGGGATTTCTGCCCACACATCTTCAGGAATGTACTTGCTTCCGGTGCGTGGATAAGTAATGAATTTCTTTTCGTACAAACCTTGGGCAACATTGAGGGTTTCTTCAGCAGAAAGATTGAGTTTTTTATTGGCTTCCTTTTGTAATCCCGTAAGGTCGAACAATAAAGGAGGTTGCTCTGTAATACTTTTACTCTCCACAGAAGTAACGGTAACGCTCTTAACTCTTTCAATAGATTTCAACGTATCTCCTGCCAACTTTTGGTCATCCCATTTGGTTTTGGAAAGACTATTGAAATCAATAAATTCTTTGTTGTGTTGCAATTGTATTTGCCAATACTTCTTCACTTTAAAATCCCTGTTTTCGAGATAACGCTTACATATCAAAGCCAGCGTAGGTGTTTGAACTCTCCCAAGCGAATAGATGCCATTTCCTGCGGCAATGCTTAACGCCTGGGTAGCATTAATACCGACGAGCCAATCGGCACGACTTCTTCCTTGTGCTGCCTTACACAGGCCGTCAAATTCTGACCCATCTTTTAATTTATCAAAACCCTGCTTAATGGCTTTTTCGGTAAGCGAGCTGATCCATAGACGTTCAAATGGCTTGTTGCATTTGAGGTATTCGTAGATATAGCGAAATATCAATTCGCCCTCACGGCCTGCATCTGTTGCTACAATAATGCTATCGCTTTTATTGAATAGTTCTTTGATTACTTTCAGTTGCTTTAATGCACCAGCATCGGCAGTGTAAACTTTGTCTTTTTTCACTTTACGAACTGTTAATAAAAAAGGGTTAGGCAGTATAGGTAAAACCGCTTTATCAAATCCCGAAATGCCGTAATCTTCCGGCATTGCCAAGCCTACTAAATGTCCTAATGCCCAGGTAACAAAATAGCCGTTGCCTGTGAGATAGCCATCCTTTTTATCGGTTGCACCTACAAGTCCGGCTATTTCCCTTGCTACGCTTGGTTTTTCTGCAATAATTGTCTTCATACTTTATTACATTTTTCTGCCTTTTGATTTGGCAGGTGTTTCGGGTTTCTCTTGTTCCTCCTGTTGCTTTTTATTTTTCGGAGCTTGCTGTCCTTTCTGTAGAGGTTCTTTAATCTTTTTGGTCGCTTCATTGGTTTTACCCTCCGAATTGACAGCGGTTTGAGTTTTGTGGGCTTCCGTAGGTTTTGCCTGTTCTTTGAGCTTGTCAGGGTTTTGGAAGGAAAAACCAGTTTTACCAGTTTCTTTGTTCAGTGTGATATACCCTTGGTATTTCTGACCTTTTTTATCTATCAGCCCATCTACATAAACAGTCTGACCTGCTATGAACTTATTGTATTGTTCATCATCCAATTCTTTACCTCTAAAAGTCCTTGGTGCTTCCTGCGACTGATTTTGCTGACTTTTTTGTTGGTTATTTTGCGACAGCTGATTGTTGCCCCTTCTGTCAAACAGGAACTCTACATAGCGTTTGTCTGCATTGAACTGTACCGTTGCCGAAAATTCTGTTCCTTTTTTAGAAATCATACCCTCTAATTGAAGCGGTTTACCCTCCATTAAAGTTTGCTTTTGGGTATCATCAAGTTTTACTCCTTTTATTTCGTCAGGTATCTTAATGAAATCTGTTTTTAGGGCAACCAATTCATTTGTCAGTCTGTCCACACTAATGATAGACGGAATGGTTTCTCCTGTTTTCGGATTTGTCAGGTTGACTACACGCCCCATATTTCCAGTATTTAGCAAGTTGTCCTTGTCATCTTGATTGAATTTATGTCCGAAAAATTCAAAGTTGAGGTTGGGTTCTTTACGGATACCGTGAATGGCAACCACGATTTGTCCCTTATCATTCGGCTGTAGCGACAAACGAGCATCCATACGGGTAACGGCTGTCCCGAGGTTCAGGCTCACAGGAACCAGTTCATTGGTCTTGTAGCCTTTTAGCAGCGGGTCAAGAAGGTTCATTTTTTCAAGTTTTTCTTTACTCAACCCAAGATTGTTCATCGTTTCCCAATCTATCTGTTCCGGTTTGTAGCGGTATTCGCTTGTTTCTGGTGTTGTCTGTGATGTTTCCATATTGTCTTGATTTTCTTGTTTTTTATCGAGGTTTAACTCTGGTTTTAATTCTTGATCTTTCATCACTTTTTCTCCCTCGGGAGTTGGATTGTTTATTTGTTGCTGCATTTCCTGTGCTTTCTCAACCGCAAGAGGTGCAGGTACCTTGAAGAATGAAAAATTGCTAGGGTTCTTTAGCTGGCTAAAAAAATTGGAGAAGAAGTTGGAAAAGAAGTCTCCATGTTTGTCCACCCGCATAAACTGGTTCTGATTTTTTTTCGTAGGATCAACGGTTTCCATATTCCCGTTATCATCAATACTCTTTACAGCCTGAATTTTCTTTTTCTCTTTATCCAATACTAGAAGTATGTCTGAAAATTGTTCGGGCATTTTTTGTGTTGTTGTTTCTTCACTCATACTATCAAATATTTATTATTCATTGCCGAATGTATAAGAAGCGTTCATTGGTTTAGGGCAATTGGCAGTTAAAGGCAGCATTTGTCACTGTTTGGCGTTATTTATTTGGGGGAGGATTGAAACTTTCGCTGATAAACTGGTGTACATCGGATAGTTTGTAATAGAGTTTTCCACTAATTGTATAGTAAGGTAGCTTACCGATGGAGCGATACCGTTGTAATGAGCGGTTACTTATTTTCAACATCTGTAGCAAATCCTGATTATCCAATAATTCTTCACCGTCTATACTGTTACGGCTTCTCTTGCTTTCATCTATATGCTCTTTTAATAGATCAAGACGTTCTAAAATACGTTCCATCCACGCTATAAATTCAATTCTGTCTATATTCATATGGATCTGTTTTAATTCTCGGATTATTGTTTGCCAGTCTTCAATTTTCTGCCTTTTTCGATATAACTTTTGCCTTTTGCCATTAGCTCTTTTACATACTCTTCACTGGTTTGTACAGCATTGGCATTAAGCATATCCTTGATAGCCCCTATAGTATAGAAATATTGTCCATAAAACTTTGAATAAGCTATCTCACCCTTGGTACGCATTCGCCATAGGGTTTTCTCGCTGATATGCAGATATTGGCATACCTCATGGTTATTCAACCATAGCTCATCGAAACTATTTTCTTCCTCTTTTTTTAGATAATCGGCAATGGCGTTGATGCGATTGTTCAACTGTTTCCATGCCTCTTCTTCAATTGTTATAATTTTCATTGCACAACTCTTTAATGTCACTTATGCAAAATTGAGAAGTTTGGCAGGGTTTGTCTGCCAAGCCTTACCAATTGGTTTGGCTGTTTTTTTTTAAATTTTCACAATTAGGAAAAGTCCTTGTTTTATAGTGCTTTCAAGGCATTAGAGGGGTTTTAGAAAGGAGTTTTGCTAACATTTGCCAATTGGCACATATGGGTAAAAGAAAAAGCAGTACGTTTTGGTACTGCTTTTAACTTGTTTGAATGTAAGCTGTATAAAATGGCTAAAGATCTTTATCCATGTATTCTTCGAGGGAAATTTTGAGATGATCTAAAAATGCTGTCCGGGAACCTGCTCTTGTTTTCATACGGTGAAACGCATGATGAAGATCACCCAACGAAACACTAAAAACTATCTGCGCTATCATGCTTAGTTTTCTTATCCCCACTTTTCCATGTGACACAGCTCCTGAAGCATACATCGCATATATGAGTTCTACAAGGGCATTTTTACTACTCGTCCAAAAAATGTCTTTAGTGGCTTCTTCATCCTTAAAGTTACAGTCCTCGATTGAATCTATTTTAAGATGCAAATAATTTTGGAGCAGATCGTTGGCTATGATGCGTGCAACTTTATAATCATAATAAGTGGAAAAGTGATGGTCGATTTCAAAAACAAAGCTGTTCAACCCATCATAGAGATTAATATTGCCCAATCTGAAAAAGGTTTGGTCTCGGTCATTTCTTCCCGACCGATAGTATCTGTAAAATTCGGAATTAAAAATATGCTCTTCAAATTCCTGCTTGAGTTCTTTTATTTGGTTGGAAAAATAGTTCCTGTATATTTTCCCGCTACCAAGAGGGCAGGCACATTCAATACGATAAACCTTGTTATAATAAATCAGTTTACCAAGAATGCCAGGTTTGACGTTCCTGAAAAAATTGATTTCTTCCCATTCGCTCTCGAAACCTTCTTTGACGACTGATGCTTTTAATGAGGTAAGGACTTCTTGTAAATAGCTAATCATTTTGAGTGCCTCGTCCAAAGACCCAGATGCCTCATTCACAATCTTGCTTTCGTATTGACTTACATCGTCAATGATTTTATGTAAAGAGTATTTCATGGCAATATAGTTTTTGTTAGAATACTAATTGCAATTGAAGAATTGCTCTTTACAAAGATTAGGATTATCAATCGCTCTTTTTCCCAAGTTACACCCAAGTTGGGTAAGATTTTTTTTCTTATTCAGGTTTACTTTTCTTTATATAATACTGAATGCGATTTGTTTTATATCAAATTTAAAAAGCAAAAAAATCTGCTTAGCACAAAAAGATGTTATTCATATTTTGTAAATTTGCGCTGAGTTACAAGGAGAAAACCACTGAAAGTGAGTGCAATGAGCACCATTACTAAATCGTTACCTATAACAAACCTCCTTAACGTAATCTATTCTGTATTAACTCGCTTAGAGTTTTCTAATGTTTTTCTTTAAAAAAATAAAAAGATTGAAGTGGAAAGCAGGAAACAGCTCCTTAAAAAAAATACCTTGAAAAAAATACTGCTTCTTTCTGATACTCATAGCCACATTGACGACACGATTTTAAAATATGTAAATCAAGCGGACGAGGTGTGGCATGCAGGTGATATTGGCGATTTGGCAGTGACGGACACCATCAAAAAACTAAAACCGCTTCGTGCTGTTTATGGAAATATTGACGATGATAAAGCGAGGATGGAGTTTCCGCTGAACAACCGTTTTATGTGTGAAGGTGTCGATGTTTTGATCACGCATATTGGCGGTTATCCCGGAAAATACAATCAGGCGATTCGGAATGAAATCACATTGAATCCGCCAAAACTCTTCATTTGTGGACATTCGCATATACTGAAAGTGATGTTCGACAAGAAATTGAATTTACTACACATGAATCCCGGAGCTGCTGGAAAAAGTGGTTTTCACGATGTGAGAACGATGCTGCGTTTTGTGATTGACGGTGAAGCCATCAAGGATTTGGAAATTATTGAAATCGAAAAGAGGGTTTAGTTCTTGATGATCTTCTGACTTGAAGTTTTTCCGTTTGATGTTACTTTCAAAATGTAAATTCCGCTTTGCAAATGGGCTGTATCAATTTTTATTGCATCTGAAAAAGAATCTTGAATGACGGTTCTTCCTTGAATATCATAGATTACAAATTCCGTTTTTCCTGAATTTTGAAGATTAATTTCCTCTTGAAATGGAACCGGAGTTATAGTAAACTCAGTGGTTGCAAAATCATTCACGCTAAGTGCACAATTGTTTATAACGCCTGAGGCTGTTGCAAATGTTCCGTTGTTAACTGACCAATCTTCCCAAGTTCCTCCGCTTCCAGTTTGCCAATCGTCCAGATTAAAATAATGAGTTCCGTTCATTGTTCCTGGAACTTTGTAGACTTTTACGGCTTGACCGTTATTATTCCATGTTAAAGGTGTTGCGTTTTGCATGGTTTCGGGAAAAACTTCGTCACAATTGGTTTGCAGGAAGTAGGCAAACTCATCATAGGCGGGATAATCGCCAAAAACAAATGCTTTTCCGTCATCACCAAAACATACGGCTACATATTCGTTGGAGGCAATTCCCAAGCTTCTTCCGTTGATGGTTTGGGTCATTCTGGCTAAAAATGCGGTATGCCTACCACGTCGATCAGGACTGTCATAATGTGAATCGGTTATGGTGTTTTCTAGAAAAGGAATTTCTAAAAAATCATTTTCTCCAATGGTCAGATTACTATGAAACGGATTGGACAAGGCTTGAGCTGAAGTTATGGAGCCGTTTTGAGCCGAAAAATAATGACTTCCGAGAATTGCCATTCCAGCACTTGTGCCTCCAATTGGAGCATTTTTCACATTGATATGGTCGTTCAGCAAATCTTCGAGTGCATTGTTTTTGAAATAGGAAACATAATTCCATTGATCGCCACCGGCAAACCAAATCATTTCGGCATTTGCCACTTTATTTAGAACATAAGGACTTGTAGCTCCTGCAACCGAAGTAATAACTAAGGTTTCTACAGAATTTACATTCACTCCCAAATCTGAGTAAAAATAATCATTATAGCCGTCACTTCCTGAGCTTCTCAAAACAACAACATCTCCTCCATTGGCTTTTTCAAGAAGCCAAATCATAGCATTATCATGCTCAGTTGCTCCACCCATCAAGCAAACTCCAAACTCTGGTGTTGTGGTAATATTGTTAGTGTTTCCTGTAAAATAACTGGTATAGCCTTGTGAAAAAGCAACTATTGGAAAGAGCAAAAAAAGCAACTTTTTCTTCATAACGTTATTACTTGAATCCTACGATTTGTTTTTCAATTTCAATAACATCTTCTACATACTTCTTGAAATCCAAATATTCTTCCTTGCTGATGTTTTTCCACGGAAGTGTCACTTTTCTATTAATTCTCAAAGAATTTGGCGTTACCAACTCGAATGAAATTGAATAGTTATGGTCTTTGTAATTCAATAATTTGGTTTCAGGAATTTCAGAAAACTTTTTGCCTTCGGGAATATTCAGGATAATTTCAGAATTATATTCTTTACAGTTTTCATATTTGGTATAGGAAATATCGTAGTTTCGAGTATTCTCTTCAATGATGTTTCTTGTATATACTTTATCCAAAAACGGAATACTTGCAATTTTCAAAGAACCAACACTTTGCAATCTTTCTGGAATTGAAAATTCTGATTGAAAAACCATTTCATCTGCATACAAATCATTGGTAATTACTTTTGCAGATTGGAATAAAATATTGGACGAAAGTCGTGAATTATAATCTTCCTCTAATTCTTTTTTACGGATATCTTCGGTAATTGAATTCGAAAACAACTCGTTATAATAGGCCTTTATAAAACCTTTCACTTTCGAAGTCACTTTATATTCTTTCCCATTATCACTAATCAACACTTCTACTTTGCTAGAGCTACTGTTTTTTATAGCATTATCTACCGGAATATTGATAAGTTTGGCTTTTTCATTTTCGGCTTTATCGAAGGAAACAACCAAAGCGCTTGCATCAACCAACGTCATTGGCATTGCATTGAAAGGTAAATATTTATCCGTCAATTCTACAAAATGTTCTTTTCCGTCTATTTCAACTTTCACAATACAGTGGTTGAAATTTACACTCGGAAGTTTTATATTATTGAGTCCGTTATCCGAAGTTAAAACCAATACCAAATTAGATTTCAATCCAGCCAAATCTGCCAATGCTACAAAAAGCGTGGATACATCCTTGCAATCACCCATTTTTGTAGTAATGGTTCGGGCTGGTTTTTGTGGTACATATCCACTTTGTCTAAAATCAAGTGAACTGTAAGTAATATTGTCTTCTATATATTTGTAGATACTTCTTGCCTTTTCTTCCTGTGAAAGATTTGCAGTTCCGTTTGGAAAAATACCGTTAAAAGTATTGGTCGTAATTTTATCAGATTTGAGCGTTTTCTTCACTAAATCAGCATACCAATTGGCTATTTCTTTCCATGACTTTATAGTTCCAACACGAACTACATTTCTCAAATCTCCATATTCCGCCGAATAACTGTCTAGCAAAGGCAAAGCTGGAGTATTCATTTTTTTCCAAGATTTATAATTCTTGTTAGCTACTTTTTTAGTTGTTACAGGAACATTGCCATTACTGTAATCAACATCAAAAGTAACTTCATTTGGATAAATGATTCCAAAATTTGCTTCTAAAACTGGGTAAGTTCCATTGAAAGCATAGGAAAAATTAAAATCTCTGTAAAATCTTCCTGTAGCATTATCATACGATTCATAATCGATATAAATCACATCACCCACTTTTAAATTGGTAAAAACCAGTTGATTTCCACCATTTTCTGCTGGTGCAATTGATCCATCTGATTTTACAATTTCCGATTTTAGAAGTGAAATTCCGTAGGT
Source organism: Flavobacterium soli DSM 19725 (assembly GCF_000422705.1). GTDB lineage: Bacteria > Bacteroidota > Bacteroidia > Flavobacteriales > Flavobacteriaceae > Flavobacterium > Flavobacterium soli. Next base: position 308,074 of record NZ_KE383907.1, on the reverse strand, counting down.
ATTCAAACCATATTCTTTCAATTCCTCGATTCCATTTTCGGCAGTAATTTCATAAACCATTGTTACTTTAGATTTCCTTCCACCTTCTGGCAATACGTTGATAATGTATTCGTCAAGAAGAATATTTACACCATAATCGCTTTTAAGTTTGGAATTTCTTTTTTCTTTAATGAATTTATAAACGTCTTTGGTTTTCACCAAATCAATTTCGTCTTGCACTTTTGTAATGTCATACAAGGTTTTTCTCAAGCTCGAATTAGAAGAATAATGAGAGAGCGATTGTCTGAAATATTTTTCGGCTTGTTTCACATCCGACATATTATTGTAGACCATACCCTTAGTTTGCATCAAGTTAAAAGAATATGGAAATTGCCCCAAACAACGGTCAATTTCGACCAAAGCTTCCTCATATTTTTTTTCTTCTATCAAAAGATCAATATAAGCTGCACCTAAATCGATCAAGTGTGGATATTTATTTTTTTGATCCAAAATCATTTGTCTCACCTCATCTTTTCTATTGGCAGCTTTATAATAGTTGAGTAAAAGCGAATAGGCTCTATAGTTATCTGATGTCTTGAATAAATTTTCAAGCAATGAAATCGTCTTTCCTTTGTCTTTTTCGAGCGAGTCATATATTGGAGCAAAACTTGTAATGTAGAATTCGCTATTGTTGGAATTGGCTATCATCGTGTCAATGATTGTAATCATGCCCTGAACATTTCCGTTTCGTGCCGTAATCATAAAATCGAACAAGTTGTAGATGGTTTTCGTTGGATATTCTTTGGCCGTATCCCTTAGTTTTTCGAGTTGCTCGATACTTGCGGCTTGCATCCAATCGTCATCCTCAATTTTAGACAAGACATTGTAGTAGTAATTTGGGTCTTGCAACTCCATATTTTTGAGAATTTCTTGGCTCTTTGCTCCATCACCTTTCAAGGCATGATAATTAGCCAATTTAAGTTTTATCAAAGAAGAATTAGGATATTTCAGGTCCAACGCTTCAATGATATCTTCGGCCAATTCCAGTTTTTTATTGTGCATATAAGTTTCATACAGCAAGATTTTATATAAAACATTATCTGGATTTTCTACTATCTTTTGTGTGATATATTCTTCCTGAACGTTTTTAACTTCAACAGGATTTAGTTCCTCCAAAGTAGATTTTTGATAAGGCTTATAAGTTTTTTGATACGTCAAATTATCAATCTTTTTTCCTTCTAAATCGGTAATCGATAAAATAAAATAATCATTCCCATCAGTAACAGAAGATTTTACCAGCAATCGATTCGTTCCTTTTGGCAATACAACTTTTAATTTAAATGCCTCTAGGTCAGATTGATTTATATCATTATTAGCATACAGTTCTATATCATTCAAAAATAATTTTATAGACGATCCAGAACCAAAACTAAAATAGACTTCCCTTTGTTCTGGATTATCAACAAAAGTTTGGGCATACATGATTCCGTTTCCATATTCGGACTCATTTTCATACATCTGATAGCCTTCATGATGTGGAATCGCCGGAATATACCAACCTAGTTTTCCGTTGCTATTTGCATCAAAAAGTTTGTCATTCTTAGGATAAACTTCTGGTTCGTATTCAATATCCAAACCACTATCATTTAGATTTTCAAAAACGCCACAAAACTGCCAATCCGTGACAACATTTAATTCGTTTATTTTCTCCTTAAAGCCTTGCAAATTTTTTCGGTTTCTATCTGCAACAGCTTTGGTATAGATAATCCTCGAATTATTTTGAAGATAAGGCTCCTTCGCCATAAAATCGATCTTCTTGTAGCTATAATCATTAAAACCAAGTGTTTGCATATCGTCCATTACAAATGGAGCTTTCACCAATGCATTATAATAATAATTACTCTCTGGAAATTTAGAAAACTTTTTTACAAAACTGTCATCAAATTCTGTTTTCCCAGATTCCATATCGATCATGGCATCTAAAATCAGATAATCTATTTTCTTATCCATCTGAGATTTTAGATCCTTATCAAATAATTTTCTAGCCTCAGGTTTTTTATTGGCCAACAATAAATCCCAGACTTTCTTTTCAGCACTTTGTGAAATTGCAAAAACTGAAAACAATAAACAGCAGAGTAAAAATATTTTCTTCACGTTAACAATGATTTAGGGTCTAAATATAATAAAAATCTTATTCTAATTTTTATTTTCTAACAAAGGGACAAATCGAAACTCTCCAAACTCATGCTTTTCAAATTGAGTTTCATTTTTCCGGATCAGCATGGTCATAATTTGGTGTTCTTCGCCAAGCGGAATTACCAGTCTTCCTCCTACTTTTAATTGGGCCATCAAAGGTTTTGGGATGATTGGAGCTCCAGCCGTTACAATAATACTATCAAAAGGAGCATAATTCGGAAGACCTTTATAACCATCCCCAAACGATAAATGTTTTGGTCTGATGTTTAGCTTTGGCAAAAGCAAAGAAGTCGTTTTAAACAATTCATTTTGTCGTTCCACACTATACACTTTGGCTCCCATAGTGCATAAAACCGCGGTTTGATAGCCAGAACCCGTACCTATTTCCAAGATTTTATGATCTTTTTGAACTTCCAATAATTGTGATTGAAAGGCAACAGTATAAGGTTGGGATATGGTTTGTCCAGCACCAATTGGAAAGGCCTTATCCTGATAGGCATAATCTTCAAAACTAGAATTCAAAAACAAGTGTCTTGGGATTTTTTTTATCGCTTCTAAGACGTTTTTATCCGTAATTCCCTTCTGTTCTAGAACGGCTACTAATTGATTGCGAAGTCCTTGATGCTTGGCTGTATCTTTCAAAATTTGGAGGATTTAATTTCGGTAAAAATAGGCAAAGAAAAGTCGAAAGTCAAAAGTCGAAAGTCGAAAGTTTAAACATTCTCAAAAAATCTTTTTGCAATTCGGTTTTTTGACTTTCGACTTTATGACTTTAAGACTTTCGACTTTAAACAATTAATACTATTTTTGTGGAAAATACATTTATATGCTAAAAGTTGGAGTATTAGGTGCCGGTCACTTAGGAAAAATTCATTTGCGTTTATTACAGCAGTCTGAAAAATATGAATTAGTAGGCTTCTATGATCCAAATCAAGAAAATGCCGAAAAAGTAGCCAAAGAATTCGGTTATACAAAATTCGATACCATTGCCAAATTGATACATGCTGTTGATGTGGTAGATATTGTAACCCCAACACTTTCGCATTACAAATGTGCAAAAGTTGCGATTAAATCCGGTAAACATGTTTTCCTGGAAAAACCCATTTCTAATACCGTTGAAGAAGCTGAAGAAATTATTGCTTTAGCAAAAGAATACAACGTAAAAGGTCAAGTTGGACACGTCGAACGATTCAATCCAGCTTTCAAATCCGTTAAGAATGACATTATCAATCCGATGTTTATTGAAACACATCGTCTGGCAGAATTCAATCCTCGTGGCACAGATGTTCCCGTGGTTTTAGATTTGATGATTCATGATATTGATGCTATTTTAAGCGTTGTAAAATCGAAAGTAAAAAACATTCACGCAAGCGGTGTTTCGGTAATTTCTGACACTCCGGATATTGCTAATGCCCGAATCGAGTTCGAAAACGGCTGTGTTGCGAATTTAACTTCAAGTCGAATTTCCTTAAAAAACATGCGTAAATCACGCTTCTTCCAAAAAGACGCTTACATATCGGTAGATTTCCTAGAAAAAAAATGCGAAGTCGTGAAAATGAAAGATGCACCAGAAGTTCCAGGTGATTTTGATATGATTTTGCAAAATGCCGAAGGTGTAAAAAAGCAAATCTATTTTGATAATCCAGATGTTGAGAACAACAACGCCATTTTGGATGAATTGGAAACTTTCGCCGATGCCATCAATAACAACACAACCCCAATCGTGACTTTAGAAGACGGAACTGATGCTTTGAGAGTTGCATATCAGATTATTGACTGTTTTAAAAAATAAAAAATCTTTTAATAAATAAAAATGAAAAACATAGCCGTAATCGGAGCCGGAACAATGGGCAACGGAATCGCCCACACTTTTGCACAAAGCGGATTTACCGTAAAACTAATCGACCTTTCAGAAAAATCTTTAGACAAAGGAATGGCCACAATCGTGGGAAATTTGGACAGAATGGTTGCAAAAGGAACCATTACCGAAGATGACAAAATGAAAACCATCAGCAATATCATCACCTATACTGATATAAAAGATGGCGTTGTTGGCGTTGATTTGGTCGTGGAAGCTGCAACCGAAAACGTAGAATTAAAGCTGAATATCTTCAAGCAATTAAACGACGCTTGTTCACACAATACAATTTTAGCAACCAACACTTCTTCGATTTCCATCACCCAAATTGGAGCCGTTGTCGCTCATCCTGAACGAGTTATCGGAATGCATTTTATGAATCCGGTGCCAATCATGAAACTGGTTGAAATCATTCGTGGTTATAACACCTCTGATGAAGTGACCAAAATCATCATGGAATTATCCGAAAAACTAGGAAAAACACCAGTTGAAGTAAACGATTATCCAGGTTTCGTAGCCAACAGAATTTTAATGCCGATGATCAACGAATCCATCGAAACGTTATATAACGGAGTTGCAGGTGTTTATGAAATTGATACCGTAATGAAACTCGGAATGGCACATCCAATGGGCCCTTTGCAATTGGCTGATTTTATTGGCCTTGACGTTTGCCTTGCGATTCTAAATGTGATGTATGAAGGTTTCAAAAACCCAAAATATGCACCTTGTCCGCTTTTAGTGAATATGGTTCGTGCCGGAAAATTAGGCGTGAAATCAGGCGAAGGATTCTATGATTATTCGGAAAGTAAAAAGGCTGAAAAAGTAGCGAAACAGTTTTCTTAAAATAACTCCTGCAAGGTTTCCAAAACCTTGTAGGTATAATTATTTTTTTTGAAGCAAAGCATCAGGAATAAATTAAACCATATTCCCGCTTTCCACAATATCTTTTTTATTTTTAAAGGAAAAACAAAAAAGGATATTTGCTCCAATCGGGGCTAAATGAAAACTTTAGGCACTTTTTAAACGCTAGTTTCCCAATCTTTGTCAATATCCTAACAGGTTTTCAAAACCTGTTAGGTATAAATAAAAACCCAAAATAAACCTAACAGGTTTTATCCCGAAGCTTCGGGACTGTTAGGAACTTGAAACCTTAAACAAAAAAAGATTTTGGCAAAAATAATCCCTTTCAAAGCCGTCCGACCAACCCGCGACAAAGTCAGTTTGGTTACTTCGCGTTCCTATGACGAATATTCTCCTGCAGAACTCGCTTCACAGTTGGATTTCAATCCATTTTCATTTCTTCACGTTTTGAATCCGGCTTATGTCAACCAACAAAAAATTGGATTGGAAAAGCGATTTAAATTAGTTGCCCAGAAATACAATGACTTTAAAGAAGAAGTAGTTTTAATCAAAGAAGAAAATCCCGTTTTTTTTATCTACGAAATCCAAACCAAAAACCAGACTTTCACCGGAATAATCGCTGGAACTTCCATCGAAGATTATCAAAACAATGTCATCAAGCGACACGAAGATACGTTGCAATATCGCGTTGAATTGTTCAAGGATTACCTCCACAGAACTGGTTTCAATACCGAACCCGTTTTGATAACCTATCCCGACAATCCAGAATTAACCACTTGGATATCAAATAAAAAACAAACCGATTCTTTATACGAATTCTCTACAACCAAAAGAGAAAAACATATTCTCTGGAAAATTGAAGACAAAAACGAAATCGCTTGGCTTCAGGAAAAATTTGTTGAAATTGGAGATTTATATATTGCCGATGGACACCACCGTTCCGCTTCGGCAGAATTATTATACGAAGAAGACAAAGCTTCCGGGAACAAAAACCTAAATTATTTTATGAGTTTCCTAATTGCCGAAAGCAACGTAAAAATATACGAATACAACAGAATTATCAGAGATTTGAACGGACATTCAAAAGAAGAATTTCTAGATAAATTATCCGAAAGTTTCTGGCTTAAAAACAAAGAACAGGAACTTTGGAAACCCGCCAAAAAGTTCGAATTCGGAATGTATCTCGATGGCGAATTTTATTCGTTAACTTTGAAAGACGAACACAGTTTTACATCGGTATTAGAACGGCTTGATGCTCAAATCTTATACGAAAAAGTATTACATCCAATACTAGGAATTGAAGATTTAAGAAATGACGAAAGAATCGATTATATTCCTGGAAAACAATCCATCATCACCATTAAAGAAGTAGTTGACGAAGGCGAATTCGAAATTGGCTTTATGCTTTTCCCAACCGATATTGCAGAAATAAAAGAACTGGCGGATAACAATTTGATTATGCCTCCAAAAAGCACCTACATCGATCCGAAGTTTAGAAGTGGGCTTGTTGTGTATGAAATTTGATTGAAAGATTAAAGGATTGAAAGATTTTTAAACATTAAGATATTAAGTTTCATTAAGGCTTAATTTTTCTTAATCCCTTAATGGTTTCTTTTTAAAATAAAAATGTTATGTCAATAAAAAATAATTTACTCGAAATAAAATCATCGCTTCCTGAAACAGTAACCCTAGTTGCCGTTTCAAAAACAAAACCCGTTTCCGATTTGATGGAAGCTTACGAAGCCGGACAACGCATTTTTGGAGAAAACAAAATCCAAGAAATGGCAGATAAATTTGAGCAAATGCCAAAAGACATCGAATGGCACATGATTGGTCACGTTCAAACGAACAAAGTCAAATTTATGGCACCATTTGTCAGTTTAATTCACGGCGTTGATTCCTTGAAATTATTGGAAGAAATCAACAAGCAAGCTTCAAAAAACAACAGAATCATCGACTGTCTTTTGCAAATTCATATTGCTGAAGAAGAAACAAAATTCGGTTTAGATGAAGCTGAATTAATTGAGATTCTGAAACAAGTTCAGAATGACAAATTTGAAAACATAAATATAAAAGGCTTGATGGGAATGGCAACTTTCACCGAAAACCAAGACCAAATCAAGAAAGAATTTTTACATTTAAAAACTATTTTCGACAAACTAAAAACTAAAAACTCCCAATTAACCACCCTTTCAATGGGAATGTCTGGCGATTATCAACTTGCAATTGATTGCGGAAGTACAATGGTTCGGATTGGAAGTAGTATATTTGGAGGAAGAAAATAGAGCATAGAAAAAAGAGTAAAGAGACAAGACTTCTTCTTCCCTTTTAAACTTATAAACCTTAAACTTTTAAACTATTTACTGCATACTCGACATAGAAACCACTGGAGGCCAATTCAATGAAGAAGGAATAACGGAAATTGCCATCTATAAATTCGACGGACACGAAATCGTCGATCAATTTATCAGTTTGGTCAATCCTGAAAAGCCAATTCAGCCTTTTGTGGTGAAACTGACAGGCATCAACAATGCCATGTTGCAAAGTGCTCCAAAGTTCTATGAAGTAGCAAAACGAATTATAGAAATCACGCAAGACACTATTCTTGTCGCACATAATGCCCAATTTGACTATCGAATCCTTAGAACTGAATTTTCCCGTTTGGGTTATGATTTTGAACGCCATACTATTTGCACAGTCGAATTGGCAAAAAAACTAATTCCAGAACAACCTTCTTACAGTTTGGGGAAATTAGTTCGAGCACTCGGAATTCCGATGGCCAACAGACATCGTGCCACCGGAGATGCTTTGGCAACCGTGAAATTATTCAAAATGCTACTCGACAAAGATTTGGAAAAAGAAATCGTAAAGACCTTCATCAAAACCGAAGTCGAGAAAAAATTAGCACCAAAACTTCTGGATATTATTTCAAAATTACCATCCACGACTGGAATTTACTATATCCATAAAGAAAACGGCGACATCATATATATCGGCAAAAGCCGAAATATCAAAAAACGTGTGAACCAGCATTTTACAGGATCTGCACGAAAAGATAAAAAAATTCAAGCCGAAGTTTTTGACGTTTCGCATGAAGAAACAGGAAGCGAACTGATTGCTTTGTTAAAAGAATCCGAAGAAATAAAAGTCAACAAACCTAATTATAACAGGGCTTTACGTAAAACAGTTTTTCCATGGTCCTTATATTCAAAACTGGATGACGATGGTTATTTGTCTATAGTTTTGGAAAAATCCGATTTACGAAAAAAAGAAATTGCCTCTTTTGCAACCCATCAAGAAGCACAAAATAAATTATTTCAGTTTACTGAAAAGTATAATCTGTGCCAAAAAATAAACGGACTCGACAATCCAAAGACCAATTGTTTCCCCTATCAGCTCAATCAATGCAATGGGGCCTGTATTCAAAAAGAATCACCAGAAGAGTACAACCTTCGTGCAGAAGAATTTTTGGCGAACAACGAATACCAAAATCAAAACATGATTATCATTGAAAGAGGCCGAAACATTCAAGAAAAAAGTGCCGTTGTACTCGAAAACGGCTTGCTTTTAGGCTATGCTTTCTACGATTTAAATTATCAAATCAGCAATATCGAAGTACTCAAAAACATCATAACGCCACTTCCAAGTAACCGTGATGCTAAAAATATCATTCTTGGCTACCTGAAAAAAAGCAAGTACCATAAAATTGTGCGTTTTTAAAATAGTTTCCGTATTTTAGACGGTATGAAAAAAAAGGACCTCAAGACACCTTATGACATCTTTCGTCAAAAAGTAAACATCATCATCCATGGCGTCAACACTCCGGCAGGACGATTGTTCGACATCATTCTTTTATTAGTAATTCTCCTGAGCGTTTTTCTAGTAATGCTCGAAAGCGTCGAAAGCTTAGACACCGTTTATCATAATTTGTTTATTGTTTCTGAGTGGATTATAACGATTTTCTTCTCTATCGAATACATATTACGAATCATTTCCAGCCGAAAACCTCTCAAATACATCTTCAGTTTCTATGGCATCATCGACCTGATTTCGATTCTACCCATGTATCTTTCGTTTTTCATTCCAAGTACAAAAATCCTCACCGTTGTTCGTGCCTTGCGACTTTTACGACTGTTCCGAATCCTAAATCTGGTGCAATTTTCAGGTCAGGCATCACAACTCAAGCTCGCCATCAACGCCAGTAAAACCAAAATCATTGTCTTCATTTATTTCGTTTTCATTATTTCGATTCTTTTAGGAGCCGTGATGTATGTAGTCGAAAGCCCAGAAAGCGGTTTTACCAGTATTCCAACCAGCATCTATTGGTGTATTGTGACGCTAACAACCGTAGGTTATGGCGACATCGCTCCTATCACACCACTTGGAAAAATTATCGCAACATTCATCATGATTCTAGGTTACGGAATCATTGCCGTTCCCACAGGAATAGTAACCGCTGAATTAGCAAGCGGACGAAAAAACAAAAATCTTTTACCAGGAGCCTGCAAAAAATGTGGCACAAATGATCACAGAAATACTGCCGAATTCTGCTACAAATGCGGAACAACTCTCGATAATTAATTTTTTTTCCAAAGCTATTCCGGCTTTTCGTTTCAAGTTTTTTTCAAGCCTCCTTTTTTGCTCAAATAAAAAAGAGTTTCCTTCGGTCGCTTTTTTTATCTGGCAAAAAATGTCGGCTTCTCAAAAAAGCTTTCCACTACAATCCGGGCTATAAAACAGCTACCAATCAACTAAAATTTTAAAAATCAACAGCAGAATTTTAAAAACAGTTGTATAAAAAGTAACTTTGCTACAAATGAAAAAACTCATCACCATCATTGGCCCAACAGCAATTGGCAAAACCGCCTTGAGCATCAAATTAGCAAGTCATTTCAACTGTGAAATCATTTCCTGCGACTCGCGTCAATTTTTCAAGGAAATGAAAATTGGAACCGCTGTTCCTTCAGATGAAGAATTGGCTTCGGCAACTCATCATTTCATTCAAAACAAATCTATTTTCGAAAATTATACCGTTGGCGATTTTGAAAAAGAAGCCATTGCTAAACTCGATTCCCTTTTTGAAACCAACGATTATGCGATTTTAGTTGGCGGTTCTGGATTGTATGTAGACGCCATTTTGAAAGGTTTCGATTATTTTCCCGAAATCGAAAATTCCGTTCGAGAAGAAGTGAATCAAAATTATGAAGCCTTCGGAATTGAATATTTACAGCAAAAACTACAGGAATTAGACCCAATTTACTTCGACAAAATTTCAAACGAAAACCCACAAACCTTGCAAAATCCACAACGGATGATGCGATTTGTAGAAGTTTGCATCGGAACTGGAAAACCCTATTCTTCCTTTTTAAATCAGAAAAAGAATATTCGAAATTTCACATCAATCATCATAGGCTTGGAAGCCGACAGACAAGAAATGTATGACAGAATCAATCTTCGTGTAGATTTGATGATGGAAGCTGGATTATTGGCGGAAGCTCAAAAATTATATCCAAATAAAGAGTTGAATGCACTACAAACGGTTGGTTACCGAGAATTATTTAGTTATTTTGATGGTGATTTTACATTAGATTTTGCTATTGAAGAGATCAAGAAAAATACGCGAAGATTTGCAAAACGTCAAATGACTTGGTTCAAAAGAACTGAAAACGCAAAGTGGTTTGATTACAAAACTGATTTTTTAAAAACTATAGAATATATTGACAGCTTTAAATGCTAATAACAACTTATTATTATGCCAATTGATCCAAATTTCACTTCGATTTTCAGTAAAGACTGGGAAATCAATTTCACGCAATGTACTCCAAACGGTTATATGAAATATACTGATTTGTGCAATATCCTCCAACTTACAGCTGGAGATCATGCTGAAGTTGGTGGAATTAGTTTTACCGATATGCAAGAGTTCAATCAAGCATGGGTATTGAGCAGGATGAAACTTGAAATTGACAGTTTGCCAAAATGGAGAGACATTGTTACTGTAAAAACATGGATTGTTTCGCTTGAAAATTCTAGGTCTATTCGTGCTTTGGAAGTTTATGTTGGTGATAAAAAATTAATTGGTTGCGAAACTTTTTGGGCAGTTTTTAACACCAAAATCCGCAGACCTGAAGGCTTGGCTCTGCCTCATGAGCATTTTGAAAAATTTCCTGAACTTCTTTCTACTTCGGAAAGAGTTAAAAAAGTTGATTTGTATGAGGATATGAAAAATGTCAACCAACGAAAAGTAGTGCTATCAGATTTGGATATTGTGAATCATGTAAATAACGTGAAATACCTTGAATGGTGCTTGGATTTGGTGGAATATAAAACCATATTGAAACAAAAAATTTCGAGTATCGACATGAATTTCATGAAAGAATTGATGCTGGATGATGAAGTTGCTATTGATGAATTTCAAGAAGATAACAAGACTATTTTTGCGATTTTGAAATACGGAAAGGCTTGTTTTGCTTTGGAATTGGGTTTTAAATAAATTAATATAAGACACAAATTGCACTAATCTCCACAAATTGATTCGTGGAGATTAGTGCAATTTGTGTTTTTAATCGTAATCGACTTCACTAGCCCAGTCCCGAAGCTTCGGGAGTAATGGAAAGCTTTTTTGAAAAACCGACTTTTTTTGTAAAATAAAAAAGGAGGTGAAAAAAACTTGTAACGGAAAGCTGGAATAGCTCCTGAAAAAACATAAAAAAAGCTCCGATTTCTCGAAGCTTTTGTTGATTTATTCTGATACTGTTGGTTTGTTTTTTACGACCAATCTGAATCCTTCTCCGTGGATGTTTAGGATTTCTACTTCCTCATCCAGTTTCAAATATTTTCTTAATTTGGCAATGTAAACGTCCATACTTCTTGATGTAAAGTAATTGTCGTCTCTCCATATTTTGGTTAAGGCAAGTTCTCTCGGCATCAAATCATTTTCGTAGATGGCCAACATTTTCAATAATTCGTTCTCTTTTGGAGATAGTTTTATTGGCTCTTCGTTTTTGAAGGTTAGGAAACGTAATTTTGAATTCAGGTGGAAATTTCCAATTTGGAACTCAAATTTTGTAGCATCTGTTTTGGTTTCAGAAGCTTTTCTTTGAATGATAGCTCTGATTTTCATCAACAAAACTTCTGAATCAAAAGGTTTGTTAAGGTAATCATCGGCTCCTACTTTATATCCTTTCAATACATCGTCTTTCATTGACTTTGCTGTTAGGAAAATAATAGGCACTTCCTTGTTTTTTTCTCTGATTTCTTTTGCAAGCGTATATCCGTCTTTGTATGGCATCATTACATCAAGGATGCACAAATCGAATGTATCTTTTTTGAACTTTTCAAACCCTTCCATTCCATTTTTAGCAAGCGTTACCTCGAAATCATTTAGGATTAAATAATCTTTTAAAATTGATCCGAAGTTGGGGTCGTCTTCTACTAAAAGGATTTTTTTGTTTTCAGTTTCCATATCTTAATTTATTAATGGTAATTTTATTATGAAGGTGCTACCCTTCCCTTTTTCACTTTCTACAGCAATTTGACCGTTGTGGTCGTCTATTATTCTTTTCACGTAGGCAAGTCCTAAACCATGCCCTTTAACGTTGTGTATATCTCCAGTATGTTCACGGTAGAATTTTTCAAAAATTCTTTTTTGGGCTGTTTTTCCCATTCCCGCACCTTGGTCTTTAATCCTGATGATTACAAAATCTTTTACGTTTTCTGTATAAACATCAATTTTTGGTGTATCTGGCGAATATTTTATGGCATTGTCTAGGATGTTTACAATTACATTTGTAAAGTGAACATCGTTTAACAGAACCGTATTTCTGTTGGCATTAAAATGAGTTTTAATCTCTCCTTGTCTGTCTTCAATAATCAGATTCACATGTTCTATAGCATCTTCTACAATTTCATGAATATCTGTTGATTCCTTGCTAATATCGAGCTCTCTTTTTTCGAGTTTCGAAATTCTCAAAACATTTTCTACTTGGGCATGCATTCTTTTATTCTCGTCTCGAATCATCTGGAGATAACGTTGTGTCTTTTCTCGATCTTCGATAATTTTTGGATTTTTAATGGCATCCAAAGCCAAGTTTATTGTGGCAATCGGGGTCTTGAATTCATGCGTCATATTGTTGATGAAATCCGTTTTGATCTCAGAAATCTGACGCTGTTTAATTAATTGATTTAAGGCACTACTGTAGGCAATTATAATTATTAACGTAAAAACGATTGACAAGGTTGTGATTCCTATTAATTCTGAAAATAAAAATTTCTTTTTTTCAGGGAAACTTACTAATAGCTGAAACTTACTTTTTCCGTTTGTATCACTAAAAACCGGTATTGAAAAGGTTGAGCTTTTATCAAACTTAAACTTATCAGATTTGATTTTTGTTGCTAAGCCATTGCTGTAAATTCCAAACTCAAAAGGAGTTTGTACATCATAGAGTTTCAACTCTTTTTTGAGCATTTCGTTTAACCTTTCCTTGGTTATTCTATCTTTTAAAGGTTTAGTTTCTGTAATTGCTTTAAAAAATATTTCGAATTGAGCCTTATCTAAAAGTTCCATACTTCCAGATTCTTGGATCGTTATATCGGGAACAGTACTGTGCTGAATACTCGATTTATCTACTGAATTTCCAGAATATATTTCAGTTTTACTTTTTGAAATAAAATTTTGAACTTTCTTTAGGGAATCACTTTTTTTATCAAAGAACGAAAGATTAATATTATAATCCTCAGATGTAATGCTATTCGAATAAATTATGGTCTTGTTTGTAACCTTATTTTTCTGAACCAAAATAAAATTCAACAACTCCGTTTCAGTTGGGTCTTTTCCTTTGGTTTCCTTTAAAATATTATATTGATTAAGAATTGTATAAGCTTCTTGTTCTTTTAAATTATCGGCTACATTGCCAACAACTTGTTTCACATGGTACTTAAATTGCTCTTCATTGTTCTTAAAAGATGTATTAATTAGGTACAATTGCACCAAAATTATTCCTATTAAGGAAAGACTCATCAAAAAAACCAACAAACGAAACAATGTCTTATTCATACATCACAAAATTAACATTTTAACACTTGGTCTATTAATACATTAACCAAACATTAACATCTTTCCTGTTTTTTACGATTTTTTCAATTCTTTATAGAGTATATCCACCTGATTCATAGTGTTTTCTAGTTCCAAGTTCTCAATTATATAATCGCTTTTTGCTATTCTCATCTCATCTGTCCATTGGTTTTCGATTCTTTTCATAACTGATTCATAATCTGAGTTATCTCTTTCTAAAACACGCCTAATTCTAATTTCTTGTGGAGCTGTTACTGCAATAATTTTATCACAATCTTTATAACTTCCGCTTTCAAATAAAATTGCTGCTTCTTTAATCACAAAATTTGCTTCCTTGTTTTTTTGAACCCAATCTTGAAAATGCTCTTTTACCAAAGGATGAATAATGCTGTTTAGTTTTTGGAGCTTTTGTGGATTTTTGAAAACAATATTGGCCAATTTTTCACGGTTGAGTATTTGATTATCTAAAATTGAATCCCCGAATTCGTCGGTAATCTTTTGAAGTGTAGATGAAAGTTCCATGATTTTTTTTGCTTCAAGATCAGCAATATAAACAGGAACTCCTAATGCTTGGAATCGTCTTGCAACGGTCGTTTTTCCGCTACCAATTCCACCCGTGAGACCAATTATTTTTGTCATTGTTTTTACTTTTTAAAAAATAATTCCGGAAAAACTTCTTGTGGCTTTCTTTTTAGGAGTTGCACCAAAACAAAGGATTTTAAAAAACCAATTCCATATCCATAAAACTGAATGGTTACAGCCACTAACGATAGAACGGCAATTTTTAGGCTTTTAGTATTGATCAATGCAGTTATAAATAGTAATACTAAATAGATCCCATAGCAATAAATAAAAACAGGGATTTCGATTAATAAAGCGATTACTGCAATCAAAAAACCTATTACAAAAACTGTGGGGAAGAAAAACGTAAGTTTGTTATGCTTTGGATACCAAGAATTTAAAATGGGTCTGGCTTTCCCAAATTTATTGACCTGCTTATAAAATTTCGACCAATCGATTCTTCTTTTATGATAGACATAGGCATCTGGAAATAACCGGGTTTCAAATCCTAAATTCCATAATCTAATTGATAAATCTGGATCTTCACCCGGATGGATGTTTCCAAAACCCTGTGATTTTTCGAAAGCTATTTTTGAAATGCCCATGTTGAAGCTTCTCGGTTGAAACTTGTCTAACTTTTCAGAACCACCGCGAATTCCTCCCGTAGTTAAAAATGAAGTCATTGCAAAATTGATAGCTTTTTGAACATCAGAAAAACTATCCAAAGCCTTATCCGGACCTCCAAAACAATCAACATATTTTGCATTTAGAGCTTTTGTAACTTCGGTTAAATAGCTTTTTGGTATAATGCAATCGGAATCAAAAATGATGAAATAGTCTCCTTTTGCATTTCTCATTCCGAAGTTTCGAGAATCGCCAGGACCTGAATTTGGTTTAAAGAAATAGGTTATATTTAACTTATTTGTATAAGCATCAACTATGCCTTTACAGGGAATTGTTGAACCATCTTCGATAACGACGATTTCAAAATCTTGTTTAAAATCAGACAAAACTAAACTCTCAAGTAGTTCGTTAATTTCGTCTGGCCGATTAAAAACAGGAATAATAAGTGAGAAAAACATAGCCTTATAAATTTTAACAAATATAAACTATATATAAAAAAAAGCCACCCGAAGGTGGCTTTAAAAAAACTGTTTAATTGATAAATTATTTTTTCAATACTTTTACTGTTGTTGTTTGGTCACCAGCAGTTACTTTTACTAAATAAGTACCTACTGCCAAATGCGACATATCAATCTGACCTTGAGTAGCATTTACACTATTGGTAATTACTTCTTGACCTAGAACGTTAAACACAGCTATATTAGTAATGTTTTGGGTATAGGAAAGATTCAAGATATTTGAAACCGGGTTTGGATATACTTTGAAATTATTTGCATTAAATGAGTTTACACCTAAAGTTTCAAATATCTCAACTGTGAAATCCATGGTAACTCCCCAAGTACCAGAATAGCAAGGATTTGGAGTTTCCTGACCAGAATCAGCAGTACCAATTCTCATTCTATGTACTCCTAAAGCTGCAGACGCTGGCAAAGTGAATGAAGCATCCAAATCTGTTGGGACAGCATCTACTGATTCACCTGAATATACTAATTCAGAAGCTTCAAATGTGAAGTTATCATTCCAATCAATCCACACATTTGTATCATAAGTATAATCCGTTTCGAAGGTAATGATTAGATTTGTTTCAGCATCTTTAGCAAGAGGCACTGTTGCTTCACCAGAAGTATCAGTATAAGATTCCTCTGGAATAGCAAACTCATAATCTCCAAGTACTACATTTGTTACACCTCCATTATCAAAACTCTCAGGAACAGAAGGACAATAGCAACCTGTTTCAACTGTTGAAAACGAACCTCCGGTACAACCCGTAGCATCACCAACGTTATTATAAGCAATTACAGAATAGAAATAGGTAGTATTGAAGTTTCCTGTGAAATTAATAGCTGTAATACTTCCAATGTCTTCATTGTTTACAATATCCGTACCGCCATCTGTGGTTCCAATAGAAATTCTGTAACCATCTGCTCCTTCAACAGCAGACCATTCGAATAAACTTGCATAATTACCACACTCTTCGTCTACTGTAACGTTAACATCTTCTACACAAGTTGGTATTACTGTTGGAGCCGCCTCCCAAACAAAATCGTCTATGTAAACGCTTGTATATTGTCCTCCACCATGCTTGAATGCAACATAAGTATCAGTTGTTGTTGGAAAAAAAACTGAATAATCAACATAAAATCCATCATTTGGCAACTCAATTGTTTCAACTTCAGTAAAAGTACTTGGTTGTGTTGGATCAGTCATTGTTCCTACAATTAGCGTTGTAGTATTATAGCTAGTTGCTTTAAATTTAGCTCTGTGTGTTCCAGCAGGCAAATCAAGAAGACTTGGAGTGATTAATGTTAAATTTGCAGCAGTATCATCCGAAGTATACATTTCTACAGCATCTGACCAATTATAAATTTGAATGTACGGATTTTGACTTGTAGATTCAACAATTGCAGACCAACATTCAGGTGCTTCAATGTTTACATCAGTAGAGAAATCTTCTTCGAAATCTCCAAATGGATCACAACCTGTTGTGAAAGAAAATGGTCCAGCCCATGGACTTAGAGAACCTTCTCCACAATCTGTTTGTACAAAAAACTGATAAACTGTATTAGATGTTAATTCACTAACTGACAAGTTGTTTGCAGTTACTCCAGAAACCAATGTTCCAGCTCCTGGTGTGAATACAGCTTCACCATATTCTACATTAAAAGTATCATCTTCTGAAACCCAAACTAAATTAGCAGTATTAGCCTGAATAGTATTAGCTGCTAAACCTGTTGGAGGCAAACAATCTGGAGCCGGTGTAACATTAATTAGAAAATCTAATGTTATACCATAGCCTCCATTGTAGCAAGGATTAGGAGTAAATTGTCCACTATCTGCTGTTCCAATTCTCATTCTATGAATTCCTAAAACAGCATCATCTGGCATAAGAAAACTCGCATTTAGAATAGTAGGATTATCAGACTCCGAAACTCCTGTAAATACTTTTTCATTTGCATCAAAGATATAATTATCATTGAAATCAATCCAAATGTGAGTATCATAAGTATAGCCTGTTCCAAAAGAGATTTGCACGTTTGCATTAATCGATTGTGCTAAATCTACTGTTTCTATCTCTGTATTATCAGAATACGTTACTGGTTCTATTGAGAAATCAGATGCTCCAATTTGCACATTAGTAATCATTTCATTATCTGTCAATTCAGGATCTGGAATTGATTCACAATAACATCCATCAGGAGCGGTATCAAAGCTATCGATTGCACACCCTACTGCATCTCCACTAGGATTGTACGGAACCAATGAATAATAGTAGGTTTCATTATGATTTCCTACGAATGAATAACTTGTAACATTTCCTAAATCTACGTTATCTACTGCATCATTTCCTCCAGAAGTTGTTCCAATTGTTATTCTATAACCATCCGCACCTTCTACAGCACTCCATTCGAAAAGAGAGGCAAAATTTCCGCAACTTTCATCTGGAGTAACATTTAAATCGGTTACACACTCAGGGGCTACAATTGGAACTGGTTCCAAAATGACATCATCCACGTGTATTGTTCTGTACGTTCCGCCTAAACCATGTCGGATTGCCACAAAGTTTCCGGCAGCACCAGTAAGAGTTCGATAGTACTCTAGATAAGATCCCGTTAATGTTATTGGGGTTCCAACGATTGTAAAAGTACTTGGATCCGATGGGTTAGTCATTGTACCTACTTGAATAGTATATCCTTCTCCATAAGCTCTGAACTTAACTCTCATACCATTAAATGTAGTAACGTTTGGTGATACGAGAATTAGTTGTGCATTTGCATCATCTGAATTATACATCTCAATACTATTTTCTTCGCTGAAAGAACTATAATCTACTACATTAACGTAAGCATACTCACTTGTTGAGTTTGAAACTTTTGACCAACATTCAGGCATATCTTCACCCACTGTCGCTTCATCAAATGTTTCAACGAAATCTGTAATAGCTTCACATGGTGTACTGAAAGTAAATGGACCAACCCAGCTACTTGTAGTTCCACCACATACAGCTTGAACATAAAACTGATAAGTGGTTTGAGGATTTAAGCTAGAAATTGGGTAAGGATTTGCAACACCATTACCTGTTGCTATTCCAGAACCTAATTCAAAACCTTCTTCTCCATACTCAACATTGTATAGTGAGATATCAGGATTGACAGCCCATTTTAATTCCGCAGAAGTTATTGTCAAATTATTTACTCCTAAAGCTGATGGATTAGGGCAAGCTTGTTGAATACCTTCAAAAATTATATTGGGTACAAATGCAGCCGTACCTCTAGAAAAATCAAAAGGTCCTCCCCCTTGATTGTTGGAAGGATCTGCTGGATCAAAATCTATTGAATCTGATATTGCAAAAATAGAACGCATTCCCACAACTGCGGTATTACGGAAATCATCATCAAAATTATCGTAATCATCTTGACTTTCATCAACGGCTACTACAAGATTATTTGTTCCATCATAAGCGAAAGGTGTCGTCAAAGTGATGGTCACCCAACCTGGAGTCCCTGGATTGGCAATTGTAATTCCGCCTGAATAGACTTCGGTTAACTCTGAAGGATCTACAAAATCTGTATTAGTATCAAAAGTTTCTTTGTCTGTCTGTCCTAAATAGACAATTAATTCCTGACTTGCTTCTAAATTAGTACTTCCAGAGTAGAACCATTTGATAGCAGTAATTGATCCAGAGGCATTGATCTCACTCGCAAGATAGATAGATTGTGCATAACTGTATCCATAATAGGGTTCAAATGGTAGCGACTGTACTTCATTTGTTCCTTCCCCTACTTGAACTTGTGCATAAGTACCTGATACTAAGGCTAAAAACAGCATTAGCGATAAAGTAATTTTTTTCATATTTATTAGGTTGTTGTTAATGATATAAATTTACTGCATTTTTCTAAATTGTAAAAAAAAACAAAAAAAAATAAAACTTGTGACCAACATTTATTAGTTAAATATTTAATATTTAACAGTTTACAACACACATTCAACTCTTAATTGTTTCAAAAAAATATACAATAATATTTTTCTTTCAAAAATTTAATTTTCAAGAAAATAAGTCTTATTGAAATAAATTTCACAACAATTCAACCTTTCTCTATAAAAAAACAAACAATAAAAAAACCACCCGAAGGTGGCTTTTAAAATTATAGTAAACATTCAAAGTTTATTGTTTCACAACTTTGATAGTTTTAACTTGATTATCAGCAGTAACTTTCACTAAATAAGTTCCCATAGACAAGTTTGACATATCTATTTGACCTTGTGTTGCATTTACTGATTTAGCAAGAACTTGTTGACCTAACATATTGAATACTTCAACATTAGAGATATTTTGAGTATATGTCAAGTTCAAGATATCTCTCACTGGGTTTGGATATGCTTTGAATCCATTGTTCTCAAATGAATTATTACCTAATACAGATTCATCATAAGCAGTAATTCCAAAACCTCCAAAACTTCCACCATTATACTCATAAGCTCTTATATATAGTGTAGCTCCAGGAGTTTGACCAGTAACTGTAACTTTTGAATAAGCTCCCGTTGCAGCTCCATCGTCATCACATCCAACCTGAACTAAAGCTTCACAAGTACCAGAATAAACTGTCACTACAGTATCTAAACCAGTATCACCAGTAGTAGAATCAGCAGTTTCGATTATGATATTTCCAGATGGTGGAACTTCTACTGAATACCAAACATCCGCTCCGCCATATCCAAAACATGTTGTTGGTGCTGCTTGAGGCGATCCAGTAGCTGCAATATTTGTAGTATCAAAAATTTGTTCTCCATATTCAGCTCCAGCCGTTATTACTGTAGCCCCCTCACAATTATCGTTAACTGGTGGACAAGCGACTTGGTTCAAAACAGGACTTGTAAGAGTACAGTTAGCATCTTGATCATTTACCACATTAAATATTACTGGTGTATCATTTGGATAAGGTCCAAATGTAGCAACTCCAGTTGCTGTTAAAACTTGAACAGCACTACCTTGATCATCAGAAACTGAAACCGAAGTAGCAGAACCTAAATTAGTTACATCAACCTCAACTAAGAAACCTTCTCCATTTTCACAATCTGACACTAGAGTATAGGCAGCTTCCGATGGCGTACAAGCAATAACCGACCACTCTAATGTGAATGTTCCGGCACCCGACCAACCATCTTGAATCCAGTAAACAGTTTGTTCACTTCCTGTATCATTTACCCACTCTACTTGAATATAATCATTATCATCAAAACATGCAATAGAAGTTCTATTATCACAATCACCATAAAAAGCAATATTTGCTGAATCGTAATTATTTAGTGTTTGTCCAATTGTCAACATTGACCCTGCCGGAACTACAATTGAATAGTAAACATCTGCCTGAGTGTTTGCAACTTCTGTTCCAGAACCATTACAAACTGTTGCGTTTGTATTAGTAGCTCCAACTGTTGTTGACATTAAAGGCGAAGTTTCATTCGTTAAATCAATAGCACCTGCACAAGTATCATTAGATGGAGGACAAACTGTCTGAGTTAATGCTGTACTTGTCAAGAAGCATGTTTCATCTTGATCATTATTAATTGTAAAAATTACAGGAGTTGCATTTGGATATGGACCAAAAGTAAATGGCCCGATAGCAGTAGCAACTTGTGCCTCGCTTCCTTGATCATCTGTAATTGTCATTGATTCAGCCGTTCCTAAACTTGTAATATTTACTTCAACAAAGAACTCTTCACCTTCATCACAATTCGAAACTACAGTATAGGTAGCTGTACCATTTTCACAAGTTGGAAGACATTTAATTTTGAAAGTGTGCGTTTTAGCTGTAGTACCTTCACCATCTAATAAGAATAAATATTCAACTCCAGCTGTTAAAGTTCCTATTGGATCAATACCTGCACCATTGATATCATCAATACAAGTCCAACCTGTATTATCACAAGTTCCTGAGGCATCTTTCCAAAAATAATCGATATAACCACCAGTAGCTGAAATTACTTCAAGTTCATAATCTCCTGTTTCTTCTGGTGTGAATGAATACATTAGTTCTGTACCTGGCGTACTGAATCCACATGCACTTACATTCCAAGCTCCAGTACCGGCAACTAACTCTGCAAGAATCTCTTCATCACAAGCTGTTATAACTACAGCTTCTTCACAATTTGGAGGACAAACAGCTTGTGTTAATGCTGTACTTGTCAAGAAACATGTTGCATCTTGATCATTAGTAACATTAAAAATTACTGGTGTAGTATTAGGGTATGGTCCAAATGTAAAAACTCCTGTTGCTTCTGCAACTTGAACTTCACTTCCTTGATCATCACTAATAGACATTGAAGTTGCACTTCCTAAATCTGTAATATTAACTTCTACTAAAAACTCATCCCCCTCTTCACAATTTGGAACAACAGTATAAGTAGCTTCACCATTTGTACATGTGTTTTCCGTTAAATCTAAAGTAAAAGCAATTGTTTGTGGTGAAGCAAAAGTAGAAATTACTATATAATAAGTTTCTCCTGTTGTTACTGGAAATTCTTCAATCATTTTTGGAGTTGCAGCAGAACTTGCCACACCACCTAAACAACTAACCCCAATATTGGAACAGCTTCCATAAACGAAAAGACCTCCCCAAGTATTACCTGCTTCAGGTGTTAAAAGAATTTTCATAGTACCTGTAAACGTTGCTGTATAAGAATATACAACATCATTTCCATTCAAATAAGATGATGTTGATCCGCATCCTGAAGCTCCAGGAGAACCTTCATAATAAACATCTGCATAATTTGTTGTATTGTCTGTTGTTGTGTATGGTAATGCATCCACAATAATAGCATTTTCACATAAAGCACCTTCAATCGGAGCTGGTCCAGTTGTGAAACTATACTCCGTACATCCTGTAGCTACACCATTTGCATTACTTGGCGTGATATTTACATAATATGTAGTATCCCCCATCAATATTCCAGGTATATTATAAGACGTTGATAACCCAACATTCAAAGCATTAACAACATCTGTTCCTCCTGTAGTAGTTCCTACAGATAAAACATAAGAAGAAGGAAGACCTGTAGCAGGGCTCCAAGATAAAATCCCTAAAAGATTAGCATCAGAACTTCCATCTACTGGTGAAACCAAAGCAGCATCACAGTTTGGTGCTAATTCCGTTAGCTGTGTAATGTTGACATTATCTATCCAGAAATAACAATCACCTGCTGTCCATGTTTCATTCACTCTGAATTTAAAATCAGATCCTTCTGGCAGATCTGCTGCAGGAATTACAGCTGAAAAGGTTGCACAGTCGGTAATTGCATCTGCAACAATTGGATCCCCAATTGCAATCCAGTTTGCTCCATTATCAGTAGAATATTGAGCAACTACAGAAAATCCTACACCAGAGGCTGCACTCCATTCAGTAGCTTTCCATTGAAACGAAACAGTAACATCCGTACCATTTGAAGCTCCAACATAATTTGGAGAAGTCAAACTTCCCGTTGCAGAAAAACTGTAGAGATTATCTCTCCACGAATGACTACCTTCACAAGGGGTAGTTGTTGTGTTTGAAAAACCTGCATTTGTCCATCCAGCAGGTAGTGTTGTTCCATTCAGCCCTTCAATAATTCCTACTTGTGCATTAGCACCAAGAAATACAAAAAAACTGAAAAGAATTAAAGTAATTTTTTTCATAATAAATAGTTTTTGTTAATCAAGTGCTAATATAAGATTAATTTTTTGATAGAAAACGTTTTATCCATAAAAAAAGCCTCACGAATGAGGCGTTTTTTTTAATTAAACCAATATTACTTGTTAAATAAGTTATATTGTGATAAAACATATTAAGCTACTGTAAACTCTCGATATTCACCATTTCATTTGTATCCAGCTTATAATCAACACCTTCAACATCAAAACCAAATAAATTATAAAAATCTTTACGGTATCCTTCTAAATCACCTAGCTCAGAAAGATTTTCAGTTGTAGCCTTTTCCCACAAAACTGCAACTTTTTCCTGAATATCATCACGCATTTCCCAATCATCGATTCTGATTCTACCTTTATCATCTGTAGGAATTTCGTTTCCAGTAAACAATCTTTCTTGATACAATCTTTGGATTTGCTCGATAGTTCCCTCATGAACTCCTTCTTCTTTCATTATCTTATACAACAACGAAATATACAATGGAATTACCGGAATAGCTGAACTGGCTTGTGTAACCAATGCTTTGTTTACCGAAACATAAGCTTTTCCGTTAACATCTTTTAAACTATCTGTAATAGCAAATGCAGTAGCTTCTAAATGATCTTTTGCTCTGCCAATGGTTCCTTTTCTATAAACTGGTTCCGTTAATGAAGGCCCAATGTAAGAATAAGCAACAGTTGTAGCTCCATCAGCCAAAAGATTTTCTGCCTTCAAAGCATCAATCCACATTTGCCAATCTTCACCACCCATAACTGCAACTGTATTTTCAATATCATCTTCCTTGCTTGGCTCTATTGAAATTTCAGAAACTTTTCCAGTGTGAAAATCTACTGTCTTATTGGTGTAAATATTTCCAATTGGTTTCAAAACCGAACGGTGTGTTATTCCTGTATTTGGATTAGTACGAACTGGCGAGGCCAAACTGTAGATTATTAAATCAACCTGACCCAAATCAGCTTTTATCAAATCTAAAGTTTCTCTTTTGACTTCATTAGAAAACGCATCCCCATTGATGCTTTTTGCATACAAGCCTGCTTTATGAGCTTCTGTTTCAAAAGCTGCTGAATTGTACCAACCAGGCGAAGCCGTTTTACCTTCCATTGGCGGCTTTTCGAAGAAAACACCAATTGTTGCAGCATCAGAACCAAACGCACTCGTGATTCTAGAAGCCAAACCAAACCCAGTTGAAGCTCCAATCACTAAAACTTTTTTAGCTCCTTCAATCTTTCCTTTTGATTTTACATATTCAATTTGATTTTTAACATTTTGCTCAGCACCTTTTGGATGTGCAGTCAAGCAAATAAATCCTCTCATTCTTGGTTCTATAATCATAAGATATAAGTTCTGTTTATATTTCGTTTCTCTTGTTTGTAGTTTAATCTAACAAATATAATTCAAAAAATTAGTTCAGCAAGGCTTTAGCGTGATTAATGGCCGAGTCGGAAATATCCTTTCCAGAAAGCATTTCGGCAATCTCCACTACTCTTTCCTCGCTTGTTAGCAGTTTTAATTCTGATAGTGTTTGGTTGCCAATCGTAGTTTTAAATACTTTAAAATGCTCATTGCCTTTTGCAGCAATTTGAGGCAAATGTGTTATGGCAAAAACTTGCATGTTTTCACTCATCTTTCTCATGATTTCCGACATTTTATTGGCAATTTCACCTGAAACACCAGTATCAATTTCGTCAAAAATAATCGTAGGCAGTTTGGAATATTGTGCCAAAATAGCCTTGACAGCTAACATAATCCTAGACATTTCACCTCCTGAAGCTACTTTTTTCAATAATCCAAAATCAGAACCTTTATTCGCCGAAAAAAGAAATTGAATCTCATCTTTTCCGTTTGAAGAAAATTGTTGTATTTCGGACACTTCAATCTTAAATCGAGCATTAGGCATTCCGAGTTGTTCCAAGAAATAAATTAATTTTTCTGACAAAACAGGAACAGCTTTTAATCGATTTTCTCTGATTTTTATGGCTTTTGAATTCAGTTCGGCCATCTTCAATTCGATAGTAGTTTCTATCAATTTGATATCATTCTCTAAAGCATCGACCGAAATCACTTTGTTTTCCAAGTCATTCTGAATCACAAGCAATTCATCAATTGTATCAACATGGTGTTTTTTTTGAAGACTATATAGAACTTGTAATTGTTGATTGATTAAGTCTAGTTTTTCCGGATCGTTTACCAGCTTTTCAGAAAGCATGTCAATTTCCGAAACAATATCATCAAACTCAATTATTACACTGTTTGTCCTTTGGAATAAAAGATTATAATCTGAAGACATTGAGGCGATTTTTTGCAATGCTAATTTAATTTCTTTCAAATTCTGCAATACCCCAAACTGTTCTTCATTGGCTACAGCCAAAGATTTATCGAGTTGCTCATTGATAAATTCCACGTTACTCAACTGTTCAAATATAGACTCTAATTCTTCTTGTTGTCCCGGAATCAATTTTGCAGCAAGCAATTCTTCTAATAAAAATGCATTGTAATCCTGTTCTTTTTTAGCTTCCTTCAACGATTCAAATAAAGCTGACAGTTTATTTTTTTCTTGCTTATAACTTTTTAAAAGCAAAGCATATTCCTGAACAAACTCAAGATTTCCAGCAATAGCATCGATAATTTGAAACTGAATATTCTCGTTGGAAAGTTCTTGTGTTTGATGTTGCGAATGAATATCAATCAGGAAAAGACCCAATTCTTGCAGTGCACTTAAATTTACTGGACTATCATTTATAAAAGCACGAGATTTACCCGAAGGCAAAATTTCTCTTCGGATGATGGTTTGATTTTCGTAGTCCAAATCATTGGCTTCAAAAAAAGACTTTAGGTTGTATTTCGAGACGTCAAACTGTGCTTCGATGACACATTTTTCTTCTTTATCTTTTAATGAAGTTAAATCGGCACGCTTTCCCAAAACCAAACCCAATGCACCAAGAAGTATCGATTTTCCAGCACCAGTTTCTCCAGTAATAATAGAAAATCCTTTAGAAAAATCAATCGAAAGTTTTTCTATCAGAGCAAAATTTTTAATCGAGAGTGAGAGAAGCATTTAATGAAATTAAATATTTAAATTCAGCATATTTTGGTTATCAAAAATAGCTTTTTAAAATTTAATAGATGCCCATTTTGAGGAATTTATTGGAGAAAATTTATTCAGGTTATCAACCAAATCAGCGATGGCTATTTGAGGACCACCTGAAAAAATAGATTGAATTTCATCTGATTTCGCATCAAAAAAGGTTCTGGTCAAGAATGCATTTGGCCGAACTGAATATACCTTGCTCAAAGAATTAATAGCTTCTTTCACCTTTTCTTTTCCCTTTTTCACATCTTGACTCATCACATCCAAACCTTTAGAATGATAGTCATACATTGTGGTTCGAATAGCCTCGAAAGTACCTGAAAGCAATTCATTTGTAAGCATAAATCGAGTCTGATTTCCATCTGCCTGACTCCATCCTTTAAAATTGCCTTGTTGTGCCAAACTTCCAATTTCTTGAGCAGTTCTAAAATAATCCGAACCTCCAAGTGGAGAAAAAGTATCGGCATCCATACCAATGATCAAATAGGAATAAAAGGCCATAACCGAAACCAGATTGGAATCATAGCTGTTTGGGTTATAAATCAGATTTTCGTATTCTACATATCTAAAATTAAAATCCTTGTCATTAAAATTAAAGACTGGTGATGAATAAGTAGAATCATAAATTGGTCGGGAAGAACTCACTTGTATTGTTGCCACAAATTGATCAGAGCCATAGGCCGTCACATTAATTACCATCGAGCAATCTATTTTTTCGTTTTGCTTGAACGGCTTGTTGGTCCATTTTGTATTATTGACAAACTCCGTGAGTGACCGTTCCAATGTTTTAAAAATCGGCTGATTGGCATTTGTCAAGGTTTGCGTATTTATTTGAACGGCACAGTTTAACTCTTGAGCCTGAATGTATCCTGTAAACAACAAGAAAAAATAAAATATTTTACGCATGATAATGTGCTATTACTTTGTTTAGAATGTCACTTGCAACTGCTTCTTTCGATTTCAATTCCATCGGCTGGATATTAAAATCTTTATCAATAAAGGTTATTTTGTTGGTAGATTTTCCAAAACCAGCACCTTCATCTTGAAGCGAATTGAGAACTATCAAATCTAAGTTTTTTTTCTGGATTTTGAGCTTTGCATTTTCAATTTCATTTTCAGTCTCTAATGCAAAACCTATCAAAAACTGATTTTTTTTGATTTCACCTAATGATGCCAGAATATCCTTTGTCTTTTCAAGTTCTATATTAAAACTCTGTTCTGCCTTTTTTATTTTCTGAACTGCAACATTTTTTGGCCTATAGTCTGCAACCGCTGCTGCTGCAATAGCGACATCCATATTTTCATAATGAGCATGACATGCATCATACATATCTTGAGCAGAAAAAACTCTAATTAATTGAATCGAACTATTAGAAGTACTAAGATGTGTTGGCCCAGAAATCAATGTTACCTCAGCACCAAGATTTGCAGCACATTTAGCAATATCAAATCCCATTTTTCCTGACGAATGATTTCCTATGAAACGAACCGGATCTATCGCTTCATAAGTAGGTCCAGCTGTAATGAGAATTTTTTTTCCTTTTAGAGGCAACTTTGAAGCAATATCAGCTTCAAGGAAAGTAATAATATTTTCAGGTTCTGCCATTCGTCCTTCGCCTGAAAGCCCGCTTGCTAATTCACCTGTTTCAGCAGGAATCATGATGTTTCCAAATTGTTTCAGCGAATTAAAACTTGCCAAAGTAGAAGGATGTTTATACATATCCAAATCCATTGCTGGAGCAAAATATACAGGACATTTAGCAGAAAGATAAGTAGCAAGTAGCAAATTATCACAATTGCCAGTTGCCATTTTGGAGAGCGTATTGGCAGTTGCAGGAGCAATCACCATCAAGTCAGCCCAAAGACCTAATTCGACATGGTTGTTCCAAACGGCATTTTCGTCCTCTTCATTATAAAATGTAGAATGGACAGGATTTTTTGAAAGTGTAGAAAGCGTGAGCGGTGTTATAAAATCCTTAGAAGCAGGAGTCATGATCACTTGGACCTCGGCTCCTGCTTTTATAAAAAGTCTAACTAAGCTTGCTGTTTTATATGCGGCAATTCCACCAGAAATACCCAGTACTATTTTTTTTCCGCTTAAAACCGACATACTTATTATTATTTTGTAGAATCTCTGTGGTAGATTTTATTATCCAACCATTCTTGTACTGCTAAAGCATGTGGCTTAGGTAATTTTTCATAAAATTTAGAAACTTCAATTTGTTCTTTATTTTCGAAAATTTCTTCCAAACTGTCATTATAAGTAGCAAACTCTTCTAACTTCTCTGTCAATTCTTTTTTAATTTCAGAATTGATTTGGTTTGCCCTTTTAGCCATAATTGTGATTGCTTCATACACATTTCCAGTTGGCTCTTCAATTACAGTTTTGTTGTAAGTGATTGTATTAACTGGAGCATTCGTCTTTTTTAAATCCATGACTTTTTTATTTTGAAAATTGTTGTAAATCTGTTTCTATTCGAGCCAACATCTCATCGGCTTTTGCTTTGAATTCTGTATTAGAATTGAATTTAACCAAATTAGCATAAGCTGATTTGGCAACATTCAAACGTTCCAATTTCTTACTATCAACACTATTAATTGCTAATTCATAAGCAGAATCAAACCTGTAATATAAGGCCTTTTCTTTATATGGTGTTCCAGGAAAGTCAATAATGAAATTCTCTAAAACAACCAAAGCTGCCTTGTGATCTGAAATTTTATTGTATTGTCTTGCAATTTCAAATGATTTTTTTTCAAGCTTCTCTCTCAAATCTTTAACGATAACATTTGCTTCTGCTAAATACTGAGAATCAGGATATTCATTGATAAAATCCTGTAATTTATCAATTGCCTTATAAGTATCTATTTGATCTAAACTATATCTAGGTGACAATTTAGAAAAACTTAGTGCTGCTAAATAGGCTGCTTCTTCTTTCTTTTCACTTTTTGGATAACTGGAAACAAAACTTTCAAATTGATAACCCGAAGAGTAGTATTGTTTTGTCTTATAGAACGATTGTGCATACATATAAAACATTTTTTCTGCTTGAGGCTTTCCTCTGTATGATGGAGCGATCTGTTCAAATAAACGGATAGCTTTCATGTACTTACCTTTTTCATATTGCTTGGTAGCAACATCGAACTTAACTCCAATTTCTTCCGTTTTTAATGCCTTTTGGTACTCACTACAAGAGCTTAAAACAACTAGAATAAGTAGTATAGAAATAAATTTCTTCATTATAAAAAATTAGGTTTTATTATTCATTAAGGCATTCTCACCTTTCTTTAAAACCAACTGCAAATTTAGTGATTAATTGCAGACTACAAAACATTTTTTTTATAGCAGTTTTAGTCTTGGAAAAGGGGAAAGATTTAGACCTAAACAATCCTGATTAAAGATTATTTTGGTGTTGGAATTGGGCTCGTGAAATTTTTCATTTCATTATCAAACAGATATAAACCACCTTTATCATCTCCTATAAGATTGATTTTATCTAGAATATATCGAGCATTTGCTTCTTCTTCTATTTGTTCTGCAACATACCATTGAAGAAAATTATGAGTTGCATAATCTCTTTGATCCAAACTAATTCCAACCAAATCATTAATACTTTCCGAAACCTTAATCTCATGCTCCAACAACTGCTTGAACAAAACTTTATAGCTTGAAAGATCTAAATTTGGCTCAACCGTTCCAGAGATTTTGGCTTGGCCACCTCTTTGATTGATGTATTTTACCAATTTTAGCATGTGCAATCTTTCTTCTTCAGATTGTGCAAACATAAACGTTGAAATACCCTCAAAACCTTGAACTTCTGCCCAAGATGCCATTGCCAGATAAATTTGAGAAGAATCTCCCTCAACTTTAATTTGTTTGTTTAATGCGTCTTGTATAGTTTGTGATAACATAATATCTTATTTTTTAATTTAAAATTTAGACCGTAACTGCTGATGCAATATTCTTTGTAAATGCTGAAATTCGGCTAGACAAATCTTGATCAACCGGAACCAACGGCAATCTAACCGTATTTTCAGACAAACCTAACGCTTTGTGAACTTCTTTGATTCCAGCAGGATTTCCTTGCTCAAAAATCATATCAATAGCATCTGCAATTTGATAATGCAATTCATAGGCTTCATCCACTTTTCGTTCAAGCCCAAGACGAACCATGTCTGAAAATTGCTTTGGAAAACCTTCTCCAATAACCGAAATAACTCCTGCTCCACCAGCTAAAACCATTGGCAAAGTTACCATATCATCTCCTGAAATTACAAGAAAATCTTTTGGTGCAGTCTGAATTAATTTCATCGCTTGAACAATGTCTCCAGCAGCTTCTTTGATCGCAATCACATTTTTGAATTCTTTTGCCAAACGAATTACCGTTGAAGGCAAAACATTACTTGCCGTTCTTCCCGGAACATTATATAAAATCACAGGAACAGGCGAAGCCTTTGCAATAGCGCTAAAATGCTGGTAAATTCCTTCCTGAGTTGGCTTGTTATAATAAGGAGAAACCGAAAGAATTGCAGCGAAATCTGAAAAATCTCTTGTTTTTAATTCCTCCACAACTTGTGCGGTATTGTTTCCTCCAACTCCCAAAACCAACGGCAATCTTCCTTTATTTGCCTCAACGATTGTCTTTATTACCAGTTCCTTTTCGTCATGAGTTAGTGTTGCAGGTTCTCCTGTTGTTCCTAAAACGACAAGATATTCAACACCACCATCAATTACAAAATTAACGATTCTTACCAGAGCTTCGGTATCAACCGAAAAATCTTTTTTGAACGGAGTAACAAGGGCAACGCCTGTACCAACAAATGATTGCATAATTATATTTTGTTTAAAATTTTGAGATACTTAAATAATTCATCGCTAAAAACTTTAAAATTTTCAGCATTGGTATTAATCATAAAATGGTTTAATCTTTTATCAATTGTAGAAAAACCAACTTTAAAAATTGCTTTAGATTGTTGTGTAGCCAATAACAATGGAGCTTTAGTCACATCATAATAACTAATCAACATATCGTATGGCTTGGATAAAAAATCAATTGCTTCATGCTGTTGAATTTCGCCATTCCAACTTACATCTTTCATGCTAAACGAAGGAAATTTCAAAACTTCGTTCTTCTTGAATTTATCATTATAAACCAACAATTTAATATTATTCTGGCTGATATCATTTTTAATTAATTCCTTGATTAAATTTTCTTTTTCGTTAAAATAACTCTCGTCAACTATAATTCCCACAGTATTTATTTTTGCATTTGAAAAATTACTGTTAACATTAAACACGCTATTTTTTAACTTTCTTTTTAAGAAAAAATTCTTCAAAAAATTTAAAAACATACTACTTTTACTTGAATTACAAAATTAATTAAACTAAGTCGCATTTCAGATGGTAAATCTAAAAAAGTCTAGTCTCTTATCGCATCATTTTGTTTTATTCTTAACATTTATTTTCCTAATCTCTTGTGGAGAAAAGAAAATTTTTGTCAATAAAATAGAGGGAAAACAAATTGCGATTACCAATACAATTCCTGAAGTTTCTGAAATCGACAATTTCATCAAACCTTATCGAGAAAAAATCAATAAGGATATGGACGAAGTTTTGGCTTATGCTCCAGAAACTTTGGAAAAAAGCAAAGGAGAATGGCAAACCACGATTGGAAATCTTCAGGCCGACATTACTTTAGCAAGTGCAAACAAAATTTTTAAGTCTAGAGAAAACAAATCGGTAGATGTTTGCTTGTTGAATCACGGTGGGATTCGCTCCGTAATCAGCAAGGGAAACGTAACGACTCGGACTGCTTTTGAGTTGATGCCTTTTGAAAACAGCCTTGTTGTCGTAGCCTTGAAAGGTGAACAGATTATAGAAATTGTAGATTATATCATTAAGGAGAAAAAACCACATCCTTTGGCAGGTTTGACTTTTATGATTGACAAGAATAATGTGGGTAAAAATATCTGGATTAACGGAAATCCTGTTGACGTAGAACAGATTTATTATGTTGCCACAAATGATTATTTATATAATGGTGGTGATAGTATGAATTTCTTCAAAAAAGGAACTGCAGTTTATGATTTGGATTACAAATTGAGAAATATCTGGATTGACTATTTTAAAGAAGTAGATACGATTCCAGTGATTAGAGATGAAAGAATTAGAAAAGAGTAGCAAATTAGAAGATTTGTTCCTTAAAAAAATAATAATGAAAAGAAGAGATTTTATACAAAAAACAGCTGCAAGTTCTGCTCTTTTGGCCTTTCCAAGTGTTCCTTTAATGGCTTTTGATTCGCCAACAAAAGTGAAACATCTTACGATTTTACACACAAATGATGTTCACAGTCACATCGACCCTTTTCCAGCAAGCGATGCCAAAAACCCTAATATGGGTGGCATTTCGCGACGTTCGGCTTTGGTAGAAAATATTCGAAAAGAGAATCCAAATGTATTATTATTAGATGCCGGCGATATTTTTCAGGGAACACCATATTTTAACTATTATGGAGGAGAATTGGAATTTAAGCTGATGAGTATGATGAAATATGACTTGGCGACGATGGGAAATCACGATTTTGACAATGGAATTGACGGATTTTATTCCCAATTGCCAAATGCCAATTTCGAGTTTGTTTCGGCAAATTATGATTTCAAGAATACGGTTTTAAATGAAATTGTAAAGCCGTATAAAATTTTTGAAAAAGACGGAATAAAAATTGGTGTTTTTGGACTTGGAGTTCAGCTTGAAGGATTGGTAGACAAGAAGAATTATAAAGAAACAGTTTATAATGATCCTGTAGAAATAAGTCAGGAAATGACCCGAATTCTAAAACATGAAAAGCGCTGCGACTTGGTAATTTGCTTATCACACTTGGGTTATCATTATAAAAATGAACCTGATAAAATTTCAGATTTAAATCTGGCAAAACTTACAAAAGACATTGATTTGATTATTGGCGGACACACCCATACTTTTCTAGATAAACCCACAATCGTAAAGAATTTGGAAGGAAAAGACGTTTTGGTAAACCAAGTAGGGTGCTACGGAATCAATCTTGGTCGAATTGATTTTTATTTTGATTCTGATAAAAATAAGACGAATCAAGGGAGAACGATTATTGTTTAAATACAGATTTCACAAATTTTCACAGATTTTAAACCATTAAGATATTAAGAAAAATTAAGCTAAAACTTAATGAAACTTAATATCTTAATGGTTTAAGTTTTGTTATCTGTGAAAACTTGTGAAATCTGTGTTTAATTACCAAGCATTGCAATAAAATCATCTTCTGAAATTATTGAAACATTCAGTTTGGTAGCTTTTTCTAATTTTGCTGGTCCCATATTATCTCCAGCAATCACATAATCGGTTTTGGCAGAGATAGAACTTCCTACTTTTCCTCCATTATCTTCGATTGCTTTCTTCAAATCATCACGAGAAAATTTAGCAAAAACACCTGAAACAACGAAAGTTTTGCCAACTAATTTATCGGTTGCATCTGGATTGAAAACGGTTTTGGTTTCGAGTTGAACGCCATAGTCTTTTAATCGTTGGATGATGATCTGATTTTCGGTATTTTCGAAAAATTCTATGACACTTTGTGCAATTCGTTCCCCAATTTCATCGACCAAAATTAGATCCATCAGGCTTGCATTCTTTAAATTATCGATGTTTTGATAATGCTTGGCTAATTTTTTAGCAACGGTTTCTCCAACATAGCGAATTCCCAAAGCAAACAAAACACGTTCAAACGGAACTTCTTTTGATTTCTCAATTCCATTAACCAAATTCTCAGCTGATTTTTGAGCCATTCGTTCCAAAGGAATGACTTGTTCAACCGTCAAATCGTATAAATCGGCATAATTATGCACTAGATCGTTATTGAAAAGCAAGGCAACCGTTTCTCCTCCCAAACCCTCAATATCCATTGCTTTTCGGGAAATATAATGTTGTATCCTACCGATAATCTGAGGTGGACAGCCATAAAAATTTGGACAATAATGCTGTGCTTCGCCTTCTTTTCTAATTAATTCGGCTTGGCACTCTGGACAACTTGTGATGTAAACTGTCGGAAGTAAATCTAACGAACGTTTTGTGAAATCGACACCAATAATCTTCGGGATGATCTCTCCTCCTTTTTCTACAAAAACCTCATCGCCTACGCGAATATCCAACTTTTCAATCTGATCGGCATTGTGCAAAGAAGCACGTTTCACGATAGTTCCAGCCAACTGAACTGGCTGCAAATTGGCTACTGGTGTAATCGCTCCCGTTCGTCCAACTTGATAAGAAATCGAATTCAATTTGGTAGAAACTTGTTCGGCTTTAAACTTATAGGCAACTGCCCAGCGAGGCGATTTTGCCGTGTAACCCAATTCATCTTGGTAATACAGATTATTTACTTTTACCACGACACCATCGGTTTCATAAGGCAAATCATGACGGTGAACATTCCAATAATCTATGAATTCAAAAACCTCATCGATACTTTTTACCAACTTCGCTTCCTTAGGAACTTTAAAGCCAAAACTTCTTGCTTTTTCCAAACTTTCGAAATGGGTTGCAAATTTCACATCATTTCCAATAAAAGTATACAATAAACAATCCAACGGACGTCTTGCTACCTCAGCACTATCCTGTAATTTCAAGCTTCCAGAAGCCGTATTTCTTGGGTTTGAATAAGGCGTTTCGCCACTCTCAATCAATTCTTGGTTCATTTTTGCAAAACCTTCAAGAGGCAAAATAATTTCTCCGCGAATTTCGAAACTATCCGGGAAATCTCCTTTCAATTGCAACGGAACAGAACGAATTGTCTTGATATTATTTGTTACTTCATCGCCTTGAAAACCATCGCCACGCGTCACGGCGCGTTTTAATTTTCCGTGTTCGTAGGTCATAGAAATCGAAGCTCCGTCGTATTTTAATTCACAAGTATATTCCAACGGAACATCTCCTAGCATCTTCTGGATTCTTTTTTCCCAATCCAAAACATCTTCTTTAGAATAAGAATTATCCAAAGAATACATTCTGTTTTTATGGGTAATGGTTTGGAAGTTTTTGGTAATCATTCCGCCTACTCTTTGAGTTGGGGAATTTTCATCAAAAAATTCAGGATGCTTATTTTCTAAATCTTGAAGTTCTTTCAGTTTTATATCAAAATCATAATCGGAAATGGTTGGATTGTCCAAAACATAATAATTATGATTATGAAGATTTAGCTCTTCGCGTAAAGATTGGATGGTTTCTTGAATGTCCATAAAAAAGAAATTGGCTATTTTAGTTCCTGTAAACAGACCACTAAAATAACCAATTTATGGTAAATATACCGATAAAATTACGACTCAATAATCGAAATAATTTGCTTGTATAATTGCCCATCGCTCAAGAAAGCACCTTGCTGGATCAATTGAAAAATAGACGGATTTCGTTCTTCTGTAAATTCTTTATTACCCACTTTCATTTCTACATTTTCAGTAAACATGTTGTCGCTCAACCATTGCAAACCGTCTTTTGTCAGAAAATCAATTTCTGGATTCAACGATTTCAACACGATTGAATGTACGTGAGTTTCCTTACAATGAAAAAGAAAGATATAATTTTTAGAAAAATGTTCCAAATATTCTGCTCTTGTCAAAACACCTTCCCAAATTAAATCTGAGAAAACATCCAATTCTTGCTCGGCAATTTGAGGCTGTTCTTCCTTAATTTTGTCCCATTCGGCCTTATCGATAGACTGGGTTGCCAGAAAATTTACAAATTCTGGATGCAATTCTTCGAATTGTTCTTTTGTTAATCTTGTGTATTTCATTTTAGGTTTTGGGTTCAAGGTTTAAGGTTTAAGGTTTAAGGTTTAAGGTTTAAGGAAAAACTCTTTTACCATAAAATTAAAATTCTTAATTCAATTTTAAATAAAAAAAATCCCGATTTCGTTTTTCAACGCATCGGGATTTGATATTTCAAGTTGAAAAATATTATTTCTCAGCTACGATTTCGTAAGGTAATTCAATGATTACATCTCTGTGAAGTCTAACGCTAGCAGTATATTTACCTGTACGTTTAACGATTCCAGAAGTAATGAATTTTCTGTCAATTTCTTGACCACCTTTTGCTAAAGCTTCAGCGATGTCGATATTGGTTACAGAACCAAATAATTTTTCACCACCTGCTTTTGCAGAAATCTTAATTTCGATAGCTTTCAAAGTTTCAGCCAAAGCTTTTGCATCAGCAATTACTTTTGCTTCTTTATGAGCTCTTTGTTTTAGGTTTTCAGCCAATACTTTCTTTGCAGAAGGTGTAGCTAAAGAAGCGAATCCTTGAGGAATCAAGAAATTACGACCGTAACCAGCTTTCACTGAAACTACATCATCTTTAAATCCTAAATTTGCTACGTCTTGTTTTAATATAAGTTCCATGTTGTTGTCCTTATTATAGAAGTTAGCCCGCCACTGGCGAGGCAACAACTGTTGTTTTTAAATTATTTTAATAAATCGGCCACGTATGGCATTAAAGCTAAATGTCTTGCTCTTTTCACAGCTACTGACACTTTTCTTTGGTATTTCAATGAAGTTCCAGTTAAACGACGTGGAAGAATTTTTCCTTGCTCGTTAACGAATTTCAATAGGAAATCTGCATCTTTATAATCGATATATTTGATTCCAGATTTTTTGAAACGACAATACTTTTTAGTTTTGTTTGTTTCGATGTTCAAAGGCGTTAAATATCTGATATCTCCGTCTTTTTTTCCTGAAGCTGATTGTTGTAATGTTGCCATAATAATTATGCTTTAGCTGCTTTTAGTTTTGCTCTTCTTCTTTCTGCCCAAGAGATTGCATGTTTGTCAAGACTTACAGTCAAGAAACGCATTACTCTTTCGTCACGTCTAAATTCAGTTTCAAAAGCAATTAAAACCTCAGCTGCTACTTTGAATTCGAATAAATGGTAAAAACCACTTTTTTTGTTTTGGATTTCATAGGCCAATTTTTTTAGTCCCCAATCCTCTTTTGATACCATCTCTGCTCCTCTACTCGTAAGAAAATCTTCGAATTTGCTTACTGTTTCCTTTACCTGTACTTCAGATAAAACGGGATTCAAGATGAAAACAGTCTCATAATGATTCATAATAATATATTTTATTTGTTATAAAATTGGGTGCAAAAGTAAACATTTATTTTTAATGAGCAAATTAGATTTGTTTTTATTCGATGAATTGCAATTTTTTTTCAAAAAAAGTAGTAGTTATATTAAAAAAAAATATACTTTTAAATTCTCCAAATATATTGGTCCATTTATGAAGCTCAGTTGTGTTATTGTAGACGATAGTTCTATCCAAAGAATGATTGTTAGTAAGCTAGCAAACAATCATCCTAATCTCATTCTTGTCGGCGAATTTTCGAATGCGATTGAAGCGAAAAATTTCATGTCCTATACTTCTATCGACTTATTATTCCTAGATGTTGAAATGCCAATCGTGAGTGGTTTTGATTTTTTGGATAATTTAAAAGTCAAACCTCAAGTGATTTTTATTACCTCAAAACCTGAATATGCCGTTAAAGCATTCGATTATGATGCTACAGATTATTTACAAAAACCTATAACTGCGGTTCGTTTCGAAGCTTCTGTAAAACGAGCTTTAAATATGCAATTACTAATAAATGAAAGTCTTGAGGAAGATGGCGATCATATTTTCATCAAAAGCAAGCTTAAAAATTTAAAGGTTTTTACCTCCAAAATAAAATGGGTGGAAGCCTATGGGGATTATGTAAAGGTAATAACGGACGACGAAAATCATTTGGTTTTATCCACCATGAAAGCTTTTGAAAACGATTTACCAAAGGATAAATTCATCCGTGTTCACAAATCATTTATAGTGAACATCGACAAGATTGACAAGTTCAACAGCAAATTTGCCGAAATTGGTGCTTCAAAAATTCCTCTGAGCAGGAACAAGAAAGAAGAA
Organism: Flavobacterium soli DSM 19725; assembly: GCF_000422705.1. Lineage (GTDB taxonomy): Bacteria > Bacteroidota > Bacteroidia > Flavobacteriales > Flavobacteriaceae > Flavobacterium > Flavobacterium soli. The sequence goes on along the minus strand of NZ_KE383907.1, from coordinate 269,690 downwards.
CTAAAAAAAGCAATTGAAGATTCTCAATAAAAGTCAACATTTACCACCACTTTTATAGCCCTATATTGGGCAACCGTTTCAAAACTGTTCAGGATTTTCTGGACATTTTTTTTGGCCGCTCCAATGGAGGATTGCTGAGGAATCTTGATCATAATGGTTCTAATATATTCATTCCTTATTCTGCTAATCGGTGGTTCTTCGGGACCTAAAACCGGAATCCCTAAATTTTGATGAAGCACCTGAAACAACCACATCGAACCTTCTTTCAATTTCTCAAAATCACGATGCTTGAGTGTGATCTTTATCAAACGAAAAAACGGCGGATATTTATAAATCTGACGCTCATATAATTGTTCCTTATACATTCTTACAAAATCATTATTGGTAACCTGCTGAATCGTGTTATGATCGGGATTATAAGTTTGAATGATGACTTTTCCACGTTTTTCAGATCGTCCTGCCCTACCCGAAACTTGCGTCATCATTTGATAACTCCTTTCAAAGGCACGAAAATCAGGATGATACAGCATATTATCTGCATTCATAATTCCGACTAAAGAAACATTATCAAAATCCAAACCTTTCGCCAGCATTTGGGTTCCCACCAAAATATCAATTTCACGATTCTTAAAACTGTCGATGATTCTTTCGAACCCAAATTTCCCTCTCGTAGTATCTTGGTCCATTCTTCCAATTTTTGAATTCGGAAAAAGCTGAATCAATTCCTGTTGGATTTGTTCGGTTCCGAATCCTTTTGTGGTCAAATCGACACTCGAACACACATGGCAATTGGTTGGATTTGCCATCGAGTAACCACAATAATGACAACGTAATTGGTTTTTATGCTTATGATAGGTCAAACTAACATCGCATTGTTGGCATTGCGGCACATGTCCACACGTCATGCATTCTACAACAGGCGAAAATCCTCTGCGATTTTGAAACAAGATAATTTGTTCGCCAAGCGATAAGGCTTCGGTAATATTTTCAATCAAGACATCACTAAAATGACCCGTCATTCTTTTACGGAAGTATTTGTCTTTTAAATCCACCAATTCTATTTCGGGCATCATGACATTTCCAAATCGCTCCGTAATTTCTACAAGTCCATATTTTTCGGATTTTGCATTGAAATAGGTCTCAATACTTGGCGTTGCCGAACCCAAAACAACTTTAGTCTTATGAGCATTTGCTAAAACCACCGAAGCATCTCGGGCATGATAGCGAGGTGCTGGATCCTGTTGTTTGAAGGTTTGCTCATGTTCTTCATCTACAATGATAAGACCTAAATTATTGAAAGGCAAAAACAAGGCCGACCTCGCTCCTATCACTATTTGGGCTTTTTCGGAATCTTGCAAAAGCTGGTTCCAAACTTCAACACGTTCATTATTGCTGTATTTTGAATGAAAAACGGCCACTTTATTCCCAAAATAAGCTGTTAATCGGCCAACCAATTGAGTTGTTAGGGCGATTTCTGGCAGAAGATATAGAATCTGCTTTCCTTCTTTCAAATACTTCTCAATAAGCTTGATGTAGATTTCTGTTTTTCCGCTAGAAGTTACACCATGCAAAAGCGTTACTTCTTTAGTTTTAAAACTTGAAATGATTTCATCGAAAGCATTTTGCTGAGCTTTACTTAAAACTAAGTTTTTTTCTTTTTGATTTTCATCAAAATTAACCCTGTCGATTTGAATATGGTACTCTTCGAATATTTCCTTATCAATCAACGTTTTAATCACGGTTGAAGTTGTACCCGAAGCTTCAAGTAACATTTTCACCGAAATAGGTTTGTGTTTTTCTGTAGCAGTCAATTGAAAATAGCTCAAAACGATTTCCTTTTGCTTGTTGGCGTTTTTCAACGTATCCAATAGTTGACCCAAACCTTCATCTGAATTAAACTTTTGATGCAATCGAACATATCGGATGAGTTTTGGCTTATACACTTCGGACATTTCTTCCTCCAAGAAAAGAATATTTTTTTGAATAAGTTTTTGAATAACCGGCAACACATTTTTCTTGCCTAGAATTGCTACAATGTCCTGAATCTTTAATGACGATTGATGTTGCAAAGCTTCGTATATTAGAAATTCATCGTCAGAAAACTGGCTTTCATCAACGAATGATGCTGTTTTTTGAGAAATTATAGTTTCGCTTTCCAGCAAAAAAGCCGATGGCATTGCACCTCTGTAAACGTCGCCAATGGCACACATATAATAGGACGCAATCCAGAGCCAATGCTTAATTTGGATTTCGTTGACAATTGGAGTTTCATCCAGAATTTGATGAATTTCTTTTGCATCGTATAAAGTGGGTGCGTTTTGATGGATATCAATTACAAGTGCTGTATATATTTTGTTTTTACCAAAAGGAACAGCAACTCGAAAACCCTTTTTGAGATAATTATATTCAGTTTCTGAAACTGAATACGTAAAGGTTTTGGAGAGCGAAAGCGGTAAAATTACTTCGATGAAATGCATTTTGGGTATTAAGGTATTGGGTATATGGTGTTAGACTTATGATTATGGCAATTAGTTAGAAAATCTTTCAATCTTTCAATCTTTGAATCTTTGAATTTATTTAACCCGATGCCAATACTGTGTTCGACCGAATAAGGAAATCCCAATATAACCTCTAACTTTTAGCTTATCATCACTTTCGAGATTGATGTAGCATTTATAAAATTTTCCATGTTTGGGGTCCAGGATTTTTCCTCCATTATATTCTTTGCCATCTTTTTTAAGGCCTTTAATAACTGTCAATCCAAGGATAGGCTTGTCTTTATCTTCACCTGGACAACTTTCGCACGTTCGGTTTTTGTTTTTTGGATTGAGTATTTCAATTACTCTTCCATAAATTTTATTGTTTTCTTCATAGATCTCGACAATGGCGAGTGCTTTTCCCGTTTCGTCGTCGATGGATTTCCATTTTCCGATAACGGTTTTTTGAGCATAAGTTGATGTGATGAATAATGTGACAATTAATAAAAAAACGTTCTTCATAACCGTGATGTTTTAGCCCCGATAGTAGTGGAAATCCTTTTTCCTGCTTCTTTAGCAGGGAAAAGATTGGAACGGATAGCGGGAAATAGCTCCTAATTAAACAAATTTCTTCTTTTTAATCTGTTGATGGTGGCGTTGAGTTCGAAACCTAATAAAAGGATCATGCAATTTAACCAAATATAGAACATCATGATCAAAAGTGTACCGATTGATCCATAAAGTTCATTATATTTTGAAAATCGAACTACCCAAATTCCGAAAGCATAAGAGGATAAAATGATGAGAACCGTTGTAAATACTGATCCTATGGAGATAAACGAATTCTTTTTTGTTTCTTTTGTTCCGAATTTAAAAAGTATAGAGGTTGTGACCAAAATCATGAGCATAAAAAACACATATCGACCGATAACGATGATTTGGATATTGTCATTAAAGACGTCTTGTATTTTTATTTTTTGGATAAAAACCTCAAAAATAACGATTGTTGCTACTGTAAATATCAGCAGAAATGTAAGCAATAGAGACATGGCCAAGGCTACAAAATATTGCCTGAAAAAGCCGCGTTTAATCAAGACGTGATGCGAATTTTCGAAACCTCCAAGAATGGCATTCAAACCATTGGCCATCAAAAAACTAGACAATATAAAACCTGACGAAAGCAAATCTCCATAACTATTATTGGTAATATCTTGAATAATAGAGGAAATAGCTTCAAAAGTATTTGGCGGAACACTTTCTTCTACAAACCGAAGAAAATCCTCCTTAAATCCTTCTATTGGGATAAAGGGAATTAAGTTTAAAATGAAAAGTGCAAACGGAAAAAGTGCCATAAAAAAGCTAAAAGCAATGGCTCCCGCACGATAAGAAATCGCTCCTTGTGCAATTCCGATGCCATATAATTCGAGTAAATCATAGAAAGACAAGCCTTCGAGCCAAGGCAATTTTATGTGTTTTGTAAAGTACATAAGATTCCTTGCAACAGGTATTTTCTTTATTTGATTTTCTATCTTTTCAGACATAATTATATCGCTTTCAGGCTCAAATCCATATTATAAATCGAATGCGTCAAGGCTCCAGAAGAAATAAAATCCACACCACATTCGGCATAATTTCGAATCGTTTTTTCGTTGATATTTCCTGAAGATTCGGTCAAGCATTTATCCCCAATTAAGGCTACAGCTTTTTTGGTATCTTCAAAATTGAAATTATCAATCAGAATCCTGTAAACACCTTCGCTTTGCAGAATTTCCTTGATCTCATCCAAATTTCTGGCTTCAACAATTATTTTTAAATCTAGATTGTTTTCTTTTAGGTAATTTTTCGTTTTTTCGATGGCTTTTGTAATTCCGCCTGCAAAATCGTTGTGGTTATCTTTGAGCATTACCATATCGTACAAGGCAAAACGATGATTCTCGCCCCCACCAATCTTAACGGCCCATTTTTCGGGAGCTCGAAAACCTGGAGTGGTTTTTCGTGTATCGAGAATCTTGGTTTTTGTTCCTTCAAGAAGTTGAACGTATTTATTGGTTTTTGTCGCAATCGCACTCATTCGTTGCATTGAATTCAAAACAACACGCTCGGATTTTAGTATGGATTGTGAACTTCCTTCAACGTGAAAAACAATATCGCCATATTTTACTGGTGTTCCGTCGTTGATAAAGGTTTCTATTTTTAAATTCGGATCTACATAATTAAAAATCATCTTGGCAAATTCTACACCAGCAATGATTCCGTCTTCCTTGACTAACAATTTAGCTTTTCCCTTTGCATCAGCTGGAATACAGGCCAATGAACTGAAATCGCCAGGACCAACATCTTCCCTAATTGCGTTTTCGATGAGTAGTTTTAGTTCGTTTTGAAATTGAGTATCCGAAATCATAGCTTTATTTAAATGTTGTGCTAAAATACAAAAAACGGTTTAGGTTTGAGATTTTGATTGATTTTTAATACGCTTAAAAAAAGTGAATTGAAAATCCATATTCTTACATTTTTAGAAAATAGCTTACTTTAGCACAATCGAATTGACTTGAAAAATGCGTTTTAAATCCGAGAATTCCCTTTTTTATCGAGTTTTCAAATGGCTAATCATCTGCTTAATAGTGGGAGTTTTGGCTGGTTCAAGTTCGGCATTATTTTTAGTTTCGCTTGAATTTGTTACCAATTATAGAATAATTCATCCTTGGATTTTGTTCCTTTTACCACTTGGTGGACTAATAATCGGGCTGATGTATCATTATTTTGGAAAAGGAGTTGCAAAAGGAAACAACGTGATTTTGGAAGAATATGAAAATCCAACTGAAATTATACCTTTAAAAATGGCTCCTTTGGTCTTAATTGGAACTTTGATTACACATCTTTTTGGAGGTTCTGCCGGACGTGAAGGAACGGCTGTCCAAATGAGTTCTGCAATTGCCGATCAATTTTCAGGTATTTTCAAACTATCAAAATCCGAAAGAAAAACAATATTAATTATTGGTATCAGTGCTGGATTTGCATCAGTTTTTGGTACACCTTTAACAGGAGCTGTTTTTGCAATCGAAGTTTTATACTTCAGTAAAATCAATTATAAAAGTATTGTTCCATCATTTATCGTGGCCTATATTGCTTATTTTACGGTTGAAGTTTGGCAAGTTTCGCATACACATTATAGTATTCCAAATGTTCCTTCTTTAGATTTCATTTCTCTTTTCTGGATTATTTTTGCTGGAATCCTATTTGGTTTGGCTTCCATGCTTTTTTCAAAATCCACTCGCTTTTTTACTGAAACATTTTCAAAACATATCAAATATCCTCCTTTAAGACCCTTTATCGGAGGAATTATATTTGTAGTTGTCATTTATTTTACTGGAACCACACAATTTTTGGGCTTAGGAATTCCAACTATCGTCAATTCCTTTGAAATCCAACAAGATTTTTCTGTTTTTATCTTAAAGATACTATTTACGGCATTCACCCTTGGAGTTGGTTTCAAAGGTGGCGAAGTAACTCCGCTATTCTTTATTGGAGCGACATTGGGAAGTGCCTTGTCCTTTTTTGTGCCATTGCCAGTTGCTTTATTGGCGGGAATGGGTTTCGTAGCCGTTTTTTCGGGAGCGACTCATACTCCAATAGCATGTACGATTATGGGAATGGAATTATTTGGCTATGAATGCGGAATCTATGTTGGAATTGCTTGTGTTGTAGCCTATTTTTCATCGGGTTACATCGGGATTTATGAATCTCAAATCATAAAAGGTCCAAAACACCATCTCTATCAACGATTCAATTCTAAAAAAATGGAAAATCTTTAGTTTCTATAATTCGTAAATCACAATTAAACAAAAAACCGTATTTTCGCATCCTATGAAAAACGAAGATATAGAAGCAATTAAAGATTTGCTTTCGACACCTAAAAAAATTGCTATCATACCGCACCGAAGTCCAGATGGAGACGCGATGGGTTCCACACTTGGATTGTATCACTTTTTGTTGCAACTCAACCACGAACCAATTGTTATCGCTCCAAATGAATTTCCGGATTTTTTGGCTTGGCTTCCAGGTTCAGAAAATGTTCTGATTTTTGAAAAAGACAAAGAAAACACCACTAAAATTCTCCAGGAATCAGATTTGATTTTTACATTAGATTTCAATGCTTTACACCGTGTTGGAGAAATGGAAAACGTGTTGAACAAGCTTGAAGTTCCGTTTATCATGATCGATCACCATCAAAAACCGGATGATTATGCAAAATATAGATATTCTGATACTTCGTATGGCTCAACTTGCGAAATGTTATATCATTTTATCGTTTTTCTTGGACATAAAAATTTAATAGACAAAACAGTTGCCACTTGTATTTATACAGGGATTGTAACCGATTCTGGTTCATTCCGATTCCCTTCGACAACAAGTACTACTCATCGAGTTGTAGCCGATTTGATTGATATCGGAATTGAAAATGGTGACGTTCACAATTCACTTTTTGACAATAATTCTTACAATCGATTATTATTATTGGGACAAGCACTCCAAAATTTGAAACTTTTTCCTCAATATAAAACTTCCTATATTACGCTTTCGCAGAAGGAGCTCGATACTTACAATTATGTTAAAGGTGATACCGAAGGCATTGTAAATTACGGTTTAACTATAAAAGGAATCATTTTTGCTGCTATTTTTATCGAACACCGAGATGAAAATATCATCAAGATTTCATTCCGTTCCCAAGGTAATTTTGATGTAAATCAATTTGCAAGAGACCATTTTAATGGTGGCGGACATATTAATGCAGCAGGCGGAAAATCCTATCTATCATTGAAAGATACGGTAACAAAGTTCGAAAATATTATCAAAACTATTATGATAAATGAAGATGAATCTAAGTAAAAAAATAATCCTTCTGGCAATTGGCACACTTTTAGTAAGCTGTACCAAGCAACAAGCCAGAAAACCAATTTCGCAGACATCGGGAACTTTTATGAAAGAATCTGTAGACCGAAATATCAAACTTATTGCTGGAGAAGAAGCTCTTATTGATTCTGTAATCAAAAGCAATCCAAAAGTAGAATATTTGGCTTCCAAAAAAGGCTATTGGTATTTTTATGAAGTAAAAAACACCAAGGACACTTTAACTCCAAAGCGAGGCGATGTTGCTTTTTTTGATTACAATATCAAAGATTTGAATGGAAACGTCATTTATTCAGAAGTTGAGCTTCGACCACAAAGTTATCTTGTAGACAAGCAAAATATCTTGATGGGTTTGCGTGATGGTATCAAATTGATGAAAAAAAATGAAAAAGTAACCTTTCTTTTTCCTTCCCACATGGGCTTTGGATATAGAGGTGATAACGATAGAATTGGTCCGAACTTACCAATTGTTTGTACTGTTACTTTGAGGGATTTCAAACCTGATGATAGACCAAAAATTCCAGCAAAACCCAAAGTAGGAGAAACTATACAAACCGAGACTATAAAAACTGAAACTAAACCTGAATAATAAATTTTAAAAAGAATGAAAAAAAGATTATTTCTGTTATTGACTTTATCGGTTGCACTTTTTTCCTGTAACGACAAATACAGCGAACTTCCCGATGGATTATATGCTGAAATTGCAACTGGAAAAGGCGACATTATCGTTCAGCTAGAATTCGAAAAAACACCAGTTACTGTGGCAAACTTCGTTACTCTTGCCGAAGGAAAAAATACTTTCGTAAATGAAAAATTCAAAGGAAAACCTTTTTATAACGGACTCAAATTTCATAGGGTTTTAGCAAATTTCATGATTCAAGGTGGTGATCCACTAGGAAATGGTTCTGGAGACACTGGCTATAAATTCAAGGATGAAATTACGGATTTAAAACATAGTGGTCCTGGAACTTTATCCATGGCAAATTCTGGTCCAGCAACAAACAGCAGCCAGTTTTTCATCACTCATGTTGAAACGCCTTGGCTGGACGGAAAACATACCGTTTTTGGTCACGTAGTTGAAAACGGAATGGAAACGGTAAACAAAATTGTTCAGGATGATACTATAGTTTCGATTACAATTATTAGAAAAGGTGAAGCTGCAAAGAAATTTGATGCCGTAAAAGTTTTCAGTGATTATTTTGCAAATGAAGCTGAAAACCTTAAAAAACAAGCTTTGATTGAAGCGGAGGAAAAAAGAATCTACAACGAAAAATTCAAAGCCGTAATCGAAGAAAAAACAGCTTTTCATGCCAAAAATAAAGCTACATCAACTAAAACCAAAACTGGTCTGCAATATAGTATTGTAAAAAAGGGAACAGGAAAAAAACCTGCAAGCGGAACTCAAATCTTTATCCACTATGCTGGTTTCTTTGAAGATGGAACTTTGTTTGACAGTAGCATTGAGTCCGTTGCACAGCAATTTGGAAAGCATGACCAAGTGAGAGCCGCCCAAGGTGGTTATAATCCAATCGCTTTTGTAGCTGGAACAAAAAGTGGTATGATTCCTGGCTTTATAGAAGGAATCGAGCAGCTATCTCTTGGAGATAAAGCTATCTTATTTATACCATCCAATCTTGCATACGGAGAAGCTGGTGCTGGTGGAGGAATCATCCCACCAAATTCAAACCTTATCTTTGAAATTGAACTATTAGAAAAATAAGCATAATTTAAACCGAAAATAAAATGAAAATAAAACTTCTAGGCTTCTTATTTTTAGCCATGACTACTGGAGTATTTGCACAAGAATCGTCAAAAAAGGCAGCTCCAAAAAAAACAACTAGTTCTAAAAAAGCAGTTGCTCCACAACCTGGGGATGGTTTATTTGCAACAATTGAAACTAATAAAGGAAACATCACTTTAGAGCTCGAATACCAAAAAACGCCTATAACGGTTGCTAATTTTGTGTCTTTGGCAGAAGGAACAAACGCTTTTGTAAAAGATGCTAAATTAAAAGGAAAACCTTTTTATGATGGTCTAAAGTTTCATCGTGTCATCAAGAATTTCATGATTCAAGGTGGTGATCCGCTTGGAAATGGTTCTGGAAATCCAGGTTATAAATTCAAAGACGAATTCACTGATTTGAAACACAGTTCAGAAGGAATTTTGTCAATGGCAAATTCTGGTCCCGCTACAAACGGAAGCCAGTTTTTTATTACACACAAAGCAACACCACACTTGGACGGAATGCATACAGTTTTTGGCCATGTAACTAGCGGAATGGAAATCGTGAATGCAATTGAACAAAATGATGTGATTATGAAAGTAACCATCACAAGAAAAGGTGCTTTAGCCAAAAAATTCGATGCTGCAAAAGTGTTTTCAGATTATTTTAGCAACAAAGATGCGGCTGAAAAAGCCGAAGCTCAGAAAGAAGCTGAATTAAGAGCCGTTACCAATGCCAAAGCTCTAAAAGAATTTGCCAACGGAAAAACAACAGCAAGCGGTATCAAATATATTGTTTTGAAAGAAGGAACTGGAGCAAAACCAGTTGCAACAAGTAATGTAAAAGTGCATTATACAGGAACTTTGGTTGATGGAAAAGTTTTCGACAGCAGTGTAGAAAGAGGTGAGCCAATTGATTTTGGATTAAACCAAGTTATTCCTGGTTGGACAGAAGGTTTGCAATTAATGACGGAAGGGTCTAAATACAAATTTTATATTCCCTATAACTTGGCTTATGGAGACAGAGCCAGAGGGAATGTAATTCCTGCAAAAAGTGACTTGATTTTTGAAGTAGAACTCATCAAAATCAACAACTAACAACTTTAAAGAAAGCCATTAAGATTCAATTTTAATGGCTTTTTTAAAAATCAATTTTCACACAATGATTCAAAACTAAAAAAAATATTTTCATAATTATCTTTTAAATTTTAGAATGGTAATAAATTTTTATATAGTTTTGCATCATAATACAACAACAAATAAAATGTTTCAAAATCAATTACATCATCATCTTCATACTTGCACTCAAGCGAGATGGATATGATTTGTTTGTAACTGAATAAAATATTCCGAACCCGTTTGAGCAATCAGACGGGTTTTTTGTTGGCCACAACTTCCTATTCTTTTTGCTCAAGCACAATTTTAAAAAAAAAATGAGTAAACTGAAAATTGCCATTCAAAAGAATGGAAGATTAAGCGAAAAATCACTGGAGCTACTAAAAGAATGTGGCATAAAACTTTCTAATGGAGAACGAAAACTTAAAACAACTTCTTCAAATTTTCCTGTCGAAATTCTGTTTCTGCGTGATGACGACATTCCGCAATATGTCGAGCAAGGTGTTGCTGATGTTGGTATTTTGGGCGAAAATGAGGTTTGGGAAAAAAATAAAAAAGTAAACCTTCTAAAAAAATTGGGCTTCGCCAATTGCCGATTGTCAATTGCCATCCCGAAAGAGGAGAACTACACTGGTTTAACTTTCTTCAATCAGAAAAAAGTAGCCACAAGCTATCCCAACATTTTACAGAATTATTTTACCCAAAATCAAATTGAAGCCGAAATCGAAACCATTGGCGGAAGCGTCGAAATTGCTCCAGGAATTGGTTTGGCTGATGGAATTTTCGACATCGTTTCCACAGGAAGCACCTTGCAAATGAATGGCTTGAAAGAAGTAGAACTGGTTACTAAAAGTGAAGCAGTCATGATTTCAAATACGGCATTAAACGATGAAAAAAAAGCCATTTTAGAACAACTCTTATTCAGAATTGAATCTGTAAAAAATGCTTCCGAAAACAAATACATTTTGTTGAATGCCCCAAATTCCTCCATCCAATCCATAGCTTCCATTTTGCCTGGAATGAAAAGCCCAACGGTTTTACCACTTCAAAAACAAGATTGGAGCAGTATTCATTCGGTCGTAAAGGAAGATGAATTTTGGGACGTTATCGACCAACTAAAAACTCTAGGAGCCGAAGGAATTCTGATTATTAACATTGAAAAAATGATTGCCTAATGCTACAAAAAATAAACAATCCGACAAAAGAAGAGTGGAAAAACCTTATCAAAAGACCTTCCTTTTCTCAGAAAAATTTAGACGAAACCGTACAACAACTCTTTTCAGAAATAAAACGAAATGGTGATACGGCTGTTAAAAAATATACTCAGTTTTTTGATAATGCAAAAATTGAAAATCTAAAAGTAACCGAAAAAGAAATTCAAAGCAGCATCAGTTTCAGTCCGTCAGAATTAAAGAAAGCCATTGATATTGCAAAAACCAATATCGAAAAATTTCACCGATCCCAAATCGAAGTAAAACAAGTCGTTGAAACAAGCGTTGGTGTAAATTGTTGGAGAGAAAGTCGGGCCATTGAAACCATCGGACTTTACATTCCGGGAGGCTCTGCTCCACTTTTTTCAACCGTTTTAATGTTGGGAATTCCTGCAAAAATAGCAGGTTGCAAGAACATCATTCTTTGTACACCTCCAGATCAAGAAGGCAACATCAATCCTGTAATTTTATATGTTGCCCAATTGATTGGCATAACTGAAATTTATAAAATTGGTGGTATTCAAGCAATTGGAGCAATGACCTTGGGAACAGAAACGGTATCAAAAGTGGAGAAAATTTTTGGTCCGGGAAATCAATTTGTCACGGCTGCAAAGCAGGAAGCCTTGAAATATGGCGTTGCCATCGATCTTCCTGCAGGTCCAAGTGAAGTGTTGATTATTGCTGATACAACTGCAAATCCTGAATTTATAGCTGCCGATTTATTATCGCAAGCCGAACATGGAGCTGATAGTCAAGTGATTTTACTATCTGACAATGAATCCATCATCAATAAAACAATTGAGGCTTTAGAAATTCAAACGGGAAAGCTATCCCGAAAAGAAACAGTTTTAAAAGCATTGAAAAATAGTAAGGCAATTTTGCTGAAGTCTATTGAGGAATGTAGCGATTTCAGTAATCTGTATGCTCCAGAACACTTGATTATTGCTACTGAAAATGCAACTGAATTAACTACTAAAATCAGTAATGCTGGTTCGGTTTTTTTGGGAAATTACAGTTGTGAAAGTGCCGGAGATTATGCCAGTGGAACCAATCATACGTTGCCAACAAATGGTTATGCCAAAAATTATTCTGGTGTTTCGCTGGACAGTTTTGTCAAAAAAATAACGTTCCAACAAATTAGTGCCATTGGATTACAAAACATTGGTCCTGCCATCGAAATTTTGGCGGAAGCCGAACAACTTTTGGCCCACAAAAATGCAGTTTCCATCCGTTTAAAAAGTTTGCAAAATGATTAATCTAGAACAATTAATTCGACCAAATATGTTGTCGCTCCAACCCTATTCATCTGCCAGAGATGAATTTTCAGGAAGCGAAGGTGTTTTTTTGGATGCCAATGAAAATCCGTTTGGCGAGTGGAACCGCTATCCCGATCCTTTCCAAAATACATTGAAACAAAAGTTAAGCGAAATAAAAGCTGTACAACCTAAAACTATTTTTCTCGGAAACGGAAGCGACGAAATTATCGATTTGTGTTTCAGGCTTTTTTGTGAACCTGGAAAAGACAAGGCTTTGACTTTTGTTCCAACTTACGGAATGTATGAAGTTGCTGCCGCAATCAATAGTGTTGAGTTGATTCAATTGCCTTTAAAAGAAAATTTTCAAATGGACATTGAAGCGGTAGAACCCTTTTTAAATGATAAAAACTTGAAACTGATTTTCCTTTGTTCGCCAAACAACCCGACGGGAAATTGCATTGACAACATTGAATATCTCTTGGAAAACTTCAACGGAATCGTTTTGGTGGATGAAGCTTATATTGATTTTTCTACCAAAGATTCATTGGCAAAAAAAACAAATCAATATCCAAATTTGATCGTGATACAAACCTTGAGCAAGGCTTGGGGTTTGGCTTCCGCCCGAATTGGTTTGGCAATAACAAATCCCGAAATCGTGAAGTTACTCAATAAAATAAAACCACCCTACAACATCAGTCAACTCAATCAGGAAAAGGCTTTGGAAATTTTAAGTGATACTAAAAATTTTGAATTCAAAAAGAAAATGATTCTAAAGCAAAGAACCATTTTACAAAATGAATTAGCAAAAATTGACTTTGTAGTAGAAATTTATCCTTCGGAAACGAATTTTTTATTATTGAAAGTAAACGATGCAGATGCTATTTACAACCAATTGATTGAAAAAAAAATAATCATTCGAAATCGGAATAAAGTGCTTGCAAATTGTCTTCGAATTACCATCGGAACACCAGAAGAAAATCACATTTTGATTGATGCTTTAAAAAATATACAACTATGAAAAAAATACTTTTTATCGACCGCGACGGAACTTTGGTTGCTGAACCACCAGTTGATTTTCAATTGGACAGCTTGGAAAAACTAGAATTCATTCCAGGTGTTTTCCAGAATTTATCAAAAATTGTGACTGAGATGGATTTCGATTTGGTTATGGTGACCAATCAGGATGGCTTGGGAACGGCCTCATTTCCAGAAGCTACTTTTTGGCCTGCACAAAATAAAATTATTCAGGCTTTCGCCAATGAAGGAATTGTTTTTTCAGAAATCTTGATTGATAAGAGTTACCCTGAAGAAAATTTATCAACGCGAAAACCAGAAACTGGAATGTTGACGCATTACCTCAAAGGAAATTATGATTTGGAAAATTCGTATGTTATTGGCGACCGTGATACCGATGTCCAACTCGCAAAAAACCTCGGAACAAAATGTATACTCATTGGAAAAAAAAATCCAGAAGCTGATTTTGTAACCGAAAAATGGTCGGAGATTTATCAGTTTTTAAAAGAAAATCCTCGAAAAGCGAAAACGATTCGGAAAACAAATGAAACCGAAATTGCGATTGAAATCAATTTGGATGGTTCGGGGAAAAGTACCATCGACACTGGAATTCCGTTTTTTGATCACATGCTCGAACAAATTGCAAAACACGGCAATCTAGATGTAGAAATTCAAGTTAAAGGTGATCTAGAAATTGATGAACACCACACGATTGAGGATACTGCAATTGCTTTAGGCGAAACTTTTTTAAAAGCTTTGGGAAACAAAAAAGGAATTGAAAGATACGGATTTTTGTTGCCAATGGACGATTGTTTGGCACAAGTTGCAATCGATTTTGGAGGAAGACCTTGGCTAGTTTGGGATGCCGATTTCAAACGTGAAATGATTGGAAAAATGCCTACGGAAATGTTCATGCACTTTTTCAAATCGTTTTCAGACCAAGCAAAATGCAACTTGAACATCAAAGCCGAAGGTGAAAATGAACACCACAAAATTGAAGCGATCTTTAAAGCTTTTGCGAAAGCGATAAAAATGGCGGTTCAAAAAACGAACAATTTTTCAATCCCAAGTACAAAAGGAATCTTATGATTGCAATACTAAAATATAATGCCGGAAACACAAAATCCGTGGAAAATGCCGTTCAGAAATTAGGCTATGATTGTGTGGTTACAGATGATAAAGATCTACTTCAAAAAGCCGATAAAGTGATCTTCCCTGGAGTTGGGGAAGCCAGTTCGGCCATGAAATACTTGGAAGAAAAAGGTTTAGATGAAGTTCTGAAATCATTGAAACAACCTGTTTTGGGGATTTGTCTCGGACTACAATTGATGTGCAAATTTACAGAAGAAGGCGACACACAAGGCTTGGGAATCTTTGATGTTTTGGTGAAAAAATTTCCGCCAAAAGATAAAGTACCCCATATTGGTTGGAACAATTTTGCCTTTTTGAATGGTTCTTTATTTGAAGGAATTGACACAATTGACGATGTTTATTTCGTTCACAGTTTTTATGCTGAACTTTCAGAAAAAACTATTGCGACATGCGAATATATCCTTCCGTTTAGTGCTGGATTACAACATAATAATTTTTATGCAGTTCAATTCCATACCGAAAAATCGGGAAAAATTGGCGAGCAAATCCTTAAAAACTTTTTACAATTATGAGAATCATTCCAGCAATAGACTTAATTAACGGAAAATGTGTGAGGCTGACCAAAGGCGATTATGCCACACAAAAAATATACAACGAAAATCCATTGGAAGTCGCCAAAGCATTTGAAGATCAGGGCATCCAATATTTACATTTGGTCGATTTGGATGGTGCAAAATCCAATCAAATCGTGAACCATAAAGTATTATATAAAATTGCTTCTAAAACCAACCTGAAAATTGATTTTGGTGGAGGCTTGAAAACTACTCCTGATGTTGAAATTGCTTTCGAAAATGGAGCTAATCAAATTACAGCAGGAAGTATTGCTGTAAAAAATGAAGCATTGGTTTTGAATTGGATTTTAAAATATGGATCCGAAAAAATCATTTTGGGTGCCGATTGTTTGAACCGAAAAATTGCAACAAACGGCTGGCTCGAAAACAGTGAAATAGATGTGATTGATTTTATCAAGAAATATCAAGAAAATAACATTCAAAATGTCATTTGTACCGATATTTCCAAAGACGGAATGCTTGAAGGTCCTTCATTTACATTATATGAAACAATTCTAAAAGAAGTAAAAATCAACCTTATCGCTAGTGGAGGTGTTGCTTGTTTAGATGATTTATTTGCATTGAAATTGTTGAAATGTGAAGGTGCAATTATTGGCAAAGCGCTATACGAAGGAAAAATTAAACTAAAAGATTTACGAGAACTATGCTAAAAAAAAGAATCATACCTTGTTTTGACATCAAAGAAGGTCGCGTCGTGAAAGGCATCAATTTTTTAGGACTTCGAGATGCGGGAAATCCTGTAGAAATGGCTTCGGTCTATGCCGAAAACGGTGCCGACGAATTGGTTTTTCTAGACATCACAGCGACTTTGGAAAACCGAAAAACACTAACGGATTTGGTCGGAAAAATTGCTGGTAAAATCAATATTCCGTTTACCGTTGGTGGAGGAATCAACAGTGTGGAAGATGCGGCAAGAATCATTGAAGCGGGTGCCGATAAAATCAGCATCAATTCTTCGGCATTAAAAAAACCAGAATTGATTAGAGAAATAGCCAACGAATTTGGAAGTCAGGCAGTTGTTGTGGCAATTGATACAAAATATAAAAATGGAGAATGGATGGTTTTTAGCAACGGTGGAACTATTTCTACCATTTGGAAAGCTCTTGATTGGGCAAAAGAAGCTGAAAAATTAGGAGCTGGAGAAATTTTGCTGACCTCCATGAACAACGACGGAACCAAAAATGGCTTTGCAATTGACATCACCAATCAAGTTAGCGAAAGTGTCAATATTCCTATTATTGCTTCGGGAGGTGCTGGAACTATGGAACACTTTGAAAAGGTTTTCACCCAAACAAAAGCCACAGCCGCTTTGGCTGCAAGTGTTTTCCATTATGGAGAAATTGAGATTACAGCTTTAAAAAATTATTTGAAAACTAAAAATATTGCCATCAGATGAAATTAGATTTTACTAAAACCAACGGATTGATCCCTGTGATTATTCAGGATTTTTACAGCTTGAAAGTATTAATGCTAGGTTATATGAATGAAGCAGCTTTCGCCAAAACACAAGCCGAAAAGAAAGTGACTTTTTACAGCCGAAGCCGAAATGAACTCTGGACAAAAGGCGAAACTTCGGGCAATTTCTTGAATGCTGTAAATTTTTCTAAAGATTGTGATGACGATACTTTACTGATAAAAGTCATTCCCGAAGGACCAGTTTGCCACACAGGTTCGGTTTCTTGCTTTAACGAAAGTTCGGCTAAAGGCTTTTTATATGAATTGGAAAATGTAATTGACGAACGAATTTCAAACGATAGTACCACTTCCTACACCAATGAATTGTATAAAAAAGGAATCAATAAAATAGCCCAAAAAGTGGGTGAAGAAGCGGTTGAGTTGGTGATTGAAGCCAAAGATGACAATATCGATTTGTTTCAAAATGAAGCTGCTGATTTGCTGTATCATTTTTTAATTTTGCTCAAGGTAAAAAATGTAAAGTTGGAAACGATTGAGGGAATTTTGAAGGAGCGGATGAGATAAAAAACTAGTTTGCCACCCTGCTTTTTTTTATCAAAAAGTAAAGTCCGATTAAAATCAATAAAATGGAAATTATCAACAAAGCAGTTTTCTCGTAATTAACTTTTGTAGTGTAAATAGTTTCCGTTTTATGGTTTTCTTTTTTATTAGCCAGATATCCATTTATAAAACTAATACGCTTTTCAAGCAATACAGACTGATATCCATAATCTTTCGCCATTTTAAAAATTTGATTTGCTTGAAGAAATTCAGATTCTAACATGGCAAGATTTCCAAGTTCAAAAAGAAGAAGGGCGATTATGGGGTCTTCAGATTTTATAAAACTGATTCTTTCATTGAGCTGATAATAAATAGATTTGCTTAATTTTTCTGTTTTATCCCAACTTAAATCCGAAACAGGCATATCAAAATTGCCAAAGCTTGTTTTAGTAAAAAACTCACTTGAAATCATATTGGGATTCATCTTTGCTTCTAAAATTTTAATATGTAACCATTCAGAGCCACTGTGAGAATCAGGACTTATAGCAACTGACTTTTTTATCCATTTTAGGGCATTTAGGTTATCTCCTATCAATTCATAAATTGTTCCAAGGTTTGAAGCAGTGGAATATCTATTGGGGTGTGTCTTCTCAATATCCAAATATAAGTTTAATGCGTCTTGATACTTACCTTGAATAACGAGCAAATAACCTTTATCAGATAAATATTCTATTTTTTTAGTCTTGTTATAAAGACTGTCCAATTCGTTGAATACTTTTTCAAACTCAATAGTAAAAAAGTCATGACCTCTAAGTATCATTCCCTCAAAATCTTCATACAAAGTCAAGCCATTTGCTAATGTCTTTGTTTCTCCGTTTAAACAAGCTACTGATTTTAAGGAAAATAAAACAAAAAGGACAACCAATACTTTTTTCATCTTTTGAAATTTAAAAAGGAACGTCACTATCATCGTCAAAATTATTCAAATTGCTTCCAAAGGCTTCGTTTGGAGACGGAAGATTTTTTGGAGTGATGAAAGGATTATCGTCGAGATTCATTTTAGATGGCAAGTCGTCATAACCTTCTCCATAGTTTTCAAGGTTGTCAAATTTACCCAGACTTCCAATAAATTTCAAACGGATGTTTTCTAAACTACCATTTCTGTGTTTGGCGATGATAAATTCGGCTTGACCCTCGGTTGGCGAATGTTCGTCATCATCCCATTCATCAATTTTGTAATATTCTGGACGGTAGATGAACGAAACAATATCGGCATCCTGCTCAATCGCTCCCGATTCACGAAGATCCGAAAGCAAAGGTCTTTTGCTCGATCCACGGGTTTCAACGGCACGCGATAATTGCGAAAGTGCAATAACCGGAACGCCAAGTTCTTTTGCCAAAGCTTTCAAGTTTCGGGAAATGGTAGAAATTTCCTGTTCACGGTTTCCACCACCTTTTCCGTTTCCACCGGCTGTCATCAATTGAAGATAATCGACAATAATCATCTTGATTCCGTATTGAGAGGAAAGACGACGTGCCTTAGCTCTTAAATCGAAAATGGATAACGATGGAGTATCATCAATATAGAGAGGTGCTTTCTCAAGATTTTTTACCTTAATGCTCAATTGTTCCCATTCGTGTTTTTCCAGTTTTCCAGTTCTTAATTTCTCTGAAGATAAACCAGTTTCAGACGAAATCAAACGAGTAATCAGCTGAACAGAGGACATTTCAAGAGAGAATAAAGCTACTGGATGACCAAAATCAATAGCGATATTTCGAGCCATTGATAGTACAAATGCAGTTTTCCCCATACCGGGCCTTGCTGCGATAATAATCAAATCACTTGGTTGCCATCCTGAAGTTACCTTGTCGAGCTTTTCAAAACCAGTCGCGATTCCGCTTAAACCTTCTTTTCCTGCAATCTCCTCGATTCTTTTCTTGGCTTGGATGACCAAACTTTGAGCCGTTTCGGAACTTCGCTTGATGTTACCTTGCGTTACTTCGTATAATTTTGATTCGGCTTTGTCCAGCAAATCAAAAACGTCGGTAGTTTCATCATAGGATTCCTCGATAATCTCCGAAGAGATTTTGATCAAACTTCTTTGGATGAATTTCTGCAAAATAATCCTAGAGTGAAACTCAATATGAGCCGAAGAAGAGATTTTTTGCGTCAATTGAATCAAATAAAAATCACCTCCTGCTAATTCGAGTTTAGCATTCTTTTTGAGCTGCGAAGAAACTGTTAATAAGTCAATAGGCTGTGTATCTGTGAACAACTGCACGATTGCTTCAAAAATATGCTTGTGGGCGTCTTTATAAAACGCGTCAGGCTGTAGAATATCAATTACCTCATCAACACCTTTTTTATCAATCATCATGGCACCAAGAACCGCTTCCTCAAGATCTAAAGCCTGTGGCGGAAGTTTTCCTTTTTCTAGATTGATGATGGTAGTTTTATCTACTTTGATTGGGTTTATATTTCTGAGATTTTCCATATTGCGAATGTAACTAAAAATAAAGAAGAAATCTTCCTCGACTTGTTAGCTACCGAGTGTTTATAAGTGTGTATTTTATGTTGATAAGTCAAAAAAAACGCCCCGTTGTTGACGAGGCGTTATTATGATAATTTTGTAAGATTTACTCTTTAAACTCGCCCATCTTGCTGTATTTATCCATTCTTTGGAACACTAATTCCTCTGTTGATAAATCTTTCAGTTCGTTATAAGCTTTGGTGATATATTGCTCAACCGTTTTAAAGGTTGTTTCCCTGTCATAATGAGCTCCACCAAGGGGTTCAGGAATGATATCGTCTACCAATTTCTGTTTTTTCATATCGGTAGAAGTCAGTTTCAAGGCTTCGGCAGCTTGTTCTTTGTATTCCCAGCTTTTCCAAAGGATTGATGAACAAGATTCTGGTGAAATTACAGAATACCAAGTGTTTTCCATCATCAAAACTTTGTCTCCAACACCAATTCCTAATGCTCCACCTGAAGCTCCTTCTCCAACGATTACGCAAATGATTGGCACTTTCAAGCGACACATTTCCATAATATTTCTAGCAATAGCCTCACCTTGTCCTCTTTCTTCAGCTTCAAGTCCTGGATAAGCTCCCGGAGTATCGATAAACGTTACAACAGGAATATTGAATTTTTCGGCCATTTTCATCAAACGTAATGCTTTTCTATAACCTTCCGGATTTGCCATTCCGAAATTACGGAACTGACGTGTCTTGGTGTTGTAGCCTTTTTGCTGACCTACAATCATAAACGATTGTCCGCCAATTTTCCCAAGTCCGCCAATCATGGCCTTGTCATCTTTGAAGCTTCTGTCGCCAAAAAGTTCAAGGAAAGTTGACCCACATAAAGCTCTAACGTGGTCCATTGTATATGGACGATTTGGATGACGTGAAAGTTGAACACGTTGCCAAGCGGTTAGGTTTTTATATATTTTGCGTTTGGTTTCTTCTAGTTTTTTCTCGATTTGTTTGCAGGTTGTCGAAACATCTACATTTGATTCTTGACCAATAATTTGACATTTGTCTAATTGGTCTTCAAGTTCTTTTATAGGAAGCTCAAAATCTAAGTATTCCATAGGGTTTGTGCGTTTTTAAATTTTGTTCGGACTACAAAGATAAAATTTAATATCGTGAACGAAAGATTTTTTTTGTTTTTATCGTGTTCTGTTTGGTATTAAAATCGGCAGGAATTGCAGGAATTATCACGAATTGTGAAAGTCATAAAAAATTACACAAAATTGGTATAGACAAAGCTGAGGAATAGCCCTGATTGTAATGGAAATCCTTGCTCTTGAAAATGTATTTTTTCCTGACAGAAAAGAGCGACCAACGGTCCCGACGCTTCGGGACCTTTTGTGTCTTGGAAAAAAACATTTTCAGGAGCAAGATTGAAATGGAAAGCGGGAAATAGCTCCTTAAAAAATTATGCTTTCGGTTTTAATTTGTTTTTGATAATGCCGTTTAGGATAACGGTCAAGAGGATTATGGCTGAGCCGATATAGAACGGAAGGCTCATTTTTTCGTCTTCGCCAATGATAAAATAGGCTAAGATGATGCCATAAACGGGTTCGAGATTGGTGGTTAGCATTACAGTATAAGGCGAAAGTCTTTTCATGACGTTTACGGATGCCGTGAAGGCATAAGCCGTGCAAACCGATGACAAAAGCAAAATTAGAAGCCAATCGTTTGTGGAGACTTTGAAGAAACTTGCATCAAATTTTCCTTCGAAAAGAAGGTAAACCGAAACGAAGAGGAAGCCTGCGAAAAACTCATATAAGGTGATGATGGTGGAGTCATGTTGCTGGATTAATTTTCCGTTGAAAAGCGTGAATAGAACGCCAACGAATACTGAAAATAAAGCAGCAAGGATTCCGTCGAGGTATTTGATTTCGACTTGCATGATCATGAAAAGTCCAGCGATAATGATAAGTCCGAAGAAGACTTCATACCAGAGCATTTTGCGTTTATAGAATAATGGTTCGAGAACCGAGGCAAAAAAAGCTCCCATTGAAAACATCGCCAAGGTGATGGAAACATTGGAAATATTGATGGCCTTGAAGAAAAATATCCAATGAATGGCAATTAGAAAACCTACGAAAACGAGCTTGATAATTGCTTTTGGAGGCAACAATAATTTCTTCTTTGTGATGAGGAGATAGACGAGCAAAAAAACTGTTGCCAAGAGCATTCTATACCAAACCAAAGATGCTTCACGGATGGTGATGAGTTCGCCCAAAACGGCGGTAAATCCCCATATAAACACGATTAAATGAAGATTGAGGTAACTTTTCAGATTGTTATCGCCTTGCATTTCTTAATAAATAAATGGCTAAAATTCCAAACACTATATTAGGAATCCAAACGGCTAAAAGTGGCGGAATGCTTGACTTTTCGGCCATTACTCCGAATATTTTATCGAAAAAAATAAAAGTAAAAGCAAGACCAATTCCGATGGCAAGATTCATTCCCATTCCTCCTCTACGCTTCATTGCTGAAACGGCTACGGCAATAATTGTAAGAATAAAGGCCGAAACCGGAATACTATATTTTTTATATAAAACCACCAGATAAGTATTGATATTGGCAGAACCTCGTTCTCTTTCCTTGTCAATAAATTTATTCA
Source organism: Flavobacterium soli DSM 19725 (assembly GCF_000422705.1). Lineage (GTDB taxonomy): Bacteria > Bacteroidota > Bacteroidia > Flavobacteriales > Flavobacteriaceae > Flavobacterium > Flavobacterium soli. The sequence goes on along the minus strand of NZ_KE383907.1, from coordinate 247,168 downwards.
AATCGCCTAAAGAAAGTGTCTCGGCAACATAAACAGTTGGGGTTAAATCCTCCAATTCAAAAGTAAAAGTGGTATCCTTTTTAGTTTCCGAACGAATGACATCACTCAATTCGCCTACTTTCCTGTTGGTGTAGGAAAACATGGTATAGGTACTGTCTTTTTCATTCCATCTAATTCTACTGGCTGTAATTTTTTCTTTCAGGGTGTTGTCTTTCTTAAATTCTTCGAGAACAAAGTTGAATGCAGTTTGACTACTTTGATTGAAATTTTGAACGTAGATAAAGGTGCTGTCATTTATTTGTCGGTAAACATCGGCGGTTTGACGCATCTTGTTGATACCATTTCCTTTCAAGTAGCGGTATCGGAAACTATTAAATCCTTCGCTGGCTTTTGGTACCACAAAAAATCCCATCAACAAAGCAAAAACGGAAACCACTGTTGCTCCAATCAGATAAGGTCTGAGGAAACGTGTAAATGAAATTCCAGAGCTTAAAATGGCGATAATCTCCGTGTTATTGGCCAGCTTTGAAGTAAACCAAATCACGGAAAGGAACAAGAATATAGGGAATAAAAGATTGGCAAAATAGATGACAAAATCCAAGTAATACATTGCAATTTCTACAAATGGAACTTTGTTTTGCAACATTCGGTTTACCTTTTCGGAAACGTCAATTACAATCCCAATTGGAATAAACAAAAGCAACATGACAACAAAAGTGGAGAGGTATCGCTTTAGAATGTATTTATCTATTATGTTCATTTTTTAAGTTTAAAGTTTAAGGTTTAAAGTTTAAGGTTTAAAGTTTAAAAGTTTCCACAAGAACCTTAAACTTTAAATCTTAAACATTTTTATAACCTTTGATCCATTTGTTTTACCATCATTTCTTTCCACTGGCGGAAATCTCCCGCTAAGATATGTTTTCTGGCTTCGCGAACCAACCACATATAAAATCCAAGATTATGAATCGTGGCGATTTGCTTTCCAAGATATTCATTGGCTGCAAAAAGATGTCTCAGATAGGCTTTTGTATATTCTGTATCAACAAATGTATGTCCCATTTCGTCAAGCGGAGAAAAATCGGCTTCCCACTTTTTATTTTTGATATTGATGGTTCCGTGTGCTGTAAAAAGCATACCGTTTCGGGCATTTCTGGTTGGCATCACACAATCGAACATGTCAATTCCGAGGGCGATATTTTCCAAAATATTGATTGGCGTCCCCACACCCATCAGGTATCTTGGCTTGTCTTCTGGTAAAATCTCGCAAACCACTTCAGTCATGGCATACATTTCTTCGGCTGGTTCTCCAACAGAAAGTCCACCGATTGCATTTCCTTGTTGACCTGAATTGGCTATATATTCTGCCGATTGACGACGTAAATCTTTATAAGTACTTCCTTGAACTATCGGAAAAAAAGTTTGCTCATAACCATATTTGAAAGGTAATTTATCCAAATGATTGATGCATCTATCCAACCAACGGTGTGTCATGTGCATCGAACGTTGAGCATAACGATAATCACATGGATAAGGTGTGCATTCATCAAAAGCCATAATAATATCGGCTCCGATGGTGCGTTGAATTTCCATTACATTTTCGGGTGTAAAAAAATGGTAGGAACCGTCGATATGCGATTTGAATTTCACTCCTTCTTCCTTTATTTTTCTATTTGCCGAAAGGGAATACACCTGATAACCTCCAGAATCGGTCAGGATATTTCGATCCCAATTCATGAATTTATGCAAACCTCCGGCTTTTTCCAAGATTTCGGTTTGAGGACGAAGGTATAAGTGATAGGTATTTCCGAGGATGATATCCGGGTTGATTTCTTCTTTCAATTCGCGTTGGTGCACTCCTTTTACAGAAGCTACAGTTCCAACTGGCATAAAAATAGGGGTTTCAATCACACCGTGATCCGTAGTGATACTTCCGGCACGGGCTTTTGACTGAGGGTCTTTCTGTAATAAATCAAACTTCATAAAAACGTTTTTCTCCCGACTGTTCGGGACGGCAAAGATAAATTATTTAGGATTTATCAATCAGGATTTAGGATTTTATTTAACATTAATATTTCGATGGAAATTATTAATTTTTAAACTTTAATTTTGTCGCTTCCGCAGATAAATAAATAGCTATGAACAGTAGTAAGAACTATATTTTCACTTCCGAAAGATTAGGTTTCAGAAATTGGATTGAAAGCGACATCGGGAAAATGGTAATCATCAACCAAAATCCAAACGTGATGGAATTTTTTCCATCTATTCTCTCTCTCGAAGAAACAAAAAATTTTATAGAAAGAATGCAAGAGCAATTTGTAGCAAACAAGTATTGCTATTTTGCTGTAGATGTTTTGGAAAGCGATACTTTTATTGGATTTATTGGATTATCCGATAAAGATTTTGAATCAGATTTCACTCCTTGTGTGGATATTGGCTGGCGATTATCCGAAAACCATTGGTATAAAGGCTATGCAACCGAAGGTGCAAAAGCTTGCTTGAACTACGAGTTCAATCAATTGGGTATTAAAGAAATAGTTGCAATCGCTCCAAAAATAAATATCAAATCCGAAGAAGTAATGAAAAAAATTGGCATGCAAAAGCTTGAAAACTTTGACCATCCTTTATTATTAAATGACAATCGGCTTCGAGAATGCGTTTGCTATTCGATAACCTTTTAAAAAAAAATAAAATTTAAAGCAATACTATTATTATATTTACTCCATAACTTAAAATTAAATTCACCTAAAAAAAATATAATTATGGCAAAGAGTCAGGATGCAAAAAAAACCGTAAAGAAAGAACCTTTGAAAACTGCAAAGGAAAAAAAAGAAGAAAAACGAGCTAAGAAAAATGCTCCAAAAAGAGACTAAAAAAAACAAAACCATCCGCCGAGGCGGATGGTTTTTCAACTTAAAACACAAAACAATTATTAAAATTTATAACCCACTCCTACATAGATTCCGCTTACTTTTACATCTCCAAATCCCATTGAATAACGAGCAGAAACGTCCAGATCTTCAGTAAAATCATAACCCGCACCAAAATCTACATTTACTTTGAATTCATCTTCTTCTGCATCCAGCAAGTAGTTGATACTTGGCCCAGCCATCACATTAAACTTCTCAGCAAAAGTGTACTTTCCTAAAACTGGAACGTTCAAAAGATTAAAATCTTTGATTGAAACGTATAAAACTTCTGGCTGAATGGCAAAACTTTCGTTGACACCAATTTCTGCAAAACCACCAACGAAGAATCCTGTTTCAGAACCTTTCGCTGTTGCAGTAAATCCCATAACGGTTACTGTTTGTTCTACGGTTGCAAAATCCACACCCGCTTTTACTCCAAATCTTGTTTCTTGTGCAGTCATTCCTAAAGTTCCTGCAAACAAAAATGCTCCTAGTACTAATTTTTTCATGATTAATTGTTTTAGTTATTAATACTGTAAAATTAGCTTTAGAAGCATTCTCGAACAATACGACAAATGTCGTATTTTAGTTTTTTCTTAACATTTAGATATAATCCGGCAAGACCTTTCCAGGATTTAAAATACCATTCGGGTCAAACACCTTTTTAATGCCTTTCATCAAAAGCAACTGAGTGTTATTGAAGGCGATATCCATATAATTTTTTTGAACATACCCAATGCCGTGTTCACCAGAAAGTGTTCCCTTCAAGGCTACCGTCAATTCAAATATCTCGCGGATTCCTTTTGGAATTTCAGTTTTCCAATCCTCATCAGACATATTGCCTTTTACGATATTCACATGTAAATTTCCATCACCTGCATGACCATAACAAACCGATTTGAATCCGTATTTATCTCCGATTGTTTTGATGCCAATTAATAATTTTGGCAGTTCATATCGTGGCACTACCGTATCTTCTTCTTTATAAATTGAATTTGATTTTACGGCTTCGCCAACAGCTCTTCGCATTTTCCAAAGGGCATTTTTTTGGTCTTCGGTATCGGCAAAAAGAATTTCATCGATGTTGAATTGCTCCAATACTTCGCTGATTTTTTCAGCTTCTGCAAAAAGAACGTCGGGATAATTTCCATCCACTTCAATCAAAAGATGAGCCTGAACTTCATCTTTTATAGCAATGCTAACACCATCTACAAAACGCAAGGTCCAATCGATAGCATCTCGTTCCATAAACTCCAATGCACTTGGCGTGATTCCAGCACTAAAAATCTTTGAAACCGCTTCACAAGCTTGATTTGCATCAAAAAAAGGAACCAACATTAATATATTATGAGAATTCTTAGGCAAAAGCTTCATCACAATTTTTGTAATGACCCCCAAAGTACCTTCGCTTCCTACCATCAATTGCGTCAAGTTATAACCCGTGGAGTTTTTTAAAGTATTGGCTCCAGTCCAAATAATCTCGCCTGTTGGCAAAACTACTTCGAGATTCAGTACATAATCCTTGGTAACTCCATATTTCACAGCTCTAGCTCCACCCGAATTTTCGGCTACATTTCCGCCTATCCAGCAACTTCCTTGACTACTTGGATCAGGAGGATAAAACAGATTTTTTTCGGCGACAGCCTCTCTTAAAACCTGAGTAATAACAGCTGGTTCCACAATTACCTGCAGATTTTTTTCGTCAATAGTGAGGATTTTATTGAAACGTTCCATTGATAACCCGATGCCTTTATGGATACTCAAAGCCCCACCACTCAAACCCGTCCTACCACCAATTGGAGTTACTGGAATATGAAATTGGTTGGCAATTTTTAGAATCTCCGAAATTTCTTCGGGCGTTCCAGGTTTTAGCACGATCGATGGCGGAAAAACATAATCTTCCGTTTCGTCATGTCCATAATGGTTTCGGGTGACTTCGTCTAAAAAAAGAAAGGATTGACCCACTACTTTTTCGAGCTGGTCAATCATTTCTTGGGATAGTATACATTCTTTCATAAACAGTATTTTTGACATCCGAATCTAAAATTCAGCCTTCAAAAATACTATTTATTTGGTTGTGACATCATTTCTTTGGAGAGAAATAAAAAATGAAATTGTCGCTAAAATTATTTCCTAATTCAAAAATATCTTGCAGATATCTGCCTCATTGATAGGCTTCAGGAAATAATCTGAGATTTCATTTTCATACACTTTTGCTCTATTTATATCTACACTGTCATTAGAAGAAGTAATGAGATAAATGGGTGTTTGCAAATTAAAATCGGCTTTTAGTTTCTTGAATTCTTCCAAAAATTGCCACCCATCCATCACAGGCATATTGATATCCAACATAATAACATCCGGAAGCGAATTCGTACTGATTTTTTGTTTTAGCGCTTCTAATGCATCTAAACCATTTTCACAGAAGCAAGGTGTAACGGAAATTCCGTTCTTATTCAATAAATTTTTTAAAATAAAATGATAAATCTTATCATCGTCAACCACAAAAACCTTTTTATAATTCTTCATTAAAATAAATTTTAAAACACGAACCTGAGTTCACTTTACTCACAACTTCAATTCTCCCCCCCATTGCTTCAACCTGGTTCTTTGACATGAACAATCCAATTCCTCTAGAATTAGGATGTCTATGAAAGGTTTTATACATCCCGAAGAGTGCTTCACCATGTTTTTCCAGGTCAATTCCTAGTCCGTTATCCGATATCGACAAAACCTTTTCTCCATTTACAATCGCAAAATCATAATGAATTTTTGGTGTTCGTTCTGGGTGTGAATACTTGACAGCATTTGTAGAAAAATTCAAAAGTAAACTTTCCAGATAAGCAGGATTGAAATGCACCGTCAAATCTTCTGGAATATTGATTCTTATATCGACTTTATGTCTTGTAAATTCTTCACTCAACAAATTAATCATCTTTCTAAGGTATTGAGAAAGATTAAGATGCTCTTTAATTGGTTTTAGATCAGAATGAATATCGACTAATTCCTTTAAATTCTCAATAGTTTCAGATAAATCATTCGAATTTGTTCTCAAATAAATCAAACTTTCGTCTTTGATATCCTGTTCATTATCACCTTCAATTATATCCAAAAGCATTTTGAAGTTTCCAGCATGCGAACGTAAATTATGGGAAACAATATGGGCGAAATTCAGCAATCGCTTGTTTTGTTCGTTCAAAATTTCCAAAGTTCGCTTCAATTCATTCTCCTTTTCAATTTGCCTGGAAATATCAGAATGCATCCCGATAACCCTCAATGGATTGCCCAAAGTATCTCGCTCGATTACTTTTCCTTTGCTTAAAATCCATTTATAAGCACCATCATTTGTTTGCACTCTTTGCAAATTCTTATAAAAAGGTGTCTTGTTTTCAAAATGGTACTGAATGTCTTTTTTATATTTTTCAATATCTTCTGGGTGGATTCGACTATCCCATTTATCAATTGCCATGATACTATCTTTCTCCTCAAAACCCAGCATTTTCATGGACTGTGATGAAAAAAAGACTTGGTTCGTCTTCACGTCCAAATCCCAAATTCCTTCAGATGATGCTTCGAGGGCAAATTCATATCGTTGCTCGGAAATTTTTAGTTTTAGTTCCTGCTGTACATTTTCGGTAGTATCACTAACTCTTCCATAAAAAACAAGCAACCCACCATCGCGTTCAATTGTCGCATTCACTCGATACCATCTCAGTCCTTTTTCTGGGAGATTGCATCTAAATTCAAAAAACCAGGTGTTCAGATTTACTTTTGCATTTTCAATAGAATTTAAAAAAGCATGAAAATCTTCGGTAAGGATTTTCTTCTGTAGTACATCGATAGTATTTTGCTCTATTTCTTCTTCGGTTAGTTCAAAATGACTTACTACCGACTTACTCAAGAAAGGAAACTTTATGGATCCGTTTTCCGAAATGGTCATCTGGAAGATCAAATCTGGTATTTGCGATAGAAGCTTGTCATAAAAAACATTCTTTTCTTTATACCGGTACGAATCAGGGAACTTATCTAGTTTCATGTATTTAATTGGGGCTGAACCCTTTGAAAATTCAAAAAGGTCGTATTAAACGGTGGCAAATTTACACAAAATTTACATAGGTTTTATTTTCTTGGATGAAATGAGTTCATTATTTCCGAAAGGTGCTTTCTATTGAGATGAACATAAATCTCTGTCGTCGTGATAGATTCATGTCCAAGCATCAACTGTATCGATCTCAAGTCGGCTCCATTTTCGAGCAGATGAGTTGCAAAAGAATGTCTCAAGGTATGGGGACTGATGATTTTGTTAAGGTTTATGGCTGTAGCCAAATCTTTAATGATAGTGAAAATCATGGCTCTCGTGAGCTGTTTTCCTCTTCGGTTCAGGAAAAGTGTGTCTTCGTGGCCTTTTTGAATGTTCAAATGATTTCTGATTGATGTTCTATAAATCTCAATATATTTTTGAGTCAAATCACCAATGGGAACAAATCGTTGCTTGTTTCCTTTTCCAGTCACTTTTAGAAAACCTTCATCAAAAAACAAATCCGAAATTTTGAGTATCGTCAATTCGGAAACGCGAAGACCACAACCATAAAGCGTTTCGAGCATGGCCCTATTTCGTTCACCTTCGGGAGTACTCAAGTCGATGGCACCAATCAGCCGATCAATATCCTCGACTGATAAAGTATCAGGCAATTTCCTTCCTATTCGTGGCGCTTCTATGAGTTCCAGGGGATTATCAGGTCTATAATCTTCAAAAATCAAATAGCTAAAAAAGCTTTTCAATCCCGAAATGATTCTGGCCTGTGACCTCGGGTTCACATCTTTTGAAATTTCATAAATAAACTGCTGAATCGTTTCTTCAGAAATTTTAATGGGGGAAATTTCTATTTGATTTTCATCCAAAAATTGACATAACCGTTCGATATCAAATGAATAATTGTCGATGGTGTTTTGCGACAACCCTCGTTCGATTTTTAGATAGGATTGAAAATTTTTGATAAATGTTTTCCAGCTCATTCCACAAATTACGAGAATATTTACCAATAAAAAAACCTTTCCGGGAAAGAAAGGTTTAGGATAGATAAAGGATAAAACTCCTTGAATCAATTATTGTTTTTCGTAAACCGATGCATAGAAACCACCCTCAAATTCTTCTTCATAAAGCGTTAATCGCGTATTATTTTCAGAAAATATGATCTTGTATTCATCGGTCAAACCATCTAGTGAGAATCTATACATGTTTGCTTCTCCAAGCTTTCGCCACTGTCCCTGATAGATTTCGGTTTCTTCGCCACAATAATTGTAGGTAAGCTTAAAACTGCCATTGCCATTAAAAAGCATGAATTCATCGTCACAGGGCTCATATTGTGAGGCTTCGAATCCATTTTCATCAAGATCTCCAATGTATTTCCAATTTCCAACAATCACATTGTTCTGATCCACTCCCGAACCTCCATCATCCGAACCACAAGAAACAGTAGCCATCCCGATTGCTACTATCATAATAAATAATTTAAGTGTCTTCATTTGTTTTAATTTTAAGTTATCAAGGCAAAGTTATCTTATGATCAAACCCAATGAAATACCTAACAGTAGTGATTTTTGAGCATAAAAAAACCACGCAAATTGCGTGGTTTTAAAACAATATCTTTTAGAATTAAAAGATTAGAATTTATAGATTAATGCAAAATTAACATTTGTCATATCTAAAGATAAATTGAATGTGTTTGTAGATTCAGCACCATCAACATCAAATTTAGAACTCGTATAACCCAAAACTCCAACAGAAGCTTGTCCTGCAAAATTTTTGCTGAAGAAATAGTTAATCCCAGGAGCTAAAGCAACTCCGAAAGATTTTAAATCAATAGTTTCTCCATCACCAACTTTAGAAGTTCCGTAGCTAGCTCCTAAACCTGCAAATAAAGAAAATTTGTCAGCAGGAGTAAAATAGTATTTACCACCAACTGAAAAAGCAAAACCTTTCGCTTCAACTTCCATAGACTCTCCTTCAAAATCCATAGTCATAGTTTGCTTGTTAACTGAAACAGCTGCTTCTAAAGCAATATTTTCAGTTAGAAAATAACCTACTCCAGGTGAAAAATTATAACCGTCAGATTTAGCATCACCCATTTTAGTTGAGTTGATACCAAGTGAACCTGTTAAATACAAATCTCCTTTTGCGAAACCTTCTGTTCCTTCTTGTGCGTTTGCAAAACCGAATGTCATTACGGCTAATACTGATAAAATAACTTTTTTCATTGTTTTTGTTTTAAATGTTTGACCAAATTTATATTAATTTTCCGTCAACAAGATATTAAGAAAACCACAGTTATCAACAAAGTTATCAACAGTTTATCAACAATTAAAACATGTGCTAAAAAAAATAATTATCCACATAAGCCCGAAAATACTAATGATATTACCAATTAAAGAACCAATAAAATACAATATTCAAATATTTATTATTAAAAAGTAAATAAAAAATATTTTGACAACACAATACATTTCATATATTTGTTAAAACATTTAAAACAAATACTTATGAAAAAATTACTTTTTGTAGCAGTAGCTACTATCGGATTTGTGTATTCAGGAAGTGCACAAGATGTTAATTTCGGGGTAAAAGCAGGTCTAAACAACACCAACTTTACTGGAGATGCAGACTCAGACGCTAAAACAAGTTTTTATGTGGGAGGTTTTGTAGATTATGCAGTTTCTGAAAAATTTCATCTTCAACCTGAACTTTTGTATTCTTCTGAAGGTGCTTCGGATGATTTAGGTCTTAGCTACTTAAGAATTCCAATTATGGCAAAATATTATGTAGCGGAGAGCTTCAGCCTTTTAGCAGGACCTTCTGTAGCATTTAAAATTGCTGCTGAAGACGATGGATTCGATGAATTCACTAAGTCAATGGACTTTGGTTTAGGATTTGGTGCTGCTTATGATTTAGAAAATGGTTTGTTTTTTGACGCTCGTTACAACTTAGGTTTACAAAACATTAGTGATGTAGATGGAGTTGACATTAAAAATACTGGATTTCAAGTTGGTTTAGGATATAAATTCTAAAAAAACTTACAATACAATTATTTAATGCGGAAGTTTTCTTCCGCATTTTTTTTTAAGCACCTACAAATTTTAATATCTTTTATTATAATTTTAATGTTTAAGAAGATGATATTTCGATAATTTTACATCAAACTTAAACAAACCCCACAATTATGAAAAAGTTATTTATCATGGCAATCTTAGTGGTTGCTGGTTCAACGAGCATGAATGCTCAAGGTTTAGATTTCGGAGTTAAGGCTGGTGCCAATTTTGCAAAACTTGACGGAGACGATATTAGCGGAGACAACCTAACTAGTTTTCACGTTGGTGCATTATTAGAAGTGAATGTTTTTGAAAACTTCTCTGTTCAACCAGAGGTACTATATTCATCTCAAGGTACCAAAATAGAAGATGAAGATATTAAATTAGATTATCTTTCGGTTCCTGTTTTGGCTAAATTTTATTTAATTTCAGACAAATTAAGTCTAGAAGCTGGTCCACAATTCTCATTTTTGGTTAATGACAACATAGAAGAGCAATTTGAAGCTGAAACATTCGATTTTGCAGTAGTGGGAGGTTTAGCATTTGATGTAACCAGTAATATCTTTGTTCAAGCAAGATATGTTACGGGGCTGACCGACACTTCTAAAGATGCAAAAATAACGAATCAAGTTATTCAACTATCTGTAGGTTTGAAATTCTAATCTCAGCAAAAAAATATTTCTCAAGGCCGTTTCAAATTTGAAACGGCTTTTTTTGTTAAAGCAACTTCAATTTTATTATTTTTACTGAAAAACAAATCATGAACATCATCATCATCAATGGACCAAATCTTAATCTCCTAGGAAAACGAGAACCAGAAATTTATGGCAATCAAACTTTTGAGGATTATTTCGAGACATTAAAACAGAAATTTCCACAGCTAAAACTACATTATTTTCAAAGCAATATCGAAGGTGAAATAATTGGCAAAATTCAGGAAGCTGGTTTTTCTTTCGACGGAATCATCTTGAATGCAGCTGCCTATACTCACACTTCAATAGGAATTGGTGATGCCGTCAAAGCAATTACAACTCCCGTTATTGAGGTACACATTTCAAACACTTTCTCCAGAGAAGAATTCAGGCACCAATCCTATATTTCTCCTAATGCAAAAGGAGTAATTCTAGGATTCGGACTGCAAAGCTATGATCTTGCAATTCAATCTTTCCTTTAATAATTTCAAATAAATTTCCTTAAATTCATTATAAAATATGTAAAATCGTGTTAATTGATTTGTGGATGCAACCTTTCTATTGATATATTCGTCTTACCAAAAACAATTAACATGAAACAATTATCTACCTTATTTTTACTATTTTCTAGCTTAGTAGGTTTTTCACAAATTAAAGGAACAGTAACTGACGAGAAAAATCTTCCGCTTCCCGTTGTTTCCATTTATGTAGAAAATACCTATAACGGAACCTCATCCAATGAACTAGGTCAGTATGAATTGAACATCAAGACAACTGGAAAACACACCCTTATTTTTCAATATCTTGGTTATAAGACCCAAAAGAAAACAATTACCGTTGATAAATTTCCCTTTATTTTAGATGTAAAATTATATGAAGAAAACATTTCGCTTGCCGAAGTAATCATCAATACTAAAGAAAACCCTGCCAATGCCGTGATCAGAAAAGCGATTGCTGCAAGAGAAAATAATGCCGACAACACTGCGAGATACAAAGCCGATTTCTATTCGAGAGGAATGTTCAAACTCAAAAACGTTCCGAAGAAATTTATGGGTCAGGAAATTGGCAACATGGATGGAGCCTTAGATTCCACTGGAAGTGGCATCATTTATCTTTCGGAAACAGTATCCAAGATCATGATTGAGAAACCAAACAATTTTAAAGAAAAGATAATTGCCTCGAAAATAAGCGGAAACGATAACGGTTTTAGCTATAACTCAGCTCGCGGAACTAATTTTGACTTCTATAAAAACACCGTTTCATTTGGTGCCAATATGATTTCTCCCATTGCAGATAATGCTTTTAGTTATTACAAATATACCTTGGAAGGAACTTTTCAGGATGACAACAACCAAATGATCAACAAAATAAAACTTACACCAAAACGAGACAGAGAACCTGTTTTTGAAGGCTACATTTATATTGTTGAGGATTCTTGGGCAATTTATGGGATTGATGTTGACATTAAAGGCTATCGAGCTCATCAGGAATTTATGGACGTTATGAACCTTAAACAAAACTACAACTATAACAAAACCAATCATATTTGGTCTAAAAACCTCCAAAGTCTCGATTTTACAGCTGGTGCATTTGGAGTGAAATTTTTCGGAAAATTCACTCACGTTTTCAGTAATTATGAATTCCCTAATGAATTTGAAAAAAAAACCTTTAGCAATGAAATTTTGAGTTTCGAAGAAAATGCCAATAAAAAAGATTCTGTTTTTTGGAATACCAATAGGCCAGTTCCCTTGACCTTGGAAGAGAGTAATGACTATGTCAGAAAAGATAGTTTGCAAACCTTGAGAAAATCAGAAAAATATTTAGATTCCATTGATGCAAAAGGCAATAAGTTTAAGATTTTCGATATCATTTCGGGTTATACCTATAAAAAGTCAATGGAAAAATGGACCTTCAATTATGCAGGCATTCTTAACTTATCCTCTTTGAGTTACAACACCGTTCAGGGTTGGAACTTGGATTCAGGTTTTTCATTTCGAAAATGGAACGATGAAAACGGGAAATATACCTACATCAATTCTACCTTTAATTATGGCTTTGCCGAAGACCGACTTCGTGTTACAGGAAGCTATTATCACCGATTCAACAATCAAAATTATGCCGCAATTTCGGTTTCGGGTGGAAGTGCCGTTAGCCAATTTAACAACTCACCTCCTATTTCTAAACTCGTAAATTCCATCAGTTCCTTGTTTTTCAAAGACAATTACATGAAACTTTACAACAAGGAATTTGCCCAAATCAATTATGGCCAAAACGTGGCAAACGGTTTGTATTTGAATGGGAAATTAGAATATGAACAACGAAAACCACTTTTCAACAACACCGATTATGTCGTGTTTAAAGACAGCGATTTGTTTACTTCCAATAATCCATTGGCTCCAGATGATTATCTGAATGCTCCATTTGAGCAACATCACGTAATGAAAGCTTCGATTTTCGGAAGGATTAATTTCGGACAAAAATACATTTCAAGACCTGATGGAAGGTTTAACATCCGAAACAATAAATATCCAACGTTGACTTTCAATTACGAAAAAGCTTTTGCTGCAACCAACAAAGACTATGAATATCATGCCGTTTCTGGATCAGTCTATTATGATAAAACCTTTGGAAACAAAGGAACACTTTCGATGAATTTGAAAGGTGGAACCTTTTTTGATGCCGATAACATTTCGTTTATCGACTACAAGCATTTTAACGGAAACCAAACCCATATCGGAACCGACGAACGTTATCTGAATGTCTTCAACTTGATGCCCTATTATCAAAACAGCACGAATGATGCTTATTTTGAATCGCATTTCGAGCATAACGACAACGGTTTTATCATGAACAAAATTCCGTTATTGAACAAACTAAATTCAACACTTATCCTGGGATTTCATAATTTGGCTACAGCCGACAGAAAACCGTATCAGGAATTTTCGGTTGGTTTAGACCGACTAGGTTTTGGAAAATTCAAGATGCTTCGTGTAGATTATGTTCGTTCCTATCAAAACGGATACATAGGTGACGGAGTAGTTTTTGGATTGAAATTTCTGAATATGTTTGAGTAAGATATACTTTTTTTCATTTCATATCGTTCTAACAATCAACCTTTAAACGATATGGAATGAAAAAAATAATTTACATGTTGAGCTTTATCTTTCTCGTCTTTTTGTTCTTTGCCTTTCAACCAATCGATACTTCTTTGGAAAACTCAGTAAAAGTTGAAGGCGTTGTAAAAAACATTACCGAAGCCGGAACAAAAGATATCCTATTTGAATTAGAAAACGACAAGACAACGTATTATATCAACCGTGGATTTGAAAAAGGACTTGTTTCGCCCAATGCTTTTATTGGCAAGCAAGTAAGCTTATATTATGCCAAGAATTGGACGCCATTAGCACCTTTTGGAACAACAAGCAAGCATATTACACAACTGCAAGTAAACGATAAAATTGTGTACTCTGAATTTAAGTAAACAAACAAAAACCCGAAGAACTAGTAAAGTCTTCGGGTTTTCTATTTTATAATCTAAAATAAGATTACTCTCTCACAATTTTAGCTCCAATCGCTCTCAATCGTTCGTCTATATTTTCATAACCTCTGTCGATTTGCTCAATGTTTTGAATGGTACTGGTTCCTTTTGCCGAAAGCGCTGCAATCAACAACGAAATTCCCGCACGAATATCTGGCGAAGACATCGTAGTTGCTTTTAGTTGCGATTCAAAATTATGCCCCATAACTACAGCACGATGCGGATCACACAACATGATTTTTGCACCCATATCGATCAATTTGTCCACGAAGAACAAACGGCTTTCAAACATTTTCTGGTGGATCAAAACATCTCCCTTTGCCTGTGTTGCCACAACCAAAACGATACTCAACAAATCTGGAGTAAATCCAGGCCATGGAGCATCAGCAACGGTCAAAATCGAACCGTCAATATCGGTTTTGATTTCATATCCGTCTTTGTGTTCTGGAATATAAATATCGTCGCCTCTTCTTTCTAATGTAATTCCTAATTTTCTGAAGGTATTTGGAATAACTCCAAGATTGTCCCAACTCACATTTTTTATTGTGATTTCGCTTCTTGTCATGGCTGCAAGACCAATCCATGAACCAATTTCAATCATATCAGGAAGAATCCTGTGAGTACAACCGCCAAGGCTTTCAACACCTTCAATGGTCAATAAATTAGAACCAACTCCGGTGATTTTAGCACCCATCGAGTTCAACATCTTGCATAATTGTTGCAAATAAGGCTCACAAGCTGCATTGTAAATCGTGGTAGTTCCTTTTGCCAAAACCGCCGCCATCACAATATTTGCCGTTCCCGTAACCGAAGCTTCGTCAAGAAGCATGTTCGTTCCTTGCAAACCTTCTTCTGGCGTTTCCACACCATAAAAATGGTCTTCTCTATTGTATCTAAATTTGGCACCAAGGTTGATAAAACCTTCAAAATGAGTATCTAATCTTCTTCTACCAATCTTGTCTCCTCCCGGCTTTGGAATATATCCTTTTCCAAAACGAGCCAAAAGTGGCCCAACAATCATAATCGAACCCCTCAACGAGCCACCTTCTTTCTTGAAAGCTTCTGTTTCCAAGTACCCAACATTCACCTCATCCGACTGGAATGTGATGGATCCTTTTTCATTCTTTTGGATTTTTACACCCAGATTACCTAGCAAAGTAATCAGTTTGTTGACATCAATAATATCCGGAATGTTATTGATTGTCACTTTTTCTGGAGTTAATAATACCGCACATAAAATCTGTAAGGCTTCATTTTTTGCTCCTTGTGGCGTGATATCTCCTTTTAAACGGACACCACCTTCAATTTTAAAAACTCCCATCTTTTTTAGTTATAAGTTATGAGTTATAAGCTATGAGTTATAAGCCGTTACCAATGTAACTCTTAACTTATAACTCATAACTCACAACTTCTTTATGGTTTTCTATTTTGGTTTTTATGAATTGGGTTATTTGACTTTCCCTTTTTCATAATCTTTGGTTTTTGAGATCCTGCCGTCGTGATTTTGTTCGACATTCTTTGGTTGGTTCGCATCAGGTCATTTGTTTTTAGCAATTCTTCTGTGCTACCAATCATATTAATTTTTCCACCTGAAAGTTCAAGTAAATGTTCAAAAATAACATCGTCTTTCACGGTATCCTTATTCCAACTCAAATAGGATTTTTTCATGTGGTTGGCAATTACCATCACCAATGCTTCTTTCAACTCGCTTTCTTCCCATTTGTTGGCTACATCAATCATATATTTGATGTTGTTGCCATAAAAACGATACTTCGGAAAATTTTGAGGATAGTTTAAAACATCAGGTTTCAATTGCAACACTTCGCGTGAAGGAATCGGATAAGGCGAATCGACATCCAATTTAAAATCCGACATGATAAAAATCTGATCCCATAGCTTGTGCTGAAAATCGGGCACATCACGCAAATGCGGATTCAAACTTCCCATCACTTGGATGATATATTTGGCCGCCTTGTTTCGCTGTTTGCGATCTTCGATAACAGTTGCCTGGTCGATTAATTTTTGCAAATGTCTTCCATATTCTGGAATGATCAAATGTTGCCTTTCAGAATTGTATTCCAAGTTGAACACCACATCATTTGCATTTTCTTTTATATATTTTTCAGTCATATTTATAGGGAAACTATACCTTCGATTGTAGAAACTTCAATGTATTTGTCAACGATTTCCTGAGCACTTTTCATCTGTACATCAACCGAAAGGCTGGTGAATTTCGCCGTTTTAGATTGTGTAGTTTTGATAACCGCTCCAAGACAATTAAACGCCTCTTTCACTGCCTCAATCTTCGCTTCATCAGTAGGTACAATAAATTTAAATAAGTATTCAGCCGGCCAAGTGTTGCTGTTATCGAGTTCCACTTTTAGCCTTTCATAAAATTCTTCAGTCTTCTTGTCCATCGTTCATTAAAAATAAACAGCAAATATACATTTTTTTGATTTAAGAATTTTCTTTTGAAGTTTAAGAATTTGGTGGAGCGAAACGGTTGGTTCGTGTTTGAAATCCATGTTCCTGTCTTCCTTCCAAATCTTTTTATTTTTTTAAAGAAAAAAAATAAAAAGGATTTTCCCTCCAGCCAGGGCTATTAGAGTTTCCATTTTAACTTGGGAAACTTTTACAAGATTGTGGATATAGAAAAATCTGTACATTTGCTTTAACCATTGCGTTATATATGAAAAAACCAATATTTTACATCTTTACCTTTATATATTTAGGAATTCTTTTTTTTCTCATTACCGCTTTGCAATCTTGCAAAAATGAAAAAACAAAAGTAGTATACACCAAAAAACACGAAATCATCAACTATGGAAATACGGGTATCAAAGATAAAAAAGCCGCTGAGCTTTTCAATGAAGGTTTGAAAAATGTTGAAAACAGGGATTTCTATACTGCAGAAGAATTTTTCCAAAAGGCAGATGCTATTGAAAAAGACAATACAGTAATTTTAAACTCTATAGCTTTAATGTCTGAAAAGTTTAGCAATTATGAAGAAGCAGAACTAACCTACAACAGAATATTTTCAAATGATACCTTAAGCATAATCACCTATATAAATTACGGAAGGTTTTTAGTTGCACAACAAAAATTTGAACAAGGAAATCAAATCCTATTGAAAGGCTATCAAATTGCTCAGCATTTAAATAATAGTATTGATCCACTATTGCTTTTTAATTTGTCTATTTCCTACTTTTATATGAAAGATTGTGAAAATGCCATAAAATTTATAAAATTGGCCAAAGCCAATGCCGCCGACGAAATCTTTCGAAAACAAATTGAAGAATTCCTTTTCGAAATGACCACTATCTGTCGCTGATTTCTACAGTAAGCAACATAACATTATGCAACTTCAATCCACTTCCGCAAACTTATCCTTTCGAAGCATGATGAATCACATCATCTAAATCCAAGTTTGCAGCACTACTTTAATCTGATCTCTCCTATCGGCGAGATGACAACGTTGTGAAAATGATTGTGGTCAACAATACCTATTTATAGGTATTGCTGACGCCAACTAAACGTGATACATTTGGTTTTTAATATTTACCCTAAAACCTTTCTGTTATGAAAACAAAACTACTTTTTGCTTTTTTAAGCATTATCTTCTTTTCAACTTCCTATTCCCAACAAGAAGCTTCAAGCTACATCTCGGGCTTGGTTGAGCCTTCGGCAATCATCAATCAGGGAAACATGCTGTATGTTCAAGGTCTTAAAAATTTATACCAAATAAACACTGAAGCAGATAATCCTAGTGCTACTACAATTTATACTTCTCCAACGGATTTTTATATGTCGAACCTCACCGTTGATGGAACTATGCTCTACATTTCTGAAGAAAATTATGTTGAAGCTTTGGATGAATTTGTGGGATGTCGTATTATCTCTCTTGATTTAAATAATTTAACTGCTACTCCAAATGTGATTTTTTCTACTACACAATACGTCTCTTCTTTAGCAATCAAGGATGATTTTATTTATTTTACTTCAGAAACTACTCCAACTGGAGAGGACAATTTTACGGTTGAAGTACACAAGATTGACATTACTTCGATAAATCCTGTAGCTACAGTTTTAATCAACAGCCTTACTACTGATGAAGTCGCAAATGATATGACTTTTTATGGTAACGATTTGCTAATATCCGTGGGTGCAGATGCTAAAATTTATAGCTATGATGTAACAAGTAGTGCCACAACTGCATCCGATTTTCTGACCGGCCTTAGCTTCAACAAAGGGATTTTTGTTAGTGGCAATGCGCTATTTACTGCCGAAGCACATTTTATTAAAACAAAACAGCTAAATAACACTTCTTCTCTGACTTCGGTTGCCCAAAATACTATGTATCAAGATTCTAATAATGGAATACCTTTTAATGCCAACTTCAGAGATGTTGTTTTGATTGGCGATACACTTTATATGACCTTGAAGAACCAAGGAAGAGTGGTTACTGTGCAAGATGCCAGCTTGTCGGCTACTGAGTTTGACTATAACTTGAAAGCTATTTCTATTTATAACTCTACAACTGAACTGAACGTTACAGGATTAGAAAACAGCCAAACTGCTACTGTATATAATTTATCTGGACAATTATTACTTACAAAACAAGTTTCGGTTGACGATTATTCAATGGACATCAGTTCGTTTAGCGAGGGTGTTTATTTGGTGACATTGGATAATCAAAAGACTTTTAAGTTTATTAAATAGTCAAATATTTATTTTCTTAAAGAAAAGACCTGACAGATTTTAGAATTTGTTAGGTCTTTTTGATTTTATCCTACGTTTGCAGCGCGACTTGAGGGAATTGCTTCACAATGACAAGTTTGTGGATTTGCTGGATGTGATTCCAAGGATCAAATCGTTTCCTCCCGAAGCTTCAGGATAGCCCTGACTGGAGGGAAAATCCTTTTTATTTTTTTTCTTTAAAAAAATAAAAAGATTTGGAAGGAAGGCAGGAACACGGATTGCTAAAATGCCCTAACGATTTGCTCCTAAAAATTAACGGCATGGACTGAAATAGTTTTTAATATCTCGAAATATTTGGGTAAGTTTGCCCCTTATTTCAAAAAAATGCAGAAAGAAATAATTGTCATCATCGGCGGACCTGGAACGGGAAAGACTACTATTATTGATGGACTTGTGAATAGAGGGTTTTGTTGCTATCCAGAAATTTCTCGCGAGGTGACGATGGAGGCTAAAAAACATGGAATTGAGCAATTATTCTTGGAAAATCCGTTGCTTTTTAGTGAACTTTTGTTGGAAGGACGCGTGAAACAATACAAAAACGCCTTGAACGAACCACACGAAAATGTGTTTTTGGATCGTGGTATTCCGGATGTTTTGGCCTATATGCATTATATTGGCGACAGTTATCCTGCTCATTTTGACGAGGCTTGTCGAGCAAATATTTATACTAAAATCTTTATTCTTCCGCCTTGGGAAGAAATTTACACGAGCGACGACGAACGTTATGAAAACTACGAACAAGCGAAGCTTATCTATAACCACTTGACCGAAACTTACCAAAAATATGGCTACAACTTAATTGAGGTACCAAAAGACTCGGTTGAAAAAAGGATTGAGTTTATTTTAACGCATCTTTCGAAATAGTTGTCAGTTGTCGGGTATCTCTTATCGATTACTTATTATTGTGATAAGTTTTTGTAGATTTAGCATTTAGAACTGACAACCAAAAACTGACAACTGATAATTATGACTCCCCTTTCTATTCTTCAAAAATATTGGAACCATGATACTTTTCGTTCAGTTCAGGGCGAAGTGATTGCTTCTATTCTGGAAGGGAAAGACACGTTTGCATTGATGCCAACGGGTGGCGGGAAGTCGATTTGTTTTCAGGTTCCAGGGATGATGAAGGACGGGATTTGCTTGGTGATTTCGCCTTTGGTAGCGTTAATGAAAGATCAGGTGGCGAATTTGCAGTTGCGAAACATCAAAGCAATTGCTTTAACTGGTGGAATCCAATCGGACGAAATGATCGATCTTTTAGACAATTGTCAGTTTGGAAATTATAAATTCCTTTATTTATCGCCCGAAAGACTGCAATCTGACTGGATTTTAGAACGAATTAAAAACCTTCCCATAAATCTTATTGCTATTGACGAAGCACATTGTGTGTCGCAATGGGGTCACGATTTCAGACCGGCCTATTTGAAGATTTCGAGCTTGAAGACGCATTTCCCGAAAGTTCCTTTTTTAGCTTTGACCGCTTCGGCAACCAAAAGAGTTCAGGAAGATATAGTGACGCAATTGGGATTGGAGCAACCAGTGGTTTTTCAGAAATCATTTGCAAGGGAAAATATTGCCTATATGGTGTTTGATATCGAAGATAAATTGTTTCGTATCGAACAAATTTTGAAGAAAAACCCAGAACCTTCCATTATATATGTGAGAAATAGAAAGTCATGCTTGGATATTTCGTCCCAATTGCAATCCTTAGGTTTTAAATCAACCTATTATCATGGTGGTTTGGATTCTAGGGAAAAAGACAAGAACATGAAGCTTTGGATGAAAGAGGAAGTTCAAGTAATTGTGGCTACGAATGCCTTCGGGATGGGAATTGACAAGGCGAATGTCAAGACCGTAATTCATATTCAACTGCCTGAAAATCTTGAAAATTATTATCAAGAAGCGGGACGTTCAGGTCGAAATGGAGAAAAAGCCTATGCGGTTTTACTTAACAGTCCTTCGGATATTTTTCAAGTTGAGAATCAATTTATTGCGGTTTTGCCTGATAAGGAATTCTTGAAAACCATGTATGTTAAGTTGTGCAATTATTTTCAGATTGCTTATGGAGAAGGCATTAACGAGGTGTTTTCTTTTAACTTGAATCATTTTTGTGTACAATATCAATTTCCGATTTTGAAGACCTTTAACGCAATGCAATTTCTGGACCGCCAAGGAATTATTTCGCTTTCTCAGGAATTTTCAGAGAAGATTTCGGCACAGTTTATCATTTCTTCAAAAGAGGTTATTCGGTATATGAGTTTGAATCCGTCAGACGAAGAAATTATCCTGACTATGCTTCGAACGTATCCTGGAATCTATGAAGTATCGACGGCTTTGAACATTTCTTTTATCGCAAAAAAAACAAAAACTACTGAAGAAATGGTTTTGAAAGTGCTTCAAAAATTAAAAGAAAAGGAAATTATAGCCTATCAATCTAAAAATAATGATGCGACTTTGACTTTTAATGAAGTTCGCGAAGACGAAAAAACCATCAATCGAGTTTCGAAATATTTGGAAAACCAAAACAACTTGAAGAAAGAGCAGTTGCAATCGGTTATGGAATATGTGAAAGATAAAAAAAGATGCAAATCAAAAATAATATTGAACTATTTCGGGGAAACCAAAACCGAAAATTGCGGAATTTGTTCCTATTGCATTACTTTGAATAAAAAAGAGACGAACGTTTTGACATTGGCAGAAAAGATAAAATTCCTATTAAGAAATCAACCCTTAAGTTCTAGGGAAATTCAAATTAGCACACAAGATTCATCAGAGGATGTTATCTTTGCACTTCGTGAAATGTTAGACAATAACCTTATCGATATCACTTCCAATAATAAATATAGTTTAAAAAAATAATGAACAAACTACGAATCGTTTTTATGGGAACTCCAGAATTTGCCGTTGGCATTTTGGACACCATTATCAAGAATAATTATGAAGTCGTTGGCGTGATTACAGCTCCTGACAAACCTGCTGGACGTGGCCAAAAGATAAAATATTCGGCCGTGAAGCAATATTCAATGGAACATAATTTGAAACTTTTGCAACCTACAAATCTCAAGAACGATGATTTTCTGACTGAATTAAAAGCGTTAGATGCCAATTTACAAATTGTTGTCGCCTTTAGAATGCTACCAAAAGTAGTTTGGGAAATGCCCGAATTGGGCACTTTTAACCTTCATGCTTCACTTTTACCCAATTATCGTGGAGCAGCTCCAATTAATTGGGCCATCATTAATGGGGAAACCAAAACAGGCGTTACTACTTTTTTTATTGATGACAAGATTGACACTGGTGCGATGATTTTGAATTCGGAAATCGCTATTTCAGAAACAGAAAATGCAGGAGAATTGCACGACCGATTGATGGATTTAGGAAGCAAGACTGTTGTAGAAACCCTAGCCTTGATTGAAAAAGGAGAGGTAGAAACGACCCTTCAAACGGACAGTCCAGAAATTAAAACGGCTTATAAACTAGATCGAGACAATTGCAAAATTGATTGGGAAATTTCGATTCAAGAAATTTATAATTTAATAAGAGGACTTTCTCCTTATCCAGCAGCTTGGTGTTTTTTTACAGATAATAATCAAGAGTGGAACGTAAAAATCTATGAAGCCAAAATGATTGAGGAAGAACACATCTTAACTATAGGACAGATTATAGCAACAAAAAAAGAACTGAAAGTAGCCGTAGCTGGTGGATTCATCCAAATTATGAGTTTGCAATTTCCTGGAAAGAAGAAAATGACAGCACAGGAATTTTTAAACGGAATGACTTTTTCTGAAAATGCTAAAGCTTTGTAAGGTTGCGTAAACACTGATTTGAGCGAAATTTTGAAAAAAACAACTTAGTTTATCAACAAAACGGTCGAGTTATCAACAAATCGATGAAAAACATCGCAAAAGTCTTGCACAGTAAGGAATTCCTATTAAATTTGTTATAAGTAACGTAATGTTTAACCAACAATTAATAACTATTATTATGAACAAATCAGAATTAATCGATGCTATCGCTGCAGATGCAGGAATTTCAAAAGCTGCTGCAAAATTAGCTTTAGAGTCATTTTTAAACAATGTAGGTGCTACTTTGAAAAAAGGTGGTAGAGTTTCACTAGTAGGTTTTGGATCTTGGTCAGTATCTGACAGAGCTGCAAGAGACGGAAGAAACCCACAAACAGGTGCTACAATTAAAATTGCTGCTAAGAAAGTAGTGAAATTTAAAGCGGGAGCTGAATTAGAAGGTGGTATGAACTAATTCATTACCAGATATAAATTAAAGTCTTCCCGTCGGAAGACTTTTTTTTTTATAAAAATCATAACATTTTTTTGGGCGATTCAGATTTTTATTATTAAATTTAATAAATTTTCAGCAAAATGATAACAGACAAACTAAAAAAAGGACATTTGCTCATTGCAGAACCTTCAATAATAGGTGATCTTTCATTTAACAGATCGGTGATTTTGTTGGCTGATCACAATGAAGAAGGTTCTGTTGGTTTTATTATAAACAAACCTCTAAAGTACACCATCAATGACCTTGTTCCAGAAATTGATGCTTCTTTCAAGATTTACAATGGAGGCCCTGTAGAACAAGATAATTTATATTTCATTCACAACATTCCTGAACTTATTCCTAATAGTATTGAAATCTCAAATGGAATTTATTGGGGAGGCGATTTTGAATCTACTAGGGATTTGATCAATCAGGGGAAAGTAAATAAAAACAATATTCGTTTTTTTCTAGGCTACACGGGTTGGGAAGCCAATCAGCTGGAAAACGAAATGTCTTCTAACTCTTGGATTATTAGCCAAAACGTCTATGAGAATAAGATAATCGGAAAGTCGACAACTCACTTTTGGAAAGAAAAAATAAAGGAATTAGGTGGCGATTACCTTATTTGGTCGAACGCTCCAGAAAATCCATTACTCAATTAGCCAAACCGCACCAAAGTATTCAGCTTGACGATTAAATCAGTAGTTAACTTATTTCCGAATTCTTTCTTGCGGTATTTTGTGATGGGTTGAATTCCTGTAATGATGTTGGTTATAAATAACTCATCGGCTCTTTGCAAATCGAAAGGCGAAATAGGTTCTTCAACCACCTCTAATCCTTCTATTTTTTTCGCTAAAGCTAAAACTTGTCTTCGCATTACACCATTATGACAACCTTCATCAACTGGAGGAGTACTTAACTTATTCCCCATTAACATGAAAATATTGCCATTTAAGGCTTCAATTACATTCTTGCTATCATTTAGCAGCAAACAATTGTCTAAGCCATTTTCATCAGCAAAAATACTTCCGGTGATATTGATTAATTTATTGGTCGATTTTATCGTAGAAAGCAATTGTTTAGTAACATAGAAATCCTTGTATAAATCAACTTCATAGATAGATTTTTCAAGTCTATAAATTGCATTTTCTAGAGGAACAACATTTACAAGAAATGAAACCTCTTTGTTTTTTGGCAAATAATAGCCTCCGTCATTTCTATAAACTGTGATTCTGGCTCTTGCTGAAGCTTCGCATTCATTGGCTTTCGCCAAAATAAAGACTTGTTCTTCAAGATATTCCATTGTAAAATTCATCGGAATTTCCATTCTCACGATACGCATTGAAGACATCAAACGGAAATAATGATCCTCTAGAAAGAGAATCTTGCCATCTACAATTTTTAGGGTTTCAAAAACACCGTCACCATAAAGAAAGGCACGGTTGTTTACTAGTAAATTTTCGTCGGGGGAAACAATGTTTCCATTAAAATTGATCATATAAAAAAAGTCACGCTAAAAAGCGTGACAAATATAAGCGTAATAAATAATTTTATACCGATCCGATGACGTGTTTTAAGTCAGAAATTTGATTTTCCCACAATAAAGTAGCTTCGGCTACTTCATCCTCCTCTGCATAATCAATTACCATCAAAGAAACATCTTTAGTAATTTCATCTTCTAGAATTCTCAATTCAAAAAAATAATCAGTATCAACATCATTTTCATCTATCCATCTGAATTTTATTTTTTCTCCAGATTTTTTTGAAGCTACTCTTGCTTTTTCTTCAGAATCGTTCCAAATGAAGGTAAAAAACTCTCCCCTTGAATTAACATTGTCAGCAAACCATTCTGACAATCCAGAAGGAGTAGAAATATATTGATATAATAATTGTGGTGATGAATTTATTTGAAACTCCAGTTCATATTTTATTTTGACTTCCATACAATGTAACTATTTTCGAAATAATGTGTGATTAATTTTTTGGAAATATATCAAATATAAATTCAATAAAAAAGCATTTTGAAAAATAAAATTTTTTCTTCGATTTAAATTTGCAACATCTGAATTTAGTTTTATATTTGCACCCGCATTCAAGGATGCCAATAACCAAAAAAGGCGAGGTAGCTCAGTTGGTTAGAGCGCAGGATTCATAACCCTGAGGTCACGGGTTCAACTCCCGTCCTCGCTACCACAAAACGGACTAATCACTTAGTCCGTTTTTTTTATTTTCTTATTTCTGAAGAGAATAAATTTTTACTAAAAACCTCAAATGCATTATATCGTAAAAATCAACCAGTTAAACGATAATTATATAATCTTTAAAATAAATAATCTAATTTAGCTTAGTTCATAGTTATTAAATTACCCCTAACCAAAAAAGCACAATCCTTCCAGATTGTGCTTTTTTATTGCCATCGAATTTTCTTGTTTACAACAAAGCCTCTTTTAATTCTTCAAAATCCAAAAGAACCTGTTCTCCTGAAACAAGATTTTTTAAGGCAAATTGATTGTTATTCATTTCCGTTTCGCCTGCAATAACAGCAAAGGGAATATTTCGTTTGTCGGCGTGATTGAATTGCTTACCTACTTTTGCATTATCTGGATACAATTCTACTTTGATTCCTGCTTTTCTCAATTCAGCTATGGCTTTCATCGCATAAAAGGCTTCGGTATTTCCGTAATTTATAAATAATGCTTTTGTAGTTACGGTTACCGTTTCTGGAAATAAATTTAATTCTTCGATAACTAGGTAGATACGATCCAAACCAAAAGAAATTCCGACACCACTCATATTTTTCAAGCCGAAGATACCCGTCAAATCATCATATCGTCCACCCCCACCGATAGATCCCATCGAAACAGAAGCTGGTGGGGCAACTTCAAAAATAGCTCCTGTATAATAATTCAAGCCTCTAGCAAGGGTTACATCCAAATCTAAAATTGATTTTTGCATTCCTAGATTTGCAACATTTTCACAGATGAATTTCAATTCCTCAACACCTTTCATTCCTTCTTCCGAAGAAGCCAAAAGCGAGGCTAATTTTTCTATCTTTTCAGTAATTGTTCCTGTGAAATTGAACAAGGGCTGTACTTTCTCAATCGCAGTTTCCGAAATACCTTTTTGAAGCATTTCTTTTTTCACACCATCTTCGCCAATTTTATCCAACTTATCCAAGGCAACTGTAAAATCAATCAATTTATCCGAAGCACCAATCACTTCGGCAATTCCTGAGAGAATTTTTCTATTGTTGATTTTGATGGTTACACCTTCCAAACCTAAATCTGAAAAAACACCATCATACAATTGCACCAACTCCACCTCTTGCCATAACGAAGTAGAACCCACCACATCGGCATCACATTGATAAAACTCTCTGAAACGTCCTTTTTGAGGACGATCGGCTCGCCAAACGGGTTGGATCTGGTATCGTTTGAATGGAAACTCAATATCGTTTTGATGTTGCACTACATATCTTGCAAACGGAACGGTTAAATCATAACGTAGGGCTTTTTCAGAAATTTCAAGTGTGGTTTTATTTGAGTTTAGGTATTGAAATTGTTCGAAGTACCTATTGAAAAACAAAGAAAATATTTTCCTTCTTAACGCTAATGAATCAGCAAAATTTTCACCTGTTTTTATGAAAGCTTCTTTTGAAAAAGAGATTAATAAGTTTTTTACATCAGTATTTGAAAATATATCTTTGAGAAATTTATTTTCATTAGAATTTAAATATCTTTCACCAAGCACATCTATTAAATGATTTGAAATACCATCATATTCTTCATATTTATGAGTTAAAGCCTTTATCAATGCATCAATCACATCAAAGAAAACAACATTAATATCTATTGATGAGATAATATCTTTACGGACGTCTTTTAAATAATCACCAGAATTCAATATCTTAAAAATCAAACGATCGCCTTCTTCGCCATATTTTCCCATCAACGTTTCTGAATTTTCAAACGAAGGCGTTTCTATCGGCTGAAAGCCAAATTTCTCGAAATTGGTTTTGATGATTTGGATGATGTATTGTCTTTTGGCCACTTCTGTTGGCGAAAAATCTCTTGTTCCTTTCGGTATGCTTGGTTTTGATGCCATTTTTTTAATTATGAGTTATGAATTACGAGCTATGAGTTTTCTCACGGTTCGAAATTCTTTGCAAATATCTTATTTTAAAAATAAATTGTAGTCGGTTGAAGTATAATTCTAATGATTGTTTTTCAAAACAGCCTTAGTCATTCGGTCGTTATCATAAATATCTTTTCGAAGTTCGATATCCTGAAAACCTTTATTATGAAGCAATTCTACCATTTCTTCCCCTAAATATTGGTTGATTTCAAAATACAATCTTCCATTTTGATTGAGGTTTTTGGTAGCTAATTCCGCAATTTTTCGGTAAAAAATCAAGGCATCATTATCTTCCACAAAAAGTGCCAGATGAGGTTCGTTGTCCAAGACATTTTTCTTAATTTCTTCTTTTTCGAGATTTCGAACATAAGGCGGATTCGAAACGATTATATCAAATTGCATTTCCAAATCATTGGTTTCCAATATATTTTTTTCTAAAAAAACAACTTCAACCTGATTCATTTCAGCGTTTTCTTTCGCTGTTTTTAAAGCTTCGGGAGAAATATCAATCGCAAAAACTTTAGCATTCGGAATGCTTTTAGCCAATGAAATCGCAATGCAACCGCTACCCGTTCCAATATCAAGAATCTTTAAATCTTTCAATCTTTCAATCTTTGAATACTCATTAATCCACTCCACCAATTCCTCGGTTTCGGGTCTTGGAATCAAAACATTTTCATTGACTTTAAATTTCAATCCAAAAAACTCAGTTGAACCTAGTATATATTGAATAGGAATTTCTTTTTTTAATTGCTCTAAAATTGAATTCCATTCTTGAATCTCGTTATCAGAAAAAGAAAAATCTGGTTTTAAAGCCAAATCAATTCGTTTCATTCGGTGTTTTTCTTCCAAAATCAGATGAAAAAAACTTTCAGCTTCCATTACATCATAAATAGATTGAAGTTGCTCGATAAAATAAGTTCTGTATAGTTTTGCTTCCATTTTAATCATGTTTTGATAAAGAAAGATCTGTGAGAGTTTCTGCCAGAATCCAATCATTTTTTAATTTGGAAGTATCTACATCATACTCAACAAAGTATCGAAAAGGACCAAAATCGTAAACTCTATTGTCGACAAATATCATTTTATTAGATTTCCAATTCACATAATATTGATTTATAATTTTATCACTTTTACTTCCCTTATTATAATACTTTATTTTGAAATCAAAATACTGCCTTTGTGGATCTAATTTCATTAGATAAAAAGCAAAATTTAAGATTGCAATAAATAAAAACATATTATTTAAAATGACTGAGATGATTTTTAAAACTTTACTTTTAAATCTTCTAATAAGTCTAAACAGAAGAAAGATTATATAAAGACAGTATATATTAAAGAAAATCCCAAAAGCTCTGTTGTAATGTGGCTTCGTTAATTCAAGTTTAGGAAAGAAGAAATTGATTAAGATTACAGTCAAAAAAAAACCAATAGATGTAATCGATATAATTTTAAAATTTTTATTCATCTTTTCTTAAAATAAATCCAATCTCACAATTTTTTCAGCATCCAAACCGGACAAGAAGTATGTCCTGTATTACCCAAAGGCTCATTTAAATATTCAAAACCTACTTTTTTATAGAGTTTTTGAGCGTCTTTCATATAGGGCATCGTTTCGAGATAGCAACTTTCAAATCCGAATTCCTTGGCTTTAGCCAAACATTTATGCATCAGTTCTATTCCTAATCCTAAACCTCGGGCTTCGGGCAAGAAATACATTTTTTGCAATTCGCAAATACTTTCGTCTTCATTTTCAAGCTGACTCACTCCTGCTCCACCGATTATTTTGCCGTTGTTTTCGACTACAAAATAAATCGCTTTTGGCTTATGATAAGCTTCAAACATCAATTTTAATTGAGGATCAGCATAAGCCGTTCCTACTTTCGGGATATCCATTTCAATGAAAACATCCCGCACCACTTGTTCAATAGCTTGATTGTCTTCGGGTTGTATTGGTCGTATATTTATCTGTTGCATTACAAAACAATATCTTATTTTTGTGATGTGAAGATACACGAAAAATATATAAAACGTTGCATTGAACTGGCCAAAAACGGTTTGGGAACCACCTACCCTAATCCTTTGGTTGGCAGTGTAATTGTGTATGAAAATAAAATTATTGGTGAAGGTTGGCACAAAAAATCAGGCGAACCACATGCAGAAGTGAACGCTGTAAATTCCGTAAAAGACAAATCATTACTTTCAAAATCAACCATTTATGTAAGTTTGGAACCTTGCAGTCATTTTGGAAAAACTCCGCCTTGTTGCGATTTGATTATTGCGAATAACATCCCAAATGTTGTCATCGGAACCGTTGACCCCAATGAAAAAGTAGCCGGAAAAGGCATCAAAAAACTGATTGAAGCAGGAAAAAATGTCACAATTGGTATTTTGGAAGACGAATGCAACGAACTCAACAAACGTTTTTTTACCTTTCATCAAAAGCAACGACCTTTTATTATATTGAAATGGGCCGAAACTTTGGATGGTTTCATTTCTCCAAAAGAAAAAGTAGAACAAAAGCCGGTTTGGATTACGAATCAATATTCAAGACAATTGGTTCATAAATGGAGAAGTGAAGAACACGCCATTTTGGTGGGAACCCAAACGGTGATGGATGACAATCCCTCTTTAAACGTTCGGGATTGGAAGGGAAATAATCCGATTCGAATTGTTTTGGATCGAAAAAACAGAATTCCAAAAGAAAGTTCTATCTTTAATAACGAAGCAACTACGCTTTTAATTTCTGATGAAAATCAAATCGCTGAAAATTCAAATTTGATAGTTGAAAGAATTGATTTTGATGGAAATATTGCCGAAGAAATTACAACAATTTTATTCAAGCACAATATCCAATCGGTTATTATTGAAGGCGGAAGGCAAATGCTTCAAATTTTTATTGATGCCAATAGTTGGGATGAAGCCCGGATTTTTAAAGGAGGTATTTCTTTTGGAAACGGAACAAAAGCTCCTGTCTTGAATTCAATAGTCCGGGAGAGATTCACGATTCTAAACGACGAACTTTTAATTTTTAGCAATCATGATTGAAGCCATAATTTTTGATTTTGGAGATATTTTCATCAATCTGAATAAAGATGCGATGAAAAATGCCTTTAATTCGTTGGGACTAAAAGAATGGAACGACGAAATGAAGGAATTGAATTTGGCTTTTGAAGTTGGAAAAATTTCTGAAGAAAAATTTCTTTCTGGATTACAAAAACACATTCCGAATGCTTCAATGGAAACCATTAAAAAAAATTGGAATGCGATTTTGATGGATTTTCCGCTTTACCGTTTGGAATTTCTACAGATGCTTTCGCAGAAACACAGACTATTTCTTTTAAGCAATACTGATTCAATTCATATTCAACATTTTGAAGAAACTGTTGGAGAATCATTTTACAGCAACTTTTATCAATGTTTTGAAAAAGTATATTTTTCGTTTGAATTGGGAATGCGAAAACCAAATGAAGATATCTATAATTATGTTTTACAAAAGCATAATTTATCGCCAAAACGGACTTTATTTGTAGACGATAAAAAAGAAAATACTGACTCTGCTTTGAAACTCGGTATTCAGGTTTGGAATTTGCAAGTTGGACAAGAAGACGTTGTAGATCTATTCGATAAAAAACT
Source organism: Flavobacterium soli DSM 19725 (assembly GCF_000422705.1). Classification (GTDB taxonomy): domain Bacteria; phylum Bacteroidota; class Bacteroidia; order Flavobacteriales; family Flavobacteriaceae; genus Flavobacterium; species Flavobacterium soli. The sequence continues at coordinate 216,143 of NZ_KE383907.1, read as the reverse complement.
ACTTTAAAATTAGCTTTTGGAAATCAAGGACACCTATAAAACTTTGGCTGAGCCATCTGAAGAGACGTTGCTAAAAGAAAAGAACAGTAAATTCTTCGGGTATGCTTTTCCTGTAGAAAGAGAAGATCAAGTCAAGGAAATCCTGGAATCATTGCGAAAACAGCATTCTGGAGCCGGTCATTTTTGTTATGCTTATCAGATTGGCACCGATAAAATATCGTTTCGCGCCAATGATGATGGCGAACCGAGTAATTCTGCTGGAATGCCTATTTATGGCCAAATTCAATCTTTTGACCTCACTAATGTCCTTATAGTTGTCGTCCGTTATTTTGGAGGAACAAAACTTGGAGTTGGCGGATTAATTTCTGCCTATAGAACTTCGGCTCAAATGAGTCTTGAAGTTGCCGAAATCATCGAAAAAACAATTGATGTTCATTATATTATTACTTTCGATTATAAAAATATGAATAAGGTGATGCGGGTTATCAAGGAAAAAAACTTGGAACTCATTTCTCAAAAGATGGAAATGAGTTGCGAAATTGAAGTGGCAACCCGAAAAAAAAATGCCGAACCTACATTCGACATCTTCAATTCTATGTTTGAAATTGGCATCAAAATTAAAGAATAATCAGCATCCAATTTGTTTAACTATCAATTCCCGAAAGTTTTTCATTTATATAGTCTGGCGGAAGTGTTGGACGACCCGTTTTCATATCCACAAAAACCAAAATGGAGTTGCCAATTGTTAATAACTCCTTCGCTTCGTTATAAATCTCATAATCAAATTCAATCTTCACAGAAGTCTGTTTTTTATAAATGGTTTTCACCGTTAGTAAGTCGTCATATCGTGCAGGTTTTTTATAATTCATATTCAAAGACACTACCGGAAGCATAATTCCATTTTCTTCCATCCATTTATAGGAAACCCCCATGTTTCTTAGCCATTCCACCCTACCCATCTCAAAATATTGAGCATAATTACCGTGATATACGACTCCCATTTGATCGGTTTCGGCATATCTGACACGTACTGTAAACTGATGTTCTCTCATGTTTTTTTAACGTTAATTAAAATTAAATTCTATATTACTTACGACAATATTTTTACAAATTCAACCCCTATTTATTTTTTTTTAAAGAAATTTGTTCACATATTTGTTCTCCCGAATTATCGAGGAAAAAGTACTGCATTTTTTGTAAGACAAACCATTAATAAAACACAAAAACTAATAGAATATATGAACAAAACTGCTCAATCAGTATGGGAAAACTGTCTTCTATTCATAAAAGATAATATCCAGGATCAAGCCTACAAAACTTGGTTCGAACCGATTAAGTCAGTTGAGTTAACCGATAACGCTTTGTATATTCAAGTTCCTAGTAAATTCTTTTATGAATGGCTTGAGGAGCATTATGTGAAATTGTTAAAAGTTGCCCTTACCAAAGAACTCGGAAAAAACGCAAAGTTACTCTATAAAATTAAAATGGAGAACACTTACGGAAACAAACAACCTTTTACTGAACAATTGCCGAGTGCTCACAGAGCTCCGATGAAAGCTCAGGAAGTTGATGCTCCGTTTAAAAACTTAAATCCAGAGCTTAAAAATCCTTTTGTAATTCCTGGAATCAGAAACCTTAAGATTGAATCTCAACTGAATGCAAATTACAGTTTTGATAATTTCCTTGAAGGAGATTCTAATAGATTGGCGCGTTCTGCAGGTATGGCCGTTGCCAACAAACCAGGCGGAACATCGTTTAATCCGTTATTGATTTTTGGTGGAGTTGGTTTAGGAAAAACCCATTTGGCTCATGCTATTGGGGTTGAAATCAAAGATAAATATCCTGAAAAAACGGTTTTGTATATCTCTGCCGAAATTTTCACACAACAATATATTGATTCTGTAAAGAAAAACAACCGTAACGATTTTATTCATTTCTATCAATTGATTGATGTTTTGATTATTGACGATGTTCAATTTCTTTCCGGAAAAACAGGTACTCAAGACGTATTTTTCCACATCTTCAACTATTTGCATCAAAACGGAAAACAGGTTATCCTGACTTCTGACAAGGCTCCTGTTGACATGCAAGATATCGAACAACGATTGTTATCCCGTTTCAAATGGGGACTTTCGGCTGAATTGCATCAACCTGACTACGAAACAAGAATTTCTATCTTAAAGAACATCTTATATCGCGATGGCGTTGAGATGCCTGATGAAATCATTGAATATGTTGCCCGAAACATCAAATCGAATGTTCGTGAGCTTGAAGGTGCTATTATTTCTTTGATCGCTCAATCTTCTTTCAATAAAAAAGAAGTTACCATTGATTTGGCGAAACAAGTTGTAGAGAAATTCGTGAAGAATGTAAAACGTGAAATCTCAATTGATTATATCCAGAAAGTAGTTTCAGATTATTTCCAATTGGATTTGGATACTTTACAATCTAAAACCAGAAAACGTCACGTGGTTCAAGCGAGACAGTTGGCTATGTTTTTTGCAAAGAAATTCACGAAAGCTTCATTGGCTAACATTGGTTCACAAATTGGCGATCGCGATCACGCTACAGTTTTACACGCTTGTAAAACTGTTGACAACTTGGTTTCTACCGACAAGCAATTCAAGAAATTTGTGGATGATATCCACAAAAAACTCTCTCTCTAAAAATGTCTGTAAAGGTTTTGATGGTTTGCCTCGGAAATATTTGCCGTTCTCCTTTGGCAGAAGGCATTTTGGCATCAAAACTTCCTAAAGATAAATTTACCGTAGATTCTGCTGGAACTGGTGATTGGCATGTTGGCAAACAACCTGACAAACGCTCTATTGCCATTGCAAAAGCTAGAGGAATTGATATTTCTTGTCAAAAAGCACGGCAATTTCGCAAACAGGATTTCAGGGAATACGACTATATTTATGTAATGGATGGTTCCAATTATCAAAATGTAATAGATATGGCTCCTGATGAAACTTCGGAAAAAAAAGTTTCCTTAATCTTAAATGAACTTTTCCCAAACGAAAACGTAGATGTTCCAGATCCCTATTTCGGACTTGAAAATGGCTTTGTAACTGTTTATGAAATGCTCGATGAAGTTTGTGACGTGATTGCTGAGAAGCTTATCAGAGAACATTCATCTTCCTAATTTTTTCTTCAAATAAAAATCTAAATGAAATCAACCACACTTAAAGGCAAATTATATTTAATTCCAACAACTTTAGGCGAAGGCGATCCTATGGATGTTTTACCGCAAACCGTAAAAAGAGCAATTGATTTCATTGATACTTATGTAGTTGAAAACGAGAAAACAGCCCGAAAGTTTATTAAAAGTATCAATCCAGAAAAAGTACAGGCGAGTTTAAAATTAAGTTCTTTAAACAAACACACCGAAAAATCAGAGCATTTTGGGATGATAAAACCTTGTTTGGAAGGACATAATATTGGATTAATGTCGGAAGCGGGTTGTCCTGGAGTTGCCGATCCTGGTGCTGTGATTGTAAAATTAGCCCATGAAAATGGCATCCAAGTTGTTCCAATGGTGGGGCCATCTTCTATATTATTGGCAATTATGGCTTCGGGAATGAACGGACAGAGTTTTGCATTTAATGGTTATCTTCCAATAGAAAAATCTGAAAAGAAAACCGCTTTAAAAAATTTGGAAAAATTATCAGGAGATAAAAATCAGTCGCAACTATTTATTGAAACGCCTTATCGAAATAATAAAATGCTGGAAGATATTTTGCAAGCAATTAATCCTTCAACTTATTTATGTATTGCTTGTGATATCACTTTACCAACAGAATATATAAAAACCATGAAAGCTTCGGAGTGGAAAAATGCAAAGATTGATTTGCATAACCGACCTGCTATTTTTATTATTCATAAAATGTAATGACTTCTTTAAAATTGCTATATTTGAGATAAGAAAAAGAATTCTGATGAAGATTAAATATATCAAAGACCAAAAAGGAAAAACTACAGATGTCGTTTTATCTCTAAAAGACTGGGAAAGTATTAAAAACTCTTTTCCTGACATTGAAGAGATTACAAATGATATACCGAATTGGCATAAGGAAATTCTTGACCAAAGACTTGAAAATATTCAAAAATATCCTGAAAACATAGTTACATGGGATACCGTTCAAGAAGAGATTAAGAAAAAATATGGCTTATAGCATTATCTTTGATCCAAACGTAAATTTAGAAGTAACTGACCAAATTGATTGGTATAACTCAAAATCAAAAGGCCTAGGTTTTCGATTCTATAAAAATCTTCAGAATCAGATTGTTACAATTTCTAAAAATCCATATTTATTTGCTAATAAGTACAAATCAACCAGGGTTTCCTACCTGAAGATTTTTCCATTTGCCATTTACTACATTATTTTTGAAGAAACGAATTCAGTTTTAATTCTAGCAATACTTCACACGAGCAGAAAACCACTTGATATATAAAAACAAAAAAACTGCCTATCAGCAGTTTTTCTTTTTATAATAAAATGAAAATCATTACATCTTTATCTTTGCATTACTGTTTGCTACGATAAAAGAAGTATCATAACCTCCGAATGCCTTCATATAACTTTTTAGCGATGTCCCGTAATTATCTTTTATAGAACGTTTACCTTCGTTTCTGAAGAATTTTTTAACAGACCCAGCACCTCCTAAATGTGCCGCCGCCAAAATTCCAGACTCGGTTACTTTGACACCATTAACTACTTTTCCTTCGTATTTTTCAATTTCTTCACGTAACTCCCATTTGTTTTTTGCTAGTAATGCTTTAAAAGCCTTTTCTTGCATTCTTGGATTATTCAAAAACTCTGTGGAATTATGAATACCAATGGCTCTCAATGCTGACATACCAAACTGGTATTTCCCCATATAACCAAGAGAATTAATTAATCGATATCTTCCTTGTGATTCTTTAAAGGCGAGTGCTTCTTTGAAGCCTGTGAAAGTTTTTCCTGTAAACGGAAAATTAAAATAAGTGTATTCTTCTTCCTCAAGTGAGGGAAATAAATGAAGAGATTCTTCATTTGAACTTACATAAAACCAATCTAGATTTTCTGGTTTTGATGATTTGAAACCTAAGCTTATAAAAGCTACAACAACTGCAATACTAGTGTAATATATCCATTTTTTAATCATACTTTGAATTTCTTCTCAACCTGTCACACCGAGAAATTTCTGCAAGGCAAAGATACAATAAAAAATACAAACCTGAAAATCAACCTGTTAATGTTTTCTAAAAGTAAAGAACATGAAATTTAGACTTCCCTAAGCTATTGATTTCAAAGGTTGGAGCAGGAATCTTGATGGTATTGAAAATCGAAAAAAGGGTCTTTAAAGTATGGGATTGTGTCTGAATTTTAGTCAAATCGACATCCAAACTCAAGTAAAATTGTCGGATTCTGGTCTTTTCTGGGAAGAAAACGGTGTTCACCAATTCATCATCACCAGTAATCATTCCTTCGGCTCCATAACCAGCTGCAATATTGAGCCATTTTGGAATATTTGAATCTTTAAAAAAGGAATGGATGTTACCCGAAAGCCAATAGGTTTGTCCGTTATAATCCTTTAAGATTTGCTCGTTTAAGGATTTTCCTAAAATATTTGGCCGTGCAGAAGCATAAGGCGTGGTATGAAACGAAAATTTAGGAACAATACGTTGTTCGTTCCAAAGTAATTCCTGCGAAACATATAAAGCCGTTCCAGAAGCATTTGCTACCATATCGCCCCATGAAAAACCCCATTCAGACGAATGTCCATCAAAAATTTCGACTGCAGTTAGAAAACCTAAACCAAGTGTTGAACCATATAATAACTGGCTTTTTTTATTAGCTCCACTCCATTCGAGTAATTCGGATCCAAATCTTCCCATTTGGTAAGACGAAAAAACGTGTCCAGCTTTATCCATTTGAAGCCACTGTGCATTGTCGTTTTTTAGATGGAAACCGGATTTTGCATAATCGCTGTACCAAACTTGGTTTAATGCCACTAAAGTTCCGGTTAGAACAACTGCTTCGGAAATGACAACCGTATTTCTTCGTTGTAAGTTTAAAGTATCAGCTGGTTTTAGGAAGCTGTCCAATTTGCCTTGTCCGAAAACATTCGAAAAAGAACCGATTAAAAAAAGTAAAAGTATGTGCTTGTAAAACTTCAAATTATCGTTTAATTCCTTGTTTGCTTACCCAAGCGATATATTTCTGACGGTTAACCTCGTGTTGGGCTGGAGTTACGGCAAATTCGTGGTAGCCAAAATTCGTCACACTTGCACAGAAATAAATATAATTGTGTTTCTCTGGATTCAAAACTGCATCAAGAGCCGTGATATCTGGCATTGCAATTGGTCCTGGAGGCAAACCTTCGTTCTTGTATGTATTATAAGGAGAAACCGTTTCCAAATCTTTATATAAAACGCGTTTGATAACTTGGTCGAAATTTCCTGAAGCTTTCTTTACTGCATAAATAACAGTTGGATCAGCTTCAAGCTTCATTCCTGTATTCAATCTATTCAAATAAACACCTGCAACTCTTGGTCGTTCGTCTTTTTTTACGGTTTCTTTGTGAACGATTGAGGCCAATGCAGAAACTTGAAGCGGTGTAAGATTTTGAGCTTCGGCTTTCGCCAATCTTTCTGGTGTCCAGAATTTTCGGTATTCCTTTGCCATTCTTTCGCGGAATTTCTCAGCATTCACATCCCAGAAAAACTCGTATGAATTTGGAATAAACATACTCAGAACATTCTCTTCGTTAAAACCATTTTCTTGTAAAAATTTTTCATCCTTGAAAGCATTTAGCAAACTCAAACTGTCGGCTTCTATTTGAGTTGCGATTCTTCCTGCGAAATCTTCCAATCTTTCCTGATTGTTGAAAGCTAGATTTACGGGAACTTCCTGACGAAGACTGTTTACGATATCATTACTGTTCATTCCGTTTTTCAACAAAAACTTTCCCGATTTTACATTTGCCAAATACGATTTCTTTTCGGCAACCATATTGAAACGGCCGATGTCTTCTATATAAGGTTTTATAATTTCTACAACCTGATTATAGTTGGCGTCTGTTGGGATATAGATAAAAACTTCTTTTTCGCTGAATTTTGTATTTGCAGAAAAGATGTCTCTGTAAATCATATAGCCATAAATTGAGGCTCCAACAACCACTAGAAGTGAAAAATAAACGAGGATTTTTTTAGGTTTCAAGATGATATTTTTAAAATGATTGATTGATTAATTGGAATAACGATTCGTCATTGTATTTGCCGTTCACCAAATTCCACTGTTTTTTTGTTCCAATTAATTGGAATCCAAAAGTAGTAAAAAGCTTTAAACTTGCTTCATTTTCAGAATCAATATTTGCATAAAGCTGATGTAAATTTAAATGTATAAAAGCATAATTGATTAAAAGTTGCAATGCTTCTGAACCAACACCTTGCCCTCTATTTTCTTTATTTTGAATCAGAATACCAATTCCAGCACGATTGTTTCTTGGATCATAATCAAACAAATCTATCAAACCGATGGATGAAAAATCTTCATTTCGGCAAATTGCCAATCGCAATTGCTTGGCTTCATAAATATCTTGATGTGCATTTTCCAAGTATTGACGTATCAGAAACCGGCTGTAAGGTGTTTGAGTATTGCTTACATTCCAAATCGATTCGTCATTTTCTACGGCATAAACAAACTCCAAATCCTCGGGTTCGAGCGCTCTTAGATAAATGTTTGGGCCTTTTAATGTTGTCATTTGGAATTTGGAATTTTAAACTTCGATTGTTCCTGAAAAAACAAATGTTGCAGGTCCTTTCAAGAAAACATCTGTAAATTTATTTTCGTTTGAATGGAAGGAAACTTCCAGTTTTCCGCCTTCTACATTTATATGTATGTTTTCTGAATCCGTTTTCCCAAGAACTTTCATTGCTATTGCAGTTGCAGTTGCACCAGTTCCGCAGGAAAAAGTTTCATCTTCTACTCCTCTTTCGTAAGTGCGAAGCGAAAACGTATTGTCGTCAACCTGTTTTACAAAATTGACGTTGCTTCCTTTTTCGCCATATAATTCACCATAACGAATTTGCGAACCTTTGGTTTTTACATCAAGATTTTTCAAATCTTCTACAATTTCGATGTGATGAGGCGATCCAGTGTCTAAAAAAACATATTCTGGAGTCACTTTTACAGTATCAACGTCTTTCATTTGAAGCGATACAATTCCGTTTTCTAAAACGGTGGCGTGATGCAATCCATCGGTAGCAATGAAAGTAGTTTGATTTTCAATGACGTTTAGACTTTTTGCGAAAGCTACCAGACATCGGCCTCCGTTGCCACACATGGAACTTTGGTTTCCGTCAGAATTATAGTAAACCATTCGAAAATCTGTCGAATTGTCATTTTCCAGAAGAATCAAACCGTCAGCTCCTATGCCAAATCTTCGGTCACATAGTTGCTCGATTAGCTTGGTATTATTTTTGGGAAATTGATCATTACGATTGTCTATCATTACAAAATCGTTTCCCGTTCCTTGGTATTTGTAGAATTTGAGTTGCATTTTTTGGGTTTAAGGTTTTGGATTCTAGGCACTAGGTTTTGGCGTTTTAAAGAGTGCTAATAGTTTTTATCTAGCCCTGACTGGAGGGAAAATCCTTTTTTGTTTTTCCTTTAAAAACAAAAAAGATTGGAAGGAAGGCAGGAATATGGTTTAAACAAATGCCCGAGCCTTTTGCTCCTAAAAATTAGCAACACAAAGTTACGAATATTAATGAAAAGTTAATCATTGTTAATCGAGCGTTAAACTGATTTTGGAGAAGGAATTAATCATCTAATTTTACTGTTAAATAACTTAATTATTATCAAACAATGAAAAGATTTGGAAATTTATTCTTGGTAGCCTTGTTAAGTGGGGCGACAACTCTTGGTGCTTACAAGTTGTTATTTGATGACGGCGGAGCGTTTGAATCGAAATCGATTGTGACGACTGCACCAAATAATTTTTCAAGAAATGTTGGCTTGGGAGCCGAAACGGTTGATTTCACGGATGCTGCCGACAAAGCAGTCCATTCTGTAGTTCACGTTAAAAATGTATCGTACCGAACGGTTTCGAACCCGATTATGGAATATTTTTATGGCTATAGAGGTGGTCAGCAACAGGAACAAGTGGGTACAGGTTCTGGTGTGATTATTTCGGAAGATGGTTATATCGTGACCAATAACCACGTGGTGAAAGATGCTCAGGATATTGAAATCACGCTGAACAACAAAAAATCGTATAAGGCAAAATTAATTGGAACGGATGCAAAAATGGATATTGCCCTACTAAAAATTGATGCTGATGTGAAGCTTCCTTATTCTACTTTTGCAGATTCTGATAATGTGAAAGTGGGCGAATGGGTTTTGGCAGTTGGAAATCCGTATAATTTGACTTCTACTGTAACGGCTGGTATTGTTTCGGCGAAAGCCAGAAATTTGGACACAAACGGAATTCAATCCTTTATTCAGACCGATGCAGCCGTAAATCCTGGAAACAGTGGTGGCGCTTTGGTGAATACAAGAGGAGAATTAGTTGGGATCAACACGATGATTTCGTCGATGACGGGTTCGTATGTAGGTTATTCTTTTGCCGTTCCTTCAAATATCACGCGAAAAATTATCGAGGATATTATGGAGTTTGGAAATGTTCAACGTGGAATGTTGGGTGTTGAAGGAACAGAATTGAATGCCACGATGTCAAAAGAATTTGGCGTAAACCAGACCGAAGGTTTCTATGTAAATAAGGTTACAAAAAATTCAGGTGCTGAAAAATCTGGCTTGAAATCGGGTGATATTATTGTGAAACTAGACAATCAAAACATTACTTCTTTTGCCGATTTGAACAGTTACATCAATACGAAACGACCTAATGATAAAATTCAGGTTTCGTTTTTGAGAGATGAAAAGTTAATGACTACTTCGGTGACTTTATCTAAAAATGATATTGTAAAAACGGATTTAAAAGGTATTCAAATTGAAAATATTGGGGCTGCCGAAAAGAAAGAATTTAAAATTGGCTATGGTGTAAAAATCACTGAAATCGAAAATCCGAGGTTGAAGCGATATGCTGATGAACTTTCTGGAGCCATTATCTTAAAAGTAGATAATATCAAAGCTGTGGATGTGGAAACGGTTTCTAAAATCATGTCGAACAAGGATGAAGAAGAAGGTGTTCAGATTGAATTGATTACCAATAATGGTCAGATGGTTCGAATGATTATCTGATAAATAAAGATTAAAATTTTAAACCATTAAGATATTAAGAAAAGTTAAGGGTGAAGCCTTAATAAAACTTAATATCTTAATGGTTTTCTTTTTTGAATTTGTAGAAATTATAAAATGTTTAAAACCTGTAGAAAATAAATTGTAAAAAAGTTTCACGAAAACGTTATAGTTGTTTACTTTTGCACCAAATTAAAAATAAACAACACTAACTATTTATAATTTAAGCAAATGGACCACAAAAAAGCTTCCTACGAAAAAGAACTTTCTTTTCAAGCTGACAGAAGACGTGCTGGAGTAGAATTCATTAAAATCATCAGTGATTTATGGTATGACAAATCAATCGAATTGGTTTTTTTTAGAAACCAGTTGATCGACAGAAACGTTAGCGAAATCATCAACTTGCACGAATATGCAGGAGCTTTTGTTGAAAAACCAATTTCTGTTTTTGATTCGGTTGAGATTGCTAGAGCGATTCTTTCGATGGATTTGCCACCTTCAAAATTGGATATTGGAAAGCTTACGTATGAGTTCCATTTGGAAGACGACAAATACAATGATTCTAGGTCATTCGTTATCGACAAATTGAAAAATGCCAAAGAATTCAAAAACATCAATCCTAAAAATGTAGTATTGTATGGTTTTGGACGTATCGGACGTTTGTTAGCTCGCGAATTGATGTCGAAAACTGGAAAAGGAAACCAATTACGCTTGAGAGCGATTGTGACTAGAGATAAAAATGATGCTACAAGTTTAGAAAAAAGAGCTTCATTATTGCGTTATGACTCCATTCACGGTGATTTTCAAGGTTCGGTAATTGCAGATCCTGAAAACAATGCCTTGATTATCAACGGAACTACTGTTCATATTATTACAGCAAATTCACCAGAAGAAATTGATTATACCACTTATGGAATTGATGATGCATTAGTGATTGACAACACAGGAGCCTTCACAACCCAAGAAGCTTTGGCAAGACACTTGACTTCTAAAGGGGTTGATAAAGTTTTATTGACAGCTCCTGGAAAAGGTGTTCCGAATATTGTTCACGGTGTAAACCACAACGAATATAATCCTGATGAAGTAAATATTTTTTCTGCCGCATCTTGTACAACTAATGCTATCACTCCAATTTTGAAAGCGGTTGAAGACACTTTGGGTGTTGTAAAAGGACACTTGGAAACGATTCACGCTTATACAAACGACCAAAATCTTGTGGATAACATGCACAAAAAATACCGTCGTGGTAGAGCTGCTGCATTGAATATGGTTATTACCGAAACTGGTGCAGGAAGTGCTGTTGCAAAAGCATTGCCTTCTTTGGCTGGAAAATTAACTTCAAATGCTATTCGTGTTCCTGTTCCAAATGGTTCACTTGTAGTATTGAATCTTGAGGTAAACAAGGAAACTTCGATTGCAGAAATCAATGCGATTATGAAAAAATATGCATTGGAAGGAGAATTGGTAGAACAAATCAAATATTCTATCAACAACGAATTGGTTTCTTCTGATATTGTTGGAACTTCTGCTCCATCTATCTACGACAGTAACGCAACAATCGTTTCTGCTGATGGAAAAAATATTGTATTGTATATCTGGTATGATAACGAATATGGCTACAGCCACCAAGTTATTAGACTTGCAAAATATATTGCTAAAGTAAGAAGATTTGCTTACTACTAGTAATTAACCCCAAAAACCAACCAAACCAAGAAAATCCGTTCTGATTCAGAACGGATTTTTGATTTATACAACTTTTCTGCTGCAGTTTATTTTAATACTTTTGCAAAAACCCTCTTAAACTATTTTAATGAATCCACATATTGAACGTATTCAAGAAGCAATAGCTCCTTACAGACAACAAATTATCGACCATAAAGTCTATTCCGTAATCAAGGATACTGAGGATTTGCAGATTTTTATGCAGTACCACATTTTTGCAGTTTGGGATTTTATGTCACTTTTAAAAGCATTGCAAAATAATCTAACCTGTACTTCTGTGCCTTGGTTTCCTGTTGGAGATGCAGACACCAGACATCTTATCAATGAAATTGTGGTGGGAGAAGAATCAGATGTGGATGCTTTTGGCAACCGAAAAAGCCATTTTGAATTGTATCTTGATGCCATGCAACAATGTGGAGCCGACACAACTTCGATTGAAAAATTTGTAACCGAGTTGAAACAATCTGGGAATTTTGAATCGGCTTTTGCGGTATCTCAAACTCCAATTGCTGCTAAGGATTTTGTAGATTTTACGTTTGACATCATTAACAGCAAAAAAAATTATTTGCAATCGGCTATTTTTACTTTTGGTCGCGAAGACTTGATTCCTGATATGTTCTTGGCCATCATTAATGATATGTACAAGGAATATCCTGAAAGTATTTCGACTTTTAAATATTATTTGGAACGCCATATTGAAGTGGATGGCGATCACCATAGCCATCTTGCCTTGCAAATGACCTCTAATTTATGTGGCGATAATGAAGCTTTTTGGAAGGAAGCCGAAATCGCAACCATCAATTCATTACAGCAAAGAATTAATTTATGGGATGGTGTTTATGAAGCAATTTTATTGAAGAGAAACGCTAGTGTAGAAGTTTAAATTTTTCAAAATATATTTTTTAAGCCATTAAGAAATTAAGAGGATTAAGGTAAAACTTAATGAAACTTAATTTCTTAATGGTTTAATTTTGAGTTATTATTTATAACTTTAGTCTCTCAGTTAAAAATTTTATCTACTTAAAGATGCCAAAGTTGAATAAATTTCAAAAAATTGCTATAGTCATTTGCATCTTACCATTCTTTGGAGTAACAATCGCTCAACTAACAAATGAATTTAGATATTCTGAATACAGATATATTTATCTTATCGGAGTTGCAACGGTATATTTATCTTGGGGAATAGCGACCATAGGTGGATTGATCAATGCACTTTTCATACATTTTGAAAAAAAACAAGAATTAAAAATAAGGATATTTTGGATATTATTGAGTTTATTACCTCATATACTAATTGGTTTTTCAATAATAATTTCACTTTTTCAAAGCACACCTGATAATTCGATTCAACTGCCGAGTGGAGAATATATAGGAAGACAAAATTAATTTTTAAATCATAAAAAAACTCCCGAATCACTTCGGGAGTTTTGTCATTTATAAAGAAATACAAATTATGCGTTTCCTGCAGCAGCAATCAAGTTTAGTGCTGAACCTGCAACGAACCAGCCAATCTGACCTTCATTGTAAGTATGATTTGCAATAATTACATCTACTGAACCATCTTCGTGTGCAAACTCTAACGTCAACGGCACTCCTGGTGCGAAGTCTACAAGATTAGTAAAATTGATGGTATCGTTTTCTTGAATTTTATCATAATCAGCTTCGTTAGCAAAAGTAAGTGCCAACATACCTTGTTTTTTCAAGTTGGTTTCGTGAATACGAGCGAATGATTTTACCAAAACCGCTTTAACGCCCAAGAAACGAGGCTCCATTGCAGCATGTTCACGAGAAGAACCTTCACCATAATTGTGATCTCCCACAACGATAGAAGGAACTCCAGCCGCCTTGTAAGCTCTTTGAACAGCTGGAACTGCATCATATTCCCCTGTCAATTGATTTTTAACCGAATTTGCTTTTTGGTTGAAAGCATTAATCGCTCCAATCAACATATTATTTGAAATATTATCCAAATGTCCACGGAAACGCAACCAAGGTCCAGCCATAGAAATATGGTCAGTCGTACATTTTCCGAAAGCTTTGATCAATAATTTAGCTCCTGTGATATTTTTCTTGTCCCAAGGTTCGAAAGGCGCCAATAATTGCAATCTTTCTGATGTTGGCGAAACAGCTACCTGAACTCCTGAACCATCTTCGGCTGGAGCTTGGAAACCTGGATCTTCTGCATCAAAACCTTTTGGAGGCAATTCATTTCCTGTTGGTTCGTCCAACATTACTTCTTCGCCATTTTCGTTGATCAATTTATCGGTCAACGGATTGAATGATAAATCTCCCGCGATTGCCAAAGCTGTAACTAATTCTGGGGAACCTACGAAAGCCAAAGTGTTTGGATTTCCATCGGCACGTTTTGAGAAGTTTCTGTTGAAAGAGTGAACAATAGTATTTCTTTCTTCTTTTTCAGCACCTTCTCTGTCCCACATTCCGATACATGGTCCACAAGCATTTGCGAAAACAGTAGCACCAATTTTATCGAAAGTATCAATAAATCCGTCACGTTCGATGGTGTATCGCACCAATTCTGAACCTGGCGTTATTGTAAATTGTGATTTTGTCTTTAAGTTTTTATCGGCAACTTGTTTTGCCAAAGAAGCAGCACGAGAAATATCTTCATAAGATGAATTCGTACAAGAACCAATCAAACCAACTTCAATTTTCAAAGGCCAGTTATTTTTGATCGCTTCTTCCTTCATTTTAGAAATTGGCGTAGCCAAATCCGGAGTGAAAGGCCCGTTCAAGTAAGGCTCCAATTCTGAAAGATTGATTTCGATTACTTGGTCAAAATATTGTTCTGGATTTGCATAAACTTCAGCATCACCTGTCAAATAAGAAGCAATTTCGTTTGCAGCATCGGCCACATCCGCTCTTCCTGTTGAACGAAGGTAACGGTCCATTGAGGCATCATATCCAAAAGTTGAAGTTGTAGCTCCAATTTCGGCACCCATATTACAGATAGTTCCTTTTCCTGTACAAGACATTGCCGTTGCACCTTCTCCAAAATATTCAACGATTGCACCAGTTCCACCTTTTACAGTAAGAATTCCAGCCACTTTAAGGATAACATCTTTTGGAGCTGTCCAACCCGATAATTTACCAGTCAATTTAACTCCGATTAGTTTTGGAAACTTCAATTCCCAAGCCATTCCCGACATTACGTCAACTGCATCAGCACCACCTACTCCAATGGCTACCATTCCTAAACCTCCTGCATTTACAGTATGCGAATCGGTACCAATCATCATTCCTCCAGGGAAAGCATAATTTTCAAGAACCACTTGGTGGATGATTCCAGCTCCTGGTTTCCAAAAACCGATTCCGTATTTATCTGAAACTGAAGATAGGAAATCAAAAACTTCATTACTTTGTGATTTAGCACGAGCTAAATCCGTTTTTGCATCTACTTTCGCTTGGATCAAGTGATCACAGTGAACCGTTGTTGGAACCGCAACTTTTGCTTTTCCAGCATGCATAAATTGCAACAACGCCATTTGTGCTGTTGCATCCTGACAAGCTACTCTGTCTGGTGCGAAATCAACATAATCTTTTCCTCTTGTAAAAGCGTGAGAAGGATTTCCTTCCCAAAGGTGGTTGTATAAAATTTTCTCCGTCAAAGTAAGCGGACGACCAACTATTTCACGTGCTTTATCAACACGAGTTGTCATATTCGCATACACTTTCTTAATCATTTCAATGTCAAAAGCCATAGTAAAATTTTGTTTGCTTGTTTGTGATTGCAAATTTAATAAATTCAAATCTAAATTGAACTATTTTTAATAAAAGAGAAGATTCAAACCATTATTATTCTCAAATAATCAATTTTAATGATTATTATTAAATAAATTTTGCTATTAAACTAAATTTTTATGTAATTGTTAATTTAAAGTCTTTTTATTACCAAATTCGGAATTTTAGAAAGCTTTAAGAAGTATTACTAAATTAAGAACCTTTCTAAATTACAGTTCTATTACGTTTTCGAAGTGACAACACATAAAAAAACCTGATAAATGAGTTATCAGGTTTGTATAATTTTATTTTATAAAAACTTCTAAAATAACGAAGCTATGATTTTTTCTATCGTAATTCCTTCGGCATCGGCCTTGTAATTTTTCACGACACGGTGTCTTAAAATTCCGATTGCTACTGCTTTTACATCTTCAATATCTGGAGAAAACTTACCATTAAAAGCGGCATTTGCCTTAGCTGCCAAAATCAGGTTTTGTGAAGCTCTAGGTCCAGCTCCCCAATCGATATAATTTTTAATAAAATCGTTTGACAGTGCATTATCAGGACGTGTCTTGCTTACCAAGGTTACGGCATATTCAATCACGTTATCGGCTACCGGAATTCTTCTGATCAGATGTTGAAAATCGATAATTTCTTGTGCTGAAAATAATGGATTAACGGTTTCCTTTGTATCAGAAGTAGTACTTTTCACCACCTGAACTTCTTCTGCAAATGAAGGATAATCTAATTTTATGGAAAACATAAAACGGTCCAACTGTGCTTCTGGCAAAGGATAAGTTCCTTCTTGCTCAATTGGGTTTTGTGTTGCCAGAACAAAATAAGGCAAATCTAATTTATAATTGTGTCCTGCAATAGTAACAGCTCTTTCCTGCATCGCTTCTAGCAAAGCAGCTTGTGTTTTAGGAGGAGTCCTGTTGATCTCATCTGCCAAAATAATATTCGAAAAGATAGGTCCTTTGATAAATTTAAACTGACGGTTTTCATCTAAAATTTCACTTCCTAAAATATCCGATGGCATCAAGTCTGGAGTAAACTGAATACGCTTGAAATCTAATCCTAATGCTTGGGCAATAGTATTAACCATCAAGGTTTTGGCTAATCCTGGAACACCTACTAAAAGTGCATGACCCCCAGAAAAAATACTTAGCAAAATCTGGTCTACAACTACATCTTGACCAACAATAATTTTAGATATCTCTTTTTTGAGTTCATTTGTTTTTTGAACCAGATTTTGAATAGCGGTTACGTCTGACATAAGAATTTTAGATTTTAGATTGCAGATTGCAGATTGCAAAAACTGATATTATTTTTTTAACCAGTTGCTTGTAAAATCGCAATCTCTATATTCTCCATTAATTTTGATATAGGTTTCCTTGATTTTAGCTTCGGTCCATTTCGCAATTTCCTTGATTTGCTTGTCTCTAAGTGCAAACTCTTTGATTTTGATATAATCCGTTGCATAATCTGCCACGTGTGATGGGATTCTATTGGTTACCATCATCAATTTATAGACTTTTCCTCCTGTTCTAGGCTCATCAATATAAGGAAGCGAAACTTCACCAGTTTTTAGATTTGAAACCTGACCATATAGAGTAGCGTCTAATTTTGTCAATTCAAAACGTGAATCTAACGTTTTTGGGTTTAACAAAGCTCCACCGTTTGCCTTAGTTTCTTTTTCGTCTGAAGAACTTCTTGCAGCATCAGCAAAAGTAATTTCTCCATCCAAAATTTTCTTTCTGATCATTAGTGCTTCCTCTTTTGCTTCTTTCAATGATTCTTCCGAAACTTTTGGAGCAATCAAAATATGACGCAAATCAACATCCTGACCACGAATTTTTTCAATGTAGATAATATGATAACCATATTCTGTTTCGAATGGATCCGAAATTTGACCTTCGTCAAGACTAAAGGCAACATCCTTGAACTCTTTTACAAGAGGTGTTTTTCTATTCACTTTCATAAAGCCACCATTGGATTTTGATCCCGGATCTTGAGAATATAAAACGGCTTTGCTATAAAAACTAGAACCCGCTGCAATGTCTGTCTTGAAACTATTAAGTTGATCAATTACTTTTTTCTTTTCTGCTTGAGTAACTTCGGGTTTGATTACAATTTGAGAAATTTCTAGTTCGTCACCAAAAGTTGGCAATTCTTCTTTTTTGATTCCTTTGAAAAAAGTTCTCACTTCTTCTGGAGTAATTTCTACTTTGTCAATGATTTTATTGGTCATTTCAGTAGTTAGCTTGTTCATCTTTAAAATCTCAAAGAAATAGGTCCTGAACTCTTCCTCACTGCTTTTCTTGTAATATTTCACAAGATCGTCCATAGAACCGCCAGATTGTTCTAGCATAGTTCCAATTTTTTCTTCCATCGAGCTATTGATTTCTGCATCGCTTACAACAATACTGTCCTGAAGTGCTTGATGTGCATATAATCTTTCTTCAAGCAATTTCCCTAACATCTGGCATCTAGAAATTCCTTCGATTGAATTTCCCTGTGCAGATAATTCAAGAAAATTTTTATCAATATCTGAATCCAAAACGATATAATCTCCAACGGTTGCAACAACGCCATCAATTTTTTGACGCATTTTCGATTTTGGGATTTCTTGTTTTTTGGGTTTTACAGTATCGTTAATCACTTCCTGAGCTTGAAGTTCTCCAATCGAGAAAACGGCCAACAAAAGCATCAAAAAGTTGTTACTATTTATAAATTTCATATTTGTTATTTTTAATCGCGTCATCAGTAATTTCTTTTTCAAATTTTTTTATTAATTCCAATTTTCTTCTGTTCAAAATTACTTCTTGTAAAGTTGGCTTTAAATACACAAAAGGACTTATCTCGTTTTTATTTATTGTATTTTTAATTTTTACTAAATATACATTCAAGGAATCTGACTTTTCAAAAGAGATTCCTCCTGCTATATATTTTCCTTGATTTTCAGGATTTATAAAGGGCAATTTCCTGTAAATTTCATTTAATTCTACCCAAACCGAATCGTTCAGAGCTGAATTTTTAAACTGAACCTGATAGGTCTCCCAGAACTTTTTATCGGATTTTCTAAAATCCAAAAACTTGCTTTTTATAGTCGAAAATTTTGGATGATCTTTTGGCAAGTGGATGTAACGCAATTGCACCAAAGTTCCGTTTGTCCTGAAATTTTCTTTATTCTTATTATAATATTCTTTAAGCTCTTCTTCGGAAACAAAAGTGTCAACTGTCGTTTTCACGACTTCTTCAATATAGGCCTTTGTATATAAATCGCTTTTATATTGCTTGACTAAATTATCAAACTCTTGCTTTTTTATATCCGTCAAGTTGATGTTAGCCGCTTCCAGCAATAACTTTTGTGTTGCCCAACGATCGATAAAACTGGTTACAATCATCAAACTGTCTTCTTTCGAAGTTCCAGCTGCAACCAAATCCTTTATATCTTCCTTGTATAAATAGGACTCACCAACTCTTGCAATCGATTCGGGCTTTGCTTCGGGCTGAAAATAATTGCAGGAACATGCCAGCAAAGATAATCCCAATATGTAAAACCCCTTTTGCATTTAGGATTTAATTTGCTTTTTTACTTTTTCAAAAGTATCCTTATTAACCGTGATGGTAAATTCTTTCTTTAAATCTGAAACCCAATTTTCCTCCAAATATTGTTGGTAATCGTTCACCACTTTTCCTTTGCATTCCTCAAGTGTTTTATTTCCTGCCGGAATCACCTTATTTACACGTGTTGCAAAATAGTAATCGCCTTGTTTGATAACATCGGTTACACCTTCTTTAAAGGTCACATTTTGCGGAAGCGCTTCATTACCTTCTTCAAAAACACCTTCTTTTTCTAAAACTTCAACGTCTTTTCCTGAGTTTAGATTTACCTTGATATAATCGGCTGATTTACCTTTTTTAAGCAATTTATGTGCCTTTTTGATAAAATCAGCTTTTGTTGAAGACACAATCAAAACATCATATCTATTTTTCCATTTGTAATTGCCACTGTTTTTTTGGTAGAAATTCTCCAAACCAATGGTGTCATTTTTCGATTTTTCCCAAATCTCCTTTTCCATTAAATCAAACAACAGCAAGCCATCGCGATATTCTTCCATTACATCTGCAAATTCAGGAAACTCATTTTCTAAATTGTCATTGTAATATACGTTCAACTGCTGGTCTAAAAATTTCTCATATAAATTGTCAACCAATTTTGCAACTGGTTTAATTTCAGGAAGTCCTTTTTGCTGACCATACATGAAATTTAAAAATGTCGTACCACTAATATTTTTATCCTTGATAGAAAACAATGCGGTATCAAAATTGGCTGTATTTGCTGGAATATTCCATTCGCCTGTATAAATTTTAGTATCGACTGCCTTTAAGATCGAAGCATACATTTTTTCATTTCGCTTCACGGCATATTTTTTACGCAACCTGTCATTCATCGATTCCACAATTAGGCGAGAACGGTCGTCTTTCCTGATTTTGGCTTCAAGATCGGCTTCCATTTCCTGAAAAGTTTTTATGGGGTGTTTTTCGAGGAATTTAACGATATGCCATCCGTATTCGCTTTCAAAAGGTTCCGAAACAGGATTCTCCTGGTTCAAAGAAAAAGCTACATCTTCAAAAATTGTAGAGCTCAATTGTCCTGAACTAAAAGTATTTAAAGTACCCCCTTTTCCTGCAGATGATTTATCTTCAGAAAATTGCTTGGCAAGTTCTTCAAATTTTTCTCCTTGTTGGAGTTTTTTGTAAATGTCTTGGATTTTTATTTTTCCCTTATCAGATGGAGATCCATCGGCAGGTTTCATGATCATGATATGAGCTACACTCACTTCTCCTCTATTGTTTCTGATGTCATTAACTTTAATCAAATGATATCCGAAACGAGTTCTTATTGGTTTAGAAATTTCCCCTTTTTTAGTCTTGTAAGCTCCCGATTCGAATGCATATACCATTCTAAAAGCAGAGAAATAACCTAAATCACCTTTATTTTCTTTTGCTGAAGGATCTTCGGAAAATTGAGCTGCTAGATTACCAAAATCTTCACCAGAAGCTGCCTTTTTACGAAGGTCAACAATTTTATTATATGCTTTTAAAGTATCAGCGGGAGAAGCATTTTCATCTACCATTATAAGTATATGAGAAGCTTTTATTTCTTTTTGAGAACGATTGTAGGCTTCCTCGATAAGTTCTTTGGTAACTTTTGTATCGGTAAGATAATTTTTAGAAAGCTGATTTCTGTAGGATCTTAACTCCGTTTGATATTTCGGATTATTTTGCAATCCTAGCTTGTTTGCCTTGTTGATTTTAAGCTTATAACCAACAAATAAATCCAGATATTGATTAAGATCTTTCTGGGATTCGTCTTTTACAAGATCAATATTTTTTTTGTAAACTCTCGAAAATTCATCCGTATAATAAGGTTTACCATCAATAGAGAACAATACCTCTTTTTTACTGTCTTGGGCATTTCCGACAAAATTTGCAGTAAGCAAAAGCCCGAACAACAATTGTTTTATTTTCATTCTTGTACTAATTATAGATCAATTAAGTAAAATTATTGTTTTTGGTTGGTTGTGTTATTAAAAATAATAAAATTGAATCGCAATTTAGGCTACTTTGGTTCAATAACAATCAACAAAATTAACAATTCAAATACATTATGCAAGTTTGTTGATTAGTATTAACAAAAAATTAAATGCACTCTAGTAAACACGGCATATTGGCTGATAAAAATAAAAAAAGCATCCTGAAGAACAGCATGCTTTTTTAGAATTTTAAATGTATTTTTTTTATAATGCCAATACTATAAACTCGCTTCGTCTATTGAATTGGTGTTCTTCCTCTGAACATTTTACTCCATCGGCACATTTGTTGATGAGTTGGGTTTCACCATACCCTTTTCCTGAAACTCGTTCAGCATCTATTCCTTTTTGTATAAACCAAGCTACGGTAGATTTTGCCCTTCTATCCGATAACTTTTCATTGTTTTTATGAGAATCCCGACTATCAGTATGCGAACGAACATCAATTTTCAAAGTAGGATATTCGAGCATCACTTCGAGCACTTTTGCCAATTCAATTTCGGCATCTGGACGGATATTTGCCTTTCCTAAGTCAAAATAAATCTTTTTAATATTGAGTTTTTTACCGATGTCTTCCCCTATTTGGAATGGAACAACAGCTTTTTGCAACGTGACATTTAGAGCAGTTTCACCCGAAACTTCATCAATAATTGCCTTTATTTCATTGGTTACTAAATCTGGCTTATTGGCTCTCACATAATAGATTTTACCACATTCAACATCAAAAGTATAAAAGCCTTTTTCGTCAGAAATAACTTTTTGCACTTCTTGAAAATTTTCATCCAGCAAAATCACTTCAACATTTGGTAAAACTGCACCAGTTTCAGCATCTACAATTGTTCCTGACAAAACTTGATTGCAAACTAAAACCTTTTCCTCTTTGAACTTATAAATATCGTCGAATCCCTTTCCATCTGGTCTATAGGAACTAAAAAAACCAATTTTATTTGTAGTGTTGATGATGAATGCAAAATCGTCGGTGGCTGAGTTTACGGGTTCGCCAATATTTACTGGTTGTATTCTTTTTTCTTCCTTATCCAATTTGGAAACAAAAATATCCAAACCTCCCAATCCCGGATGTCCATCTGAAGCAAAATATAATTCATTTTCAGCCGATACAAATGGAAACGTTTCCTTTCCTTCGGTATTGATTTCGGATCCTAAATTTTCTGGAGTTCCAAAGCTTCCATCACTGTTAATTGCAACTTTAAAAAGATCCGACTGACCCAGTGTTCCAGGCATATCCGAAGCAAAATACAAGGTCTTTTCATCAGGACTCAAAGCCGGATGTGCAACATTATATTCGTTATTATTGAAAGGCAATTCTACTATATCTTCCCAATTGTTGTCTTTTAAAGTCGCTTTATAAATCTTTAAAAGTGTAGCCTTATCAGCATCTTTTCCTCGTTTTCCATCTTTGAAATTATTTCGAGTAAAATAAACCGTAACACCATCTTTTGTAAAAACTGGAGTAGATTCGTTGAATTTTGAATTTATATTTTTCGAAAATTTAACAGGAACATTCAATGTGCCATTTGGCAGAATTTCTGAAATATACAAGTCAGAGAAAGCTTCGTTTGTCCAAGTATGTTTTCTTTTAAAAAAACCGCTAGTGTCACGAGTAGATGCAAAAACTAGTGCATTATCAAAATAGGATGCTGCAAAATCTGAATACTCAGAGTTTATTCCAGCATCTTCAATCGTGTAGCGACCTGAATTGCTTTTTATAACTTCTAAGTAATCTTTCTTTTTTGTAAACAAAGCACCACGGATGTCTTCTTTGGAAATAACATTGAATTTATCCAGCAATTCATTCGCTTTTTCATATTGTCCAAGCGATTTTAAAGTTTGAGCATAACGGTAATAATATTCTGAAGCAATAGTTGAATTGTCTAATAAAAATAATTCGGCATACCATTTTGAAGCTTTTGTAAACTCTGCATTAAAATAATAAGAGTCACCTAACTTTTGAAACAATTCAGCCGACTTATATCCTTTATTTGCCACACGTTCATAGACCGAAATCGCATCGATATAGGACAATTCACTAAACTTTTGATTTCCTTTTTCCAGCTGCTTCTCCTGCGAAAAAAGAGTTGGAGTAGTCAGGAAAAGTAGTGAAAGATATAGAAGTATTTTTATTTTCATATCAGAAATGGATTAGAAGAATCTTGGGGAAACGATCTTGCTATAATTCCCAAACAACTCATATCGAAGGAAAATTTCGTGTGAACCCGAATTATAATTGGCCAATTTTGTTGTTTCTGCATCGTATGAATAACCAATATGCCAAGAATCGCTGACTTGAAAACCAATCATCCCGCTTAGAGCAGCACTCCATCTATAGGCAGCTCCAACAAAAAACTTTTCATTAAAAAGAAAATTCGCCGAAAGATCTACTTGAAGCGGAGCTCCCTGAACCATTTTGGTCATGATTGCTGGTTTAAACTGCAACGTTTCGTTCAAATCAAAAACGCTTCCACCTATGAAGTAAAAGTGCATCCTTTCGCTGGCAAGTGAACTTACATTATCATCATAATGCTTGGTTTCTAAAAAATTAGGAACAGAAATCCCTAGGTAATTTTTATCCGAATGCCAATAAATACCAGCTCCAAAATTTGGCGACAATCTGTTATCGATATTGGCCTGCTGGCTCAAAAGCACGTCTTCGGGATCTCGAATGGTTAATCTTGTATAATCTACACTTAGCAAATTAGCAGAACCTTTGATACCAAAGGATAATTTATATTCTTCGGAAGTCTTTACCGTATAGGAAACATCGAGCGAGATGGTATTTTCGTCCGAAATACCAATCCTGTCGTTTACAAAAGAAATTCCGTAGCCTATATTACTATCTCCAATTGGTTTGTGTATGGAAGCCGTGTTTGTTACTGGAGCTCCATCGAGTCCTACCCATTGTGTTCTATGCAATAAAAAAATACTAGTAACACCTCGCGAACCTGCATAGGCTGGATTCACATTGATGGTGTTGTACATATATTGTGTATATTGAGAATCTTGCTGGGCAAAAGTTGTAGTAGTCAGGATGAATGACCACAAAGCAAAACCATATTGTACTATTTTATTGAATTTCATAGGGGTCTTTTGTTTAATCTGCACTCAAATGTAAATAACCCGCTTGCTTGTGTGTTCGGGAATTTCCATTTTGCTGTGCTTCATACGTTAGAACATAAAAATAAGTTCCTGTTGGCAATTTATTACTTCCGTCGATGGTGGTTCTTCCATCAGAATAGCCGTTAAAGACGTTTCCGTTAGAATCATAATTTTCGGTTTCAAAAACCTTAACTCCCCATCGGTTATAAATTTCCACTGTATTCTTAGGATAATTATTGATACATTCTATAAAAAAATAATCGTTGTAGGTGTCTCCATTTGGGGTAACACCATTAAAAATTTTGATACAATTTGATGCCGCATCATCTTTAGCCACCCTTGCCAATGTAAAAATTCCATAACCCGAAACCTCAACCGCTGTGGTTATTGTTTTGTTAGCCATATCTGCAACTCCGCCTTCATCTACCCAGATATTTGCGGTTTCATCCCAACGAACGATATGAATTTCGCGTTCGGGGAAAGCTACTATTTCGGCTGGTGTGGTAACGGTTTCGTCCCAACTTAGCGTTAATAATATATCGGATGTTCCGTTTGTTTTATCAATAGTCCAATATTCTTTGTCATTGATTAATCCTATTTCGGGTAACTTGCTTGTATGGGGATATGATGGGTTTGAATTCTCGAAAAAATATTTTCCTGTAAAACTATCAGCAATTGCATCTGGAGCCGAAATTCTGGCATATCTATAGAGGTTTTTGTCCCCAATTGGATATATAAAATCAGTGCTTCCGTTTTTTATAACTTCGCCATCAACGTGGCTTCCGTTCCATGTGCTTGTATGATTTGCATCTTGTTCAAATGAAATTGTACCTCCAAAATTATCATTGTTTACTATTCCTTGATTGAATTCTGCATTACCAAAGATAATAATATCTCCCGATAATTGAAAAGCTGGTTGCGGATTGGTGTTAAAAAACAACAAATTTTTGAATTCGCTTGGAACAGTTCCTGTTATTTTTTGGGTTGAAAACCCTTCAAATCGGGTGTAACCATCTTGATTAGGAGAAAAAGTAGTCACGCCATCATTATTGAAATTTGCACGAAGCAACACTTCTCCATCGTTTTTATATTCGCCAGAATCCGTATTATTAAAATCTGAAACTACCGTCATTAACGTATTTGGACTCACATACAATGTTCCCGTATTGGTTGTTTGTCCTTGGGAGAACATCACCGTCGTAAAAAAAAAGAAAAATAGGTTTGTTACATTTTTTTTCATTGGATGATTACTCTTTTACAACAAATACGATATTCATATAAGAAGTTGTTGAAGCTCCTGCTAAAATCGTGTAGGTTAATTTTCCTGTGGCATCAATACTCAAATTACTAAAAACCGTTTGATCATAATAGGAAACATAATAATACAAATCTCCGCTTGCATAAGTCGCTATATCAGCTGGAGCTCCCGTACTTCCTACCAAACCGCCAGTGTAAGGAATTGAATATCCTGCATTTCCATGGGCAATATTCAAACTATTTCCTTCAAATTGATTTTTGTATTCCAAATATAAATCTCTAACAAGTGCTGTTCCTGGTGCCGAAGTATCAAAAATTACCGCTGGCATATAAAAAAAACGAGGCGTTGCTTTTACTTTTTTCAAAACTCCAGTCGTTGGATCGGCAACCAGCATATTATCTGTAGCTGTTCCCGTTTGCAAACCTGCAACAGCAAATGTATTGGTTGAAGTTGCCGTAATGGTTGTTGGCTCATTCAAGCTTCCGCCAATTCCGATATGATCATTGAAACCTCCCGTAGTACTTACTTTTAATCCGTTATAAGTATTTGCTGCCAAAGTATTTCCGCTACTAACCAATCCGCTTCCTGCGATTTGAGCCGTGTTTACCGAAAGTACACCTGTAGTTACATTGACAGTCGGATTTGTATCCGCTTGACGGACAACTCCCAAAGTAGTCGTATTTGCAGTTCCAACACTAACAGTATAAGTCGTATTATTTCCTACTGTAACAGGTGCTGCAACCGAAATTGGTGCTGAACCTGCAACGATGGTATTTTGCTGAGCATTTTTTACGGCAGCAGCATTCAAAAATGCTCCAGTGCTATAAGTCAATATGTTGCCAGAAGTTGCACTTAGAACATTGGCAGTATTGGTTCCGTTTCGTTCTTTATTGTAGGTTATGACACCAGTTGTGGCATTTTGAACCATAGAAGTTTCGGTTTCGGCGGCTGTTATAGCTGGCCCTAAATTCAAAGCTGTACTAGCTTGACCGTTTACAGTGCTAACCAATTGATTGCTTCCGTTTAAAGTTAGCGTGTTGCTATTGATGATATTTACTGCCGTTCCTGTAGTTCCATTGACAGTTGTGGTCAAATTATTCCCGGAAGAAGTATTACTAACACCAGTAATCAAACTGGATTTATCCGACCAAATTGCAGCACCCGAACCATTGGTTGTAAGTACCTGACCAGTTGTTCCCGGAGTAATTTTTGCAGGAGCGATACCTCCATTTGTTATTCCAATTGTGGCAGCACCTAGCAAGGCATTTGTTCCCGAACCTGCTGTAATTGCAATTCCGTCTTGAACTGACAAATTAGCTTTGCTACCAATTTCTGCCGGTGTAATGGTTTTTGGTTCCCAAGCTGTTCCATTCCAAGTTAAAACTTGATTAGTAGAAGATGGTGCTGTAGCAGATACTGGACTTCCTTGAATTTTTTCGACTTTTGAAGCTCCCAATGTTCCCGTGACATCTCCTGCCAATTGCAATGCAGCTGCGTCATTATTTGCCAATAAACGGTTCCAGCTTCCTGTTGTACCGTCAGTTGTCCAATAATAATACCCCGGAATAACATCCCCAGAAGTAGCCGTATTGTAAACGAGTAATGAATTCGTTTTGGCAATATTATTTTCACTTTCCCCTCTAATTGGTGCAAAAACCGTAGAGCTCGTCAAGGCTACTCTTGGCAACAACAGTCCTCTTGTTCCGGATGCCATTTCGATAGCCGAAGCTTTACTTGGCTCATCTGTACCAAAACCTTGCTGTGCAGTAGCTGTTTGAGTTGCTAAAACAAGTGTCAAAAGTAAAGTGCTGTATCCTATAACCGATTTCTTCATCATCAAGTATTTTTTTCGTCAGATGTATGATTTTTCATTTCTCATGACTTTTTTAAAATAGTAACTCCAATTTGATTTTTAGAGCTTTTAAAATAGTGATAAAAATGTTTCACTATCTTAGTACGTTATCAAGTTTTAAAAAAAAAAATTATTAATTTCTTCCTACAACTGTCCAAGCTGTTCCATTGGATTTGATTACCCAACCTTGATAAGGCATAGATCCATAAGTCAATAGAACACCACCAGAAACCCTAACATTTAGATAAAAATCAGGTTCTGTTGTATTTTCAATTTTGATATTTACCGTTTGTCCGTTATTTTCTGCAGAAGGAGAAGGCAAAGTCACATCAATATCTGAAGCTCCAACAGTAGCACTGATGTTTACCTCTTGAACATAAGGAGAATAATTCGTAACCGATGTATTATCGATGGTTAGATCAGCCGTGATGCTTTGTGAAACCGATTTGGTAACCGTTCTTAAAACGCCACTTGTTTCAGCTACAACTACTTTATTTGCGGAAGCAACTTCTGTAAGATTTGTAATGGCAAGTGTATTTGTAGCTCCTGTTGCGATTGTTGTAGGTTCGATCAAAGCTCCTCCAAGGTGAATTACATCATCTGTAACTTTTCTTAAACCGTTATCAACTTCAACAAGTGAGTTTGGTGTTTCCCATGAAGTTTCTAATGTTCCTGCATTGTCTACCGTTGTTAATATTGTTCCTGCTGTAGTGCTTGGCGTGATGTCGATCGTGATGTCTTTCAAAACGGCACTTGCTCCATCTGCAGAAATCGTTAGTGTAGAAGAAGTAATTGCTTCTCCTGTAATATCACTTGCATCTAATTTTGCAGGTGTCCAGTTTGTTCCATCAAATTTCAAAACATTATTAGTAGTTGTTGGTGCGGTTGCCGAAACTCCTGTACCTTGAATCGCTGAAACATTTGTATCATTTAATGGACCTGTAACGTCACCCGATAAAATAGTATTAGTTAAATTAACCGATAACTCTCCATCGCTATTGATATCGATTGTTGGATTTGTAGCAACTTGTTTTACAACCCCTAAATCAGTTCCGCTAGCTGGCTCAATCGACACATTATAATTAATTCCATTTGTACTTGTTCCATTTGCAGCAATCGTTATTGGTGCTAATCCTGTATATGAATCTTTATTTCCTAAATCCGATTGGTTAATCCAAGAAACATCTCCGGTAGCATTTGTCACCATCACTTGATTGGCTGTTCCACCAGTGCTAGATTCAGTTGCTGTTCCTGGAGCTTTTATATCAGATGCTTGAATAGTTCCGTTTTTAATTTCAGTAGAAGTAATACTTTCTGCTTTAATTCTTAAATCTGTAGCCACAAGAACTGCATTTGCTAAAGTTGAAGCTTCGGCAGATCCAATAACAATTTTCCCATCAGTTGTTAGGTCTTCGCCAAAAGATGTAGCAGCATCAGCATAGACAACTTCTTTAGTTGCACCACTACCCACAATTGTTGCTACCTGACCTTCAGTTGCTGTTCCTGGATCAAATTTTCCTACTCCAACAGAAGCGTCTTTGATCCCAATCGTAGTTGCTTTTAACACAGCTCCTTCTCCATCACCAACGGTGAACTCAAGTTCAGAACCTGCCAAGTTTAAATCTTTTGCATCAAGCAAATCTGAAGCAGTTGTTTTTTTCAAAACACCAGTTGCATCCATAACCAGAATGAAATCGGTTGCTGTAGGAGTTACCGTTGCAAGTCCGTTAATACTAAACGTATTGGTTGCATCCGTTGTAATTTGGGTTGGTTCGGTTAAAGTTCCTCCCAGTTTGATAATATTGTCAACTCCTGGACCGGTGGATGGAACATAAGTAAGACCGTTTTGAGCATCGATTACATCCGATACAAAATCTTCAGGGTTGATCCATTTTGTAGAAGTAACTCCTGCTACAACTTCGGTAACCAATACTTGTCCGTTTGTACCACCTTGCACACTTACCGTGTATTTAGTAGTGTTTGGAGTAGTATCATCTTCCTCCACTTTCACATTATTGCCTGCTTCGACAATAACATTTTTTTCTGAATTTGAAGAAACAAAACGCACCCATTTTCCTGGAGTTGCAGCAGCGGCATTGTCTCTTTCCCAGTAGTAGAATCCTGGTTCCACTTGGTTTGCACCAGTAGTTGTAGCAGTATTGTAAACAAATAATGCATTTGCAGGATCAGCAACTGGTCCTGGAACATTTGTTGCTGTTAAAGCAATACGAGGAATTAATAAACCACGCTTTGTAGAAACGATGTCTACTGCTGCTGATTTGTCGGGTTGATTAGTTCCGAAGCCTTGCTGAGCTGCTACTTCTTGAGTATTCAAAAATACAAGACCAAAACCTACGATTAGTATTATTTTTTTCATTTTGATAATTATTACTTTTTGTAATTTATTTTTTGTTTTTCGTGTTTAAAATTTATTTACAATTCTCCAAGCCGTCCCGTCTGAAACCAAATCCCATCCGGTATAGGGCACTGCAGTATAGAGCTCTCCAGAAGGCACACCCACGATGGTTCCGATTACATTCACATAACCGTCTTCGTTTGCATCTTCTTTCTTGATTGTATATTTTTTTCCTTTATTGGTTGGAGATGCAACAGGCAAAGTGATGGTTACATTTGATGTATTGGCATTTCCTAAAATAATCGCGTCATTAGCTGCAGCATTATAATCAACCGCTACCACCTTGATACCATTCATAACTTCATTATTGACAGCAAGCTCCCCTGTTTGACTCACCAAAACTGTTGGGTTTGCCGCAGCTTCTTTTACCACTCCTAGGATAGCTGGATTTGTTCCATCAGCACCTTTTGCAGTAGCAACATTAACCTGCCATTCGGTATTGTTTGCAGTTACAGTCTTTTGAACGGTTGTATTGGTTCCATCAATTAACGTGGTCGTTTTTTGTTCTTGTTGCACGGCATCTTTTAAATTTAACGCTACAGATGCCACTCCATTTACAGTACTTACTAGTTCATTATCCGTATTTAAAGACAAAACATTAGTATTGATTATATCTACTGCAGTACCTGTAGTGCCATTTACTGTCGTTGTTAAGGTATTTCCTGCAGAAGTATTACTAACACCTGTAATCAGATCATCCTTGTCAGTCCATTCAACAGTTCCACTGGCATTTGTAATCAAAACTTGATTAGCCAAACCTTCTTTGATACTAATTTCATAAGGATCAACATCAGTCCCTGCACCATTAACTGTAATGCTATTTCCTCCTATTGTCTTTCCTCCTATACCGTCAACACCATCAGTTCCGTTTGT
>NZ_KE383907.1:0-183032 GCF_000422705.1 Flavobacterium soli DSM 19725 | reverse complement strand
GTTCCATCAACTCCGTTTGCTCCATTGAGGGAAGTAATCCACTCCATTTCGGTCATTGTGCTTCCTGTCTGTTCTATGGCGATTTCATAAGCTGATTTTCCATCTTCTCCATCTTCTCCATTTGTTCCGCTTGTTCCATTGAGAGAAGTAATCCACTCTATTTCAGTCATTGTGCTTCCCGTTTGTTCTAACGCTATTTCATAAGCTGATTTTCCATCCGTACCATCAATTCCTTGTAAACTTGCTAACCAAGCAGCTTCGGTTCCTACGAATCCATTGTCAACTGCAATTTCATAGGCAGATTTTCCGTCTGTTCCGTCAACTCCGTTTGTTCCATTAGTTCCTTGTAAACTTGCCAACCAAGCATCTTCAGTTCCAACAAATCCATTTTCTAATGCAAGTTGATAGGCCGATTTTCCGTTAATTCCATTCGTACCATTAACTCCATTCAAACCCGCTGGTCCTGATGGACCGGTTAAATCTGATGTTGTAAAGCTCGTGCCATCTGTATAATTAAAGGTAAAAGTGCCATTTCCATTATCTATAGTTGATACAATACCATTACCATTTGCACCAGTTGGTGTAGTGATGGTAACGGCCACACCATCTTCATTTGTATAGGTAAATGTTCCATTACCGTTATCAACTAAAGTGGTTAATGTTTCATTTTGATGTACAACTCCAGCCAAATTAATAAGTGTAGGTTGTCCTTCTTCATCGGTGTAAATTAAATTGCCATTTGGATCTAAGCCTAAAGTTGTTATAGATTCTGCACGACCCACTAATTCAAATAGATCAATTACATAGGTGTCTCCATTTTCATCGGTGTAATTTAAAGTTTCATTCTCTTGATTATAATATAATACGGTAAGCGTTTCTGTGAATCCATTATCTGCAGAAGAAATAATTTTGTTCCATTTATTATTGTACCAATAGTAATAACCCGGAGTGATGTCACCAACTGTATTGGTGTTATAAACTAACAAACTTTCTACATTTCCGTTTGTAATCGTAATGGCATCTGTTGTACTCGTTAACGGTACCTGTGGTATAAGCATACCTTTATCATTAGCAACCACATGCAATTGTGTGGAAGGATTTGGTGTATCCGTTCCAATACCCACTTGAGCACTTACAGTATATCCTAATAATAACATACCTATCGAGAGGAGTAATTTTGAATACATGGTGGAATATTTTTTTGACATTATTGAAATCATTATAAATTCTTGAATTGTATGGATTGAGGCTTTAAATTTTAAATATTTTATTTTATTCTTTGATATATCATAGGGTTCGTTACCATCAAACTTTTAGGCATCACGGTAACTGTAGAAACATTATTGGCTTGGAAATTATCTTTTTGTCCGCCCCAAATTGTAGCGGTATTCACATAGGATCCAGACGTCTTTACTTTTGCTGTTAGGGATAAAGTTGCATTGGCATTATAGTTCAAATTTCCAATATCCCACATTCCTGTAGTACTGTTGAAGGTTCCAATAGTTGGTGTTGTATGGCTTACATATTCAAAACCAGCCGGCAAGACATCAACTACTTTCACATCAGTAGCATGATTGTGATCTACTCTTGCAAAATTGGTTGCTACTAAAGTAAAAGTGATTAGAGTTCCTTTTAATGGATTGATCTGATTAACCGATTTATCTATTTGCAAGTCGGCTTTTATTTCTGCGGAAGCACTATTATTGGTTAGATTATTATCTGGTACAGATGATCCAATTATTGTGGCAACATTTAAATATTCATTAATTGCTCCAGTTGATGCATCAATACTAGCCGTTACTGTTAATGTTCGGCTGGTGGTTGTTCCATCAAGTGTTCCTATAGTCCATAAACCTGTTGACGGAACATAGCTTGCATTATTTGGTGCCGCTGTATGGCTCACATAAGTATAACCTGCTGGCAATAGATCCCGTACTACAATATTGCTTGAACTACCCGAAATTCTACTAGCAACTACCGTAAAAACCACTCTGTTTGCAACAGTTGGATGATTGGCAACATTTTTAGTAACTGCTAAATCTACTGCTGTTGTATTGGTAGAAAGTGTCACAGAGCTTGTCTTGATTCCGGCTTCATTCGAACTTACGTTTGCAGTATTAGTATTTTGTGCCGTTGTTCCAGTACCTGTCATATTATTGACAGCATTAAAAACTATAGTAGCAGATTCTCCTGGAGCCAGAGTTCCTATGTTCCAAGTTATTTTTCCAGTTCCAGCGATACCGTCTGCTAGGCTGTACAAAATTGTTCCTTGTGTCACGACATAACTCGTTGTGTTTTTTGTAAAATTGTATCGTGTTCCTTGCAAATCATCCGTCATCACTGTATTGGTTGAATTACTGGTTCCGATGTTTTTTACGGTAACGGTAAAAGTCGCTATTGACGCTGAAGCTCCAGTTGCAGTTCCCGTTCTTGAACCTGTTTTTGTAATTTCCAGCGTTGTAGTAGCTACATTACTGGAAGTTACCTGATTGTTGTATTTTATATTATTGGTATAATTAGTATCATTGACATTTGTTATACTAAGAGAAGGGAAAGTAGCAGGTATATTGCTGGTGTTGAGATTGATTTGATCGATTCGTTGCTGGATACCATTTGCTTCTTCAAAAGGATCTCTTGGATTTGGAATATTTAGATAATCCCCATTGGTAGCATTTGGATCTCCAACATCGTTATTTCGCATTATCGTACCCCAAACATTTACATTAGCTGTTGAAGTTGGTGCCGAAAAAGTAACAGGAATCGTAAATTTCCCTAAACCATCTACAGGCATATCCACTTGAACTCTATACACATTTCCTGATGGCAAATTTTCGAATATTGCAGCACCATTCAAAACTGAACCCGTAGCAGACGAAAACACTACACTTCCTGTGTTTATTGTTACTCCCGTTGGAACATAGAAAAAGAAGGAAGCAGTTTCGGCTCCAGCTGCTACAATTGGTCCATTATTTTTAATGTTTACTTCATAGGTAACACTACCTCCTGTTGAAACCGTATTAGGACCAGCCGTTTTTAAAACATTAACCACTTCAAGATCGTATATTTTTACATCGATCACAATTCCATCAACCGTTTCTTGTTCTCCTGGTGCATAACTCCATGTATCAACGGTTTTATCATTACCGAACTTTCCAGTTGTACTCGAATTATCCGCGTTATTGATTTGGCCCCATCTCTGGTTTGCCGTGATGTATTTAGTATTACCTGATGCAGCAGGGTTAATTCGATCACTACTTGCACCTGTAGTTGCATTATTTTTTTGAGCATCCGAAAGATAAAAATTAGCTACCGATCCGCTAGTTGTTGGCAAATCGCTATTATCCCAATAGACTGTGGTTCTTTTTGGAACCAAGGAAGTAAAATCTGATTTAAGCAATTCTATGGTCAAACCATAAGGATTATTTTCTACGTCAAACATTGGAAAATGAACCTCTGCTCCAGAAATAGAAGTTGTGATTGAGGAAAGTGAAATTCCTGATGTGACGCGAACTCCATTTTGATCCAATCCATCCCAATAGACTCTGTTGAGACCAGGAACAGCTGGTCCTTGTAAAGTTCTACTTGCAAATGGAGCTCCAAATGGAATTTGTATATCATAAAATCCACTGACATTACTAACAAAATTGACATATCCTCCCTTTGAACCTGATTGACTTAATGTACCTTCGGAACCAATAAATGAAAAATCACTCAATTCTGGATTGATTCTAACAGGACGTAACCACATTGTTCGTATTTCACCTGTACTTCCTGTTGGATCCCAAGTTCCATCGGTTTTTCTTGGATTAAAATACCATAATGGAGCAACAGCTGGCATATCCAATGAAGGTGCACTATAAAACATCTTGTGGGTAATGTGATTATTCAATTCGTTATCTAAATCTCTTGGATCCCAAATTTTATTGATGATATCATTGAAAGTTGCACTCCCAAAGCTTTTGTAAGTTGGCACAGGATCAGTAACTTTATGATTTACAACACCTTTGTTGTTTACAAAGAAATTAAATGAAAGCCCGTTCTGTCCATTGTTATCAACTTTATAGGCAAATCCATCTTTTGTCAATACAAAAAACTTTCCGAAAAAACCATCATTAACACCCAATTCATCAGCAGTATTAGGGTTCATACCAGCACTAAAATTTGTAATAAAGGCTCTTCCCGAGATAAAATTTGTACCGCTACTAACCGATACATCCCATGCGGCAATAAATGCAGAAGTTGAACCAGCAGCATCTTGTTGGGTAACCCATTCATTATTTGCTTTCACGGTTATTGGCAGAATTGCAGTGCTATTTGTACTTAAAGTTGCACCCCCTCTTGATACAAATTCGATAACCCAAATACCCTCTTCACCTGTAGCAACTGTTCTTGAAAAGGGTGTATAACCGTTACTATTTCCAAATTCAGGTTTGTTCCTATTGGTGTTGAAAGCTAAATTTGGACCAACAAGCTCTTGGTTTCTATTGGCAATTAATCCAGCAGTATTTGTAGCTCCAGTTCCAGAAGTGTAGTATCTATTTCCTCCAGCACCAATACCTGTTGGAGGATAAAGTCGGATTTCACCGTTATTTGTGCCTTGAACACTCGAGCCAACATGAATGGTTTCACCTACTTTTGCAAAAACCATAACTCGACCAGTTGTAGGAAAAGGATTAAATGAACAGTTGTTACACCACATACTTGACAGCCATGCTCTATTTCCTTCAATTCCAGCAGGATATAAATCCCTAGATCCTGAACCCCATAGAGTTTGTGCTTCAAGAATACTTGAACTTAATAAAAAACTGAAAAGCAGTATTTTAGTAACGACTTTAAGCATGATTAATGTTTAATCTAATTGATCAATGGGGTTTCCACTGGTGTTCATGGTTGATTAACCAAGTTCTAACAGCACGAATTATGATTTGTTTTCATTAGTAGTTCTGCTCATATTTATGCTTAAAAAAGGCTAAAATGCGGGGTTGCAGAACTACATAATTGAGACTACAAATATCTCCTTAAAAAAAATTTTTGTTTGTAGTACAAAATGGTTTCGGTTTGTAGAATTTTTTCTACACGGTATTTCTAAATATAATTTTTAGTCTTTTGTTGCCTTTTTGTTTTAGCAAATTCATTTTAATCAAGATTTATTAAAATATCATAACTCCTTCTTATGTATTTTAAACTTTAGAGATGATATATATTAAAAAAACAACTTTATATTTGTTGTTGGATTACCCCATTATTGCTATTTAATCGAAAACACGATTTGAACCTTTCCAAATGATGAGGTTCTAAAAGACCACTATGATCAAAAGCTTGTCATTTGCACCTAAACTTCTCTGCATTTTGCTATTTGTTGCATTATTGCAATTTCAAACGACTTATTGTCAATCAGTAAGCAAATTGACTTGGACTACTGATAGCGAATTTCTGCCTCAAAACAGCATAAAATCTATTGTTCCTGATAAATATGGCTTCATTTGGATGACTACTGAAAATGGATTGGTTAGATATGATGGGAAAAATTTTGACATCTATGACAGTCATACTACCCAGATAAAAAGTAACAGACTCATATATATCACCGGAAATTATCAAGCCGACAGCTTATATACTACAAATGATTGGGACGAACAATGCATCTTTATACATCAACGTAAAGTGCATATCGTAGATAAGAAATTACATCCCAAGGCATTGCAATTTGATAAAAATGACCCAAACAGCCGTTTTATTTCAAATGGTGTTCCGAGTCTTTTGCTTGATGCTCCAAAACGTCCTTATCATATCCCACTAGCTTCCGGAAATTATTACTTTATAGACAATAACACTGTTCGTCTTTTTAATGCCAAGAAACAACTTCTTCATAAAATTCATTTTGAATATGAAAGTAATAGTTATTTTTTCGCCATCGGAGATATCCTTTTTTACCTCGAAAAAAATGGAAAATATGCAATTATTGAGAATGGGAGAATAAAGAAAAAGATTCTAAATATCGATCCAAAAGCTGAAAACATGCTGTATTGGAATAGTGTGGCACAACAAGCATTTTTTTATTCTGGCAATAATTTATATCAACTTCACTATAAAAATAATCAACTACAAAAGTCGCTGCTTATTGAAAACGAAGATTTGGCTAATCAAAGGATAAACAGTATCTACTTTAATGTTGAAAGTAAGATTGTCTATCTAGGAAGTACCACAAAAGGTTTAGGTATTTATAAAATCAAAAATTTTAAAACTTTGGTCCCTAATAAGCCCGGACTATCAGAAATTTTCTATTCACTTTCAACTTTGAATGCCTCAACCGTCATTTCCGGATCAGGAATTTTAATGAATAACAATGAAATAATTGCAGATCTAAATTTTACATCGGACAAATATGGCATGGCCTTAGATCGTGATAAAAATATATGGACATACGAAGGATCAAAATTAATTCGGTATCAAAAAAAAGGTGACTATCAACAAAGCAAAGTTTGGGAATTAGGAAAAGAAATTACCTCATTATTTGCAGATTCAAATGGTAAAATTTGGTATTCATTGGCTCTAGGAAGAAAAAAATCAGGTATTCTCTTTAATTTTATTCCCGATGAAAATCCGACTTTCACTACCTATACAACTCTTGATTTTCATCCAAAATTTTTAGCAAAATGTGATCCCAATACTTTATTGATGGCTGGAAACGACGGCTTGAAAGCATTAAATTTACGAAACAAAGAAGTAACCAGTGTAAAAGGAACCGAAAGTTTGAAGGTGCGAAATATTTTTATCTCAAGCAAGAAAAACATCTGGATTAGCACTTATGAAAATGGTTTTTTCCTTCTTAAAAATAATAAAATATATTCATTCCCATTAGATAAAAACCAATATCTACTTTCTTCACATTGCATTGTAGAAGACAAAAAAGGCTTTTTCTGGATTTCTACTAACAAAGGCCTTTTTCAAGTTAAAGAACGAAATTTGCTGGATTATGCAAATGCAACTATTTCCAAAATATACTATCATTATTATAGTAAAGAGGCTGGATTTTTAACGAATGAATTTAATGGCGGCTGCCAGCCTTGTGCTACTACAAATGCTACAAATATATTTTTCCCTTCGATAAACGGTGTGGTAACCTTTAACCCTGATAAGATTGAACCGGTTTTGCCTACACAACCAACTTTCATTGATGAGGTAATGGTTGACAACCAAAGAACAACAATAAATGACACCTTGTTTCTAAATAGAGAGTTTGAGCGAATTACTTTTTTTATTACTAGCCCATATTATGGCAACGTGAACAATTTAAATTTTGAAGCCAAACTGGAAGGTACGGGAAATAAAGAATGGACCAAAATTTCTAAAGAAAATAATATTTCTTTTACAACTCTTTCACCTGGAGAATACCAATTGATTGTTAGAAAACTATCTGGTTTTGACTCTAAGTACGATTACAAAAAAATAACAATCATTATTGAACCTGCTTTTTGGGAAACCCTCTGGTTTAAAATAGTAGTCGTTCTATTGATTATTGTAATCGGAATCATTTCCTATAACATTAGAGTTAGATACATTACCCGAAAAAACCTGCTATTGGAGAAAAAAATAAACGAGCAAACAAATGACTTAAAGAGTACGATAAGCACGCTTCGAGCAACCCGAGAAAACCTTAATAAACAGATAGAGAACAATACAAAAATCATCCAGTATATTACCCATGACATCAAGAGCCCTTTGAAGTTTATGGCAATGGCAAGCAAATACATGTATGATTCATTTGATAAAGACAGTGAGGATTTGAAAGAAAACATTCAGGCTATTTTCACATCATCTTCCCAAATGTTCAATTTTGTTGATAATTTACTTGAATATTCTAAGGGATACCTTGACAAAGGAGTGATTGACAACGAAGAATTCAAAATTAACGATGTGGTGTTTAATAAAATTGCATTGTTTCAAAATATTGCTAATGCAAAAAAAGTGGTAATTAAAAATCATATCCCAACAGAGGCCATTTTAACCAAAAACAAGCAGCTGTTTAGTATTATCATACACAATTTACTCGATAATGCCATAAAAAACACTATCTATGGAACCATACAATTTTCAGCTGGATCTGATGATTTATATAGTTATGTTTCAATCCAAGACACGGGAAATGGTATAGAAAAACATACAGTAGAATACTATCAAACGTTGATTGATAATTACGATTTACAACGTGACAAAAAATTCAAGACCATGGGAATGTACATGATTATTGAATTGCTATTGATCTTAAACGGCAAAATGAATATTGAAAGTGAGTTAGGCAAAGGAACAAAAATCACATTAATGTTTGATCATGAAAGTGCTTAATCATAATCCACTAAATCATCATAGGATTTGAATAAGGCAACCAAAGCTACCGTATTACTGATGACTAATTTTTCGAAAATTCTGTTCTTGTAAGTACTAACAGTACTGTTTTGTAGTTCTAATTTATTGGCAATTTCTAGATTTCCTTCGCCCCTAACGAGCAATCTGGCTATTTCTAATTCTCGATTGGATAATAATTCCAAAGGATTATCAGATTTTTTATTTAAAGTATTGGATACAATCTGATTTTTGATGGATTGACTCACATAATTTCCATTTTTAATCATGGAAGTAAAAGCCTCTTGAAATTCGGTTTCAGAACTTAATTTGTTCAAATAACCATCAGCACCAGCTTTTAAATAACGCAAAGCATAAAGCTCTTCTTCATGAGCCGAAAAAATAAGAATTTTCACCATTGGCTGAATGGACTTTATCAATTCTACCATTTGAATTCCTTTTCCTTCTGGAATAGATATATCTAGAATCACAAGATCAAAATCTTGGGTTTTGAGCAGCTGTAAAGTTTTTAAAAAATCATCCGCATGGGCGATATCAAGATTATCGAAAGATCCTTTCAAGATAAGTGAAATACCATGACGCACAACACTATGGTCATCGGCAAGAAGAATACTAAGATTTTTGTTCATTGATAGTTTTTCCTTTGGGGTGAAAGATTAAAACAATATTCAAAAATATGTTAAAAAATTCATTCTAAAAAATTTATGTTTAATAAATCTAAATACTATTTTCCAGCAAATATGATTCTTAAGTAATAAGTAGTATTTTTGCAACCTATTTTTATACATACAATGAGTTTTATACAGGAAATAAACAGAAGAAGGACTTTCGGAATCATCTCGCATCCAGATGCTGGAAAAACAACCCTAACTGAGAAATTACTTTTATTTGGAGGGGCAATTCAAGAGGCTGGAGCCGTTAAAAATAATAAGATAAAAAAAGGAGCTACATCGGATTTTATGGAAATCGAACGCCAAAGAGGTATCTCGGTTTCTACATCGGTTTTAGCTTTCAACTATAAAGACAAAAAAATCAACATCTTGGATACTCCAGGACACAAAGATTTTGCCGAAGATACTTTTAGAACATTAACTGCTGTTGATAGCGTTATTGTGGTGATTGACGTTGCAAAAGGGGTTGAGGAACAAACAGAAAAATTGGTTTCGGTTTGCCGTATGCGAAAAATTCCGATCATTGTTTTCATCAATAAATTAGATCGAGAAGGGAAAGATGCATTTGATTTGATGGATGAAGTGGAGCAAAAATTAGGATTGACCGTAACGCCTTTGAGTTTTCCCATAGGAATGGGGTATGATTTTCAAGGAATTTATAATCTTTGGGAACAAAACATCAACCTGTTTAGTGGTGATAGCCGAAAAAACATCGAAGAAACCATCGCTTTTTCAGATGTTCAAAACCCAGAGCTTGAAAAGATTATTGGCCAGAAACCTGCCGATAAATTACGTGAAGAATTAGAACTGATTGATGAGGTCTATCCAAAATTTGATCGTCAGGAATATTTGGATGGAAAATTGCAACCTGTATTTTTCGGGTCTGCCTTGAATAATTTTGGTGTACGCGAATTGCTAGATTGCTTTGTGGAAATTGCACCATCACCACGACCAAAGGATTCAGAAACGCGACTTGTTGACCCTAAAGAAGAAAAACTATCTGGATTTGTTTTTAAAATCCATGCCAATATGGATCCGAAACACCGTGACAGACTTGCTTTTTTAAAGATCGTTTCAGGAACTTTTGAACGAAACAAACCGTATTTGCATGTTCGTCAAGGAAAAAACATGAAATTTTCGAGTCCAAATGCTTTTTTTGCAGAGAAGAAAGAGATAGTGGATATTTCCTATCCTGGCGATATCGTAGGTTTGCATGATACAGGAAACTTTAAAATTGGTGATACTTTAACAGAGGGAGAAGTCATGAGTTTTAAAGGAATTCCTAGTTTTTCGCCTGAACATTTTAGATATATCAACAATGCCGATCCATTGAAAGCGAAACAACTCGACAAAGGAATCGATCAGTTGATGGATGAAGGTGTTGCTCAGTTATTTACCCTGGAAATGAACAATAGAAAAGTCATCGGAACTGTTGGGGCTTTGCAATATGAAGTGATTCAGTATCGACTAGAGCATGAATATGGTGCAAAATGTACCTATGAAAATTTCCCGGTCCATAAAGCGTGTTGGGTAAAACCAAACGATGCAAAAAGTGATGAATTCAAGGAATTTAAAAGAATCAAGCAGAAATTTTTGGCACATGACAAATATGGACAATTGGTTTTCTTGGCCGATTCCGATTTCACTATCCAAATGACACAAAGCAAATATCCGAATGTAAAACTGTTCTTTACGTCTGAGTTTGAATAATTGCAGTAACAAATAACACTCAACAAATTGTTTTTCTTTAAAAAAAATAAAACGGTTTTGAAGGATTTGATTCCGGAGAACCATATTGATATTCACTCCCACTTATTGTTTGGAATAGATGATGGGGCAAAGACTTTTGAAGATACTTTGGCACTAACTTCGGCTATGACCGATTTTGGAATTAAAGAATTCATAACAACCCCACACATCATTCAGCATGTGTGGGAAAACAATACTGCTATAATTTCAGCTAAAGAGGACGAAGTAATTTCACTTTTTCAGCAAAATAATATAAGCTTGCCTTTCAAGGCTGCAGCCGAATATTTAATGGATGACCATTTTGTAAAATTGTTTCAGAACGAAAATTTACTTTGTTTAAAAGACAACTATGTTTTGGTAGAAATGTCATATATCAACGCTCCAATACAGCTTTATGATATCCTTTTTGACCTACAAGTTGCAGGTTACAAACCAGTATTGGCTCATCCAGAGCGTTATCTTTTTTACCACAAAAATTTTGGTGAATATACTAAGCTCAAAAAGGCGGGTTGCCTCTTCCAACTCAATATGCTTTCTATTGTTGGTTATTATGGAGAAAGTGTTTTCCTAACTGCCAAAAAACTATTAGAAAATGGTATGATTGACTATGTTGGATCAGATGTACACCATCAAAAACATATTGAGGCTTTTCATCACAAGGTGGATTTGAAAGATCTTAATCCGCTTAAGGAAGTAATTGCTAATAACCAGTTTTTTGCGACTTTAAAATAATTTCTTATTCAAAACTAAAATTGCCTAAACAAAAAAATCGCAAATAAAAGCTAAGCTTTTATTTGCGATTTTTTTGTTCTTGAAGAAAGCAATAATTGATTAAGAGTTTTTTCTCATCGAATTAAATAACTCCTTATACCAAGGTTCTTTAGTAACATCTACACCATAACCGTAACCATAGCCATAACCATAGCCATAACCATAACCTTTTTTGGTATCAGTATCATTCAAAAGAATAGACATATTAGGCAATTTCTTTTCTCTATATAAAGTTTCTGGAATTCGAAGCATTCGCTTGTCTAAGAAATTAGCTCGAACAACATAAATAAAGGCATCAGCATGTTTTGCAATCAATAAAGTATCCGTCACTAAACTTACTGGAGCTGTATCTACAACTATATAATCAAATTGCTGTTTCAAGGTATCAAACATAGTTTCAACTTTGGCACCCATCAATAATTCAGCAGGATTTGGCGGAATCATACCCGCTGGCAAAACATAAAAATGTTCATAACCTTCCTGCTTGATCAAAAAGTCATTTAAATCTACATTTTTAGAGGATAAATAAGTAGTTACACCTCTATTTGGCAGATTCATATACTCATCCAATTTTGGATTTCTAATATCCAAACCTATCAATAATACACGTTTTCCTGATAAAGCAAAAGTTCCAGCTAGATTCACGGATATAAAGGTCTTTCCCTCTTTTGGGAAAGTAGAAGTCATAAAGATGGTTTTGGCTACACCATCTGGCACCTGATTTACAATAAAATCAAGGTTTGTCCTAATAATCCTCATTGCTTCTGCAGAACTCGAGCGACTATTGGCTTGTATTAATTCCTCATGCGATTCTGAACGTGGAACATCACCTATGAATGGAACGGCAATTTTTCCTTCAACATCACCCCTGTTTTTAATTTTTGTATCTAAAAGATCGTAGATGTAAATGATTCCAAAAGGTACTAACACACCTAGAAACAGAGCGGCAAGATAGATAATATTGGATTTTGGAGATACTGGAATTGGCGAGGCATATGCTTCATCTATAACTTTGGAATTGGGTGCAGTTACATTTAATGCAATTGCATTTTCTTCACGCTTTTGCAATAAATATAAATATAAAGCTTCTTTTACTTGTTGCTTTCTTCCTATATTCCTCCCTTCTCTTTCTTGTCTAGGAATTTCTCCTATTTTTCCACCTAAAATCCCTTCTTGTCTTCTCAAATCATTCTGAGTAATATTCAATGACAATTCAAGATTCTTTAAGCTTTCAATTATGCTTTGTCGCAATCCTTTTAACTGTTGTTCAAGATTAATCACTAAAGGATTTTCTGCAGTAGCTCCTTTGGCAATACGTTGCTTGTCCAATACCAATTGATTATATTCCTGTATAAGTCTCGAAGTTTCTCCTCCATCAGGAACTATATTCGCAGGAATAATATCATCATTCGTGCTTTTTCTAATTAATTTCAATACTTCTTCTACAACATTAAGCTTGGTTTCAGTTTCAATAGAGCTTTTTTCATACTCTTTTGACGATAGTAAAAACAACTCAGCTTCAGACACAATATCCGTAACACGGTTAACTTTTTTAAAAGTTTCAATATTGCCTTCAACAGTATCGAGTTCTAGAATAATTCTTGCAAGTCGTTTATTAATAAAATTTTCCGTGTTTTTAGCTACTTGATTCTTATCTTCAATCGCATCATTATTATATTTTTCAATAAGCGTATTAAGAAAATCTACTCCTATTTCCCTGACTGGATCCACGATAGACAACGTTAAAACACTAGTCATTTTGCTAATAGGACTAACCTGAAGCTTGGTTCGGTATTTATTGGTTACATTTTCTAACGCAGAAAGTTCAACAGTAGTAAATTTATTAGAATTTGAGTTCTTATCTTTATAAATCACCACCATTTTTCCTAATTTAGAATTTATTGCTTTTCCAAACTCAAATTCACCTATTTTATTCTTTTCAAAATCTAATAAATTAAATTTTAAAGGAGTTAATACCTCAACAATAAATGTTGTGTCTTTTTGGTAGAAATCTTCGGATTTTTCAAAGAAATTTACCTTAATAGGTGATTTTTTATACGCTTCAGTAGATTTCAATCTACCATCCTGAAAATAGGATATATTCAATTCTAAATCTTTAACTGTATTTTCAACTAAGGTCCTTGACTTTAGTATTTCTATTTCGTTATCTACATTGCTTTTAACACCTCCCAACATTCCACCTAAATCAGAAAAACTAGATGAAAGTTCGGAAAGTCCTCCTTTTTTATCATCCTTTATGAGTACAGTAGCACTAATACTGTATTCAGAAGTTGAATAACGCAAATACAAAAAAGCTGCAATTAAAAATAAAAAAACACTCAAAACAAACCATTTCAAATGCACAAGATATTTCTCCAATTGCTCCTTTATATTGAAAGAGTTTTCCTCTTCAAAATTTTCTATTACAGGTATGTTCTTATTTTGCATATTATTTAGTCAATAAAG
Source organism: Flavobacterium soli DSM 19725 (assembly GCF_000422705.1). GTDB lineage: Bacteria > Bacteroidota > Bacteroidia > Flavobacteriales > Flavobacteriaceae > Flavobacterium > Flavobacterium soli. The sequence goes on along the minus strand of NZ_KE383907.1, from coordinate 169,011 downwards.
CGACAACAGTTATTAAAAGTGATATAGAAGAAATAATTACAGAAATATTAGGTCCTACTGCTGATGCATTCATTCGGGTTTTGTTTGGCTCTACATAAACCAAATCATTTTGGGAAAGATAATAAAAATCTGAATTTATAAAATCAGAACTTGTCATATCTACAAAATTAGAGGTTTTCTTGCCATCAATTTCTCGAATAATCAAAACATTCTCACGCCTCCCGTATATAGTCATATCTCCTGCCCTACTAATTGCTTCAGGCAAGGTAATTCTCTCAGTTACTACATCAAAAACACCAGGCCGGGTTACTTCCCCCTGTACTGTTACTTTATAATTCAATATTCTTAGATTCACTATAGGATCAATTATGTATTTTTTCAATTCAGTATTTAGTGTTTCTACTGCTTCATCTCGTGTAAGTCCTCCAAGTTTAAGTGTACCAATTATTGGAAATTGAATATTACCGTTTTTATCTATTAAATAAGTTTGGTAGCGAACTTGACCTTGTGCATTATCAGTATTGAATTCCGAAGCTTTAGTTCCTGTTAAGGCAAAAGTAGTTAAATTAAAATCTTTAGCCGTTTCGGGTACGGGTGATGAAACCAAGATCAACAATAAATCATCTTGCTTTAATACCGGATTATAAGTAGTAGTCGATTCAGAGTCATTAAACTCTTTTATATTTTGGTAATAAGCCATTTTGCTTCTTGAAGCACAAGAAACAAAAATCAGGCTCAGCATAGCAATAACCAAAAAACGTTTTATCATAACAATTTATTTATATAGAAAAATTTAAAAATGCAAAGATACATTTATTTTATTAGAGAATTGTCTTACTTATCAAGAGTAACAAAATCAGAATTCATACTTATAAACTCCGGTACTATGAGTTTCATTTTGGCAACTATTTGTGTGTTTGAATAAGTGTTTGAAATATTTATCAGATCATCAACAGTATCGAATAATTCATCAAAATTATTATATTCTTCTTGTGCAATCATAATTTTTTCATGATGGGTAGGTAATGTCTTAGATGAATCATTTAATAATTCTTCATATAATTTCTCTCCAGGTCGTAAACCCACAATTTTAATCTTTATTTCTTTTTCTGGTGTAAAACCTGCCAAGCGAATCATCTTGGTAGCCAAATCAATAATCTTTACGGGTTTTCCCATGTCAAAAATATAAATCTCTCCTCCGTTACCCATAGCACCAGCTTCTAAAACCAATTGGCAAGCCTCTGGGATTGTCATAAAATAACGAATAATCTCCGGATGCGTGATTGTCACTGGGCCTCCATTTGCAATTTGCTCTGTAAATAAAGGAACTACTGAACCATTCGACCCCAAAACATTCCCGAACCGCGTTGTGATAAATTTTGTTTTACATTTTTGTTGTTCTCTATTTAATTTATAATGGATCGATTGAACGTATTTCTCTGCTATTCGCTTGCTAGCCCCCATTACATTACTTGGATTAACCGCTTTATCAGTAGAAACCATCACAAAGCTATCTACATTATATTTGCAAGATAAATCAGCAACGTTTTTAGTGCCCATTACATTTACGAAAATAGCTTGTGAAGGGTTTTCTTCCATCAAGGGTACATGTTTGTATGCTGCAGCATGAAATACTACTTCTGGTCGAAACTTCTTAAAAACTTCTTCAACTGCATCTCGGTTTCGTATATCCGAAATCACAGTTTTAATTTTCACTTTATTTTGCAACAACTTGCCCATCTCAAGGCTCAAGTGATGAAGAGGCGTTTCTGCCTGATCCAACATGATTACCTTTTTTGGATTAAATCCAATAACTTGTCGTGCAATTTCACTACCAATAGAGCCTGCCGCTCCTGTAATAAGAACTGTTTTATTATAGAGTTGGCCCGAAATTAATTTATTATCCAAGACGATTGGCTTTCTTTCCAACAAATCCTGAATTTGAAAGTTTTTTACTTTTTTAGAAATCTCATTTCGATCTTCCCAATCCGAAATTAGTGGAACCGTGTAAACTTTATAATTAAACTCTAAGCATTCGTCAACAATAACAAGCTTTTCATCTTTGGTCAAACTTTTGTCAGCGATAATTAAAGCTTCTGCTTCAACGGATCGCATAATGACAGGAATTCTTTTTCTTAAATTTAAAATAGGCAAATCTAAAATCCTTTTGGATGTATTTTGATTTTGCTTGTCCACAAATCCTACGATTTTAAAACGGGTTGGCTTTTCAGATTTTAATGCATTCGCTACAGATATCGCATTGGCATCAGAGCCATAAATTAAAGCTCGCATTAAATCCCCCCTTTTACTTTCTGAAAAATAAGTTTCAAAGGTTTGCTTGACAATAATTCTATAAATAAACAACCCTGAAAAAGACAATACAAAGTTGATAAACAATCCTGTATTCATTAGTAATTTTTGCCCGTTAAGAAAATAACACGAAAGATTAATAATAACAAGTATGAGTAAAGAAAAAAACAAGGCTATAAATATCTTTACAGCATCGATATAACCTGAATGACGGATAATACCCGAATAGGTCCTAAAAAGCCAAAAGAAAAACAAATGAAGGAATAAATAAGTAGGGGCTACAATATGTAAAAACTGGTGATTAACATAATGAAGACCCATGCCATTAAGCATTTCAACAGTAAGGAATGCTGCTAAAACCACTACTGACATATCGATAGCCAAAATAACCCATCTTGGTAGATAGCTTAGATTTCTGACATTTCCAACCGATTTAAAACGTTGGAAAGATGCTGAAAGCAAGGAAAAGAAACTGATCTTTTTATTGGACTGCATGGATGATTACTATTTATTTACAGAGAATAGATTTTGCAAATGTACTTTAAAAACAAAATCTATAGTTCCATTTGTCATAAAAGGTGGAGTTATAGCCATGAAACAACTAAAAAAATTGATAAAAGGCTACTTTAAGTCGGTCTCTGTCATCATCAGTCAGATTGGATCCTGATGGCAAACATAAACCATCTTCAAATAATTGTGCTGATATAGTTGAGCCATAGTAAGGATAATGCTCAAAAACAGGTTGTAAATGCATGGGTTTCCAAAGAGGACGGCTTTCTATATTTAATGCTTCCAAATACAAACGTAAATCTTCTCTAGTTTTACCATTTTTGGTTTTAGATGAATCTACGAGTATAGCACTCAACCAATGATTTGAATAGTAATCTTCATTCGGCTCTTTAAAAACAGTTACACCCTCTATTTCTGAAAAAATACTACTGTAAAAATCATGCATTTCTCGTCTCAAAGCGACATGTTTATCAAGAACTTCCATTTGCCCTCGACCAATTCCGGCACAAATATTACTCATTCGATAATTATATCCTACTTCACTATGTTGGTAATGAGGAGCATTATCACGAGCTTGTGTTGAAAGGAAAACGGCTTTATCTTTTAACTCTTTAGATTTTGTAACTATAGCACCCCCACCAGAAGTTGTTATAATTTTATTTCCATTGAATGATAAAATCCCAATATCACCAAAAGTGCCACATTTTTGTTCTTTATATGAACTGCCTAATGCTTCCGCACTATCCTCTAAAATTGGAATTTGATACTCATTAGCTATCTTGCGAATTTTTTCAGCCTTAAATGGCATCCCGTAAAGATGAACCGCAATAATTGCCTTTGGCTTTTTACCTCTTGAAATTCTGTCTACTATCGCCTCTTCTAGAGCAACTGGACACATATTCCAAGTTTCTTTCTCACTATCTACAAAAACAGGCATTGCTCCTTGGTACATAATTGGGTTTGCTGATGCCGAAAAAGTCATACTTTGACAAATCACCTCATCACCCGCTTTTACATCTAAAAGAATAAGTCCTAAGTGTATTGCTGCTGTTCCTGAACTTAATGCTCCAACAAAAGCTTCTTGATTTAAATATTTTTCTAAATCATCTTCAAAGCCATTCACGTTTGGCCCCAAAGGAGCTACCCAATTGGTTTCAAAAGCTTCGTTTACAAATTTTTGTTCTGTTCCACCCATGTGAGGTGATGAAAGCCATATTTTTGAGTTGTTCATTTTGTTTTATTTATTTGGTAACATCAATTAGCCTATCGCATTTTGAAAACATTCTATCTGCTCGGTAATTAATATGTTTTTTAATATCCTTACTTCCATTTAATAAATCGATATAAATTGCAGGTGTGTTTACTCCAGCTTCATGAGAAAATGGGTATCCTCCTCCAAATCGCGGATTCAATTCCAAAACATATAAATCGTTATCAACAACAAAAATATCGCAATCTAAATTACCTATGTGTTTTAGGTTTTCTGATATTTGCTTACCTATTATCTCAAAACGCATATCAATTATAGAGATAGCCTTATCGGTTTCACCAGCTCTCATTGATAATTTTTGTCTAACGAATGAGCCAATATAGTTGCCTTCAAAATCATTCAGGATATCCATCCCGAATTCATTTCCGTTCATTTTCTCCTGTATCAATATTGCATTCTCAATATCTTGTTCGCTAACATTCGAAAGTATTGTTTCCCTTAAACGTTTATGCTGTAATTTAAAGGACAGTTCTAATTCTTCCTTGTCTTTCGGAAAATCAATTCCAATTGATGCACTACCCCATCTTGGTTTTACTACCAATGGGAATTTAATTTCATTTTGATCAATCATCTCGAGGACAACTTCTAAATTCGTAAAGGTCTTAGGAGTATTCAGTCCGATTTTATTTAAAAAATTAGCAGTCAAAACTTTATCAAAAGCAACATCTATCACTTCCATATTTGACACTATAAGTTTAGCCCCAGCATCCTCTATAACTTTCTTGTTTTCAGATAAGATTGGTAATTCTAAATCATTTAATGAAATAACAGCTGAGACGTTGTTGTTTCTAATAATCTCAACTATTTCGTTTATATAATTTTGGTCATATATTGACGAAACTAGAAATGCTTGATCTGCATCAACCATTGCAGGAGCTGATAGTTGCATATCTGATGCGAAGACTTTTCCTGATTTATTTAGTGCTTCCTTGAAGTAGTTGATAAGGTAATTACGTCTGCCTGCACATGTAAAAAGTATGTTCATATTCAATATTTTTTATCAATAGAGATAATGTTTTTTAAATCTTCACCTCTATTTTGCCTGTTTAAATTTTCTATTGCATCATCCAGATGAGGAAAACCAGAGTTGATATAACCTGCTCTATGGGGAGAAAGAATAATGTTATCTAATTCTTGAAAGTTATTTTTTAGTGATGGGAAAGCTATTGGATTATCTTTACTTGGATAGTTATACCATGTATCAATTGCTGCATATCCAATTTTATTTTCATTTAAACACTGATATAGATCATTTTCATTTAAAACTTCTCCTCTAGAAATATTTATAAGTACCCCATTTTCATTCATAGCCGAAAAGAATGTATTATCAACAAAACCTCTTGTTACTTCTGTGAGTGGCACAGAAATAAATACAAAATCTACATCATGCAATTCATTTTCCAGGTCCTCAACAGAAAAATAACTGATTTTTAATTCTTTCTTTAGATCTTGCTTTAATTCTCTATTAAAAATTTTAAAATTACATTCAAATCCTGATAAAAATTGTTGAATTTTTTTTCCTATCGAGCCATATCCAACTATTGCAATTGTAGATTTATTGATAGGTTTTGAAAATGGAGTTAACTTGTTTTCTAAGTTTATACCTGGCCTATTCCAATTCCCTTTTCGCATTAATCGATCGTGATATGAAATTTTTTTTGCAGCATCTAACATTAATGCTATCGCATGTTCTGCTACTATTGTAGCGTTTGAATGCGAGTTACATACAACTGTATTATACTTTGCTAATAATTCAAAATTTAAATTATCAACCCCTGTCCAAGGAATTTGAATAAACTTTAATTTCTTTGCCTCTTGGAGTATAGCTTCTGAAATCATTCCTCCTAGTAACACATCAGCATCTTTGGCTTCTTCCTGGATAGCCTCAGTATCAAATGACTGAGGAATTATCAGACGAATGTTCTCATCCAGTTTACTTTTAATATATTCTACATCTGTTTCGAAAAAGGGTTTTGTTAACAATACTTTCATGATATTTTCTTTATAAATTGTTCTATCAATTCTAGACCTTCAATCACTTTTGTATCATCTGTTGCAAAAGAAATTCTTACATGATCATCCCAGTTCTCTCCAAAAGCTATACCAGGAGTAGTAGCCACACCTGTCTCATTGATTAATCTGCTACAAAATGTATTTGAATCCATGCCTAATTCCGAAATATTTAAGAATGCGAAAAAACCTCCTTGAGGGATTATTCCTGAAACTTTTTTGTTTCTTTCAAGCATTTCTTTGTACCAATTGATTCTTTGTTTTAATTTTAAATTATAATCATCTAAATAGGTCATATCAACATCGGCAGCTTTGGCAACACCTTCTTGAATAAAAGTACAGGTGTTAGTATTGGTATGCATCTGAATTTTTTGCAAATCAGAAAATAAACTTTTTGGAAAACATGCATATCCTAATCTCCAGCCTGTCATTGCATGAGATTTGCTATAACCATTTATAGTAATTACTTTAGTAGGTATTTCTTCTAATGACCCAATACTAAAATGTTTTCGTGATCCGAAATGAAGTTTTTCATAAATTTCATCCGATAAGATGAAAAAGTTATTTTTAACGGCTAAATTATACAACTGTGTTAACTCTCCTTCTAAGAGCATATATCCTGCTGGATTATTTGGTGTATTTACAATTAAAAGTTTTGTTTTTGGTGTAATAGCTTTTTCTAGTTCAGGAAGTGGTAGTGAAAAATCTACTTTACTAACATCAATATTAATTACTTTACATTCTGGCTCTGCAATCAATACCTGCGGTATAAAACTCACAAACGAAGGGTTTAATATTATAACCTCATCCTCTGGTTTTAACAAGACTGAACAGATAATTTGAAAAGCCTGCTTTGCACCCGCTGTTACAAGAATATTTGTTTCATCACAATTTATTTTATTCTCTTCAAATAATTTTTGAGCAATTTGCTTTCTTAAATTTGGCAAGCCCATAGGATTAGAATAGCCTGATTTTTTTGAAGATAATATTTCTTTAGTAGCTTCAACAATTGCAATAGGCACTTGAAATTCAGGTTCCCCTAGTCCTAAAGAAATGATTTTCTCACCCTGTTCAGAACGATCTCTGGCAGCTTGTGCAAATTTCAAAGTTGGAGATTCTTGTATTTTAGAATTAATTATCATCTTTTATTATTTTTATTCCGTTATCATCATATATTCCCTTATTCTTTGGATCTCTTCTCACATCTAATGTAACTCTACCCATTTCAGAAGGTACAACTGCTACATCTTTACTATTTAAAACATTTACAATGGTTTTCTTTATAATTTTTAAATCCATCAAAAAGGTTAGATTTTCGGCATATTCAACATCTAATCGTATTCTGTCTTCCCATAGAATTAAATTTCTGCCATTAACTTGAGCCAATCCTGTTATGCCTGGCCTTACGTTATGTCTTTTTCGTTCAAAGTCATTATAATACGGAAGATATTTTACTAAAAGTGGTCGTGGGCCTAAAAAAGACATATCTCCTTTTACAATATTAAATAACTGAGGTAACTCATCAAGGCTAGTTTTTCTAACAAATTTTCCAATTTTTGTCAATCGTTCTTTATCAGAAAGTAGATTGCCATCAATATCTTTATTGTCATTCATAGTTTTAAATTTTACTATCTTGAATATCTTTTCATTTTTACCTGGACGTTCCTGAATAAAAAATGGCTTCCCATTATTAGCAAAAAATAATGCAATAGTAACTACGATTAACAAAGGACTAACAACAAGAAGCAAAACAAAACTCCCTATAAAGTCAATAATATTCTTAAAGAAATATTTATACATTTTTTATAGTTTTATTTCGTCTGTGACTAGCTTGTGAAATTTAGCAGGATTACCAACCCAAATTTCATTTTCTCCAACATTCTTTGTCAATACAGCCCCAGCACCAATAGCTGAGTAATCTTCTAAAACGGTTCTTCCTCGAATAGTCGAGTTTAATCCAACCCATACCCCTTTACCTGTTTTTATCCATGACCCCAAACAACTCTTTGCAGTATAGAAATTAAATGGACCAATTTCATTATCATGACCAATAGCAGCACCATTCATCAATAATGTACATTTTCCAATGGTTGTGTTACCAGAAACACTCGCACCTGGCATTACTACACAACCTGGGCTTAATTTTGAATTTGGAGCCACATATGCTTGTGGATGAATAAATATAGCCAATCTCTCCTCAGGAATATTTAAGTCTTTAAACCATTGTATTCTTTCAACTTGCCCTCCAATTTTATAAATTGTATAAATGAAATAATACCCCTCTTCTATAAGTTTTTGAGTGTCGGATAAGCTTCCAACTACAGGATATCCATCAATTTTAGTTCCTTTTCCTTGGTCATTAACAAAACCACAAAATTCATATTCTGCATATCCTAAAGTATTGGCATGGACAATTGCTTGACCAATTACAGAAGCAGGGCCCGGACCACCATAGATTAAAACTTTTTTCATATCATTCATTTTTTTTGTTTATTAATAATCGATTCATGCAATTTCAAAATCTTTTTCGCTTTTGCAACAAATGGGGGCCCAATAAACTTGCCGTTAATAATAGCAACACCAACACCGCTTTCTCTAGCCTCTTCATCTGAGCGAAGGATTTCTCTCGAATGCTCTACTTCTTCATTCGATGGCGAATAATACTGATGCACTAAGGGCAATTCCATTGGATTTAAAACCAACATTCCTTCAAATCCTAATTTTCTAGAAAGGACTAAGTTTTTCTCTAAATCTTCTAAGTCTTTAACGCGAACGTGAACGGTATCTATTGGAATGATATTATGAGCTCTGGCTCCCATAGCAATCATAGCTCTTGGTGTAAATAAACTCACATGCTCTTCATCATGAATTCCTTCTAAATCAGTAATAAAATCTTCAGATCCATAAGCAATTGCAATGACACGTTTAGAAGCAGTACAGATTTCCTGTACATTCATTACCGCCGAAGCAGTTTCAATTAATGGAATAATCTTATAGGTTCCTACTGGAATTCCTTTTTCATATTCAATTGTTTCCAAAAGTTTATCAAAGAAGTAGATATCTTCTCCTCTTTTCGCTTTTGGATACATAAATCCTGTAATTCCAGGAATAGTTAATTGTGTAACGTCTTTTAGTAATTGTCCGCTTTCTCTATCATTTATTCTCGGAAAAATTTGTCTTCCTTCAAACTTACCTTCACTTACATATTTTACTACTTTATCTCTTGCAACTTGCTTGTTCGAAACGGGCTGTACAGAATCCTCAATATCAAACAAAAGCACATCTGCTTCAACATTAACAGAACTGTCCATCAGCTTATCTATATGAGCAGGAACAAACATTAAACTTCTCATCAAATACTCACTCATAATTATGCTTTTTTAGGTATTAATACTTTTCTTTTAAAACTTAATACAGCTTGTTGATTTTGATTATAGGCGATGGTTTCTACATATACAATCCCTCGATCATTTTTACTTTTTGACTCCCATTTGTCTAATATTGTAGTTTTAGCATAAATGGTATCGTTAATAAAAACAGGATTTAAATGATTTACTGATTCGTATTCTAAATTTGCAATTGCTTTTCCGCTAATATCTGGAACTGTCATTCCAACTACTAAACTAAAAACCAATGTCCCTACTACTAGAATTTTTCCATGCTGGTGTTGAGCTACATGGTCAAGATTGAGGTGAACTGGATGATGGTTCATGGTTAGCAAGCTAAACAAATTGTTATCGCTTTCAAAAATAGTTTTGGATAGGGAGTGTTCTATAACGATTCCCTTTTCAAAATCTTCGTAATAATTTCCTAGGTTACTTGCTTTCATGTTTATTGTTTATAATATTTTAGTATTTTTTTCATTCGATTCAGGTGAGGGCGTTCAATGATTTGTCCGTTTATAACAACTGGATTAAATTCGTTTTGATTGCCAACATGTTGAAGCTCTTCTTGGATGCGTAAAGCCCAATGATATTCTTTTTCTGTATAAAAGTTGATACTTTCATACACTTGCATTTGCCAAGGATGAATAAAAAATTTGGCATCATATCCTTTTTGGAAACCGTCAATAATTTCTTTTTCAAATAAATCTTGGTTTTGAAGCTCCATCGAAGCTATATCGATGGCTTTAATTTCAAAAGCTCTTGCCAAATATAAGATATGTTGTCTGATATACTCAATATTTTGTAGTGTATGAATTCCACCCACTACTGACATAAAATCATGACTTCCGATTCCAATTCCAGAAAAATAGTGTTTGTATTTTGTTATTACTTCTTGAACTTGAATAAAGAATAAAGGTGTTTCGACAAGTAAAATAATTTGTATGTCACTGTTCTTAAAAATCTCTAAAGCAGTTTCAAAATCTTGTATGGAATTGAGTTTAGGAAAAACAAATTTTTTAAAACCCGCTGGAAGTAATTCTTCTAATGTTCTAAAATCAAGCTGTTCTTCAAAATTATAAAGCGGAATTCGAATATAATGTTGTTTTAAACTTATATCTGCAACTAAACTTTCTACTATTTCTCTACGATTAGATTCTTTTACAGCATCTTCAAGATCTATGATTACAGAAGAAACATTCAATTCTTCTATGGCTTTAATCTTATGAAGTTTTGTGCCAGGTATGAAAAAATAAGTATCCAAAAATTAATTTATTAAAGGTTTATTCTTTTTTAAAAGCTTATTCCAGACTTAAAAGTATATTTTTATTTTTTTAGCTTCATAATTTCATCCAAATATTTTTCAGCTAGCTTTTCTCTATCAAAATTTTCTTTTGCAAAACGATAGCCATTTTCTCCCTGTCTTAGTATCAATTCAGGATTTTGAAGATAATACCTAATTTTAGCCTCAAAGTCTTTCGGATTTTCGGGTTCAACAAAGATACCTGCATCTGCTTCTTCAACTAATTCTCTCGAAACCCCATCAATGACCATTAAGATAGGTGTTTTACAGGACATGTAATCAAATGTTTTATTTGAATATACTGTTTTAAAAGTATCGTTCTTTAGTAAAACAGATGTACCCATATCAGAAGCTATAATAAATTTAAAAATTTCCTTTTTAGGAACAGGGTCAAAAAATAATACATTAGTAATATTATCTTCTTCAACCTGTTTTTTTAACTTTATTTTTTCCATTCCAGTACCCACTAATACAAATAAAACATTAGTGTTTTTAAGCATCCTTGCAGTTTCTATAACTTGGGATAATCCATTTGCTACTCCATGAGCTCCAACATAGGTAATTACAAATTTATCATCCCAGCCTTTTTCTTGTCTTAGTTGTTTTCGATCAGTAGAATTTAATATTTCTTCAGAAATAGCAAAATCAGCTGCATTGGGAATCATCATTAACTTACTTTCAGGAACCTTTTTTTCATCTCTTAAAATTTTAAAAAATGCTGGGGTTAAAACATTAATCCTAGTAGCTTTCTTGTAGATGAATTTTTCAAACCAATATGCAAATTTTATAATGCTTTTATTCTTCAACACGCCTGTATCAATGGCGGATTCTGGCCATAAATCCCTCACTTCAAAGACAAGAGGAACTCTTTTAAATAAAGACATTATGTAAGCTGTGATTCCTACAAAAAGAGGCGGGCTTGTAACGACTATTACATCAAAATTACCTTTTACTTTAAACAGACCAGCATAGGTTCCTGAAAAAACAAATGAAAAATAGGCCCATAATCTTCCTAAAAAGTTAACGTTATAACTTTCAGAGACATGACATTTCCAAATTTCTATTCCGTTTATTTCTTTTCTAGTTACAAATTTACCTTTATATTCTTCTTTTTTACCGGATGATATTAAATTTCCTGAAATGACTGTTATATCGTGCCCTTTTTCTTTCCAGACTCTTGTCATTTCATTAAAGCGAGCTCCGCCTGTAACATCTTCATCTTTATAATATTGGTGGATAAGGAGGATTTTCATCTTTATTTGATTTGTCGTATAATATTTTCAATTTGATTTTCCCATGAAAATATTGCTTCGTAATTGTTTTTTTTTGAGATCTCTTTATAGACGCTATAATTTTGTATAATAGCATCAATAGCATTTTTTATTCCTTCTTCATCCACTCCATCATCTTCCAGAACATTCCCTATCTTATATTTGTTTATTAAATTCGCCATAGTGGGATTATTTCCAACTATGACGGGAATATTTCTACACACCAACTGATAGAGCCTGTTAGGTTCACATAAAAAATTATTTGTTGTTCGAGAATTATATAACACTACAGACAAATAACAATTATCAATATATTTTATAATCTCGGACTGTTTTACAAATGCATTAAATAACTTTCCTTGGTCTGATAATTCATCTATTTCTTTTTTGAATACATTTTCGACTTTACCCAGAATCACAAGATTAAATTCTTCAGAATAGGTTTTATATGCATTAAAGAACGCTTTAAAATTCCTTCCATTTATTGCAGCTCCTAACCATAAAAAGTATGGATTATTGTTTCCAAAATGAGGCACTTCTAGCTCCTGCTTTGGAGAAATTATAAAGTTTTTATCAGGATAGTTGTTTAAAATAGAAAATTTTTTTTCGGGATTTTCTCCTAATTTATTTAAGATATAGTTTCTTCTCTCATTGCTGGTATAAACAACTAGATCTACATTTCTAATAATATACCTTAGATGCTTTTTTAAAATAACATTGTTTAGCATAATTCCATGGGGCAACTCGTGTAAATCCCATATAATTTTAAAGTTTCTTTTTCTGTGGAAAAATAAATAATAGGTTATGTTTAAATATTGCTGAACATCATGAAATATTAAATATTCAAATTTCTGTTTATTTAAAAAGCTAACTGTCTTAAAGAAATACTCTGGCACCTTAAAAAAATAACCTTTACGCTGCGGAAAAATACTTCTAAAAAAAAGGTTTTTTCTATTAACATTAGCTCCACCAACAGTTTCTGTTTGCTGATTAGTATTAGAATCTTCAACGATATGAACAGTGTTTTCAAATCTATTTTCCGACAATGATTTAATCCATTTTTGAAGTCTTCCGTCGCTATTAAAGGAAGGTGATTTTATGACATGTATAATTCTTTTCATAATTAAATTTTAAAAAAACAATCTCAATTCAGTTTCATTTTTAATTATTATTTTGTTGAGGATTTTAAAATTGTTAAAATTTTCTCTGCCCTTACTTTTAAGGAATTGGAACCTCTTAGGTTTAGCAAATTGTCCACCATCCCTTCTCTAACTTCTTTGTCCTTATACAGTTTCAAAATTGCCTTTTCTATTTCTGAAATATTCAAAGGATCAACCAATAAACCAGTTTGTTCATTAATTTGATTTTCAACAGATGTTCCTTTTGAACTGATTATTGGAACTCCACAAGCTTTAGCTTCTTCAATTACGTTGCAATGGCCTTCACTAAGAGTTGGTAAAACAAAAACATCAAAAGCATTATAAACTTCATTAAGTTGACCATTTGGCATAGGAGGCAATGTTAAAGTAAAATTATTATCATCTAACTTTTCACCACTGCCCACACAAACAACTTTTACATGAGCATCATTCAAATTCTTAACTGCCTGTATAATTCTATTTGGACCTTTCCTATGGATGAAATGGCCAATAAAACCAATCACAAAATCTTCGGGATGAAGCCCGAGCTTCCTTTTCGCTACATTCTTGTCTATAGGTTTAAAAACATCATAGTCGACTGCATTGGGAATTAGTGTCATTTTTTCAGAAGAAAAACCTAATTCTTTTAATCCTTCTTCATTATTATTTGAAACACATATAAATTGAGATACTTGCTCTTTTAACCTTGGTAAACTTAGTTTAATTTTCGCTCCTATAGTATTATAGTAGGATTCGCCAGAGGCAATAACGAGTGGCAATTTATTTTTCTCTACAAAGTCAAGAACTTTAACGCCGTTGACTAAAAAGTGTGCATACACAACGTCGACATCTTTTATTTTTTTTAAACTTCTTTCGAATGCTAACTTGCTAAATTTAGAACTAATCCTGCCCAAATTTAATTTACCTACTCTGAAATTTCCTAAAGAAAGATACATAGGCCTATACAACTTGCTCTTTTCATGACCGTAAGTCGAATGCTTCTTTTTAAATAAATCATTTACTTTAAACGGTGTAATAACTATAACTTCATGCTCTTTGGCAAACTCTTGTACTAAGTTATATACAAAAGCACCATAATTTGGTTTTTGTAATGAAGGATAGGTATTGGCAACAACTAATATTTTCATCTAATTCCGTTTATTTTTAGTAGCTAATATATAAGGTAAAATTATCATTTGAGTATAAGCAAAATTAGACCAATACCACCTGGAAGTCATTGAAGTAATAAATGCTATAAAAAAAAATAGAATTAAAATTATTTTTTTGTCAACCATCCAATCCTTTTTCATAATCTCTTTCATAAAAATAAAATAAATTAATGAATAAAGAAATAATCCAAATATGCCATAGCTTGTTAACATATCTACCCAATCGTTATGCGAAACATGCCCTGTTATTGATTTAATAGAGTTATAGCCAAGTCCAAATAAAGTGGTAAAGATATTATCGGATTGATACCAAGCTTGGAATGCATTTGAAGCAATAGAATCCCTCCCGGTAGTGTCTCCTTCTAACATGTCATTCATTCTGGTTATCAGGAATTCATTTTCCATATATATTCTATAACCGAAAAGTGAAACTCCTACAATCAACAAAAATGACATAATATAAGTACGGAATTTCGTTTTTGAATCAGCAGTATATAAATTATGTATAAAATATAAAATAATAGCTATAATTCCTGCCAATATCGCACCTCGTTTTGAGCTTTGAACCATAAAAAACCATATCGCCATCAAACTTAAAAATGCTACTATCTTATTCTTTATAAAAAAAACGAAAGGAAGAAGTCCTATAAAAAAATAGACCGTATTGTCAACATAATCATCGTTAAATTTTTCAAGTTTCAAAGTTTGTACAGATCTTTGAAATTTAAGTATAAAAATAGGTAAAAGGACAAAAAAAACTCCTACTATATACTTAGTGGTTAAAATATTCTTTTTGGCAAAATAATAAAAGGGAAAAAAAGGCAAAAAATTTAAAAGAACAGCTTTTAAAATCTCAAATTCTGAATAATTGCTGGAAAATAAATATCCAAATAAATTCATTATCAAAAAAACAACCCAAATTTTCATTATTTTATGAAATTTCTCTTTCGATAAGATCATTTTAATCAAATACAAAAAAGAAATTCCATAAATAACGACCAATAAAATTTGCCCAACTGCTGCAAAAGGTAAAATTATTTCTTGTGAAAAGTATAATACCACAGAGGCTAATAAAACTATACAAGATAATCGGTCTCTATTTAACGCTGCTTGGCTCATTTAGCTCTTTTTCGGTAAGGACTCTAAAAAAGACATAACTATCTTCTTATTTAAATTTGAATTTTCAAATTGGATGTTTTCAAAATTTGAAACAGTGTCCAACTTTTCAAATTGTTTCAGCAACAAATCTGTAGTAACATTTTGAAATGGTATACAAAATTCTGATCTGTCAATTTGCTCATAAAATCGGATAGTTTTTGGGTGTGCAGGAATAGATAAAACTCTTTTTCCTAATGAGTAACCTACAATTCCTACATGTAGTTTAGAGGTTATAACCTTATCAAAAGACTGGAGTTCACTTATTAAGGTATTGGGATCTTTATATTCTACAACAGGCAATTTTAGCCCTTGAGAATCTAGCAGATTTTTCAAATTTTGAGGGTTTTTACTGCGAGAAAACTGCCCATTTATATCTTCAAAAAAATGTACATCATATTGCTCACTTATAGCCTTAATAAAATCTATAAAGCTTTTTACTTGCTGTTCATTGTCAGTTAGAGGAGCTGGAAAATGCAAAGCTACCTTATTTTTAACTGTTTTGATATCCGGGTTTGGCACTAGTGATAATGCTACATCACTTGTTTGGTTGATTTTATCTTGCGGAATCCCCCAATCAATTAAATATTGTCGTGAGTATTTATCTCTAACTGCTATATCCTTTGAACTTCCAAATAGTTTAACTACACCCTTTCTAATAAAAGGAAAACTAAGAGGCCCTACACCAACACCAACAATAATATAGGGTAATTTGTTCTTGTAAAGGGTTTTATTCCATTTTATATGTCTGTCATAATTTCGTAATGACCATCTTATTTTTTTTATAAATCCGCCCGAAGGTTCACCAAAATATCCTCCTGGACCAAATATTAATCCATCCAGATCAGTAAGTTCGAATTCTGGATTCTTATGTCCTAAAATTTCGATGGCCTCTTGTTCGGATGTTACAAAAGGCAAGAATATTTCTGCTTGGGGATTATACTCTCTTACCCAATTTACTATTATTGCCAAGATTAGTGTATCTCCAAAATTTCTACCGTAATATGAACCATGTACCCCTATTTTCATT
Organism: Flavobacterium soli DSM 19725; assembly: GCF_000422705.1. GTDB lineage: Bacteria > Bacteroidota > Bacteroidia > Flavobacteriales > Flavobacteriaceae > Flavobacterium > Flavobacterium soli. The sequence goes on along the minus strand of NZ_KE383907.1, from coordinate 152,461 downwards.
TTTTACTATTTTTATTATTTTTCTGTTTTATTTGTTATTTGCTTCTTATTCTATTTAAATATGTTAGAAAGACTCCTTTATAGTCAAACTTATATACCGCGATGAAAACCACAATCGAATAAATCACACCTGAAGCTGCTAAATTAATGTAGGTGTTGTTATAAAAATCATCCGTTAGTCTTTTTAACCAGTAAGTAATTAAAAAACCTATTAAAGCTACTATTAATCCCAAAATATGATTTTCAATAAAATCCAAATGTTTTAATTTTGTAAGTTTTTTTATCTGAATATAAGAGAATACATAATTTATAATTAGTACAATTGAAACTAGGTAGGCCACAATTATAATATTATATTGAACACCTATATAGGCTGACAAAAGCACCATTAATGCATAAATAAAGTTTCTTAATGCTCTTTCATAAACTGCTCCAAGAGATTTTGCTATAGTATTACTAAGCTTTGTTGTAACCCAAAAGAAAAGTGTTAGCGACATTGCAACTACAATGGGTATAGATGACGACCACTTTTCTCCTAAAACCAATATCACTATATACTTTGCATTTTGCGACATATAGACACTCAAAGGAAATAGAATGATTGATAAGACATAAGTGATATCTAAAAAAACCCGGCTTATGGTATTAAGGTCATTCTGTTTTCTTGCAATAGGCGAAAAGAGTACTTTATCTATTATTTCCCCCATTAGACCAGCTGTGTAACGTACAACTTGAAAACTCCTTTCGTATAAACCCAGAGTTGCTACATCCATGAATCTACCAATTATGATTTTATCACCTTGATTCGCTATGAAAGTAAAAATTCTTCCAAGGGTATAACCAGAACCAAATCCAAATAATCCTTTGAAAGATGCTTTATTCCAACCTAACTTAAATGATTCTTTTACATAGTAAAAAAGCAAAAATGTTAAAATTATATTTTGACATAGCACTCCCCAAACTAATGCCCATACTCCAAAACCTTTTAAGGCTAAAAAGATAGAAACACAACCATAACCTATAATGTATGAAAACAAGGTAACAATTGTAAGTTTTTTAAAATCTAGTTTCCTGTATAATAATCCTTTCGCAGTTGTTGAAATACTAGTAAGAAAAAGAACAAAAGAGATTGATTTTAAAACAGGTATAACTTCTTGATTATTAAAAAAATCAGCAATAAATGAAGCCGTCAATTGTAAAAATATAAAAACAAAAATCCCCAAGAAGATTGATGATGTAAAACTTGTGGCAATATCGGTATCATCGATATTTTCTTTTTGTGTTATTGCAGGTCCTAGCCCAATATCATTAAATATATCGGCAAAATTGAGCATGATAAAGACTATACTCATCAATCCAAAATCAACTGGAGATAAGAGTCTTGATAAAACTGCTAGCACAACCAATTGAAAGAGAGCTCTTAATAGCTTCATTAAAGTTAACCAAAAAAAGCCATTAAACGTTTTCTTTGTGAGTTTTTCTGTCATAATTTTAGATAAAGATCTTACTTAAGATGCTTATTATTAACGCCGCAAAAATCTAAGACAATTTGCCCCTCTCTAAACTGAATATCCTTAAACTGATCATGTGCAACCAATAGGACAACAATATCTGCTTTTTGAATAGCTTCTTTATAATCTGTCAATTTAAATACTTTATGCTCATGCACGTTTGGTTCAACAATATACATATCAGCATCACCTGAGTCTTGCAAAACGCGCTCTGCAATATGGATGGCCGGTGATTCACGTAAATCATCTATATTTGGTTTAAATGCTAATCCCATAATAGCAATAGAAGGCTGAAGTCCATGTTTCAATTCAAATTCTAATCGAGCATTCTTTACTTTTTCGGCACACCAAAAAGATTTGTAATTATTTGTTTCACGTGCTTGGGCAATCATACGAGACTCCATAGGAAAATCAGCAGTAATGAAATAAGGATCAACTGCGATGCAATGTCCTCCTACTCCACATCCGGGTTGCAAAATATTTACACGAGGATGTTTATTTGCTAAATCTATAAGCTTCCAAACATTAATATCAGCTTTGTCGCATATCAACGACAATTCGTTAGCAAAAGCTATTTGTGAATCTCTCGATGCATTCTCAGTTAGTTTACACATTTCTGCTGTACGAGCATTTGTTGGATGTAATTCACCTTCTACAAATTGACTATAAAATGCTAGTGCTTTTTGAGTAGAAGCCTCATTAACACCACCAATAACTCGGTCATTATGTACCAATTCATACATCACATTACCCGGTAATACTCGCTCTGGACAATAAGCCAAATAAATCTTATGCTCTAATTCTGGACGCACTGAAAAAATATAATCCATCATCTTTTCTGTAGTTCCTATGGGAGAAGTAGATTCAATAATATACAAATCACCTTCTTTCAACAAAGGTAATATAGCAGTTGTAGCAGCTTTTACATAAGAAATATCAGGCTCATGATTGCCTTTAAAAGGGGTTGGAACTACTACTAAATAGGTATCAGCTACAACGGGTTTTACATCTGCCTTCAAGTATCCCTCCTTTACTGCTTTTGCTACTGCTTGATCCAAATCAGGTTCAACAATATGAATTTTTCCAGCATTAATGGTATCTACAACATGCTGTGAAATATCAACACCGTGTACGGAAATTTTATTATTCGCAATCAATGCTGAAGTTGGTAATCCAATATATCCTAAACCAATAGTTACTACTTTTGCTTTCATTCTACTTTTTTTTATTTTTTATTTTTTTCCTTGATAAATTCTGCTATTCTGTTACATGCCTTGCCATCACCATACGGATTATGTAATTCACTCATGGATTGATAACGATGTGTGTCATTTAATAAACTATTTGCTTCAAATACTATTTTATCCTTATCAGTTCCAACTAAAATTACAGTACCTGCCTCTACGGCTTCCGGTCGCTCGGTAGTATCACGCATCACTAATACAGGTTTTCCTAAACTTGGAGCTTCTTCCTGCACACCTCCAGAATCTGTAACAATCATAAAAGAATGTGTCATCAACCATACAAATGCAGGATATGCGAGAGGATCAATCAATTTAATATTTTCAATTCCTGATAAAATTTCATAGACAGGTATTTTAACATTTGGATTCAAATGGACTGGATATATAATTTGTACATCAGGATGAGCTACAGCAACTTCTTTCAAAGCCTGACAAATATTAATAAATCCTTGCCCATGATTTTCACGACGATGCCCTGTAACCAAAATGATTCTCTTTGAAAAATCGACTATCTCTTTAAGATTCTCGATTTCAATGTTCTCTATTTGCTTTACTCGTTCTGAACTATCTAATAAAGCATCAATTACCGTATTTCCAGTCACTAAAATATCGGCTGTATTTATATTTTCTGCCAATAAATTAAGTTTAGATTGTTCTGTGGGAGCAAAATGATAGTCCGCAATACGACCTGTAACTTGTCTATTAATTTCTTCTGGAAACGGGGATCGCTTATTGTGCGTTCTTAGACCTGCTTCTACATGGCATATTTTAGCACCTGAATAAAATCCTGCAATACTAGCTGCCATTGTTGTAGAAGTATCACCATGCACATACACAAAATCTGGCTGAAAATCTTCTAAAATTGGTTTCAATTCTGTGATGATATCAGCAGTCAATGTGTATAGATTTTGATTGGGTTTCATCAAATTCAAATCATAGTCAGGAATGATCTCAAAAAACTCTAAAACTTGATCTAACATTTCTCTATGTTGGGCTGTTACACAAACTTTAGTTTCAAATTCTTTATGTTTAAAAAATTCTTTTACTAATGGAGCCATTTTAATTGCTTCAGGTCGAGTACCAAATATGATTAAGTGTTTTGTTTTCATTATTACTTGTTACGATTTTATTTTGAATATTTTTTACAATTATTTACAATCTCAAATTAAATTCCTTTAAAATTCCTTTTACATCATAGATTACTCCCCCTGGGTTCAAATACTGATATAAATCCAAATTCAGGAATTCAGAATGAGCAACAGTTAAAACAATCAGGTCAAATTTTTCATTCGGCAATTCTACTACACTTTCAAGTGAATATTCATGCTGCAACTCATCAATACTAGCCAAAGGATCGTAAATTGTAACCTTTAAGCTATACTCTTGCAATGCCTTTACTAGATCTACAGCTTTCGTATTTCTAACATCTGGACAGTTTTCTTTAAAGGTTATTCCCAAGTTCAGAACTTTTGCTCCGTTGACTTTTATATTGTTTCTAATCATCAACTTTACAATTTGTGAAGCTACATAGGATGCCATCGAATCATTTAACTTTCTCCCCGCTAAAATTATCTCAGGATGATACCCAACTTCTTGAGCTTTTTGTGCTAGATAATAAGGGTCAACTCCAATACAGTGCCCACCAACCAAACCAGGTTTAAACGGTAAAAAATTCCACTTAGTACTAGCTGCTTCTAAAACTGCATGTGTATCAATATTTAGTAAATTAAAAATTTTAGCCAATTCATTTACAAAAGCAATATTAATATCTCTTTGAGAGTTTTCAATTACCTTGGCGGCCTCAGCTACTTTAATTGTCGGAGCTAAATAAGTACCAGCGGTAATAACAGACTTATATAAATCATCTACCTTAAGACCAATTTCTGGTGTTGAGCCAGCTGTTACTTTCAATATACTTTCTACTGTATGCTCTTTATCCCCAGGATTGATACGTTCAGGCGAATATCCTGCAAAAAAATCGACATTAAATTTTAAACCTGAAACCCTTTCCAAAACAGGCACACACTCTTCTTCTGTAGCCCCAGGATATACTGTCGATTCATAAATAACAATGTCTCCCTTTTTCAACACCTTACCAACCGCCTCACTAGATTTATAAAGTGGAACTAAATCCGGCCTATTGTTTTTATCAACAGGTGTAGGGACAGTAACCACATAATAATTACAATTCGCTATATCCTCAAGATTTGAAGAACACAACAATCCACTTTGATGGCTATCAAGATTATCAACTAATACCTTATTTAAAATATCATCAGAAACCTCTAAAGTCCTGTCTCTACCTGAAGATAATTCTGCAATTCTTTTTTGATTAATATCATACCCCACTACTGGATATTTTGTTGCAAATAATCGTGCTAGAGGAAGCCCGACATATCCCAAACCTATAACTGCAATTTTTATATTCATACCCAACAACCTAACAATATTATAATAACTTTTTTATATCCTATTTTAAATTTTCCCAATACCATTTTACAGCTTCACTTAAACCTTGTTGTACTGAGAATTGTGGGTCATAGCCTAATAACAATTTAGCTTTATCAATATTTGCTAAAGAATGTGGTATATCTCCTATCCTATTCGGTCCATAAACTAATTGTACATTTGCAATTTTGGAATCATATTTCGATAAAAAAAATTTCAAATAGTTCACCAATTCCTTTAGAGTTGTCCTATCACCACATGCAGTATTGTAGACTGTATTGACTGCTTCTGGATTCTCCGTTAATATAGCTAAGACATTCATTTGAATTACATTATCAATATATGTAAAATCACGAGAATAACTTCCATCTCCATTAATAAGAGGACTCTCATGTTGCATCAATTTCATTACGAATTTAGGAATCACAGCCGCATACGCTCCATTAGTGTCCTGTTTTCTTCCAAACACATTAAAATAACGTAATCCTATAGTATTTAATCCATAGGTTCTGTAAAAAATATCCGCATATAATTCGTTTATATATTTGGTAACTGCATAAGGAGACAAAGGTCTACCAATGGTTTCTTCTTCCTTAGGCAAGGTTTCTGAATCACCATATGTTGAAGAACTTGCTGCGTAGACAAACTTTTTAACTTTAGCATCTCTTGCGGCAACCAGCATATTTAAAAAACCTGATACATTTACATCATTACTCATTATGGGATCATTAATAGAACGTGGAACAGATCCTAATGCTGCCTCATGGAGTATGTAATCTACCCCAGCAGCGGCCTTATGACAATCTGCCAAATTCCTTATATCACCAACAATAAGCTTGAAATTTGGATTTCCAAATAAATGTTGGATATTTTGTGTTCGTCCAGTTGAAAAATTATCAAGACATATTACCTTATTATCATGTTCCAATAAATGTTCACAAAGATTTGAGCCAATAAAACCAGCCCCTCCTGTAACCAAAATTTTTTTATCTATTATTTGCTTTATTGTACTAATTATAATATTCTTTATACCAATTAATAAAATTTTCTACACCCTTTTCTATATTAGTTTTCGGCTCATAACCAAAATCATTCTTCAGACTTGTAACATCTGCCCAAGTTTTCTCTACATCTCCAGCTTGCATTGGTAAAAAATTTTTAACCGCTGTTTTATTAGTTCTTTTTTCTATTTCTGAAATAAAATCTAATAAGCGAACTGGTTTACTATTTCCAATATTATATAATCTATATAATGTTTTATCATCTGTTTCTTTTAAAAGACAGGATACAACACCTTCAACAATATCATCGATATACGTAAAATCCCTATAAAGTGCTCCATTATTGAAAACGTTTATTGGTTTGTCATTAAGGATAGCCTCAGTAAATAAAAACATCGCCATATCGGGTCTTCCCCAAGGCCCATAAACAGTAAAAAAACGCAACCCTGTGGTTTTTATACCAAACAAATGGCTATAAGTATGAGCCATCAATTCATTACTCTTTTTAGTTGCAGCATATAAACTGATTGGATTATCTACATTATCTGATACTGAAAATGGAATTTTTTCATTTAACCCATAAACACTAGAACTACTTGCATAAACAAGTTTGTCAATTTTATAATTCCTACATGCTTCTAGGATATTTAAAAAGCCAACCACATTGCTCTCAATATAGGCAGAAGGATTTTCTAAACTATACCTTACCCCAGCCTGTGCAGCAAGGTTACAAACCATATCAAATCCGTGATTCTCAAAAACTATATCTAAATCATCTTTATCTTTAATATCTAGTTTTATAAATCTAAAATGATCACTATACTTGCTACTGCTTATAATTTTTTTATGTTCAATAATACTGCGTGAAATTCCTAAATTTTCAAGTCTTGAATATTTAAGATTGACATCGTAATAATCATTAATGTTATCCAGTCCAATAACTTCATGGTTTAAACCCAATAATCGTTCACATAAGTGATAACCTATAAAACCTGCTGCTCCTGTTACAAGTATTTTCATTTATATTTTAGTTTTACTAAACATTTTTTATAATTACTTTTCTTTAACTTCTTTACGAAAAGTACTATTGTAAAAAGCTATAATCTCTTCTGTTAAAATGAAATGATGTTTATCTTTCATCACATTCTTATATCCATAAAACTTTTATTCTTGCATTCACATCTTATGAATGTTAGGGGATCGATGTATAATTTTGTTGTGTAAGTGATAATTCCATCTCCAAACCTACCTTTTTTTCATATAGCATACTGCTCAATTATCGTTAAATAGAACTATTTTTTCTATATCAAAGAATTTGATCTATTTGTGAACCAAGAACTAGGAAAGCGCAATGCTTTCTCTCTCTTCCTCTAAAATCTTCACACGTTCAGCATGAAAAAATCAAAACACAGAATATAATTACAATTTTCATAAGTTAATTTCTTCGATTTATTCCAACGCTTCGCAACATCACCCACACTAAATCTGGAATGATGAAAATCATGTAATATAATATTTAACTATACTGAATGCTTTATTGTTAAAACAACACCGATGGATTGTAACATCAATCGAATTGTATTTTTGCTTATTTCTTCGACAATTCCAGAGTGGTCCTTGAAAGGACCTTCTGTAATTTTCAAAGTACTTCCTGGCTGAAGATGGCTAACCTCTACATCCATTGGACTTTGAAGCAACATTTTTTGTATTTCCAAAATCTCTTCATCCAGAACTATTCCCGGTTTTCCTAACCAAAATAAATACCGAACAACACCTCTAATTGCGAAAACGGTGTCCCTTTTATGCTCTTCAATATTGACAAATATATAAGAAGAAAACAAGGGAACTTCAACTTTTTTCTTTCTATCCGACCATTGTTGTATTTTTATAATCAATGGACAATAGGCTTCAATACCTATCTTGGTGAGCTGTTCAGCAACTTTTTTTTCAGATTTAGGGTTTGTATACAAAACATACCAAGGCATCTATTTCGTTTTAAGGGCTGAACGATCATAATAATTTGCGTATTCTCCAGAAATAATATGCTGTAACCATCCTTGATTTTCCAAATACCAATCGATTGTTTTTTCCAATCCTTGCTCGAAGGTTACAGATGGTTCCCAATTGAGTTCAGCATTAATTTTAGAGGCATCAATCGCGTAACGTAAATCATGACCTGGCCTGTCTTTTACATACGTAATCAAACCTGCCGAAGTACCTTCAGCTCGGTTTAATTTCTTATCCATTATTTTGCATAACAAATGGATCAACTCAATGTTTTGCCATTCATTAAATCCTCCGATATTATAGGTTTTTTTGACTTTTGCTTCATGAAAAACCAAATCAATTGCTTTGGCATGATCTTCTACAAAAAGCCAATCACGTGTATATTTTCCATCACCATAAACTGGCAATGATTTGTTATTGATGATATTGTGAATAAAAAGTGGAATCAATTTCTCTGGAAACTGGTTGGGTCCATAATTATTTGAACAATTTGTTATGATAAATGGCATCCCATATGTTTCACCATAGGCCCTTACAAAATGATCTGAACTTGCTTTCGAAGCCGAATAGGGTGAATTTGGGTCATAGGAAGTGGTTTCTGTAAACAAACCTTCGGCTCCCAGAGTTCCATATACCTCATCCGTACTGATGTGATAAAATAATGTATCATTCCAGTTGTCCTTCCATAAATTTTTAAAAGCGTTGAGCAAATGAAGTGTCCCGATGACATTTGTTTTTACAAAAGCCAGCGGATTTTCAATGGATCGATCTACATGCGATTCTGCAGCTAGGTGAATTACCTTTTCAAACTGATATTCTGAAAAAAGAGCATTGATATAATGCTCATCCGTAATATCTCCTTTGAGAAAAGTATAATTGGCAAGATGCTCTACATCCGACAGATTTTCTAAATTCCCTGCATACGTCAATGCATCTAAGTTGAAAATATGGTAATTGGGATATTTATTTAAAAAATGCCTCACAACATGCGACCCTATAAATCCTGCACCTCCTGTTATAAGTATTTTTTTCATTTCTTCTTAATTTGAACTTCCGACAGATTGAAATATAAAACCTAAACTTGCCATTTTTTTTGCATCCAAAATATTTCTTCCATCAAAAACAAATGCTGGTTTTTGCATACTGTCATAAACTTTTTGCCAGTCATATTCCTTGAATTCATCCCACTCGGTAAGGATGGCGATCGCATGAGCTCCTTTACAGGTTTCATACGGATCTTCATGAACACTAATCCCTCGTTGATTCAAATCTGAAGATCGTGATCCTAAATAATCCAAATCATTAAGGATTTTAACTTCTTTCACTTGGGGATCAAATACAGCAATATTGGCTTGCTCGTTCAACAGATAATCTGCAACATATATTGCTGCTGATTCTCTTGTATCATTGGTATCCTTTTTAAATGCCCATCCTAAAAAAGCAATTTTTTTTCCTGAAACTGTATTATATAATGTAGAAATGATATTGCTAGCAAATCTTCTTTTTTGATGGTCATTCATGATAATCACCTGTTCCCAATAATCAGCAACTTCATCAAGACCATATGATTTGGCAATATATACCAGATTAAGAATGTCTTTTTGAAAACACGATCCACCAAAACCAACTGAAGCCTTGAGAAACTTCGAACCTATTCTACTGTCCATTCCAATGGCTCTTGCTACTTCGCTAACATCAGCACCTGTTTTTTCACATAGTTCTGACATAGCATTTATAGAAGAAACTCTCTGTGCTAGAAATGCATTTGCAGTTAATTTTGATAACTCTGATGACCATAAATTAGTCGTCAGGATTTGCTCTTTTGGAACCCAGTTTGCATAAATTTCAACCAAAGCAGCTATAGCTTCGGCCCCTTCTGGAGTAATATCGCCACCAATTAAAACACGATCAGGATTCAATAAATCCGTTACAGCGGTTCCTTCGGCAAGAAATTCTGGATTTGAAAGTATTTGAAACTGAACACCGTTTCCTGTATTGTCAAGAATATTTTTGATTGCTTCGGCAGTTCTAACAGGAAGTGTAGATTTCTCTACAACTATTTTATTACCTTTTGCTACAGCTGCAATTTGACGTGCACAAAGCTCTATATATTTCAAATCAGCTGCCATTCCTTTTCCAAGACCGTAGGTCTTGGTTGGAGTATTAACAGAAATAAAAATCATCTGAGCTTCATCTATAGCGCTTTCAACATCGGTTGAAAAAAACAAATTTCTACCTCTTGCCTCTGCAACAATATCACTCAAACCTGGCTCGTATATGGGAATATTATTGACATCTTTGTCATTCCACAAGGCTATTCTTTCCGCATTCAAATCAACTACCGTTACCTTAATATGTGGACATTTTTGAGCTATGATTGCCATGGTCGGGCCACCTACATAACCAGCCCCTATACAGCAAATATTAGTTATTTTCATTTATTAATTTAATTTAAAAAACTTATAAAATATGTTTTTAATCTCTATTTCCTTAAATTTCAAATCATCGGCAAAGATAGAATTTATAATCCTATTAAGGTTATAAATTTTTCAAACCATACGAATACTCCTCGAACCTCCTCGCTTTTTTCTCTAAAAGTACAATTACTTCAAAATCTACTCTTCTTTTCTAGGTTTCTTTTTGATTATTTTTTTAATAAAATTCCCTCCTTTTTCATCTTCTTCATGATAGCCTGATGCATAGTTTCCGTAGCCATAGCCATAGCCGTATCCATAACCATACTTCGATTTGTTTTCAAAACCATTCAAAATCATACTCACATTATTTAATTCTCCCCTTTTCACCCTACTATTGAGCAAGGTAATCATTCCTTTTTTAGTAAAATTTTGCCTTACGATATAGAGAATAACATCGGCATGGTGAACTAATTCCAAAGCATCGGAAACTAGACCAACAGGTGGTGTATCGAGAATAATATAATCATACTTGGTTTTAAGCTCGTCCAATAATTCTTTCATGGCATCGCTCATGATAAGTTCCGAAGGATTGGGAGGAACCGGCCCCGAAGTAATAACATCTAAAAATGGAATATGTGTGCTTTGAATAACTTCATCTACGGTTTTTTGACCAATCAAGTAATTTACTGCACCAATTTCGTTTGTAATCTTAAAATCATCAAAGATTTTTGGCTTTCTCAAATCCAGACCTAATATGATGGTTTTCTTTTCGCTCATGGCAAAAACTGTAGCGATGTTTATAGAACAGAACGTTTTTCCTTCACCACTAACAGAAGATGTTAACATCAACGTTTTTGCACCTTCCAATTTTTGTTTTTTGTAAAGAAATTGCAATGATGACCGAACCGCCCTGAAGGCTTCAGCTAAGGCTGATTTTGGTTTCTCATATACAGAAAGATTATTTGCATTTTGTTTTTTCCCTATAACTCCAATTAGAGGCAAAGTCGTGAGCTTGCTGATATCATCAGTATTTTGGATAGAATCATTAATAAAGAAATTTGCAAAAGCAACAATTAAAGGAATTAAGAAACCAAGAAAAAGTGCTAACACATAATTAACTCCCGTTTTTGGCCCTACCAATCCGCCTCCAACATCTTTAGCCGGATCAATGAATTTTATATCTGACACGTTTGCTGCTTTTACAATATCAGCTTCTGTTCTTTTTGCTAGAAAATCATTATAAATATTGTTATTTAAGTCATATTTAAGCTTGATTTTAATCAGTTCCTGTTGCTCTTCTGGCAATTTTTTCAAGGTACTCTGTGCTTCATTAATATTGGCATCAATCATATTGAGGTCATACTGCAACGAAGATTTTGCAGAAGCTATATTTTCTAAAAGCACTTGCTTGACAGCATCCATCTCATTGTCAAACTCTTGAAACAATTTTTCGCTTTTTACAGCATATTTCAGTTCGGCTCTTCGGGTAGAAAGTTCAATGATTTTGGAAACATTAACTACGATATTTGGATCTTCAATTCCAGCAACGGTTGGTGCTGGCAATTTAGAGAAATCCACACTTTTATTCAAATAGGACTTCAACGAATTATAATAGGCTATCTTTCTTGCTATTCCATCTCTTTGAACATTATAGTCTAAAAGCTGATCAGAAAATTTTAAACCTCCTTGTTCGATTTCAAAAATGTTTTTGTCTTTTCTAAAATTTTTCAGTTCATCACCATTGTCTTTCAATTGTCTTTCCATGTTTCGCATGGTGCTATCAATGAAAGCAATCGTGTTTGTAGCAAATTGATTTTTGGCTGCAAGTTGACTGATTCTAAGCACCTCAACCGTTTCATTGAGATACTTAACTAATCTGGCTTTATTAGTACCTTGAAGCGAAAGTGTTAAAATTGAACTTCCAGGAGAACTGGCTTCTACTCGAATGCCTTGGTAGCGAGAAACTGTGCCATTAAAGTCCCCGAAACTAACAAAATATTCTTTCCCTTTGTAAAATCCTGGATTTTCATTAATTTCTAAAGTCCAATTCAAAAAAGGCAAATCAACTTCTTGACCTATGCTAAACTGCTTGGTAAAAGTTCCCGTTTGAACCGATGTGGTGGTGGTACTGTTATCTATATAATGAATCAAATTTACAGTTTCCCTTTCAAAAGGAATGCTGATTTCATAAACCGATTCGCTAATAAATTTTATACTAATCAAATTAGCAGACAATTGACCTCTTTGCTTATTGATCTTGACATGAAAGGGAACTTCTCCATATGCGTCTACAATATTATACTCACTTTGCTTGAGATAATTGATATAAAATTGCAATTTATCGACAACGATTTCATTGTGTGATCTTGACTTTAGCATGGTAGAAATAGTCTGAACCTGATCTGAAGTTCCGCCCCAGTTAAAAACCAAGCTGGTATTTGAAGTCGAAAAAGGATTTCGTTCTTCCTTTACAGAAATCATATTAGACATTCCAAAAATCTTTTCTTTTCGAATATTAACCTGATAGGCGATTGTAAAAGCAATGGTCCAACTTAACAAAAACCACTTCCAGTAGCTCAGTACTTTGAACAAAAAGCCTTTAAAATCAAAATTATTTTGGCTTTCAAAAAATGAAAAATCTTTCGTATCGAGCATTTTCTTTTCTTAATTTCTGAGTAATAAAAAGGTCGTAGTAGCCAAACTAAGCAGTGCTATGATGGTTCCCAATGATTCTATACCTGTTTTTCCGGTCCCCCATGACTTTTGTTTCAATGGTTTTACGTAAATATAGTCATTTGGTTGCAAATAATAATACGGAGATTGCATGACTTTTACATCGGTCAGATCGATATCGTGCATTTCGGTTCCATGTGGATATTGCCTGATGATGGTTACATTTTTCCTGTCGCCAGTAACAGTAATATCACCAGCATTGGCAATCGCTTCAAGCACATTAACTTTTTCTTGAAAGAGGAGTTTAGATCCTGGAGAATTGATTTCACCATTTACAGTGAACCTCAATCCAGATAATTTAACGTTTACAAAAATATTAGCCTCTTTATTAAAATAATTTTCCAGCAATTCTTTCTCTATCTTGATTCTAACTTCGTCCAAGGTATAACCAATAACATTTACTTCACCAATAACCGGAATTCTTATATTCCCATGATCATCCACGGTAAATCCATTAAAGTAAAGTCCTTGTTCACTTAGCCCCTGAGTTTGATTGGTATTGTCGCTAGGCGTCGGACTAAACATACTCACTAATTTTGAATCAATAGCTTTGATAGTGATGTTCAAGATATCGTTGATTTGCAAACGATAAGGCTTAGTAACTATGGGATTTATGTTGTTTTGAACATCCGATTTGTCTTTATTTTGCAAATAAATCAAATCCTTTGTTGGGACACAAGAAGTAAAAAAGAGTCCTACAAATAATAAAAAAAATACCGCATTTCGATTCATTTCAATCTTTTTTAGCAAACAAATATAGTTTTTCATTTAGAATAAAAAAATCCATCTGTGTTATAAAATTATTTAATTGCTCTTGAAAGAGTTTTCAAATGGAACGCGATGCAAAATACTCCTTCCTAAAGTAACCTCATCTGCATATTCCAACTCATCCCCCACAGAAATTCCTCTAGCAATGGTTGATGTGATTATCTCGCAATCCTGAATTTGCTTGTAGATGTAAAAGTTTGTCGTATCGCCTTCCATTGTAGAACTAAGTGCAAAAATCAATTCCCTAACTTTCCCGCTTTTGATTTTTTCTACCAACGATGTAATTTTTAATTGGCTTGGACCAACACCATCAATGGGCGAAATTTTTCCTCCCAAAACATGGTAGATACCTTTAAACTGTCCCGTGTTTTCTATCGCCATCACGTCCCGAATATCTTCGACCACACATATTAGCTGATGGTCGCGGTTTTTATTCGAGCATATTTCGCAAATTTCTACATCCGAAATATTATGGCAGCTTTCACAGAATTTTATATCCTCTCGCATATTGAGGAGTGATTGCGACAAGAATGAAGTTTGTTCCTTTGGCTGTTTTAATAAATGCAACACCAATCGCAAAGCTGTTCTCTTGCCAATTCCCGGCAATTGCGACATCTCATTGACTGCTTTTTCTAATAGTTTTGATGAAAATTCCATATTTGCAAAAGTAATGAATTAGAAAATGGGGCAATTAGATAATTAGATAATTTTAAAAACTCGAAAGTATTTAGAAATCGATTCAGCAGATAATTAGATTTTCTATTTACAAAACACAAAATTATCTGATTATCTATTTTTTTTTTCTATTTTGGCTTCAAATAAATGTAACGAATGACACCAACTGCTATTTTACTTTTAATCATAATTTATTTCGGAGTACTTTTCCTCATTTCACATTTTGTCAGCAAAAAAGACAGTGGAAACGATGCTTTTTTCAAGGCCAACAAAAACTCAAAATGGTATCTTGTTGCCTTCGGGATGATTGGAACGGCATTATCAGGTGTTACGTTTATTTCGGTTCCAGGACAAGTGGGTTCTCCTGATGTGCAGTTTAAGTATTTTCAGTTTGTATTGGGAAATGCAATAGGTTTTCTATTGATCGCAAAAGTATTGTTGCCGCTTTATTACAGGATGAACCTCACCTCTATCTATGGTTATATCGAGCAACGCTTGGGTACGGTTTCCTATAAAACGGCTGCTTCGATTTTTTTAATCAGCCGAACGATTGGTTCTGCAGCGCGATTATATTTGGTCGTGATTGTCTTGCAACGGTATGTTTTTGATGCTTTTGGCGTTCCATTTTGGATTACCGTTTTTGGCTCTTTGGCCCTAATTTTTACTTATACTTATCGCGGAGGTCTCAAAACCATCATTATAACCGACACTTTGCAAACCATCTTCTTGGTTTCATCGGTGATCTTCACGATTTATTTTATTTGTGACAGCTTGGATTATAGCATTCCGCAAGCTTTTGAAGCTGTAAAAAACAGCAATTATTCGAAGATTTTCTTTTATGAAGATTGGCTGAAAAGCAACTTTGTAGTAAAACAAATCTTGGGAGGAATTTTCGTTACTATCGCCATGGTAGGACTGGATCAGGATTTAATGCAGAAGAATTTGAGCTGTAAGAATATTGGCGAAGCCCAAAAAAACATGTTCACCTTTACAGGAATTTTCGTGATCATCAATATTTTCTTTTTGAGTGTGGGTGCCCTACTCTATATGTATGCCGAAAGAAATGGAATCTCGGTGCCGTTGGATAGTTTTACGGGAAAACCAAGAACCGATTTGCTGTTTCCCGAAATTGCCTTCAATCATCTGACGTTGATTCCTGCAATTGTTTTTCTTTTAGGATTAACGGCTGCAACATTTGCCACAACTGATTCGGCTTTGACGGCTTTGACCACTTCTTTCTGTGTCGATTTTCTGGGTATGGACAAGGTCGAAAATGCTTCGAATCCCAATATGGTGAGAACAAGACATTGGGTTCACATCGGGTTTTCGGGGTTGATGTTTTTGGTTATTTTAGTAATTTATCTGGTGAATAGCGACTCGGTGGTGAGCTTGATTTTTAAGATTGCAGCTTATACTTATGGACCACTTTTGGGATTGTATGCTTTTGGATTGTTTATGAAAACCAAAACTGTAAAGGACAGATTAGTTCCCATTATTTGCATTTTGGCACCAGCCATAACCTTCATCATCAGTTTATATTCAAAGGAACTGTTTGGAAATTATGAATTTGCAGAGGAGCTGATTATCTTGAATGGCGGATTGACTTTTATCGGATTGCTATTGATTAGCAAGAAAGCGACTCAGCAAACGAGGTTTTAAGTTTCTGGAGAAAAAATGGATTTTTAAATAGCCCCGATTGGAGCTACTATACTTTTTGTTCCGGGGTTCGGAACAAAAAGATAGTAGTGGAAAGCGGGAAAATGGTTTCCAAAAAAGCCCGAGCGATTCGCTCCAAACTATAAAAAAGATTTTTTAGTACTGTTTCATCGATAGCAAAACGAGTGTACAAGCGATTTCGACTTGAATGTTGTTGAGCTTCAATAATTGATAGAATTCTGGATTTTCGGTTCCTGGATTGAAGATGACACGTTTGGGTTGCAGCCCTACTATATAATTGTAATAATCCCTTTGACGTTGCGGATTGAGGTATAGCGTCACGGTGTTGATATTCGTGAAAGGTATTTGCTTGGTTTGGATTTTCACACCTTCTACTTCGGCTTCTTTTTGACCGATTGCTACAACAGATTGGTCGTTTGCCAAAAGTTTCTTGATGGCCATATTGGAATATCGTGATGGATTTTCGGAAGCACCGAGCACCAGGGTTTTCTTATTTTTCATGTTGATTTTTTTTGTAAAATTACTGTTTCCTGACGGAAGTTTTTATCCCTTTTGCATTTCTTTAATAACTTGATAATAATCTATGGGTAACATATTGCCTGCTTTTAGAGTCCCGATGTAACCGCCATAAAGGATGCCATAGATGGGAGAATAGTTGCCGTTTTCATCTACATATATTACTTTGTCGACAAATTCAACTATCGACTGATGCTCCTTTTTATAGAGAATATTAAAATTTACCTTCACTAATTTTGTTTTTCCTTTATCTGTAAAGGTGACGTTATTGGAAGGACTTTTATCCAAAGTAAAGTCTTTGACTTCCTTTTGTGGCTCTTTTATCAGGGTTACTTGCTTGACTCCAAGCGTGTCTTTCACTTTGAAATAGTCCTTTGGATTCACTGGCCAACCCTCAACAAAAAGCCTGATGTCTTCTTTTTCCCATGCTTCATTTGCCACTGTAAGGGCAAAATGTGTAGCCGAACCATAAAAGGTTTCACGACGCTTTTTATCGGCCCGATTGTTTTTTGACATATCCTTATAAAAGGTTGTACCCGAGAAATAGCTTCGGCTTTGGTTGAACTTGTCTAAGCTTTTATAATTGTATTGTACAATGAGTTCCTCCAAATCAAAATTGACTTCATAATCTAGATGCTTATTGATGATTTTCAGTGGATTTCGTGCCGAAGCATTCAGAGTGTTAGTGGAAACATCATAATACAACACAATATCATCTTCGTTCAAGATTTTGCAAGATCTTCCTGCCTTTGATTCACCCAGAAATTGTTCCCTGAAAACCTTCATCATTTGTTTTCGGCTGAAAGGCCCTTTTCCAACGACAACCTCATCCAAACTTATGGATTCTTCAACCAACATCACTTTGAGTTTTTTATTGACATACTGTAACGGATTATCAAGCCTATAAGTCGAATATCCTATAAAACTCACTACCAAAGTTGCATTATTACCCTTGGTATTTATTTTAAAATATCCATTGGTATCGGTGATGGTCGAGATGGTCGTTCCGTCAAGATAGACAGTAGCACCGGGAAGCGTTTCCTTGGTTTTACTATCCAAAATAGTACCTTCTATAAGTTGAGATTGTACTGTAATATTGGATAAAAGAATTAAAAACAACAGGAACTTTTTGTAGCTTTTTTTCATCAGGTTATGGCTTTCGACAAATATAGGGTTTTTAAAAAAAAATATTTTCCAGTAGGGTAATAATTATTTATTCATAACTTTACGAATACCCAAACGCTGAAACCCTAATTTTGCAAAAAAACTATGGAATTATTTATTTACATCTTTGCCGCGCTTTTTTCTGTTTTGAATCCCATTGGAACGGTGCCAATTTTTGTTGGATTGACGCAACATGACGATAAAAAGGAACGTTCGAGAATTTCATTATGGACGGCGATTGATGTTTTTATCATCTTGATTATTTCTTTTTTTGTAGGGCAATATGTTCTGGATTTTTTCGGAATAAGCATTGAAGCTTTGCGAATTGCCGGTGGTTTGATTATCGTGAGTTCGGGATTTTCTTTATTGACGGGTAAATTCAAAAAGACACGCGGTATCAATAAAAAAGTAGAAAACGATGTTCAAAACCGTAACGATATTGCCTTGACACCATTGGCAATTCCGATGTTGGCCGGTCCAGGTTCGATTTCGCTTTTGATTGCCTTTTACCAAGACCATCAGGAAACACATGAAATTATCATAGCAAGTTTGGCTATTTTGGCTGTTGCCTTTTCTATTTTTATCATTCTAAGAAGTGCTCATTATTTGTCTAAAATCCTTGGCGCTTCCGGGATTGTGGCAATTTCTAGAATTGTTGGTTTTATTGTAATCGCAATTGGTATCCAATATATCGTGAGTGCGATTGTCTCAATCATCAAAGGGAATTTAATGTCATAAAAAAACCTTCGCTGGGGGGCGAAGGCTTCTCACTAACTAAACTATAAATAATTCAAACAAAAAAACTGCTTTTAATAGGTTTTGATCGTGGCATTTTAAAATTTATTGTAATAATGAATATTGGAAAGTTGGATATCCTCTTTCTCCTGATTCACTTGCTCCACCTGTAAATTTCAATTTGTAAATGTTTCCTGCTGGATCTTTAATCACATAGAAACGATCCGTTTTTAATACAAATTGAGATACAGGTACTCCATCACCTCCTGTTACAGAAGTACTTCTCCAGCTAGAACCAATATTTCTTTGATCATTATTGAAGTTTGCTTCAACTACATTTGCCTTCGTGAAATTATCATAAGTAAAATCTGCTGTTAAAACCTGATATGTTTTGGCTCCACCTTTTACATTATTTACAACGAAATCTGGAAAATAATAAGGAGTCGTTCCTCCTAACAAATTTGTAAAAGTTGTAAAATTGATATCCCACTGTGTTTTTTGTGGTTCAACATTTACAATACCATTTGCAAAACTTAAGAATGTAAAGTTGAATGCATTATTTTTAGTAATTGTAATTTCTTGGTGGGTTGTAGCATTTATATCAGCATAAAGAACTTTATAATCATTTCCACTTTTCAAAATTCTTACTTTTTTCCACCCTCTTGATGAACCAGATGCAGAACCTTCAGACCCAACTGCTGGAGCCGTAGTTGCAGGGTTACTTCCCATGTTGATCAAATATACTTTATTGTCTGTATCATTTTCAGAGATTTCAGCAATAGCAGTACCAGTTTCGCCAGTAATTTCTCCAGACGGGTTATCAATTTGGTTAGCAACACCTTGGCCTTGAGCAATAATCATTGTCAAATCTTCTTCTTGAACTAAATCTATATTAGTAGTTTGAAGTTGCTTTGCAGACATTTTAACCGAACCGTTTAATGCAACTCTAAATTCAGACCCTGAATAAAAACCTAAATCCCAAGAAACTCTTGGTGCGGTTGTCATTGCTCCACTACTCAAATCGATATAAACTTGGTTCGGTTGTGTGGCACCTCCAACTTCCGCAGCCAAAGCGGCACCTAATGAAGCTGTTTCATTAAAGTTTAACTGAATTGTAGTATTTCCTTCAACAGTAGTATCAAAAGAAACTTCAGAAATAGTAAAAACTACATTTTTCACTTGTCCTTCGATCGCATTAATTAATTTATTGAAAGCGAAAGAAGTTGAAGTAACATTCGCTTCAAAAGGAACAACAATTTTATTGTCTTCAACAGCAGGAACAGTTGTAAAATCTGTTCCATAAGTTACAGCAGTTGCATTATAAGTAAGCGTTACAAATCCAGCAGATGGAGTTGGCTCAGAAAATAAAAGTTGAACCGCTGTTGTGTCATCAGTCAAATTTAATGACGGAACAGAAAATGCAATAGAAATTGGAGTACTTGTTGTACTATCATCGTCATTACATGCCGTGAAAGCTAGCAAAGAAGCGAATAGAATAAAAAAGAGATTTTTTTTCATGATATATTAATTAAAATTAAGGTTATACGAGAGTTTAAGAAAATAAGAACGTCCATATCCTAAAAGGATATCAGATCCTGCAGCATGAACGCCTGTTGAGCCTGCTTGTGTGAGTTGAACGCTTTGAATATCTAAAACGTTTCTAGCTCCAACGGTAACTTCAAATTGATTCTTGAAAAATGATTTTCTAATTGACGCATCCATCCATCCATAAGCTTCAAGCTCTGAAAGTGCAAATTCAGCATTTCCATTGTTATCAGATGAAGAAACAAACTGTTGTTGCTTTCCATTATATTTATAATAAACTGAAATCAAGGTATTCCTCTTTGAGATTTTATACGAAACATTAGAATTCATCTGCAAAGCATAGAGAAACTTATCATCTGAAGTAACATTTAATGCAGCTAAATCAATTTTTTGAGAAATTCCTACCAGTGCCAAACCAACTTTTGCATTCCAGTTTTTGTGAGCAAGTTGATGGGTTGAAGAAACATTCCACATTTTATATTTATCGATATTTAAATATTTGTACTGTTGAGTAGGAGTAACTTGCTCTAAAACCATACTGATTCTATCATCAACATCTAAAAAAGTAACAGCTAACGTATTTGAAAGTTGAAGCCCAGAAGTGAAAAATGTAGATTTTTTAAAACTAACCTCATACGATGTACTTGTTTCTGGAATCAAATTCTCATTGCCTTGAAGATCATGGTTTGAATCTACAAAGTAGGTATAAAGTTCATCAAAATTTGGAGCTCTGTAGGATTTTCCAAGTGAAACTCTCGTTTCAATTCCTTTGCTAAATAAATAACGTAATCCAAGAGACGTTGCATATTGATTATCAAATTTTGATTGAAAAGAAAAACGAAATCCAGGTCGAAGCGAAAATTTATCCGTAACATTTATTTCCGCAGCACTAAAAAAATCATAATTTTCCAGGCGTTTTCTGACATCCTTGGTTTGCTGTTGATCATCTTTAAAAGTTCCTGCAGTTGCATCATAGAAACCTTTTTCATTTACGATTTCATAGCCCAATTGTAAATCTACTTTTTTGCTATTAAAAAAATCACTCAAGGTTCCTGTAGAATATAATACTTCTTTAGATTGATACACTTGTCTATCGTTAGCCGTTTCTTGTTTGCTTTCCATCAGATAATTAAACTTCTCAACATCACGTGATTGCTTCTGATGAGAAAGCGAAATATTATACTTGAGTTTTGAAAATATCTTTCCGTAGGAATTTAAATGATGGTAAAATCTGTTAGAAATATACCTTCTGTCATTTGCATAATGCGTATCAGGAAAGGGATAATTATCCTGTGGCACTACTACGGCATTGTAGAAATCTACGTTCTCTTTAAAATAATCAAATTTATAGAAAACCCTATAGTCAGCTTTTGTATAACCTATAAATGCATTCCCTGTTAATTGTTCTTTTGGAAGCCAACTGTATCCTCTTGATCCGTCGTTTTGAATGTAATCTTTACCTTGCCTGGTATCGAAAAAGCCTGCAAAATCGTTTCTATTTCCACCAACAGTTACAAAAAGATTTTCACCTATATTGCGAGAAATTTTGGCAGATTGGATATGTCTTCCCTTGTTAAAAAAAGCAAACTCGTCCGAGACTGTTTCCTCTTGTGCAGTTGCTGATATCTCCCATTTATAAGCCGATTTCTTCTTCGTAATAATATTGAGAATTCCGGTAACAGCATTTGCTCCGTGGGTAACTCCCATCGAACCTTCTATAATTTCAATTTGTTCAATGTCGTCTAGGTTTACTTGGGTCAAGTCAATGTTGCCCCCTAAACCTGTATCACTTACCAACGGAACATTATCAACTAAAATTTTAAAATATTGTGAGTCAAGACCAAACATAGAAACCGTTGAACGACCATCACTACCGCTTGTTCTAATTGAAATATTTAAGTACTGATTTAAAACATCTCCTAAATTATTAGCAGCTAGTTGTTTTATATCTTCTTTAGTAATAACTCTCACGTTGTGTACAGATTTTTTTAAAGATTGTGGCTCAAACTGTCCCGTAATTACAACTTCCGACAAATTATTCACAACAGAATCTTTTTCCAATTCTTGACCAAACACAGACAAAGAACAAAAAAACAATGTAAAAAGGGGTAACTTGGTTTTCATTATTTAGATTAAGTCTTAATAAATTTATTTTGCAAATATATAGGTTATTTTTACTTATTCTAAATAAATTTAATATTTTTGCATCAGAAATTTTTAAACATCAATAAAATGAAAAACCTGATTGCTGTATCCGCTATTGCTCTTTTATCATTGAGCGGAAATGCTCAAGACAAGAAAAAAGAAGACATCAAAGCCATCAAAGCCATGTGTGGCTGTTATGAAGTAGAATTTAATTTTGCCGAGACTTTCAACTATACGAAAGACGAAAATTACAAGCCTTCAAAAACAAAACACGAAAAGGCATTGGAATGGGTTGAATTGGTAGAAGACCAACCGAATAAAATTGTAATGCAACACCTTTTGATTGTGAGCGACACGATGATTATCAAGCACTGGAGACAGGATTGGGAGTTTGAAAACACTAAACTATATCAGTTTTATAAAGACAATACCTGGAAGTTTCAAACACTACCAAAAGAGGCTGTAAAAGGACAATGGACACAAAGAGTGTATCAAGTTGATGATAGTCCGAGATATGAAGGAACAGCAACATGGGTTCACGTTGACGGAAGACATTACTGGGAAAACATCACGGATGCTCCACTACCAAGAAGAGAACATACAATCAGGGAAGATTATAATGTTTTAAAAAGAACTAACGTGCATGAAGTTACCAAGCAAGGGTGGACTCATGATCAGGATAATGAAAAAATCCAGAGAGATGATGATGGCAAAGATATTATAATTGCAAAAGAAAAAGGAACGGACTATTACAAAAAAGTAGAAGATTCTAAATGTGCTGCAGGTCAGAAATTCTGGAAAGAAAATGCTGCAATGTGGAAAAATGTTCGTGCAAAATGGCAAACAGTTTTTGACCGAAATAAAGATCTGAGCCTTGAGGCGAAAGTGGATAGAAAAACACTTTTTTCTTATTTATTTGCCTTAGAGCCAACTGCTACAAAAGCTGAAACAGATAAAATAATTGACAGCTTTGTAAGAAAATAAAATTATAAACTCCAATAGAAAAATCCCAAATCCCACTCTTATAAAGCTTGGAATTTGGGATTTAATTTTTTTGATTTATAGTATTTTGGATTTAATTTTTCGGAAGAAAAATTTCTGCCATCATGCATCTTGCACTTCCACCTCCACAAGCTTCAATTGTATCTAGGCTTGAGCTCAAAATTTCAGCATGTTTTTCTAATTGCTCAATTTGTTTTGGCGTTAAGCTTTGATGAGCTGCAGCACTCATGACCAAATAGCGTTTATCATTTGCACCACGAACTTCAAGCATATTTCCTGCAAAATTATTCACCTGGTCTTCTGTAATCAAGATGATTTCTTTTCCATCTTCTTTCAGATTATCCAGAACCATTTTTCTTTCTTTCTTGTCGTCGATACAATCTGCACAAATAACTGCAAAAGTTTCGCCCAAACACATCATAACATTGGTATGATAAATGAGTTTTCGTTCACCACCAACCGTTTGAAAGGCTTCAAAAATTACGGGAGCTAAATCGAAATCTTCACAAAACTCGATAAATAATTCTTCATCGGCTCTTGGTGATAAAGCACAATATGCTTTTTTATTGGCACGATCCAAAAGCAAACTTCCAGTTCCTTCTAAGAAAAAACCATCCGTTTCTGCTTCGGTATAATCTACAATATTATCAATTTGGAATCCTTTTTCTTCAAGTAAATCCAAGATTTCCTCACGGCGTTCTTTTCTCCGGTTTTCAGCGAACATCGGATATAAAGCCACATCTGCATTTTCGTGAAATGAAATCCAATTGTTCGGAAAAATAGAATCTGGTGTGTCAGGATCCAGAGTATCATCAACAACTGTTACATCAACGCCAACATTGCGTAGCTTTTCTACGAAAGTATCAAATTCTTGTTGTGCTTTTGCATTTACAGTCGCTGGTAAAAGTCCGTCAAGCACTTTTTGATAATAATTATTTACAGCTGTTTGCTCGTTCATCCTGAAAGCTACAGGACGAATCATCAATATTGAATTTGTGGTTTGTTTCATTTTATTTTTTGTTTAAAGTTTAAAGTTTAAGGTTTTACAACTTGAAACCTTAAACTTTAAACAATTATTTAATCCCTGATTAAAGGCAACGTCGAGCATCTCAAAAGTCCTTCTTGTTTTGAAATTTCGGCATACGGGATTTCCTCAACAGTAAATCCTTTTTCTCTCAGCCAATTGTTTAATCTTGTAAAATTCTTTTCTGAAACCACTACATCTGGAGCAATTGAAAACACATTGGAATTCATATGATACATCTCGTCGCGTGTGATGTGAAAAAGATTTTCCTTTCCGAAGAGTTTCACCAAATACATGTAATCCGCCTCTTCACGAAAACCGCTTTTGTAGATGATTCCTTTATCAGTTCCGACAGGTTGAAAGCAACAATCCAAGTGCAAAGCATTATCTCTTGCTTCGATTTTTGATTTTACCAAATCGAATTCCTTTACAATTTTATTTGGAAATAAATTTCGAATGTATTCCACACCTTGCCCGTTGGTTCGAGCTGTGATATAATCTTTATAATCGCTTCCTTTATAGGTTCCGATGAAAATATAATCGTTCCACAGCATCACATCGCCACCTTCAATATGCACTTCTTCTGGGGGACGAACTACTTTTTTAGGATCAATCTGATCGATAATATATTGGATGGCATCCAATTCCCTTTCGCGATCAGGAAGGATATTGGCTTTTACAAAAATATCATCGATTACAAATCCGATGTCTCTAGAAAAAATCTGATTGTAGTTTTCAATCATTTCGGGACGGAAAACTTTTACTTCATATTTTTCAAACACTTTATTGAAAGCTTCCATTTCTTCAACCATATCTTTTTCAACCGGATAAGTCCCTGCTAAAATATGTTCTAAAGATTTTGGATCATACGCTTCGTCCGCTGTTGGAGTTGGTCCATTATTCACTGCCGAACCGAGAACAACGGCTCTTAATCTTGAGGTTTCGTTTTTTACATTTAAGTGTAACATAGCTTTTGGCTTTTCGACGTCATTTTGCTGACGTATTGGGGACAAATATAAAAAAAGGGACTTGATTATTGAAGTTTTCTTACCTGAATAGTAATAAAATTATCGATTAAATAAAAAAAGCTTTACCAAACGGTAAAGCCTTTGTTTTGAAATATTGCAAAACTATTGCACCACAATTTTTTGAATATTGTTATGATTTCCATCTTTTATCGACAAAAAGTAAACTCCCGCAGCCAATGAATGGAATGAAACTTGATGAGAACCACTCAAATTTACATTGCTTTCCGTAGATAAAACTCGACCATTTATATCAATAATACTTATTGAAGCTGTAGTAAAGTTATTTCCTTTGTTGCTAATTGTTACATAATTTGAAGCTGGATTTGGATAAACCAAGAATTGACTTTGAAAATCTTCATTTGATAATTCGCTTGAAACCGTGACAATTCCTTGATAAGGCGTCGTTTCTTTTTTGGTCAAGGTTACCATCAAATTATCCATTGATGCAAGGGCAGGAATTTGAACCGTTGCAGTACCACCTGTTATAACTCCAGTTGCCAAGATTTCATTGTTTTGAGAAACAGTGATTTTTGCACCATCAGTATTAGAATTTATTACTAGATCGACACCTTGATTTGAAACTTGAGCTGGATGAGTCGCGGTAATTACTGTTGGAACGGCACTTCTAAAAGTAACTGATGGATCACCAAAAAATACCCATGTTTGCATTACTTCTTGAGCTGTTCCGCTATTTGAATAAGTTTCCAGCATACTCACTTGACCTCCATAAAACAATTCTCCCAGAGAAGTTGCACCAGCCGAATTGCTATCGATTATAAGTTCAGTCATTTGATCCTGTGTTTGCATTGGTTCTGCCCAAGCCATTAAGATAGAAGAACCACAACTTGCAATAGCTCCTGTTGGATTTGAATTATGATTTGACTTCAAAAATGCCTCGCATAAAGAAGTTCCTCCCACAAAAGTTCCGTTGTTACAAGCTACCGAAACTACGAAAGGAAAACTACCCTCATTTGTCAGACTATTAACATCCGTATTGGTGTAAGATCCTGTAGACATAATATCCAAAGCACCATGGCCTGTATAGTTTAGCAAGCCAATTCCATCATTTATAGCTGCTGAAATCATGGTAGCATCTGGACTAAACTCGGCATCATTTCCACCTTGAGAATCATCATAAAATTCGTAGATATTGGTATATCCAAAACCTGTTAATTGTGTTCCAATGTTTCGCAGATGTTGCCAATCGGCCTCCCCATCATCACCATAACCATATCCTTCATTTGAACCAATTCCACCAGCTTTTGTCATCCAATCTCCAGTCAAAGGATTTTTTTCATATCCCATAATCTTGGTTACGATTTTTTGTACTTCGGTGGTATTTCCAGAAAGTCTTCCAATCATCAATTCTGGATAATAATCGTCTCCTTCAAGTTGTCCATAGTAGGAATCACTCCAAAGTTGCTCATCGGCACCTGTAATTCCGTAGCTATAAGCAGGCAAATCTTGATGATCGCCAACTAGCAAAACATACGTCAAATTTGGATTATCCGTATAAAAGCTACTGATGCTATTTTTAATGGAAGTTGTCGTAGCTCCATTTGCAAGCGTTAGAACAGTAGTTTTGATACCACTTTGATTTTTCCAAGTAACCAATGGTTGAATTGAAGTATTGTAGGAACTTTTTGAAACAATCAGCATTTCTCCTGGCTCGGTAACTGAATTTGAAGATATTTCAGCGTTTAGAAAATGCGAAGTATAAAGCGATTGAAAAGTGCTATTACTTGTTGTTCTTGAAGGTTTCTCGTTGTGACCCGCTTTGGTTTTATCAGTTGTAACTGTTACTTTGAGGTTTTGATACACTCGCAAAACCTTTGTAACTGGATTGTATTGATAAGGATAAAAAATTACTGTAACACCTCTTGCATCTCTAAAAATATACGGACCTGAAATATCTGCCAGTTTTTTTGGAAAAAAATCATTCACTTCATAAGTAGCTCCAAAAACATAAGGAACCTCTTCTGGATTAACATTTCGTTTCAAACTTCCTTTTGAAGGCAAAATATTGATGTCTTGAAAATCCTGAAATCCATCAAATGTAACTTCAATTGAAACATCTCCTGTATTTGGAACAATCAGCGATTCAGAAAAAACGGGTAATTCTGGCGCTGTTGTTTGCATCATTTTGGCTTTTGCCACAGCACTAAAATTTTCATATGGAATGCCATTGTAGGACTTCTTTACAGAGGTATATTGAGGTGTTGAATTTTGGATTATCAACTTTTCTGGATGAGATGACAACATTCTCAAATCTTGAGAAAAACTGTTCCAACTCACTATTAACAATAAAAACGATAAGTAATTTATCTTCATAGGGTTACTGATTTTATTTTATACGAATGTACTAAAAAAATCAATACTTCGACAAAGCGCTAAAAAAAGTATAAAACAAAAAAAGCTCCACTTTTCAGTGGAGCTTTCATCTATAAAATTTAAAAATTATCGTTGATCCATTGTTTTAAATTCTCTCAAAGCGTGACCTGTATAAATTTGTCTTGGTCTTCCAATTGGTTCTTTATTCACACGCATTTCTTTCCATTGTGCAATCCATCCTGGCAAACGTCCGATGGCAAACATTACAGTAAACATATCGGTTGGAATTCCTAATGCACGGTAAATGATTCCTGAATAGAAATCCACGTTTGGATATAGATTTCTTGATTTGAAATATTCATCATTCAAGGCAGATTCTTCTAATTTTTTAGCGATAGCCAAAACTGGATCATTCACGCCTAAAGTTGCTAGAACCTCATCAGCAGCCTTTTTGATGATTCTTGCTCTTGGATCAAAGTTCTTGTAAACTCTATGTCCGAAGCCCATCAAACGGAAAGGATCGTCTTTATCTTTAGCTTTCGCCATATATTTATCAGCATCTCCACCGTCTTTCTGGATCGCTTCAAGCATTTCCAAAACAGCTTGATTAGCACCTCCGTGAAGTGGTCCCCAAAGTGCAGAAACTCCAGCAGAAATAGAAGCAAATAAACCTGATTGAGATGAACCAACCATTCTTACAGTTGAGGTAGAACAGTTTTGCTCGTGATCTGCATGAAGGATAAACAATTTATCTAAAGCAGAAACTACAACTGGATTGATGGTATAAGGTCCTGTTGGCAATTCGAACATCAAACGCATGAAATTTTCTACATATCCTTTTGTATTATCATAATAATTCAAAGGATAACCAGAGCTTTTTCTAAACGTCCAAGTTGCTAAAACTAGGAATTTACCCATGGTTTTGCAAACTGCCTCATACATTTCTTTTTCATTATCAACATTCACCACCTTTGGGTTGAAAGCTGTCAAGGCACTTGTCAGGGAAGATAAAACGCCCATTGGGTGAGCTGTTTTAGGAAAACCATCAATGATGTTTTTCATTTCTTCGTTTACCAAAGTATATTTTCTGATATCATTTTCAAATTGCTCCAATTGCTTTTTGGTTGGCAATTCTCCAAAAATCACTAAATAGGAAACCTCAAGAAAATCAGCTTTATCCGCTAAATCCTCGATAGAATAACCTCTATAACGCAAGATTCCTTCTTCTCCATCCAAAAATGTGATGTCACTTTTACAAGATCCTGAATTTTTATATCCTGGATCCATTGTAATAATCCCTGTTAAATCACGTAGTTTGTTAATATCGATAGCAACTTCTCCTTCGCTTCCTTCGATAACAGGAAACTCGTATTTTTTGCCATCAATTTCTAATATTGCTGTTTTTGACATAATTGTTTGGTATAATTTATCTTTGAAATAATAATTTAACAAACTTAAGGAATTGCAATTGAATTAAAAAATGAATAGTGCAATGATATCGTTAATTATTCTATAAATAATGCAAATTTGATATACACCACAAAAAATTAAAAAACCCACGGTTATGGCTCCGTGGGTTATCCAAACAAAAACATTGATTAACTAAAACTTACTTTTTGATTATTTTCTCAACTTTAATTCCTTTTTCTGATTTTATTTTGAAGAAATAGACACCATTTGCTTTGTCAGAGATATCAAGCATTGTCTTGATTTCGCTGGACAAATGTGTCATCAACAATCTACCTTGAACATCATATACTTCAACCGAATGGAGGGTTGAATCGGCTTCAATGTTTACTAGGTTTTGAGCCGGATTTGGATATATTCTTATCGATTCATCTTTTAAATAATCTCCAACCGAAAGATCTTGGAAAGTAGTGTTGGCATCATTGGTTAGGATTGGAAAATTATAATCAAAATAAATATTGGCTTTTTTGGTAACTGTATCGCCAACATCTAGTGTTGATTTAGTTTTCATTTTTAGCAAAATATTTCCGTGTCCGTTTGTATCTAAATTAATTCCCTTAAAAATAAATTCAGCGATATTATCTGTACTTACTTTTGCTTCAAGCGGATGTGAACCGTCTAAAATTTGCATACTCGAAACATCATATTTAGTTGCATCAATATCAATTTTTACTACTACATTTTCGGCTGGTGCGGTTCCTGTGTTTTCAAAATTTACGATGTAGTGAAGGTAATTTCCAATTTCGGATGGTGCAGCATTATCGCCTTGAAGGCAAATGATATCGTTTGGATCAAAAGAACCTACAACAGTTTGGAAATAAGAAAATATAATCTCATTTAAATTGATTGGATTTGTTCCGACATTAAAAATCAATTCGTCTCCAATATTTACTGCTGGAGTTTCCATCGGACCATTAACATTCAGAGTCACATAAATGCTTCTGGATTCAAAGGGCTGCAAATCGGTATAATTCCATGTCAAAAACCCTGTAGCCTCAGCAGCCGTTGGCACGCTTGTACTAACCAAATCCAAAACAGTATCTTCATAATAAAAATACACTTGACCTGAAAGCATTTGATTACCTGTGTTTTTATAGACAATAACGTACTCAGCATCAAAACCTGGTCGAGCTGGAGTTACTGGTGCAATAACAATTTCGGCATTTTCGACAACACCATTTGCTGTGATACAAAAATTATTGGTGGAAACCGAATTATCACTGATTGGAAAATTCACGATTGCATTTGCTGGAGAAACTGTAAAAAGTGACGGATTTTCGAGTTGTGGAGTTACTGTGAAATTTCCTTCTTGGGTATAAAAGTTGTAGTTTCCTTCGGAATCTGCAAAACTAGCACCTTGTTCTGTTCCGTCGGTGATGTTCATTTTAATAAAAGGCTGAGCATCATTATCATCACAGCCATTATTATCAAAATCATAAAGAATTGAACCTGTGATGGTGTTGTAAATTCCACCTGGTGTAAAATCGCAATACGATGTTACCACGACGTCCATTTCATTTTGTTCAAAATAAGCTACCATCGAAGCTATTTCTGCTTCGTCCGTACAGAAAAATTCTAAATTGGGATTATTGTTAAATACATGCGTTTCGCTACAAACTTCCATACCATTTTTCATATAAACAGCAAACAATTGCGGATTATTGCTAAAATCTACAAGACAAATATTTGGATTTCCGCTCAAATCAATGGTGGTAAATAAATTGTTACTTGCATAAATGATTCCTAAGTTCAGTAACCCATCAAAACTAACAGTTGCAATTTGATTATCAGAACAGTCTAAACCTCCGATGTTTACAAAGGCTTCTAGACCTGTTAAATTAACGATATTGGAAGATTGCAGTTGCAACATTTCATATTCCAAAGCTGCTTCAGCATATTGAATTTCACCGTCATTATTATTATCAACTCCTGAGTCTATTAATTCGGCTTTAAAATTGGCATCAGGAATATTCACTATCCCTGATGGATTTTCTATTAAGGCAACAGCATTATCCAAATAGGCTGTACATTGATCAGTTGTAATATTCAATAACCAAAAAAGTGAACTTGGTGTATAATTTGAAATTGTTATAGTAGCATTTCCAGAACTATCCAATACAAAGGTACCTTGTGTCAAATCGCTATAGATGATATAGGAAACAATAGCGGAAGGCGTCCCTGTAACTGAAATAGTTGCCGTTTGATCTGCTAAAGTATATCCCGTAATCTCAGCAGTTGGCATTGGTAAGACTGTTACCACTGCACTATCTTCAAAACTACATCCCGATTGAGAAAAAGTTACCACTAATGTGTAAGTTCCAGCTTGTGAAGCAGTCAAACTATTTCCAGTAGCACCTGGAATGATAGTAGTATTCAAGAACCACTGAAAAGTGTAAAAATCATCTTCTAAACCTGAATTCAACACTGTACTAAACCCTTGACATATAGTAACATCCTGAATGCTAAAGTTTGGCAAAGAACCCGTACCTACAACAAGCTCGGTTACTGCAAAATTAATTGGATCGGCTATTTCTTCTACCCTAACATACAATGTTTGAGAACCTACTGCTCTTTCGAAACTTGTTGGATTATTAATCTTGACACTGTTATCATCAAGTTCAGCTCCAGACAGTGTTAAATAGAAAGTAACAGCATATTCTGTTTCCGATAAAGTTCCTAGAATTTCTGGAATCTTTACAGTTAAATCAAGTGTTTCTGTACCATTATTATCGCTATCACAAGCAATCAAAAAACTCGGCTGATTGATGTCGATTTGGGCATAAATGCTACTGGAAATCAAGAGCATTAAGAGTAGTAATTTTTTCATATTTAGGGTATTTGATAATTGCTAAAAAAATGTTTTTATAAAGGTAATCTGTCTTTTTCTAATATTCTTTTGTCAATGAGTATTAGCAGGTTTTGAATTAGAATTTAATTAGATCGTTTTCAAGAGTTCCTGCAATCGTTCCTTTTTTCGCTGCGAAATCGGGAGGTTTGAATTATCGGCCATCACGACATAACCGCCATCTTTCTTGATATACGATTTTAGATAAGAAAGATTAATCAAATGCGATTGATGAATCCGTTCAAAACCATGTTCGGTTAGCATTTCTTCATATTCTTTTAAGGTTTTTGAGATCATGATTGGCTTGCTGTTCTTGATGTAAAACTTCGTATAATTATCTTCACTCTCACATCGAATTATATCGCTAATTTCAAAAAGATGAATACCATCAGATGTTGAAAGAGCAATTCGTTTAAAGTTATCTACTTTTTTTCGGATATTTTCCAGCAACAAATCAATATGTGCATAACCATCATTTTGCTTCAGCACATTCTTTATTTTTTCGACCACTTTTTGTAATTCCTCCGGATCAACAGGCTTTAGCAAAAAATCCAAAGCACTAAATCGGAATGCTTTTATAGCATACTGTTCGTGAGCCGTAATAAAAACAATATGCGAAGTAGATTTTCCATTCTTCAATGCCAGTTGTTCTAAAATGTCAAATCCAGTTCCATCACCTAGTTGAATGTCCAAAAAAACAACCTGTGGTTTTAATGTATCAATGGCTTCCACACCCGTCATTACCGAATCGGCTTCACCTAAAATTTGAATTTCTGGAGCATAACGAGACAGAAGTCCTTTCATCCCATTGCGTAAATTTTCGTCGTCGTCTATTAATAAAGCTGTAATCATATTATATTTATCTGTTGGAGATCTTTTAATCCTTAAACCTTTTAATTTTTTTAATCACTTCAAATACTGAATTGGCAATTTCAACACCACAATCGTTCCCATGATTTCCCCATTTGGAGCCACTCGTTCTTCAATTTCTACATGAGAAGTTTTTGTTGTAATGGCTTCCATCATTTCCAATCGCTTTCGCGTAATATCCAATGCCATCGACTTGTGAACCGAAACCAAATTTTCCTTCAGCTCTTTCGATTTATTAAACCCAATTCCGTTGTCAATAATTTTACATACCAAGCTTTGTTCTTCGATAGAAAAATCAATATCAATATAGCCTTTTCCAGTTTTCGGGATCAAACCATGAATGATCGCGTTTTCAACAAAAGGCTGCAATAACAATGGAGGCAAAGCCATATCGTCTTCGAGTTCGCTGCTTTTTGTAATATTAAATTCAAATTTTTTATTGAACCGAAGTTGTTCCAATTCAAGATAATTTTGAAGGCTTTCTATTTCCTTATCAACGGGAATAAGGGATTCTTTTGAGTATTCTAGCGTCAATCGCATCAATTTAGAAAACTTCGAAAGGTATTTTATTGCTGAATCTGTTCCGTTTTGTACTATAAAACTCGAAATTGATCCCAAACAGTTGAATACAAAATGGGGATTCATCTGCAAATGCAAGGCTTTTTGTTCATACTCGGCTAATTCCTTCTGCAAGGTCAGTGTCTTCTTTAATTGCAAACGGTTATAGAACAAGAATACAATCCCAAAAACCAAAAGTATAAAAAGGATAATAAAACCAATTTGTTGCTGATGACGTTTCGATTGCTCATTATAAATGAGTTCCCGTTTCTCCTGTTCCTTTTTTTGAAGCGCTTCCTTTTTATCGAATTCAAAATTCATTTCGGCCTTAACACTATTTCTGATGCTTTCATTATTACTGACGCTATCTTTCGCAATAGTAAATAATTTATAATGCAGTAATGCTTCTGCTGGACGATTGAGTTTTTCATAAATTTCACTTAGCCGTTGTTCAGTATTCTTGACTTGTTCCAGCACATTGAGCTCTTTTGCCAAAGCCAATGATCTATTTGTGGCAACCAAAGCTTGTTCAAACTTTTGCTGCTCAACGAAAATTTCTCCCAGATAATAATAAGAATCTGATGCTCCAAATTTATTCCCGACACGATCAAAAATCGTCAAGGCTTTGTTGTAATTTACCAAAGCCTCGTCTAGATTTCCAGTTTGCTTGTAGTATAGCCCCAAATTATTATACAACTCTCCTATACCTATTTCATTAGGGTATTTTTCAAAAAGTGATTTCGCCTTGGTATAATATTCGATCGCTTTCGCGTAATTTTTTTGTTCTAAATAAATATTTCCAATATTGGTTGTCGTGATACCAACTGTTTCATCCTTGATTTTTTCCTGAATTTTCAAGCATTTGATGTAATAATCCAACGCCTTGAAATCTTCGCCTTGGGCTTTGTAAACAATACCTATATTATTGTAAACTCTTGCACATTTTGCCCAATTATTACTTTCTTCATAAATTTTCACCGCTTTCAAATGATACTGCAAAGCCTTGGCATAACTACTTTGTTCAGAAAAAACAATGCCGATACTTCCATAAGCCCTTGCCAAACCATTCTTGATTTCTTCCTTGTTTTCAGATGAATTGCTTTCGAGTTCCTTTTCAAAAATAGCTTGGGCATTACTGAAATTTCGGTTTGCTTCGGGATAATTCCCTAGGATGATATTTCCGTTACCGATGTTCAGGTAAGAAGTTCCTTCGGCAAGTTTATACTTAATCTTCTTGGATAATCCTAGGGCTTTATTGGCATATTCCAAAACCAGTTTTGGGTCGGATGATTGATATTCAACGGCTATAGCATTGAGTAGTTGAGCTCTATCGATATCATTTTTAGCAGATAACAATACGGCTTTCAAACTATCGACAGTTGTCTTTTGGGCTTGACCCACAACTGATAAAAATCCGAAAAGGAATAAAAAAACAAGGGTACTTTTTCTCATAATGAAAAATAACTGCAGATTGCCAAACAAAAATAGCATTTACTTTCCATAAAGAATTAGTCATTTAGAATTTGATGGTTTTCAACGAGAATTTGATTTTAAATTTAAAAACCCAAATTAAATGATTTGTGTTATTCAACTTCAAAGCGTTAGAATATTTTGCCTAGGCCATAATTTTTATATAGATTTGTCAAACCTTTAACTAATTACTTATAAACTATGAAGATAACTTCTACACGATTTTTTACTTTTATTGCCGCATTCATGGTCCTGCTTTCCTGCAGTAAGGACGAAGACGAAGCTGGAATTAGCTCAGTTGTATTATCTGCTACAGCAACTACTGTTCAGGTTGGCGACATGACTACTTTCACGCTTTTAGCAAACACAAATGAGGATGTAACTTCAACGGCAACTTTTTTCGTTGATGATGTCGAAATTCCTTCGAATACTTTTTCGCCAACCGAAGCTGGTGAATACACGGTTGTTGCCAAATACCTTTCTGGCGATGAAACAATCGTTAGTAACACACTAATTATTACCGCCACTGCTATTCCAATTACTGGAATCACCTTGAATGCAACTCCAGAGATTATTGAAATTGGAGAATCATTCACCTTGAGTGTTGTAGCGAGTAACCAAGCACAATTGACTACAGGAGTGACTTATTTCGTGAACGATACTCCACTCGATTCAAATGTTTTTACACCAACCGCTACTGGAACTTATACTGCAAAAGCAACTTTTGACAATGACGGTCAGCTCTTGACTTCACCAGAAGTAACATTAACAGTTACCGCAGTTATGACCGAAGTTACCATTTTTAACGAGGTTGTATTTTATGACGGGTATGCAGCAACCGTAAACGAACCAGTTCAACCTGGAATGATCCGTAAAAGCAATGCTTCGTATGTAACCAAACTAACACCAACACATATCGCTTCTTTGAGCAACAAGTTGAAACTGCAAGTTACGATTGGAGCTTTATGCGACAACTACGACAGGATTGGTGGTGTTTTTGTAAACATGGTCAATAAAGGAGAGGCTTTCTCAGAAGATAATGTTGCCAAACGTCTAGAAGTAGGCCGATTCATAACCCCTTTTATGAACAAAAACATTTCTCCAACACAAGTAGATTATCTTTTTGAAACCGATAATTTAGCCTTGTTATTTAATGATCCAGCTATAAATGATATGTATGATTTTTGGATTGAATTAAATGTTTTCGGTGTTCCTTATGCTGCAAACGAGCAAGTTGCCGGATGTTCAGGAAGAAATGATGTTTTTGAAGGAACTTTAAAATTTATTTCTACCGATGAAACCTATGAACATACCAACCAACTTGTGGTTCCGATTGTAACCTACAAAGAGTTGAAAAATTATGACACTTCAGGAACCGATATTTTAGGAGAAACTGTTAGAACTTATACCTTCAATGTACCATCAAGTATCACAAATGCCAAGCTGTATGTAATCACTTCAAATCATGGAGCAAATGCTGGTGGTGAAGAATACAATAGAAGAGAACATTTCATTTACTTCGACGGAAGCTTGACCGACATGTATGTTCCAGGAGGAAAATCGTGTGAGCCTTTCAGGATGTATAACACACAACCAAACGGAATTTATGGTCCTAATCCGAGATCACTTGCACAATGGCAATCTTTTAGCAATTGGTGTCCTGGAGACATTATTCCGATTAGAGTTTATGAACTAGACAATGTCAATCAAGGAAGTCATACCTTCAAGATTGAAGTTCCAGATGCTGAGTTTGTAGACGATCAGGGTTATATTCCGGTTTCAGTTTAT
Source organism: Flavobacterium soli DSM 19725 (assembly GCF_000422705.1). GTDB lineage: Bacteria > Bacteroidota > Bacteroidia > Flavobacteriales > Flavobacteriaceae > Flavobacterium > Flavobacterium soli. The sequence continues at coordinate 115,493 of NZ_KE383907.1, read as the reverse complement.
ATTCAAGGAGATCTTTAATTTAGTAAATTATAAAAAAGGAAAACCGTCTCAATATCATAATTTGAGGCGGTTTTTTTATTTGAAAACTATTATTTTTGAATTCTAAAATGATACTAATGCAAATACAATTAGCTACACCAAAAGATGTCGATCAAATTTTGAACATAATTGACCAGGCAAGAACCATCATGCGTGAAAACGGAAACCTAACACAATGGAGCAACGGTTATCCGTCAAGCGAAATAATTCTTGAAGACATTCACAACGGTCATGGCTATATTTGCGTAAATGAACAAGAAATAGTAGGCTACTTTTGCCTCATGATTGGCGATAATCCCGATCCAAATTATAGTAAAATCGAAGGAAATTGGCTCAATGATAAACCTTATGGCGTAATCCACCGATTGGCTTCGGGCCGGAAAGTAAGAGGAATTGCCCAAAAAGCATTTGAATTTGCTTTTGAAAAAATAAATAATATTCGAGTAGATACCCATCATGAGAATTTACCGATGCAAAACTTTTTAAAGAAAATAGGTTTTGAATATTGTGGGATTATCTATGTAAGCGATGGAACTCCTAGGGATGCCTTTCAGAAAAATATCCTATAAAACAAAACGCCTAGACTTTCATCCAGGCGTTTCTATCTAAACCTCAAAGGTATTATTTCTTAATCTTAAAAGCATTTTGTCCAGGAAAGTAAGCCGTGCTTCCCAATTCCTCTTCAATACGCAACAACTGGTTGTATTTTGCCATACGATCTGAACGTGAAGCCGAACCAGTTTTGATTTGACCACAGTTTAACGCTACAGCCAAATCAGCAATCGTGTTATCTTCAGTTTCTCCAGAACGGTGCGACATTACAGAAGTATATCCAGCATTGTGAGCCATATTTACCGCTGCAATCGTTTCAGTCAAAGTACCAATCTGGTTTACTTTCACCAAGATAGAATTTGCAATTCCTTTGTCGATTCCAGTTTTCAAACGCTCTACATTCGTCACGAATAAATCATCACCAACCAATTGTACTTTATCACCAATTAAAGTCGTAAGGTATTTCCATCCGTCCCAATCGTCCTCATACATACCGTCTTCAATCGAGATTATTGGGTATTTCTGAGTCAATTCAGCCAAATACTCAGCTTGCTCTTTCGAACTTCTGATTTTTCCACCATCTCCTTCAAATTTCTTGTAATCGTAGTTACCGTTTACATAAAATTCCGAAGCAGCACAGTCAAGAGCGATCATCACTTCATCGCCAAATTTATAACCAGCCTTTTCAACTGCCTTTTTGATAGAATCCAAAGCATCCTCAGTTCCACCAGCCAAGTTTGGTGCAAAACCACCTTCGTCTCCAACAGCCGTACTCAAATTTCTGTCATGCAATTCTTTCTTCAAACTGTGAAAAATCTCAGTACCCATTTGCATCGCGTGTGAGAATGATTTCGCCTTAACCGGCATAATCATAAACTCTTGGAAAGCAATTGGAGCATCCGAGTGCGAACCACCATTGATGATGTTCATCATAGGAACCGGCAATGTGTTGCCCGAAACTCCACCTACGTATCTGTATAATGGCAAACCAAGTTCAGCCGCTGCCGCTTTTGCAACCGCAAGCGAAACCCCTAAAATCGCGTTAGCTCCAAGATTTGATTTGTTGTGAGTTCCGTCTAATTCAATCATCGTCTGATCAATCAGGTTTTGCTCAAACACAGAAGTCCCAACCAATTCCTCGGCAATTCTCAAGTTAACGTTTTCAACCGCTTTCAAAACCCCTTTTCCAAGGTAGGCCTTTCCACCGTCACGTAACTCTACTGCCTCATGCTCTCCAGTAGAAGCTCCAGAAGGAACAGCCGCTCTTCCAAGCACACCATTTTCAGTAATAACGTCTACTTCAATCGTAGGATTTCCTCTTGAATCAAAAATTTGTCTAGCGTGAATTTTAATAATGATGCTCATTTTTTCGTATTTTAAATTATGAATTACACATTTATATCTACAAATATATTATAAGTTTAGAAATCATTTACCTAAAATTATGAATCTTATCAACTCAAACGATTTAGTAGATTGTTTATCAGCAAAATAGTTAGAAACGAATCGCTTGGGCTTTTTGGCAAACCATATTCCCGCTGTAGTCCCGAGGCTTCGGGAGCTTTAAAACTGTTGGTCACAGTTTTAAGAGCTCAAACAATTCCAGCATCGGGGTTAGAGGGAAAATGAATTGAGTTCTGGAATCGCTTGTCCCAATCTTTCGTCATATCCTAACAGTCCCGAAGCTTCGGGACAAAACCTGTTAGGTATTGTTTTACAAAATCAAACTCAAAAAAACCAAAAAACCACCTGATTTTCATTAAATTTGAAATAAAAACATGAGAGCCACTCTTATACTTTTCCTATTACTTTCAACTACCCTCCTATTTTCTCAAACCGACGAACGGATTTACGCTATTATAGAAGACATTTCAACACAAAGAATCGAAAACGATATTAAAACCTTGGCCAACTTTGGCACAAGGAATACATTCAGCGATACCGTTTCAACAAAAAGAGGAATTGGTGCCGCAAGACGCTGGATTAAAACCGAGTTTGAAAAAATTTCAAAAGATTGCAATTCCTGCCTGGATGTTTTTTATCAAAAAGATTTTGTAACCACCAACGATGGCGAACGTGTTCCAAAAGACACTTGGATTGTAAATGTTGTTGCCCTACAAAAAGGCACAAAAAACTCCAACCGTTATGTGATTATGACAGGGGATATCGATTCCCGAAATTCAGACCCGATCGATTTCCAGAAAGATGCTCCCGGAGCTAACGACAATGCCTCGGGAATGGCAGGAACAATTGAAGCCGCCCGAGTGTTATCAAAATATAAATTTGACTACAACATTGTCTATCTGGGTTTGTCAGGCGAAGAACAAGGTTTGTTTGGAGGAAAAGGCTTTGCGGAGTTTGCCAAAAAAAATAATTGGGACATTATTGGAGTCCTCAACAACGACATGATCGGAAATATTGAAGGTGTCGATGGCGTCATCGACAACCGAACCTTTCGCATTTTCTCGGAACCCACTCCAATTACAGAAACCGAAAAAGAAAAATCGAATAGGCGTTTTTATGGAGGAGAAGTAGATGGAATTTCCAGACAACTCGCTCGCTATATCCATAAAACAACCCTAACCTATATGCCAGAAATGAATCCTATGATGGTGTATCGACTCGACCGTTTTGGTAGAGGTGGCCACCATCGTCCCTTTAATGACCTCGGTTTTGCAGGAGTTAGAATCATGGAAGCTCATGAAAATTACAACCGCCAACACCAAGATTTGAGAACTGAAAATGGAATTAAATATGGTGATGTAATCGAAGGTGTTAATTTTGATTACGCAAATAAGTTAACTGCTGTAAATGCAATTAGTTTAGCTTCTCTGGCTTGGGCACCACCCGAACCTAAAAACGTAAAAATAGGAGGAATTGTAGAGCCTAACACAAAGCTGAGATGGGACAAATCTGAGGACACAGCAATCAGCGGATATAAGATCTATTGGCGGCTTACTACTTCTCCACAATGGGAGTTCAGCCGTTTTGTTGGAGATGTGGATAATTTTGAATTAAAAGGTATTGTAATTGACAATTATTATTTTGGTGTAGCCTCTGTTTCCAAATCAGGCCATGAAAGCGTGGTGGTTTTTCCTAACGACATCATTAGGACTACTTTTAGGAGAAAATAATCTGGCCCCATTTTTAGGATGAACACTATCAATCCTTGGTTCACTTACCTAATAAAATGTTCGTATCCGTTTTTCTTGCAACAATTACAGCTAAATGATTTCGTCTTGACAAAACAATCAATCATCAGTTATTTATGACTTACAGGTCTAAATAAAGAAATCAAAAATTATAATTTTTAAATAAAAAAACCTGCAAATCATCGACTTGCAGGTTTCACTATTTTTTTAGCGTTGTATTCTTTCGATAAACTCATCAAACAAATAGCTTGAATCGTGTGGCCCAGGACTTGCTTCTGGATGGTATTGTACCGAAAAACAATTCTTGTTTTTCATTCGCATCCCGGCAACCGTACCGTCGTTGATGTGAAGGTGTGTGATTTCGAAATCTGGATGTTTTTCCAATTCTTCTCTGTTTACAGCAAAACCGTGGTTTTGAGAAGTGATCTCTCCTTTTCCAGAAATAGTATTCATAACTGGATGGTTGATCCCTCTATGACCGTTGAACATCTTGAAAGTCGAAATTCCATTTGCTAATCCAATTACTTGGTGTCCTAAACAAATCCCGAATAAAGGTTTTTCGTTGGCCAATATTTCTTTTGCCACTTGGATGGCTCCCTCTAATGGTTCTGGATCACCAGGACCGTTGGAAAGGAAAAATCCGTCCGGATTGAATTCTGCCAAATCGCTATAAGTTGAATCAAAAGGAAAAACCTTGATGTAGCAATCTCTCTTGGCGAAGTTGCGAAGGATATTTTCCTTGATGCCTAAATCGAGTGCTGATATTTTATATTTTGCATTTTCATCTCCGTAGAAATAAGGTGCTTTTGTGGAAACTTTTGAAGCCAATTCAAGACCTTTCATATCTGGAACATCTGCCAACAAAGCTTTTAATTCTTCTATGGATTTTCCATCAGTAGAGATTACGGCATTCATGGCTCCGTTGTCACGGATGTAGCTCACCAAAGCTCTTGTGTCGACATCTGAGATACAAATAAGATTTTGCTTCTTGAAATAGTCTTCCAAGCTTTCAGAAGCATCTGGTCTCGAATAGTTGAAGCTGAAGTTCTTGCAAACCAATCCTGAAATCTTGATCGAATCTGATTCAACTTCCTTTTCATTCACACCATAGTTTCCAATGTGTGGATTTGTAGCAACCATAATCTGACCGAAATAAGAGGGATCGGTAAAGATTTCCTGATAACCTGTCATTCCCGTATTAAAGCAAACTTCACCAAAGGTTGTGCCGCTGATTCCGATTGATTTTCCATGAAAGATGGTTCCGTCACTTAGTAAAAGAATGGCCTTTTGTCGTGTTGTATATTTCATTCGTCGTAGTTATTGTTTTTATAAGTCTCATGGAACTCCGCTATGCGTCGTTTCATGTTAAATAATAGTTGTTGTTTGTGTAGTTGCAGTTACGGTGTGCAAATTTAACTCAATTTCTGGGCATTTGAAAATTTCTTTTTCTCTTTAATTTACAAATCCTTTTTGTCGCCAAAGATTGTCCCGAAAGTTTCCAAAATGCGGAAAGATTTTCACTTAGCCCTGATGGTGCCATTGTTTGAGCTCTTAAAACTGTGACCAACAGTTTTAAAGCGAGTGGCTCCAGCAGGAACATGGGGTCCAAAAATGCCCAAACGTTTCGCTTCTGAACAAAAAAAAAGGACAAACTACTAAAAGTTTATCCTTGATTTTTATTGAATAGTGAATTTCATTATTCAGCTGACTCAGTGTTTTCAGTTTCAGTAGCTGGAGCTTCTGGTGCTTTAGCTTCAGGAGTTGCTTCAACAGCATCTTTCTTTGCTTTACCACCACGACGGCTTTTTGCTTTCTTAACTTCTTTTTTACCACCGTTGTATAGTTCGTTGAAATCTACTAGTTCGATCATTGCCATATCAGCATTATCTCCCAAACGATTTCCAACTTTGATGATACGTGTATAACCACCTGGACGATCTCCCACTTTTGCTGCTACATCTCTGAACAAGTCAGTTACGGCATATTTGCTACGTAGGTAAGAGAAAACGATACGACGGTTGTGAGTTGTATCTTCTTTTGATTTTGTTATAAGCGGCTCAACAAATTGTTTAAGTGCTTTTGCTTTAGCAACAGTAGTGTTGATACGTTTGTGCTCGATTAGAGAACAAGCCATATTAGACAACATTGCGGCTCTATGCCCTTTCTGTCTGCTTAAGTGATTGAATTTTTTTCCGTGTCTCATGACGTTTGTTTTTTGACTTCATCTTGCTTCAATCCGCTTTGGAGAGCAAAATATGAAGTGCTTTATTCTTTATCTAATTTGTATTTTGCCAAATCCATTCCGAAGGTTAGATTCTTCACTGCAACAAGTTCATCAAGTTCAGTTAAAGATTTTTTACCGAAATTACGGAATTTCATCAGGTCATTTTTATTGAAAGATACTAGATCTCCAAGTGTATCAACTTCAGCCGCTTTCAAGCAGTTTAATGCTCTAACTGAAAGATCCATGTCAACAAGCTTAGTTTTAAGCAATTGTCTCATGTGCAATGATTCCTCATCGTATGATTCAGTTTGTGCGATTTCGTCAGCCTCAAGTGTAATTCTCTCGTCAGAAAACAACATGAAATGGTGGATTAGAACTTTTGCTGCTTCAGTAAGTGCATCTTTTGGATTGATTGAACCATCCGTTTTGATTTCAAAAACTAATTTTTCGTAATCTGTTTTTTGCTCTACACGGAAGTTTTCAATTGCATACTTCACATTCTTTACCGGAGTAAAGATTGAGTCAGTAAAAATTGTTCCTATCGCTGCATTTTGTTTTTTGTTTTCCTCTGCAGGAACGTAACCTCTACCTTTTTCGATAGTAAGTTCTATATTAAGGTTTACTTTGCTGTCTAAATTACAGATAACTAGTTCTGGATTTAGTACTTGGAAACCTGATATAAACTTTTGAAAATCTCCAGCAGTAAGTTGGTCTTTACCAGATACAGATATTGTAACTGATTCATTATCTATATCTTCAATCTGACGTTTGAAACGTACTTGCTTAAGATTAAGAATAATTTCTGTAACGTCTTCAACAACTCCTGAGATAGTAGAAAATTCGTGGTCTACACCTTCAATTCTAACAGATGTTATTGCATATCCTTCTAAAGCAGATAGCAAAACTCTTCTAAGTGCATTACCAACGGTCAATCCGTAACCAGGTTCTAAAGGTCTAAATTCAAATTTACCTTCAAAATCGGTTGAATCGATCATGATAACTTTATCGGGCTTCTGAAAATTAAATATTGCCATAATTTCGACTAAGTCAATTATTATTTGTTGTACAATTCGACGATTAATTGTTCTTTAATGTTTTCTGGAATTTGCAATCTTGCAGGAACAGAAACAAAAGTACCTTGTTTGGTATCGTTATTCCAAGTAATCCACTCGTAAACATGACTAGAATTTGATAAAGAACGTTCGATAGCTTCTAAAGATTTAGATTTTTCACGAACAGCAACAACGTCACCTGGTTTTAGGTGGTATGAAGGAATGTTTACGATTTCTCCATTAACGGTAACGTGTCTGTGAGATACGATTTGACGAGCACCTCTTCTAGATGGAGCAATTCCCATTCTGAATACTACGTTGTCAAGTCTTGCTTCACATAATTGTAATAAGATTTCACCTGTAACTCCTTTTGAAGCAGATGCTTTTTCAAAAAGGTTTCTGAATTGTTTTTCTAAAATTCCGTAAGAATATTTAGCTTTTTGCTTTTCCATCAACTGGACAGCATATTCAGATTTTTTACCTCTTTTTTTTGCCATCCCGTGTTGTCCAGGAGGGTAGTTTCTTCTTTCGAAAGATTTATCATCTCCGAAGATCGCTTCACCGAATTTACGAGCGATTCTTGTACTAGGACCAGTATATCTTGCCATTTCTTAAAATTAAATTAAGGTAGAGATTATGAATTCAGGTCATATCCTCCGATAATCTTAGTTCTACCTTTTGATTATACTATTTACTTATTTATGTTTATTGATGTTTGGTGAACAAACAAAAATTAAACTCTACGTCTTTTAGGAGGACGACATCCATTGTGAGGCATTGGAGTTACGTCAATGATTTCTGTAACTTCGATTCCACCGTTATGTAGAGAACGAATTGCAGACTCACGTCCGTTTCCTGGTCCTTTTACATACACTTTCACTTTTTTCAATCCAGCCTCTAAAGCCACTTTACTACAATCTTCGGCTGCCATTTGAGCTGCATACGGAGTGTTCTTTTTAGAACCTCTGAAACCCATTTTACCTGCAGAAGACCAAGAAATAACTTCACCTTTTTTGTTTGTCAAAGAAATGATGATGTTGTTAAAAGTAGCACTAATATGAGCTTCACCTGTTGATTCAACGATAACTTTACGCTTTTTTACACTTGCTTTAGCCATACTACTTATTATTTAGTTGCTTTTTTCTTGTTAGCAACAGTTTTTCTTTTACCTTTTCTAGTTCTAGAGTTGTTCTTAGTTCTTTGTCCTCTCAATGGAAGACCAGATCTGTGACGGATTCCTCTATAACATCCTATATCCATTAAACGTTTGATGTTCAATGAAACTTCTGAACGTAGTTCACCTTCAATTTTAAAGAATGATACGGCTTCACGAATTCCTCCGATTTCGTCGTCATTCCAATCTTGAACTTTTTTATCTTGGCTTACCTGAGCTTTTTCTAAAATCTCAATAGCTCTACTTCTTCCTATTCCGAAGATATAAGTTAAAGCGATAACTCCTCTTTTGTTTTTCGGGATGTCTACCCCTGCTATTCTTGCCATAATTATCCTTGTCTTTGTTTAAATCTAGGATTCTTTTTGTTGATCACATATAATCTGCCTTTTCTACGTACAATCTTGCACTCGGCACTTCTCTTTTTTACTGAAGCTCTAACTTTCATATCCTTTAATATCTATAAGTAATTCTTGCTTTTGACAAATCATAAGGGCTCATTTCCAGTTTGACTTTATCACCTGGTAATAACTTGATGTAGTGCATACGCATCTTTCCAGAAATGTGTGCGATTACAATATGTCCATTCTCTAATTCTACACGGAACATTGCATTTGACAATGCTTCAATGATTGATCCGTCTTGTTCTATTGCTGATTGTTTAGCCATAAATTAAGCTACTGCTTTTCTGTTTTTACCACTTTTCATCAATCCGTCATAGTGTTTGTTCAACAAGTACGAATTGATTTGCTGTATTGTATCTATAGCAACTCCAACCATAATAATCAATGATGTACCACCAAAAAACATTGCCCAAGACTGCTGAACATTCATAACACTTACAAGAATTGCTGGGAACACAGCGATTAAAGCAAGGAATAAAGATCCTGGGAAAGTAATTAAAGACATCACTTTGTCTAAAAAGTCAGATGTTTCTACTCCTGGTCTGATACCTGGAATAAATCCACCGCTTCTTTTCAAGTCGTCTGCCATTTTATTGGTAGGAACTGTGATTGCTGTATAAAAATAAGTAAAGACTATAATTAAAGTTGCAAACACTAAGTTATACCAAAATCCGAACATATTACTGAAAGCTCCTGCCACAGATTGAGAAGTTTCTGAATCTGACAATCCTGCAACAGCAGCCGGGATAAACATAATCGCTTGTGCAAAAATGATTGGCATTACACCCGATGCATTAAGCTTTAATGGAATCCACTGTCTGTTACCGTCTTGTTCAAACTCACCAGAAACTGTTCTTCTTGCATATTGAACTGGAATTCTTCTTACTGCCATAACCAATAAGATACAGGCTATAATAACAAGTAACCAAATGATTATCTCAAGAACAAGCAACATCGGTCCACCACCATTATTGGTAATTGTAGAAGTAAATTCTTGTATAAACGCTTGAGGAAGTCTTGCCAAGATACCAACCATGATCAATAATGAAATACCATTTCCGATACCTTTATCAGTAATTTTTTCACCCAACCACATTGCAAAGATTGTTCCTGTAACTAATATCGTAACAGAAGAAAATAAGAATGAAAATTGAGAAATCAATTCAGGGTTTGTTGAAGCAATGATAGCATTTGGAATAGTTCTGTAAAGGTTATAAATGTAACCTGGAGCTTGAACTAAAGTAATACCAATTGTTAACCAACGTGTAATCTGATTGATTTTTTTTCTACCACTTTCTCCGTCTTTTTGAAGTTTTTGCAGATAAGGAACCGCAATTCCCATAAGCTGAACAACAATAGATGCAGAAATATAAGGCATAATTCCCAAGGCAAAAACTGATGCCTGAGAAAAAGCACCACCAGTAAACATGTCTAGAATTGAACCAATTCCGTTTTCTGTTTGCCCAGCCAAATTTGCTAATTGTGTCGCATCAATACCTGGAAGAGTTACTTGAGCTCCAAAACGATAAACTAATAACAAACCTAAAGTAATTAGGATTCTGTTTTTCAGTTCTTCAATTTTCCAAACATTAATAAATGATTCAATAAATTTCTTCATCTTACTAGAAAAATTATAATGTTACAGCTTCTCCTCCAGCAGCTTCGATAGCAGCTTTTGCAGTAGCAGTAAATTTGTGAGCAGTTACCTTTAATTTTGCTTTCAATTCACCTCTACCTAAAATCTTAACGATTTCATTTTTGGTAGCCAAACGGTTAGTTACAAAAACTGACATATCTACAGTATCTGTAATTACTCCGTTATCAACAAGTAATTGAAGCGTATCAAGATTAACACCTTCGTAGTTTTTACGATTGATGTTCGTGAAACCAAACTTAGGCACACGTCTTTGAAGCGGCATTTGTCCACCCTCAAAACCAATCTTTTTAGAATAACCAGAACGAGATTTTGCTCCTTTGTGACCTCTTGCAGAAGTACCACCTTTACCAGAACCTTCTCCTCTACCTAATCTTTTATTTTGATTGTGTGTAGAACCTTCAGCAGGTTGTAAGTTACTTAAATTCATAACTATAATTTGTTATTTAGCTTCTTCAACAGAAACTAAGTGTTTAACTTTGTTTATCATTCCAAGGATTGCAGGATTTGAATCATGCTCTACAACTTGGCCCATTTTACGAAGTCCTAAAGCTTCCAAACCTCTCTTTTGTGTAAGAGGACAGTTGATTTTACTTCTAACTTGTTTTACTAATAACTTAGCCATAATTTCCTTGAATTAACCTTTAAAAACTTTTTCTAAAGAAACTCCTCTTTGTCTTGCAACAGTATGAGCGCTTCTCATTTGAAGCAAAGCATCAAAAGTTGCTTTAACTACGTTGTGAGGATTTGATGATCCTTGAGATTTTGATAATACATCGTGAATACCCACTGATTCAAGAACCGAACGAACAGCTCCACCAGCAATAACTCCTGTACCATGAGATGCAGGGATTAAGAATACACGTGCACCACCAAATTTACCTTTTTGTTCGTGAGGAACTGATTGTCCATTCAAAGGAATCTTTACTAGATTTTTCTTAGCATCTTCTACTGCTTTCGCAATTGCTTCAGAAACGTCTTTAGATTTCCCTAAACCATGTCCTACAACACCGTTCTCGTCTCCAACCACTACAATAGCAGAAAAACCGAAAGCTCTACCACCCTTTGTAACTTTAGTAACACGATTCACACTTACCAGACGATCTTTCAATTCAAGACCACTTGGTTTCACTAATTCTACATTTTTGTATTTAGACATAATATATTAGAATTTAAGTCCAGCTGCTCTCGCGCCTTCTGCTAATGATTGAATACGACCGTGATATAAGTATCCTCCTCTATCGAAAGTTACTGTTTCGATCCCAGCTTTTAACGCTTTTTCTGCAACTAGTTTTCCAACTGAAGATGCAACTTCTACGTTTGTACCTTTACCTACTTCTTTTTCTCTTGAAGATGCAGCCAATAAAGTTACTCCGTTCACATCATCAATAAGTTGTGCGTAGATTTCTTTATTGCTTCTGAATACAGAAAGTCTTGGCTTAGCAGCAGTACCGCTAACAATCTTTCTAATTCTGAATTTGATTCTCTGTCTTCTATCAGATTTTGTTAATGACATAATCTTATATTTTATTAAGCGGATTTACCTGCTTTTCTTCTTAATACTTCACCTACGAATTTAACACCTTTTCCTTTGTAAGGTTCTGGTTTGCGGAAACCTCTGATTTTCGCAGCTACAGCTCCTAACAATTGCTTATCAAAAGAAGTTAATTTCACGATTGGATTCTTACCTTTTTCAGAAATTGTTTCCAATTTTACTTCATCAGCAACTTCCAAAACGATGTTGTGAGAAAATCCTAAAGCCAAATCAAGTTTTTGCCCTTGATTAGAAGCTCTGTAACCTACTCCAACTAGTTCCAATTCTTTAGTAAAACCTTCAGATACACCCACAATCATATTATTGATTAAAGATCTGTATAATCCGTGTTTTGCTCTCTGGTCTTTATGATCAGATGATCTTTCAACTTGAACCTGATCACCTTCAACGTTCACAGTAACATCTGAATATTCCTGTGTTAGTTGACCTAATTTTCCTTTTACCGTAATTACTCCTTCGGCAACTGAAACAGTCACTCCAGCAGGAATTGTAACGGGATTTTTACCTATTCTTGACATCTCTTAGCTTTTTATTAGTATACGTAACAAATTACTTCACCACCAACATTAAGTTGTTTGGCTTGTTTTCCTGTCATCAAACCTTTTGATGTAGAAACAATTGCAATACCTAATCCGTTAAGGATTCTTGGCAATTTAGAAGCACCTGCATACTTACGTAAACCTGGTTTACTAATTCTTTGGATATCTTTGATTACTGGCTCTTTAGTATCTTTATCATACTTCAAAGCAATTTTGATTGAACCCTGAACGGCGTTGTCCTCAAACTTGTAGCTCAAGATATACCCTTGATCAAATAAGATCTTGGTAATCTCTTTTTTTAGATTAGATGCAGGAATTTCAACGACTTTGTGGTTTGCAGCCACAGCGTTTCTCACCCTTGTCAAATAATCCGCAATAGGATCTGTGTACATATAATTGAAATTGCGGTTTTGGTATTCGTACCGGACTCTCCAGCAGAACCTGAAACCATTAAACTCTACAAATTAATTAACAGATAATTGTACGTTGCCGACAAAAATCCGGCAAACATACAACTATCTGTTGAAATATCAAAATTGATAAATAAATTTTACCAACTTGCTTTTTTAACTCCTGGAATTAATCCATTATTGGCCATTTCACGGAAAGTTACACGAGAAATACCGAATTGACGCATATATCCTCTTGGTCTTCCTGTTAATTTGCAACGATTGTGCATACGAACTGGTGAAGCATTTTTCGGTAATTTTTGCAAACCTTCGAAATCTCCAGCTTCTTTCAAAGCTTTTCTTTTCTCAGCATATTTCGCTACCGTTTTTTCTCTTTTCACCTCACGGGCTTTCATTGATTCTTTAGCCATGTCTTAATTCTTTTTAAAAGGTAATCCTAATTCAGCCAATAATGACTTTGCTTCCTTATCTGTTTGTGCAGTAGTAACAAAGGTAATATCCATTCCAGAAATCTTGTTCACTTTATCAATGTCGATTTCAGGGAAGATAATTTGCTCTAAAACTCCTAAGTTGTAGTTACCTCTTCCGTCGAAACCAGTAGCTTTGATACCACCGAAATCTCTAACACGCGGCAAAGCAGAAGTAATAAGCCTATCTAAAAACTCATACATTCTTTCTCCACGTAAAGTAACTTTTGCTCCAATTGGCATTCCTTTTCTCAATTTGAATGACGCAACGTCTTTCTTAGAGATTGTAGAAACTGCTTTTTGTCCAGTAATCTTAGTTAATTCATCAACTGCATAGTCAATTAATTTTTTGTCAGATACTGCTGCACCAACTCCACGGCTCAAAACGATTTTTTCAAGTTTAGGAACTTGCATTACGTTTTTGTAACCGAACTCTTCTTTAAGAGCAGAGATAACTCTGTTCTTATATTCATCTTTTAGTCTAGGTGTATATGCCATCACTATAGTACTTGATTAGATTTTTTTGAAAATCTTACTTTCTTATCTCCTTCTACTCTAACTCCTGTTCTTGTAGTTTCCTTTGTTTTAGGATCTATAAGAGCAATGTTAGAAATTTGTATTGGAGCCTCTTTCTTAACGATTCCTCCTTGAGGGCTTTTTGCACTTGGTTTTGTATGTTTCGAAACCATGTTTACACCTTCAACAATCGCTTTGTTCTTCTCACGATCTACCTTTACAACTTTACCTTCAGCACCTTTATGGTCTCCAGCAATAACTCTAACGATATCTCCTGTTTTTATTTTTAGCTTTATCATCTTGCAAATAATTAAAGCACTTCTGGTGCTAATGATACAATTTTCATGAATTGTTTTTCACGAAGTTCTCTTGCTACCGGACCAAAAACACGAGTTCCTCTCATTTCTCCTGCAGCGTTCAAAAGAACACATGCATTGTCATCGAAACGGATATAAGAACCATCAGCTCTTCTCACTTCTTTTTTGGTACGTACCACAACTGCAGTTGAAACAGCTCCTTTTTTCACGTTCCCGTTTGGAGTTGCATCTTTAATAGATACTACAATCTTGTCACCAACAGAGGCATACCTTCTTTTGGTACCTCCTAAAACACGGATAGTTAAAACTTCTTTTGCTCCCGTGTTATCTGCTACTTTTAGTCTTGATTCCTGTTGTACCATAATTATTTAGCTCTTTCTAAGATTTCAACTAATCTCCAACATTTTGATTTACTCAAAGGACGCGTTTCGCTAATTCTCACAGTATCTCCAATGTTACAGTCGTTTGTTTCGTCATGTGCAACAAATTTCTTTGTTTTCAACACGAACTTACCGTATAATGGGTGTTTTACTTTAGTTACTTGAGCAACAACAATAGATTTATCCATTTTGTTTGAAGTAACCACACCAATTCTTTCTTTTCTTAAATTTCTTTTTTCTTCCATCTTTCAGTAGAATACAATTATTGCAACTCTCTTTTAGTTAGTTCAGTTGCTAATCTTGCAACAGTACGTCTAGCACCTCTAATTTGAAGCGGATTTTCAATTGGAGAAATAGCGTGAGCCATTTTCAAATCAGCATACGCTTTTTTAGATTGGCTTAGCTTTTCCTGTAATTCAGTTACAGAAAGATTCTTTATTTCTGATTGTTTCATAATAATATAGATTATGCTTCGAAATCTCTAGCAACGACGAATTTAGTTTTCACTGGAAGCTTTTGAGCCGCAAGACGTAATGCCTCTTTTGCAACTGACAAAGGTACTCCTCCAACTTCAAACATAATTCTTCCAGGTTTAACAACGGCAGCCCAATATTCAACTGCACCTTTACCTTTACCCATACGTACTTCAAGAGGCTTCTTTGTGATAGGTTTGTCCGGAAATATTTTAATCCATAATTGTCCCTCTCTCTTCATAAAACGAGTAGCCGCAATACGAGCTGCTTCGATTTGACGAGAAGTTAAGAACATTCCATCTTCATGTACAGATTTAATTCCAAACATTCCATTTGAAAGTTCGTGCCCTCTTTGAGAGTTACCTTTCATTTTACCTTTTTGTACCTTACGGTATTTTGTTCTTTTAGGCTGTAACATTTTTCTTTAGTTTAAAAGTTTACTTTCTTTTACGGTCTCCGCCTGGTTTTCTGTCTTTATTGAAAGGCTTACGATCTCCTCTTGGAGCATCACCACCTTTACCACCGCCAGTACCAGATTGTTTTTTATCCATTCCAACAAGTGGAGAAAGATCTCTCTTTCCGTAAACTTCACCTTTCATGATCCACACTTTGATTCCCATTCTACCATAAGTAGTATGAGCTTCTGCCAAAGCATAATCAATATCAGCTCTGAAAGTTGATAGAGGAATTCTACCTTCTTTGAAACCTTCTGAACGTGCCATTTCAGCCCCATTCAAACGACCAGAAATCAAAACTTTAATTCCTTCTGCATTCATTCTCATAGATGCAGCGATAGCCATTTTAATAGCTCTTCTGTAAGAAATACGGCTTTCAATTTGACGACAGATACTTGTTGCAACTAAAAAAGCATCTAACTCAGGTCTTTTAATTTCAAAGATGTTAATTTGAACCTCTTTGTCAGTAATTTTCTTAAGTTCTTCTTTTAACTTGTCTACCTCTTGACCACCTTTTCCGATAATGATACCAGGTCTAGCAGTAGTGATAGTAACGGTTACAAGTTTCAAAGTTCTCTCGATGATTACTTTTGATACACTAGCTTTTGATAAACGAGCATGGATATACTTTCTGATTTTATAATCTTCGGCAAGTTTATCACCGTAATCATTTCCACCATACCAGTTTGAATCCCATCCTCTGATGATACCAAGTCTGTTTCCAATTGGATTTGTCTTTTGTCCCATCTTAATTATTTGCTTGTGTGTTATCTAATTGTCCCAACACGATTGTCACGTGGTTAGAACGTTTTCTAATTCTGTGTGCACGACCTTGTGGAGCTGGACGAAGTCTTTTCAACATCATTCCACCATCTACTCTGATCTCTTTAACGATTAAGCCTGCTTCAGCTACGTTACCTTCTGCATTTTTCTGTTCCCAATTGTTGATTGCAGATAACAAAAGTTTTTCTAACTTTCTTGAAGCTTCTTTAGAGCTGAATCTTAATATATTCAAAGCTCTTTCCACTTTCTGACCTCTTACTAGATCTGCTACTAAGCGCATTTTTCTAGGTGAAGTAGGGCAGTTATTCAATTTTGCGAAGGCAATCTGCTTGTTAGCTTCTTTGATGCCTTCAGCTCTTTCTCTTTTACGAACTCCCATTGCTTCTTATTTTTTACCTTTATTTTTTGCTCCAGCGTGACCTCTAAAAGATCTTGTTGGTGAAAATTCTCCTAATTTGTGACCTACCATGTTTTCTGTTACGTAAACTGGTACAAACTGACGACCGTTATGAACTGCGATAGTCTGTCCAACAAAATCTGGAGTAATCATTGAAGCTCTAGACCATGTCTTTACAACTCCTTTATTACCTTTTTCAATATTTTCTTGAACTTTCTTATCTAATTTATAATGTACAAAAGGTCCTTTTTTTAATGAACGTGCCATATCTTATTATTTCTTTCTACGTTCTACGATATACTTATTACTCGGGTTTTTCTTAGAACGAGTTCTATAACCTTTAGCAGGAACTCCGTTTCTTGAACGAGGGTGTCCTCCTGATGAACGACCTTCACCACCACCCATTGGGTGATCGACAGGGTTCATTGCAACTGGTCTTGTTCTAGGTCTTCTACCTAACCATCTTGTTCTACCTGCTTTTCCAGATACGACCAATTGATGATCAGAATTAGATACTGCTCCAATTGTTGCTGAACAAGTAAGCAAGATTAATCTTGTTTCACCTGAAGGCATTTTGATTGTAGCATATTTTCCATCTCTTGCCATTAATTGAGCGAAAGTTCCAGCAGAACGAGCAATTACAGCTCCTTGACCTGGACGTAACTCAATACAAGAGATAACAGTTCCTAAAGGAATCTTGCTTAATGGAAGTGTATTACCAATTTCCGGTTGAGCATCAGCACCAGAAACTAATTTCTGACCTACTTGCAATCCGTTTTGAGCAATAACATACGTTTTCTCTCCATCAGCATAAGCTAACAAAGCGATAAATGCAGTACGATTTGGATCATATTCAATCGATTTCACTGAAGCTGGAATTCCATCTTTAGTTCTTTTGAAATCGATGATACGATATCTCTGCTTGTGACCACCACCCGTATAACGCATGGTCATCTTTCCTTGACTATTTCTACCTCCAGAGTTTTTTATCGGTGCTATCAAAGAGCGTTCCGGCTTATCAGTTGTAATGGCGTCATAACCATTCACAACTCTAAATCGCTGACCTGGGGTAATAGGTTTTAATTTTCTAACTGACATAATGCTGCCTAAATTTATTAGATATTATTGTAAAAATCTATTGTTTCTCCTTCTTGTACTTGTACCATTGCTTTCTTGAAAGCATTAGACTTTCCACTGATCAAACCACTTTTAGTGTATTTTGTAGTTCTGTCGGGTCTCACATTCATTGTATTAACAGCAGTAACCGTTACTCCGTAAGTAGCCTCAACTGCTTTCTTAATTTGCACTTTGTTTGCTTTTTTATCTACAACGAAACCGAAACGGTTAGAAACTTCACTTTCTTTGGTTACTTTTTCAGTTACTATAGGTTTAATTATGATGCTCATATTCCTATTATTTGCTTAAATTTTCTTCAATTCCTTCTAAAGAACCTTCCAAAAGCACTAAATTATTAGCGTTAAGAATGGCATAAGTACTTAATTCTGAGCTACTTACAACGTTAGAAGCTTTTAAATTGCGTGACGACAAATATACATTTTTATTCGATTCACCCAACACAAATAATGATTTTTTATTCTCTAACCCTAAAGCTTTCAAAACGTTAATGAAATTTTTAGTGTTTGGAGTTTCAAAATTGAAGTCTTCTAAAACGATTATATTTGACTCTTTTGCTTTGATAGAGAAAGCTGATTTTCTTGCCAATCTTTTCAAGCTTTTATTCAATTTGAATGAATAACTTCTTGGTCTTGGACCGAATACTGTACCTCCACCTTTAAACAAAGGGTTCTTTGCGCTACCAGCACGAGCTGTACCAGTACCTTTTTGCTTTTTAATCTTACGAGTTGATCCAGCAACTTCAGCTCTTTCTTTAGCTTTATGCGTTCCTTGTCTTTGATTGGCAAGGTACTGCTTTACATCAAGATATACTGCGTGATTGTTTGGCTCGATTGCGAATACTGAATCAGAAAGAGTGATCGTTCTGCCAGTTTCTTTTCCGTTGAAATTTAAAACTTTTACTTCCATTACTTCTGAATGATTACATAAGAGTTTTTATGCCCAGGAACACATCCTTTGATCACAAGTAGATTCTTATCAGCAACTACTTTTAAAACTCTAAGATTTTGTACTTTCACATTATCTCCTCCCATTCTTCCAGCCATACGCATTCCTTTGAATACTCTAGATGGATAAGAAGAAGCTCCTACAGAACCTGGCGCTCTTAAACGGTTGTGTTGACCGTGAGTTGCCTGTCCAACACCACCAAAACCGTGACGTTTTACAACCCCTTGAAAACCTTTACCTTTTGAGACACCTTGTACATCTACAAATTCTCCTTCTTCAAAAATGGAAACATCGATGATGTCACCTAATTTTTGTTCAGTTGCAAATTCTTGAAATTCAACGACTTTTTTCTTCGCTACAGTTCCAGCCTTTTTAAAGTGACCTACGGCCGCTTGAGTGGAATGTTTCTCAGTTTTGTCATCGAAACCAAGTTGCAACGCTTCGTACCCGTCAACACCTTTGGTTCTGACTTGGGTAACAACACATGGCCCAGCCTCAATAACAGTACATGGAATATTTTTTCCATTCTCGTCAAAGATACTAGTCATGCCAATTTTTCTTCCGATTAACCCAGACATATTAAACATTTATTAATTAAACAATTACTTTTGGGTAATTTTCGCCCCAAAAAGGTTGCAAATGTATCGTTTTTTTTTTTGATTAACAATACGTTATGCTTCTTTTTTTGAAAATCTTATTTCAAGACCAAAAAAAGAAAAAATAAAAAAGCGAAACATAAGTAAAACCTATGTTTCGCCTCTATAAAGTTCAAAATATAATTATACTTTGATTTCAACTTCAACACCACTTGGCAACTCTAATTTCATTAGAGCATCAATAGTTTTTGAAGATGAAGAGTAAATATCAATCAATCTCTTGTATGACATTACTTCAAATTGTTCTCTCGCTTTTTTGTTAACGTGTGGAGAACGTAATACAGTGAAAAGTTTTTTGTGAGTTGGTAACGGAATTGGACCAGTTACTACTGCACCCGTACTTTTTACGGTTTTTACAATCTTTTCAGCAGACTTGTCCACCAACATGTGATCGTAAGATTTTAGTTTTATTCTGATTTTTTGACTCATTTTCTTTAGAATTAAGCGTTACCTTTTGCTTTTTTGATTACCGCTTCAGATATATTAGAAGGCGTTTCAGTATAGTGTGAAAATTCCATTGTTGAAGTTGCTCTACCTGATGACAATGTTCTCAATGTAGTTACATATCCAAACATTTCAGACAAAGGCACATCAGCTTTAATTGTTTTAGCACCATTTCTGTCCCCCATATCATTCACCTGACCTCTACGACGGTTGATATCACCAACGATATCTCCCATGTTTTCTTCTGGTGTGATTACTTCCATTTTCATGATTGGCTCAAGAATTACAGCTCCAGCAGCTTTAGCTACTTCTCTATAACCCATTCTTGCCGCTAATTCAAAAGAAAGCGCATCTGAATCCACCGGGTGGAAAGACCCATCCAATAAAGTTACTTTCAAACTATCTACTTGATAACCTGCTAAAGGACCCGTTTTCATAGCTTCTCTGAAACCTTTTTCTACAGATGGAATATATTCTTTAGGAACATTACCACCTTTAACCTCATTTACGAACTGCAATCCAACTGGAACTTTACCGTCAACTTCATCAGCTGGCTCTAATCTAAATACGATATCACCGAATTTACCACGTCCACCTGATTGTTTTTTATAAGTTTCTCTATGTGTTGCAGATTTTGTAAACGCTTCTTTATATTCAACTTGAGGCTCACCTTGGTTTACTTCAACTTTAAATTCACGTTTCATACGATCTACAAGGATATCCAAGTGAAGCTCACCCATACCCGAGATAATGGTTTGCCCAGAAGCCTCGTCAGTTCTAACTGTAAACGTTGGATCCTCTTCAGCTAATTTAGCCAAAGCCATACCCATTTTATCTACGTCAGCTTTTGTCTTAGGCTCAATAGCGATACCAATTACCGGTGCAGGGAATTTCATTGACTCAAGAATAATTGGGTGTTTTTCATCACACATTGTATCTCCAGTCTTGATATCTTTAAATCCAACTGCTGCTCCAATATCACCTGCTTCGATATATTCGATTGGATTTTGCTTATTAGCATGCATTTGGTAGATACGAGAAATTCTTTCTTTGTTCCCAGAACGTGTATTCAAGATATAAGAACCCGCATCCAAACGACCTGAATATGCACGGAAGAAAGCCAAACGACCTACGAATGGGTCAGTTGCAATCTTAAATGCAAGAGCCGCGAAAGGCTCTTTTACATCAGGACGACGTAGGATTTTAGCTTGATCTTCTTCTAACAATTCAGCATCATCAGGGTGAATTCCTTCGATACCTTCTTTATCCAATGGAGATGGCAAGTATTTACATACAGCATCTAACATGAATTGAACTCCTTTGTTTTTGAAAGAAGAACCAGCAATCATAGGGATGATCGCCATATCGATTGTAGCAGCTCTCAAAGCAACATTGATTTCCTCTTCTGTGATAGAATCCGGATCTTCCATGTACTTGTCAAGCAAGTTTTCATCATAATCAGCAACTGCCTCAATAAGGATATCTCTGTACTCTTTTACTTCATCCACCATATCAGCTGGAATTTCGATAATATCGAAAGTAGCTCCTTGAGTTGCATCATGCCAAACGATAGCTTGGTTTTTCACCAAATCCACAACACCTTTGAAATCATTTTCCTCACCAATTGGCAAAGTGATTGCAACTGCGTTTGATTTTAGCATATCTCTAACCTGCTGACAAACGTTCAGGAAGTTAGAACCCTGACGGTCCATCTTGTTAACGAATCCCATACGTGGAACTCTATATTGATCAGCAAGTCTCCAGTTTGTTTCTGATTGAGGTTCAACACCATCAACAGCACTAAACAAGAAAACCAAACCATCTAATACTCTTAATGAACGGTTTACCTCTACAGTAAAATCCACGTGTCCAGGAGTATCGATAATATTAAAGTGATAAGCTAATGTTTCTGGCAAGGCTTTACCTTGTTCAGTTGGAAAATTCCACTCACAAGTTGTAGCAGCAGATGTAATGGTAATACCTCTTTCTTGCTCTTGTGCCATCCAGTCCATAGTTGCAGCACCATCGTGCACCTCACCTATTTTATGTGATTTTCCTGTATAAAAAAGGATACGCTCCGTTGTTGTTGTTTTACCAGCATCAATGTGAGCTGCAATTCCAATATTTCTTGTATATTTTAGATCTCTAGCCATTTCCTATGTATTAAAATCTAAAGTGTGAGAATGCTTTGTTTGCTTCAGCCATTTTGTGAGTATCCATTCTCTTTTTAACAGCAGCACCTTCTTCTTTAGCAGCAGCTAAAACTTCAGAAGCTAGTTTTTGAGCCATAGATTTCTCGTTTCTTCTACGAGCATAAAGTATCATCCACTTCATTGCCATAGAGATCTTACGATCTGGTCTGATTTGCATTGGAATTTGGAATGTAGCTCCACCAACTCTACGGCTACGTACTTCTACGTGAGGCATAACGTTTGTCAAAGCATCTTTCCAGATTTCTACTGACGATTTCTCAGCGTCTTGCTTTTTAGCTTCTACGATATCCATTGCATCATAGAATACTTTGAAAGCTGTTGATTTTTTACCATCCCACATTAAGTTGTTCACAAAACGTGTTACCAATTGGTCATTAAACCTTGGATCTGGCAAAAGAGGTCTTTTCTTGGCCTGTCTTTTTCTCATTTCTTCGTTTTTTTGTTAGTTGTTAAAGCCCATCGTAAAACGTGTAGCTTTTAACTCATAACGTGTTTAAGATTACTTTTTTGCTTCTTTTGGGCGTTTAGCACCATACTTAGATCTTCTTTGCGTTCTTCCTGCAACACCTGATGTATCAAGTGCTCCACGAACGATGTGGTATCTAACTCCTGGTAAATCTTTTACCCTTCCACCCCTAACTAATACTATCGAGTGCTCTTGTAGATTGTGTCCTTCTCCAGGGATGTAAGCATTTACTTCGTTACCATTTGTCAAACGTACACGCGCTACTTTACGCATTGCAGAGTTTGGTTTTTTTGGTGTTGTAGTGTAAACACGCGTACAAACCCCTCTTCTTTGAGGACAAGAATCTAAAGCAACCGATTTACTCTTCTTAGTTATCTGAGTTCTTCCAGTTCTTACTAATTGTTGAATTGTTGGCATAATTAATACTAAAAATTTCTTATGTTTTTTAAATTTCCCGCTTTTTACGGGGTTGCAAATGTAGTAATTATTTTTATTGAAACAAATCATAATACATTAATTTTCAAATAGATTAATATTCATTTCATTTTTATAGAATAGAAAATGGTTTTTTGCGTTATTTTTACAATGGTTTAAAGAGGGCAAATAATTTATCCTCTAGCCCCGATTGGAGCTACTATCCTTTTTGTTCTGGGGTTCAGAACAAAAAGATAGTAGTGGAAAGCGGGAAAATGGTTTCCAAAAATGCCCGAGCCCTTCGCTCCTGATAATTCGAACAGTTTGAAAAAAATTCTGCTTTTTATTTTTACCTTTTTTTACCTGAATTCTTTCGGACAGAATTTGCGTTTGACAATTGATGCAGAAAATGAAAAGGCAAAAAAAACCATAGATTCTCTGAGCTATAAAAAAGAACACGAAAATGCAAAATCAGTAATTGACGAGGGAAATTTGGTTTCGGACAGACTTACTAAGCTTGGTTTTATTGAAAATGAAATTCTAGAGACTAAAAAGATCAACGACACAACATTTAACTTCAATTTTCTAGTTGGAAAAAAAACTGAATTTATACATATACATATAGGTAGTGAATTTTCGAGTTACTTTGACAATAAAAATGACACCTTGAAGATTCGTTTTGAAGAAACCGAAAGCTTCCTGAATGCGACCTTGAACCAATTGGAACGAAAAGGTTTTTCTTTGGCACGATTGAAACTGATTAATTTTAGGAAAGAAAAAAATACTTTATTTGCCGAATTATTTTTGGAAACTGGCAATCAACGGCAGTTGAACGACATTGTGATTAACGGTTATGAGAAATTCCCAGAAGGTCATAAAAAAAATATCAAGCGTTTGTACCGCAACAAGACGTTCAATCAGGAAAATTTGAAGAAAGTGTATGATGATTTCAATAAATTCCGATTTGTAAACCAGACGCGTTATCCTGAAATTTTGTTTACAAAAGACACCACCAAAGTATATGTGTATTTGGAAAAATCGAAGCCAAACAAATTTGACGGCTACATCGGTTTTACGAATGACGACGAAGATAAAGTCAATTTTAATGGTTATTTGGATTTGCTTTTAGTGAATTCTTTAAACGTTGGCGAGGAATTTACGCTATATTGGAAAAGCGATGGAAACGAACAACGTACTTTTAATGTTGGTATTGAATTGCCTTATATTTTCAAGAGTCCGTTTGGTTTGAAGGCGAATTTGAATATTTTCAAACAAGACAGTACTTTTCAAAACACAAAAACCGCAATTGACCTAGGGTATTACTTTAATTACAACACCCGTCTTTATGTTGGTTATCAATCAACTGAATCAAGCGATATTCAAAATACCAATAATTTCAGCATCAGCGATTTTGAAAATTCTTTTGTAACGAGCACCTTTGAATTTTTGGATTTCAAAGTAGATGATTTTTTATTTCCAGAGAAAACCAGAATCAGCTTGAAAGCCGGTTTGGGAAAAAGGAGTTCGAAACTGGAATCTAACAGCCAATCTTTTTTTGATTTCAATATCAAACACAATGTTTATCTGAACGAAAAGAACAGCTTCAACCTCAAGAGTCAGAATTTTTATTTGCAAAGCGAAAATTACATCATCAATGAATTGTATCGCTTTGGAGGCATCAACTCGATTCGGGGTTTCAACGAAAATAGTCTTCAGGGAAACTTATTGACTTCTATCCTGACGGAATACCGCTATGTTTTGGCCCCAAACATTTATGTGCATTCTATAATTGATTACGGTTATTACCAAGACAAAACTTCGGACATTAACGACAGGCTACTCGGAATTGGTTTCGGATTTGGACTACTCACAAAAAACGGACTTTTGAATTTGGTGTATGCTAATGGAAGCACGAAAGGCCAAACCATAAAGCTCTCTAATTCAATTGTTCACATCAGTTTCAAGACCACCTTTTGATTGGCAGATTTTTTATTACATTTGCACCATGGAAAAAGAGCATCAAATATTTGGGATTAGAGCCATTATCGAAGCAATTCAGGCTGGAAAAGAGGTTGACAAAGTATTTCTTCAAAAAGACGCACAAGGCGAATTGATGAAGGATTTGATGAAAGTCATGAAACGCAACAACGTCAATTTCTCCTATGTTCCAATCGAAAAACTAAATAGATTAACACCAAATAATCACCAAGGTGCCGTTGCCACAATCGCTCCAATTGCCTTTCAAAAGTTGGAAGATTTGGTAGAAAAAGTACTCGAAAGCGGAAAAACTCCCCTATTTTTAATCCTCGATCAAATTTCGGATGCACGAAACTTTGGAGCCATTATCCGGACTGCCGAATGTACCGGAGTTAACGGAATTATCGTTCAAAAAGCAGGTTCAGCACCCGTTAATGGTGATACAGTAAAAACTTCTGCAGGAGCCGTTTTCAACGTGCCTATTTGTAAAGTTGAACACATCAAGGATGCTATTTTCTTCCTTCAAGGTTCTGGAATCAAGACAATTGCGGCAACCGAAAAAACCGACGAAAATATCTATGATTTATCGCTCAACGAACCTTTAGCGATCATCATGGGATCGGAAGATAGAGGAATCAATCCTTCTGTACTTAAAATTGTAGATGAGAAAGCGAAGCTTCCAATGTTCGGAACCATCGGATCTCTGAATGTTTCCGTGGCCTGTGGCGCTTTTCTTTATGAAACGGTGCGACAAAGACAATAATAATTTTAGATTTCTTTCTCAGGAGCGAATCGCTTGGTTTGTATTTGGAATCCATATTCCTGCTGGAGCCACTCGCTTTGCAACAGCTCTTACGGCAGTTGCAAGAGCTCAGACAATGACTCCATCAGGGCTAAAAAAACAATCAAAAGGCATCCTTTTTATCTTCGGGATTTCCCTTATCCTGAACATTTTTGCTTTCAACAAAATGATAGGTTATCCTGAAATTCGAAGTTGAAGAAATTTCAGGATCAATTTCAAGTTCCGGTTCGGGTTTTGGCGGATTTACAAAGTTTCCATTTTCATCAAAACGTTCTAAAAATTTATCTCCTGTTGGGTCAAAATCAGGTTTCTCCCATTCATATTTGATCATTTTTTGGTATTCTGGTGTTTTGAAAATCACTGCGAAAACAAAACCTGTTATCAAACCAGCCAAATGCCCTTCCCATGAAATCCCGTCTTCAACGTCAGGAAAAACATACCAAATCAAACTTCCATACAACATTACAATCAGAAGCGAAAGCGCTACTAATCGGTAATATTTCGTCCTGATTCCTTTAAAGAATATAAAACTTACCAGAACATAAATCAATCCGCTGATTCCGATGTGATAGGATTCGCGAGCGATAATCCAAGTCAACAATCCCGAAAGCAATATTCCATATCCCATTATCTTAAAAAAATGTTCGCGGTAAAAATACCGCAAAGCAGCAACCAGTAAGAAAATCGGAATCGAATTATTATACAAATGTTCCATACTTCCATGCAAAAACGGACTGAAGACAATTCCTCTTAAACCCGTAAAAGTCCTGGGATAAATTCCATATTCCGTCAAATTGACCTTATAGGTAATTTCAAACCAAAAGATAACCCAAAGTGACAACACCAATAAAAGCGGCAATACAAAAACGGAAAGTGAAAACTTAAAATGGTTATCGTTCATTGGGAATTTAGGATTTAAGAATTGCGATATAGGATTTCAAATCAAGAATGTAACCAAAAATTTTTTAATGCAATTTTGGCAGAAGTTCACAAAAATTAGCGTAAATTCCATTAAAACAGTCAACCCTAATTTTACATTTATTTTCACAACATACATTATTTCTAAAAAAAATATTTGAGTAATTTTACAACCATGGAAGCACCTTTAGCAGAAAGAATTCGTCCTCAGCAATTAGAAGATTATGTTAGTCAGTCGCATTTGGTTGGCCCAAATGGCTCGTTGACTCATCAAATATCAAAAGGAATTATTCCTTCTTTAATTTTTTGGGGACCTCCTGGAACTGGGAAAACCACTTTGGCTCAAATCATAGCACAGGAATCAAAACGGCCTTTTTATATTTTGAGTGCTATCAATTCGGGCGTGAAAGATATTCGTGACGTGATTGAAAAAGCCAAGCAAAGTGGCGGAATTTTCACAACCAAAAACCCAATTTTGTTTATTGATGAGATTCATCGTTTCAGCAAATCACAACAGGATTCACTTTTAGCAGCAGTTGAAAAAGGATGGATTACCTTGATAGGTGCCACGACTGAAAATCCGAGTTTTGAAGTAATTCCTGCTTTACTGTCGCGTTGTCAGGTTTACATCTTGAATGCATTTTCGAAACAGGATTTGGAAGCCTTGCTTGAACGAGCGATGAAAACAGATGTTTATCTGAAAGAAAAAAATATCCAACTCAAGGAAACCGAGGCTTTGTTACGACTTTCAGGTGGCGATGGACGAAAATTACTGAATATTTTTGAGCTAGTTGTCAATGCTTCTAATCTTGAAGAAATTATCATTACGAATGATTTGGTTTTGCAATTGGTTCAACAAAACACCGTTTTATATGACAAAACTGGCGAACAGCATTATGATATTGTTTCAGCATTTATAAAATCGATTCGAGGAAGCGACCCTAATGGAGCGGTGTATTGGTTGGCCAGAATGATTGAAGGTGGCGAAGATGTGAAATTCATTGCCAGACGAATGCTGATACTATCAAGTGAAGATATCGGAAATGCAAACCCGACAGCTTTTGTAATGGCAAACAATACTTTTCAAGCGGTTTCCACAATCGGTTATCCCGAAAGTAGGATTATTCTGAGCCAATGTGCTGTCTATTTGGCGACTTCTCCTAAAAGCAATTCTTCCTATTTGGCTATTGGAACCGCCCAACAAATTGTGAAACAAACAGGCGACTTGCCGGTTCCGATTCATTTGAGAAATGCCCCAACAAAATTGATGAAGGAATTGGGTTATGGCGAAGAGTATAAATATTCACACGACTACCAGAACAATTTTGCCGAACAGGAATTTTTACCGGATGCCATTTCTAACACGCCAATTTATGTTCCTGGAAATAATTCAAGGGAAAATGGAACACGGGAGTTCTTGAAGAATCGCTGGAAAGATAAATATGGATACTGATTTGAGATTAAAACTTAATATCTAATTTCTCTGAAATCAATTTATCATCTTTATAATATTCAAAAAACCATTCGTTATTTTTCTTGAAAACCACACCGTTTTTGGCGTCCGAAACAGCAGTGTAATAATCAGCTTGCGAAGTTTTAAACATTTTTAGAATAACTTTTGGAGTAGTATCAATCAACTGAAAACCGTTTGTTATGGGTTGTGCAAAAAGTTGGTTTGGGTTTACAATCACTTCTTGCTTCGTTACTTCAACTGGCTGTGCTGTAGCAACTGGAGCTGTTTTTGTTTCTGTAACTACAGCGGGTTTGTTGCCGTTATATTTATAATTCAAATCTTTAACAGATTCAAATGCTTCATTCAGAGCTTCAGTGTAGGCATCTTTTCGATCTTTACTTTTGCTTTTTCCAACCTGTGACGTAAATATCACATTATTATTACAATCGGTAAAAGTTATTTCTAATTTAGTAATCAAAAAACCACCTCCTGGCTCTTTCACATCAACTTTTAGATAACTGCATCTTTCATTAAAATTAATATTTGCATTATCATTGGAGTAGAAAGCTTTAAATCCAAGATTTTCTAAATTGAATTTTGTTAAGGTATTTAAGCGGTAATCGTTTTCCTTTTTTTGGAAATCAAATTTTGTTGGAACAATCAAGTAAGGATAATCATTCACATTTTGTGCAAAACTTGAAAAACTCAATAAAACCGAAAGAAGAAGGATATATTTTTTCATATGTAAATATTTATTGTTTTTTTTTATTGGTCATATGTAATTGCTTCGCCAATTCGTAAGCTCGTGTCGCATATCTTGATTGGTTTTTGCGACCAATTTTAGGTCATGCTCATTTCAAATTATAAATAATTTTTTAATGCTAATAAAGTGTTGATGTGCTTAATATTTTCAGGTACTTCGGCATTGCATTCATTGAACAAAATGGCATCCAAACCAAAATTTAAAGCTCCTTTTACATCGGCTTCGATACAATCGCCAATCATTATGGAAGTTTCTTTTTTGGCTTTAGCCGAAGTTATTGCATATTCAAAAATCATAGGATTTGGCTTTTTCACTCCAGCCGATTCTGAATTGGTGATCGTTTGAAAATAACCACCAATATTAGAGTTTTTTAATTTATTACTTTGAATTTCATGAAATCCATTGGTAATAATATGAAGATTATATTTGGGTTTCAGATATTCTAAAATCTCAATTGTCCCTTCAAAAAGATGGTTAAATTGTGGCAAATAATGAATGTATTCATCTGAGAGAAAAAAGATTTTCTCATCATCGATTTCATACGAAAGCAAGTCGAAAGTGTCCTTTAACCTACCGTATCGCAATTGGGTTTGGGTAATTTCGTCATTTCTATAAAGTTCCCAATATTTGATATTGATTGGAACATAATGTGAAACGAACTGGTCAATATCAACTTCTATCTTGTGTTTGGACAAAACCGTTTTAAATGCCAAAGCAGAATTTTTTTCAAAATCCCACAAAGTATGGTCCAAATCAAAAAAAACGTCTGAAATTTTTGCTTCCAAAATTATTTTCCTTTAACGATTACTGCATCTTCGATATGGTAAATCCAATCCTCTACATCGGTTTCATTTACCCTGAAATTTCCTTCAAGTGTAACATATTGGTCGGTTTTTAGCTTCGGAGTTGCTCCTCTAAATTTGATTCCCATGATAGTTTCGGGTCCTGCAGCTCCGCAAAAAAAGCAAGATGCAAATACATTTTTGCTCAAGGCAAAAGAAACATTGTCAATCGGAACGATAAAACCCGTCATGGCAATCCTCTTCTTGTTTTTTTGTTTCAACAACGGACTGATAACCGGATACATCACTTCGCCATATTCCTTGTCTGGCTTTTTCACGAATTTAATCATGCCTAAAAGTTTCCAGTTTAACGTGTCAATTGCTGTTGGCATATAAACTTGTTCGTTGCCAAAATGTGTTGGGAAAAACGAAGCAGTTTCGAGTCTCTCAACCGGCTTTTTTGAATTTGGAATTACTTTTTTATTTGAAATAATTGCTTTTTCAACGGCAATTAATACTACCAATAAAAAACCTATAAAATATATTTTACGCATTTGCTAAAGTTTTTGAAATGTTTAATCTGTAGGCCTTGATTGCGGGAATTAATGCCGCAATTATACCTACAAAGATAGTTACTATAAATAAAACTCCTTCTTTTTCTAATGCAAAAGCAAAAGGATCGAAAGCCATTTTATAATCCTGTTCGGTTGTGGAAGAAATCAGCCACAGCCCTATTCTACCAAGAATTGTACCAAGAATAAATCCTGTGATGCAAAGCAAAAGGCTTTCGAAAAGCACGAGTCCTAAAAGCTGCAATCTACTCGCTCCACTAACCCTCATCAAGGCAAATTCGTATTTTCTTTCCTTCAAAGTGTTATACAAAGCGATAAAAATACTGATACCCGAAATCAACATAATTCCATAGGCCAAATACTGCAAAGCTTGTAAACCAATTCCAAACAAAGAGAACAATCTGTTGATTTCGACAGCTGGAGATGCAGCTTGCATATCAGTATTTTGGGCAATGAGTCTAGGCCATAAAACAAATCCCATCTTGTTTTTGAACTTGATCAAAACCGCTGTGATTTCTTTTCCTTCTTCGCTAATTTCGTCGTGATGAAGTTCTTCGCCTTCTTCATGAACATGACCTTCTTCACCATGTGGCGGATTTTCAACTAGAGCTTCTTCATGATCATGATGATGCTCTTCTCCTTCTTCATGAACATGTCCTTCCTCTCCATGTGCAGGATTTTCGGTATGGGCTTCATGGTCATGACTATCATGCATCGCCCAAACACTTGGAATATTAGATAAAATCAAATTATCAATCACTTTTCCCGTTGGACTTGCAATTCCTGAAACGATATATGCAAATTCTTCGTGTACTTCTCCCTGTTCTGCATCTCCATGTGATCCAAAAAATTTGTCACCTATTTTAATGTTTAACTTTTTAGCAATTTCACTTCCAATAACAACTTCAAAATCTTTACTGAATATTTTTCCTGTTTCGACTTTTGCTCCAAATTTTTCGAGATAATCTGGAGTTGTTCCAACTATTTTAAATCCCCGATAATTGTCGCCAAATGCTAACGGAATTGCCGTTTTGACAAAAGGGTGTTTCATCCAAGTTTTAGCCTCTTCATAACTTATATTTCCTGTTGGAGCATCCACTTGATAAACAGACGAAAGTATTAGTTGCAACGGGCTTCCTTTAGCACCTATTACTAAATCTACTCCATCAATATTGCTTGAAAATTGCTTTTCGAATTGTTCCTGCAATAAAATTAAAAGTGAAATTATCGCCACACTTGCCGTTAACAAAATGACACTCAAAATGGTATTTAAAGGTTTAAACCAAATATTTTTCCAGGCTATTTTTAGAATCATAATGAAATTATATTGGTGAAACGCTCTTTTAATCTTTGGTCGTGGGTAACAATAACCAATGCTGCATTGTACTTTTTTGATAAATCCGAAAGGAGATTGGCTACTATTATTGCATTTTCATCATCTAAACTAGACGTTGGTTCGTCTGCCAATAAGAGTTTTGGTTCATTGATCAAAGCTCTTGCAATTGAAACCCTTTGCTGTTGTCCAATACTCAATTGTGAAGGCAATTTATATAGTTGGTCTTTCAAATCGAGTTGTTCCAATAAATTTTGGGCCTTTTCGGATTTCTTTTTTTTATCAGATAACCAGGAAGCGAGTTCTACATTTTCGAGAACATTTAAAGACGATATAAAATGCGATTGTTGCAAAACCAAACCAATATTTTTTCCGCGAAAGTGATCCAATTTTTTTTCTGATAACGTATCCAGATTCACACTATCAATATTAATTTTGCCCGAAACAGGTCGTAACAAACCTCCTAGCAAATGCAAAAGTGTAGTCTTTCCTTTTCCAGAACCTCCAGTTATCAAGAGTACTTCGGCGGGATTGCAATTTAAATCTGGAAAGTCAAATCCTATAGTTGAATTATAGTTGAACTTTAAATTCTTTGTAGTGATCATGCTGAATTTCTATTTTATCAGTAAAAGCTGCAAGATAGTAAAACTGAAAAAAATAATTCCTTAAAATTGGGTTAAACGATTTTAAAAAATGCTATTGTCACGAAAACTATAATAGCTTTTTTCTGTAATAATGATATGATCTAAAACACTTATATCTAAGTTTTTACCCGCTTCTTTTAGTTTTTGAGTAATTTGCTTGTCGGCATCACTTGCTTGAAGCACTCCCGAAGGATGATTGTGCACCAAAATTAATGCTGTTGCATTGTGCTCAAAAGCGGCTTTGAAGATGATCCTTACATCGACAACTGTACCTGTAATTCCGCCTTTGCTAAGTTGCGATTTATAGATTACTTTGTTGGAATTATTAAGGTATAAAACCCAAAATTCCTCATGTGGAAGTTCTCCAATTATAGGTTGCATGATATTGAAAACGACCCTACTTGAAGTAATTTTTGTAAGTTCTACCGTTTCTTCAGAACCACGTCTTCTTCCCAGTTCCATTGCTGCTATTATGGTAATGGCTTTAGCTTCGCCAATTCCTTTGAAAGTTGTGAGTTGCTGCAAGGATAATTTCCCTAAAGCATTAAGGTTTTCGACACTTGCTAAAATACGTTTGCTTAAATCAACAGCACTTTCGCTTCGACTTCCAGAACCTATGAGTATTGCAATTAACTCGGCATCACTGAGAACGCTTTTGCCTTTGAGCATTAGTTTTTCACGAGGTTTATCGTCTTCTGCCCAATATTTTATTGAAAAAGGAGTATTGTCTTCCATGATTTTATGGCATTTAGTTATTGAAATGGTTTTTATAACACGTTGATACTTAAACCAAACTTTCTTCGTTTGAATATCAAATACTAAAATATGAAATCCTTTTATATCTTCTTTCTTTTTGTTGGTTTTTCTTCATTTGTTTTGGAAAAAAGTTTTGCTGAAAAACTTTCTGAAGCTGCGATTTCTTTAACGAAAGACAAGGTTGTTTATGATCCAAAATATGTTTCGATTCCTTACCCAAATGTCGATGTGCCAAAAGACAGAGGAGTTTGTACCGATGTTGTGATTCGGGCTTATCGGAAACTTGGAATAGACCTTCAAAAGGAAGTGCATCTTGACATGAAAAAAAACTTTTCATTGTATCCTAAAACATGGGGTCTAAAAAGACCTGACACCAATATCGATCATCGAAGGGTTCCTAATTTGCAAGTCTATTTTACGCGAAAAGGGAAAAGCTTAGGAGTTTCCAAGAAGGCTTCGGATTATAAAACGGGCGATTTGGTAACATGGATGATTGGTGGTAAATTGCCACATATTGGCATTGCAACAAATCGAAAATCTGTTGATGGAAAAAGAAATCTTATTGTTCACAACGTTGGTAGTGGACAAGTCTTGGAGGATTGTTTATTTCGATATGAGATCACGGGTCATTATCGTTTTGAAAAACCCTAAAGTTCCCAAAAATGCAAATAGGTTTTCCAATAGCCCCGATGGTGCCATTGTTTGAGCTCTTGCAACTGCCGTAAGAGCTGTTGCAAAGCGAGTGGCTCCAGCGGGAACATGGATTGAACAAATGCCTAGTGTTTCGCTCCTAAATAAGATTTTTAACTTCATCGAAATTCAACCCTCCATAGTTCCCAGAACTCATTAAAAGCAGGGCAATTTTCTCGGTATCAAATTTCAAATGGTATAAAAATTCTTTGAAAGCATCTGGATTGGTATAGATAACCAAATCTTTACGATTAAAAGATTGTGCGATTTGCTCATAAGTTACTTCTTCGAGTTGCTTGATTTTTACTGCATCTGGCGAATAAAAAACCACGGCAACATCTGCAGCATCAAGAGCTCCTTCATATTCTTTTAGAAATTCAGCATTTAGCGAGCTGTAGGTATGAAGTTCTAGACAAGCTATGAGTTTCTTATCTGGATACTGTTGTTTTACAGCTTTGGTCGTAGCCGAAACTTTGCTTGGCGAATGTGCAAAATCTTTATAGGCAACGTTATTTGCATTTGAAGCAATTTTTTCGAGACGCTTTGATGCTCCTTTGAAACTTGCAATGGCTTCGTAGAAATCGGCTTCATCGACACCCATATTTTGGCAAATCCATTTTGCTCCTGCAAGATTATTGAGATTGTGTGCTCCAAAAACTTCGATTGGCATGTCACCATCTGGGGTTTCAAGCAACGTGGTTCCGTTTTCAACTTTATAGGCTGGAGTTGAATAGGAAAGTTTTCTAATCGGATTTGTAGCAGCTTCAGCTACTCTCTTGACTTCTGGATCGTTTTCATTATACACTAATATTCCGCCATTTGTGATCTTCTGAATAAAAATTTCAAACTGCTCTACATAGTTTTCATAGGTTGGAAAAACATTGATATGGTCCCAAGCGATTCCTGATATCAAGGCGATATTGGCTTGGTATAAGTGAAACTTTGGGCGTCTGTCTATTGGCGAAGACAAATATTCATCGCCTTCAAGCACCATAAAATCGTTTTCTTCTGTGAGATGCACCATCGTGTCAAAACCTTCTAGTTGAGCTCCAACCATATAATCCACATTGATATTATGATAATGCATCACGTGCAAAATCATCGAAGTGATCGTAGTTTTTCCATGAGAACCACCAATAACAACACGGGTTTTATTCTTTGATTGTTCGTATAGAAATTGAGGATAAGAATAAATTTTTAGTCCTAATTCCTGAGCTTTCAAAAGTTCAGGATTATCAGCTTTGGCATGCATTCCGAGAATTACAGCTTCAATATCGGACGTTATTTTTTCTGGAAACCATCCCATTTCTTCCGGTAGAATTCCTTTTTTTTCTAATCGTGTTCTGGAGGGTTCGAAAATAGCATCGTCGCTTCCTGTAACTTTGTATCCTTTATTGTGTAATGCTAATGCTAGATTGTGCATCGCACTTCCGCCGATGGCTATAAAATGTGTTCTCATCTTTGTTGTTTATGAGTTTAGAAGTTTATGAGGTATAATCAATGCTTGTTAATCTCAAAAACTTTTAACCTATTTGTCAAATTGTTCTTTTAATTTCTTTGCTTTAGTCGCGTTTTTTTGCTTGTTCAAATATAAATCATATAACCTTTGAAAAGTGGTTTTTGAATTTCCAATTTCGTGGGCTTGTGTATAATTTTTCTCGGCTAGAGTATAACGTTTAAAGTATTCCGCAATTTTTCCTTTTGCGAGATAACCATCAACGGGAGAAATCTTTTGTAGCTCTTCGGCATATTTTGTAGCTTTTTTTTCGCTTCCGCCAACAATTGCAGGCAATTGCAAGTACAATTCAACCAATGCCCAACGGGAATCAACATGCTTCGGATCCAGTTTTGCAGCCATCAAAAAAGCATTCTCGATGTCATCAATCATTCCTAAAGCCTTGAATTTATTAGCATCTTTAGCTTTCATTCCCATTGCACCACCATATTTATATTGATAGTCGGCATTTCTAGGGAATTGATTTTTTATTTTCTCATAATACAAAATTGCCTTATCCCATTTTTTTTCATGTCCGGCTATATCGCCCAAATATTCTAAGGTCTTGGTATGATTCGGATGTGAAGAAAGGTGTTTTTCAAAAAGCAGTTCGGCCTGCGAATATTTTTCCTGCTTGAAAAGTTTTTCGGCCTTTTCAAAATCGGAAGCCACCATTTGAATTGAAAACAGTAAAATAAAAATCTTTATAAATTGCATAGCCTTAATTTGATTCAAAAATAGGAAAATGCTGAGAGAAAAGATTTATTTTTAGAAAATGTTTGACAAGTGTTCCAACCTTTTTATCAAATCTATACTCTATAAAAGAAATATCCTTTTTATGAAAAAAATATACTTACTCGCGCTGTTGTTATTTTCGACTATCTTCTATGCCCAAGATTTTGATAAAAATTGGAAGACTGTCTATCAATTTGAGCTTGATGGGCAAATAAAATCGGCTCAAGAAGAAGTGCAATCGATTTATAAAAAGGCCAAGAAAAAAAAGGATGAACCACAAATCATCAAGTGCTTTTTCTACCTCTCGAAGTTTGAGCAGGTTTTTGACGAGAAAGCTCAAACCACCATCATCAACAATCTCAAAAACGAGATTAAGGAGGCAAAACCTGTTTCGAAAGCAATTTTGAATTACCTCTATGCTGATATTCTTGAAAAGTATCAATCAAGTCATAGGTATATTATCAATAAAAGAACAGATTTAAAAAACCAAAAAAGCAATGATTTTCTAACCTGGACAGCGAAAGATTTTGATGAAAACATAGAAAAAGCGTTTGAAGAAGTAATGAAAAACGAAACGCTTTTACGCGAAACTCCTATCACAACCTACAAAGAAATTTTTGAAATTCCCGCTTATACTGATGGTAAAAACTTCTCCCTTTATGATTTTTTGATTGATAAAAATTTAAAATTTTACAAATCAAAAATAGCGTCTTGGAACTACAGAAACAATCCCGACAGCAAAGCTCTTTATCAAATATTTTACCAAGATTCAAAAGTTTTCGACCAACTAAAAATTGAAAAACTGACAGATGAAAACTTAAAAAAATATTTGAAATTGCTTCAAAATAATGAACGATACTATCTAGAAAAAAATCCTGAAAAGGCAGATTGGGCTTATTATGAACGACTTCAAGACATACATTCTATTTATGAAGATGAAGATTTATACCAAGAAAGCATCCAAGCTTTAGAACTCAAAACTGCTTCACTATTTTTGAAACAGCAGCTTCGAGCCGATCGAGCAGAAGTTTATATGCAAGAAGCTACAAAGAAGTCAAAAATCAATTATCATCAAAAAGCTTTGGCTTTGATTGATACTATTTTAACGATAAAAATCAATCCGAATGCTTTGTATGAATCCGAAGTCGTTAAAAACAATATTTTGAAAAAAACACTTAGCATCAACTTTCAAAAGCTGTTATATCCAAATGAAAACACGCGAGCTTTGGTGCATTTTCGAAATGTTGATTCGGTTACCATCAGTTATTATAAACTTCCTGTAAAATACAATGAGTGGTTCGACAACACCTATAACTATTACGACGAAAGTCGAAGAAACATCAACAAAGATTCGCTGTTTTTAGATTTTAAAATAAAAAATATTCCTGTAAAAACATACACTCAAAAATTACCGGAAAAAGGTGATCATTTTGAATATTCGACAGAAATCTTATTGAAGAAAATGGATATCGGGAATTATTTGATATTTATAGAAACACCAAATGACCCGGAAAATAATGCTTTTACGTATGACCAAATAACGGTTTCAAACTTTAGTGTGGTTACCGACCGAGATGCAAAATTCAACACGTTTCAAGTCCTGAATAGAAAAACTGGACAACCGATAGCGAATGCTGAAATCAAAAACGATCAGGAAAAAACACAAACCAATACAGTTGGAAAAGCTTCGTTCAAGATCAGGGAACGTCTAGAAAATAAAAGATATGACAACTTTATTATTGTGTCGAAAGGCAACGACACGCTTCGATCCTATTATGATAGGGCTTTTCGTTACGACAGTGATGAAGAGAAGCTTGATTATGAAAACTACGAAGCCAAAGCGATGGTGTATTTCGACCGCGCGATTTACCGTCCTGGACAAAAAGTGTTCTACAAAGGTATTCTGGTTAAGAAGCTCGACAAAGAAAAAAGCGTGGTTCCATTTGTGACCGTTCATGTCACGATCGAAGATGTGAATGCATCGGTATTGAACGAATTTGATGTTCAAACCAATGAATTCGGATCGTTTTCGGGTGAGTTTGATTTGCCAAAAAACACCTTGACAGGACAGTTTACTTTGACGGTTGATGAAGGAGATGATTATGAAAACGACAGCAACTATTATGACAAAAAAGAAGAAGAACACCGTTTTTGGGACCGAATCAATTATAGTGATGAAAAGTTTACGTTTCAAGTTGAAGAATACAAGCGTCCTACATTTGAAGTAAAATTTGATCAAATCAAGGAAAATTACACCATTGGCGATTCGATCAAAATTCGAGGAAATGCTAAGGCTTTGGCAGGAAATAATTTGATAAATGCAAAAGTTTCTTATTCTATATCAAAATATGTTCGAGGAATAAATGGCGGGTATGATGACGATACAAACTATATTATGGAAGAAATCTTTACCGATGAAAACGGGAACTTCACCATTAGTTTTTCGGCGACAGATGAAGATTTTGAGGACAATTATTTGGAAGAGGAAGAGGGCGAAAACGAAGATAAAAAGTCACAAGGCATCAAACTTTTTAATTTTACGATTGATGTTAGTGTGACCGACACCAATGGGGAAACCCGAACGGCTAAACAAAACGTGAACGTTGGTAAAGAAACTATGTCGCTCGAAGTGAATGTACTTCCCGAACTTTTTGTAGAAAACGAAAATAAACTTTCGATTCAAGCAACTACTTTAAACGGATATTCCATAAATGCTTCGGGTGAAATTAAAATTGAAAAAATTGAGAAGAAAAAGTTTCTAAAAAACCGATTATTTCAATTTCCAGAAATTCAAACCATTTCGCGTGCCGAATTCGAGCAACAATTTCCCTATGAACCCTATGATGCAACCGATAATGAGGAACAAATAATACCTGTAAAAACAATTGCATTCGACACTAAAGAAAGTCAAAACGTGAGTTTAGATTTCTTGAAAAATAGCGAAAAGGGTCGATATAAAATTACCACAACCGCTACCGATAGCAACAACAATCAAATTACAGTTGAAAATTATATTACCCTAAATTCAGTTCAACAACCAAACGGCAATGAAGAATTGTTCATTTTTACAGATGTTTCTAAACCAAATTCAACCCATTTTGAAATCTTGATTCAATCGGCAATTCCAGACTTGTATGTCACTTCACGTTTTTATGAAGATGAAAAATATGTTGAAAGCGAACAAGTTCAGCAACTTCAAAATGGTAAAACCCTTTTTAAACTCTTAAAGAAAAAAGACTATCAAAACAACTTGTATTTTCATTTTGCTACCGTTTGGGAAAACAAAACCGAAGTGAGAACTCACACCATAAAAAAAGAGCTCTTACAAGAAAAACTAAATTTTGAAGTCATCAGTTTACGCAATAAAATCGAACCTGGAAGTTTAGAAAATTGGTCGTTTAAGATCACCAATCCTAAACTCGAAGCCGAAATTTTGGCCAGTATGTATGACAGTTCACTTGATGAGTTTGCACAACGAAATTGGTCCGATATTGATTTTTATGAACGGTACAACCAACCCAATTTTCCGAATCTTAACATCGAATCAAACAGTTTTAAACGCATTTCCAATTTTGAAATGCCAAGCATCTTTTTTCCAACACCCACTTATAATCCAGAAATTAGTTGGTTTGGATTTGATTTCAACAATCCAAAAAATGAATATTTACGCAAAAAATATTTAGACAAAATAAAACCCAAAACTGAAATTCCTCAAAATTCAAAATTGGTTTCTGGAACTGTTATCGAAAGCGACTTGCCACTACCGGGAGTTACCGTTTCAGTTTTAGGAACAACACGAGGGACTCAAACCGACTTTGATGGTCGTTTTGAACTTGAAGTAGCAAAAGGGGAAGTCTTGCAATTTTCATACATAGGAATGAAGACGGTTGAAATGCCAGTTACTAAAAATAAAAAATATGAAATTGTGTTGGAAGAAGATTATGCTATGGGTCTTTCAGAAGTGATTGTGGTTGCTTATGGAACTCAAAGAAGGGAATCTGTTACGGGTGCTATAGGTGTTATTAGTGCAGACGACTTAGCAATCCAACAAAATCAATCTCCATTAAAAATGCTAATAGGAACTGTATCAGGAGTTAGCATGACTACTGCTGGAGGACAGCCCGGTAATAATCCAACCATTCAAATACGAGGCACTTCTTCCGTTTCCGACAAGAACAAACCCTTATTTATTATTGACGGTGTTCCTTTTGAAGGCGAACTTATGGATATAAATCAAAGTGATATTGAATCGCTATCGGTATTAATAGACAAATCAGCTGTATCTTTATATGGCTCTCGAGGATCAAATGGCGTTGTTATTATCACCACAAAAAACACCCTAAAAGAACTCGCACAAGTAAAAACTAGAACCAACTTCAACGAAACCGCATTCTTTTACCCCCATTTAAAAACCGATGTTAACGGACATTTTTCATTCCAATTTACCAATCCAGAATCGTTAACAAGATGGAAATTGCGTTTGTATGGTCATAACAAGAAAGCAGAATCGGGCTATTTTCAAACCGATGTGATTTCGCAAAAAGACGTGATGGTACAAACCAATATGCCACGATTTGTTCGAGAAAAAGATACCCTAAACATTTCGGCAAAAGTGGTAAACATGACCAATGAAACCAAAGCTGGAATCGCAATGTTACTGCTTTATGACGCCACCAACATGCAACCGATTGACAGCATTTCAATCAACACCCAAAACACCCGAAACTTCGTTTGCAAGCCAAAGGAAAGTGTGGCGGTAAACTGGACGATAACCATTCCCGAAGGTTTACAAGGCTTGCAGTATAAAATCGTAGCCAAATCTGGTAACTTTAGTGATGGAGAAGAAAACATTTTGCCGGTTTTATCCAACAAAGTTTTGATTACCGAAAGTATTCCGATTTGGATGAAAGGTAACACGAAGAAAGAATTTGTATTTGAGAATCTGAAAAACAACACATCTAAAACCCTTAAAAATCATCAATTTACGTTAGAATATACTTCAAATCCTGTTTGGTTTGCTTTGCAATCCCTGCCCTATTTGATGGAATATGAACATGAATGTGCAGAACAAACTTTCTCACGATATTATGCCAATTTTATCGCTACGGAATTGCTCAATAGCAGTCCAAAAGTAGCGGCTTTATTCGAAAGTTGGAAAAACAATCCAGCTTCTACTTCAAAATTAAATCTGAATGAAGAGCTAAAATCCATCGTGTTGAGTGAAACGCCATGGTTGCTTGACGTCGAAAATGACGAACTGAAAAACAAGCGTTTGGCATTGTTGATGGACTTGAACACGATGAAAGAATCGATGGAAACTACTTTCAAAAAAATAACCGAAAAACAAATGCCGACGGGCGGATTTTCATGGTTTGACGGCGGAAACGAGAATGTGTACATCACCCAACATATTGTGGCAGGTCTTGGTCATTTGAACAAAATGTTTCCCGAAAAAACTTCACAACTGGAGACCATCACAGCCAAGGCGATCCCTTATTTAGATCAAAAATTCATCCAAAACAATACGATAAAAAACCATCAAATCGATTATTATGCTTATTCAAATTTGCATTACCTCTATGCTCGAAGTTTTTACGAAGAAAAAATGCCAGTTTCCACCAAAATTGATTCGATTATCACTATTCAAAAGGTAGAATTCAAGGCCAATTGGATACATTATTCACTTTATAAAAAAGCACTTTTAGCCTTGACAATGCACCGTTTTGGGGATCAAGATTTTGCTAAAAAAATCATCAATCATCTAAAGGAAACTTCCGC
This sequence comes from Flavobacterium soli DSM 19725, assembly GCF_000422705.1. Lineage (GTDB taxonomy): Bacteria > Bacteroidota > Bacteroidia > Flavobacteriales > Flavobacteriaceae > Flavobacterium > Flavobacterium soli. Next base: position 73,980 of record NZ_KE383907.1, on the reverse strand, counting down.
ACGAAACGATGATTATGGCATGTATTGGATTGAAAATACCAATGGTTATTATTGGTACAATTCGGCTATTGAAACCCAAGCTTTGCTAATTGAGGCGTTTACAGAAATAGAAAAAGACAAGACCTATGCAAATGAAATGAAAGCCTGGCTGCTCAAAAACAAACAGGCCAACCATTGGCCTACCACAAAAGCAACCACCGAAGCCGTTTATGCTTTGCTCCTCCAAGGAAATGATTGGACCAGTATCAAAGACAACACGGTTTTTAAAATGGGTGATGAAAAAGTATTGACCAAGAAGCTATCCTCAAAAGAGAAAGAAGCAAATACTGGTTATATCAAAATGAACTGGAAAGCCGATGAAATTACCAATGATATGGGAACAATTTCGATACAAAACAAATCCGAAGTTCCAGGTTATGGTGGTGTGTATTGGCAGTATTTTGAAGATCTAGAAAACATCAAAACCGACAGTACGGCTGCCTTATCGGTTACAAAAAATCTATACAAAAAAATCAAAACCACTCAAGGAAATGAATTGGTGGAAGTAGCCGAAGAAACCCTGAAAACGGGCGATCTCATTACCATCCGATTGATTGTAACTACTGAAACTGATTTGCAATTTGTCCATCTAAAAGATCTTCGAGCCTCCTGTTTTGAGCCAGTTGATGTGATTTCGAAATATGAATGGCATGACCGTCTTAGCTATTACAGAAGCACGAAAGATGCTGCAACTCATTTCTTTTTTGACGAAATTAAAAAAGGAATTTATGTGCTAGAATATGATGTGAGGGTCAACAATGTGGGACACTTCAACGACGGAATATCTACGCTTCAAAGCATGTATGCTCCAGAATTTAGTGTGCATTCTAAAGCAATCCAAGTGAAAGTAAACTAATAAAAAAACCGTTTCAATCACTTGAAACGGTTTTTCTTGAATTAATAACAGTACCTTTTATTTGATGATCGTCATTTCATCAATAATATGTTTTGCACCCGAAAATTTATCGATGATCCAAAGCACATAACGAATATCAACGTTGATGGTTCTTTGCAAATTTGGATCGAAGATTACATCTCCCGCCATTGCTTCGATATTTCCATCAAATGCCAAACCGATCAATTCTCCTTTTCCGTTCAATACTGGCGAACCTGAGTTCCCTCCTGTGATATCGTTATCAGTCAAGAAGTTAACAGGCATATAACCTGCAGGATCTGCATATTGACCATAATCTCTAGCTTCGTTCATTTGCACAATTTTCTTTGGCATGTCAAATTCGTCGTCACCTGGAACATATTTTTTCACCATTCCATCCATTGTGGTATAGTTGTTAATCTTAGCATCGTTACGTTTATCAGCTGGCAAAGCTCTAACTTTTCCGTATGTCAAACGAAGAGTTGAATTTGCATCTGGATATTCGATCGCATTCAATTTAGACTCACGTAAACCTTCCACCATCAAACGGTATGATCTACCAAAATCGTTTTCCATCTTGGCAAGTTCGTCTGATTTGGCTCTCATTTTCGTTTGCAGATCAGTAGAAATCAAGTACAAAGGATCATTCGTGATTAGTTCAGGTTTTGGGTCTTTCATGAAAGCCTCAACTGCCGCTCTCGAAGCAAAGATACTTTTGGCGAAAGCCTCATTGATGTCATTTGTAAAGTCACCATTGTTTGCTTTTTTCAATTGTGCAATGTAAGTAGGCAAACCAAAAGCAGCACCTTTCGAGCTGTATAAATTCAGTTGGGCAATCAAAACGTCTTTTTCCAAAGGAGCATAAAATTCTCCATAATAAGCATCTAATGCAGCTTCGATTCTAGGAAGCATTTCGGCTTTCTTAGCGTCATTTTCCTTTTGATAAGCCAGTAATCCGGTTCCTAAGTTAGCTGGAAGCATCCCTAAAGTTGCCGTTCTCATCAATTGTTGCAAATAGCTATCATGTCCTGATTTTACATTTGTAGTGTTATAATAGTTGTTGATAGTCGAAACTACGTTACCATATTTTGCCTTGTTAGCTTTTTTATTGGCCCATTTTTCAAACTTAGCTTCTTGTGCAGCCTTCGTTTTTGCAGTTCCAAATTTCGACAAAGCATCGATCATTCCTTGACGGTTTTTCCAGTAATTCGCTGTCGAAGCATATTTTGAAGCATACATCAAGTTTACTTTTTCGTCCTTGTCCATATACTTTTTCATCACATCCATACCTGTTTTTGCTCCTTCAACCCATGCAGGATAAGCATACTTCACGTTCTGATCTATTCCGCCAGCTGGCATCCAGCGGTTGGTTCTTCCAGGATAACCCAGAATCATAGCAAAATCATTTTCCTTCACACCTTTCAAGCTAACGGGCAAATGGTGTTTTGGTTTCAACGGCACATTATCAGTAGAATATTCAGCAGGATTTCCGCTCGCATCGGCATAGACTCTAAACATCGAGAAATCCCCTGTATGACGTGGCCACTCCCAGTTATCCGTGTCACCACCAAATTTTCCAACACTTTCAGGAGGAGTACCTACCAATCGAACGTCTTTATAATCTTGGTACACGAAATAGTAGTACTCATTTCCTTGAAAAAACGGACGAACAGAAACAGTATATTTTCCGCCTTCATCATTCTCTTTCTGAATTTTTGCAATCTCTTGATTGATTGCTTTTTCGCGTTCCAACTCCGTCATCTGGTCGTTCACAACACCCAAAATTCTTTTCGAAACATCATCCATACGAACAAAGAAACGAACATACAATGATTTTGGCTTCATCTCAGCTTTTCTGTCAGCTGCCCAAAAACCATTCTTTAAATAATTTTTTTCTTCAGTAGAAAGTTCAGCGATAGCATCATATCCACAGTGGTGATTCGTTAAAACCAAACCATCTTTCGACACGATTTCAGCCGTACAACCACCATTAAATTGAACAATTGCATCCTTCAAACTGTGGTTGTTAATACTATAAATTTCTTCTGCAGTTAGTTGCAGTCCCATTTTTTCCATATCCCTATGGTTCAATCTTTCAATAAACATCAGGAACCACATTCCCTCATTTGCCTTCATACTGGCTGGAAGAGCCACTAACGAAAGGGTAAGGAATAAAATAATTTTCTTCATTTTTATAAATTAGTTAGTTAATCGACAGGCTTTAAAAAATTAAAGCCTATTTTTTTAAGGGTGCTAATATACCTCTTTTTGAGAACCCGATTCCTATAAAAACATACAAACTAAAACGTTATAGTTGACATTTAACGTTTCTTTTAGAATATGCAGCATTTGGGCGAATGGCCAGGCTGTCCGTTCTATCTTTTCCCTCTTAAAGAAAGAGGGAAAAGGATGCCACTTCAATCCCTATCGCGGTTCTTGCTATAATCAAGATTTATTTCCAAAAGAAAACCCTTCCTAAAAAGCACAAAAAAACCACCCGATTGGATGGTTTTAGTATAAATCTTAAAAAAAAATTTACTTGAATATAGTATTAAACAAACCGGTCACAAAAGCACCAGCCAATGATTCGGCACTGCTTGGATAATAAAAATCCCTATCAACTGCCAAATAACTTCCTCCAGGATTTGCTGTTACTCTTTGAGAAGTATAAAATCCTTGATTTTGGATGTAATCATATTTGAAAATACTGTTCAAATCATAAAATGAAACCACCGAAACATCTTTGAACTGCTTCATGTCAATCGAAAAAGTAATATCCGAAATATCAAGCTTGCTCCAATCGTATTTTGAAGGTGCAATTTTAAAATAGGTAGAATCTGAGACATTTTGAGAATGTCCTGCTAAACCAGCAAACAATAAAAACAATACGATTAGCTTTTTCATATTATTGGTTGTTTTCTTCATTCAACATTTTCCATAATTTATCTTTCAATTCCGTCAACCCTTGCTGGGCAACCGAGGAGATAAACATATACGGAATATCCTTAAAATCCTTATCCAACTGTGTTTTCAATTCAGCTTTCAACTCGTCATCGAGCATGTCACATTTTGAAATCACCAGCATTCGCTCCTTATCGAGCATTTCAGGATTATATTTTGTCAATTCGTTTACCAAGATATCATATTCTGCCTTAATATCCGGAGTATCAACAGGAACTAAAAACAACAAAGTTGAATTTCTTTCGATGTGACGCAAGAAATAATGTCCAAGACCTTTTCCTTCGGCAGCACCTTCAATAATTCCAGGAATATCGGCAATCACAAACGATTGATAATCACGATAGGCCACAATTCCTAAATTCGGTTTCAAGGTTGTAAACGGATAATCGGCAATTTTTGGTTTTGCAGAAGTTAGAACCGACAGCAAAGTAGATTTTCCAGCGTTTGGGAAACCAACCAAACCAACATCTGCCAAGACTTTCAATTCCAAAATCATATCCATCTCAATAGAAGGCATTCCAGGTTGTGCATATCTTGGTGTTTGGTTCGTCGAACTTCTAAAATGCCAGTTCCCCAAACCACCTTTCCCACCTTGAGCTACAATTCTTTTCTCGCCGTGTTCGGTAATTTCAAATAAAATTTCATTCGTTTCCTTGTCGCGAACCACAGTCCCCAATGGCACTTCGATAAATTTATCTTCTCCGTCGTGACCTGTACTTCTATCGCCACCACCATCACCACCGTGACCAGCTTTGATATGTCGGGCGAATTTCAAGTGAAATAACGTCCACAAACTTTTGTTTCCAACCAAATAAACGTGACCACCACGACCACCATCTCCACCATCTGGACCACCTTTTTCAATAAATTTCTCTCTATGCAAATGCGTTGAACCTTTCCCTCCTTTTCCGGATGAAACATATATCTTAACGTAATCTACGAAGTTCCCCTCTGTCATCTTTTCTATTTTTGCTTTTTCAAAACAACTCTGATTAAAAATACCTGACAGCCACTGGCTGTCCTCCTTTTAATTTCAAATCTTATGTCATTTTTTTAGTTTTCAGTTTTCATCTCAGTTTTACAACTGTGAATAATAACTATTTATTTCTGCAATGATTTCACCATTACTTTGTCAATCTTTACACCATCCATATCGATAACTTCGAGTTCAAAATGGTTCCATATTAGTTTTTCTCCCTGTTTTGGGATATAGGATAGTTCAGTCATGATCAAACCACTAACGGTTGTTACTTCATAATCATTAATGAGCTCGTCTAATTCAAAATAGGTAAGGAAATCGTGCAACGAATAATGTCCGTCCACAAGCCATGTTCCGTCTTCCCTTTCCACAAGTTGAAAATCTTCTTTATAAAAATCTGAAGCATCTCCAACCAACGCTTCCAAAATATCATTCAATGTTATAACACCCTGAAAAACACCATATTCATCTGACACAAAAGCATAATGAATACCGCTTTTCTTGAAATTCTCTAACGCTTTGTAAGCCGTGGTTTGTTCCATAATAAATGGAGCATCGGTCATTATCTCGTTCAGATTGAAATTGTCTTTTTCGATATTGGCGAAAATATTTTTAAGATTTACAACCCCAACAATATCATCATAATTATCGCCATAAACTGGATAAATCGAATGCAATTCCTTCAACATCATATCTCTAACCTGATTTTTATCAGAATTTAGCGGAAGAAAAACAACTGATTTTCTGTGCGTCATCAGCGAATTTACTTTCCTATCCCCAATATGAAAAACACGTTCCACAATGTCCTGTTCAATTTCCTGAACTTCTCCACCTTCGGTTCCTTCCTTAATGATGGCCTTAATTTCTTCCTCGGTTACTTTTCCTTCGGCAGATGGCTTGATCATTAATACTTTCAATAAAAACTCCGTAGAAATCGTTAGCAACCAAATAAAAGGAGCAGTAATAATTGAGATCACCTTCATTGGTAGAGCTACTGCTTTTGCAATGGCTTCTGGATGGTTCAAACCGATTCGTTTAGGCAATAACTCTCCTAAAACAAGGGAGAAAAAAGTAAGAATTACCACAACAATTCCCACTGCGATTGAATCTGCATAAGGTTTTAAAGATGCAAATCCTTCTACAAAAACTTGAACATCAGTAGTAATTTTATCTCCAGAAAAAATACCCGTCAGAATTCCGATTAACGTAATTCCGATCTGAACGGTCGATAAAAATTTATTTGGCGAATTGGCTAATTCCAATGCAGCTTTCGCACTTGCATTTCCTTTTTTTGCAGCATTCTCCAAACGGTTCTTTCGGGCAGAAATCAGTGCAATCTCCGACATCGAGAAAACGCCGTTTAGAATGATCAAGAAAAGAATTATAAGTATTTCCAATGTATGGAGTGTTCGTTAGTACTAGTGTTTGTGCTGAATTATAATTTTTCAATCACATTGCTCAATCTTTCTGTAATTTCTTCGATTGAACCTATTCCGTTTACAGGATAGAATTTATTTTGTCCTTTGTAATAATCCATCAAAGGAGCTGTCTTTTCGTTGTATTCTTGGTAACGGTTTCTGATTTTTTCCTCATCTTGGTCATCAATTCTACCAGAAGTTTTTCCTCTTTCTAACAATCGCTTTACCAAAATTTCATCATCGGCTTCCAAAGCAATTGTGGCTGTAATTTCTTGTTGCTTAGAACTCAAAAAAGCATCTAATGCTTCAGCTTGTGCAATTGTTCTAGGAAAACCATCAAATAAAAATCCTTTTGCTGCTGGGTTTTTATCTACTTCACTTTCCAACATTTTAATAGTTACTTCATCTGGAACCAAATCTCCTTTATCCATAAAGGTTTTTGCCAATTTTCCTAAATCTGTATCGTTTTTGATGTTAAACCTGAAAATATCTCCTGTAGAAAGGTGCACTAAATTGTATTTTCCTTTTAAAAATTCTGCTTGTGTTCCTTTTCCAGCTCCAGGTTTCCCGAATAAAACTATGTTAATCATTTTTTCTAAAAAGTTGTTGTTGTTATTTGTGTTGTTGTTATTCTAATTACTATTCCGCAAGTTGGTAAACATCAGATAAATTTCTTCCTAGTCCATCATAATCCAATCCATAACCAACGATAAATTTGTTCGGAATTCTGATTCCTACATAATCCAGCTTGATGTCTTTTTTATAAGCTTCAGGCTTGAAGAACAAGGTTGCAATCTTGAAATGCTTCACATTTTGAGCCTTCAAAATATCTTTCAAAACTTCTATTGTGTTGCCTGTATCCACAATATCTTCTACGATTACGACTGTTCTTCCCGTCAAATCTTGGTTCAAACCAATCAATTCATTTACAGAATTTGTCGTTTGAGTTCCCTCATACGAAGCCATTTTCACAAAACTAACTTCACACATGCCTCTGTAATGCTTCATCAAATCGGCCAAAACCATAAAAGAACCGTTCAAAACACCTATGAATACTGGAATTTCATCAAAAAAATCATCATCCATTTGTTTTGCCATGTTCACCAATGCAAAATCAATTTCTTCTGCCGATATAAACGGAACGAAGTGCTTGTCGTGGATTTGTATCACAATAAATCGTTTTAAGTATAAGGTGCAAATATACTAAAAACCCCAACAGCTATTTTATAATTAATTTCACATTTATTATAATTTTATTAATGTTAAAAAATTTCTAATATTCAATAAATTAAAGAGGTAGAAAAAAATAAAAGCCGTAATTTCAAACTTGAAAAAGAACAAACCTCTAAATCCCCACAAGCTATAACGAAAGCGGAAACACAATTTGGCAAATCAGAGCAAATAAATAAAAATTCTAACACAGATTTCACAGATTATCACAGATTTTTGGAGGTGGCGAATCTGTGATAATCTGTGAAATCTGTGTTCATAAAACCGCGTTCAATGAAAAAGAATTATTTTCTATTAATAATCCTCTTCTCTTTCTCTTTAAAATCATTTTCTCAATCTGATACCATTTTCAAAGGTGAGATCCTCAAGGAAGTAACAATAAGCAATTTCCATATCAACGACAGTTTGCTCAATGCTCCAGCTTCAATAGGGATTCTCTCCGAAAAGGAACTGCAAGCCAATAACAACACCGATATTTCCGTTGCCTTAAACCGAATTCCTGGTGTTTATATGCAATCGGCAAACGTGACGACCAACAGAATTTCCATTCGTGGAATTGGAGCGAGAACACCTTACGGAACCAACAAAATCCGAGCTTTCTACGGCAACATTCCACTAACTTCCGGCAATAGCGAAACCACCATCGAAGACATCGATCTGGAAAACATCAGCCAAGTGGAAATCATCAAAGGGCCACTTTCCAGCATTTATGGAGCAGGTTTGGGTGGTGCCATTTTGATTACCCCGAAAAACAATCTGCATCAAAACACAGCTTCAATCAGTACCGTTCACGGCTCGTTCGGATTGGTAAAAAACACCTTGAATTACGGATTAAACACTAACACTTCGAGTCTCAATATCAGTTATCACCATCTAAAAACCGACGGTTGGCGGGAAAACAGCTCCTACAATCGAGAAGGAATCACACTTGCCGGCGAATTGTTCCGAAAGGAAAAAAGCAAGTTCAGTTATTTCTTTAATCATACCTATCTAAAAGCGTTTATTCCGAGCTCTATCAACAAGGAAATGTTTGACAATAATCCGCAAGCCGGAGCCCCCACTTGGGTTGACTCAAAAGGCTTCAAGCAATACAAATCGGTTTTGGGAGGACTTTCGTATGAGTTTGAAATCAGCAAAAACTTAAAAAATGCCTCTTCGGTTTTCATCAATTACAAGGACAATAACGAACCTCGTCCTTTTGATGTGTTGCGACAATATAATTTTGCTTATGGTGCTAGAACAGCCTTTACAGGAAGTTTTGCTATCGGAACAATTAAAAGCAATTTCAATTTTGGAGCAGAATATTTTCGGGATGATTATACCGGAAAAACATTCGAAAACCTTTATGAAGAAAATAATGATTTAGGCAGTTTGCAAGGCAATCAACTCACGCAAAACTACCAGAAACGCAATTTCTACAATGCTTTTGCACAACTACGTTTTGCCTTTTCCAATCAATTCGAATTCCAAACGGGATTGAATGTCAACAAGACCCAATTTGAATTAGACTCAACGTTTCCAATAGAAGATGCTTTTACCGAAAGTTATAGCTATGGCGCCATTTGGTCGCCTCAACTTTCGTTTTTATACAAACCAAGTTCTTTAAAAACACTTTATATTTCGGCAAGCCGAGGTTTTTCGCTTCCAAGCGTCGAAGAAACCTTGACAGCAAACGGCACCATCAATTCTAACATCAAGCCCGAAAGTGGCTATAATTTTGAAATCGGCGGGAAGTTCTATCTGCTAAACAAGAATTTATACACAGAATTTTCAATCTATTCTATGCAAATCAACGATTTACTAGTTGCTCAAAGAATTGGCGACGACCAATATGTTGGCATAAATGCTGGCAAAACACTCCATCAAGGAATAGAATTTTCAGCAGACTATACCCTTAGAATAAACCATTTCCTGACACTGAATCCGTTTGTTGCAGCATCGATTGGAAAATATGAGTTCAAAGAATTTATTGACAATGATTTCTCAGGAAATGAACTCACTGGAGTTCCGTCAAATAAAGCAAATGCCGGAATAAGCTTCAATACAAAATTTGGCCTCTACCTTTCTGCCGACTATCAATTTGTGGATGAGATTCCACTAAACGATGCTAATTCTGTTTACAGCGACAGCTATGAGATCATCAATCTAAAAGCAGGTTATAATTTTGAAGTATTTAAAGGATTTACCTCTAAAATTGCTTTTGGAATCAACAACATCGCCAACGAAAAATATGCCTCGATGGTTTTGGTCAATGCTACCGCTTTTGGAAATGCCACTCCAAGATATTATTACCCAGGGCTTCCTGTCAATTATTATGGGAATGTTTCATTTGAATACGTGTTTTAATATTAACACTTATTATTCAAAAAACAACGAAACAAGAATATAATTAATCCACATACAACTACAATCACCATTATCAATAGACGATAATATCTAGAATTTTGATACATATTATATGCACTATCATTTGGCAACTTATTAGAATTTTTCAATTCTTTGATACCATACAATACAATTATTATGATAAGTAGAAGGGAAACAATTTGCATATCGCATTTTAATCTCAAATGTAGATAAAAAACTTGTTTTAAATTAACAACTCTATAACTCCCACCCTTTTTTAAATTAACTTTCTTTGCAACATGTAACAATTTTGTTAAACCACAGTCTTACATTCAAATCAAATCTAAAAAAGATGAAATTAAGAGTTCAGAATCTCAAAAGTTTTTACTTTTTGGCAATAACAATGTCATTTTTAAACTTCAATGCTACGGCACAATCAAAAGACAAGCAAATACAAGTAGATATCGACTTGAATGTAGTAAAAGACGATCAAGTCATGGTCACCGTTACCCCACCAAAAATCAGCAGTAACGAAGTCACCTATCACGTTCCAAAGATCATCCCAGGCACCTATTCTGAAGACGATTATGGCAAATTCATAGAAAACTTAAAAGCCTATGATGCCAAAGGAACAGCCTTGACTGTTGCAAAACTAGAGGACAACTCATGGAAAATCAGCAATGCAAAAAAGCTCAGCAAGATTACCTATTATGTAAACGATACTTATGATATCGAAGACACCCACGACATCTTTTCACCAGCCGGAACCAATATCGAGGAAGGCAAAAACTTCATGATCAACACCCATGCTTTCGTAGGCTATTTTTCAGACATGATCGAGTTTCCCTACAAAGTGAATATTGCACACCCAGCAACACTTTGGGGAGCTACGGCAATGGTCGATAAGGACGCCAGCGACACAAAAGACACGTTCAACACCTCCCGTTATGCCGAATTGGTAGAGAATCCTATCATGTATTCTAAACCAGACTACACCACATTTACAGTAGACGGAATGGAAATCATCATCGCGGTCTATTCTCCAAACGGACTTATAACGGCCGAAAGCATCACCCCAGAGATGAAAACCATGATGACCGCTCAAAAAAATTTCTTGGGCAAATTCAATTCAACTAAAAAATATGCAGTATTGCTATACCTGTCAGACATGAACCGTGCCGATGCAAATGGCTTTGGAGCTTTGGAACACCCAACTTCTACAACCGTAGTCATGCCGGAAATGATGCCAAAAGAACAACTGGCAGAACAACTAAAAGATGTCGTTTCCCACGAATTTTTTCACATCGTAACACCGCTTACGATCCACTCAAAAGAAATCCAAAACTTCGACTACAACACACCAAAGATGTCACAACACTTATGGATGTATGAAGGAGTGACAGAATATTTTGCAAATCTGTTCCAAGTCAATCAAGGCCTCATCACCGAAGAACAATTCTACCAAAGAATGAACGGGAAAATTGCCAATTCACTGCAAATGGACGACACGATGCCCTTCACAAAAATGAGTGCCGAAGTCTTGAAAAAGCCCTACAAGGACCAATACCTAAACGTTTACGAAAAAGGAGCATTAATCGCAATGTGCATCGACATCACAATCAGAGAAAAAAGCAATGGCGAAAGAGGAATTCTCGACCTGATGCAAAAACTTTCCAACGAATATGGAACTCAAAAAGCATTTGACGACAAAGATCTTTTTGCAAAAATAACACAGCTCACCTACCCAGAAGTGGGCGAATTCCTAAACACGTATGTTGCAGGACCAACTCCAATTCCATACGAAAAATACTTTGCAAAAATGGGCGTTACAAAAACCACAATGCAAGTTCCAGGGAATATTTTTGTCCACAATCAAGCACCCGTTATCACAGTTCTCGACCCTTCAACAAAGGAATTACTAATCATCCCAGGAGCCGAATTGAACGATTTCATGAACACCATCGGCATCAAAGGAGGCGACGTTCTACTCGCCATCAACGACGTAAAATACAACCTCGATAACGTCAACGATCTGATCATGATGAGCATGGCCATCAAGGAAGGCGACCCACTAACCTTTAAAATGAAACGCGACGGTCAAGAGCTAACCCTAAAAGGAAACGCAAAAATCCCAATGGACGAAACCGAAGGATTCCAAGCATCAGATGCAACCAAAAACAAGTTAAAAGAAGCTTGGCTAAAAGGATAAGGAGCGAATCATTTGGCAGAGAATAAATCCATATTCCTGCTGGATGCACTATCTTTTGTTCCGAACCCCGGAACAAAAGGATAGTTGCAACCATCAGGGCTAGAAAGCCCTCCATAAACCTGAACCGGAAAAAAAAGAAATCATATTAATCCCCAATTTAAAATCTAAATTGGGGATTTTTTCATTATTTTGCCCCACATTAAAAAACAAAAACTATTTATAATGAAAAACGCCGTCGTTGCCCTATTCTCAATATTCCTAATCATCAGCTGTAGCAAGAAAGAATCCGATAAAAACCTCCACATCACCGGAAACATCAAAGGATTTCAAGAAGGAAAACTCTACATCCAAAAAATTGTCGATACCAATCTAGTGGTGATCGATTCGATTATCATCGATGGCGAATCTACTTTCGAGTCCCATTTAGATTTGGAATCCCCAGAAATGCTCTATCTGTTCATCGACCGTGGTGTTACCAATTCAGTCGACAATAACCTTCCAGTCTTTGCCGAACCAGGAAACATCAATATCGAAACTAGCCTAAAACACTTCTTTGCTGACGCAAAAATAACAGGTTCCGAAAACCATAAGCTCTACGAAGATTTCAAGAAAATCAATTCAAGATTCACTACTAAAAATCTCGAACTTTCAAAAGAACGATTCGATGCAGTACGTTTCAACCGTATATCAGATCTAGACAGCATCGACAAGAAAATCGAAGGCAATTTAAAAAGAAGATACCTCTATGCCATTAACTTTGCCATTACGAACAAAAACCATGATATAGCACCCTATATTGCCCTATCAGAAATTAGCAATGCAAATATCAAATACCTAGACACCATCAACAATGCTCTTCCAGCAAAAATTGCAAAATCAAAATACGGAAAGCTTTTAAACGAATATATCGCCGACATAAAGAAATCGGAAAAGTAAAAAGTCATAAATACAAAAATCAAAAACATCCGCCTCGGCGGATGTTTTTTTTATGCTCTTATTTTATATTTAATACTTAAACTGTAAAACATTATCAATTCAAGAAATGTACAAAACCAAAAAACCACCACATTACTGTGATGGTTTTCTTATTGAGCCGGCGGAGGGACTCGAACCCACGACCTGCTGATTACAAATCAGCTGCTCTAGCCAACTGAGCTACGCTGGCGACTTCAATACGAGTGCAAATATAAGACTGAATTTTAATTTTCCAAAAAAAATCTGCACTTTTTTATTGTTTTTTTTGACTACAATTCGTTGATTTTAGCAACCAATTGATTTGCAGCTTGTTCTAATTCTACGTTGATTTGTTTGAAGTGTGCTTTTTTGTTTTCAACATTTTTTGCATTCACTTTAGCAATCAAAACATCAAATGCAGTAATCGCTTCATCGATCAAAGCGTTAGTTTCTGGACTTGGTTTTCCTGTCGTTGTAAGTTCATATAAGTAAACTGCCTCAATAATATCTCCTAAAACGTAGTTGATGTCTTTCTTTAAATTCTTAATGTTTGCCATTTTATTTCTAATTTTAATTTGCGATTGCAAAAGTACACATAATCTTCAGATAACCCACTATGAAATGTAAATTTCTAAAATTGAAGCATTTCCGCTGATTTTGAATGCATATAAAGCCGCTGGAAGCAAAATCGTATCTCCTTTTTTATACTGATATTTTTGATTATCATATTCAATTTCAAAATAGCCCTCCACACACATATAGACCGTGAAAGATTCCGAAGTTTTATTGATTTCTAGAGTACCTTGCAACGGAAGCATAGTGGTTGTAAAATACGGACAATCAACTACATCATTGAAGATGTTTTTTTCTTTTTTATATTTTTTCTGAGTTTCCACTACCTCATAATTGATGGCATCCAAGGCCAAATCAACATGAAGTTCTCTCGTATTTCCTGTTGCATCTACGCGATCAAAGTCGTAAATTCTATACGTGATATCAGAAGTTTGCTGGATTTCGGCCAAGAGGATTCCTGCTCCAATGGCATGAACTGTTCCGGTTTCTAGAAAGAAGACATCGCCTTCTTTTGCCGTAACCTGATCTAAGATCGAAAGCAAGCTCTTGTTTTTTAGATTTTCGAGATAGGCTTCTTGATTGGACTCTTCTTTAAAACCCACAATAATTCTGGCACCTTCGTCGGCTTGCATTACATACCACATTTCGGTTTTTCCGAAAGAGTTGTGGCGTTCCTTGGCTAAATCATCATTTGGATGCACTTGAATGGAAAGATCTTCTCTTGCATCAATGAATTTAAAGAGTAGCGGAAATTGCCTGCCAAACCTTTTGTATACTTTTGTTCCAAGAATATCTTCTGGACGGTTATTGATTAGCTCTTGCAAGGAATTTCCTTGAAAGGTTCCGTTTGCTATAATGCTAACATCGCCTTCGACAGTGGATAGTTCCCAACTTTCGCCTGTTATGGTTGAAGTGATTTCTTTATGTAAAACTGTTTTGAGTTTTTTGCCTCCCCAAATTCTTTCTTTTAAAATTGGATGAAATTGCAATGGATAAAGTGCTGAAGTCATAATGGTTTATATTTTCTTCAAAGTTGGTTATTTTATGGTATTTTCCATTACACTATTTTGTCAATTGTTTACACTAATTCTCATTTTTATCTCAAAAGATTCAAAAGTGAGAATGGTTTGTCTAATAGCCCCGACATGAAGGAAAATCCTTTTTGTTTTTTCTTTAAAAACAAAAAGATTTGGGAGGATGGCGGGAACAAAGATTCCAAAAATGCCCAAGCGATTTGCTTCTAATTATTCTCCACGATAAGTGACAAAATTTCTAGGTGTTTCATAGAGCACAACTTCGAGGTCAAAATCGGGATTAATTTTTTGTCGGAGTTTATTCCAGATAACCACCACAATGTTCTCTGCAGTTGGGTTTAAGTTTTCGAATTCAGGAACGTCCAAGTTCAAGTTTTTATGGTCGAATGGCACTTCTACTTCTTGATAAATGAGGTCGCTCAATTCTTTTATATCCATGACATAACCGGTTTCGGGGTCGATTGCTCCTGTGACACTCACAGTTAGATCGTAGTTGTGTCCATGAAAATTGGGGCTGTTGCATTTTCCAAATACCGAATCGTTTTTCTCGAACGACCAGTCTTTTCTATACAATCTATGAGCGGCATTGAAATGGGCTTTTCTGGAGATGGTGACTTTCATTTTTGATATAGGATTTGGAATTTGAGATTTGGAATTTTATAATTTATGGTCTTCTAAATAGTGATAAAATTCGTCAAAAATTATTTTGAACCACACGGTATAGAGCTCTGGATGGTGTTGCATATCGTTTTTTACGTCTTCGATGCACATCCATTTCCAGCTTTCGACCTCTTCGGGGTTGATTTTGGGTGCTTCATTGTAATAGCCAATCATGACGTGATCGAGTTCATGTTCAGTCAAGCCGTTATCAAATGGTGCTTTGTAAATAAAGTGAAAAAGCTCCTTTAGCTCAGTTGTAAAACCCATTTCTTCGAAGAGTCGACGTGTTCCCGCTTGCACATTGGTTTCGCCTTCGCGTTGATGGCTACAACAAGTGTTGGTCCACAAAAGAGGCGAATGGTATTTCTGTGAAGCCCTTTGCTGCAACATGATTTCGTTTTTTTCGTTTAGGATAAAAACCGAAAAGGCACGGTGTAAAACGGCTTTCTCATGTGCTTCAAGTTTTGGCATAAGACCAATTTGCTGGTCATTTTCGTTAACTAATATTACTTTTTCTTCGGTCATTTAGAGATGGTATAACTCGCTCAAAGGTAGTAAAATCTTGCGTTTTATTTAGTGCTTTTTTGTTTTTACAAAAGTTTAACGAGTTTTGAATTAATTAAAAATATAAGTGGCAAATGTTTACTTTTACGCCTCAATCTTTTTTATGCAAATCATTACCGTTTCGAAAGCCTTGGCTTCAATTCAAAAGAAGATCAAAATTGCAGCTGTGATTATGATTTTTGGCTGGGGACTCAGCATGTTCATAGTGATTCAACTAAATGTTGTCTTCCATTGGGTTTTCGTAGGAGTCTCCTTTTTTCTTATAATTTTTATGCTCGTTCGTTCCTATTTGATTGTAAAATGGAAAATTTGGGCTTTTGAACATGTCAACAACTTGCCTGATTTGATTGAAAAGGCACAGACAAGTGGGGTAAGAATAATTCGATCTGATATTATACCTGGTAAATCGGCAATTTGTTCAGAGGCAGATCGCCAAAAAATATTTGAAATCGTCCAACGACGGATAAATTCTAATACTACTGTAGTTGATTTGGCAGATAACAATGCCATTCCGCACACGTTTAAAATTGAAGATGGCAAGAAAAACAGTTTAATGATTGCTGTCGCATGTTTTTGCATGGTATACATGCCTTTCAGCAGGTTGTATTCAGAAACCAGCAAGCATCCTGAAAATGATTATGCATTTGTCACTATTTTGCTTCTGGCAGGTTTTTACTTTTTGTATAAAATCATTTCCCCTACTGTAATCTTAAGCTTATCAAGTTCTGGAATTTGGACTAAGAAAAGTAATTTTCAGAAATGGAAAGCTGTTGAATCAATTTATCTGGACTTTGAAACTGACCATCAAGGACAGCGTTTGTCTTATCTCATAATAGTTTTCAATGCTCTTTCTGGAATGGAAACAAAAAACTTAACTCAAAAATTTAATGTTGCTGACCTGAATAAGGATACTGATGAAATTGAATATGCTATTAGTATTTACAAACAGAGAGGGGTAAAATCAGGACAAATTTCAGCAGATTATGATTTCTCCAAGAAACCCGTTGTTGATGAAGACAATCCATGGTGGTTACTAATTATTCCTTTTATCATCCTTTTGATTGGGAGCTTTTTAATGTATCGAACTACACGTCTAAAAGAAGAGTATTATATACTTAAGGGAAAAATAAGCTATCTTGAAAACACTATCGGAACCTATAAACCTCGTGCTACGAAATATATCAAAATCGAAAATAGCCCAACTATGTTCGACATTTTTGTAGGTAAGGAAAGTGGGGATTTTAGTCCGGAGCTAGACAAAACCGACGAATTGAAACTGAATGATGAAGTGACGCTTTATTACAGCAGCACTTCAACACAAAAGCAATACGGCAATATTTCTTTAAATAATTCCATTCAATTTATCGAAAAAGAAAATGAACTTTATTTCCATGAAGGAACAAAAAACAAGATTGCTGCATATATCGTTTTAACAGCTGGAGTACTATTTTTGATAATCATATTGATTGTAATACTCCGAAAAAAATATTTCAGACAAGCATAGTCAATTTTTAAAGCGTTATTATAGCCCTCTCAAATTCCAAAAACAATGAAACTTAACTTTACTTTACTGCTTCTTTTTATTAGCTTTTTTGCACAAGCAAAATACACCAATGCTACAATTTATTATACCGATGGACAATCTGAAAAAGGATTGATCAATTCATTTCTTGAAAACAATTTCTTTGATTTTAATTTCTTTGGAACATTTGAAAAAGGATTGATTTACAATGACAAGTCTATCAAATTTAAACTCACAGAAGAGGCTGACAGCAAAAGGATTTCAATTGATGACATCGATAAAATAATACTTCATTATGAAGGTTTTGACAAGGAGTATAAAGCTTTATTTATTCGAAGCATCAACAGGAAAGGAATGCTTGAAGAAAGCAAAGCACGAATATTCTTGCCTCTTTTAAGAAGCGGAAAAATAAATCTGTATGGATTTTATCACAGGGAAACGCAATACAACCATGATAGAAGAATGCCATCTTCAACAACTACAGTAACCGAAAAATTTTATTTGCAGAATGCAAATGAAAACTACGCTATTGACTATTATGAGGTAGAATTACAAGATGTTTTCAGTTTACGTGACCGCCTGGCCAATCCTTTAAAAGAGTTATTCAAAGATTGTCCAGAACTCGTAGAAAAAGTTCATAATTCTTTCTATGGTGATAAAAATCTTTCTAAAGAAGAAAAAAAGAAAATGAAAGAACAAAGCAAAGCAACATTTAAAGCCTTGCAGAAAGAATATAAGGACATTCCAAAAGATCAAAGAAGAGGTGATTTACTTCTTTTTCATCAATATAACATGACCCCTTTTGAAGATTTTATAGCTGAATATGAAAACTGCAATTAAATTCTAAAGCAAACTTTCCCCTATCTTCAAAGCACATTTTTCGCCATCAATTGCAGCAGAAATAATTCCGCCTGCATATCCTGCACCTTCTGCACAAGGATATAAACCCTTGATTTGAACATGCTCTAAAGATATTGAATCCCTCGGAATTCGAACTGGTGACGAAGTTCGTGATTCTGGAGCATGAAGAATGGCCTCATTGGTTAGATAACCTCGCATGGATTTGCCAAATTCTGTAAATCCTTGACGTAAAATTTGAGTTAGAAATCCTGGAAAAACCTGGCCTAATTCTACCGAAGTTGTTCCGGGTACATAGGAAGTTTTAGGAATGTCAGCCGAAACTTTCGATTGTGTAAAATCAACCATTCGTTGAGCAGGAACTCTTTGTGTTTCACCTGCAAGATGCCAAGCTTTTTGTTCGATACTTTTTTGGAATTCCATTCCAGCTAAAGGTCCAAATCTTGAAAAAGCTTTGAAATCTTCCAATTTCAATTCGACCACAATTCCAGAATTGGCTGTAATTTGATCTCTCTTAGAAGGCGACCAGCCGTTGGTTACAACCTCACCTGGACTTGTAGCACAAGGAGCAATTACACCGCCAGGACACATACAAAATGAATACATTCCTCTCCCATTCACCTGCTTTACAATTGAGTAAGGTGCTGGCGGAAGATATTCTCCTCGATAATCACAAGAGTATTGAATTTTATCAATCAGCTCTTGAGAATGTTCTGCCCGAACTCCCAGAGCGAAAGGCTTTGCTTCTATAAATATTTTTTTTCGGTCCAATAATTCAAAAATATCACGAGCCGAATGCCCTGTAGCAAGAATCAATTTATTTGCATTGATTGTCGCTCCTTTTTGAGTAACAACACCCTGAATTTCATTGTTTTTCACCAAAATATCAACTACCCGAGTTTCGAACAAAACCTGACCACCAAACTCAATTATCTTTTCTCGAATGGATTTGATGATTTTAGGTAATTTATTGGTTCCGATATGGGGATGCGCTTCAATCAAAATATCGTCTGAAGCTCCAAAAGCGACAAACAATTCAAGAATGCGATCTACATCTCCACGCTTTTTAGAACGGGTGTAGAGTTTTCCATCCGAATAGGTCCCAGCCCCACCTTCACCATAACAATAATTGGAATCTTCATGCACAATATGATCGCGGTTGATAGCTTTCAAGTCGCGTCGTCGTTCTTGCACATCTTTTCCTCGTTCGAGTACTATTGGCTTTAAACCTAATTCTATCAATTGAAGTGCGGCAAAAAGTCCGGCAGGTCCTGCTCCAACAACCAAAACTTCTTGGGCATTTGAAACATTTTTATAATCTGGAAGCTCTATTTTTCGCTCTACGATAGGTTCGCCTTCAAAAAAAATTACCACTTTCAGATTGATCTTGATAGCCTTTTGTCGGGCATCAATCGAGCGTTTCAATATGGTAATGTGTTGTATTTCCTTGACAGAAGTTTGAACCAATTTTCCAATATGTTCCTTTAGCAGTATTGGATTAGCAGCTACTTCCGGCGAAACTTGAATAAGGAGTTCTTTTGACATATTGAAATTTTTGCAAACTTAAAATAATTTCCTCAAATATAGTGGTATAAAAAAAGGTTTAGCATACACTAAACCTTCTTTCCTATTTTAAATATGATTTTTTACTTTTTAATCAATTTGCAATTGACAACTTGATTTTCGGTGGTTAACTTCACGAAATAAACACCACTTTGCAAATCCGAAATCGAAACTGCATTCACTTCTTGTGCATTTTTAATTTCTTTGACCAATGCTCCATTGACTGCAAAAATTGAGATTGTAGAAATTTCAACATCCGTTTTATTGAGGACAGTGAAAGTATCAGCAGCTGGGTTTGGATACAGTGAAATCAAATGATTCAAAGTTGGAGTTGCAACACCTAAAGCCACGGCTTGTTCCAAATAATCCGGCAATCCATTAAAATTTGTATCATCATCGGATGGATCATTATTGCCATTATAATCTTCATTTATTGTCAAAACACCGTCACCATCATCATCATTATCTAAATAGTTTGGGATGCCATCATCATCTGTATCTTGCGAATCCAGAGGACTTTGCTGGCTGCTTTCTGTAGTAGTGAAAGCATATTCATAACTTGTAAGAATCATGTCGCCATCATCATCATTATCAATAAAATTTGGGATTCCATCCTCATCTGTATCGTCGTTTGCGAGATTTCCATCGTTATTAAAATCCTCATTTGCTGTAGGAACACTATCCGAATCATAGTCATTATCACAATCAACCACTCTAAGAACAACCTCTGTAACAACACCATTTCCAGTTGCATAAATCGTTTGAAAAGAAGCTGTTTCATTGGTATAAGTTGCTGTTGTAATTTCATTTGTAACGGATTGGGCATCCAATAAGGTAGGATAGAACGATACTGTTCCTTCACCTAATTCATCTTCCACCAATTGCAAATCAAATTCAACCAAACCATCCGTATCATCATCACATTTGGTATAATTATAGGCATTTGACACATTTGAAGTTGCAAAACGCCACCCTTCTTCCTGTGCTGTCCAAGTTCCCGTATTTCTTCCAGGCGGAACAGCAGCAACGGTCCCAGCGTTATTGATTACACCGATCACAGCCCTACCACCATTCCAAGTTGCACAAACTTGACGTTCCACAATTTGAACATCAATAGTATTTAAGGTTTCGTATAAAACGGCCTGAAAGGTACTTATTGCAGCCGTATTGCACTGAAATTGTGGTTGATTATTAAAAATAACAACAAATTTTCGGTAAGGAGCAACTCCCGTAACAGAATAGGTTATTGAGCCAGCACCAACCTGATTATTCGTATCATGGTAGCAAGCTAAAATCGAATTCTTAACCGGGAAACTAGCATTTGGAATCGCTGTATTAAACGACCACGGAGAACCCTGTCCAGCAAGTTCTGTCCTAAAATCAATGTATCCATTGGTAGAGATGAGCACTTGATCATAGTCAATTCCAAAATAATTAAAAGTAAAAGGAAGCGTTATGGCAGGAGTGTACAAATCATCAGATGTAAACTCAACAGGTACAGATGCAACATAAACCTGATGCGGAATAGCCGTTACTGTATAATCTGTTTGAGCATTTGATTGCAAACAGAAAGCAGTAAGAAGTGTCAGAAAAAAAATTTTTTTTTGGGTCAAGTAATTGTGTTTCATATAGATTGTTTTATCAAATGTAAGATTTTTTTAAATACAAAATCACCTTTTAGTCTCATAAGCCCTTAAAGCAAATGAAGCCAACCAATGTTCGCCTTCATAATTTCCATCGACGACCGAAGGCAATGAAAAATTCAAATGCGTATCAGCCAATGGTTTCAAGTGTGAAAATTGTTTAGGATATTGGTTGATCAGAAAATACAAATTCCAAGCCCGACTAAAATTCAATCCATCGAGATGCACCAAATGTCCATCGGTTCGATCAGAAACTTTTGCAACTTCCCAAGTAAAATCTTTTTTGAAAAGCGATGGGGTAAATTCTTTCAACCAAATTAAAAATTCTTTTTCAGGCAAAACCCTTTGCATGATTCCGATTTCTTCCATGCAAGGCGAAAGAAAATCCGTGCCGCTTGGCTCCCATGTAAACGGACAATTTTCATCCTTTTGAAACAACCGAATAGCATTTTCCTTTATGCTTTTTTGAAATAACACATTGTTAGAATGAAGAGCATAATCCCAAGCAAAGGTCAAGCCAAATGCGGTATTGGAATGAGTCCCAACTCTTATCGGATATAATAATTTTGGAAGGAATTCAATATACCTTTCGATAACCAAATCGGATAGAGGTTTTAAATTCTGTGACAATTCTATTGCAAAAGGCTCTTTTGAAGTTTCTAATTCTAATTGCAATTTTAATAACCAGACCCAGCCATAAGTTCTCTCAAAAGACTTTTCGTGAGCTTTAGAAAGATAGTCAATTTCTGCCTGGATATTTTCTTTTGAAAGATTGATTTTTAGCTTTTGGATAATCTCCTCTTTCTTGTCAAGATTTGGATAATGATTCAGCAAATACATTAAACTCCAGTGACCATGAACGGACGAATGCCAATCGAAACATCCATAAAAAGCGGGATGCAATACTTTTGGCGATTGAATTTCAGTACTATCAATCAACAACTGACTTAATTTATTCGGATATTCCTGTTGAAGGCATTTTATAGGTAGCGTTGCGAGATGATTGGCTTTTTCGAGTGTGAGATCTTGCGAAAAAACGAATGATGAAAAAAGCAGAAAAGTGTAGTTTAGAATCTTCATAAAGATATATTTACCTTCAAAAATACTAAAATTAGCCCAGTTTCACCGAAGTAGTAATTTTTAATTCGTAATTTTTAATTTTTAATAAATACAGTTCACAAGTCCTTAATTATCTTTGCAAAAAAACAATGTCAAGACAAATCAAACTCATTTGGGATTTTAGAGGTCCAGCTTCCGCCAAAACTGCCGAACACCACGAGATTCATCTTAAAGAATATATCCAGATTGAGAAATTACCTTTAAACATAACTGGTTTCGAAATTTTCAGCGAAATGCATGCCATCGCTTTTATGGTAGTAACTGATGATTTTATGGTTTCTGTTCGTGATGCCTTGAAACCGCATCGAGGGGAAATTTATAGTGGTCAGTAACAGTATTCATTGAAAAGAAGATACTCATTACTAGATACTGACCACTGAATACTTATCACTAATTCGCTACTTCGCTGATAAATTTAATTCGCATCAATCGGAGTTCTTCGGTATCATAATCACCATCAAATTCTTTTAAGGCATCTTTTATATTATCCGATTCGGCTTCCATGAAATAATCAAAGATTTCTTCTTGTTGGTCGTCATCCAGGATATCATCAATCCAATATTTAATATTGAGTTTCGTTCCTGCATACACGATCATTTCCATCTCCTTCAGTAAGGCATCCATATCTAAGCCTTTTGCGGAAGCGATATCTTTCAAGGATAATTTTCGATCAATGTTTTGTATGATGTATAGTTTATTCGCTGAATTAGCTCCTGTAGATTTTACCACCAAATCGTCTGGGCGGATGATATCATTATCACCTACATAGCGACTGATCAAATCCACAAAATCTTTACCGTATTTCTTCGCTTTTCCTTCTCCAACTCCGTGAATATTTCCCAATTCTGAGAGAGAAATTGGATATTTCAACGCCATATCTTCAAGCGAAGGATCTTGGAATACCACAAATGGTGGAACGCCTAATTTTTTGGCCACTTTCTTTCGCAAATCTTTCAACATTCCCATCAAGACTTCATCGGCGGTTCCAGAAGATTTTGCAGCCGTTACAATCGCTTCGTCTTCGGTTTCGTTATATTCATGATCTTCAGACATCATAAAGGAAGTCGGATTTTGAATATAATCCAACCCTTTATCAGTGACCTTTAAAATTCCGTAGGTTTCAATATCTTTAGACAAGTATCCTTCCACTAAAACTTGGCGGATCAAGGCCATCCAATGTCTTTCTTCGAAGGAAGCTCCAGAACCAAAAAACTTTTGAGAATCGGTCCTATGGGCTTTTATCGTCGCATTTACCTTACCTATTAAGGTATATACAATTTCTTTTGACTTATATAAATGTTTGGTATCGCGAACCACTTGAAGCAATTTCACGACTTGGTCTTTAGCTTCGACTTTCGCCTTTGGATTCCGAACGTTGTCATCCATATCAGCACCTTCGCCTGTTTCACTGTCAAATTCTTCACCAAAATAATGCAGCAGGAACTTTCTTCTCGACATTGAAGTTTCGGCATAAGCAACAACTTCCTGCAACAAGGCAAAACCAATTTCCTGTTCGGCAACCGGCTTACCCGACATGAATTTTTCGAGTTTTTCTACATCTTTATAGGAATAATAAGCAAGGCAATGACCTTCTCCTCCATCTCGTCCTGCCCTACCTGTTTCTTGATAATAACTTTCCAACGATTTTGGAATATCGTGGTGAATTACAAAACGAACGTCCGGCTTGTCAATTCCCATTCCGAATGCAATTGTAGCCACAACCACTTCGACATCTTCCATCAAAAACATGTCTTGATGTTTGGCTCTGGTTTTGGCATCCAAACCTGCATGATAAGGAACAGCACTGATGCCGTTTACTTGTAAAACCTGAGCAATCGCTTCCACCTTTTTACGGCTCAAGCAATAAATAATCCCCGATTTTCCTTTGTGTTGTTTGATGAAACGAATGATGTCCGACTCCACATTTTTAGTCTTGGTTCGAACTTCATAGTATAAATTAGGTCTATTGAAAGAAGCTTTGAAGGTATTTGCATCCGACATATCCAAGTTTTTCAAGATATCTTCCTGAACTTTTGGCGTTGCAGTTGCAGTCAAGCCGATGATTGGAACATCACCCAACTGCTTTATAATATGTCTTAAATTTCTATATTCTGGTCTAAAATCATGACCCCATTCAGAGATACAGTGTGCCTCATCTATGGCTACAAAAGAAATTGGCACATTCTTTAAAAATTGCACATACTCTTCCTTTGTAAGTGACTCTGGGGCTACATATAATAATTTGGTGATTCCAGATGTAATATCTTTTTTTACCTGATTGATTTCAGTTTTGGTTAAAGAGGAATTCAAAACATGTGCAATTCCGTTTTCCGAAGATAAACTTCGTATCGCATCAACCTGATTTTTCATCAAGGCAATTAAAGGTGACACAACAATTGCCGTTCCATCCTTTATTAAAGCAGGCAATTGATAACAAAGTGATTTCCCACCACCTGTTGGCATTATGACAAACGAATTATTGTTTGTGATGATGCTTTTTACAACCTGCTCTTGCAATCCTTTGAATTGGCTAAAACCGAAATACTTTTTTAACTCTTTGTGGATGTCAATTTCGTTTGAATTCATTCTTTATTTAGGGTATTTTACATAAATTTGCACCACATAAAGATACAACTTTCTTTTATACCAACAAATTTTATACAATTTCTGTTTTGATAACAAAAGAAAATATATTGGCGATTGCCAAAAAGACCATTCTCTCTGAAAGTGAAGCCATTATAAAACTGATTGATTTTCTAGACGACCATTTTGTAGCAACTGCCGAAATCATCTTCCAAGCAAAAGGCCGTTTGATTGTGACTGGAATCGGCAAAAGCGCTATAATTGCTCAAAAAATTGTAGCTACAATGAATTCTACTGGAACGCCTTCTATGTTTTTGCATGCTTCGGAAGCGATTCACGGGGATCTAGGAATGGTACAACCCGGAGATGTTGTAATATGTATTTCAAAAAGTGGCAATAGCCCAGAAATCAAAGTCTTGGTTCCCATTTTAAAGCGTTTTGGAAACACATTAATAGGTATGACTGGAAACATCACTTCTTTTTTAGCAAAAGGTTCTGATTATGTTTTGAATACTACCGTCGATATGGAAGCTTGTCCAATAAATCTTGCTCCAACAAATAGCACAACCGCACAACTTGTTATGGGTGATGCATTAGCGGTTTGCCTGATGGAAATGAGGGATTTCAAAAGTGACGATTTTGCAAAGTATCACCCAGGTGGTGCATTGGGTAAAAAATTATTACTTCGCGTAAAAGACATGCTCGAAAACTCATTAAAACCAATGGTGAGTGCCGATGCTTCGATCAAGCAAGCTATTTTTGAAATATCAGAAAAACGCCTTGGTGTAACAGCAGTGGTGGAAGACAATAAAGTTATCGGAATTATAACCGATGGCGATATCCGAAGAATGCTGAACGAGCGTGATACTTTCTCAGATTTGACAGCTAAAGATATTATGACCAAGAATCCAAAAGTGATAAAATCAACCGATATGGTGGTGGATGCCTTGAACATCTTGGAAGATTTTTCGATCACACAACTCATTGTGGTTGATGGAGATGACTACAAAGGCGTGCTGCATTTGCATGATATTTTAAAAGAAGGCATCGTATAATGGCAAAAAAGAATCCAAGTGAAATGTCTTTTTTAGACCATCTTGAAGTTTTAAGATGGATGCTTATCCGAAGTACAATCGCAATATTAATTGGTGCTGCTGTTGCTTACAATTTTAGCGATTTCATTTTCGACACTATTATCTTCGGACCAAAAGACGGCAATTTCATAACCTATCGATGGTTTTGTGAATTGGCAAACACCTATGACCTTGACAAAAGTTTTTGCATTCAGGAACTACCTTTTGAATTACAGAATCGTACGATGGAAGGACAATTTTCCATGCTTCTATGGACTTCTATTACAGCTGGATTCATCATTGCTTTCCCTTTTATCTTATGGGAATTATGGAAATTTGTGAGTCCGGCCTTGTATGAAAAGGAACGAAAGAACATCAAATATTTCATTTCAATTGCTTCTCTTTTATTTTTTATTGGGGTTGCCTTTGGTTATTTTATCCTAACACCGCTTTCCATTAATTTTTTGGCAAATCTAACCATCAGTTCGCAAGTTGAAAATCAAATTGATGTCGATTCGTATATTGGATTAGTAAAAACAACCTCACTTGCAACAGGATTAGTGTTCGAACTGCCAATTGTTATTTTCTTCCTAGCAAGGCTCGGACTTGTGAGTGCTCAATTTTTAAGGGATTATAGAAAATATGCTATTGTAATTATCCTAATTATTGCCGCAATTGTGACACCACCAGATGTGATCAGTCAGGTTATTGTAACCATTCCGTTATGGATTCTCTATGAGATCAGTATTTTTATTGCCCAATTCGTTTATAAAAAGAACAAATAAAATACCCAAATTATGTCAGATTTAGTAAAAGAATTTAATGATTATCGCGGGAAGATGAATGAGAAATTGCTTGCTGATAATAACAAAATCATCAAGAGGATTTTCAATTTAGATACAAACGCTTATGCGGAAGGCGCTTTGGATGTAAAAACCAAAGAGCTTCTAGGCTTGGTTGCATCTGCTGTTTTGAGATGTGATGACTGCGTGAAATACCACTTGGAAACCAGCTACAAAGAAGGCGTTACCAAAGAAGAAATGATGGAAGCAATGGGAATTGCTACTTTAGTTGGAGGTACGATTGTAGTCCCACATTTAAGAAGAGCTTACGAGTTTTGGGAAGCATTGGAGGAAAGTGGTCAGTAATCAGGATTCTGTGTTCAGTCCCAGTTTTCAGTTTCAGTTTGTGGATGCAAGAGGAAATTAATTAATTTGAAAAGGAGATAATTTGAAAATTGTTGTCACTTAAACCGCAACAATTTGTTAATGAATGAACTTATTCTCCTATTCTTATTTAATTTTGTAGCTTGTTTTTTTCTAAAAAATAGTTTTGCCTTAGAATTGGCATTATCTAATTATCTAATTTTCAAAACATCTAATTAAAATGATATTAAGAGCCGACAATTTAATCAAAACCTATAAAGGCCGAAGTGTCGTTAAGGGAATTTCTGTAGAAGTGAACCAAGGCGAAATTGTTGGGCTTTTGGGACCGAATGGTGCCGGAAAAACCACTTCCTTTTATATGATTGTGGGTTTGGTAAAGCCAAATTCTGGAAATATATATTTGGATGACATGAACATTACGGATTTTCCTATGTACAAAAGAGCACAACATGGGATTGGTTATTTGGCTCAGGAAGCTTCTGTTTTTAGGAAATTGAGTATTGAAGATAATATTTTGAGTGTTTTGCAATTGACGAAACTTTCTAAAGCCGAACAAGAAGCCAAAATGGAATCGTTGATTGATGAATTTAGTTTGCAACACATCCGAACCAACAGGGGCGATTTGCTTTCTGGAGGAGAAAGACGTCGAACAGAAATTGCACGTGCCTTAGCAACCGACCCAAAGTTTATCCTTCTGGATGAGCCTTTTGCTGGAGTTGACCCAGTTGCGGTTGAAGATATCCAACGAATTGTAGCCCAATTGAAAAATAAAAATATCGGGATCTTGATTACGGATCACAACGTTCAGGAAACATTGGCGATAACGGATAAAACCTATTTGATGTTTGAAGGGGGAATTCTAAAAGCAGGTATTCCTGAGGAATTGGTACAGGATGAAATGGTAAGAAGGGTGTATCTTGGTCAGAATTTTGAGTTGAGGAAGAAGAAGCTAGAGTTTTAATTGAGAGGGAAGTTTAGAGAAAAAATATAAAACCAAACCTAAAAAGTTACTTAGAAAGTACTTTTTAGGTTTTTTTTCTTCCCAAACTCTCCGAACTTCTCCATCTTCTGACTTCCATCTTCCATCTCCCAACTAATTCCCTATCGTCTGAAACTTCAACTCTTGAAGATTCCCGTTAAAAATATTCACATCGACATTGCCTTCTATTCCTGAAACGCTCCCTTTTTCGGTGAATTGCCACATGAGCCAATCGTCCTTGATGTTTTCTACGAAGAAATTATAGTTGGCAATCCAGAAATTATAGTCGGCGAATTCTTCTTCGAGAAAATCAGTATAATAACTTTCTCCGGAATAGATGATGGGTTTTTCTCCATAATGTTGTTCCACCCTTTTGAGCCAACGCTTTAGCCCTACTTTCAAGCTGTCGATAGATTGGTTTTTAGGTAGTTTTTCGATATCTAAAATCGGTGGTAAATCGCCTTTCTTGAGTTTGACAGTCTTGATGAAGAGCTCGGCTTGCTCAAGGGAATTCTCATTAGGACGATAATAGTGATAGGCCCCTCGGATCATGTTTTGATTTTTGAGGGCTTTCCAGTTTTGATGAAATTTGGCATCTACTCTATTGTTTCCGGCTGTTGAACGGAGAATTACAAATTGTATAGGAAAAGTGCCTTCGATATTTTTTACTGAATCCCAGAGGATGTTGCCTTGGTATTCTGAAACATCGATGCCTACAATTTTGTCTTTATATTTGGAAAGAATTTGGAAGTTTCGGACATCGGAAAGTCGCTTTTGTTCCGTTTCTTCTTTGATGATTTTATCGGTTTTGAAGCCGAGATAATAGGTCAAACCGTCACGATAATGATATCCGATTGCAAAAATGACAAACAAAACGCCAAGTGTTAGAAGCAGGTTTCGTAGCCAAGAAGATTTCTTTTTGGTTTTTCGTTTTGGAGCTGGTTTCTTTCTTGGTGTTGGTTTCTTCATACAGGATTGAAAGATTTAAAAATTGAAAAATGTAAAGATTTATAAAAATACTTTCTACACGAATTGCACGGATTTACACGAAAACTTGATTTGTAAAATTACACAAATTTGCCTTTGGCAACTAAAAATTAAGACAATGGGTTATTGACTTTTGAATTGGTGTTAATTTGCGGAATTGGTGTTGAATTATTTCATCTAGTTGTGTAAATGGATTTCTTCTCTAACCCCGATGCTGCAATTGTTTGAGCTCTTAAAACTGTGACTAACAGTTTTAAAGCGAGTTGCTGCAGCGGGAAAATGGTTTTATTTTTGGCCCGAGCGATTCGTTGCTAAAAAAATTAAAGGTTCTTTTTTTGTTTGTTGTTGATGATGGAAAGTAAAATATACATCATAATCAACAACGGAATTCCTAGAAACTTGAAGAAAATGAGTAGTAAAATGGAAAGTAGTAAAAACACGATTTGGAGCTTGTATTTGGCGAAGCTGAATTGTTTTATTTTGAGTGAAAAGAGTGGGATTTCGGCATTGAGGATGTAAGCACTACAAAGGGTGATGACTAATAGAAACCATTGATTGGTGAGTAATTCCACCATAATCAAGGAAGTGGTGTCTTTCAAAACGAGTGGCAAACTCAAGATTACCAATGCGTTTGCAGGTGTTGGAAGTCCGATGAACGAATCGGTTTGACGGGTATCGATATTGAAATTGGCGAGACGGTAACAGGATCCTAAGGTGATGATAAATCCTAGATAAGGAAACCAAACTGGTCCGACTGTGGAAGCCGACATCATTTGAAACATGATGAGCCCTGGAACCAGACCACTTGTGACAATGTCGGCAAGGGAATCGAGTTGCAGGCCTAGCTCACTGGAAACATTGAAGAGACGTGCAAAAAAACCATCGAAGAAATCAAGAAAAATTCCCAGAGAAACGAATAGAAACGCCATTTCGAATTGCTTGTTGAAGGCAAAAACTACAGCGATACAGCCACAAAAAAGGTTGAGAAGGGTTATGATATTGGGAACGTGCGATTTGATGTTCATCTGAATAATTTTTGAAAAACAAATTTAGTACAATAACTTAAAGAGATGTGCGTTTTTTATTAGAGATTTTTATTTGATATTTGCAAAAATTAAAGATGTTGAAAAAAACCGCATTCATTGCTTTCCTTTTAACCTATTCACTCACTTACAGTCAGGCAGTTAGAAAATATTCTAATGAATTCATGAACATTGGCGTGGATGCTGCGGCTTTGGGTATGTCGAATGCTGTTGTGGCAAGTACTACCGATGTGAATTCGGGGTATTGGAATCCGGCGGGATTGGTGAACCTTGAAGACGGTCAGGTGGCATTGATGCATGCCAGTTATTTTGCAAATATTGCCCAATATGATTATGCTGCCTATGCAAAACCAATTGACGACCGAAGTGCTTGGGGAATTTCTATGATTCGTTTTGGTGTTGATGATATTATGAACACGACTGAATTGATTGATGGTGAGGGAAACATAGATTACAACAGGATTAGCTTGTTTTCTACTGCTGATTATGGGTTTACTTTTTCGTATGCTAGAAAATTGCCTGTACCTGGATTTCAATATGGTGTGAATGCGAAAGTGATTCGAAGGGTGATTGGCGATTTTGCTAATTCCTGGGGATTTGGTTTTGATTTCGGATTGCAATTTGAACGTAATGATTGGCGCTTCGGCTTGATGCTTCGCGACATTACGACTACTTACAACATTTGGAATATTGACGAGGAGGAATATGAAAAAATAGCCAATGCGATTCCGGGTGAAAATCAGGAACCTCCAGAGAGTACTGAGATTACTTTACCTAAAGCCCAACTGGGAATTTCTAAGAAATTTGAATTTCATAATGACACTAGTCTTTTGGCTGCAACTAACCTAAATATGCGTTTTGAACAAACCAACGATATCATTTCTACAAAAGCTGTGAGTATCGACCCTGCACTGGGTTTTGAATTTGGCTACACGGACTTGGTTTTTCTTCGTGCTGGTGTTGGAAATTTCCAGAATGTAATGCAGCTTGATGGAAGCGAAAAGGTAAATTTTCAACCCAACATCGGACTTGGATTTAAGTATAAAGGCATCCAGATTGATTATGCCTTGACAGATTTGGGCGACCAAAGTGCTGCTTTGTATTCGAATGTTTTTTCTGTGAAAGTGGATTTGGGTATTTTCAGATAACTATATAGTATTTCCAATGATTAAAAAATTACTTTTTTTCTTCTGCTTTATCAGCTTTCATATAGGTTTTTCACAATCATTGGTTTCAGATAATACTATCGTGAGTATCTTGACCGTTGGAACTGCTGATGCTTCTCATTCTTTATACGGACATACCGCTTTACGTATAAAAGACGAAACCAAAAACATCGACTTGGTGTATAATTACGGGATGTTCGATTTTAGTACACCAAATTTTATGTTCAAATTTGTAAAAGGTGATCTTCAATATTATGCTGCAGCCTATCCTTATGATGATTTTGAATACAGCTACAGGGTAGAAAACAGGTCTATTTATGAGCAGGTTTTGAATTTATCTGTTACTGAAAAGGAGTCCTTGATTAATAAATTAAATGTTTCCTTATCATCGAATGACAAGTTTTATACCTATAAATTCATCGATAGAAATTGCACGACTAAAGTGATTGATGTTGTAAACGGAGTGTTGGAAGACCAACCAATTGTGAAGCACAACATCGATTCGAAAACTTACAGGGATGTTTTGTTCCCTTATGTTGAAAATCATTTTTATCAAAAACTGGGGATCAATATTATTTTCGGACATAGGGTTGATGACCAAGCAAGGATTATGTTTTTGCCTTTAGATTTGTTTGATAATTTAAAAGTTACTGCTTATAAAAATCAACCGCTGGTAAAAGAAACCAATGTTATTTTTGAAGCCAATAGACCTTCTGCTTTTTCTTTTCTGGATAGTATTTATTCGTTGATTGTTGTGTTGCTACTTTTTGTCCTGATTAAGAAAAAAACAATGCAAGTAACTTACTTTCTGATTCTTGGAGCAATCGGGCTATTATTTTCTTTGATTGGATTGTATTCGTTGCACCAAGAAGTTTTGTGGAACTACAATGTTTTGCTATTTAATCCGCTTTTTTTGGTTTTGATTTTTTTCCTGGCAACCAATAATTTGAAATGGATTAAAAAATTTTCATGGATATGCCTGGCTTTTTTGGGGATCTATGTAGTCTATATGCTCAACAAGATTCATTTGTTCATTGTTTTGCCTATTGTCATCACAACGGCAATCCTGTTATTGCGATTGATTTATCCTGAAAAAGATATTATTGGCCTCGGTAAAACAAAACCGTACTAAAGGTCTTGATGATGATGTTCAAATCGAGGAAAACGCTTCGGTGCTTGATATAATATAAATCATATTGCAGTTTAACTAGGCTTTCCTCTATCGTTTCACCATAGGAATAATTCACTTGAGCCCATCCGGTCAGTCCGGGTTTGATGACGTGTCGTGTTTCATAGAACGGCATGATAGCAGCAAGCTCCTTTACAAAAAATGGACGTTCTGGTCGTGGCCCAATAAATCCCATATCGCCTTTAAGGATGTTAATAAATTGGGGGATTTCGTCTATTCTGGTCTTTCTTAAAAATTTACCGAAAGGTGTAATTCGTATGTCTCCAGCAGTAGCAAAAAGAACACCACCACTTTCAGCATTTCGAATCATGGTTCTGTATTTATAGATTTCAAAAGGAATACCGTTTTGTCCCACTCGGGTTTGGGTATAAAAAAGAGGGCCTCGGTTTCCAATTAAATTGCCAATCAAGACAAGGGGTAAAATTGCCAACCCAATCAACAATCCTAGAAGCGAGAAGAGAACTTCTAAAAACTTCACGATCAATAAATAAAGCCTGTTTTGATTGCTTCTGCTAAATGGGAAATAGCGGTAGAAATCCTTGTCAAAATGTTGTATGGGAATACGATTCGTAATGGCTTCATATACTTGGGTATATTCTCGAATTACAAATCCCGATTCCAATAAAAGCAGTAAATTATTATACAAATCGACTGTGATGCCATCTGTTTTTTGAGAAGCGATCACAATCTCCGAAATACTGTTTTGCTTGACAAAACTTTCAATATTTGAAATTGACACGGATGGTATCCCAAAAATGCCTTTATCAATACTGTTGCTTAAATCCGTATCTACAAAACCAATAATCTTATAATGCGGATCGGCTTGTTCCAAAGAATCAACGAGCTGTTGCAACTGGTTTTGGTCACAAACCATGATCACACGTTTCAAAAAGCGATGTGAAGCCAGAAAGCGTTGGTAAAATATTCTCCAGACAAACAAGGAGAGCGTGATGGATAAAAAGAAATAGACAATCTGCAATCGGTTTGATGGCAAAACGGGAGTAAAAATTGGGGTAAGCAAAAAGAACAGAACCGTTGCTGAGGAAGTCAACAAGATGCTTTTGATAATCTGGAACTGGTTACTGGCGACTTGAAGGTTATACATTTCAAAAACGGTTCCCAGTATATTTAAATACAAGGCAAGAACCAAAGTCCAGTAGAAGCTGACGTGTGTAATTTTAAAATAATCGAAGGCAAAAATATTCCCTACCAATGAAAGTGCACCAATTACTGTAAGCACGTCAAAAAGTCGTAAGAGTATTTTCCTTTCGGAAATTTCAAAATGCATTTTTTTAGAAAACATCTGTATTAAGCCTTTGATAAGATTTGCAATTTAACATTTTTTATAGAAACTGTTACTTGTTGCATATTAATTAAATAACATTTTTCCAAGCATTTCGCACATTCGTCCAATCGAAAGCCTCCACTTTAGCTCTTGCAGCTCTGGTTATGCTTGTAGCAAGATGAGGATCACTACACAAACGTTCAACCGCTGTAACCATTTGCGATACTGAATTAGCTTCGACAAGCAATGCATCCACTCCGTCTTCAAGCAGATAGGGAATCCCTCCAACATTCGTACTCACAACAGGCAAGCCCAATGCCATCGCTTCCATGACACTCACTGGAGTATTATCAAAATTGGTAGTGTTAATAAAAATACTATAATTTGCAGACAAGTTTACCCATTCCTTTTTGGAGAGTTTTCCGGTAAAAGTTACATCCAATTCATAGGCTTTCGCCAAAGCTTTAGTGGTAACAAGCGAACCATCCTTATCGGGTCCAACCATACACAATGTAGCATCGGGGAATTGAGTCTTCAGCTTTCGCAGCACCTCAACGGCCATACTGGGATTGTAGATTTCGGCAAACGCTCGTACCCAAAGTAACTGTGGGACAATTGCTTCACGTTCCTTAAAGGTATAGTTTGCAATTTCAAGCGTGTTGGGAATAAATACCGTATTGCTAAAACCGCTTACCGTAAAATGATGCAACAAATAGCGAGAAGGAGCAACATTGATTGCGGCATTTCCAAATAACAGGCTGCAAAGTTTTGGGTTGTTTTTCAAACGTTCTGGAAGATTTCCTCCATGCAATAGCGGAAGATATCGAAGCTTTAAAATCCTTGCCAACTGACTGACCAAAAAGGCATACCAAAAACTGGAGGTACTGTAAGTATCTATCAAAACCATATCTAACATCTTTCGCAATCGAAACATCTGCCACAGCATATCTAGCATTCGCAACACCATATTTTTCTCAGATGAAACATAATAAACCCTATAACCTTCGCTTTCTAACAAAGGCCCCAAGGTTTCAATTGTAGTAACAGAAACACCATGTTGGGAGAGTTTATTCCCTATGTAGAGGAGGCTTTTCAATGGATACAACTTTTAAGAGTGATAGTGCATAGACAAAGGCAGGTGCAGCAATTCGCATGGCAGCATGATTGATGGTGAGGAGCCAAAAGGCAAAAAACGAAAACAAATAGAGATTTTGCTTGTTATCTAACGATAAGAATAAAGGGGTTAAGATTAGAATCAATAACCCTAAAATTCCTAATGAGCCATGTTCAGCCAACATCCTTGACAATTCATTGTGGGAAGCCGCTTCAATACCAGTTAATTCTTTACGATACTCTTTATTTCTTCCCACCCCAATCCCTAAAATTGGATTTTCAACAAACATTTGCAGTTCAGTTGCTATCAATGTTTCTCTTCCAGACAACTCACTTTCTTTTTGTCTACCTCTTGCATCTTCATTGGCATACCGTCTATCAATAAGTCCACTAGTCTGTACAGAACTATAAGCCCAAACTCCCAAACCTAAAAGTAAGGCTCCAATGGCAATAAATACTAGTTTTACTTTTGTCCCTGATTTAGCAAATTTATAGACCATTAGTAGAAGTATAATTACCATAACCAAACCTGTATAAACCCCTCCACGAGAAAAGGTTACGACCCCTCTAAAGGCAACTAGACACAATAGAAAGGTGTGAATTAAAATGATTTTTTTTGATTTGGAATTTAAAAGCAATAGTGCAAAAAAAAGGAAGGTTCCCAAACCTAGTATGGTTGACATCTGGTTTGGGCCAAATCCTCCAGAGGTTTCAAAGTTACTGCTGGTTCCTGTAACGGATTCTTCGATGCTAGGTGTATATAAGAATAAATAAGTTAAGATAGAAACTATGGGTAACGCCATAGCTATTACTATATTATTTAACTGTTCAAAAGTAATTCTTCTTCGATAGCAGTAAATCGAGGCAACCCCAAGACAAACA
The DNA here is from genome assembly GCF_000422705.1 of Flavobacterium soli DSM 19725. Taxonomy (GTDB): domain Bacteria; phylum Bacteroidota; class Bacteroidia; order Flavobacteriales; family Flavobacteriaceae; genus Flavobacterium; species Flavobacterium soli. The sequence goes on along the minus strand of NZ_KE383907.1, from coordinate 37,968 downwards.
GGACCAGTAATATTGAAAAAAATAGCTTTCTTAATATCTGCTTCTAAGGACAACTCGGTGGTTGATAACACAACTCCTGGAATAAGCAAGAGTAAGAAGATCCAATACACAAAAGCATATTTTGAAAAACCACGATACAGCATTCCTAAGAAAAGAAATGATATCACTCCATACTTTCCTTGTTCGTTAAGAAAAACACCATCTGTCATTCTTAATAACACCTCCACACCGATCATGTAAGCTGAAGCATAAAGTGCTTCATTATTTTGATTTTTATTTTTAATTATTACCAAAACTCCTATACCGATAATAACGAGACCAAAAAGTTTAGAAAGAAAAGGAAATAGAAAAAGGAAAAATCCTAATCCTAAATGTATTAGAAGTAATGTAATATAAGTAAGTTGTTTTTGCTGCATCTACAAAGATTGATAATGTTGTAACACTTTTGTAATCAGAACATCAGTGGAGTAAAGTTCAGCTACATCTTTTTTTAATTGTTGCCCTAGAGCATATCTCCATGTGGCATCATTGCATAAGGATAAGAAATGCTGTTCTAATTCTCCAATAACTGTGGGATCAAACAACAACCCATTTGTATTATGCTGTATGATTGATCCACAATAACCAACATTGGTGGAAATTACAGCCAAACCAGCAATCCCATACTCTAATAAAGTTACGGGGAAACCTTCATAATAAGAAGCCAGAACACCAATTTCGGCTTGACTTAGAATAAAGTCAACATCAGAACAACTATCATAAAGAAACACATACTGCTCAACTTGAAGTTCAAAAATACACTCTTTTAATGTGTTAGCATATTCATCCTTATAATCTTTCCCGACAAAATGCAACGTCCATCCTTTTTTAGCCAGACCTGTATTGGAAAAAGCCTTTGTCAGAGTTAAATGATTTTTAGGGTGACGTAAATTCGAAAGACAAACAATTCTCTTCTCTGTTTGACCTTTCAAGATTGTTTGCTTCTCCTCATTAGGATTGGGTAAGGTAAAATTAGGCAGATATATAATTTTTCGGGTAAAAAGATTTCTCGTTGCCCATTCCTCTAATTGTTGATTAACTACTATAATGCTACTAAAAAAATAAGAACAGAAAATTAAAACTTTATTATGCCCTTTTTTTTGATTACTTCTGGCTCCATTATGATCATGCCATACAATCTTCAATCTAGGAACAACAAATTTGAGTAAAATAGCTATAAAAAAAGTAGTGCCATGAGCATGGACAATTGAAACTTGATGAAGTTGTACAAATTCTCGTAAACGTGCAATTGCATTCAAATCTAATGTTTTTTCCTTGTTTAAATACAGATACGAAACACCGGGTTCCAACTGATCTTTCAAAGGCCCCTCTTTTCGGGTAGCAACAAGTCCAGAAAATGCAACCTTGCCCAAAAGGGCATTTGCATAATTGACTGCCATACGTTCTGCACCACCAGCATCAAGGGCATCAATAAGTTGTAGTGTTCTCATGCTTTTAAGAGTTGTTGTAAAGCACTTTCAAAATAATCAAGTGTATAATTCCGAGACCATTCTGCTGCCTTATTGCTTTTTTCAAAAAAGGCAGTTTCATTATGAATTAAATTTTTAATCTTCGTCACATCAATAGCCAAATCCATTGTCAAAAGCATACCTCTCTCTTCGTTTCCTAGCATAGTCGAAACACAAGAAACAGAACTTGCAACTGGAACACACCCCCAAAACATCGCTTCCGCAACTACTTTTGGCCATCCTTCACTTTTGGAAGCCAAGATAAGAAAATGACTGTTTTGATAGGCTGCTTTCACATTATTTTTTGCTTGATTTCCCATTAAAAAAACAACATTGGTTAATTGTTTTTGCTTGATATACTCCTCTAATTGTCCTCTCTCTTTTCCTTCTCCGTATATTTTAAGTCGTACCTTACAACCTAACTCGTGTAAACCTTCTGCCATTTGCACAGCATATAAAGGTTGTTTCCCTTTCGCTAAGGCACCAACAAAGAGCAGTTCTATTGTATTTTCAAAGCCTCGTTCTACTATTGGCAGTTTATCCTTTTCACTATAGGTTGCGGTAAAAAAAGGCTTGATGTTTTTGGATTGATTTTCCCATTCTCCATATACAAGAACTTGCATGTTTTGAGTTAAAAAAGTATTGGCTAAAATCCAGCGTTGGAGCTTATAAGTAAAAGGTTGTTGGGCTTTTGGATCCCAATTTCCAGCATATTTTGCCGTTTTTGTTTTTTTTGGAAACAAAACCTGCATCACTGCTCCAATTAAACCCATATTTCCGGGACACCTCAAGTGAATATGATCAGCTTTTTGCATGGCTTTAAACACACTGTAAGCATTAATAAAAATAAGAGGAATAGCTTTTAGTATATTTTTAAATTTAGTTATATCAAACTCTTTTAATTCAACTGTTGACTCAATGTCAAAGGAAATAGGGTGCACTAATAAGCCTCTATCTTCTCTCCAAACAGGACAACAAAATTGAGTTTGATTAGCATATTTAATCCATAAGCGAATTTCTTTTTCATAAGGTGAATATAAATAATTGCAACCTTTGATTGTTACAATTGGTGCAGATGATATAATTAATAGCTTCATTTAGATATACCCCTCCGAACTTTTTTCTGAAACTTTAATGGCCGGGACTCCCATCATAACACTTCTGAACATCACATTTTTATTTACTAAGGAGCAAGCCGCAATTAAAACATCATCTTCCACAACAATTTTACCAGCAACTACACTATTGGCACCTATGTACACATTGTTTCTTATTATCGGAACCCCTCTATTTTCTCCCTGTCCTGAAATCCCTATCGTCACTCCTTGAGACAAATTACAATTATCCCCTATTGAAGCGTTGGCATTTAGAATAATTCCTCCAAAATGTCCAATATAAAATGATTTTCCAATTTTCGCAGATGCAGGAATGGAAATTCCAGTTAAAATTTCAATTACTTTTTGCCAAAACAAGCATAGTAACTGAAAACATTGCTTCAAAATAGGTATATTCATTTTATAAACGGAATGTGCAATACGATATTGAAAAATAGCCCAAAAACCTTGGGTAAAAAATACAATCGTAAAAAAATTACCTCCGTATTTTTTATACTTTCTATAATCTGTTACAATAAGATTAAAAGTATTCATACGTATTAATAGTTTTAAAAAGTAAATATACAATTAAGGCTTAAAATGGCTATACTTTTTACCCTAAATACTTTTTTATTCTAAATATGACAAATAATATTCACTTTAAAAGTTTGTTTTATAGATATTTACAACAATTCATAATATCATTTTTAGAATAATTATGTATTCTTTAGCGGATTTGAGAAAAACAAACTCCACCACCCTACAATTCTGCCCAAGGCCTCTGTAAAGGCTTCTTTTCTTCTGACACTCGACCTGTCAAGTACATTTGTCATGCGGATTAGCGTGAGCAGAAGCGTAATGGAATGCCACTTTGTTTTGGATATAAATGAAGGTTTTGGATATTTTACACGCCAAACATAGTAACCGTTTCGCACTACCATTTTACCGTATTCGTATTGATTAGGACGGCCTGAAGCATCGTGATAATGAGCTAATTTGGCATTTGTGTTTACAAATAATTTTCCGAGATTGGAGAGTCGGAGTGTAAAGTCAGCATCTTCATATAATCCATATCCTTCAAAATAGGTTGAAAACTGTAGGGTTTCAAAAACTTCTTTTTTAAATGAAGCAACACCCCCCATTAGCTGTTGGGTTGCATAAATCTTGCCAGATGGCGGTAAAAAACCGATGCTTCTTCCATGTGAAAACTCAGAACTGTATCCCGGCGGAACATCTGAATCTAGCCCTAATTTTTTTCGTACCACAAATCGTGAGCCCTCCTTTCTAATGTATCCGTCAAAATAAAACTCCTCGATTTTAGGAACAAATTTTTCACCAACGAAAGTCCATTGTACTTCATTTGTAATATATCCTCCCACACCAAGCGATTCTGGATACTTCGCATAGGTCGCAAGAATTTCTTGAAAATAATGGGCATCCAAAACGGTGTCATCATCTAGAAAACAGACTATTGCTGCTTTTCCATCAACCTTACTGATTCCAAAATTTCGTTGTTTGGTGAGTCCTCTATCTTTAGGTTCAACTTTGTGATACTTGATATTTCGAAAAGTATGCTGACTAAGCATTAGGTAAGTATCGTGGTCTGGGCTTCCGTCAATAATTAGAATTTCGAATGGATATACGGTTTGCAAGGCTACCGATTCTAAAAGTCGTAAAAGCGGCTGAGCTCTTTTATAAGTACATATTATTAAGGAGAATTCCATACGCTATTTTAACAGAACAAATATAGAAATTAGTATTCAATAGTACTGTGCCTAAACATTGAATTAGAAAAGTTTACAATTCTTTTAAAAATTAAATTTTGAAAGATACTTTAATTCATGAAACTATATAGATCATTATCAACACTCCTCCTTATATTAATTTATTAGCCCAATAAACACTCTGGTTCCATTGTTGTTGGAATTTTTTATAATAAGCAAATGGATTTTTTATGGGTTGATGTCTATAAAACTTAAAGAATAGGATCACTTTATATCCCAATAACTGTTGAGGAGTATTGTACATAATTTTAAAAAGCATTACTGTGGGGGAAGGTTTAGGTTGTATGGGATCGTTATGCCATGCCAACTGAGGTTTTGTTCGAAACCCTCCTATTGGTGCTTTCAAGTGCAAAATTTCAGGTTGTGGCAAATATAATATGTCAAATCCTTTATGACGCAATTGCATACCAAAATCCGCATCCTCTCCATATCCAAATTCAAACGCCATATTAAATCTAATTTTGTTTATGGAATTACTACTGACAAAACTATTTCCCGCGCCAAATGTTGGCCACTGAATTACTTTCTTGTGAAATAATTTTTCATGGGGCTGTATATAATTTGTTGTTACAACTTCATTACCAGTTAATCTAATCTTCTCAAACATATCTTCAATCAAGTTGGCTGAAAAACGGTTATCATCATCTGCTAAAAATATCCATCTGCTATCCGTTTTATTTAAAGCAATATTTCTTGCATTACAAGCTCCCGCCTGACGTGTAAAGGTGTGCAATATTTCAAAAGGCCAAATTTCATTCTCAAGATAATCCAATTCGCTTTCACTTCCTGCTGATGGATTTTGTTCAACTATGATAATTTTATTGGGTAGGTGGGTTTGTTGTCGAAAATCACATAATACATCATATAAATATTTTTTCCTACCAATTGTTGGGATGATGACATCAACTGTTTTAATATCAATCAGGTTTTTGGAGGAATTGATTATAATAGCATCTAAAACAGAATCACAAACTTTTATCTGCCTATGAAAAAGAGAATTCAAAAGAGGCAACAGTTTAAATTTTCTTTCATATAGCATATAATTTAAGAACAAAATAAAAACCCATCTTGCTCTGTAATGTTTTTTAACAAAATAAAACATTTCTAAGGAGTCAATCTCTTTATCTTTTGCTTGGAAAGTCGAATTAGGCTTAATTAAAGATGGAGCTGAGTAGCATAAAAGTCCCAAAGGCATCATTACTTTCGCCAAGGAAACTAAAAAAAAATCAAACTTTTTATATTTTGGAATCACATGTTCTGATGCTTGTAAAACTTCACTGGAGATACCTCCAACGAAACTACTCATCTGCCAAGTTGCGAATTGTATTTTTTTATTAATTTTTATAAAAGGTGAATCTTCAATATAACCAATACTATTTGGCAGATAAAAATTCGCTGATGGATTGTAGGAAGCCATAATTTTCTTGTGATGAAAAATGGCAATAACTTCTTCTAAACAAAGATATTTTTTTAATGAAATATGACACCAAATAATTATACTTGAAGGATACATCTTAGCTAGTGTAAAAAGAGTATCAACAATTGATAAATTAACTACATTAATCGGATGTTGATCAGCATTATTCCATATAGCATCAACTACATTGTTTTGATGATAGATAATAATCATAAATAGTGGTTATAAAAATCAATATTGCTTTGTGTTACGTTCTTCACTGCAAATTTATTAGCAACTTTTTCTCTCGCCTTTTCTCCAAATTGTTTTCGTAATCCTGGGTATTCCAAAAGCTCAACAATCTTATTTGCGTATTGTTCATGGCTTTTTGGATCTACCAAAAAACCTTCTGTTCCATCCTCAATGATCTCGCTTGCCCAACCTATATTGGAAGCTACAATTGCCTTTTTCATTGCCATTGCTTCAAGCCAGGATACCGGAAGGGCTTCGGCAAAGGATGGAAAAACACAAACATCTGCTTTAAGAATGTGTTCTTTTATGACATCATAATTCACACTACCAAGATAAATAACGCTTTCTAGTGTTTTTTCTGTAAAGGTTTCTTGCATCATTTTCCATGTTGAGGAATTGACTGATATAACATCTGGGACATCTTGGCCAATCAATGTCAATTTTGCATCAGGACAGTGTTCAATAACTTTATTGAAGATATAAGGTAACTCAAGTAATCCTTTCTTTCGGATAAGACTTCCAAAATACAGAATTTCGGATCCATTAGTTGCATCTATTTTAAAGTCTTTAAAGAAATCTGTATCGACAGAATTTGGAATTACGGTAAATTCAATATCTAGCTCAAATAATATATTAGTGAGATTTCCCGTAAACTGACTAACCGAAATGACAGCGTCTGCTTTTTTAAGAGCCCTTTTTTCATGAAAGCGATTAAAATATCTCACATTTCTTCTATCCAGATGACAGAAATAAGTGTCCGTTCCATGTTGTCTGATTACTATTGGACATTTGGGCTGTATAAAAGAGGTTATACCTGTCCAATCGGGAGCTTCAACCAAGTCGATTTTTTTTTCGCTATAAAGTGTATTGATTAAGTTTTCTATTTTTTTACGGGTAAAATACCAAGACAAACCTTTGATTTTTATGTTTTTCACACAATAAAAAACAATCCCATTTTCTTCAAATACCTCATCTTGCTTTTGACCATAAATAACTATTACAACTTTATTCTCGGCAGAAATTAATCCACTCGCAAGATTCTTAATACTAGTTCCGATACCTCCTGAGGGTCCAAACTTTGTATGGGGATATTCGGGGGTAAGAAAGGCTATTTTTATCATTTAAAAAATCGATTTAATAAGTACAGTGTGAATTTTTTCGCCCCTTTTTCATTCATGTGCCCACAAGAAGAAAAACAGCTTTCATCTGTTATAACATCTTCTAAATTATAGATTTCTGGATATAATTTGACAACATCATCAAAATACTTTATATTCTTTGTGTTTTCACACATAGGAGTGGTAACTGCTATAATATTGACATTATATATTTTACAAAGTTCTTTTATTTTTTCATATCCTTTATTCCGTTTTGGGTGATATCGGGACAGATCATACTGCATTTTTTTACCCGTTTTTTCCAATGGTGAAAAACCAAACAGCTCCATGTTATGGGAGGGTTTTTGGGTTGCTGTAAAAAATAATTCTCTAGCACCTATTTTTGCATCATTTTTTATATACTTGTAAAAAGGAAAATAATATAGTTGATCAAATTCTGGTATATTTTTATAATAACTTCTAATAGTGTTTGACTTTCTCAAAAAAGGGTAAAAAAGTATTCTTGTTCCTTCGGAATAACCATTTGAATTAATATTTAAATCAACTTCCACAACTAAATTCTTAATCTTTGTTCCTTTTTCAAGTAAGAGTTCTAACAATAACGCACTTTCCTCCAATCTAGAACCGCTCATTCCATAATTGTAGGCTTTAAATCCTCTTTCTATAAATATATTTGGCACAAAATGATTATTAGCTCTTGAAGAACCTAAAAAAATAACATCATATTTTTTTGCCTCTCCTAAATAAGCTAATGCAATTTTATTTCTTGGTTTAGAATTATTATAGATTTCCGTATAAGAATAATCAGCAAGAAAAAGCACACCAATAATAGTAATACAAATAACTGCTATATGAAATAGAAACTTTTTCATTAAAATTGAAAGTAAATAAAACTTTTATATTCGGTGTAAACTCCAAAAAGAATCAAAACTAAAATCCCAATAACGACCTTAGTATAGGAATACTTGCCTGTAAAAGGCTCTTTCTTGTAACGATGAATCCATTCTACAAAGATAAAAAATAGCAGTAAAACTAATAATTCATAATTATAACGTTCTATATTTAAATACTGTAAATCAAATTTCATATTTAAAAGCATTCGTTTTATGTACCCAAAAGCTTCAGAAAGCGAACGAGATCTAAAAAAAATCCAAGCAAAAGATGTCAGTAAAAAAGTAGCTATAATTTGTAGAAAAACTTTAACTCCAGCTCTTAAAGACAGTTTTCCTATATTCTCAGTATTCAATTTATTTTTATTACTCAAAAGCAAAGGTAAAAAGTAAAGAGCATTCAAAAATCCCCAAACTATAAAAGTCCAATTAGAACCATGCCAAAATCCACTCACTAAAAAAATGATAAATGTATTCCTCACTTTTATCCAAACTCCGCCCTTACTACCGCCCAATGGAATATATAAATAATCTTTGAACCAAGAGGAAAGTGAAATATGCCATCGTCTCCAAAACTCAGCAATGTCTCTTGAAAAATAAGGATAGTCAAAATTCTTAAGAAGATTAATTCCAAAAAGTTTAGAAGTTCCCAAAGCAATATCAGAATACCCGGAAAAATCACCATAAATCTGAAAAGCGAAGTAAACAGCTCCCAGAATCAATGAAAAAGTATTCATGTTTTCGTAGTCATCAAAAATAGCGTTTGCATATTGTGCACAACTATCAGCAATTACAACTTTCTTTATAAGTCCCCACAATATTTGATATACACTTTCCTTTGCTTGTTTAAAATTAAACCTTCGCTGGATTTTCACTTGAGGCAATAAATGGGTAGCTCTTTCTATTGGACCAGCAACTAATAGGGGAAAATAACTAACAAAAAGAGAATAATCTATTATGTTTTTTTCAGGTGTTATTCTGTTCTTGTAAATATCAATTACATATGATAGCCCATGAAAGGTATAAAAAGAAATTCCCACTGGAAGAATGATCTGCAAGGTAGCGTAATGAGGTGTTAAACCAAAATTCCGAACAAAATCTGCAAAAGAGGAAACAAAAAAATTATAATATTTAAAGAATCCTAAAAATCCTAGATTTATACTGATCGACAACCAAAACCAAAACTTCTTTTGAGATATTGTTTGAACTTGATACATTTTTAAACCCGTTATATAGTCAAGCCCTGTAGAAAATAACAATAGAAATAAAAATCGCCAATCCCAACAAGCATAAAAAAAATAACTTGCAATTATTAATAAAGAGTTTTGGGAAGTTTTGTTTCTATTAAAAACAAACCAATACAGCACAAACACTATTGGAAGAAATATAGCAAATGGTGTTGAATTAAAAAACATTATTTTTTTATTATTTGCATATAATTAGACACCATTTTATTTATTGTAAATTTTTCTTCAATTAAAATTCGGGTGTTCCTTTCAATCTTCATTTCACCTTTCCATAAACTCAATAAAACATCTTTAAGTACCTCAACATTTTTTGGCTGGAAAATAAATCCATTTTCATCGTTTGCGATAGCTTCCTCATTACCACCAACATTAGTAGTAACCACAGGTACATTTGCTGCCAAGCTTTCAAGAATAGATAAACTGAAACATTCCATATGGGTGGGTTGCAACATATAATCATAATGGCAATAAATAGATTTTAGTTTCGGACTGCTTCCCATAAATTGAAAACATTTCTCCAATGCTAATCGTTTTACTTGCATTTCAAGCCCTGTGCGATAAGGCCCATCGCCATAAACATCAATCCTTATTTCACTTTTAATTGAATCAGGCAATAAATAAACGGCATCAATCAAATCTTGGATACCTTTGGAATAACGCAAGTGAGAGGCTGTTAGAAATGTAGGATGACGTTTGTTTCTATCTTGCCTAACTTGAATATCCTCTATGTCAATTCCATTATAGAGTGTCATGGTTTTATTTTTTAATTGCGAACCAAAATCATTGATAAGTTCTTGCACTGTATAATTTGAAACACCAACAAACAAATCAATATATCGGCTAAAAAGCAATCCCTTGACTCTTTTTTTTATTTTCTTGTGCCCCTTATAACCATCGAGTGGTCTTGGATTATGATCAACAGCTATGACGGTTGCAGTTGATTTTTGCTTGACTTTAGAGAAAAAGGAAGTACACAATTCTAGAAAATGAGTGAACACATGCGTATAATCGTTAGCAACGTTTATAAGATGATTAAGAAAAAAGTGTTCTAGCGATAATGTAGTACTGGAAAAAATATGGAGTTGAGAATATTCACCATGATTTGAACTATTAGGGAAAAACCAATCGATTTCAAAACCCTGTAATTTGCATTGCTTGTCAAATTCCCAAAAGAAATAGTCCATTCCGCCTACTCGTGTTGGTAACAATTCATAATTGCAGATGACGGCTATTTTCTTTTTTTTTAGGTCCATTGTACCAAGGTTTGTGCGATTCTTTTTCCAGTTTCAGATAAGGGTTTGCTGACTTGCAATTCTAATAATTGCTTTCTGTTTTCAGAATCCGAATTTGGATGTTCCAGATATATATTTATGGCTGTAATCAGTTCCTCTTTATTCTTTACAATTTTAGTGGCATGGCTATTCACAACATTTACAATATGGGCATAATTCAAGAAACGCTGATCATCATACAAACCGTTTTCACGATTCCCAAAAACAGTATTAATTACTGGTTTGTCGAATTGGATAAAATCCAGACTCATGGTAGAAAGCATATTGATATTCAAATCCGAATATTCTAATAAACTCCTCAAGTCTTTGACATCTTCGATAGAAGGTATTCGTTGTGACCACGTTTCTTGATGGCCCTGCCTTGATAGGGTCCATCGGGGATAGTTCCACTTTAAAAAAGAGAATCGCTCAACGAATGAAGCAAAACGAACTGGATCCTCGGCTGGAGAAGTTCTAACAATAACATTTACGGGGTCTATCTTGCCTTCCAAAATAGCATTGGCAATGGTTTCAATATATAATTCATCATTCTTACTGGTGGAGATATCGCCACAGCTAAAGCAAATGGTTTTTAGGGAATTGTTCAAATTAAACTTCTCTACAAACTGTTCTTTAGAAACTTTATATCGATCCAATACATAAGGTTCGAATTGTGGTGTTCCAACCACCCTTATATTTTCTATTTTTACAGATGAATAAAATTGTTGCAGCTCGGTCTTCATTAAATCACTCCACACCAAATAATAATCAAAGTTGGCTGCCATTCTGCCTTTAGAAGCTAAATTATCCCAGGAAAAGATGAAGGAAGCTGTTTTGACCTTCAATTGTTCAGCTTGATAAACTAATGGTGCAATAAAGGGTGGACGTTGGTGCGTAAAAAATAATAAATCAAACTTCTCTTTTTCTAAAATGGTTTTATATCCAACTGTAATTGAATCGTGCTTAAAGGTCCTTTGTTGCCAGGAATTGTATCGTTGAATCCATTTTTCCGAATGTAATAAAGTAGTAACTTTAAAAATAAAACGCGTTGCATACCCCCTAGCTGTTTTAGATTTAGAATGGTTTGTTTCTAAATTATCAAGTATCCCAAAATTGTTTTTTTGGTGAAGCTGCAAATGGGCTACTTCTTTGGCTTTCCTAAAAAACCAAGTCTTAAAATTTTCTTCAAAAACATCTAACTCAATTATTCTTGATTTTTTTACAAATTCAGAATAAACCTCGGCTGGCAAACAGGAAAGTACAACAACCTCATCAAATGTTTTTTCGGCTTCCGCCAAAAAATCACTCAATATAAAGTTTCTGAAACCTACTCCGTCAGTAATCACAACGCCTAATTTTTTCATGCTAAAATCGTTACAAAACCACACTGTTTATCCATTGCCAAATATAAAAACTATTATCTTGTTTTCCATTTTTATATTCGCTCCATATAGTTTGAACTTTTTCTTTATTCACATAATCAAATTTGGAAAACGCTTCTACTTGGTCTGAAAAGTAATCCTTCAGTTCATTTGAAATCCATTCCCTCTGGGGTGTTTGCAAAGGTCTTTTTGGTGCAAAAGCAATTGTAGTTCCTAATTGATTTTTAACCAAATCACGTAACATCCATTTCGTTTGACCGTTTTGCAGTTTCATTTCCTTTGATTGTGCAAAAGCCAGTTCAACCAATCTGTAATCTAAAAAAGGTTCGCGTAATTCGGTACTATGCATCATACTAACTCGATCATTGAAGCGTAAAGCTCGTGGGATTTTAGTATAAAACAAATCGCGAAACTGCAAATTTTGAAGATCATTGTCAAATGGCTGTTCATACTCTTCTTTTAAGGCAAACTTCAAAAATTTCGAATCAATTGCCTCTGGTCGAACAGGAGAAGAATTTGTTCCTTGAATGATACTGTTGCTGTTGTTCTGATAATAATCATAACCCGCCCATGCTTCATCCATTCCTTGACCATCTAGAAGTACTTTAATTCCTTTTTGACGTGCCGATTTGAAGAGTAAACTGTAGGCAATAGTGGGAAATCCGCCATAAGGTTCGTCTTGGTAATAACCAACTTCTTCAATCAATTTTGGAATTTCGTTATAATCTAGCAACACTTTATTCAAATGGTAAGGTGTTTTTTGCATCAATTGACTTACCCATAGCAATTCATCATAATTTTCATTATTAGAATAAAACGTAAAGGCTTCTATTATTTTCTGAGAAGGCAAATTATGATATACCAAACTAATTAAGGTCGAAGAATCTAAACCACCACTAACATTCATACCCAATGGAACATCGGCTCTAAAACGAAGCTTGACAGCCTCTATTAAAAGTGATTCGTATTGCTCTTTTAATTCTGATTTAGACAATTGCTTTATTTGGGCAATTCTTTCTGAAAAATTATACCATTTCTGAATTTTAATCGAATAGGAGTTTATCGTTTCAGAAAAAATTATTTCTAAAAAATGCCCTGCTTTTAGCTGATATATGTTTTCATAGAAAGTTTCGTGGGGTAAACCATACGTTCCAAAAGAATAGTAATTAGCCCAAACTTTATTGCTTTTTATTTTTGGAATTTCGGCTGCAAAAAGTGTTTTTATTTCACTTGAAAAATAAAATTGATTTTGATAAAAAGTATAATAAAATGGTTTTACACCAAATCGATCCCTTGCTGCAAAAAAAGTATTTTCCTTTCTATTCCAAATGGCAAAACTGAACATTCCGTTGAGTTTTTCTAACATTTGTTTTCCCCAAATGACATAAGCCGCAAGAAGGACTTCGGTATCGGAAGATGTTTTAAATTTATATTCTGAAAGCAATTGCGATTTGATTTCCAGATAGTTGTAAATTTCTCCATTGAACACAATTATATAATTTCCACAATTGCTCAACATCGGCTGATTTGCATCATTAGAAAGATCAATAATGCTCAAACGATTGTGTCCAAGAATTATTTTTTCATCGTTCCAAATTTGTGTAGCATCTGGTCCACGATGTTTCTGTGCCAAAAGCATTTTTTCTAAATCCATTTTGTTTTTTGGATTTGAACCTAAAATTCCTGCAATGCCACACATTAGATTTTAGATAAAAGGGTTGGTAATTTCTGTTCCGCCTTTTCCCAATCTTCTTGGGTATCAATATTGATATATAGATCAGGATTACTTTCGATATAAGTTAATTTTTCACCATAGAAAGAACCTTTTTTAATGGTTTCAACTTTGGTCAAATAAATAGACCCATCTCTAAAAAAAGCGTTGGGCAAATCTTGTCTTCTTTTAATAATTTCTTTTTCGCCTGTGGCAATTTCAAGAAATCCATTCTCATTGGATTCAAAAACCCAGTGTGGATTATATTCATCTGGCACCTTTAAAACACTTACTAAGGCATCACAATCGTTATTTATGAAAGTTGAAATGGCTAGGTCTATAAATCCATTTTCTCTAAAAAGTGAAGTTGGTTGAAGTAAACAGATAGCATCAAAAAATTCGTTTTGATTTTCAAAAAACGTAATTGCATGTTGTACAACAGCTATACTTGAAGCTGTATCTGAAGCTAACTCACTTGGCCTGACAAAGGGAACTTCGGCATTAAATTCTTTTGAAACTTTAATAATAGCATCATCATCAGTAGAAACAATGGTTTTGGTTATCAACTGGCTTTTTTTTGCTTGTAGAATAGAATATGCAATTAAAGGTTTGTCTCCAAGAATTTTTATGTTCTTCCCAGGAACTCCTTTTGATCCGCCACGGGCTGGAATAATTGCAAGAATTCTCATTAATACATTATGGTTTTATGAAATTGTAACGTCACTTTTGAAAGTAAATTGGCTATATCTTTTCCTGCATTTCCACCACCATAAATCGTTGATTGATTTGATTTTCCGTTAGAAATGACAGTTTGAATAGCTTTAACTATTTCTTGCTTATCATAGTCAACATCTACTACATTTGTTCCTCTATCCCTTCTGTTTTGACGTGAACCAATATTGATTACAGGAACACCCAAATAGGCACATTCTCTGATTCCAACACTTGAATTTCCAATCAGCCCTTGTGAATTATTCAATAAAATAAGAAAATCACTACCCTCCATGTTTTTGAAAAAATGAACGTTTTCCAGTTTGTTTTTTTCTCTAAAACTTCTTATTCCTGTTGATGTCCCATCGGCTCCTGCATCTACATTCGGCCAAAACCAGAGTGTTGGAATTTTCAACTCATTGATAGCATATAAAGTTTCTTCAATATGTTTTCTAGAATCTTGATATTCTGTTGTAACAGGATGTTGCATCACAACTAAATAACCATTGGACAAATCAGGTTCTGCTCCAACACCGCCATATTTTTGATACGGATCAAAATTCAAGCCTTCTATTTTTGCAACTTCAGAAGCAATATCAATGGAAGGACACCCCGTATTGAAAACAAACTGCGGATTCTCGCCTAATTTAATGACACGCTTTTTAGCACTTTCAGATGCAACAAAATGATAATCAGACAATTTAGTTATAGAATGACGCACTTTCTCGTCTATATTTCCTGTAACCTCCCCTCCTTGTATATGTGCTAGAGGAATATTCATATAGGAAGCAGAAATGGCTGTTGCCATGGTTTCAAATCGGTCGGCAACAGTAACAACTAGATCAGGTTTCAGGTTATCAAAAACAGTAGACAGTTCGAGAATTCCTATTCCTGTAGTTTTTGCAGCAGCAGTCAAATTTTCACCTTCAAGAACATTAAAGACTTTTGCAGCTATTGTGAAGCCGTCTTTCTCTATAAAACTTATTGCAGAACCATATCGGTCTAACAATGCCGATGCTGCAATAATTAATTGCAACTCCAAATCTTGATGATCTTGTATCGCTGACAATACAGTTTTCACGCGACTGTAAGAGGGCCGTGCCGTTATGACAACTGCTATTTTTCTTTTATTCATTCTAGATCTTCATCATTTAAAAAATCCCATTGATTTTTGTCAAAAATAAGTGTTTTACCAATAACATCATTGAATTTCGAGGCATCAATTCCGTATCCTTTAGGTTTTTTGGCCTCTAAATCTTCAAAAGTTAAAATATGGCCTCTGGCCAAGGGTTTATTTATAGCCAATGATTTTTCAAAAATTTGCTTTAAAGTTGTAAAATTTTCATTGTTGGATTTGTCAATTGGATGGCCAAGTGATGTTTTAATAGTTCTTACAGCGGTAACTAATTGTGCTGTTTCGTCAATAGTTAATGAAGATTTAGAATCGGGGCCAAATTGTTTTCTGTCAAAAACTACGTGAAATTCTAAAATCTCTGCACCAAGAGCTGTTGCTGCAATACAAGTTTCAATTTTAGCAGAATGATCTGAAAAACCTACAGTTACATTATATCTGTCTTTTAGTTCTTGAATAACATTCAATCCAAATTGTTCTGGTTGAGTAGGATAGGATGTAGTGCATTGCAAAATAGAATAAGTGGCATTTTTTGCTTTTAAAAAAGCAACCGTTTTATCTAATTCATCAAAACTACTCATGCCTGAAGATAGAATAATAGGCTTTCCTGTTGTAGCAATTTTTTCTAATATCAGAAAGTTATTGACTTCACCTGAACCAATTTTATAGCGTTTCACCCCTATTTCTTCCAACCAATCTACAGCCAAATTACTAAAAGGTGAACATAAAAATTCTAACCCAACTTCATCACAATGGGTTTTGATTTCAGCCCATTGCTGTAATGTGAAGCTCATGCGTTTCCAATAATCGAAACGGGTCTTATCTTCATAAGAAAAATTAACCCTAAAGGGTTCAAACTCGCTACTTTCGGCTTCGGGAATATGCATTTGAAACTTGATTGCATTTATTCCAGTTGAAGCTAAAGCATCTATGTAGGAATGAACCATCCCTAGGCTTCCATCATGAGCCTGACCTATTTCTGCAATTATATATGGGTTTGATTTCATATTTTTTTTGGCAACAATTCCTTGACTCATTCCTTTAATTGTTTACATTCTATAAAAATCTTCCACTTTGCTTTTTACAAACATCTTGAAAAATACTATTCTAAAACCTCTATTAAGTATCAAAATAGTAATTCTGACAATGATTATTGAGGCTCCAGATAATCTATCAATTTTCTAACATAATCAAAAGGTTGTTATGTAACTACAGATTTCTCTACTCTTTTCTGCATATGACCATCCCTAATCAATTATAATTTTATAAAAACAAAATTCAAAATATTTATCTATCATGTAACTCATTAACAGCTAATCTATCGATATAGAGATATTTTATTCATTCTATATTAGGTTTCTTAGGTTTCCAATACAATTTCGCATTGGGTAAATTTATATAATTTTCAAATTCTTTACTTGTTAATCTATTTGAATATTTTATTAACCTTGGCATATTGACAATTAAATCAAAGATTGCCAATGATATAGCAATGACCGCTCTTAAATCTCCTTTAAAAACTTTATTTTTCATCTGTATGCTTAATGTGTATAAAAATCTCCTTGAGATTTTTGACAATGGAAAAAAAAGAAAATATAGGTACCAACCCGAACGTAAAGAACGTCTTAAACGTGTAGTATAGTCAGAATGTGCTTTTCTAGCTTTATTATCTACTCTATGATGTACTAAAATTGACGGATTATAATGTATTTCCCATTTTCTTTTTATTAAATGAATTGATGCGAAATCTTCTTCCCCATAAAAAACAAACCATTCTGGAAATTTTGGAATTTCTCTTATAGCCAGCATTCTAAAAGCACATGCACCAGCTCCAAAACTTTTTACCTTTTGCTTACTTTCATCAGAAATGATTGAATCAGGATTTAATAAACTCCAAAAAATTCTAAACCCAATAACCGCACAACGTTTGTTTTCGTTAAAATAATCTTCTATAATATTTAAAATATCTAAGGTAATAAAATGCACATCATCATCAACACACAACACATATGGCGTATTCACCCTATCTAAGAGAATATTTCGCGTATAATGAATACCTTTTGTTTTCTCATTTCTAATTATGTCAATATTTGGATAATTGTTTTTAATAAACTCAAACGTTCCATCCGTAGAACCATCATCGCAGATTATACAATGTACATTTTCATTAACTAATAAAACGTTCATTTTTTTTAAAGTAAACTCTAAATCCTTTTGTCTATTTTTTGTAGGGATAATGATCGTAAATATTTTATCTTTCATAATTACGCACTCAAGTTTTGAATAATAATTTTAAGATTATCAATATCTAGATAATACTCTAAGTCAGGCCTATTGAGTTTAATATTTGAATTGTTTTTCCAATTTTGAAACATTATTTGAATGTGCTTCGTTATTTTTTTGACATCACTAGCTTCAGACCAAAACTCATAATTATCACCAAGCAAGCGTTTTGTTTCGCTATAATAGGGGCTCAATAGTAGTATTGGTTTGTTTGCAGCAATGCAGTGTGGGAATTTTCCAGGTAAAAAAGGGCTAATTTCAGATATAGATTCTAGAATTATATTAACACTAACCGCAAATTGTAATTGCAAAACCTCATCGAATGCTATATTTTTATTTATAACTATTAAATTTTCTAGTTCTTTCTGATATGATTTCAATTCTTTCTCAAAGTAAGAACTTTTACCGAGAATCAATAACTGACTTTCAGCTGCTGCCTCAGGATTGCTATTTATAAAATTTTTATAAGCTTCAATAAGGGCGACAGGGTTCCTTTGTCTCATCAAATTACCTGCATGGAGCAAAGTAAATTTGTCAGACTTAAAATAAGATGGTAAATTTGTAGAAACTACGTTCATATTTTTTATTTGGTGTGGTATTACGATCCCCGTTTTATCAAAATTAATAAAATAACTCCCCATCCAATCTTTTAGTAACAAGCTTGGAAAAGCACTATACTTTGCTTTTTTTGATACATTATTGAAAAAAAATTCCTTTTGGGCATAACCGGGCTGTATCCAATTATAGGGTCGTGGATAAAAATGATAGGGAAATGGATCATGAATATAAGCAATCCACTTATCGTGTAATTCAGGTAATTTTAATAAAGCATGATGCGGTCGAAAACTTGCTCCTTTGCTTAAGGTAATAACAAAATCAGGGCTGAAATCAAATTGTTTTTTAACAGCTGTAGCGATGCTATTAGAATCATTAAAAAAGGTGAAGGAAAATCCAAACCAGTTTTCCAAATAGGGATTTAGATTAAGCTTCGTTATCCTTGTAAAAATCCGCTCTGTTCTGCTTAAGAAATAAAGTAAAGTCCATTTCTTTTCAGGAATTGGAATACAATTTATATGAGCCAAGTTTATTGAATTTAAATCGACATGTTTTTGAGTATAATGACATACTAGAAGTTGAAATCCACACTTATCCAAGTTGTTAATGAGTGAAATTCTGCCTTTTGTACCACTACTGTCGTTTATGTCTAAAGACTCAACAATTACCATTATGCGTTTCATTATATTATTACTTTCCAGATATTAATAATTCTTATCCTGGCAAAATCAATCCATAACTTCTGGATTTCACCTTTTTTTAATCACCATTAAATAGCCTCTTAAAAACTGCTATAAATGAATGTGAAACTCTTTCAATCAATAAATCAGTCTCTTTAATTAAAGTTTCTGTTCTTCTTTTAGGGTTGCTGAATGTGATACTCCGATTAGCAACTATTATTGGAGCAATTTTTATAAAATTTGGTCACGCTCCTGCAATAATATCAATTAACATATTTTTTTTAAGTTGCTTTACAAATCTATGGACATATAATTTTACAGGTAGCAAGGTAAAGAAAACTATCCACCTAATTTTTTTTAGCCTTTGAAATTTTGTTAGTCCAAGAATGTGTTCAAATAAAAAATAGTCCTTATAATTTAAGGAAAATTGAACAAAAAAACGCATCAAATTATCCGTTAATAAATTTTTCTCTATTAAATTTGAAACAATATATACCGTTGCTTCACTTTTAGACTTTTTACGAATGGGATTATTGGAATAAAACTCACCTGTATTTGAATTGGGATGCTTTCTGTTATAATAAAGAACATTTTGAATACTAAGACCCTCAAAACCTTCTGCAATAATTCGGGAATAACACTCCCATTCTTCTGCATAGAGCAGCTCTTCTTTAAATCGGATGGTTTCAAAACATTTTTTGTTCCACAAAATCGTGCAAGAAGCTAGTCCAATCTTATGGGTTACGATTTCATAGAGATGAGATATGTTTAGAAACTGCTTCAATTTAGGTTCACAAAATTCATAATCAGGAACCTTATTTCCAAAAGATTGTTTTTGATAGTGACAGAAATCAACATTATTAGTTTTGAGAATTGCCAAGCTAATTTGTAAATTATCAGGATGTACGATATCATCATCATCAAAAAAGATAATATATTCACCTTGGGCTACATCCAAGCCATAATTTCTTGAACCTGGTAATCCTTTTTGATAGCTGTCTGGACGTTTTAAAAATTGCATTCTGTTGTCCTTTTCTAGAATCGGAGTTATAACTTCTTGGGTGGTATCGGTTCCGCCATCATCAATAATCAAGCATTCCCAATCAAAGAAGGTTTGTTGCTGTATGGAGTGTAGAGTTTCTTGAATGAGATGTGCTCTATTGTAGGTCGCCATGATGATGGTTATTGTTGGAGTCATTTGAAAATAGATTTGATAAAACGAATGGGTTTTAAAATTAAAGAACCTATTTTATACTCCAACTTGTTTTGATGTTTTAACATATCTTTTCTATAATTATTCCCTTTCTGCACATAATAATGGAGCGTTTCTAGAAAATAATCTTGATATAAATCCTTGTGCTTTGTCATGATATTATTCCGAATTGTAGTATCATATTCATTAAGTGCAACCGTTCGCATGGATGTTTTATGCTGCCGATAGTAAAACAAAACTTCGTTTATTACTTCAACTTTCCACCCATTTTTGGAAACACTTATGTAAAATTCCCAATCTTCATAACCTTGTCTCATATTTTCATCGTAACCACCAGCATCTTCCCAACATTTTTTTCTGAAAAGAGAATTACCAATAGCTGAGTTTTCAAACAAAAAGTCTTCAATAGTACCTCCTTTAGGTTTAAAAACATCTA
The DNA here is from genome assembly GCF_000422705.1 of Flavobacterium soli DSM 19725. GTDB lineage: Bacteria > Bacteroidota > Bacteroidia > Flavobacteriales > Flavobacteriaceae > Flavobacterium > Flavobacterium soli. The sequence goes on along the minus strand of NZ_KE383907.1, from coordinate 17,305 downwards.
ACTTATAGTCGCTATCATAAAACCTTTGTCCCCAACAGCTGACCACGCCAACTAGTGGATTTTTTTCTAAAATAGTTGTAGCTTTTTGAAGAAAAGTTTTTTGAAACATATCATCAGCATCTAATGTTAGAATTAGTGTCCCTCTTGACTGTCTTATTCCAAAATTTCTGGCACTACTCAAACCGCCATTCTCTTTGTTTAAATATCGTATTCGATTGTCGATTTCTTGTAATTCTTTTGATATATTGTAAGTATCATCAGTACTTCCATCGTCAACAATTAAACACTCCCAATTGTTGTAAGTCTGTAATAAAACTGATTTTACACATTCTTTCAAATAACGAGAATGATTATAGCAGGGAACAATTATGGATACAAGAGGCACCATCATTTTTTTATAAGTATTAGCGAAAGTTTATAGAAACCCAAACCACGGATTTTATCTAAACGTAACAATTTATAAAGCAGTAAAATGGGAACCGAAATAGCCTGTCGTATAGAAAATATATTATTTTGCAAAAATACCCAATAGTACCTATATAGGTCAAAAAAACTACCATAATCTAAAACATGCACTCTAAAAAAAGTTAGTGGAAGATTTCCAATTTCCTTTTTGAATAAGGGTAAATATTTTTTATAAAAGAATAATTTCGACCTTATATGTTTCAACTTATCATCAAGAGTAGGTGAGGACTTATTGATTTCTTTTCTATAAAAACTATCAGGTAAGCATTCAGTCTCAGTGAAAGATTGTAATCCCTTAAGAAATGCATTTATGTGTAGATCTGGATCTTCTAGAACCTGTAAATTTTCATCGAAGCCGCCAATACTTCTTATTTTTTCAGTTACCCATAAGACACTCATTACACAAAACGGGTAATTATCCTTGATGAATAAATCTAGATATTTTTTTTCGGAATAATCATCTAGTATTAGATTGAAAATTGGTCCTAAATTTTTAATATTACCATAAAAAATTTGAGTCTTAAAAATATACAGATCAAAGTGTGGCATTTTGATTGACAATCCTAACCTTTTTTCTAAACAGTATGAAGCTAATAAATCATCTGAGTCCAAAAATTGAATAAATTGACCTTTTGCTTTTGAAATACCAATATTTCTGCAGCTTGATGGACCTTTTAAAAAATTACTAGGTCTAGGAAAATAAAAAAATCTCTTGTCCCCGTTAACAAAAACATTAACAACTTTTGCAGTATCATCACTACTTCCATCATCAACAATAATACATTCCCAATCCTCAAAGGTTTGTTCTTTTACACTTTTTAAAGTTGCTGTTATAATTTCAGCCCTATTATAAGTTGGTATAATTATCGAAACTTTAGGTGTGACCATTCTCAATTAAATTATTAGAAACATATGTTGACTTCTATTGCTGTCTTCATTGCATATCATGACAACCAAAATTATATAATAATTACATTCTAAGGGATTCGTATTTTAAAATATTCTCTTTATAAGTAGCATTTTTAATCGGAAAAGAGGCTAATAGTCCCTTTTGTAATTTCAGTACTAGCTCTTTTTTCGGAATAAAATAATCACTTGAATAAATTACATCTTCAATGTTTTTACCATATATGGGTGTAAGATCAAACTTCTCGACGGACTCAAAGTAATCATGAAATTTTATATCATCCCCACTTAGTTTATCAGAAAACTTCCACCACATTGCTGGAATTTCATATGCATTTGCAACTATAATACCGTGTAAGGAGGTAGATATAATCTTGTCACAAAGAATTATTTGCTCAATTACATTTTCAACATTGTTATTAAGCAAATTGATTACCTTCATATCATTAAAACTTGACCTACTTAAAAGATTTTGGACCTCTATATAGTCAATATAATGAGGTATAATCCCTATTTTGTAACGTTTCGAACTAGAATTGGGCTTGTATAGAAGCGGCAACAACAATGCAGGATCTCCGTAAACATTTGGTTCTTTAAATCCTAATTCTCTTATTCTCAGTGCAGTTCTAGGTCCTCTTACTGCTAAAAAATTACCTCCTCTTATATATTGATCTTGCTTTATTATACCACTTCCCCAAACGGTTGACTTTGTTCTAGCATCACCTATAATACTACCAACCATGATATAATGTTTACAATATTTGGAAAGTTTATCGGATGGTCTAAATAAAACAGGTGATAAACCTGTTAGTTTCTTTACGATATACGGAGTAACAATGTCGCCAAAATTTTCTAAAGCTTCATTCTCAAAATCTACTCTAGAATACCAATAGATTAATGGTTTTGATGTTAATTTATATTGTAAAAGTTTACACCAAAAATCTTTACCTCTAACTGTTTGGTTTCTTAAAAAAAAAATCGCTGTTTTTAATAATTTCTTCATCTGTCCAATTCCACTACTCTTGATTATTCAATCTTTATGAAAATTAGTTTCCGTCAAATCTTTAAAACTAAATCATTCATTTTTGTATATTCTATACTCATAAAAACAGAAACATACAACATCTGCATTCTCCTTATTGATTTCTACTTTTGACAATAGTATTTTTTTTCTAGATTTTACTTTTAATCCTTTATTAAAACATTATAATCCATTAAGACTTTACTTTGAACTGACGACACTAGCTTCCCTGTTCCATAATAATCACCCTCTGCAACATCAAAACTAAAAGCATTTTGTATCCAATCACTCAGTTCTTGATTTGCGACCAAATGTGTTGTCACATAGTAGGTTCCTTTATTTAAATTCAGCTTTTCTATTTCAAATCGGATTATTTTTCCGCTTCCTTTCAAAGATTGCTTAAAAACAGTAGTACTCAACCAGACAATTCTTTGTCCAGCATAATCGTCTATTCCTAAATCAAATTTTAATTTACTATTATCAATATTTTGTGGATTGTCAAATTCAAACTCCATTACAAACTTCTTCCCTGTTTGAGGTAGAACATCACGTGCATTTCCAAAAACAGATACATGATTCAACCGTACAACTCCACTACCTTTTCGATCTTTAATATCTTGAAAAGATAGCGCGGTAGAATTTTCCTTTAAATAAAACTGCACTGCTTCTTCTGTGGCTCCCTCAAACTGTATAGAGCCATTTTGAAGTACAATTCCCCGAGTGCACAAACTTTGCACAGCCGCCATATTATGACTCACAAAAAGCACAGTCCTCCCTCCTTCTCGCGAAATATCCTGCATCTTCCCAATTGCCTTCTTCTGAAATTCAGCATCACCAACAGCCAAAACCTCATCTACTACCAAAATTTCAGGCTCAAGAAAGGCGGCAACAGCAAAAGCCAATCGAACGGTCATTCCCGAACTGTATCTTTTTGTGGGAGTATCGATATAACGTTCACAGCCGCTAAAGGCAATAATTTCATCAAGCTTGGAGCTAATCTCTTTCTTCGTCATACCTAGAATGGCTCCATTTAGAAAAATATTTTCTCGTCCAGTCAATTCAGGATTAAAACCCGTTCCAACTTCTAACAGTGAGGCAATCCTTCCTCTGGATTTAATAGTTCCTGTCGTGGGAGCCGTCACTTTAGATAATATCTTTAACAAAGTGGATTTTCCCGCACCATTCTTCCCAATAATCCCCAGCACTTCGCCACGCTTTACCTCAAAGTTAATATCCTGCAAAGCCCAAACATAATCACTCGTTCCTTTGGTACTCCGATCGTTAGTTTCGCCAACTTTCAAATAAGGATCTTCCTTGCCACGAATACGATGCCACCAACGATTTAAATCGTGGCTCAACGTCCCGGTGCCAACAGTCCCTAAACGGTATTGTTTGGAAATATTTTCAGCTTTTAATATGATATCGTCTGTACTCATTTTTATTTTTTAACACAAAAGCAATTGCTTGAACTACTTAATACTCTATATCTTCGATATACCAACTTCCCCTCCTAAACCGTATCAATAAAACTCTTCTCCGTCTTGTTAAAAATCAATAACCCTATAAAGAACAAAGCAATCGTTACTCCAACCGTATAAAACATACCTCCAATCGAAATTAATCCTTCATGCAACAACATATATCGAGCAGTTTCAATAACATAAGCCAAAGGATTGTATTCAATCAGCCAACCAAATTGAGGCAATTTTTCTTTCAATAACGCCATAGGATACATAACCGCCGAAACATACATCAGCAGTTGCACTCCAAATCCTACTAGAAAAGTAAGATCCCTATATTTTGTCACCATCGAAGAAATTATCATTCCTAATCCCAATCCGAGTATCCCCATCAATACAATCAGTAAAGGAAAAAATAACGTGGCAGTGCCTAATTTCACTTCCATTCCCTGAAAGGCGTAGAAAATATAAAAGGCAATAAAGATAAAAAACTGTATGCCAAATTTCACAAGGTTAGAAATCACGATTGACAGCGGTACGATCAATCTAGGAAAATAAACTTTTCCAAAAATAGAAGCATTCTTCTTAAAAGTATCAGAAGTATCATTCAGGCAGGAGGTAAAATAATTCCAAACCATTATCCCCCCGAGATTGAACAAAAATGGAGGAACATTTCCAGTAGAAATTCCAGCAACAGTATTAAAGATGATGGTAAAGATTACGGAAGTAAACAACGGCTGTATCAAATACCACAAAGGCCCCAAAATGGTTTGCTTATAAACCGTAACAACATCCCTTCTCACAAAAAGAAAAAGCAAATCCCTGTATTGCCAGACTTCCCTCAAATGAAGCCTGAAAAATTGGTTTTTAGGCTTAATTTCAAATAGCCAATCCTGATCGTTATTCCCACTCTTCATTAGTATACCTTCTATAGCTTAACATTTTACAAAGCCTCAAATATAATAATTTATGCCACATTTTAGCTTTTTTGATACTTTATTAAATTGCTATTTCATGTGAATACAGCCAAACAAGAGGAAAGTAAAGAACTTTTTTACAAATTCACCCAATATTGGAAAGTCCCTCACTGCAGTAGGGAGGTGACCAAAGGACAATGCGGTAAAAAATAGACATCTTCAATAGCGATGTGAATTCATATGCACTAAAAAAGGCGCAACCTTCCAGTTGAGCCTCGTAGAGATAGTAAAAACCGGAGTTTCCTACTTCGCAATCAGCTTTTCCAACCGGGCCATCATTTCATCTTTCTCTTTAAGCATACGCTCATAGAGGGCAATTTTATCATCATACAATTGGATAATTTTATCAATTGGATTAAAGGTACAGTTTGGATTAACTGCATTTAATGTTGATGTATCATTACTTGTAAAAGTATTCGAAATAATATTTACTGCCTGCTCCTCATCAAAATTCTGAAACGCCTCGACAGGAATATGCAAAGCCGCAGAAATCTGCCGAAGCATATCTTCCTCGATCACATCGCGCTGTTCAAGCATCGAAATTTTTTTCTGGTTCCAATCGCTGCCCAAGTCAAAGGCCAATGCCTCCTGCTTGATGCCTAGCATTTCCCTGAAACGCTTCACGTTTCTTCCCTGATGTATTTTTTGTTCCATGATTTGTTATGTAGTTCTAAAGCATCAAAAGAAGACCAATCAGATGAAAAGTCTTCACTCCAAAGATAAAAAATATCTTGTAAAATACGGGTATGCTCCTCAAAATATATGGTACCCTTTTTATTGACAACATGGCAAAGCATGCCAAAGAGTAAGCCTCTCAGGAAGAATGGGTAACAACTAAGATAAGGAAGAGAAAAAAGGTTGTCGCAAGAAGCACTTGCTTTAGGGCAGGTATTTCATGGGAAGGACGGGTCAAAGGATTTATGTATATCATTTTAGCACGGGTCAGGACGGGTCACTCTCCCGAGATACTCCCCATCTAAAGTAGGTTTACTGTATAGATAGAGTATGGGAAGTGTAGTAAACATTTAGGCAAGATAGAGTGGTAAAAAACACAAAAATGAAAGTGAAATCACGCCCTTGATTCCCTGAAAGTAGTGTAAAATACGGATATAAAACTAGAAAATGAGGTGCTAATATGATATAGTTATCCTGACATGAAAGGAATTTTCCCAACTACCACCATCTGACAAACTCCGCTAATTAACTTTTTTTTAATAAATTTACACCATCCTAACCCATCAAACATGACAGCTTGCAAAAACTGTAAGACAAATTTCAGTGGAAACTTCTGCAACAATTGCGGACAATCAGCAGAGACACATCCTATAAACTTCCATTATCTGTGGCACGATATACAGCATGGCGTCTTTCATTTCGACAAGGGACTTTTCTTTACCATCAGGGAATTATTTGTTAGACCTGGCGAAGCCATCAGGGAGTTCATTTACGGTAAAAGAGTCAGTCATTTCAAGCCAGTGGCTATGGTTTTCCTCTTGGGTTCCATATATGGCTTACTTTACCACTACTTTGACATCGGAACTCCACATCAGTTTACAGCCGATGCAGATAGTAAAACTGTGGCAATAAACAACCTTGTAAACAACTGGATGGCTTCACATTATGCCTTAGCTACAATGCTAATGCTTCCCTTTGTTTCCATCTCCTCCTATTGGGCTTTTTACAAGACAGGTTATAATTTGGTAGAACACTTTGTAATGAATTCCTTTATCACCGCCCAGAAATTAGTGGTATCCTTGCTGCTATTTCCTTTCCTCTATGCTACTAACAAGACTCCCGAAATGTTATCCGTCATTAGTGTCACCATGTTTATTGACTTCTTGCTAACTCTCTGGACCTACAATCAATTCTTCGAAACACAATCCAGACTAAAAAACATCCTAAAAACACTATTGAGCTATTTCATACTCTGTGTTTTTATGGCAATCGCAATTCTGGTAACAGTAATAGTAATGTTACTAACAAATCCCCATCTTTTATAAAAATGGTAACACAGGATTTTATAAAGGCTTTAGAAAACAGCACTGCCCATCGACCTGTACGCGACCAATTATCTACAGAAGTCCTACAAAATCCTGAATTATATATAGTATTAATAAAAAAAGCACTCGACCCTACTGATAAAAACCACTATAAAGCTTGCTGGACTCTAGAACTGGTTTTGGAACAAAAAATCGATTGGCTTGCAAACTATTTGGAAGATTTTTGCAAAATGCTTCCCTCTTTTTCCCATGATGGTGCCATCCGATCTATCTCGAAAATCTGCATGTTCACGGGAAAACATCATCTAAAATTAAGAAAAAGAAATCAAGATTTTTTAACCGAAAAGCAAGTTCAATACATTATTGAAACCTGTTTCGATTGGCTCATAAATGATACAAAAGTAGCTTCTAAGGTGTATGCCATGAGAACACTTTTCGAATTTGGAAAACTCCACCAATGGATTTACACAGAATTAAAAGAAATTCTTCCAAAAGATTTTATTTCACATTCTCCTGCTTATCATGCTGCTGCAAAAGAGATACTGCAAAAAATAGCTAAAGCAAAATAACCCCAGCCAGAAGCCCTTTGCTACATACTGGCGAGATAATCATTGAGCGACATATCATCAGTTAAACCGAGTTTTGCCGAGATACGTTCCTTTCGTTTACGACAAGCCTCGTAGGTAATATTAAGCATCATCGAAATTTCCTTGACCGTAAGATTCATGCAGAGATAGGAAATAAATCGGATATCATTAGAAGTTAGTTCGGGATGCAATGTTTTAAGCTTTTTTAGAAATCCTTGGTTTACTTCTTCAAAATGACGAATAAAATCATCCCAATCATTATCGGTTTTCAAATGATTTTGCAAAGCTTTCACATGGTCAATCAGCACTTTATTCTTGGACAACTCAGGCACACTGGTCAGTGATTCCAATATCTCCTGAAGTAATTGGTTCCGTCCTGATACATATAAGGCTTCCGCCGAAATTTTCTGGTTCTTTAATTCAATTTCCTTCTTCAAACGTTCCTGTTCTAGAACCGCAATCTCCTCCTTTTTCTTCGAAAGCAAATTGTCATCCATCTCCTTTTGCAGCTTAAACTGGATGATCTCCTGATTCCGTTCGGCAATAAGTTTCTGTTGCTTGTTCTTGATTCGCATGTTCCAAAACGTAATCGAAAGGAAAATGATAATGATCACACCCAGAGTCAAAATACTATAAAAGAACTTCCGTTCATACAAGATCTTGGCATCTTTTGCCGCAATTTCCTTCTGAAAGTTCTGGATTTGAAACTTTACTTCTCCTGTTTTAAACAACTGTATGTTTTTGATCTCATTGAGTTCATTGGTTACAGCCGTCACAGAATCTTTATATTGCAATGCCTCTTTATAATACTGCAGGTCGAAATAAATCCCAGATAGCAAATCGAAAATCTCCATCCTCACTTCCTTGTCGGGCTTTGCAGCCAAGGCTTTTTTCGTCCATTCCAAAGCAAGTTCCGGATTCTTTTCAGCTTTAAAAGTTTTGCCGATCATCTTGTAGAGGTGCACCAAGTTTTCGTTGTTCTTATCCTTCTTCACCGTCTCGACCAAAGCCAAAGCACCTGTCCTCGCCTTTAAAGTATGGCCCATCAGCAAGTCGTTATCGAGTTGCACTATTTTAACCAAAACCTGAACCTCAGGCTTGTTCTTCAAATAACGAGCTGCCTCATCCAGATACTTTCTGGCGCGTTGAAGCTTGTTGGTTTCATTATAAAAACTCCCAAGATTGATGGCACAATACCCCACTTTGGTAGAATCATTTATCTTCTTTGCAATATCATAAGCCTTGGTTAAATATTCCTCCCCTTTGATATACTTCTTTTCTTTGGCATAAATAATAGCAATATTTGCCAAAACTAGCAACTCCTGTTCCGAGCCCAAATGCTTAATCGCAATTTCATACCCTTTCAGATAATAATCCAATGCCTCTCCATAGTCGAGCATGACATAATAATTCCAACCTGTATGGTGTATCGCCTGAAAAGATTGTTCGTGCCAATTGTTTCGTTCGGCAAGGCTTCGGGCTTCCGTTAGTAGTTCAATCGATTTGACGTGATCCCGCTTGAAGAGTGCATCAATTCCAACCTCAATTATAGAATCGCAGTATTTCTTAGTTTGAGCGATTAATGCATTTGTTCCTAACAAAAGGAACAGCATTACAAATAAAGGAAAAGATTGGGGCTTTACAGTCATTTGATGTTACTTATTATACTTCGAATGTTTGCAAATTTGAGTATCGTATTAAAAAATATTTTTATGTAGCGAATTTAATCATTGTTGAGAGTAAAAACAGTTTTTAAACTTATAATTTTTCCGAAAGCATTATATTTCTAACAACTTTATAATTTCTATACAATTTTAGTTTAATTTTAATAACTCCTCGCTTTAAATTTGACTAAATTTGAGTAAATCAAAATCAAAATCCAATGGAAAGTTTTACATTTCAGCATGACGTGCAGACCTATTGTGTCACTGCAACCAGTTTTCCCGAAGGTATTCAAGCAGCACATGAACAATTGCATGCCTTGTTGCCACAAAATGACCGCCGAAACTATTATGGCGTTTCATGGCAAGCCGAAGACGGTTCGATCATCTACAAGGCTGCTGCCGATATCATGGAAACCGATGGTCCAGAACTTTCAAATCTAGAAACCTTCACCATCAAAAACGGTCCTTACAATAGCTTCTTTATCGCCAACTATGCCGAAAACCTGGACGGAATCAAACGTGCCTTCGACTTGCTACTCGAACAACACGAAGTGGATCCCAATGGATATTGCCTAGAATGGTATATGGACAGGGATGTGAAATGCATGGTTCCACTAGGAAAAGAATACAGACCCTTTACTGGATTGAATAAGGAGTAAGTAGAAAGCACCAATTTTCCTAAAATAAATTAGTGAAAATTGGTGCAATTTGTGTCTATATTTTTAAAAACGAATCTAAGGTATCGCTACCTTCATCTGCTTATGCAAAATATGAATATCTAATTTAGTCTCGGTACCAATATATTCTCCATCAATCTGAAAGCTAACTGGAAAACCTGTCGTAATTGTTGCCTTATCTGTAGAAATAATCTCCACATCTTCTGAATCTACCGGGATATTACCCGAAATGATTTTGGCAAAAACAATAAGATCCAAGTTTTTCAGGATCACAATCTCAAACTTCCCGTCGTTCATCTTCCCATTGGGATTGATGGTCACTCCTGTTCCATATTTCTGTGAATTCGCAATCACAATCATTCGGGCAACCGTTTCAACCGTAGTATTATTAGCTATAATAGTAGCGGCAAAAGGTTCTTCTTGTTCGCTCAAAGTAGTAATCGCTTGCAGGGCATATCCCATCATGCCACGTGTAGAACCATTTTCATAGTTTTTCACCAATTGAGCATTCAGTCCGAGGTCGCTCAAATGAAGGCTCTTCATATTGTTGATCGCCACCATGTCCATCTCCATATAATTATGATGCAAGGCGATCGCGAGATTCTCCTCCAGAGTAGAAGGCAGGTTTAAATCTACAGACAATCCGTTAGCCGAACCCGCTGGCAAGATTCCCATCACTACATCAATATCCTGCAAGGCATCGGCCACCATTTTGATTGTGCCATCACCACCTGCAATCAACACTCGATAAGGAGCGTGCTTCTCGACAGCCTTTTTAATCTTGACACCATCGTTTTGTCCGGTAGTTTCATATACAAAAAGATCCATACCTTCCTTTTCTACATAAAGCTTTGCTGTGTCGATCAATTCGGCTTTATCTATATCACCCGAAATGGGGTTCACTACCATCAAGATATTCTTTTTCACAACTTTATTTCTTTTATTGAGTAAATTTAGCTAATTTGTAGTATAAAAAATATTAAAAATGAGGCCTATTTTAAAGTTGTACCGCGGATATGCAAACGAGCAGGAGCTCATCGTTATGGGTCACGTTTTCAAGCCTACAACCAAGGAAGACTATGATTTCCAGAAGAGGAAATTTAAGAATGCCAAGTCGGTCATCCGAATGTTTCGTATCAAGACCCAAGCCAATGCCGACGTTTATCTCGAACGACAAGGCATCAAGATACATACTAAAACCCTCGATGATGGCTATTTCAAGTTCTGCATCCCCATTCAGGAAATATTGGGCTATGGATGGATGGACTATCGGGTTAGCATCTTTCATGAAGGCGAAGAAATTAGCATCAAGGGAAGCTATGTTCGTCCGCATGACGGAAATCTGGGGTTTATATCGGATATCGATGACACTTTTCTAGTATCACATACTCGGAATATCTTTAAGAAAATGTATATCTTATTGTTCCGAAATGTCAACGACCGGAAGATATTTGACGGAGTCGTTCCTCATTATCAAGCCTTGAGTACTGCTGGGCGAAACAAAAAAGACGAGCAAAATGCCTTCTTCTATGTTTCCAGCAGCGAATGGAACCTCTACCGTTTTATCGTTCAGTTCACCGAGTTGCACCAACTTCCACGTGCCGTCATGTTGCTAAAAGACATCAAGACCAGTTTGACCGACTTCTTTTTCACAGGACGTGGCGACCACAACCATAAGTTCGAAAAGATTAAACATATCTTGGAATTCTATCCCAACTTGCAATACACGCTTCTAGGTGATGACTCACAGGAAGACCCTTATCTCTATGAAAACATCTGCAAGATTTTCCCCATAACAGTTCGAGCGGTTTACATCCGCCAGACGGGAAACCATAAAAAGCAAAAAACAGAAGAAGCCATGAAAAACATGGAAAGCCTGGGGGTTCAAGTATGCTATTTCCGCGACAGCAGCGAAGCCATTGAACATTCTAAGAGAATCGGACTTATAAAACATGAAGACAGTTCAACACTTTCTTAACGAGTTTTAAAAATATGTCAAGCATAAATAAATATCCGTTCTAGCTCGCCCCAAATGTCAACAAGTTATGGTCGGGATCTAGCAATGAGAACTCCCTTTGTCCCCAAGGTTTTGTTGCCAAATGTCCATTGGGATGTATAGGTACTTTGTTGTCCAACAGTGTTTGATATAGGGCATCAATATCGTTGGTTCTAATATAAACTTGTCCATAGTTTTCCTTTGGATACAGAGTTACAAACTCAAAGAAATGGATCTCAATAGTGTCTTTCTGCAACATTAAGTAACCGTCAAAGTCTTGATCACCAACACGACTAAACCCTAATTTGTTTATATAATAGTCTTGTGTAACTGCCTTGTCGCGCATTGGCAGCTTTGGGTGTATTGCTGTTAGCATAGTATACGTGGTATTTGTTATAATGTAAAAGATTTATCAACCTCAGTTTAATTTATAAATCGCATCATCCGTTAGAAACTTCCCCCATCACCTTCTCCATTTTAATATCCGCCCTTTCATAAAGTCCCTTTTCCAGTTCTATTTCCCTGAAACCATATTTGCGATACAGGTGAAGTGCCGAGAGTAACTGTGTGTTCGAATACAAAACGAGTCGCTCAATTTGTTTTTGCTTTGCCACTTTCAAGCAATGCTCCAGTAGGATCGTGCCAATTCCATGTCCGCGGGCTTTCTCTGATACCGCCATCTTTCCTAGTTCGAAAATGCCATCGCTTTTCTTGAGGAGTGAAGCTGTTCCCACAATTTCACTTTCTAGCAGAGCATAAAAAATAAAGCCACCCTTGTCAATTATATATTCTTTTGGGTTCGAAAGCGATTTCTCATCACCTTCTTCCACCCGAAAATACTTCTTCAGCCATTCATAATTGAGCACTTTGATTGCTTCTTTATGGGCATCGGTAAAATCTATTATTTCAATTTTATTGTTCATAGTTGTTTGCAGGGCAATGCTTATAATCTGAAGGAATTAACCTCATTACGAGTGGAACGTTCCAAGTAGTAAAAATTCAATTTATATACTATTTAAAATTGTTGAGGAAATTTTCAATAGCTGATGGCTTACTTCCTGCAAACTGGTCACCATTACTAAAGATTTTCTCTTCACTACTTCACTACCCATTCACAAAGCTAATATAAACAAAAAACCGTAAGTTGGCTTACGGTTTTTGTTTATGGACATGGAATGTAAATTTGAAAAACTGTTTTGAATATCAAAGCAATCAGTTACTATGTCGGGTAACTTCACAAATATCTTGCTTTTTCTATTCCATCGGTTGCATGATTACATGCACTTCTGTTATTTCCTTGTCATTGATGGCAATTTTCACAAGTTCCTCTTTAAAGCCATTCTTTGTAAAGAGCATTTCGTAGTTGCCCGGTTTCATTTTCTTGATTCTAAACATTCCTCTTGGACCTGTTGTGATTTCCAATCCTGTTTGTGGTTCACGAATTACTACGTTTGCCATTGCCTCCTTTGCCACATTCTTCACAGTTCCTATTACAGAAGCTGGATGTGCACCCGGATTGATTAGAATTCGGTTATTTTTATAGTTACGGTAAAAATCATGGTGTTCATCACGGATCATCTCGAATACCTTGTCCATCTTTTTAAGGAGCTTTCCGGTGTCTTTAAAGAGCATCCCTAGCTCGTCAGTAGCATCTTTTTTAGTGGTTATTTTTAGCCTTGGTTCAGGCATTATTTTCTTGAAGTTTTCGATATCGATGTTTAGGTTTTTAATCATAACCTCCGTAACACCGTAGGGCACCAAACCTTCAAAGTTGGTGAAGCTGGCATCGTGAATGATTTTGCACCTGTCGATGAGGATTGTATCAGCACTTTCGGAAAGCTTTGTTTTGGAATAGTTCACCATTTGCTGTAATTCTTGAAGTTCCTCATCAATTGCAAAGGCTGTTATTTTCCTTCCCATTTTTAACGACGAGTTTACTAGTTTTTCTTTTAGTGTGTTTTTAAGCTGGGCTGTACCTGTGTTATTGCGTTCCTGTTTTTTACGGAAATCTTCAATTTCTTCGATACACTCTTTAAGGGATTGATGATAGAATTTGAATTTCGGGATTTTCTCGATAATCTTTTCTGGGGTTTCATCTAGTCCCTTATCTACCACAATGTGCATACTTGCTTTTCGTTCCTGTAATTTGTTCATAGCGATTTTGTTTTAATTGTTTTGTGCTAATTTTTTCATCAAATTAAATAGATTACACTAATTAAACAAACAATTTTTTGATTATTTTTTATTTAATTATTTATTTTTACATTATTATGATATTATAAAACATTTTTATAGAAACAATAGCATTAAACAGGTACTTATAAATAAAATCACTGAACATACTCCAATTGTTTCAAAACATATCAATATTTAACTCTAACTTATAAGGACTCATGTTAAACTTTCTCGCCTTAATGACGAGCTTATTCACATTGATGCCGAACGAATAGGCTCTCATGCTGAACGAATCGACTCTAATGACAGACGAATTGACGTTATCGATATACTTATCAATATTTATAAAAAAAATAGTGGCTTTTATAATAACCAAATGGAATCTGTTTTTGAACGATTGGATATTGATTGCGGATGAAATGATTTGTAGTATGGGTTAAATGGTTTTCATTATGAACCAAATGAGTTTGATTATGGATTAAATGGGTTTGTTTTGGACTGAAACCATTATTGCTTTGGGATAAATGGGTTTAATAACTTCTACTAAAAAATGCAGGTTGCATAATGAGACATTCAAAAAAGCTAATTATTGTAGTTGTATTATAGATTATAGATTTTATGTTTTTTTTGTAATTATTTTGAGAGTTCACGGTTTTCCTTATTTTTTAATGGGTTATTTTTTATATGTTTGGGGAATAGAAGGAGTATATTCTTTGTGGGTACGAACATGATTCTGGCGCTAGAAAAGAGAAATAGAACAAATAAAACACATTAAATTAAAGACATAGAATATGAAAAAAATCTTATCAATACTTTTTTTATCAAGCTTTGGATTGAGTGCCCAAACTACTATTATTGAAGAAACATTAAGTAAAGAAAAACCTAAATTCACATATAATTATTCACACCAAATGAATAAAATTATTATCAGTGAAGCTTTTGAAAAAAGTATAGGTGGAGGTATTTTCAATAAAGCTTTTATGCTTGATGAGAATGGAAATAAAGAAATGATTGTTGATGGAGAAAACTTCAGTTCCCTTGAACTATCAGAAAATGGAGTGGATTTTTTGACTATCTATTTAAAAAAGAAAATAGGCCCAAGAGTTATTACCTATTATACTAATTCTAAAAAACATGACTTTGGAGAAATGCAGAACTTTTTTGGCGGTTTTTATTTGTATAGGCATTTATTTACTGATCAATATCAGCTAAAAATTCTTGATGCTAGTGGAAAAACAGGATTTGAATTTGACAAAGACGGTTTTTATCTACATAAAACTGACTTTACCAAGAAAACATCAAAAAAAATCTCTCTAAAAAAGCCTAATGTTCAACGTCTAAAAGGAGAGCATTTATTGAAGGTTAAAGATATTGGGTGCTATGCTAATTTGGTTGACAACAACAGTTTTGAACTTGTCACTAAGAGTGTTAGCAAAGATCTAACTAGCAGTACTATGTATCGAACGATATATGATTTAGAAGGAAATATACTTCATGACTATAAATATGACTATAAACTTCCAAAAGGACAACTCGTAAGATGTACTACCCGAGAAGGAGAAACCTCCATTTCTGTGCAACCAAATAAATCTATAAGTAAATCAAGCGAGTTTGGACAATTTGGACCTATGCTAGATTTAGGAATAAATGAGCATTTTATTGACCCAATCACGAAAGATATTTACATCTATGGTTTGTATGTTGATGAATTTCCTTCTGGTTTTTATATGATTCGATATAGTAACGAAGGAGAAAAAATTTGGGAAAAACAATTTGAAATTGTAGACAAAAAAGGGTTAAATAATAAAAGACAAACTTGGAGTAGTGTAGAATTATTTACCAATAATTACATGGATGAAAAAACGTTGTATTTTACAATCCATGGAGGGATGGGCGGTGATCATTACAATCATTATTTTTTATTGGATAAAGAAAATGGAGCAGTTGAGAAGCAAGTATATAAAGTCAGTGAATCGGATGTTAGAGGTGGTTTCATGACCTTGTCACATGCATCTATTTTTGAAAATAACAAACTCGGTAAAAACAAGTATGGTTGTGACATAACTGTAATGGCCTATCACTTGAATGAAAAAGTTAAAAATTATGTAGATAAAGTAACAGCTAAAAAAGATGTTATTTTTGATAGTTTTATATCTTCAAAAGGTTTATGGCTATTAGAATCCGACAACAACAATTACTATAAAGTTACTTTATTTAAGGATTAAAATGAATTTAATATACTAAAACAACAAGGATGACACTAATTGCAATCTTCTTTCCATTCCTTTCCTTCATGCTTAGAGGCAGAATCCTGACTGGAATTCTATGTTTGATCCTGCAGATTACGCTAATAGGATGGATTCCGGCTGCAATATGGGCGGTTCTTTCTTTGCAAAACGCTCGTGCCGAACGTAGAAACAGGGAATTGATTAGGGAACTGAGACGGAAGTGAAAGAATGTATTTACATAATAATAGTATTGCTTTAGAATTTTAACAATAAAAATATGCAATTCTCATACTGTTGTAGTATTTTAGCTTCACCTAAATTTTTAAAATTATTTATTATGAGAAAATTATTTTTGTTTTCAGTTCCTTTTTTGTTTTTAGCTTTTACAAGTCCTGCTGACCAACCTACAAAGCAGGTTATTGAAAAAGAGAATACTGCTTTTACCGATCAGTATATGGTGGAAGCTATGGATTGTAATTATTCGCCAACACACATCAGGGTTAGGATAACAAAGACTGATGATCAGCCTTTGATTCCATCTACAGTTTACATGCATGTTGATGGTGTGTTAATTGGATCGGGAGGTCGTGTATGGAATGTTCCTAATAATGGATCAGTTGTAACATTTTCAACACTTTCTGGCGGGAACTATGCTATAATTGCAATGGCAAGTATTCCTGGTTTGTGTCCATGATTTTAAGTATTTGTTAGTTTAAGTATTTTAAGTTATAATGCTAAAAGCGGCAAATATTAATTTATTTGTCGCTTTTTATTTTCCTTCGATTAATGTTACTTAAATATTCCTACTACATTTGTCTTTTACACTTATATTCACTTTTTAACAATGGTATATGAAAACATTATAAAGCAAATACTATTATATTTAAATTGAATTGTATAGATTTATTGTAGTAGTTATTGACCGATTGAAATTTAATACTATTTGACACACAAGACCACAATCTTCAAATTGTTAAATTAAGAATATAATGGAAAACACCCGAATATTTAAAATGGCTTTCGCCAAAGTATATCCCCTCTACCTCCCCCGCTAGCGCATTCTATGATAAAAAACAAATAAAATATTAAAAATTAACAGGCAAATTTATATGTATTTACATATGGAGTTTGTCTGTTAATTACGCTAAA
>NZ_AUGO01000003.1 GCF_000422705.1 Flavobacterium soli DSM 19725 | reverse complement strand
CCTTCCAGCAGGCCGTCGAGGTGGTCGATACTGATGGTAAGCGTTCCTATCAGGGTTGTTTTATACCCTAGCGGCACTTGGTCTTGATTGTCGAAAGGCAAGGCACGACCTTGTATGACAAGTTTTTTATTGTTCAAAACCGAATACAGTGTTACTTGATTGCCTCCAAAGCTTTCACCGTCAAAGCGGATGTCCAAGTCGTTGGTGGCATTCTCGATATAGCCTACAAGTGCTTGGCTAAAGCCTTTGGTTTGTCCTTTTATATTCAGCCACACGCGGTGTTTTCCGGTGGTTTGCCAGTTTTCTACGGGAGTAGTAGGAGCGGGTCTGAAAAATTCATCGTTATTTCCGGTGACACGCATGCTGTTGTTAAAGATGGCTTCCCCATTGGCTATGCCTTTTACAAAGAAGGCCTGTCCGGCTGCGATCTTACCTGATGGAATTGTGGTATTGATATAATCACCAATATCAACGCTTGATGGGGCTGACTCTGTTGTGCCGGTGCCACCTGTTCCGTTATAGGAAGCATAATCAGCTGAGTTATAGCTGTAGATGCCATTCGATCCTACGATATTTGTGTTGTGTGTCCAAAAATACAGCGTTCCGCCTAGAACATCATTCCCGCTAGCAGGACCAACATTTGCTTCGCAAAACAGGTCGGCATCAATAGCCGATGGATAAGGATTTCCAAGCAGGTTCCACAAGTTGTCATTTACATCGCTCGAGCCAGAAACGGGATGGCGAACGATTCCGTTATTTGGGACCCCAATAAAGTTGGCTTCAAATATTGCAGAAGGCCCAACACCTTCCATGTTATAGGTTTGAGGAGCCCTCACAATATAGCCTCTTCCGGCAGTCATGGCTGCGTTTCCATAAGGAATCATGTTCCATCCTTGTCCTGATTGGTCCCAATCAAAGTATTTGTTGAATAGCGTTTGAGGGGAAAGTCCTGGTATAGGGTTGTCCGCATCTGCTGGTGTTTGTTCTCGTCCTAGTAAAAATACAGCAGGATCAGCTTTTACGGGTGAACTCCAATAGGTATAGTCAAAACGGTACATCGGTTTTGCAAAGCGTTGCATGCGGATGTTACCGGTGTTGTTGTTTTCGGTTGCATTTTCTACATCCGTTATTTGTACCAAGCTGCCTGAGTCTTCAATTATAATTTTTCCATTGTTGTCTGCTGTTGCCCCATCTTCCAGAGTGATTCCGTTTACTACTTCTAGTGTAGCACCCTCAGGGATAGTAAGTGTAACATTTTCAGATACCCAACATTCGCAAACTTGGGATATTCCCAATGGTAAAGCTACATCTGCATTAATTTCAATTGGTGTTAGACGGGAAATAGTAGTTGGCCATGCACCACCATTATACACTATTGACGTGCTAGAACAATTTCCGTTGCCAAGGCCGAAATCTTTTAGAGTTCCAGTCATTGCTTCACGGCTCACAATAATATCTCCCCCTTCAACTGTTCCTTCCAGATGGTCACCTGGATTTATCCAATCTGCAGTGGTAGTGGTACGTTTTAATACGGTTTCTTTACAGATGTTGGAATTGCTGTCTTTTCTCAAAGTCACTTTATGAGTTCCGCTAGTAAGGGTTCCTGTTTGTGGTGTCACTCTCCAAAACAAATCCTCGTCTGTATTCAGGACGGTAAAGGCTGGGCATGTCCCAACAGCTGGAATGGTTGATAGGTCTAACAAACCGTTATCTCCCATATCTTCGCCAACAACAAATGTGGCGTCAAGATAGCCACCATTTGTTCCCGTAAATTCTGTGGTTATAAATCGTTTTAGATTTGCTGTTGTTCCTAGAGGGAAAAAACCTTGTCCAGTTGCAGTAGTATTGGCAGTATAGCGTCTCATTGCTCCTTCGGTAACGCCATCGCCTTTAACTACCCCATCTATATGTGTTAAAGTTCCTGGTGTTCCTGTGCTAATTCCAATTTGTAAAAGGTTGGTAGGTGTAGAAATGATGTTGCCTTGTTGCATGGTAAGTAATCCGTTTACACTTACCGCACCAACAGTTGCACTAACATTTGCATTGGTTATGGTTAAATTGCTTGTAGCAGCTTCATTATTGACAACAAGGTTCCTAACATTTGCTGGCAAGCCAGTTCCTGTTATTTGGTTGCTTTTCCCTATATAATAATAATCTCCAAAAGGAGTTGATGTTGCATAAGTTCTAGTCGTAGTGGTTCTTACGTTTCCAGTAGCAGTTCCTAAAGGAGTTATTCCATCTGGAGAAGTAATCTTTAAAACACTTCCTGTTTGCGCTACAAAAGAAGGGCCCGTTACTGCCAAAGCATTAGTTCCTGCACCATTTGTACCATCGAAACCAAAATCTAAAGTTCCGCCAAAGCTTGTAGAAGTTGCGCTACTTTCAACTGTTAGCGTACTCGCTGTTCCTAATGCAAAATTTTGGTTAATTAGTTTAACATAGGCTCCACGTTTTATTGTGAATGCAATATTGGAAGCAGTTGATTGGTTTACAACATCAATGGTTTGGGTTTGAGCATCTGATGAACCATCACCTGTGCCGTTAAAATTGAAGCTGTTGCTTCCAGTAGCTGTTGAAATTAGTGACCCTGAGTTTGCAACGTATAAATCCCCTTTTAAATTTAATATCGAAGTTCCTACAAGTGCTCCAGATCCGGCATTCATATTAATAGTTCCTGTACTATTTATATGTATATTGCCCTCAACTGTTAGTGTTGAATTTGCAGAGAGATTGGTAGTAGGTCTGAATATGGTATTGTCATTATGTTCTATATTTCCTTTTACAGTCACATCAATGGTTACGGCTGAACCCGAAAGTGTTATTGAACTTTGATCATATGTGTTTTCAATAATAATATTTCCTCCAATTGTTGTTGTTATACTTCCGGCTGATAGAGGCGCTGTGTCTGAATTGGATCTGTAAATTAAGTCTTTATGTGTTAACTGAGAATTAAATCCGCTATGAACAACATTTGCCTTACCCGTAGAGCAATTAATGATTACATTGCCAAAACACGCAGTTGTGTTTGTTATAGGATCTGTATAAGTAGAGACATCACCTGATGCTTGAACTACAGGCATAACGGTATTGTCAGAATATACAATTTCAAAATTTGAATTGGCATGAAATTTTTCTGTCCCAGCCCAAATCGTTGTAGATCTGGATGTAGATAAAGAAGTATGCTTAAAAGTTACAGTTCCATTGTCTTCAACCTCGAAAATCCCACTAACACCTGATGCATTGCTCTCTCTGTTAAATTTTCCACCAGATTTAACTAATAAATTCACAAATGTTGCCCCAACTGTACTGGTACTTAAAATACCTCCATTTTCTATTACAACATTAGGTGCTGTATTTGTTCCGACTAAAAATATATTATTTCTTATATAAACTGTTTTTGTGCCTAAACTTGCTGCGTTAGTTCCAGGAGCACTTGATACCGCCCAGATTGAACCATTAAAAGATTCCCATGAAGCCGTATTAGAAGCTGCTGTGGAATGCCAGTTTCCATCACTCGTGGATCTAAAATCCCCATTAACATAAACAATTTCTGTGATGTCAAAAGAAGTACTAACAATTCCAGTCAAGCCAGTGGAAGCTGCTGAAAGCGTTCTGCCAGTAGCGGCAACAGTATGCGTTAACGAAGAAAAAGTTGCTAATCCAGAAGAAAACGCTTCACTAACAGGTGTGCCAGTCAGCGTTCCAGTTGAGGTAATGCTAACATTGCCTGTTTGATCCAAATCCCTATTCCCATTCACATCATTTGCAGAAACTGTTACTGATGGCGACATTAAAGTGTTGATCGAAACTGTATTGGGTTGCTGCACAAAGGCTAATCTATCCGCCGTAACTTCAATTCTGTTTTTATCGTTGCCAGTATTGCTATCAGATTGGGCAGTAATCGTTGTAAACTGCGACGATGTGTTCGTGCTTCCTGCCGTAGCAGAACCAACAGAAAAAACAAGCTTGTCATTATCTAAAGCTGTCGTATTGAAGGTAACTCTTAGTGTAAAGGTAGTTTCGGTATTGTCTGCAACTGTAAAAGCAGCATTTCCAAGATTTGATAAATTGAAGGTAATGCTATTTGCTGCAACAGTACTTCCTGCACTTATTTTTGTACTGCCACTAAAAAGTTCTGCCTTATTAATAGTACTGGCTTGCCCTGTGTAGTTAATGACCAAACCTTGCAGAATGGTAGGAAATGTATCCGTGTCTGAAAGAGCGCTTCCGCCATCCCTAACTTTAAAATTAAACACGGCTACATTGTTTGTTGCATCTGTAATAGTGCTCGATTGAAAGGATTTATAATCAATATTGTCAGTATAAGTAAATCCAGTTTCGTAATTGATAATATCAGAAATCAAAGAGGGTGGAGCTGGAGTTGTTCCGCATGTAGTTGGCACCGTCGCAGTTGTTCTATAATTATAAGTTCCTGTGATGCTTCCGTTCCAATTGTAAGGCACGAGCAAATAGCAATAGGCTGTACTTCCTGATAATCCTGTATTGTTAAAAGTAGTTCCGGATGTTGTGGTAGTTACTAAAACGGTTCCTGATGGCAAAGTCCAAGAAGCTGGTGCTACTCCATCTACTATACCTGAAGTAGTTGGTGCTACTCCGTCAGCTCTTCTTAAAATTACATAACCATCTGCTCCAATTCCTGCTGATGCCGAAAAAGCCAGATTAATTTGTTGGTAGTCTACTACAGTATTTGTAAAAGTGGCTGAATGTGCAGTTGGCTCTGTACTCAAGGTATAAATGCTGGCTGTTGGGGCACTGGTAGTGTTGTAACATTCATCCGTAGTGTTATATTCATAGGCCGTAACGGTATATTGCGTTTCGGCAGTTAGCCCAGTGATTGGTCCTGCTGAAGTACCTGCGGCTCTAAAAACAACCCTGTTGTTGGTGTTTATTTGTCCTGCTGATGTCCAAGCTAGATTAGCAGTATAGGAAGTTCCACTTGTTGGATTTTGATTGGTCTGTGCTGTAGGTCTCACCACAATCATGGTTCCGTTTCCAGTTCCTGCTGTCCAGTTGGTAGAAAACCCATCAACGGTAGCAGTTGTTGCTGTTAGGGCAGAGGCTTGTGTGGATGGCTGTGTACAACCAGTAGTTACATTGCCTATTAATGAAATATTGTCTAAACGATAATCTCCTGTACTACTCCCTCCATATCCGTATATTCTAAAAGTTACAGTTTCTAAATTTTCAAAGCTAGAATCAAGTGTAACTGTTTTAGTGGCTGAGGTGGTAGTAACAGCGCCAGATCCTAAGTTAGAACCAAAACTATCCAAACTTGATCTTACTTCATAATTTGTTGCTCCTGCTCCTGATCGCCAAGCGTCGAAAACCAATGAAGCTGTAGTTACCAAATAGCCACTATCTGCTGTGACGGTAAATTCAAGATATCTTGTAGATGTGTTGATTGATGTTCCCCAAGAAGCACTTCCGCTAAAAGCATTAGCGACATTGCTGTTACATGTAATTCCAATAGGAGCGATACTATTAAAAGTAAGATTGGTGATAACATTACTAGGAGTATAACTAGAACATGATGTGCCATTAAATAGATAATTCGCTAAAGTCACTGGCGCCGTAGATACCGTTAATGTCTGCTGTACATCAGGTGCTGCATTATAATTAGTACTTGCAGCTTGCGAAGCTGTTATAACACTTGTTCCAGCTCCAACAATATGAATATTACTGCCCACTATTGTGGCTACCGAAGGTGT
Source organism: Flavobacterium soli DSM 19725 (assembly GCF_000422705.1). GTDB lineage: Bacteria > Bacteroidota > Bacteroidia > Flavobacteriales > Flavobacteriaceae > Flavobacterium > Flavobacterium soli. Next base: position 451,225 of record NZ_AUGO01000003.1, on the reverse strand, counting down.
TGCACTGGTATAGGTAATAGGATTTGTGCCAGAAGTAGCAGAAGTAGCACCAGGGCTAAAATCTGCATCCGAAGTAGTTTTGGCGGGTAGCGCTCCAAAAGTAATTGTCTGATTCGCTTTTGTTATATCAGCAGTCAATCCAATTGGTTGTGTCAACGTATAATTTCCAGCATCAGCTCCACCAAGCGTACTTGTTGAAGTAACCGCTTTTCCTGTTCCTGCATTTGCAGTATCAAAAGTTCCTGTTCCATTTAAGGTAACCACATCAGTAAGGAGGATGCCACTTAAGGTTCCTGTTATGGTGGCGGCTGTAGTTCCGTTATAGGTTTTGTTTGAAGCTGCAGCACCTGTTATCGTCAAGGGAGCTGCGGTTACATTGGCGGTTAGGCCTGTTGGTTGGGTGAGGGTATATCTTGATGCAGTTGTTCCTGCTAAGGTATATCCTGTAACGGTTATTGCTTTTCCATTAGCAACGGTTTTATTGGTAAAATTCAAAACTGGTGTACCGCTTACGCTAACATCATCACTACCAACAATACCATCTAAAGTTGCAGTTCCAGTAGTTGTAGCTGTTGTGGTAGCATCATATACTCTGTTAACTCCGGTTAGTCCTGTAATAGTTAATGCTTTCTGATTTACAGTTAGTGTTTGTGTCGTGTTTGAAGCTGCATTCCAGTTGCTATCGCCAGCCTGCATCGCGGTTATAGTTGTTGTTCCGTTTTCTACAATGGTTACTGTGTTACCAGAAACTGTAGCCACGTTTGTATCCGAACTTGAATAAGAAACCGTTAGGCCAGAACTTGCAGTTGTACTTAAAGCATAATTTGCATCTCCATAGGTTTTACTGTCAGTAGCTGCCAGGCCAGAAATAGTTTGATTTCCTTTTGCTATTGTAAAGTTTAGTGTTGCAGCAGCACTTGTTCCAGAAACATTGGTTGCTGTTACATCAACGGATGAGGAACCAGCAGTTGTCGGGGTTCCAGTTATTTGTCCCGTTGTTGTATTTAAGTTTAATCCCGTTGGCAATGTACCTGAACTTATAGCATAACTAGTTGGGCTATTGGTTGCTACTATTGAATAACTAAAGGCGCTACCAACTGTTCCTGATGGAGAAGCCCCTGTTACTACAGGTGTTGTTGGAGTTAAAGTAGTATACCCAGCACTTGTACTCGACCAAGCTGAACTACCACCAGCGTTAACTGCTTTGACTCTGTAGTAATAAATAGTTGAAGGTAGAAGACCCGTTGCATTCGTTGTCAAAGTACCAGAAGCTATATTGGCTTGTGTAAAATCTATTGAACCAAAAGCAGGATCATTATCAACTTCTACAGTATAGGTAAAAGCAGCTGGGCCTGCACTTGCAGGAGCTGTCCAGTTAGCGTCTATTGAATTTATTGTAGCTCCACTGCCAGAGCCCATCACTGGAGCATTGTGTACAGTTGTAAAAGTGCCATCTCCTGAATATCCTGTACCCGCACTGTTTACTGCATAACCCCTGTAATAGTATAAAGTGTTGGCTGTAAAACCTGTACGGCCATGTGTATAAGCAGCTACTGCTGTGCCTCCTTCTGCCAAGATATTCCCTGTTGGAGTTGCGGATGTTCCCCATACAGTACCTCTTGAAGTTAAAGTTGCTCCGCCATTATTTGTAACAGTCGCACCTAGTGTAGCGGTTGTGGTTGTGATTGATGAAACGGTTGGGGTTGTTACCGTTGGCACTACTACTGATGGTATAGCAGCTCCATTAATTATTAAGTCATCTACTCTGAAGGTTCCTCCTGAGGCAGCATCACCTGAGGCAGGACTACCATCTGCTTCTCCACCTGTAAAAACTAGTCTTATAACAGTGTTGGCATTGTTATCCAATGCGTTTACAGCAGTAAAGTCTGCACTAAAACCTGAACAAGAACCGTTTGGACTGATAAATGTTGTTCCTAAGTCTGTAAAGGTTCCACCTGTTCCAGTTGAACTATATTGAACTTTGAAGTTCCTTGGACCCGTTCCAGAGGAACGAGTATTGAAGGTCATTGTTGTAATGTTATATCCAGTAGTTGGAGCAATGATTTGGAAATACTCGTTTACATTCCAATTATCAATCGTATAGCCATTTCCAGTGCAACCACTAGTGGTAGTAGTTCCTCCAGTATTAAAAGAAACTGCTGTTGTGCCTCCTGGAAGATTAGTGTTTGGAGTATTACCACTTGTAAAATTCCAGCTAATAATTTGCCCATGCACGCCTCCTCCACTCATCATCAACAATAAAAACAAATAAAGCCTGATCCCACTAGACTTTATAACAAAAAAGGGATTATTGCTACTAGCAATAACACCTAAATTAAATGCTCTTTTCATATACCCGCAATTTTTTTATCTCTGTTTCTTAAATACTTGTTTTTTAGGTTAATAAATAAATTTGGGAAGACAAAAATAGGAGTAGAAAGCGATATTTGGATTTTTTTATTAAGTTTTTTTTAACGCGTCGCTAAAAAATAACCAATACGCAACAATAGGTGTTTATTGTTAATGATAATTTAATGAAGTGAATTTTTTTATACGAAAAATTTAATAATTGAGCCAAATTAGAGGTGTTTGAATTGTGTTTTTTATGTTATAAATATTTGCTTTTCGTGTAAAAATTGTAAATATATTGTGATTGTACGGAATAACATGTTAAAAAATTACACAAAAAAAGAGGTAATACAGCAAATTAGGGTATGTCCGAATTTTTGAAATTAAAAGTATTGAAAAATAATATTTAGTGTATAACCAAAGCGCTGTTTTTTGTATATGAAAGAGGGTTTGGATAGTATGATTGTTTGATAATGTTTTAGATTAGACCTTTGGAAAGAAAATCAATTTAAGCTATTTAAAATCAGTATGTATTTTAAAATTTTCGACCAATTAGAGGTCACATCACAGCTCACCTCTTCTACTTTTTTGGTCAATTAATTGTCTTGTCCTGAGATATTCCCCATTTAGAGTAGGGATGCTATATGGGAATGTATTAGAAGGACTATGTAAAATAGCGAATATGGAGCTGTTTTATTCCCATGCAAGATTATATTCTTTTCTCGATTTCCAAAGGAGCATCTTACCCTCTTCGTGATAGGATTCAAAGACGATCCTCTCGTCTTCTTAGGTAAATATCTGCCGTGCAGTTTGATCAAAAGTTCTTAGATCCGCAGTATTTGATCAAGGCTGTTTTTTCTATTCTAAACAAAAAAATCCCGCAAGTCGCAACTCGCGGGATTTCTAAAGAAATATTAAGTTTTTTTTCTAATAAATAATCTTTTTATTTACTACCTGCCCATTGGCAAGGATCGTTTTGATGATGAGGGGTTGCTCGTTCATTGCCACATTCGAAATAGTGAAGGTGTTGGTGCCAATTGTTGTGGCTCCAAAAATTTCTCTGCCTAGAAGGTCATATACGGTAACGCTTTGCAGGTTTTCCAATGCTGATTTTATTATGATCTCATCATTGTTTTTATAAACCATTACACCATTTGCTATGTGGGTAGGATCGGGTGTTGCGAGTGTCCCATCTGGAACATAACGCAGTATAAAACGGTCATTAAAGGTTCCGATGGTGGTGGTAAATTCGTAAGCTGCTTCTTTTAGATCGTGCACCACATTGAGCAATTGGTCTTCCAGATAGATGTCCTGACCTTCAAATAGTCCATCATATTGGTCGATGCTAATTTGCAGGTTGCCTGCAACCGTGGTTTTATACCCCAGCGGTACTTCATCTTCTACATCAAATGGCAATGCTTTTCCTTGAATGGTAAAGTTTTTGCCTTCTATTAGCGAATAAAACTTAAGCTGGGTGCCGCCAAATTGTTCGCCGTCATAGCCCCAATCGATAGTGTCGGTGGCATTCTCGATATAGCCTACTAATAATTGATTGAAAGCAGTTTCGTCTTTTGTCAGGTTGAGCCAAACGCGGTGCTTGCCTGTGTTTTCCCAATCTTCTACTGGAGTTGTGGGCCCTGGCTTGAAGAAGTTGTCGTTATTAGTAATTTCTCTCATGGCATTGGTGAAGGTCACGGTAGAAGCTCCTGCTGATATGCCCTTTACAAAAAAGCCTTGTCCAGCAGCCACATATTGGGTGGCTCCTCCAGTCCCTCCTAGTGGAAAAGGGGTGACAGGACCAGAGAAATTGTAAACGGCATAATCGCTGCTGCTATAGCTTGTGCCACTTATCGGGGTTGCATGTGTCCATAGGTAAATGGTTCCTTGGAGTTTGGTACTGTTGGCCGTTAAAAATTTTTCGATATCAATTGCCGATGGATAAGGATTTCCCAGAAGGTTAAATCTTGATGGAGTTGAAGCACCGTTTCCATGGGTTGCATACGTTACATTTCCATTATTCGGAATACCATCAAATAATGCAGTATAAGGCTCTTTCTCGCCCGGATCGGTTGAAAATGTTTGGGGAGCTCTCACCAGATATCCTTTTCCTGGCACCATTTCTTCGGTACCATTGTTATTGATTACCCATGCACTTGTAGTGGCATTCCAATACATGTATTTGTTGAAAAGGGTTTCCGGGGAAAGGTCATACAACGTAAAGTTTTTTACAGGTGAACTCCAATAGGTGAAGTCATAGCGGTACACATCTGGTGTGATTCGTTCTACATTGATGTTTCCTACATTGTTGTTGGTGAGGTCATTGTCTACAACCGTTACCTGAACGAGGCTACCGTTGTTTTCTACAAGAATTCCGTTTGTGTCATCCGTGTCAACGGTGGTAATACCATTGGTAACGGTCAAGGACTTGCCATCTTCAATTGTAAGCAAACTTGAGGTAACGGTCAGATTATCTCTAATGAGTATTGGCGAAGCAGCAAGTGTTTTTATTCCAGTTCCTGAGATATTCAGTTTCTTATAGGAATTGTTGGTACTGGTGTTATAAGGGGTTATGGTTTGATTGCCACCTGCATATTCTACAGTAGAGGTTGTTTCTAGTATAGGATTAACCGCAGCTGCATTGCTAATGGCTGTGGAAGTGCTTCCGGTGAATCCATCGGTATTGTTGAACTTGAAAGTGGCACCATTCTTTACGGTAAATGTACCCGAAGGAGATCCGAAGAGTATTCCTGTAGTGGTGCTGTTATTGGCAACATTGGTACCATTCACTATAATCCTTCCATAGCTAATGGCAGGCGATCCTAGTCGGATTTCTATGGGCTGTGTGCCATAAAACTCAACGGTTGAGCCCACTGCCAGGGTATAGGTTCCTGTTGCATCTGGTTTTACACCTGTTCCGGCTGTTTTATATTGGGCACTTCCTGTCATAGTGAAAGCGGTTCCGGTTCCTCCCGCAGTAAAAGATTGAACATCAAAAATGCACGGACTTGCGACAGTAAGTAAAGTAGCAACGGAGGCATTGCTGTCCAGTGTTTTTGTACCGGTTCCCGATACTGTCAAATTCCTGTAGGAAGGGCCACCCTGAACAGATTGGTTTCCAGCAAAGGCATATTCTACAGTGCTGGTTGAGCCTAAGGTTGGAGTGATGGTTGGAATGGCGGTATTTGTACCTGTAAACCCTTGCACGTCGCGAGTAATGAAGCGTCCGTTGATGATAATGGACGGACTTCCTCCACCATTGGTAATTTGGTTTTCGCCATTGTTATCAAAAACACCCGTAACGGTTAGTGTGGCATTGTTGAGTACCAAATTGTTAGCCGATGTATTGAGCTTGAAGGTACTGCTGCTGACAGTAAAGGCTGAGGTTACGGTCAAAGCCGAAGTCATATTGGAGGTGATATTGGCAGAGGTGGTGATGGTAGCTGGATTTCCAAAGGCAATACCTCCCCCAACAGGAAAAGGCGTTGTGGTAGCTCCTCCAAGGATATAGTTGATGCCAGCCGGTAGCGACAATCGTCCGGTTGCAGGAGTGAGGTTTACACTTCCAAAACCTTGAAAAGAACCGGTAGCACCCGTTCCTCCAATTCCACCTGTACTGGTTGAAGAAAGAGTTGCACCACTTTCGATATTCATCCTGCAACGGGTTGCATTTCCTGTGATGATTCTTGTCCCCATGTTGATTCGGCCACCATTTAAAACGGTGAAAACCGATTCAGAACCAGCTGCGGAACCGAATGTTAGGTTGGAACCCATTGAAAGTATTGATCCTAAATTAACCGTATAGTTTACAGAAGAAGAATTGGCACCTGAATAGGTTAACGTTTGAGCTCCAGTATTGAAAAACACAAAACCTTTGGCGGGATTTGCTGAAGTTGTGGTGAAAGTTCCATCGTTTGACTTGGTTAAGTTAGTTTTGATATTGATGGCATTATCGGTTGCGGTTCCTGTTCCAAAATCTATGGCAGGTACCGCAGTTGAAGAAACAACCAAACTTCTGTTTAGGGTTACGGTTGCTATTCCGGTTGCCGAAGAAACTTTTTCTAATAGTATAGCACCCGTTCCCGTTATATTGAGGTCGCGATTATTTGGCGTTATTGTAAGACTAGCATTGCCACTACCGGCACTATTAATCAAGATAAATTGTCCACCACTGATTGTAAATGTATTAGCAGCAGTTAGGTTTACAATCCCCGAGCCTTGGGAAGCAATAAATTCGCCTCCTGAAACGGTGGTTACTCCAGCGAACGATGCTGTACTGGTTCCTGAACCATTTGAAATAATAAATTGTCCTCCAGCAACAGCCGTTGTTCCTGTAATGGTTGTGGTCGTGGTGGCGGTTCCAGAAGCGGTAATTAATTTTCCACCGCTTACATTTACGTTTCGGATGGTATTGGCATGTGTGCCAGAATCGGCTAGGCATAAAACATTACTGACATTGGCAGTTGTTGTCCCGATGTTTAGTGTTCCTGAAACTCTAAAAGTGTCATGATTCACCACTACGGGTCCAACCTGATTTGGATTGTTCCAGTTGAAAACGCCAAAATTCTGGTTCATATTCGTGCCTGTAATGGCTGTAGCATTGTTAAGTCCAGTGACATTGCAAATTGAAGCAGCATTCCAGGTAGCGATTGGCAGTGTTAATGTGGCAGAAGCAGTTGCATGATTGTAAATGCCCGTGGCACCAAAGGTAATTGTTCCAACTTTGTTAAGCGTTCCATTATTATAAGTAAATGTTCCATTCACGGTCAAATCAGTACCTTGTCCATTAGAAAGCGTGAAATTTGCACCTGTGTCCAATACAAACGTTCCACCATTGTCTATTACCATTTGATCACCGTTTTCAGTAGTAGTACAAGTTATGGTATGACCGTTCAGGATGCGAATTCCCCTTGAAACGTTGGTTGGAACCAAAGAGGAAGTGATCCAACTGTCAACATTATTATGAGAAGTTTCCCAGTTACTGGCGGTACTCCAGTCTCCAGAAGTTCGGGATCGGAAATAATTACTTGCTCCTGAGGCCGGACCTATATCAAAAGCATTTGAAACAGCGGCTGTCAAACTTCCTGAAGTTGCCGTTAAAACAAAGCCTGTACCAGCAACATTGTGTTTTATTATTGGAAAAGTAGCTATTCCTGCCGAAGCATTATTACTAGCATCATTAGCTGGAGGACCAAAGGTATCAAAGCTTCCGGTAGTAGTTATAGTAACAGTAGCACTGCCTCCAGTAAAATCTAAATCGCGATTGTCAAAAACATCTAAAGCATAAATGGTTAGGGCGGGTGACATTGCAACAAAGGTATCGGTGTCGCTTGGGCCATCCACAAATTCAAGTTTTGTAGCGGTAACTTCAATTCTGTTGCTGTTTGAAGCAGTCGAAGTGGCAGCCGCTCCAGCATTTGCTGCGGCAAATGCCGAACCCGTACTGAGAGCTGTAGCCGCGGTAATGGTGAATTGATTTTGAAGATTATCCGTCACCACCTCGTTATAACTCACTCGTATTGTAAATATTTTGGTGCCATTATCGGGAGCTATTAAACTCATTCCGTTGAAAACAACCGAAGCTGCTCCATATTCTTCGGCAATTTCGGTAGCACCATCATAAAGTGCTACAGATCTGATGTTGGCTGAATTGGATAATGAAAAAGTAAGATCCGTTAATGTCGTTGGTAAATTATCCGCATCAGGCGTTCCGGTCCCATCGCGGAGCGTGAAACTTGCGATTTCGATATCATTTCCTGTATTGGTAATGTCAGTTGCCTGATAATTTTGATAGGGAATGTTTTGAGGATACGTATAGGAAGGGGTGATGATGATGGCTGAACTGGCAGTGACGGTTGAAGTTCCCGTCAAGTTCACGGTATAGGTTGCTTCATCAGCATCATTGCTTAAAATGGTGAAAAAAGCAGATTTTGCTCCTGGAGTGGTTGGCGAGAAAGTGATGGTGAAAGTGGTGCTCGAAACATTGGTCAATGTCGTGGAGGTTGCCGCTTCATTTACGGTAAAAAGGGCAGCATCGGGGCCATCGATTTCAATAATTGGTGGACCGGTTAAATTTAGAACAGATGCCGCAAGTGTGTTTTGGATCGTAAAAGTGACAGCAGTACTCGAGGTTCCCGAAGCAGTAGAAAAAGCACTGTAAGTACTTCCTGTTAAATAGTTAGTACCGCCAACCCTTACATTGATCTCCTGGCCATAGGTCAATAAAGAAAGTAAAAGTAATAGCAGAGTAATTTTCAGTTTCATAATTTTTTATAGTTTGATAGTAAACCATAAGAAATTAGTTCCTGAAAAACAGAAAGTTGGAGAAATAAGACAGCAGATTTGGGAACCTGTAAATCGAGGATAAAGATATAAAAAAACTTGATTCGCTAATAAAAAATACTGAATGGCAGTATTTTAGATTTTTTTTGTGAAGGTTTCTGCATTTTCTGCATTTTTTCTCAAGCCTTAGAGGCTTGTTTTTGTGCTGCTTCATCTTTAAAAATAATTTCATAAAAATCTCGCTTTTGGCGGAATTGTTTTAGATTTGTTGTAGCTCAAAAAATGAGGATGAACCATTTTTAACCAATTAGAGAGAAGAAAATTTCAACAAAGCAATTTTTTCATGCCCATGCAACCCGCTAAAACTTATACCGTTGATGAAGCCAGAATAAAGCTGGAATATTATTGTGCCTATCAGGAACGGTGTCATGGTGAAGTGGTCGAAAAACTCCGAAGCATGAGGATGATCCCCGAAGCAATCGATCTGATCGTGGTGCATCTATTGGAGCATAATTTTCTAAATGAGGAACGTTTTGCCTGTAGCTTTGCCCGTGGAAAACACCGCATCAAGTATTGGGGCAAAATACGGATTGTCAATGAATTAAAGTTTAGGAATATCTCACAGTATAACATCAATACTGCCTTAAAGGAAATCTCGCCCGAAGAATATCTTTCCAACTTTCACAAGCTTGCGGATCACCATTGGGAATTGATGCCCGATCGCGACACACTCAAAAAACGCAAGAAGTTTTGTGATTTCTTACTTCGCAAGGGTTTTGAAAGCAATCTTGTGTATGAGAAAGTTAGGGATTTGGAGAGTGGTCAGTGATCAGTTTCCATTCTCAGTTTTCATTCGGGATTTTCGAGAATTGTGCTTAGCTTGTAATTTTGTGGATAATACCTTTTACACTTTTAACCTTTTAAACCTTCAAAATAGTGCTTTACATAGCGCTAACATTTCGTGTGAAAAATCTTTTTTTGTCTCCAAAAAGGATAATTCCCTTTGTTTTTTTATTTTACTACATTTCAGGTTATTACATTTCAAAGTTTTGGTTTTTACCTACAAAAAATGGAACCTCCTTTTTTAAAGAAATCATTAAATTTTAGCAGTTTTGGACTATTTTTTACGAAAACGTTTTCGTAAAAAGTGCAGTTTGTCGGTTTTATGGCGCAGGTCATCGAAAACATTGAAAGAACTGCCTCCAAAGCTATGATTGACAGCGTACTTGGAAGTACTTTTGGACTGTTCTAAAGCACAAACCCTTTGTTTTAGCAACTACTTTCACCCCAAAGTATTACCTATTATGAAAAAAATTACATTTTTACTTTTTATTGCATTGTTGTCTGTTTTTGGATTTGGACAAACTAAAGTTGTTACATGGAATGGTAGATTAATTAGTAATTCTCCATCTTATAAACCTACTTTTTTGATAAATTCAAGTGATTCAGGTATTTCAAGTTCTAGCTTGACAGCAACTGATGTAGCAACTGGAGATGGTAACTTATCAATTGTGTCATGGGAAAGTTTTTATAAAACAGGCTGGCCTAATAGTTCGTCTTACGATTCATCAAGCAATCATTATTTTTTATTAACAGTAACAGCAAAGCCTAATCAACAATTAGACTTTAGCAAACTCGTACTTACATACAAGGGTAATAATAAAAAGATGACTGTTCGATATTCAAAGAATTCAAACATGTCAAATTCTACTGAATTGCATTATACAGGTTTGAATCAATATAACACGCCTTATGAAGTGCAAGTTAATTTTCCTTCAACTGTTTCCTTAAATTCTTCTGAAACATTATACATAAGAATTTATGGATATGATAACACTGGTCAACCTGGCAATGGAAACGCTAGTAGCAGATATTGGTCACTTCAATTTGATGCTAATAATCCTAGTAATACTGTAGGGCCAACTTTGTATTCTTCTGCTTCTTGCACAGCTTCAACAGCTCCAACTACAATTACAGGAGTAAATAATGTTTGTCCAGGTTCAAGTGTTACTTTGGTAGCAAGTGGTGGAACACACGGAACTAGTGCTACATACGAATGGGGAACAGGTACCGTGGGTAGCAACATTATTGCTGGACAAGCAACGGCAACTTTGACACATACACCAACAGTTAATCCAACAACCTATTGGGTAAGAAGAAAAGATGCTGCACCTTGTACAGTTGCAACAACTTCTGCTGTCACAAAAAGCGTTACTCTAACTACTCCTGGTGATCAAACGACTTATGGAAATGATTCATGGATTGGTTATGCCTATACATGGTCAGGAACTCCAGCTGCAACAACCTATGTTGGTTATGTAACAGAGTCAGAAACTTTTGATAGAAATCTTTCTACTGGTTCTATTACGGGTGCTTCAGGAACAGCTAATTTGTGTAGCACTCCAGCGGATAATTTCTTTGTTCGTTATAAGATGACTAAGAATTTTCCAACAGGTAATTATGAATTTACGGTTGGTGGAGATGATGGATATAGATTGAGCGTTGATGGTGGGGCTACTTTTGTGATCAACAATTGGAATATTCAGGCATATGGAACAACAACTGTTAACGTTTGTTTGAGTGGAGCTACAAATTTGGTATTAGAATATTATGAAAATGGAGGAGACGCAAGAGTAAGTTTTAATTATACCTATTCGGCAAATCCAGCAGCTCCAACTGCTATAACAGGAACTACTACGATTTGTACAGGAGAATCTACTACCTTGACAGCAAACGTTACAGGTGGTACGTATCAGTGGGGAACAGGTACTGTGGGTTCTAATATTATTGCAGGTCAAACGGCTAATGCAATTACTGTTAGTCCAACGGTAAACACAACCTACTGGGTGAGAAAAGTATCTTGTCCTAGCTATACCAATGCAGCTACAGTTGATGTAATAGTAGGTCCTGTCGGAAATCCTGGAGATTTTGGTACTAATGCGTGGAATGTTTATGGATATAATCAAGCAACTTTAGAGCCGGTTGTGGCAAACTACAGAGGATTTTATACCCAAAACACTTTAAATATAAACACTACAACTGCATGGGATCAGAATGCTTCGCCAGCAGCAGCAGCAAGTACTTCGTCCAATACAGCTTATCAAGGTTGTTCATTGCCTAATGATAATTTTACATTTGTTCACAAGCGTCAAGGGTTTCCAGCAGGAAGCTATGAGTTGAGAATGGTAGCTTGGGATGATAATACTAGAGTATATGTCAATGGAGTTCAGGTTGTAGAATATAATGGATGGTATGGAGGTACTCCACAAAATAATCTTCTTGGAGTTTACTGTCTTGATGCTGCATCTACAATTGAGGTTAGAACACTAGAAGGTGGTGGAGGTGCTTTATTGACGATGAATGTTGTTCCTGTTAGTGCAGTTTATAACAACGGATGGACTGCTACCGCAACTGATCACAGTGTTGAAATACAGTCTAGTATGTCATTAGGTAGCAATTTGCAAGTATGTACTTGTACTGTAAAGGCGGGTCAGACTTTAACTATCGAGTCAAACAATACGCTTACAGTTATTGGGGATGTAGTGGTAGAAGCAGGTGGGCAAATCATCGTAGAAAACAACGGTTCTTTTGTGCAAGTAAATGATAATGCCACTTTCACTGGTGACGATGAATCTTTTTTGATGAAGAGAGAAACGCAACCGGTGTTCCGTTTTGATTTCACTTATTATTCTTCTCCTATAAAGGAGGCATCAGGTTTTACCTTGAAAAAATTATCTCCTCTAACTTTGGCAAGCAAATATTACAGTTGGAATGAGACAAATCAAGGATGGACTGTAGAAAATGCTAATACTACAGTAATGGAAGAAGGTAGAGGATATATCGTTCGTGCTCCTCAAACTTTCGACGTACTAGGGCAGGTTGGTGCTGAGGCTAAAAAAGACACGATCAATTTTGCTGGACTACCAAACAATGGAGTAATTAATTTTGATAACATTGAAGGAAGTTCAACAGCAAGCAAGTGGAACTTGATAGGAAACCCTTATCCATCGGCTTTGAGTATAGATGAGTTCTATAACAACAGTATCAATAGCACAAACTTAGAAGGAACAATCTATTTGTGGACACATAATACACCTTTGGCAGCAAACGAAAATACAGGAACTTATACCTATAGCCCTAGTGATTATGCAAGTTATAATAGATCGGGCGGGGTTGGTACTTCTGCACTTTCAGAAGAAGACCCAGATGATAATGTACCAACAGGTTTTGTAGCGGCAGGACAAAGTTTCTTTGTGAAAGGTATTGTTGATGGTACTTCGACGGTTACGTTCAATAACAGTATGCGTGTTGCTGGAAACAACAACCAGTTCTTTAGGCCAGGAACCCAAGAACCAATTAATAACTGGGAAACAACTGGAAAGCACCGTGTTTGGTTAAATCTTACAGGTGGTACAAATGCTTTCAATCAAGCATTAGTAGGTTATATAGAAGGTGCAACGGATGGATTAGATTGGGGATTTGATGGAGACCAATTCGGAGGAAATCAAGTTACTTTGTACTCTCTTTTGGATACAAAAAAATTAACTATTCAAGGTCGTGCTCTACCTTTCAATGACCAAGACGAAGTGCCTTTGGGATACAAGACAACTTTAACGGGAACATTGAAAATTGCTATCGATCACTTTGACGGTTTGTTTAATGGGCAGGATATTTATCTAGAAGACAAGATGTTAAATATCGTTCATAACTTGAAAGAAGCGGATTATACGTTCACAACAGTTCCAGGAACTTTTAATGACCGTTTCGTGTTGCGTTATGTTCCTGCAGCTGAATTAGGTACAGATAATCCTACTGTTGATGCAAACTCAATGGTAATTTTTAGAAGCGGTAGTCAAATCGATATCAAATCTAATGACCAAACAATCGAGCATGTTACGGTTTATGATTTATTAGGAAAAGTGATTTTTGAGAAAGGGAACATCAACGCTCAAAGTTTTTCAACTTCTCAGCTAAACGTTTCAAACCAAGTAGTAATCGTAAAGGTGATTACAGACACTCAGGCAGAAGTAGTGAAAAAAGTAATCATGAATTAATTAGTTTCAAATTTTATATAAAAAATCCCATTGTGAAAGCAATGGGATTTTTTTCGTTTTATAAGCACTATTCTCTAACTTTCGTTATTTCAACTGCTAACTGCTAACTGCTAACTGCTAACTGGATACTGATCACTGATCACTGAATACTGATCACTGAACTAAGCTTTTCTAAGTAAAATACTAACAGCATTCCCACCAAAACCAACTGCATTAATCAAGACCGTTTTAATTGTTTTATTTGCCACTTGAGGTGTAGTAAATGGGACATCAATAAAATGATTGTGTTCCATCATCAGCAATGCCATTTCGATGTTCAGCATTCCTGAAGCACCAAAAGTATGCCCTATTTTCCATTTATTGGTCGTCAATAACGGCAGGCTTTCGCCAAAGATATGCTGGATGGCTTTATATTCGGAAGAATCTCCTTTTATGGTTCCAGGAGCATGCATTACAATCACGTCAACGTCTTCAATCGAAGTGTCTTTCAAGGCCATTGCCATCGATTTTTTAAAGCATTCCGCTTCCGCAGATATCGAAATGTTGTGTTCCAGGATTTCGGTTGCATATCCGATACCTTCTATATAAGCCAAGGCATTTTCTTTTTTTCCAACCTCCAAGCAACATACCGAAGCACCTTCGCCCAGAATCATCGAGTTCTGTTTTTTATCCAAATCAAATGCCCTGCAAGGAAATTCCTGTTCTTCCTTGGCATAGATTTTCATCGCCTTCATTTGGGCAATGGTAAATGGAGTGAGAGGCGCCTCACTACCTCCAACCAAGAATTTCTCGACCATTCCTGCCCGAAGCCAGGCAACACCATTCAACAAAGCATGCAAGGCGGTAGAGCAAGTGATGGAATGCGAAACTTCTGGACCCTGACTTTGCAAATCATGTGCGATCCACGATGAAATATTGCCTAAAGTGGTGGTTGACGAAGCTAATGTTTGTGCCTTTCCGGTTTCGATATATTCCTTGTAATGTTTTTCAAATAATTCCGTAGCTCCACGGGAGGAACCAATATTAATTCCAAACAAATCTTCCTTTGTCCAATTGGCTTTTCTGATGGCTTCGCGTGAAGCCACCATTGCAAACAAAACCGAATTATCCAATGCTTTATATTTAATGTCGGATTGCTTTAATAGAACCACTTTTTCCTTTGAATTATTATCTAAAACGGAAGCAAAAGCAGTTTGGTCGCCAAAGTCTTTTTGAATAAAAAAATGTTTGTCGTTCATGTAATTCTCCCAAATTGTTTTCGGGTCATTCCCTAAAGGAGAAACAGAAGCAATGGAAGTTATGGATATAATTTGAGACAAGGTTTTTGGTTTTAATTTTTGCTACGGATTCACTAATTTTTAGATAACAAATTTTGAAATTTCCAATTGATGTATTCGTGCTAAACTATATTTGAGTGTACAAAATTAAACTATTTCTAAAGCTTCTTCAACTATAGCATACACTTTTTCCAATTGTGCATCCGTAATGATATAAGGAGGTAAAATATAGACAATATTCCCAACTGGCCGAAGGATTACACCTTTTTCAATAAAGAAATTATAAAGCTTGGTTCGCATGGAACCATAATAGCTTTCCTCACTTTCGATTTTAATTTCCAATGCAAAAATGGTTCCCAAAACTCTAGTGGTTTTCACTCTCGCATGGTTTTTAATATGTTGCTGAAAAGCCAGATGCCTCTGATTTACTCTAACAATACTCTCTTGAATTTCGGCTGATTGCAAAAGTTGCATACTCGCCAAAGCTGCTGCACAACCCGTTGGATTTGCAGTAAAAGTATGTCCGTGAAACAAAGCCTTGTTGATATCATCATCATAAAAAGCATCAAATAAATCCTGTGTAAAAGTGGTTATCGCCATCGGGATTGTTCCACCTGTCAAGGCTTTCGAAAGGCACATCATATCGGGCTGGCCTTTTATATAATCGCATGCAAAGTTTTTTCCTGTTTTTCCGAAACCTGTCATCACTTCATCGGCAATTGTCAGGATATTATTTTCTTTGCAGATTTGCAGCAGTACATCCAAAGCTTCGGCTTCATACATGACCATTCCGGCAGCTCCTTGAACCAAAGGCTCAAATATAAATCCGGCACAATTATAGGTGGAAATAACATTTTTCAATGCTTCATAACTGGCTGTTTCTTCACCTTTTACGGGAACCGGAATTCGCACTACATCAATAAACATTCCTTGAAAAGCTTGGGTGTAAAACGAAATACCACTTGCAGCCATTGCGGCAAAAGTATCGCCATGAAAAGCATTTTCAAACGCAATTATGGTAGTTCTCTTTTCTCCCTTATTGTAGAAATATTGCAAGGCAACCTTGATGGCAACTTCCACAGAAGTGGAACCATTGTCTGAAAAGAATATTTTTTGCTGATTGTTCGGAAGTATTTCCATTAATTTTTCGGCCACTTCAATCGCCGGACTATGGGTAAATCCGCCAAACAAAACGTGTTCCAAAGTAGTCAGTTGCTTGTAAATTGCATCGGCAATAAACTGATTCGAATGCCCAAATGGATTCACCCACCACGAAGCAATCGCGTCAATATATTCTTTTCCGTTTTCGTCCCAAAGCAAGGCATCTTTTCCCTTAGCAATTGCAATGGGAGGTGTGGCGGTTTTATGTTGTGTATAAGGATGCCAAAGATATTGGCTGTCTTTTTCTGATAGATTCATTTTGTATGTAGATGAAAGAAGAAAGAAACAAGAAGCAAGATTTTGATGTCTTTCTTCATGCTTATTTTCTCTTGATTCTTATAATTGTAAAAGTGTTTCCCGAAACAAGTCGGCATACTCCCAGATGACATTTTTATCGAAATACGGTTCGTTTTCAATTCTTCCGATACATTTCACTCCGGTTTTATTCAAAATAATTTCTTCGGAAGACTTGTTTTCATCTCCGTTGAAAATGATCCCTGCAATATTTATTTTTCGGCTTTGCAAGGCTTCAATTGTCAATAAAGTATGGTTGATGCTTCCTAGATAATGACGCGAAACCACAATCACTTTATAGTCGGGTTGAATCAAATCGATAATAGTTTCGGTGGTATTCAAGGGAACAAAAATCCCTCCTGCACCTTCAATAACCAAATGATTGTTAGTCTCTGGTTCTTTAATGTTTTTCAAATCAATTGTGATGCCGTCAATTTCCGCAGCCAAATGTGGACTAGCAGGTGTTTGTAAAGCATAGCTGTTCTCAAAGAATTGGGATTTGGGATTTGAGATTTGAGATTTGACCTTTTGGCTGTCTGAATTATTCAAATCACCTGCTTGAACAGGTTTCCAATAATCAGCTTCGAGTGCTTCGGTAATAATGGCTGATGTTATGGTTTTGCCAACGTCTGTTGATATTCCAGTTATAAATAGTTTCATTGTTTTGGTTTAAAAACACAAAGGTCACTAAGTTTTCGCAAAGTTCACAAGGTTTTAAGTTTAAATTCTAATAAATTAAATCGCTTAAGAATTTCAAAAGTGACGAAATTTCTTCTTTCGAATTATAACTGTGCAAGCAAATCCGTAGTCGTTCCTGACCTTCGGGAACCGTTGGCGAAAGTATTGCTTTTACATCAAAACCATTTTCCTGTAATTGAGACGCAATGTTTTTAACTTTTTCATTACCTGGAATAATAGCACATTGAATAGCCGATTTGCTTCTCACAAAAAGAGGTCTCAATCCCATCATTTGTTTCTCCTGATTAAAGAAATTTATGTTTTCTCTGAGTTGTAAAAGGGTGCTTTTTTCTTTTTCTAAATGTTGGTAGGCCATGAAAATTGTAGCAACCGAATGGGGAGAAAGTCCTGTCGTATAAATAAAGCTTCTTGAAAAATTCACGAGATAATTCTTCAATTCATTGGAACCCAAAACAACAGCTCCGTGACATCCAAGTCCTTTTCCAAAGGTCATAATTCGGGCAAACACCTTGTCTTGTAATCCCATTTCCTGAACGTGGCCTTCACCTTGAGCTCCAAAAACGCCCAAGGCATGTGCTTCATCAATAACGAGATAACAGTTGTATTTTTCAGTCAAAGTGATCAATTCTTCTAGATTGGGAGTGTCGCCATCCATTGAAAAAACGGATTCTGTGGCAACATATAGTGTGGTTGAGGCATGATTGAATTTTAAAATTAATCGTTCCAGATCTTCAAAATCATTGTGCTGAAATTTATACGATTTTGCATTTGACAATTGAATACCGTCGCGAATGGAAGCATGAATCAATTCATCGTATAAAATAAGATTGCCTTTTTGAGGAACAGAACTGAAGAAGCCAACATTAGCATCATAACCTGAATTAAAGATCAAGGCACTTTCTGATTGATGAAAATTGGCGATATAATTTTCGGTTATGGAATAAAGTGGATGATTTCCAGAGATCAATCGAGAACCTGTTGCTCCATTTTGGGTGTAGTTATGCTTTACTAGATATTGATGTGTTTCCTGAAATAGTTTTTCTGATCTTGAAAATCCAAGATAATCATTAGAAACAAAATCTATTTTTTCCTGCTTTTGAGAAAGTTTTCGCAGGGCATTGTTTTGCTTTCGGGTTTCTAGCTTTTCGGATAGATTTTTTGGAAACTTCATGTTGCAAATTTAAAGTATTTAACCGCAAAGGGTACAAAGAATTCGCAAAGCTTTAACTTGAAAAAGAGAAGTAAAAAGTTTGGGTTTCTTTAAAAAAAAAAGCGTCCCGAAACAAATCGGAACGCTTTAAACATTCTAGGTAACAAAAATAATCTATATATTTTTAGTCTTCAAGAGCTACAACTTGTGCAGCAACTTTACCTTTTCTTCCTTCTTCTTCTTCGTAAGATACTCTGTCACCTTCGCGAAGTTCTTCCGCTCTGATTCCTGATGCATGAACGAAAATGTCTTTTCCTGTTTCTTCGTCTGTAATGAATCCGTAACCTTTAGACTCATTGAAAAATTTAACTGTACCTGTACGCATTGTAATAATAAAAATAATTAATAATAGGACAAATGTAATCTTTAATATAATACAATCAACATGTTATGTTAAAAAAATGAAAAAAAAATATTGTTTTTTCGTGATTTTTGGGTTTTTAGGGGGTTTGTAAGTGTTTGATTTATAGTTTTTAATAGGTGGCATAGTTTGATATCAATGGTAATTTGTCAAAAAAAACTCCTGAACACGAAATAGTTCAATTAAAAAAGCCTCAGATTTCTCCGAGGCTTAAAAAATATCTTTGAAATTACTTCAATCTAATATGCAATTCTTCCAATTGTTTGTCATCAATAATGGATGGTGCATCAATCATAACGTCACGACCCGAATTGTTTTTTGGGAAAGCGATAAAGTCACGAATCGTTTCTTGTCCGCCTAAAATGGCCACCAATCTGTCCAAACCAAAAGCCAAACCTCCGTGTGGTGGAGCTCCAAATTGGAAAGCATCCATCAGGAATCCGAATTGTGCTTTTGCTTCTTCTTCGGTGAAACCTAAATATTTGAACATCAATTGCTGTGTAGCTTTATCGTGAATCCTGATCGAACCACCGCCAATTTCATTTCCGTTCAACACCATATCATAAGCGTTTGCACGAACTTTTCCTGGATCGGTTTCCAATAATTGCATGTCTTCAGGCTTTGGAGAAGTAAAAGGATGGTGCATTGCATGCCATCTTCCTGACTCTTCGTCTAATTCTAATAATGGAAAATCTACTACCCAAAGAGGTGCGAAAACATCCGGGTTTCTCAATCCTAAGCGTGTCGCCAATTCCATTCTCAAGGCACTCAATTGAGCTCGTGTTTTATCGGCTGGACCGGAAAGTACAAAAATCATATCACCTGCTTTTGCTCCGGTAACTTCTGCCCATTTTGCCAAATCTTCTTGGTCATAAAATTTATCGACTGATGATTTATAAGTTCCATCTTCGTTGCATTTTACATAGACCATTCCGCTAGCTCCAACTTGTGGGCGTTTTACCCATTCGATCAAAGCGTCGATCTCCTTACGGGTGTATTCTCCACATTTTGGAGCTGCAATTCCCACTACTAATTCAGCTGCATTGAAAACTGGAAATTCTTTGTGTTGTGCTACTTCGTTCAATTCGCCAAATTCCATTCCGAAACGGATGTCCGGTTTGTCGTTTCCGTAAGTCTTCATAGCATAATCGTAGGTGATTCGTGGGAATTTCTCTACTTCGATTCCTTTTATTTCTTTTAGCAAATGACGTGTCAAGCCTTCAAAAACATTCAAGATGTCTTCTTGTTCTACAAAAGCCATTTCGCAATCGATTTGTGTAAATTCGGGTTGTCTGTCGGCTCTTAAATCTTCGTCACGGAAACACTTTACGATTTGGAAATATTTGTCCATTCCACCCACCATCAATAATTGCTTGAAGGTTTGTGGCGATTGTGGCAAGGCATAAAATTGTCCTTCGTTCATTCTACTTGGAACTACGAAATCCCTTGCACCTTCTGGAGTAGATTTAATTAAATAAGGCGTTTCTACTTCACAGAAATCCAAATCTGATAAATATTTGCGAACTTCCATCGCCACTTTATGACGAAAAAGCAAGCTGTTTTTTACCGGATTTCTTCTAATATCCAAGTAACGGTATTTCATTCTGATGTCTTCGCCACCATCAGTTTCATCTTCAATAGTGAAAGGAGGTGTCAAGGCTGCATTCAAAACGGTCATTTCAGTCACTAAAATCTCAATATCTCCCGTAGACATATTTTTGTTTTTCGCCTCACGCTCGATCACGGTTCCTTTTACCTGAATTACAAATTCTCTTCCGAGGGTTTTTGCCAATTCAAATACGGTTTTGTCGGTACGACTTTCGTCGAAAATCAATTGCGTGATACCATATCGGTCACGTAAATCAACCCAATTCATGAATCCTTTGTCGCGTGATTTTTGAACCCAACCCGCTAGCGTAACTTCGGTATTAATATGTGAAGCGTTCAATTCTCCACAATTATGACTTCTATACATGATCAAAATTTTAGATTGCAAAAGTAAAAACAAAAATTAGAATTCTGCTGAAATCCACACAACTTAAATGTATTTTATTTACAGCAAATTAAATAAATAGGTATATTTGATTTATCAAAAATTAAAATAACCCCTTTATGAAAAAAATAGTTTTCGTTTTATGTGCAATGGCAATAGCAAACGTTGGTTTAGCTCAAAAGAAATATGCCACATTTGAAGCTAAAATCGAGAATAGAAACGGCGATAAAATCTATATTTTAGGTCCAAAAAAGTTCAAAAAAGAAATTGCAATCAATAAGGATGGCTTTTTCAAGGATACTTTGAAGGTTGTCGATGGCATGTATCGCTTCAACGATGGAGTAGAAGGAACCATGATTTATCTAAAAAACGGTTTCGATTTGAAGATGAAACTCAATGCAAAAGAATTTGATGAGACAATCGTTTATGAAGGAAAAGGTGCAAAGGAAAACAACTTCTTGGCACAAAACGCACTTTATGAAGAAGAGTTTGACTACGATTCGGCTTTGGCTGCAGACGAACCAACGTTCAAGAATATTTTGAACAAAAAGAAGCAGAGTGATTTGGCGTTGCTGGAAAAAGCTGCGTTAGAACCTGATTTTGTAGCCTTACACAAAAAAACAATCGAGCAAAATACTCAAGGTTTGCAAGAATATTATAATGAAAGCTTAGCCATACGAAAGTTAGACGGAACTCCAGCTCCATCATTCGAATATGAAAACCATAAAGGTGGAAAAACAAAATTGGAAGACCTGAGAGGTAAATTTGTTTATATCGATGTTTGGGCAACTTGGTGTGGGCCTTGTCGTGCCGAAATTCCATATCTTAAGGAAGTGGAAGAAAAATTCCACCACAAGAATATTGAATTTGTAAGCATCTCGATTGATGAAAAAAAAGATTATGAAAAATGGAAAGCATTTGTTACCGAAAAACAATTAGGCGGGATACAGCTTTTTGCAGATAACGATTGGAATTCAGAATTTGTGAAAGAACTTGGCATCACTGGAATTCCTAGATTTATTTTATTAGATCCAAAAGGATTTATCCTAAATGCAAATGCAGATCGACCTTCGTCTTCTAAATTAACTGCACTTTTAAGTGAGTTGTTACCAAAATAATCATATTTAAAGTACTAAAAGCCAATGTGTAAGCATTGGTTTTTTTATGCAAATCAAATTCTCAATGTTAAGTTTTCATCCAATGTTACTAAATTGTTAAGCGAAAGTTTTTTTAATGTAAATAAATTTATATATTTGTTAGACAATCTGAGCCAATCAGTTGTTACCCAACTCTAAAAAGATTTATTTAATAATAAAAAAATAGTAGCATTATGAAAAAGTATATGATTTTAGGAGCACTGTTATTCGCAGGAATTACTTTTGCTCAAAGCGAGCCTAAACATGAAGTTGTAGGAGATATCGTGAAATCAACCTATTATCACGAGAATGGACAAATTAGTCAGGAAGGTTTTTATAAAAACGGAAAAGTACATGGACAATGGGTTTCTTTCGACCAAAATGGTAAAAAGACAGCTATTGCAAACTATAATGAAGGTATTAAGACTGGAAAATGGATTTTCTGGACCGATAAAAATCTGAGTGAAGTAGATTACTCAGACAGTAGAGTAGCTTCGGTGAAAAACTGGAAAGAAGAAGCTGTTGTAAACAGAAACTAAAACAAACTAAACTACATCAAAGCTTTCGGAAACGGAAGCTTTTTTTATTTCTCCCTGCTTTCGATTTCCTTGAACGAAGCAATTATTTTGGTCATGTCTTTTGAAAACTGTTCTTTTCGGTTTTCCAAGGTCCAGGTTAAAACCTGATAAAAATTATTTTTACTTTCTAGATAAGCAAATTGGTAGTAAATGGCAATATTGTCGCTAGTATCAGACAGCGAAAACAATTTTGCTTTCAAACCATTTATAACCGTATCACGATCCTGATAAAACTTGGGATTTGTAAGATTGGATTGCAAACCATCCCTTAGAATTGCCTTATAAGTTTCTAGATTTACCGACTTTTGATCGGGAAATTCACTTTTTGGTTCCTCCAAAACAATCACATAAAATTCTCGTAACGGATTTTGATATTGCAAAGAAGCTCCTTCATTGAGAGTTGTTACTTCCGAAAGAAAATCAGGAAGTTCCACCGAATATTTGTTTTTGATTTTTATAGTTTGATATTCTGTTTTTGAATTGCAGGAAATGAATAAGATCATAATGAATTCTAATGCAAATAATTTTTTCATAGCGGTGAAATTTTACTGCAATATACTAAAATCAATTATAAAAAAAATGGCTCACCAATTGTGAACCATTTCAAGTTGTTATGACTTTTTCTTCAGAGACAAAGCTGTGTATAATGTTGCAGATGAAAGTAAAATCCATAGAACATCTATAAAAAATACTTGGAAGTGATTTTCTAAAAAGGCATCCCAAAACCATTTGCCACTCATAATTCCATTTGAAACAGGAACTAAGAAGCCTAAAATACTTCCAGAGAGCAAAGTATATTTGTTGGTGAAATAATTATTTTTCTTAATTATAAAGAAAATAATAAGGACAAGCCACGAAACGAAATAAACGCTATAAATTTCTGTCATGCTCAAAGGATAAAAAACCTTCGAAGCAATAAAGGCAAGTGCTGTAACGGGATACATGCTCAAGCAAATGGCAAGATAAATCGAAACAACACCTTCGTTGAATTTACGTTTCTTTTCGGGCATGTTCTTTTTGTCTCTTGCGGTAAGCCAAATCATGACGCCAGAAATGATTACGAAACAAGTGATTAGCCCTAGGATGAAGCTAATTATTTTTAAAAGATAACCGCCATAATCACCATAATGAATTCTGAATAAAACATTTTTAACTCCATCTAAATAACTGTTTTCAGTAACAGGGTCTTTCTTGGCAACGATTTTTCCATCGCTTACCTTGTAGATGATTTTTCCAATTCCGGTGAATTTCTTCTCATATGGCATTTCGCCTTCTATCAAAACGTGCATATTCTTATCGCCATAATTCTGAATCAAAACACGCGTGATTTCAAAATCTTCCCATGTGTTTTTGGTTTTCAAAACCAATTCATCGATGTCGATAGGAGTTGTTAATGCGGTTTTTTCATAATCGAAAATGGGGTCAATGTATTCCAAATCTGCATACAATTTATTTTCATCTCCTTGGTAAAGGGCTATGACGCTTGGGGCAACGATAAATATTTTTATCATAAAAAAAGCACCCGTAATGGCATAAACAAATTGAAAAGGCAATCCGATAAGGCCTAACGAAGTATGTGCATCCGTCCATAATGTTTTTAGTTTTTCTTTTGGTCGGAAGATGTAGAAGTTGGAAACTATTTTTTTCCAATGCAATAAAACACCAGTTATGATGGCGAATAAGAAAAACAAGGCCACGAATCCAGAAAGGTAATAGCCTAAAGGATAAGGAACCTGGGCCAAGAAATGCAATCGGTATAAAAATTCTCCTAATGAATAGGAACCTTCGTAGGTTGAGGTTTGAAACGTTTTCGTATCAAGGTAAAAAAACTGTCCTTCTCGTGCTTTTTTATCTACCAAAGAATCTTTTGTTCCTGCCAAAAACACATTCACTCTTCTTTCGGCATGAGGTTGAGACAAGGTAATGGAACGTCCCTTGAGGATATATTTTTTATCTAATGTATCTAAAGCGGTCTTGTAATCAAGCTGGATTTCTTTTGAAATAGCAGTAGATTCGTTTCGTTCCCAATTGATAATTTCATCTCTAAAAAAGGAAAATGATCCTGCAAAAAAGATGACATACAAAACCACACTTATCACAATTCCACTAACGGTATGGGTATGAAAATAAATATTATAATTCCGGTTACTCATAATTATTTGATAATGGGATTATAGATTTGTCCTGCATAAATAAGCAAAGAAAATACAAGCGAAAGAAGTAGATAAATTCCCCAAATTTTCCAGCCATTTTTTGCCAAGAATGCCACAACCATCAATGCCACCCAAACTATAAATCCTGAAAAAGCCATTGTGATCAAAACATTTACATGGTTGAACCAAGAAGCCAAAGCCAGATGAAACGTTGCCGAAACAAAATAACCGCCTAGAATTGCAGCCGATATTTTAGCAAAACGTTGCCATTTGGATTGCGTTAAATATTTAGGATTTGCTGGCATAAGTTGGTGCTATAGTTTTTTATGAATAGTAGAATTCCAAGATTGTTGCAATACAAAATGTTGCGATAAGGAAAAGGCTGTTTACTTTTTTTAATGGTTTCAGGATGATAATCAAACTGCAAAATGTCATTAAAATAATGAAAAACAATAGGGTTGCTGCAAATATAGATTTAAAAAAAAGCAAAATAATATAAGCAAATATAAGTAACCCATATCCGATTATTTTTGTTGGTTTCGAGTTTTTATGCATCCATTTTTCTAGCCCGGAATTATAATATAATGTTGCTTTTTTAGACGTATAGTATAAAAAATACAAGGCTAAAAATAGTAAAGCACAGATTATTGTTATCATCTGGATTCGTTTAGGATTTGCTGTTAAAACCATAAGCCTGGAAAATTCCCGAGCTTTGATGAATTGGTTTACAATCTATTTTCTTTGGAAACAATTTCTCAATTATTAGTTTAAGATAATAGGATAGGTGGCACTATGGAAAATAAATTGATAGTCTTTTCCATTGTATTTCCCTGGAACTTCTTCTTTGTGAGTTGCTTCAATAATGTATTTTGTTTTAAATGGCAAAGTGAATTTTACTAAACCATTTGCATCGGTTGTAGCTTTTTGAGCGAATTTATCTTTTAAGAAAATATCAACTTCTTTGTCCTTTAATGGTTCGTTTTTGTACAAGATTTTCAAAGTAACTTCGTCGTTAAGCTTCAGATCTTTTTTTGTTACATCAACAATTGTAATTCCATCAGTATTTACTGCTGCAGTTTCTGTCGTTTTCCCTCCAACTTCTACTTTTGCAACACAGTGGTAATGAGTTTTGAAGATTCCGAAATTGTATTGGGTATAATCAATTACGTCAATTTCGTTGTTGTTTAAAACGATAGTATACGTTCCGTTGAATTTTGGAGTAAACGAAGTTTTGTAGAACAAATCGCCAGCTGTAACTTCCAATTTTGTTTTTTTGCCATTTGGAGCAACTGCCCAAACCGTAAATTTCTGAACCTTGTTGAAGGCTTCTTGGCCTACTTTTTCGGTTACACCATAAGAGTATTCTCCAAAAAATATTTTAACGTCTTGCTTCTGGTTTAATTTTCCAGTTGAATTGGTTTCAATCCATAAAAAATGTGCAAAGCTGCTGCTTGTGAAAAGAAGCGATAGGGCAATAAAAAGAATGTTTTTCATAATATGTAAATATATAAAAAACACCCTTTCATTATGAAAAGGTGTTTTTTGGTTTTAAATTTTAGAAGTTAAAAGTAGCTCCTATAGAAAGTACTCTAGGTTTTTGAGGGCTGATAGTTGACCAACCTTTATAGTATTCTTCGTTTGTAAGATTGTCTAATTTCAAGGTAACCATATAATCATTTGAACCATAGAAAACCGAAGCGTTCAAAACTGTATATTCTGATACTGAAAATGCTCCTACAG
Source organism: Flavobacterium soli DSM 19725 (assembly GCF_000422705.1). Lineage (GTDB taxonomy): Bacteria > Bacteroidota > Bacteroidia > Flavobacteriales > Flavobacteriaceae > Flavobacterium > Flavobacterium soli. The sequence goes on along the minus strand of NZ_AUGO01000003.1, from coordinate 424,941 downwards.
TTCTGTTAAAGATTTTGTTTTCACTTGCGTGATTTCCTCCAAATCCTAATCCAAATCCTTGCAGTTTTCCTTCTTGGAATTTGTAAGTTGCCCAAAGGTTAGCCAAGTGTTTTGGTCCCGCACTTTCAGGTCGTTGTCCTTCAAATTCGTTTCCGTTTGCATTTTCAAGTTTGCTATCGTTCCAGCTGTATCCTGCAATAATGTTGAATCCAGGAATTGGGTTTGCAATAATACTAGCTTCAAAACCTTGGTTGGTTTGATCTCCTTCTTGAACATAAGTTTCAGGATCAATTTGAAGTACCGTGTTGCTAACTTTGATGTCATAGAAACTTAAAGACGCTGTGAATTTATCTTCCAATAAATTAAGTTTAGTTCCAAATTCAAATTGATTAGCCTGTTCTGGGTCAAATGTAAAAATGTTTCCTCCTGGGCTTGTTATTGGAGCTACATTGCTGAAACCGTTCATGTAATTAGCAAAAACAGAAAGTTTATTTAAGATTGGCTGATACACCACACCAAATTTTGGAGACAAAGCTGTTTGGTTATAGTCGTCTGCTGAAGTAGAAAGATTTCCTTGGTTCATAAAACGGTCTACTCTTAAACTTGCCATTGCAGATAAAGCTGGAGTAATATTCAATACATCCGAAGCATAGGCACTATAAACATCTTGTCTTGTTCTCGATGGGCTGATTGGTGAATTTGCAAGCAATGCATCTGTTCCAGCTTGTGTTAATACACCACTGTCATCAGTATAAGCTGCAGGATCCATAATTCCTAGAACACCTTCGTTGAATTGCTGTAAGTTGTTTCCAATGTAAACAAAACCATTTTGAACATAATTACTACCATTATTAATAACGTTGATATTAAAATAATCAACACCAACCACAATTCTATTTCTTAAATTTCCAAATTTAAAATCTCCGATGAAGTTTTGTTGGATATCAGTTCCAATACTTTCAGAGTTTTGTTTACTCATGTATCTTCCAAAAACAACACCCTCTGTAACAGGTGTGAATTGAGAAACCTCATATAGGTAAGAATAATAACCATCAGATTTTGATGAAGTTCTAGAAACTACAGTTTGAGATGTCCAATTGTCTGATAGTTTATAGTTCATTTGCCCTTGCAAGCTATAAGAAGGGGTTTCGATAAAAAGATCGTTTCCAGTGTAGGAACGTTTGTTGTCATAACCTAATTCGTCTAAGTTTGTAACTCTCAATGGAGCTCCTCTGTCAACAAAAAGCATGGTTTGATTAGTGCTTTTTCCGTTGTAGAATTCAGTATTAATATTAAAAGATAATTTATCATTTGCTTTATACGATAATGAAGGAGCTATAAAAAACGATTTTCTAAAGCCTGCATCTTGAAAGCTGTTTTCTGTATGATAAGCAGCATTGACTCTCATCGCTACTTTATTTTCTGTACCTAGTGGCGTGTTGATATCAGCAGTGAATCTGTTTAGTCCGTATGTTCCACCAACATAAGAAACATTTCCTCCGAAAGTATCGTAAGGTCTTTTTGTAGTAACATTAATCAAACCACCATAAGAAATCAAACTGCTTCCAAATAACGTTCCAGATGGACCTTTTATTACTTCTATTCTTTCGATATTTGCAGGATCTGGACTACCGTTTGTAAGGCTTGGAAGTCCATTTACCATTGTAGGTTGTACTGCAAATCCGCGAAGTGAAAAATAACCAGCACCATCACCACCACGTCCTGTTGATTCCCAAAGTTTGTCGATTCCAGGTGCATTTTTCAAGGCATCATCAAAGTTTGTAATTACTTGTTCTTTCAAAAGCTCGCTTGAAATAGTATTGTAAACCTGAGGATTTTCAATATCTTTTAAAGGCATTTTTGAAACTATGGCACTTTCTTTTCTACCGTATGGATTTGTTTTTACTCCATTTACAGTTACTTCGCTTAGCTGTTCTGAATTGGTTGAAATTGTAAAATTCTCAATAATTTCATCACCAGAGTTCAATGTAATGGCTTTCTCTTTTGAAGAAAAACCAACAGCAGAAACCTTGATTACATAGCTTCCAGGTTTCAAATTCTTAATTTCATAGTTTCCGTTAGCATCAGTAACAGTACCAATTTTTGTTCCTTTGATAATTACAGAAATATTATCTGCATCAGCATTGTCGGATAAGTTGATTTTTCCTTTGACTGAAGCTGTTTGCTGGCTCCACGAAGTCGAGAAAATGAATAGAAAGCAAATGCTCATCAGGGTATTTAATATTTTCATTTTTATTTAGAATAATTATTAATAGGGCAAAGATAGAGAGCAAAAGCATGCTACACAAATTATCTTTAATTATTCTAAATAAAAAAACAAAACAGTTCTATTTTTTTATTTTTGTTTTGTTTTTAGCAGATAAAAAATAATATATTTTGTTTTTCTATTAAAAGTCAGACGAATTTTAGATTCTAAAATAAATTATTTCGAGTATACAAATAATTATAGCTTAGGATTTTGAGATGTAGTATTATTAAAAAAAATAAGCCCCGATAAAAACTATCAGGGCTTTAATTATTTTACTATTCTTTAATAGTATCTATTTCCATTCTTTTATTCTTTCGGTCTCTTAACCAATATTTGGTTCTTTTCACTAGGAAGAACATTACCGGAACCATAACCAACGTTAGGATGGTTGCATAAGTCAATCCAAAAATGATGGTCCAAGCCAAAGGTCCCCAAAATATTACGTTATCACCACCAATGTATAAGTGCGGATTCAAATCAGTAATTAATCCGAAGAAGTCAAAGTTTAAACCAATTGCTAACGGAATTAAACCTAAAACGGCAGTTAGAGCAGTTAACAATACCGGCCTTAAACGGTTTTTACCACTTTCAATAATAATTTCTTTGATTTCATCAATCGTTAAATCATCATGACTGTCGACGTTTTTCTCTCTCACTTTTTCGTCAAGAAGCAAGACGAAGAAATCCATCAATACAATACCATTTTTAACCACAATACCGGCAAGGGAGATGATTCCCATCATCGTCATCAAGATTACGAAATCCATATTGGCGATAACATAACCGTAGAACACGCCACTAAAACTCAGTAACACTGTGAACAGGATGACAACCGTTTTTGAAATCGAGTTAAACTGTAACACAATGATGATGGTAATTCCTGCCATTGCTAAGAATAAAGCATAGAGCAAGAAACTTTGGTTTTTTCCTTGTTCTTCTTGAACTCCAGAGAATGAATAGGTAATTCCTTTTGGCAATTCATAGCCTTTTAATTCGGCTTCAATTTGCTTGGTAATTTCATCTGCATTATAACCTGTAATCACGTTCGAATAAACGGTCATGATACGTTTGTAATTCTTTCTTTTGATTTGGTTATAAGTAGTAGTTTTTTGCGTTTCAGAAACTGCCGAGATAGGCACTTGTACGATCTGTCCGTTGTTTTGATTTCTAAAAGTCAATGATTGATTGAACAAAATGTTCTCATTTTTTCGTTGGTCTTCTTGCATTCTCACAATGATGTTATAATCGTCATCACCTTCTTTATAGGTAGAAATTTCTTGACCATAAACAGAACGACGGAGGTTAAATCCTAATTGACCTGTTGAAACTCCAACACTTCCGGCATTTACACGATCAACAAGAACTTCTAATTCTGGGCTCTGTTTGTTTACATCGACACTCAGTTTTTCAATACCAGGAATATTTTTAGCATTGATAAAGGCAATCATTTTATTCGCCTCATTAATCATTTGGTCATAGTCAGATCCTGTTAATTGAACACTAATAGGATATCCGGCTGGCGGACCATTTGCATCTTTTTCAACTGTTACAGTTGCACCTGCAATACCTTTTACTTTTCCTCTAATTTCTTCTAAAATATCAGAAGTATCTACTCCTCTTCGAAGTTTGAATTCAGTGAAACTAACCGTTACTTTTCCTTTAAAAGGGGTTTCAGAAGCTGAACCAGCATCCACATTTGGATTTCCAGCTCCAACACCCACTTGCGAAACGATACTTTCGGCGATGTAGTTTTCGTTAGTTGTTTTATCTACATATTTTTCTAAAATATCGATGACTTGTTTTTCTACAAATAAAGTGGCTTCATTGGTTTTTTTGATATCGGTTCCTTGTGGATATTCGATATAAACGATAGCTTGATTCGGAATATTATCTGGGAAAAATAATACTTTTCTTGGGAAAATTCCAAGCAAAATAAAGGATAAGAATAGCATTCCAATAATGCCCACTAAAGCGAACCAAGCATTTCTTCCCGTCAATATTTTAGTTAAAAAACGTTTGTATCGTTCTTCCATTTTAGGGAAAAATCCATGTTGGAAATCTTGTGTCCATTTGTATAATTTCCATTTGTATAACCACATTAATCCTAATGAAATCAATGCCAAATGTCCAATTCCTCTAGCGGCTTTTGAGTCGTTCACGTTACCGATGATGACAAAAATAATTGCTATTGCTCCAAAAATGATAGAATACATCTTGGCTGATTTTTTGGTCACATTTCGATCTTCAATATCCATCGAACCACCCGTCATTGCGGCATTAATAATCATGGCCACAAACAGAGAAGCTCCAAGTGTTACCGAAAGGGTTACTGGAAAATAGATCATGAATTTACCCATGGTTCCAGGCCAAAGAGCAAACGGTAGAAAGGCCATCAGGGTTGTTGCTGTTGATGAAATTACTGGCCAAGCAATTTCGCCAATACCAATTTTTGAAGCTTGAATACGCGACATTCCTTTTTGCATATTGGCAAATACGTTGTCGACAACTACAATTCCGTCATCCACAAGCATTCCAAGTCCCATTACCAATCCGAACAAAACCATCGTGTTCAAAGTCATTCCAAAAGCCGAAAGAATACTAAAGGCCATCAACATCGATAACGGAATTGCAGCTCCAACAAACAATGAATTTCGCAATCCCATTGTAAACATCAACACGATCATTACCAAGATAATACCGAAGATAATGTGGTTTGATAATTCATCAACCTGATGTTCTACACGAGAAGATTGGTCATTGGTCAAATCGATTTTTAAATCTTTTGGCAAATAACTTTCTTGTGCCAACTCGATTTTTTCTTTTACTTGCTCAATGGCAGAAATCATGTTTTGGCCTGAACGTTTCTTTACGTTTAGCATCACCACTTCTTTCCCTTTTTCACGGGCATACGTAGTTTTTTCTTTTTCTTTAAACGAAACTGTGGCAATGTCTTTCAAGTAAACCGTTCCGCCAAAAGACTTTACAATTACATCTTCTAACTCTTTTGGATCCTTAATTTCTCCAACGATTCTAATGTTGTTTCGTGAACCTTGTGACGTTAAATTTCCACCCGAAAGGGTCATGTTCTCATATTTAACGGCATTTTGAATATCGTCAAAAGAAACTTGTGCCGCAGTCATTTTGAACATGTCAACTGCAATTTCCACTTCTTTATCATCAACACCCAAAATGTCAACTTGCTTCACTTCGGGAATTTCCTCGATGTCGTCTTCAAGTCGTTCGCCGTATTTTTTAAGTTGCTGGGTTGTGTAATTCCCTTTTAAATTGATATTCAAAATTGGCACTTCTTCGGAAATGTTTAAGTCAAAAACGCTTGGTTCTACTTTACTTCCGTTGTCAAGATTAGGCCAATCGGTATCGGCTTTTACGACGTCAACTTTGTCTTTAATTTTTACTTTTGCCTGTTCAACCGTTACATTATCTGAAAATTCGGCTATGATCATTCCATAATCCTGAAATGCACTGGCTGTAATTTTTTCAATTCCGCTGATGTTTTTAAACTCTTTTTCAAGTGGTTTAAGGATCAATTTCTCGACATCTTCAGCTGAATTTCCAGGGAAAACGGATGAGATGTAGATTTTATTTTCGATGATTTCTGGGAAATCTTCACGTGGCATGGTGATATAGGCAATCAAGCCCGTAACCACAATAAGAAAGGTGAAGATATAAACAGTAACTCTGTTATCTACAGCCCAACTCGATATACCGAATTCTTTATTTTGATGACTCATTTAATTTTAGGTTTTAGATTTCGGAGATTAGAAATTTAGTTTCATTCCTTCTGAAATAGTGTTTACACCATCAGTTACAATCACATCATTTGCTGATAAACCGCTTAAAATTTCGGTTACATTGTCTGATGATTTTCCAGTTTTTACCACCACTTTTTTAGCTTTTCCTGTTTTGCCATTACTTCCCTCAACAACAAAAACGAATTTGTCGTGGTTAGCATCTTCTTGAATAATCCCTGTTGGAACTACAAGTGCATTCTTACTAACATAATCAATGATTTTTAGCTTAGCAACTTGGTTAGGTCTTAACAGGTTTTCAGGATTTGGAACACTCACTTCAATTCCGAAACTTCTATTGTTAGGGTTGATAAAGCTTCCAATTTGACGCACTTTTCCTTTGTAGGTTTTACCCAAAGAAGTTAAAAATACATCCACATTGTCGCCTACTTTTAGTTTTCCAATGTAGCTTTCAGGAATGGTAGTTGAAACATACATATTGCCTAGATTCACAATTCGCATCAAACCTTGTGCACTTGGAGCTACAACTTCTCCTTTTTCTACAAATACTTCATCAATTGTTCCCGAGAATGGGGCACGAATAACGGTTTTCGATAATTGTGCTTTGAGTTGCGAAACTGTCTTTTGAGCCGAAACCATCTGGGCTTGAGCTTGAAGAAACTGAATTTCAGAACCAATTTTTTTGTCCCAAAGATTTTTTTGCCTGTCATAAGTGGTTTTAGCCAATTGGTATTGATTTTCGGCACTTGCCAATTGTTGGCTCATTCCGGCATCATCAACACGACCCAAAATTTGACCTTTTGAAACCCTTTGTCCAGCTTTAACGGTCAAAGAAGTCAAAGTTCCGCTGTATTCTGGTTGGATTAAGATGTTTTCTTTCGTGTCAATACTTCCTTGAACTTCAAGATAGTGATTGAAAACAGTGTCTTTTACTGTAGTTATTCCCACTAAAGCTTCTTCAATTTTTACATCCAAAGTAGCCAAAGCTTCTTCGATAGTCGCTATTTCAGCTTGCAAAGCTACTTTTTTGGCTTGAAGCCCTTTTACATCTTTAGAACTAACTAGTTTATCGATTGATTGTTCTTTTTCACTTTTTCCACAAGAAAAAAGAAGTAGAGAAAAAACGGTTATTATTAGGATTTTTTTCATGAGTATGTAGGGTTAGTTTTTGTTTATAATTTTTTCTAAAGCTGCTTTAGAGTTAATGATGTTTACCATCGACTGCAAGTAATTTTGTTGAGCTGAATACAACTGTCTTTGTGCTTCGCTAAAATCGAAACTAGAGGATAGACCTTCCGTAAACTTCACTTGTTGTTTTCTTTCGATACGTTCTGCAAGATTCAAATTGCTTTTTGCAGTAGCAAATTCTTCAATGCTAAATTCAAATTCGCTTTTGGCACGTTCGTATTGAAGTTGTAATTGTTGTTCCGTTTCGGTCAGCTGAATTTTGGCTTGATCTAAAGCAATTTTAGCTTGTTGTGTTTTAGCTTGTCTTCCAAAACTGCTAAATATGGGTATGTTTAAGCTTAATCCCAAATTTGAATAATTCAACCATCTTTGGTTTTGAGATAAGAAGGCAAATTGATCATTAAAAGCATTATAACCGAAGTTCACATTTGCTGCTAATGACGGAAGTGCTTTACTTTTTTCTAATTTTAGTTCAAGGGTTCGCTGTTCTTCAAAGTTTTGGGCCATTAGATAATCGATGTTGTTGTTCACTGAAAATTCATTGGAACCAAAAGCGATATCCAAATTAGCTACTGACAAATCGTCTAATTTATCAGTCAATTTCAACTCAGTATCAAGTGAAATACCTAAGGTGAATTTCAGCATTTTTGTAGCCACATCTAGCAATCGCTTGGTGTTGTTTAAATTGCTGTTGATTGTAGCCAAGGTAATTTGAAGCTGTTCTACATTTTCCTCTTCAATCAAACCGTTTTTATAGGTTTCCTCCGTATCATAAAGTGTTTTTGATAATGTTGCTTTGTTTTTTTCAAGAATAGCAATACTTTCTTCAGCTAACAATACATTTCCATAGGCATTAATGACCATTTCCCTAATTTCGGTATTGGTTTTTTGCTTGGCGTTTTCATAATACTTCAAATAGGTTTTCGAAGCCTGAAGTGCCACTATATAGGAACCATCAAAAATTAGCTGGCTCAATCTTCCGTTGGCCACCACATTGTGACGTGTTCCAAAGGCAACTTCTGCAAATTCACCAGGATTACCACCAAAAAATTCGGCAGGAACGACTGATTTTTGCAGTTCAAAGTTGTTTTGATAATCAATACTTGCGTTTATTTGAGGCAAACCAGCGGCAGTAGTTTCCCACTTCTTTTGTTTGGCAACATCGATATCCTTTGCAGCTTTAATGGAGGAATAATTATGCTCAATAGCATGATCAATCGCCTGCTGCAAACTAAACGAATAGTTTTGATTTTGTTCTTGAGCTTGCAAGACACTCACAAGCAAGAGAAAGGTTAGTAAAAATTTGTTTTTCATTGATGATTTATAGATTAGATTTAAACAATTGATTTTCAAGTTCAGTGATTTCATTTGATATGGTGATGGAACAGGACCACTAATTTTATTTGCAAAAAAGTGTATCCATTATAATTTGCTTTCTGTCGTTCAGGATTCTCTCATAATCTTCATCGGTCAATCGCATACTTTTTTGAAAAAGCGGTCGCATTGCTACAGGAAAAGAGATTAACGAAATCATGTTGATAATGAATTGAATCGGTTCCATTTTTCGGATGAGCCCTTCTTCCATGGCTACTTCAAATTCTTCGTAGAATTTTTTCAGCATTCGATCCATTCCTTCTTCATCCTTGAAATAGCAACCTTGGTTAAATTGGGTTACCATATACAATTCCATATAAGGATATTCTTTGGCCATAATAAAAGATTCGTCTATAAATTCTTCGATTTTAGCCTTGAAAGGAAGTTCAGAAAAAATAATCGACTCGGTTCTTTTTTGCTCATAAATTTGGGCATCTGTAAAAACCAAATCAAATAATTTATCTCTTGAACGGAAATAATAATTGATTAGGGTTCGGTTTACTCCAGCGGCATCAGCAATTTCCTGAGTGGTAGCGTTAAATTTACCTTCTCCAAAGAATAATCTTTTGGCGGTATTTTTAATGTGTACTTCAGTTGCTTCGTCTTTTCTATCTGTTGACATTTTTATTTAACTATAATATTTAACAAAATTGTTAACGCAAAACTACATAACATTTTTGTTTAACAAATTTGTCAAATACTGATTTAACTATTTTTTAACATAAATCGGTTTCGTGATTATCTTTCAAAATTTTTGGTTTTGTAATGCGATTTGAATACTGTATTTTAGCCAAAAATTACCCTTATGCACTCCATTTACCAGTATCAGGAATATATTTCGGCTTATTTAGAAGAACAAACTATCATTAAAGAGCCAAAAAATCTTTACGAACCAATCGATTATATTTTGGCATTAGGTGGCAAGCGAATTCGCCCAATCCTAACTTTAATGACTGCTGAAATTTTTGGTGACGACTATAAAAAAGCCCTTCCAGCAGCTTTGGCGGTTGAGGTTTTTCATAATTTTTCTTTGGTTCACGATGATATTATGGATGATGCACCTTTGAGAAGAGGTAAGGAAACCGTTCATGAAAAATGGAATCTAAACACTGGAATTCTCTCGGGTGATGCCATGCTGATTTTGGCCTATCAATATTTTGAGCAATATGAGCCAAAGGTTTTTAGAGATTTGGCAAAATTGTTCAGCAAGACGGCAATAGAGGTTTGCGAAGGACAGCAATGGGATGTAGATTTTGAGAATAGGGAAGATGTTACCATTCCGGAATACTTAAAAATGATTCAATATAAAACGGCTGTTCTAGTTGCTGCAGCCATGAAAATGGGTGCCATTATAGCCGAAACTTCTGAAGAAAATTGTAATTTGATTTATGATTTCGGACTTAATCTAGGTCTGGCATTTCAGTTGCAGGACGATTATCTGGATGCTTTTGGGGATCCTGAAACCTTCGGGAAACAAGTGGGTGGCGATATTATCGAAAATAAAAAAACCTATTTGTATTTGAAAGCTCAAGAGTTTGCAAATGCAACCCAAAAAGAAGAACTGATGCATCTTTTTTCTATTCATCCTCAAGATAATACCGAAAAAATCAATTCAGTAAAAGAAATCTTCAACGCTACTGGAGCTTCTGAAGTTACAAAAAAAGCCATTCAGGAATTTACCCTGAAGGCTTTTGATACTTTACAAAAAATAAACATCGACAACGAGAAAAAAGATATTTTGAAGTCGTTTGGCGAAAATTTGATGGGAAGGAAAGTATAAGCCAAATCATTTAAGATGACATTCATTGCACCAAAATCTACCGATTTATTACTTTCCGAAGCCGAAAGCGAAAGTTTGTACCTCAAATTAATCGAACAAATCAATAAGGATTTCAATTTGGCCAATGAAGCAATCGATTTTCCATCAAGCACAAAACCGCATGAATTGAAAGTGCAATTGCACGAGAAAATCTATCGATTGATTCAATATAAATTTGCCGAATATCTCAATCTGCTTTACATCGTTGATGTAGCCGAAGATCAGATTAAAAAACTCGACGGCTCGGATCTGGTTGAATTATCTGAACAAGTTTCTTTTTTGATTTTAAAAAGGGAATGGCAGAAGGTGTGGTTTAGAAATAAATTCTAACAAACGGCATAAACGCATCATTATAAACATTCTTGTCCTCATCGTGTAGAACATTATAGCGAACACCAATCGTTATGTTTTCTGCTCGATAACCCGCCCCTAAAAATAAAGCCGTATTCCAGAAGTTGTCTTTAAAATCATCTTCATACGTCACATTTACACGAACTTGCTCCAATTCTGCAGATAGCTGTATTTCATTTATAGGATTAAATAATCCTACCAAGCTTGCTCCATAAATATAAGATTCAAAATTATTTCGAACCTTTACATAACTTCCTTGTAATCCCAATCCAGCCGAAAAATATTCGTTAAAATCATAAACGGCACTTGGAGCAACCATAATATCTGAATAGCCAGAACCAATACTCAAACCCAACCCACCACCATACCGAACTCTGCTCCAAAAATCACCTTGATCTAAATGGTTGTTTTGAGCATAAGAAAAAGCAGAAAATAAGGTAAAAATAACAATAATTGCATTTTTTGTCAATTTGTTGAAAATGAATAATTGCATAGTCCAATTTTATGATAAGTTTAAGTCATAAATGTATAAAATAATTACTAGATTGTTCCAATTATCGTACTTTTGCAAAAATATTTTTAACAAATTAGGACATTCAACAAATATTATGGATAGGTTTTCCTTTTTAAACGCAGCTCACACAGAGTTTTTTGCCGAATTATACGACCAATACCTAGTAAATCCTGACAGCATTGAGCCAAGCTGGAGAAGTTTCTTCCAAGGATTCGATTTTGGTACAGCAACCTATAACGATGAAAGTCCCGCAGTGCAAATGGCGACGGCTGTCGCTGAAGGTCAAGACTGTTCTGTAGTTTCGGATAAACTTCAAAAAGAGTTTAATGTTTTAAAATTGATCGATGCTTATAGAACACGAGGGCATTTGTTTACGAGAACAAATCCGGTTCGTGATAGAAGAATATACAGCCCAAATCTGGATTTGGAAAATTTCGGACTTTCAAAAGCCGATTTGAATGTGGTTTTTGATGCCGCAAAAGCTATAAAAATTGCACCTTGTACGTTACAGGAAATTTTAGGCCATCTGGATAAGATTTACTGTCAGTCTATTGGTGTTGAATATATGTACATCCGTAAGCCTGAAGTAATCCAATGGATTCAGGACAAAATCGGGTACAACGATAACATTCCAAAGTTTTCTGCTGAAGAAAAAAAGAACATCCTTGGAAAATTAAACGAGGCCGTTTCTTTCGAAAACTTCTTGCATACCAAATATGTGGGTCAAAAACGTTTCTCACTTGAAGGTGGAGAATCTTTAATTCCAGGTCTTGATGCCTTGATTGATGCCGCTGCCGAAAAAGGAGTGGAGCAATTTGTAATGGGAATGGCACACCGTGGTCGTTTGAACGTTTTGGCCAATATCTTCGGAAAAAACACCCAAGACATCTTCTCTGAATTTGATGGAAAAGATTATGATGATGACGCCCTTTTTGATGGTGACGTGAAGTACCACTTGGGATTGACATCTGACAGAAAAACAAAAACTGGAAAAAGTATTAACATCAATTTAGCACCAAACCCTTCTCACTTGGAGACGGTTGGAGCTGTAATTGAAGGAATCACACGTGCAAAACAAGACCGTTATTTTCCGGAAGATGCCTCAAAAGTATTGCCAATTGCACTTCACGGAGATGCAGCTGTTGCCGGACAAGGTATTGTGTATGAAATTGTTCAGATGGCACAATTGGACGGTTACAAGACAGGTGGTACCATCCACATTGTAATCAACAACCAAGTTGGATTTACGACAAACTATCTTGATGCTCGTTCTTCTACATATTGTACTGATATCGCAAAAGTAACTTTATCACCTGTTTTACACGTAAACGCTGATGATACAGAAGCCGTTGTTCACGCAATGCTTTTTGCTTTGGATTACAGAATGCAATTCGGAAGCGACGTTTTCATCGATTTATTAGGATACAGAAAATATGGTCATAACGAAGGTGATGAGCCTCGTTTCACCCAACCAAAATTATACAAGCTTCTAGCAAAACATAAAAATCCAAGAGATATTTATGCTGAAAAATTATTGGCAGATGGTATCATTGATGCAACTTATGTAAAAGGTTTAGAAGATAAATATAAAGCAATTCTTGAGGAAAACCTTGAGGCTTCTCGTAAGAAAGACTTGACGGTTATCACTCCATTTATGCAAAACGAATGGGAAGGTTTCTATCAAGCAGATGCTGCGGAAATGCTACGAAAAGTAGACACAACTTTCCCAAAAGAAGGTTTGACGGAAATTGCTAAAGTAATTACCGAATTGCCGTCTGATAAAAAGTTCATCAGCAAGATACAGAAGTTAATCAATGACAGAAAGACCATGTTTTTCGAAAGTGATAAATTGGATTGGGCTATGGCTGAATTATTGGCTTACGGAAGTTTATTGACTGAAGGTTACGACGTTCGTATTTCAGGTCAGGATGTTGAAAGAGGAACGTTCTCGCACCGTCACGCTGTTGTAAAAGTAGAAGATTCTGAAGAAGAAGTAATCCTATTGCAACAATTAAAAAACCAAAAAGGTAAATTCAATATTTTCAATTCCTTGCTTTCTGAGTATGGAGTAGTAGGTTTTGATTATGGTTATGCTTTGGCAAGTCCGAAAACATTGACGATTTGGGAAGCACAATTTGGAGATTTCTCTAACGGAGCCCAAATTATGTTGGACCAATACATCTCTGCGGCAGAAGACAAATGGAACAACCAAAACGGTTTGGTAATGTTGTTGCCACACGGTTATGAAGGCCAAGGTGCTGAGCACTCTTCGGCAAGAATGGAGCGTTACCTGCAAATGTGTGCTAACGAAAATATGTATATCGCCGATTGTACAACACCAGCAAACTTCTACCACTTGTTGAGAAGACAGATGAAAACAACGTTTAGAAAACCTTTGATTGTGTTTACACCAAAGAGTTTATTGCGTCATCCATTGGTAGTTTCTTCTGTTGATGAATTTGCAACAGGAACATTCCAAGAAACGATTGATGACACTACGGTTGATAAAGAAGCAGTTAAGACATTGGTTTTCTGTACAGGTAAATTCTATTATGATTTATTGGCAGAAAGAGAAACCAACGGTAGAACAGATGTAGCATTGGTAAGAATCGAGCAATTGTTCCCATTGCCAATCGAGCAATTAAAAGAAATCATTGCTTCTTATCCGAATGCAGATGATTATGTTTGGGCTCAGGAAGAACCAAGAAACATGGGAGCTTACAGCTTTATGTTGATGAATTTTGACTTGGTTAAGCTAAGAGTCGCTTCGTTAAAAGCCTATAGTGCTCCAGCAGCAGGAAGTTATGCACGTTCTAAGAAACGTCACGCAGCAGCAATCGCAATGGTTTTTGATAAAAATTTATTTAATTAAAAATTAGTTTCAGGTTTAAGGTTTAAGGTTCCTATGTCAACTTTAAACTTTAAACAATACAAACCTTAAACAAAAGATAAGATGATTTTAGAAATGAAAGTTCCTTCACCAGGAGAATCCATCACAGAAGTTGAAATCGCAACTTGGTTAGTAAAAGATGGCGATTATGTAGAAAAAGACCAAGCTATTGCAGAAGTAGATTCTGATAAAGCAACCTTGGAATTGCCAGCTGAAGCAAGCGGAATCATTACGCTAAAAGCGGAAGAAGGTGATGCTGTAAAAGTAGGTCAAGTTGTTTGTCATATCGATACTGATGGTGCTAAACCAGCAGGTGATGCTCCAGCAAAAGAAGAGAAAAAAGAAGAAGCTCCTAAGGCTGAAGCGCCAAAGGTAGAAGAGAAGAAAGCAGAAGCTCCAAAAGCGGCTCCAGCACCAACTTCTTATGCTTCTGGAACGCCATCTCCAGCAGCTCGAAAAATATTAGACGAAAAAAATATTTCGGCTTCTGAAGTAAAAGGAACTGGAAAAGACGGTAGAGTAACTAAGGATGATGCTGTAAATGCAGTGCCTTCTATGGGAACGCCAACAGGTGGAAACCGTGGTTCAAACCGTACAAAATTATCAATGTTGCGTAGAAAAGTAGCAGAGCGTTTGGTTGCTGCTAAAAATGAAACAGCAATGTTAACTACTTTCAATGAAGTAAACATGACGCCAATCAACTTGGTGCGAAATGAATATAAAGATGCTTTCAAAGCGAAACACGCTGGTGTTGGTTTGGGATATATGTCTTTCTTCACAAAAGCGGTAACAAGAGCTTTGGAATTGTTCCCAGATGTGAACTCAATGATTGATGGTAACGAAAAAATCACTTATGATTTTGCTGATATCTCTATCGCAGTTTCTGGTCCAAAAGGATTAATGGTTCCTGTGGTAAGAAACGCTGAAAACTTGACGTTCCGTGGAATCGAAGCTGAAATCAAAAGATTAGCTATCAAAGCTCGTGACGGGCAAATCACGGTTGATGATATGACAGGTGGAACTTTTACCATCACAAACGGTGGTGTTTTCGGAAGTATGCTTTCTACACCAATCATCAATCCTCCACAATCTGGAATTTTGGGAATGCATAACATTATCGAGCGTCCGATTGCCGTTAACGGTAAAGTGGAAATTCATCCAATGATGTATGTGGCTCTTTCTTATGACCACAGAATCATTGATGGTCGTGAGTCGGTTGGTTTCCTTGTAGCAGTAAAAGAAGGATTGGAAAATCCTGTTGAATTGCTGATGAATGGTGATGCTAAAAAGGCATTGGAACTGTAAAAAATATATAAAAATTTTCACAATATAAAAATCCCAAATTCTAAAAGAGTTTGGGATTTTTGTTTAATATAATTTTAAGTTTAAATTTTAGTCATATAAAAATATGCAAAAAAGATAGTAGCTATTCTTAGAAAGAATTTTCGAAATAGCATGGTTTTATTTTTAATTTAGCACACTGTAATCTTCAGGTTTATTTACCAATTTTTCAAGATGCATAAATTTATTTTTTCTATCATATTGCTATTATCTACTAACTTGATTTTTGCTCAAGAATTGAGTGAATCACAAATTAGTAGAATTCGAAGTATTCAGGAACATCTTGTTTCAAATCCTAAAAAAGCTTATGACGAAGCTTTGGAAATTAGTAATTGTAAAAACGAGTTGTTTCGTTTTTATGGTAAATATTACATAGCCAATTATTTTTATAACCAATCAGAGTTTACTCACTCAAAGAAGCTTCTTATTATTCTTATAGAAGGCATAGAAAAAAGCGAGATTGATAAGTCAAGCAAAGTGTATCAAGATTTGATCGGCATGTGTGTTAACAAAATTTTCTATATCCATAAAAATTTAGGAGAGTATGACATGGCATTATTTTATCTTGATAAATATCAAGTGAATTTACCTAACAATCATTTTAACGAACAATATGGTTCAATAAAGGTTGCTATGGGCGATTATGTAAATGGCATTGCTTTGTTAAAGAAAGAATTAAAGACTTCCCATCATTTAAAGTTGGGAGTTGGAGAAAAAAAAGTAATGAACAGAAAATTATTTGCCGATCGATACAACATTATTGGTGAAGCTTATCAAAAATATTATATCCATTTAAGAAAAGCCACACTTCTTGATTCTGCAAATTATTACTTTAATGTTGCTGCAAAAATGATGCTAGAAGATAATTTTCAACCTGAGTATACCAAAGCATTATTAAGTATGCGAGAAGCAAAAAGTGCAGCTTTAGCAGGAAATTACGAAAAGTCTTTGTCTTTATATAGAAATAGAAAGCTGTTTCCTGTTATCCATGATAATATAAGGACCAAACAGTTGTTTGATTTAGGAATGGCCGATTGTTTTCATCATCTAAAGCAAGTTGATTCGGCACTTTTTTATTGTAAGAAGTACGTTGAAAGTTATCAAATAACTAAAGTTTCAAAAGAAAATCTAGTAATGGCATATAACATTATGACACAATGTTACCGTGAAAAAAATGACCATAAAAAGGCTTATCTCT
This sequence comes from Flavobacterium soli DSM 19725, assembly GCF_000422705.1. Taxonomy (GTDB): domain Bacteria; phylum Bacteroidota; class Bacteroidia; order Flavobacteriales; family Flavobacteriaceae; genus Flavobacterium; species Flavobacterium soli. The sequence continues at coordinate 408,227 of NZ_AUGO01000003.1, read as the reverse complement.
ATGCCCAAAAAAGTTTAGAACTAATTCAATCAATAGAAGGAATAAAAAGCAAATCGTTAAACTTTCTCCACAATTATGATTTAGAAATCATAAAAAAAGAATCAAATAAAGTTATCGAATCTAAAAATTATTTTAAGATTTCTCTTTTTAGTATTTTAATAGTTTTAGGTTTTGTCGTTTTCAGTTTTTATTATTATTATAAACTTCAGAAAGAAAAGCATTATCGATTTTTAAAAATTATTCAAAATCTAAAAAAATCACAAGTTTTGGAGGTCAATACTACAAAGAGCAATCAAACGGAAGCACAACCAAAACAAATAATTGACGAAGAGCTTATTGATAAAATAGCAATAGGTTTAAAAAAGTTAGAGCAGAAAGAAACATTTTTAGATCCAAATTTCAAGTTGGCTTTTGTGGCTAAAAAATTGCATACCAATACCGCTTATTTGTCACAATACTTCAATCACGTAATGCAAAAACCCTTTTCAGACTATACACAAGAATTGCGAATTCAATATGTGCTTCAAAAGCTAGTTCGGGTACCTTATTTTCGTAAATATACCTTGCAAGCTATTGCCGAAGAAGTGGGTTATAAAGATGCCAATACTTTTGTTCGTGTTTTTAAAAAGCAAACAGGCCTTTCTCCTAATTATTACATTGAAAAATTAGAAAACATTGAATAAGTGCTTGAAAAACAATAAAATAATGCTCATTTAATCTTCTGATTATTTATAAATAGTCAGATATACAGATTGTTCACGTAGTTCTTATCACATAGTTTTGGGGAAATTTAGCAAAATTAAACTTCATAATAATTTCCTAAAAAACCTAAAATATGATAAAAAGAATTACTTTATTATTCTTTACCACATTTAATATTGTTAATGCACAACAAGCAAAACTTTATTATGTTGATTATAATACAACAATCCATTCACTATCTCTTTCAGGAACGAATGAGAATATTATTAAAACCTCGCTAAAAACTCCAGCCGGGGTTTCGTTTTACAATAATAAATTGTATGCTTCGGATGTGAATCTCACTAATCGAAATTACCGGTTTGAACCAGATGGAAGTCAGACTGAAATTGTTCACGATGGTCTTGATGGTCTAGTTAGTCCAACGAGTGTTGCGGGATATAACAATCAATTGTACTTTTTGGATCAAGAGTTCATTAGAAAATCAGATATTGATGGTAATAATATTGAGATATTGATAAGCAACATTTCTAGCACATCAAGTAAAATAGTAGTGGCAAATAACAAACTTTATTGGGTCGATTCGCAAACTATTAATTGTGCAAATCTTGACGGAACCAATCATCAAGTTCTGACAGATGAGGGAAGTGATTTTAGAGGATTATTTATTGATGGCGGATACATTTATTGGAGTGTAAATAATGCAGGAGCTAGAGTAATAAAAAGGGCTCCTTTGGATTTTTCATCAGAGACGGTTTTAATCAGCTCAGCTGTATCACCCTCAGGATTGTCAATATTAAATGATCTAACGGTATTTGAAAATAAAATATATTGGACAGATACAGGCTTAGATAAAATAATGAGAAGCAATTTAGACGGTACTAATATCCAAACAGTTTATACAATTTCAGGTTTAGCAAATCCTAAAGGAATAACGGCAAATAATGGTTATGTATATTGGTCAGACACTTATATTCAAAACAATAAAATCCATAGGGTTTCGACCAACTCAACTAATTATCAAGTCATTGTAGGCAATGAATTTAGTAGTGTAAGTACTATTGCTATAAGTTCAGAAGAAATGTTTTTGTCTGCTAATTATTTGAAAAAGTTAGATTTAACTTCGAGTGTTTTTTTTACTTTATCTTCAAATGTAGGAGGAATTATAAATGACTTGGAAGCTACAAAATTTGATGAAATTTATTTTTTGATGAATAATTCCACAATATCAAAGTCATCAACAAATAATTACAATCCTTCAACTATTATCAATGCTTCTAGTGATGATTTCACTATTAATTCTTTTGCAATAAATGGAGATTTTATTTACTGGATTGAAAATGGATTAAACACAACCGTTGGTAAAATATACAGAGCAACATTAAGCGGAGAAAATACCACACTTGTCTATACTGCCAATAGTTTATTAACGAATCTGAATGTAAAATACGACAATTTATATTGGTCAAGTTTAAATACGATTAGTAACTCTGATTTGACAGGTGAGAACGTTCAAATCATTCATACTAGCAATGAAGGTGATGTTAGTTCCTTTGCTATTTATTGCAACAAGATATACTATTCTTTAACTCGTTACAATTTTACCTATGGATTGATTTCAATTGAGATAGATGGAACTAATTCTCAGTTAATAAAAAATACTCCAACAGCATTGAATTCTTTGATGGTGTATGATCCACAAAACATTCAAGTTGTTTGCGAAAACAGACAAGTTTTGCCAAATGGCTCGAATCAGTATATTTTACCGGATTATACAGATGATTTTTTACTATTGAATGTAAACTGCTTAAATGATATTTCAATTACACAAAATCCTGAACCAGGTTCAGTTATCACTGAAGACACAAGTGTATTATTGACCGTTTTAGATCAGCAAGGTTTTCAGATAACCGAGTGCCAATTTAATGCCACCTTAAGCAATCTCTCATTAGATCAGAATAATTCAATTAAAGAGTTTGCAATAAGTCCTAATCCTTCAACAGATAAGATAACTATAGTAGCTGAATTTGAATTTGAAACTGTTAATTTATATGATATGTTTGGTAAAAAAACAAAGACAATTACTACAAACGGAAGTAAAAGTTGTACTCTAAACATTGATTCCGCTCCCAATGGTGTTTATGTTGTAGAAGTTATAGGCTTTGAAACAGTAAGTCGCAAAAAAATGATCAAGAATTAATTCGTACTTCTCACCGAAATTTACCACCCTTTTAAAAATTTAGAAAACATACTTATTAGCTTTATTTATAAAAATGAAAAAAATTACTTTTTATTGCTTGTTGGTACTTTTAAGTATAATTACAGAAGCTGCTGCTCAATGTACGAATGGTACAGCATACTCGTCAAATGTATATACACCTATTTACGACAATAATGAATACCAAATTAATGGTAACGCTTACACAGGAAAATATAGGTTGATAAATACCTTATCTACTGCCGTGATTTATAATTTTAGGAGTTCAGAAACCACGGATTACATTACCATTACAGATGCTAATGGTATTCAAGTGTTTGCTAGTGGATTAAGCGGATCAAATGGTATAAATTTTACTCCGCCCTATCCTCAGGTAGTTCGATTTTATGTACACTTAAATGCCCAGTGTGAATCTGATCCTTTTATTAACTCAAGATGGAACTATCTAAAAACTACAATAGTAACGTATCCATGTGATTCACCAAGCAATTTATCGGTTTCTAATATTACCTCAAATTCTGCTAAAGTGAGTTGGAATGAACCAGTGATAGGAACTAATTTTTCATATGAGGTTTATGCCAATACTACTGGAATTGCTCCAACAGCCAATACAAATCCTACTGTATTAGAATCTGTAGGAACAAATGCCCAGTTGACTGGATTAAATTCCAATTCAACTTATTATTACTGGGTACGTAATGACTGTGTAGCCGATGCAGGAATTTGGGTTCCTGGCGGAAGTTTCACTACCACTGTATCGTCAGGTTGCAACAGTGCAACTTATGGTTTGTATCCCGAAAATACTTTTAGTGTGTTGTGCAATGGCACGGTTCAGCAAATTGCAAATAATATATTTGCAGGAAGTTATTCTAATGTATATATAAATAATGGTCAGCAATATACATTTAGCAGTTCCGTTTCTACAGATTTTATAACCATTACTTATCCTACTGGAGCCACTGTTTATGCTTCTGGACAAACCCCTTTAGTATGGATTGGCAACTCGTCAGGAAATATAAGATATTATTTGCACAGCAATGCAAATTGTGGTTCAGAGTCTATATCTAGAGTAAAATCTATCAAATGCGGAGGAGATGTTATTGGCGGATGTACAGATGGAGATCTTTATCCAACAAATACCTATACACCTACCTGCACTGGATCTTTGGAATTGATTGCAAATGATAGCTGGGCTGGAGAATACGCAAATATTAATGTAACTACTAATAAGAACTATACTTTTTCAACCTCTGCAGTTTCTGATTATATAACCATTGTAAATCCAACGGGAAATATTGTTTTGGCAACAGGCGAGTCTCCATTAGTATGGAATTCGGGTACAATGTCAGGTGTTATAAGGTATTTTATACACGCTAATTCTAACTGTGGCACACAGAATATAAATAGACAACGTTATATTCAATGTTCCGCTTCCACAACTTGCGGTTTGCCAACTAATTTATTAGTTTCAAACATTACTGCCAATTCATGTCAATTAGCGTGGACAGCACCCGCTACAGTTCCTAGTTCAGGATATGATATATATATATAGTATCCAATAATGTAGCTCCTGGAGCAACAACAACCCCTACTTATACAAGTTCTACAACTAGTTTAAATGTAATAAATGGATTATCAGCTGGGGTAACTTATTATTATTGGATACGATCCAATTGTAGTTCAGAAAAGAGTAGCTGGGTTTCTGGAGGAAGTTTTACCACAAATAGTATACCTGGTTGTACTGTGGCAACTTATGGTCAATATCCAGAAGCAACTTTCACACCAGCTTGTTCTGGAATAACTGAACAAATTGTAACAAATGCTTATGCAGGCGAATATTCAAACGTAAATATTCAAGCAAATACGCAATATACTTTTTCTAGTTCTACAGCTACAGATTATATTACAATAACAAATGAACAAGGTGGTGTTACTCTTGCTAGCGGAGTTTCGCCTCTAATTTGGTCATCTGGAGGAACCTCTGGAGTTATTCGTTATTATTTTCACACAAACTCTAATTGTGGTTCTCAAAACACAAATAGAATACGATATATTCAATGTGTTGCTACACAAAGTTGCGGTTTGCCAACCAATTTAGCGGTTTCAAACATCACTTCTAATTCTTGCAGATTTACTTGGAATGCACCAACACCAGCTGCCAGTTCTTATGATATCTATGTGAGTTCAAACAATACTGCTCCTGTAACTTCAACTGCAGCTTCCCTAACTAGTAATAGCAATATTGTTGGAGCGGCAAGTGGATTATTATCTGCTACAACATATTATTATTGGGTTCGTTCTAATTGTAATGGAACGAAAAGTGCTTGGGTACCAGGAGGTAGTTTCACAACTATTGCCACTTTAAATTGCAATGGTGCAATATATGGTTTATTTCCAGAAGCAACCTATACGCCAAATTGTTCAGGACAAACAGAACAAATTACTACAGATGCTTGGGCAGGTGAATATTCAAACGTAAATATTCTAGCAAACAATCAATATACCTTTACTAGCTCTGTTGTTACTGATTATATAACCATCACAAACGCTTCTGGAACAGCCGTTTATGCTAGTGGCACAGCACCATTGGTTTGGAACTCTAATGCAACATCTGGTGTTATTAGATACCACCTCAACAGCAATGCAAATTGTGGCGTTCAAAATAGCGTTAGAACAAAATATATTCAATGTACGTCATTATCAAGTTGTGGATTGCCAACTAATTTATCCGTTTCAAATATCACTTCTAATTCTTGTCGATTATTTTGGAATGCTCCAACACCCGCTGCGAATTCTTATGATATCTACTTAAGCACGAGCAATTCTACTCCTCAAACCACAACAAATGCTACTCAAACTAGCGTTCCCAATCTTGTACAATCTTTAAGTGGCTTAACTGCTTCAACTACTTATTACTATTGGGTACGTTCAAATTGTAATGGCACTAAAAGTGCTTGGGTTTCAGGCGGAAGTTTTACTACCATTTCTTACTTAAATTGTAATGGTGCAACTTATGGCTTGTATCCAAATTCAACCTTTATACCAACATGTACGGGAAGTGCTGAACAAATTACTACAGCTGCTTATGCGGGAGAATATTCTAATGTAAATATATTGGCAAATAAGCAATATACCTTTACAAGTTCAATCGCAACAGATTACATTACCATTACTAATGCAACTGGAACAACACTCTTGGCAAGTGGAGTTACACCATTAGTTTGGAATTCAAATACTACATCGGGAATAATAAGATATCACATTCATACAAATGCAAATTGTGGCACTCAGAACTCGGACAGAGTACGTTCTGTAAAATGCCAGAATGCATCTTCTTGTAACCCTCCAACTAATTTTGGAAGTGAAGTTCTCTCTTCAACATCTGCTGTAATTGGTTGGATACCTTCCACTTCAGCACCAAATGGAGGCTATTTATATGTGTATAATACTAGTCCAACGATAGGAGGTATGGATGGAAGTACTTTCTCTACAACTGCAGATCTAACGGATTTAGCTCCTGGTACTACTTATTATTGGTGGGTTGCCTCAAATTGTGTGACGAGTCAAAGCGATTGGGCTTTTGGTGGTTCTTTTACAACGCTTTCTGAAGCAACGGGTTGTTGGCAAACAATTAGTGCTGGAACAACTCATACACTTGGTGTTAAAGCTGATGGAACGCTTTGGGCATGGGGAAATAATGGTTATGGTCAAATTGGGGATGGTACACTTATAAGTAAGCAATTGCCAACCCAGATCGGAACAAGTTCTGATTGGCAAGAAATTGCAGCCGGGGAATATTACTCTCTAGCTATAAAAACAAATGGAACACTTTGGGCATGGGGAAATAATATCTATGGACAATTGGGCGACGGAACAACCGTTAATAAAAATACTCCGGTTCAAATAGGTACAGCTTCAAATTGGCAAAGTGTTAGAGCAGGAGGTTTCCATACACTGGCAATAAAAACAAACGGAACACTTTGGGGCTGGGGTAAAAATACATCCGGACAATTAGGTGATGGAACTACCATTACTAAAGTAGTACCAACACAAATTGGAACAGCTACAAATTGGCAAAGTGTTGCTGTTGGTTTTGATTTTTCTCTTGCTATAAAAGCAAATGGCACACTTTGGTCTTGGGGTGCTAATGGATTTGGTCAGTTGGGAGATGGCACAACAATTGGAAAAATTGTACCAATTCAAATAATGCTTGGAGATAATTGGAGCAATACAGAATGGGGTAATGTTGCGGCAGGATACAACCATTCAGTTGCTAGAATGACAAACGGAATCCTTTTTACGTGGGGAAATAATACTTATGGACAATTAGGAGATTCAACTAATATCGACAAAACCTCACCAAATCCAGTTAATGATCAGGTTCAAAGTATTGATGCAGGAAAGAATAATACAATCGGAATTACAGAATTTGGAAATATTATTAGTTGTGGAGAAAATTCATTTGGTCAATTAGGCGGAGGAAACACAAATAATACTAATTCGTTTATGTATTCAAATTCAACCGACAATCAAATGGTTTCTACGGGAGGATACCATACTTTTTCTATTAATGTAGATGGTTTTCTTTCTGCTTGTGGTGTAAACGATTCAGGTCAATTGGGTAATAATTCAACCAGCAATAGCAGTAACTTTATATTTATCAATTGCCCAACAAGTAACTTATCTGTCGAAGATTTTATAAAAGCTGAAATGAACTTTTATCCGAACCCAGTGAATGACATCTTGAACATTTCGTTTGAACATGGGATTTCTGCTGTAGTAGTTTACAATTTATTGGGTCAGGAAGTATTCTCGAAACCATTTAATTCAAATGAAGTTTCAATTAATATGTCCAATTTAGCATCTGGAACTTACTTAGTGAAAGTTAATGCTGGTGATGCAGTAAAAACCGTAAAAATCATAAAACAGTAATTTGTTTTTAATCAGTATGAGTTTACACATAAAGTATTGGTACTATACTATTTCGACGAAAGTCTTTTAACTATAAAATCCCGTTTAGCAATAAACGGGATTTTTTTATCCTTTTGGGATTTTTTAAAATACAAATTGTAGAGATGTATACTTTTGTAAGATGTTTTTAAATTTTTAATAGCGGAAAGAACAATGTAAGTAGCGGAATGGATAATGTAAGTATCGAAATGGACAATTACTCTTGATAAGCAAATATTTACTTTAGGATATTTGTAGTTGCATTATAAAACAACTGGAGATTTTAATATGAAAGGATTATAAACAAAAAATCCCTTCTCCGTTGGTAACAAGAAGGGATTTTTATTTCGATTAAACGGTTTTTACTCCTTTAGAATCTTAAACACCTTTTCGCCTTGAGCGGAAACAACTTTCACAATATACATCCCAGTTGAAAGTCCAGAAAAATCAAGTATAGTACTAATGCCATTTCCAGTTTTGCTGAGCATTGTTTTCCCTAAAATATCATGTACTGTAACAGTTTCAACAGTAGAATTATTTGAAACAATATTCAGCAGATTCTTCACCGGATTTGGATATACTTTTAATTCATCACCAGTAAAATCATCGGTGTTCAAGAATGCCACAAACTCCGAATAGGTAGTATTGGTTATAATAGCTGGGTTGAAGTCAAAATAAATTGAAGCAGTATTCTCGATGATATCGCCAACGGCATAACCTGTTTTTGGTTTCACCTTGAAGGCGATATAACCATGACCAGTTTGCGTGTTAGGTACTGATGGTGGCAACTGGATGTTATTGAAGGTCCAAACAAGTTCAGAACCTATTCTTTCCAACAAATAATCATGGCTGGCTCCAATCATTCTCATAGAATCTTCATCCAATTTGTTATCCAAAACATCGGTTACTTTTACCGTAAAGGCATTTGCAGTACCGGTATTTTCAAAACGGATGGTATAATTTAAATAATCGTTTTGAGTAAAGAAATCATGGATTATTTCTCCATTATGGTTTTCTGCTTTGTCATTCGGGTCATAGGATCCAACGATTGTAGTATTCACAACACTAAAGTTGTTTTCTGGCACAAGATCTCCTTCTACAGATGAGATACTGGCAACGTTACCTACAATATCTCCCAAAGATACTGTCGGGATAGTAGGCATTTGCATCGTGAACATCATAGTCCTGGCTTCAAAAGGTAACAGGTTTGTAAAATTAAACGTAAAACCTTCTGGAGTAAGCGTTATAGCTTCTGGAGAAGTAATCGGAAAATCAATTGTACTCAACAACGAAATACTTCCAGATGGGATGGTTTGGTTACCGTTATTTTTGAAAGTAATGTAATTGACATAAGGAAAACCAGGAGTAGCCGTTGTAGCATTATACATGGCTATGGAAACATCCTGATAAGGAAAAGTTGTTAAAGGAAAATTATAAGTAGTCACACCTGGATTTCCCACAATAGAAACATCCATATAACTAGCAGTTACCAAGTTATAGTAGTTTGCATATTCTGGATAGACTACAAATGTAACATCGTAGGTCATAAAAGGACCACTTTCATATATTATGGGGTCGTTTCCATAAAGTGAGTGAACTGTTTCGCTGTCATTGATGGTATATTGAAAATAACCCAAACTAAAATCTTCTTCGTTGTTGTCCTGTATGCTATTCGCATTTTCATCTATAAAGGCATTAAATTTGAAACCGTCGGGAATGTTTAGTGCCACTCCAGTTTCATCAAATGCTTTGGTATACATTTCAAAACCATTCATAACTCCTGTAATGGCAAACCAATTGTTGATAAATCCGCCATTATTGATGTCTTGTTGCGTTATGTGATAAAATGCGGTTACTTCAGCACTTGCTCCAGCAGCGATAGTTGCTATTGGACTGCCAAAAATAGTTGCCGTATTATTCCATTGTTCAAATTCAACTTCAGCGTTAGTCAATTCACAATCGGTTGGATTGATTATTGTAATCTGATAATCAATAATATCGCCAACGTTCACAATTCCATCGTTATTTAAATCGGAATAAGTTCCTGCTATAGTAGTGTCCATTCCATCTAAATAACCCAAATTATGATAGACAAGTGGGGATGTACAACCAGTGCTATTGGTTACTATAAAAGCATAACCGCCAGGTTGCAAATTGTTTAGGGTGTGTGAAGTGCCGGTTCCTCCAATAGCATCTGGAACAACAACGCCATTATAATACATTGTTAAAGTCCATGGTCCATCTGCAGGTAAATCATTTAAAATAATAGTATCTGTATATGAATAACAATCCGGAGGAGAAAATGTAGGTGCTGGTTGATTGCAAATATTAACGGTGATAGTAGCTGTATCGCAATTGTTTGGAAAATTATTTTGACAAATTTGATAAACAACCGTATAGGTTCCTACTGGAGTTCCTGGGTTTACATAAAGGGCATTTCCCGAAACATAGATACCCTCATTTGTTGAGGATATGTGGGTGATAATTACACCACCATTAATACTATTCCCGTTGAGTGTATCGTTACCAATGAAGATATTCCAGAAATATCCTCCTTGGGATGAATTAATATTGTTAGCAACATCGTCATTTGCCACAATGGGAAGCTGGGCAAAACCTTTGAGATGGCAACATAATCCGAAGATAAAGACTAATACTAGATTTAAGTAGTTTTTTTTCATAATAGGTATTTTGATAATCAAAGATATAGAATTAAAGTTATGGTTTTCATAAAATTTCATACTACAAGTTATTACTATTGATGGAGTTAGTATTTTCGTTTTATGGTTTTTAAAATATAGGTGTGAAGTGGTACTTTTTCGTTTTTATTGTTAGCCTTTCGGCTTATTCACAGCCGTTGTCCTTAAAGATTGATTCAATTTCAGTTGATGACCAAGATCCTGTCGAGCGAATTTTTAAGGTGTATTATCATCTTGAAAATTTAACCGATCAGCCGCTGCTTTTTTTGCATGATACTAGTGGAATAGTTCCAAGTACGGGTGGCTCTGGTACGTATTTTCCTTTTTACAAAATATATGAAAATAATACTTTCCTTGAAATTGGCAGTGTTTTTTCGGGGTGGGATAGTAAACGAATTAACTTTGAAGAGCTAAATATTGATTCTTTAAAGGTGAGGTATCAAAAGAAATTGGACACAGATCAAAACAAGGAAAAATTAATTTCAGACAAGATAATTGAAATAGCTCCAAAAGGAATCAAAAAATTTACAATAGATTTTTATTGGGATCGGAATAGGTATTATCAAAATCAGGATATAGAATATTATTTGGAGGAAGAAGCTGATCATTTTATAGAAATTACAATGGTTATGCAAAAACCAAATCTAGAAACAGAATCACAAGATGTTGATTATGAAAAATTTATTCAAGGTGTTTTTACAAGTAATAAGCAATTGATTGATTTTGGAAAAGAAAAAGAAGATTAAATCATGCCAAATAAAAAGCCTCAGAAAGATAACTTCCAGAGGCTTTTGTCAATCTAAAAAACTAATTATTGCTTGATAACCTTGAATGTTTTTTCGGTGCTATCAGCTGTTACTTTAACTAAATATGTTCCACTGGCTAAAGGAGACATATCAATTTGAGATTGATTTGAAACATTATTCTTGATCAATATTTCCTGACCTAATATGTTGTAAACCGCCACTTTGCTTATGTTTTTATCGTAGGAAAGATTCAAGATATCTTTTACAGGGTTTGGATAATAACGAAAAGCATCGTTGTCAAATGTTGAGGTTGCTAGATTTGCCGACCATACCACGTTGTCAATATACATCGAAACGAAAGGTGAGTCACCAGGATTCAAACGCAATCCGATATAGGAATCAGTTCCTGTGTAGTTCGTGAAATCTACAATGGTTTGTGTCCAAGAATTGGTTACGGTTATGGTTTCTTTTAGGGTAAAAACGGCAGCTTCAGTATTGTTGTTCAATGTTCCAACTTCTATCTGACAAGGAGGTCCGGCTAAATGAACACTCAGTTTATGTGTTCCTGCACTTAGGTTGAGTACTTGCGGCAAAACCAAAATTTGCTCGTCTGTTGGGCCAGAGAGGCCTTTGAAAATATTTGCAGCATTAGGAAGTGAAGCACCATCTATTGGTTTGACCATAATGGCATCAATAGAAGTTTCGGACGAAGGTCCTCTGATGATTTCTGTCCAACATGCCGGAAGCGTATCCACAGCTGTTGTATCAAAATTTTCGTTGATAGCTACTACGGCTCCACAGGTTTCTTCAGCAATCGGTTCCCAAACTACATTGTCAATATAGGCAACTGTATGGAAAGCTGTTGAATTCATGCGAATTGCGATATATTGATCGCTACCACTATAAGAACTAAAATCAATTGCAAAATCTTGATAAGCTGAGGTTGGGGCAACACTTTCTAACGAAGTAAAAGTACCTTCATTGCTGTAGGTGTCCATAGTTCCAACCTGCAATGTAGCACCTGCACCATTTTGCATCATAGCACTAAAAGTAAGTTTATGTGTTCCAGCAGCAGCATTCGAAATTTTTGGAGCAATAACAATCAAATCATCATTTACATTCGAAGTTGCTTTGTAAATCACCATTACATTTGGAGCTGATTGTGCTCCAACACTGCTAGTTTCGATAACGGCTTGCGGATCTAATGTATTGCCACGTTTGATGGCATTCCAGCAGTTAGGAATTGTCGGTGTTGTAGTTGTGTCAAAGTTTTGGCTAAATGCAGTAACGGCAGTACAATCTGTTTTGAAGGTTATAGGTCCAAACCAAGCTCCAAAAGCATCGCCACAAACTGAACGTACCCAAACATTATAAAGCGTTCCGTCTTCCAAATCAGTAAGCGATGCCATCGGGTTGAGATTGGCTGGAACTGGAGTCAATCCATCAGGACTTGTAACGGAAGCTAATGCATGTGCAATTTGCCAAGTGCTTTCATCTCCAGGAGTTTCCCAGATTACTTCGGCACCAATATCGGTAATATCAACTACATCTACACTCAAAAGATGAGCACATTCGGGAATTGGCTCCCAAGCCAAATTGTCGATCAATATGGCGGTATGAACTGATTCGGTATTGATTCTTAATCCGATATAAGTATCTGTTCCTTCATAAGTAGAAAAATCGACTTCATAAAAGGCCATTGTTGTAGTTAGCGCCACGTCTTGCCAAGGTGTGAATACAGCATCAGGATTGTTGCTGTCCAAGGTTCCGATTTGCAACTCACCAATAAAATTTCTATAGTTTGCATGGAAAGTCAATCGATGTGTTCCTGCACTTAGGTTCGAGAGTTGTGGCGTTATCATGATCATATCATCATAGGCACCAGAAGTTCCTTTGTAGATGCTTCCCACTTGGGTGCCACTCACGGCTAATTCAGCAGGAACGGGTGTGGTTTCTACAACAGCATAGTCTACCAATGTTGGACCTCTTAGAATTTTAGACCAGCAACTTGGCAAGGCAGGCGTTATAGTGCCATCAAAGTTTTCACTTAATTCAGTAAATGCTGTACAATCTGTTTTGAATGTTACAGGAAGGGACCATTGTCCGTTTCCTGCCTCTCCACACATGGTTCTCACCCATACTTTATATTCGGTGTTTTCGAGAAGTTCGGTCAAGTTTCCACTTGCAATCATTGCATCCTCGTCTAATGTAGTAGTGGTGAAAAGGGTTTGCGTTTCAGGATCGGTTGCAGTGACGGGTCCATATGCAATTTGCCAAAGGCTTTCTCCGTCATTTGCTGTCCAGCTTACGGTTGCAGTAGTAATTTCGATATCAGAAATACTAACTACACCTGTATCAGGACAGGCAGGAATTGGTTCCCAAACGATATCGTCTATGTAAATAGTAGAGCTTGGGCTAGAAGCATTCATTCGGATACCTATAAAAGTTTCTAATATTCCTTCGTATGTGTCAAATTCAACGATATGTTCAGACATGTCAGTAGAGGATGTAAATGTTGCTACTACTGTCATTTCATCAGATGTTTTATTGTTTCCCAAAACCACAACTTGTATATCATCTTCCGAAGAACCTCCAGAATAGGAACGGAATTTAAAACGATGTGTTCCAGCTCCCAAGTTAGAAAGTTTAGGTGTTACCAAAATGATATCATCTTGTCCATCCGTGTCAGAATAACCACTTCCGAGACTGGCTGCATTTGGATCGGAGAATGAAACCCAATCAATTCCAGCAATATAAACAGTAGGATTTCCTAAAGTTGGTCCGCTGATGATACTCGACCAACATTGTGGAAGTTCTGTAGAAGCATCAAAGTTTTCGTTTAGAGTATCAACTCCAACACATTCGCTTTTGAAGGTTTTTGGACCAATCCAGTGCCCATTTCCTTCTGTGCAAATGGAGCGAACCCAAACTTTATATTCAGTATCAGGAGCTAATCCTGTTAATTCTTTAGTTCCTTCATCTGTTGCAACGATAGTTCCTGTATTTGGATCAGTAACAGTCAATACACCATACGAAACCTCATAGCTTTCACCAACATCGTTACTCCAGGATACAGTAGCCGTATTTTCAGTAATAGAAAGTGGGTCGATTTCAATGGTTGCTAGATCAATATCTGGGCAAGGAGGGATGGGTTCCCATTTTACATCATCAATCCATACGATAGATCCCCAATCTGTGGCATCAAGCTTAAATCCAATGTATTTGTCTGTTCCTTCATATGAAGTAAAGTCAACTACATAGTCCGTATTGTCAAAAGAGCTTTCAGTGTCAATTTCAAAGAAATCAGTGTAGGTTGCTTCAGGAGTATTTTCACTCAAAGTAACAATTTGCAATTTTATTGGTGATCCACCTCCGCCAGTATCTCTAGCGGAAAATTTCAATCGATGAGTTGCTGCATTTAGATTTGATATTTCTGGGGAAATCAAAAGTATCTCGTCAGACTCATGAGCGTCGTTACCATTGCTTAATCTTGCAATGTAAGGTTCATAATCGGTAATTTCGACATTCGCAAATTCATTAATTTCTGGTCCCTTTACTATTTTTTTCCAGCAGTAAGGAAGTGCTGGAGCCAGTCCAGAAAAGTCTTCAAAAACTTCAGTTGCGGGAAGACAAACCGTTACAAAAGAATACATGGATGACCACGGACTAAAGATTCCATTCTCACAAATGCTTCGGACCCATATATAATGAGTTGAACCTGCTTCTAGGTTAGTCAAATCGATGCTGTTTCCAGTTGTGATGCTTCCCGATGGCTCTATGATATCACTAGGTTGCGAAGAATTTGTAGAAATAAAATACTGGCTACCACCAGTTGGTGCATTCACAGGAGCATTCCAGGTTATTGTGGCCGTTTCAGTTCCAATGGTAAGGGCTTGAACATTAAATGGAGTAGGGCAAGTCTGTGTAATTCCTTCAAAAATAATATTAGGATAATGTGGCACAGCATAGCCCGATGGAGGATTAGCCGGATTAGGATTCATATCCTCAAAATGTGAAGTCGTCAGCAACGAAGTGCCAGGCAAGCCAACACTATTGTAAAACTCGTCATAGTTGCTATCATTACCCGGATGATTTTCCTTTACAGCAACCACCAAGTTGTCCGTTCCGTTATAGACAAAACCTTCATTAAACGGAATTTCTATCCATCCTGATTCAGGAATTTCAAGTCCGCCTGTATATACCAATGTCAAATCATTCAACGACACCCAGTCACCACCTTCAAAAGCATTTTTTGTAGTATGGGCCAAATAAACAGTCACATCCTGACTGTTTTCTAAATTGTCAACACCCGTAAAATGCCATTTCAAAGAAGTAATCGTTCCTGAAGCATTCATGTCCGAAGCCCGATAAATCGTTTGAGAATAGGTGTATAGGGTAACAGGTTCAAAAGGTAGCCCAGCATACATAGTAGTGCCGTTACCAATGGGTACCTGAGAAAATCCTAAGAAAACTGATGCAAATAGCAGTAGCAAACTAAAAGTAATTTTTTTCATCAATATTAATTTTTTGGTTAAAAGGTGGTTAATAAAAATTTTTGCCGAATAAATTTCAGAGTTTACAAAAATTCTTTACCAAAGTTGCATTAAATTAACACGTATGATCAAATATACCCCCCTAATTAATGTGACATAAAAACAGAAATAAAGTGACTTTTCTTTGTTTACAAGGGTTTCAAGGTGGTTCTTTGGGTTTTGTCCATTATTTATTCCGTAGGATTAAAAATGAAGGGAGAAATGAAAATAGTAAGGTACAAAAAAAAGAGCCTTACAAATTGCAAGACTCTTGTTATACTCAAAAGGAAGTTTTTATTTTGTCTCCTTATTTACTTTCGCAATATATTTTTCCAATGCCATTGTCATCGAAGGTGCTTCTGGAGAAGGCGCCATAATATCCACTCTCAAACCGTGATCAAGAGCTTCTTTTTGAGTCGTACTTCCAAAAACAGCAATTCTTGTATTATTTTGCTGAAAATCAGGGAAATTCATAAACAATGATTTTATTCCTGTAGGACTAAAAAACGCCAAAACATCATAATAAACATCTGCCAAGTCAGACAAATCGCTCATTACCGTTTTATACAAAGTGGCAACGGTCCAATCCACTTTTAAATTATTCAAAGTTTGAGGAGCATCTGCATTTAATTGATCCGAAGCAGGTAATAAAAACTTCTCGTCTTTATATTTTTTAATCAAAGGTGCCATATCTGCAAAGTCTTTCTGACCTACATATATTTTACGTTTTCTATACACCACATATTTTTGAAGGTAAAAAGCAACAGCTTCCGACTGGCAAAAATATTTTAAATCTTCAGGAACTTTATATCGCATTTCATCCGCCACTCTAAAAAAGTGATCGACTGAATTCTTGCTCGTTAAGATGATTGCACTATAGTGATTAAGGTCGATTTTTTGAAGTCGAACATCCTTTGCACTAACGCCTTCAACGTGTATAAAAGGCCTGAAATCAATTTTTACTTTATGCTTTTGTTGTAACTCAAAGTAAGGTGAATTTTCTACTTTAGGCTCCGGTTGCGACACCAAAATTGTTTTCACTTTCATATTTGATATTTTCTAATGCTCTAACTTCTAGTAAACCAATAATACAAGAAATAGTAAGGTGCTATTTCAAGACCGCAAAGATATAAAATAAAATAAAACAACTTACCGATAATTAGATTTTGATAGATTTTTAAGGAATTCAAATAAGTTAGCAGATTTCCTACCAAAACAATAGCGATAATTACATAAATTACCATTATTGATACATTATTATTATAAAACAAAAAGACATTAACAGGTAGCAACAGTAAAGAGATATAAGTTCTATAGTTAACTTTTTGTAAATTATATTGTTCAACAAACTCCTCCATCCCAAAAGAGGTCGAGATAATCTTCTCAATCAAAAATTTTGATAAGATAAAAACCCCAATCAACGTGATAATTTGAATATAAATCAGCCAATCAGCTTTTGAAACATAGCCAAAATAAGCCAATAACAATTGTGCGAAAAAAGCCAACGAAATCAACTGCACCACAAAAAGTGCAATATTAAACCAGCTCATCAAATGCGAACTGTCTTTGTAGATTTTATTGTATTTGTCCGAAAAAAGCAACCTCGAAAAATCGCTAAATCTACTCTCAAAAGTAGATCGCGTCACTGCAATCAGCACAAAACAAAGCACGAACAAAACCGTAGCCCAATCCCTACTTTCCACAACCCGTTCCTGTAAAACAACATCCATCATAGTCCCGCAAAGATAACAATTCAGCAACCAAATTCAACTGCAATAAAAAATTTCAATCGCAATAATTTGGAGCGAATCGTTTGAGCATTTTCGCCCCGAAGCTTCGGGGGTTGTTCCCGCTTTCCGTTACAATCTTTTGTTCTGTCCCGAAGCTTCTGGACCAGAACAAAAAGGATTTCCACTTCAATCGGGGCTAGAAAACAATCATTTTCCCTTCAGAATCATTCCCACATTGCGAAATCACATCAAAATCAAAATTATTATAATTTAATTAAGACCTGACGTCCATAAAAAGTTTATTTTTGCGTGGAAATTTAAGAGTTTATGAACGACGGTATTGTTATAATCCCTACCTATAACGAGATTGAAAACATCGAGAGCATTATTAGAGCAGTGTTTTCACTACACAAACCCTTTCATATACTCATAATTGACGATAATTCGCCAGACAAAACCGCCAAGAAAGTAATTGAACTCCAAGACGAATTCCCTGATCGATTGTTTCTCGAACAAAGAGAAAAAAAATCAGGACTAGGAACCGCTTATGTTCACGGATTCAAATGGGCCTTGGCAAACAAATACAATTATATATTCGAGATGGATGCCGATTTTTCGCACAATCCACACGACTTAGAGCGACTTTATGACGCCTGCCATTTCGGAAGAGCCGATGTTGCCATTGGTTCACGATACATCACAGGAGTAAATGTAGTCAACTGGCCACTGAGCCGAGTTTTGCTTTCCTATTTTGCATCCGTCTATGTGCGATTGATTACCGGAATGAAAATTCAGGATGCAACAGCGGGATTTATGTGCTACAAACGCCAGGTCTTGGAAACCATCAACCTTGATAAAATAAAATTCATCGGTTATGCTTTCCAGATTGAAATGAAATATAGGGCTTACGCCAAAAAAATTGAAATCATCGAAGTCCCGATTATTTTTACAGACAGGGCAAAAGGACAATCCAAGATGAGCGGCTCCATTATAAAAGAAGCCGTTTTGGGAGTAATTTCTCTAAGAATACGACAGTTATTTAATCGATTATAGAAAAAGAAAAATGAACAGGGTTTTAATTAAGAATGCCAAAATCGTAAACGAGGGAACTATTTTTGAAGGAGATTTGTTGATCGAAGACAAATTTATCGTCGAGATAGCCGAAAGTATAAGTGCCAAATCATCTACCACAAAAATCATCGATGCCGAAGGAAATTATTTAATTCCAGGTGCCATCGACGATCAAGTGCATTTTAGAGAACCAGGATTGACCCACAAAGGAAACATCGCCTCTGAATCCAGAGCCGCTGTTGCCGGAGGAATTACCTCTTTCATCGAACAACCTAATACGGTTCCAAATGCCGTTACTCAGGAATTATTAGAACAAAAATATCAGATTGCTTCCGAAACATCGTTTGCCAACTATTCTTTTATGATGGGAGGAACAAACGACAACTTAGAAGAAGTACTGAAAACCAATCCGAAAAATGTTGCTGGAATAAAACTGTTTCTAGGCTCTTCCACAGGAAACATGTTGGTAGACAATGAAGAAGTTCTAGAAAAAATATTTTCCAGTACACAAATGCTAATTGCAGTTCACTGTGAAGACGAAGCCACAATTAAAGCCAATCTTGAAAAATACAAAGCTGAATATGGTGATGATGTTCCTGCAACAGTTCATCATCTAATTAGAAGTGAGGAAGCTTGTTATCTTTCATCTTCAAAAGCAATTGCACTAGCGAAGAAAACAGGTGCACGTTTACACATCTTTCACCTTTCTACAGCAAAGGAAATGGATTTATTTACAAACAAAATTCCTCTGGAAGAAAAGAAAATCACTGCCGAAGTTTGCATTCATCATTTATGGTTTACGAATGAAGATTATGCAAAAAAAGGTAATTTCATCAAATGGAATCCAGCCGTAAAAACTGAAAAAGACAGGGATGCGCTTTGGGAAGCTTTGCTTGATGACAGAATTGACGTTATTGCCACAGACCATGCTCCACATACTTTAGAAGAAAAAAGTTTGCCTTATTTGCAAGCTCCATCTGGCGGACCATTGGTGCAACATGCAGTAGTGGCGATGTTTGAGGCCCATCATCAAGGAAAAATTTCGGTTGAGAAAATCGTTGAGAAAATGGCCCACAATCCTGCAAAAATCTTCAAGATTGAAAAAAGAGGATTTATCAAGGAAGGTTATTATGCTGATTTGGCAATTGTAAATCCCGGAATGCCTTGGAATGTAAAGAAAGACAATATTCTATACAAATGTGGTTGGTCGCCTTTTGAAGGCTATAACTTTAAATCGAGAATAACGCATACTTTTGTAAACGGGCAATTGGTTTACAACAATTTCAAAGTGAAAGACATACAATGTGGCGAACGCTTGCTTTTTGACAGTTAAAATATAGAAGATGAAAAAGGTTTTATGTTTTTTTACCGCTTTACTCCTACTCTCCAGTTGTCAGCAAACAGCTGTTGAGAAACCCGATAATCTTATTGATGAAGAGGTGATGGAAAACATTCTCTATGATCTGGCGGTTTTGGAATCTATAAAATCCAACAACCCTAGTTCATTAGAGAAAAAGAACATCACGCCTTCTACTTATATCTACCAGAAATATGATATCGACAGTTTGCAATTTGTAAGCAGTAATCACTACTATGCTTCTGATGTTCACGAATACATGAAAATGTATCAACGTGTAGAAGAACGCTTAACGGCTGAAAAAAATAAATTCGACACTCTTGTAGCAAATAATACAAAAAAACTGAAACCCAAAAAGCCAAAACCGCTGCAAAATGTGGATTCTATAAAGCGTGGTATTAAACTGAAGGAAAAGCTACAGCAAAAAGACTAGTTTTTATAGTAGCCTGCAATTTCCTTGATATAGTTCTTTATCGGAGTAAATTCAAAACCTATGTCCTGTTTTATTTTTTCATTCGAATATAAATCGGTAGTGTGAAGGGATCTTGCAACTGATCTGGGAAGTTTTCTTTTGGCAAAAAACAAATTGGCACAAATCCAATCCAATCGCCAGGCTATTTCGGTCATCCATTTTTTGGCGTAAGCCGTAGGTTTCTCTACCTTCAAACTTTCGGCAATTTCATTCATCAGGTCTTGAAAGATGATATTTTCGGCAACTAGAATATATTGTTCTCCCGAAAAATTGCCTTTCATCATTTTGTATATAATTTGCACTACATCGGTAACGGCAATGAACCCAGATGAACCTTTGGTATAATATTTTGAGCCTTTTGCAACTTTGTAGAAAATTTTTCCGCTTCCTTCGTTCCAACCTGGAACACTTGGGACTGGCCCTAAAATAACACCTGGATTTACTACAACAACATCCAGACCTTCCTGTTGTCCACGCCAAATTTCCATTTCGGCACCATATTTTGAAATCGCATAATCACTGTGGGGTTTCTCCGGATTCCAATCGGTTTTTTCGGTGATAATTTGTTCATAATCGGGTAAATCTCCCAAAGCAGCAATCGAACTGACATAGGCTAATTTCTTAACCTTTCTATCCAAACAAAAATTGACGATATTGGAAGTTCCTTCGATATTGATTTTCCGAATTTTTTCTTCGTCAAAGGGATTAAAAGAGATGAAAGCTGCACAATGATACACATATTGAATGTTTTCGAATGCAAGTTCCAAAGAAGGGATATCGTTGATATCGCCCTGAATCCAATTGATTTTAGTGAACAACTGCTCTTTTTTGTAAAGTTCAAACAGCGATTTTGTTTTTGCAATGGATTTTTCACTTCTGTAAATAGCCGAAACATCCTCTCCATTTTCGAGTAAATGCAGTATCAAATGCGAACCTACCAAACCTGTTGCTCCTGTAACTAAAACCATAGCGGCAAAGGTAATGAGATAATTGGAAAATTGTGGGATTTGTGAATTGGAAAAAGAGGGTTGGGATATTAATATCATCTTATCAGAAATCTTGTTCATCAATTATGAAGATACTTAAAGTTTAATAAAGGATGCTGAAAATTTATGTTATGATAGTAAAAAGAAGAAATAGTTTGCCAGCTATTGATAGAGTAATATAGTTGAAAACAAGCCAATTTGAAATATAATCAATTAATATACTTTTAAAATACAATTTTTAGAATAGTACCCTCGTTATTTGAAACTATGCTAAGTTCGCCTTTCAAAGCCAATACACGCTGTTTTATATTCTTCAAACCCATTCCCTTAACTTTTCCTGAATCAAAACCGACACCATTGTCCTCAATGTATATTGTAATTTTCTCACCTGTCCTTAGAAACATTATATCAGCATTTTTAGCGTGGGAATATTTATTTATGTTCTGTACGGCTTCTTGTATTATCCTATACATCTGCACCTTACTTTCACTTGTGATTTGTGACCATTCTATAAATTTATCAACATAGAGGTCGAATACAGTGTCGAACTCATTTTTTTGCATCTGAATTAAATCCTGTAAAGCATTTTGAAAAATTTTATCCTCGAATAATAGATTCTCCTGTAGTTCATGTGAAACCTTCCTAATTTCATTTTCAGCCGCAATCAACTCTTGAACCAATTCTTCCTTTCTAGCCTTTTGTTCCGATTGAAGTTGCATCAAGTTGTAACGGGTGGTAAAAACCCTATTTACTATACCGTCATGCAATTCCATAGCAATCCTGTTTCTCTCCTCTACTCTAACCTCATCAGTTTTACTTTTTTGCATCAGCATCAGCTGATAAATTTTTTCGTTGGCCTCATTTTGGTCCTTTATCAGCAAGAGTTCTCTATTTTTTGATTTAAGCCTGTAAATTGTCATGACCGATCCCAATATGAGAATAATAACCAATCCGGCTATTGTAATAATCCTATTCTTCTTTGAAAGAAATGCATTTTTCTTTTCAATCTGATTTGTCTCATAAGCAATCCTAGCAAACTTGTTCTTAGCTATTCTATCGACTTGCTGGAGACTGTCATTAAGTCTAATATAAAGATTATTGTAATAGGTACTATTTAGACTATCAATTGTGGATAACAACTTCAAACTCTTCTTACTGTCATAACTGCTGCTGATTTTTTTTGCCAATTCATATCCTTCTCTAATGTATTCAATACCCTTTTTTGTTTCTTTTTTAAGCAGATAGAATTCTCCAATGCTAATTTTACTGCTTACTATACCCTCTTCAATTTTATTTTCCTCTCTTATTTTTAAAGATTCCAACAATAGTTCTTCAATTTTAGTATGAGTGCTTCCTGTTTTTGATAAAGATTCTGCTAGATTGTTCAATAACATAGCATACAGCCTAGGATGATTTTTCCTAATTCCTTGTGTTTCGATTCCCTTCTGATAGAGTTTGATAGCTTCGGAATATTTTTCTGTTTTTTCATAAAGCCCTCCCAAGTTATTGTAAATAGATGCCCTAGACTTTATAAGTTTATCTGGATTATATTTTTTTTGTTCCAGTATGTCCAACTTTTCCAAGGCCAAGTTAAAATATTTCATGGAATTCGTATAGTCATTAAGCTCCTTAAGATTCAATGCCATCAAGTTGTAACCTTCATACACCAACCTCTCATTTTCTGTGGTATTTAAAAACTCCAATGCCTTCGCTGTTTGAATCTCACTTTCAGTAAAAATACCAGCATCGTATAAGACTCCAGCCTTATAAAGCTTTGTACGACCAGTATTTAATGTGTCTTTAATAATCCCATATAATTTTTCTGCTTTGGAATAGTATTTAAAGGCACTATCGGTGATTCGTTCATTTTCATAATAATCTCCAATATAATATAATGCCTTTGCTGTATATGAAGTGTCGTGTGCTAAAATTGATTGGCTGTATAATTCTTTGGAAGCTTTTAAGTAAGCATCATTTTGATCTAATATGAAATATTCCCTTGCCAATATCGAGATCAATTTCCTGTTTGTAGCATCATTATTTTCAGCTGCCAGCAAATGGTATGCAGTATCAACATATTTCAATTTTATTGCATTTTCTATCGATTCAGAATTAATACTATCAAAATATTTATCAATGTTTATCGTATCAGATTTTTCACTTTTATGGACACAAGCCGTAATCCCTACTAAAAAAACGAAGTACAGGCAGATCTTTAATTTACACATTTTAATGATTGGTAAGTAATCTAACCAAAAATAAATAAAATAACCCAAATAAAATAAATCTATTTGGGTTATTGTTTCTAATCACGGTCTTTATCCTTATCCTTGTCATCGTCT
The DNA here is from genome assembly GCF_000422705.1 of Flavobacterium soli DSM 19725. Taxonomy (GTDB): domain Bacteria; phylum Bacteroidota; class Bacteroidia; order Flavobacteriales; family Flavobacteriaceae; genus Flavobacterium; species Flavobacterium soli. Next base: position 384,425 of record NZ_AUGO01000003.1, on the reverse strand, counting down.
CCGTGCTCAATGGGAGGTGGTGGAGTAGGCACTTGAGGGGTATTGTTATTCTGTATTATTGTTTTGTCGTCTTCGATGCTTTCGGAGGTGCAAGATGTTGTAAAAAGAATTGCTATAAAGCAACAACTCGTAAAAATAAATAGCTTTTTCATAAAAATAAATTTTGTAACTATGAGTATATTCAGCAACTTCCGCAAAATGCGGGTTACGTTTTTTAGAAAAGCTGGGAATTAGCTATTCTGAACTATCAGTTATGACATTTTTTATGTATTAAATGTTTCCCCAAACTTGATAGCGAAGTAGAAGCTTCTAGTGATTTAGTGTTTCAAATCAGTTGCAAATTAAGTAGGTAAAATTTGTAAAAATTTTATTTTGAGAGAGTTAATAGTGAAGTAGTAGGATCTGAGAGGTTTGTCCTATTTCTAAAGGGCGAAATCCTCTATCATAAATTATGATTTTTATCGGTTACCCATCAGATGTCAATCTTTCTAATTATTACCTCTATATTTTCCCTGTAAGTGATTGAAAACGGTAGTACTTCCTTATAGTTCATATAGCATTTGGATTTGCTAAAGTGTATCCTGGAAACGTGGTTCACATTCACAATATAGCTTTTGTGAATTCTTAGAAAATAAAAAGGCAATGCATTTTCAAAATGCTTCAGGGTTTTATAGGCATTCACTACCTTGCCATTTATAAGTTGTATATCTGTAGTATTATTATCTGCCTTTAGATATACTATCTCTTCAAGATTTACAAACTGGTAGTCGCTGTAGGATTTGATACAAATGACAGTGCTTTTTTTTTCAGGTGCCCGCTTCTCAAACTTGAAAAATGATTTTCCTAATTGGTGCACTGATAGCGGTCCCATCAAGTAATCTGAAAAACCCGACTGTATAGCATCTAATGCAAATTCTGGAGATGAAGCCAATGCAATAAAATAAGGGATTGGATGCACATATTGAAATAATTCTGCGATTGTCTGAAACGATAACACATTATTATTAAATTTGTTCCCAATTCGCATCAAAACCAGTTGCGGTTTTAGTTTTATTATTTGTTTTATTGCCATTTCATTATCTTTGAAATGTCCAACGCAAAAATAATCAGGAAAATTTTCTAAAAGTTCTAGCGTTTCCTTCATGTAGGAATCATCATTGTCAACTAATATAAAGGAGAATTGCATAACGCATTTAAATAAACGGTGCAAACTACGCAAAGGCTTTTTTTTCTGAAGCTATAAAAAGTATCTACTTTGTTAATTTTTTTTTTATGAATGTACTTGTTGTAGATGACCATCCAATGACTGTATCGGGATACATAGAGAGCTTATCTTTGAAAGGCTTGTTTCTTCAATCACCTTCCTTTTACAAAGCCTATAGCTGCAAAGAAGCTTTTTTAAGGTTAGCCTATCCTGTTTTGTTTGATTTAGCTATAATTGATTATGGATTGCCTTCCCATGAGGCTGAAAATATTTATTCAGGAATTGATTTGGCTAGGTTGATTCAACAGCAACACCCAGATTGTAAAATTATCATGATTACCGCCCATACAGAAGTATTGATTATTTATGACATTTTTAAAAAACTGCAACCGGATGGGCTGATTGTAAAAAATGATATTACTCCTGAAAATCTACCCTGGACTATTTTACAAATAATTGAAGGAAACAATCATCAGAGCCCTACAGCCAAGAACATCATCAAGGAAATCTGGAAAAAGGATTTAATGGTAGATGATACCAATCGTCAAATTTTACTCTATCTTTCAAAAGGATACAAGTTAAAAAAAATTGAGATTACCCTTTTGCTTTCTCTTAGTGCTATCCAACGACGTATAGCACAGATGAAAGCTGCTTTCGATGTCAAAGAAGATTCCAGTCTAGTAGAGGAAGCTATTCTGAGCGGTTTTTTATAAATCATCGATTTTAACATTTTTAGGATAAAAAGTAGCGTCATCTTCTAAGCAACACATTTATTTTAGCCTTGATAGAATTCTATAAATTTGTGAAAGTTTGTGTACAGGGTGAGTAATGAATATTGGGATGCTATCAGAGTTTTACAATTATTTATTAATCATCTAAAAAACAACAAGATGAAATTAAGTTTAGACGCTCTAAAAGAAAGAGCAGAAGCTGTAGCTTCAAATGATTTATTGGCTAGTATTAGTGGAGGTACAGACAATGCTTGTCATGATGCTCCAACGACAGCTGCACCAACTACAGTAGCACCTTCTACACCTTCAACATCTTGGGAAATTGGAGCTGGAGTTAGTGTTCCAGTTGGAGGTCAACCGACTTTTACTGGAACAATTAAAATTAAATTTTAATTTCCCCTAAAAGCATTTAATTTTTTGGGAAGTTTACATTTAAGATAAGCGGAGAAATCTCCGCTTATCTTTTAATAATTAAGCCATGAAAAAAAAACTTTTTCTCCTCATTATGTCTTCATTGTCTTTTGGTTCCTGTTCAAAAAAAATTACACCAATAGATTCGATATCTATCCGATACAATAACCACCTGTACCTTAATGTAAATGTGAAAGACAAAATTCATGGTAACTTTATATTTGACACAGGATGGAATGGAGTAAGTTTAGATTCACTGTTTTGCAATAAAAATGGACTTGATTACAAAACTAAGGACATTAAAATAAGTGGTATAGGAAACTCAACTAGAACTGCTAAATTAATTACAGATACTATCCATTTTAAGTTTAGCGAGAAAGAAGATCGTTTTTCGACATCAACTGCTATGCTTGATCTGAAAAGTATGGTTGGAAAAACGATAGATGGTATCGCTGGGATTCAAACTTTTGCACAAAAACCGTATATGATAGATTATGTTTCCCAAAAAATTATATTCATAAATTCGGTTAAAGGATATGAATCAGTAAATGCACAATTTGAAGATTACAAAATTTATCTCCCCTTGTCAATAATATTGAAGAATGGGAAAAAGATACAAGGGAAGTTTATGCTTGATACTGGGTCTGATCAGACTATTTTGAACAGCAATTTTTTTATGTCAGATGGTATCCATAACGCAACGGATAAAAAGAAATTTTTTGCAAAAGGTGGTGTAGGAGGGGATTCAAACGGATATTTTTTACCTGTCGTGGCAGCTGATCTAGGAAAATTTAAATTAAAAAAACTGATTATGACCGTTTCAACTGATACTTTGGGTGCGTTGGCAAATCCCAACTACATGGGAATCATAGGGAACGATTTATTAGATGATTTTAATATAATTTTTGATCATCAGAAAGAAAAAATATGGTTAAAGCCTAATAAAAATTTTAACAGAAATAAAAATAAATTGTTTCGTAGTATTTCTTTTTTCGATACAGGGGAAAAGTGGATTATAGCAGGGATTGTGGAAAACTCTGAGGCGTATAGAAAAGGAATCCGGATGAACGACCAAATCATTGAAGTAAACAATGTACCTGTAGAAAAAATAGACCTCGACAAGTTTGTCGAAGATCTCAAAGCCAATGACAGTTTGCATCTGAGAATAAAACGGGAAGATAAGAAAATAGAGTTAAAATTAAAGCTTAATGTATTTATAAAATCTTAAAGTAATGGAAAAAAATCAGAATGAAATAATTGACACCATCAAGCTCCTTATTTACAAAGAAAATCCATCTTTGCTAGAAAAAGTTAACTTTGAGGATGATAACATCTTTTTAGAACCATTACTCTTTGCGTATTTCAATGGCAAAAATAATAATCAGTCAGCTCCAGAAATGCTAATTGAAATAATGCAAGGCTATTTTCTTAAAAAAGAAAACATACACCTGAAAGCGTCGTTAAATAACAATGGGATTGCATTTTTGCCTAACCTCGGCTATTTTGATAGAAACGCAAATAAAATGGAGAATTTATTAAAAATAGACGAGTTTGAAATTTTAAAATCCTGTCATCCGCTTTTAGAAAGCTATTTTGTAGAATCCTATAAAGGTCATATAGTAAACCCTAAACCTTTGCATAATACAGTTTGGATAGAAAATCATCAAACTTTAGAGAAGGCTATTTTAGTTATAAAAGAACATTTACCTTTTTTTTATAAAGAGCTTGTTTTTTCAAATAGAAGAATTTACTTGCATGACAATCCTAAAATATTAAATTTTGCTTCAATTGAAACCTTGGGAATGCTTTACTTTTATGTACTGGGTACTCAAAATATAATTTATTTTATTGAAGAGTTAATTCATCAAGGCTCACATAATTTTTTATATTACGTGGTGCATGATAGAAAAGAGTACTTTAAGATTGACGTAGACAACATCGTTATGCGAGATTTAACAGATCAGCAATGGGATTATAGAACGGTTTATGGTGCTTTTCATGGACTCTTTACTGTAACACAACGCATTGTTTGTTTTGATATTTTGCTGTCTAAAAAGATTTTCAGAGGTCGAGAGAAACATGAATTGTTAGGCAGAATGACCGATATGATTCCTCGATTTAAAACAGGTTTAGAATTATTAGATTTAGACTATGTGTACACAGAAAAGGGAAAAGCATACTATTATGAGCTTTACAATAAATGTCAAACAATTCTAAATAAATATCAGAAACTAATTGATGAATTTGATTTAAGTCATCGGGATTTAGACTTCCGATATGATGAATTTTGTGAGTTAAACTCGTATCAGAATTTTTTAAAAAAAGACGAAAACAATCATTATGATTTTTTTAGCAGTACAATTGGAAAGTTAATGGAATAGATCATTTTACAATTGTATATAGTACAATTACCCTTTAGAAAAATTATTGCCTCAACATAACCTATCCTGATCAAAAAGGAAATATAAACACACTAAGCATGCAAAAAATAGTTATTTTAATAACACTGATTTTATCAAATTACTTTATTAGTCATGCACAAGAACCAGATTTTCTTATTAAAAACGTTTCAATCATTTCAATGAAGGACAATACAGTTTTAAAAAATCAAATGGTTGCTATTAAAGACGGACAGATTATAGAGATTGCTGACAAAACAAGAGGAAGAGCAAAACAAACGATAGATGCTAAGGGTAAATTCATAATGCCATCTTTATCCGATGCCCATGTGCATTTTCCCTCCACAGAAAAAGAAATGGAAATAATATTGAAACTGAACCTGATTAACGGTGTAACAAAGCTACGTTCCATGCGTGGTGATTGGAATCATTATAGTTGGAGACAAAAATACAATTCAATTGACAGCTATTATCCAAAGTTGTATCTATCTCCCCCACCCATAAGTAGAGGACAGGATTTGACACTTGTAGAAATGGAGAGTTTTGTTAAAGCATCTAAAGAACGAAATCTTGATTTAATTAAAATATTGAGCATCAAAAATCAATCCATGTTTAAACAATTGGATAGTATTTGTAAAATATATAAAATGTCTCTTGCAGGACATTATCCACGTTTAGCATCAGGAAATGAAGTAAATGAAGATGTCATTTTTAATTCCAGCTACACTTCTTTTGAACATTTGGGAGGACTGGCAGGAGAAAATACAGAAACAATTCAAAGAAGAATAAGTTTATTAAAAAAGAAAAGCATTACCATATGTCCAACTCTGTCTTGGTACAGTGTAGGTTCGGGACGCTATACTACAGAAGAATCACGCAAGATGCCTGGAATGGAGTTCGTTTCGAAAGCTAAGATGGAAGAATGGATAGAAGGAACGGAGAAATACCGTGAAAAAATGGGGGTTACGGCTTATAAAGAAGAAGTTGTCAATGAACTAAAGGCACTTGACCAAAAATATAAAATCATCAAGCAATTAAATGAAGCTGGGGTTCCGATGCTACTAAGCCCAGATGCGTCGTCAAAATATATGATTGCAGGTTTCAGTGTTTTGGGCGAAATGAATCTTTTGAAAAATACCGAATTATCCAATTATGAAATTCTAAAAATGGCAACTGTTAATTTTGCTACTTTCTTCAAGGAGAATTTTGGAACTATTGAAGTAGGAAAAAATGCTGATTTCATATTGTTAGACGGCAATCCTTTGGAAGATTTAAAAACATTAGAAAATTTGCAAGGCGTATACTATAACCAACATTTTCTAGATAAAAATGCATTAAATACAATGCGAAATGACATTTTAAAAACAGTTCAAAAATAGAATGCTTAAAAAAAACAAATTTCCTTTCTATAAACAGTTAGACTATCGAGATTGTGGCCCTACATGCTTGAGAATGATAGCCAAATTTCACGGTAAAACGTTCTCTAGGGAGTTCCTGCGAGATAAAGCAGGCATTACTCGTATGGGAGTTACCATGGCAGGCATTGCTGATGCCGCAGAAGCTATAGAAATGAGAACCCTTGGAATGAGAATTGCCATGGAAAGCCTTGTCAGTGAAGCCCCCACACCTTTTATAGCTCCTTGGAGACAGAAGCATTTTGTTGTGGTATATAAAACGGCAAAAGATAAAATCTTTGTTGCCGATCCTGCCCAAGGTTTGCTTGAATATTCACATCAGGAGTTTTTAGAAGCGTGGACGAATACGAGTGATAAAACGGGATTTGTGTTATTACTTGAGCCTAATGCCAATTTTTATAATTTAGAAGAAGATAAGACCAAAACTAAAGGGTTTAGCTTTTTATGGCCTTATCTAAGGCCTTACAAAAAGCTAATCAACCAGTTATTAATCGGTTTGTTGGTAGGTACAAGCATCCAATTTATCATGCCTTTCCTTATGCAATCGGTAGTAGATGTGGGTGTTAATAATGGTGATGTGTCTTTTATATATTTGATTCTAATAGCACAGATTGTCTTGTTTCTTTCTCAGACATTAGTTTCTGTTTTTAGGGAATGGCTGTTTTTGCATATTTCAGGAAGGTTTAACATAAAAATGGTATCAGATTTTTTGTTCAAGATGCTTAAATTACCGGTAAATTTCTTTGATACTCGTAATACAGGAGAGCACCTCCAAAGAATTCAGGACCATGCAAGAGTTCAGAACTTTGTTTCTTCGTCCTCTTTCAATATGATTTATTCTATTATTCTCTTTGGCGTTTTTAATGGAGTCTTGGCGTTTTACAATATTAAAATTTTTATTGTATTCCTTATAGGAGCCATTTTATATGTAGGTTATACATTTTTTTTTCTCAAAAAAAGAGCAGAGCTGGATTTTAAACGTTTTGATGAGCAATCCACTAGTCAAACTTCTTTAATACAGATGATCAATGGAGTTAGAGAAATAAAAACAAACAATTCCCAAAGAAAAAACCGTTGGAAATGGGAACAAGTTCAAATTAGCTTGTTTAAAACCTCAATGAGTAGTCTCAAACTCGCACAATATCAAAACATCGGCTCTAATTTTATCAATGAACTTAAAAATATTATTATCACTTTTTTGTCGGCTACGGCAGTAGTTAATGGTGAAATCACTTTAGGGATGATGCTTTCCATCCAATACATTGTAGGTCAATTAAATTTACCATTGAGTAATTTTATTGGTTTTATTCAGCTGTGGCAAGATGCAAAAATAAGTCTGGAGCGTCTTTGGCAGGTACATTCTAAGGAAGAGGAAGATGATGTTAAGGAAGATAAAGTAAAAGAATTACCAACAAAAAAAACAATAATTATCAAGGATTTAAATTATAGATATGGCAGTAAATCTTCTGCATTAGTCCTGAAAAACTTAAACTTAGAAATACCGCAAGGAAAGACAACTGCCATTGTAGGTGCAAGCGGTAGCGGAAAAACAACTTTAATAAAACTGCTACTGAAATTTTATGAACCTACGAGTGGCTCAATCAGTATTGGTACTATTGATTTAAATTCAATCCATAATGATTATTGGCGAATGAACTGTGGTGCCGTATTGCAAGAAACTTTTATTTTCAATGATACAATTGCAGGAAATATATCCGAATCAGAACAAAATACTATTATTAATCGAGATAAATTGAAGATGGCTTCTCATATTGCAAATATTGAAGATTTTATTGAAAAATTGCCAAACAGACTCAATACAGAATTAGGTACTTCTGGCATCCGATTAAGCGGTGGACAGGAACAACGCTTGATGATTGCTAGAGCCGTATATAAAGACCCTGAATATGTTTTTTTTGATGAAGCGACAAGTTCATTGGATGCCAATAATGAAAAAATAATAATGGAAAAATTAAATACTTTTCTGCAAGGAAGAACGTCAGTTATTGTGGCACATCGATTGAGTACGGTCAAAAATGCCGACAACATCATCGTCTTGGAAAATGGCGAAGTTGTGGAGCAGGGGAATCATATTCAATTGACAATGCAAAAAGGGAAATACTATGAGCTTGTAAAAAATCAATTGGAATTAGGAAATTAATTATGGATGAGCTACAAGAAGATTTAAAAATTTATAGTGAAGAAGTAAGAGATGTACTTTCGGCACCACCAAAATCTATGTTTAAATGGGGGAACACAATATTATTATGTTTTGTAATCATCTTATTTTTAATTTCCTGGTTCATAAAATACCCAGACCTCATCACCACCCAGATTATCATTACCACCCAAACCCCACCCGAGAAATTGGTAGCCCGAACTTCGGGCAGGATTGAAACCATATTGGTTACAGACCGACAAGATATAGCCAAGAATACACCCCTTGCTGTTATAGAAAACAGTGCCAACTTTGAAGATATATTTTTATTAAAGAGTATTATTGATACTTTAAATTTAAACAAAAGTCCTTTCCCGTTTGAAGCATTGCAGAATGCACAATTGGGAGAAGTGGAAAGCACCTTTGCCATTTTTCAAAAGGAATATATTGCCGACCAGTTGAACACCAAACTCCAACCCTACAAGATAGAAGGCACTGCACAAAGCTATGAATATTTGCAACTCAAGGAAAGGCTGACCTTGCTGGAATCACAAAAGAGCATTACTCAGAACGAGCTAGTTTTGCAAAAAAGTGACCTTGACCGCCATGAAAAGCTCTACAGCAAGGGAATAATTGCCACCCAGGAAATAGAAAAGCAACGATTGATCTATCTTCAGGCTGAAAAAAACTATAAGAGCCTACTAAGTTCGGTTTCCCAGATGAAATCCTCGTTGAATGATCTGAGCCGGAATACCAAGACTACCAAAATCAATGAAACCAAGGAGAATGTGATTTTGGAACGAAACGTGATCCAAGCTTTCTATGAGTTGAAAAAAGCCATCAAGAACTGGGAACTCAACTATGTACTCCGTTCCTCAATTGAGGGGAAAGTGACCTTCTTGCAGATTTGGACACCAAGCCAGAATGTAGCAGCAGGAGATGATGTCTTTGCGATAATTCCATCAGAGAGTAAAAATTATATCGGGAAAGTAAAAGCACCTGCCCAAAATTCCGGAAAGATCAAAACAGGGCAGGATGTCAATATCCGATTGGCTAATTTTCCTGATAGGGAATTTGGGATGCTTAGAGGAACTATCAAAACTATTTCTTTAACTCCCAATAAGGAAGGCAATCTATTGATTGATATTTCCTTGCCAGAAGGATTAAAAACTTCCTATAAAAAGCAAATCGCCTTCCAGCAGGAAATGTCAGGAACTGCCGATATTGTGACCGAAGATTTGCGATTGATTGAACGATTGCTGTATCAGTTTAGGGATGTGTTTCGCAGGGGATAAATTTTCTACCCTCCTTTTTTATGAATTTGATGGTAGATTAATAATCCCTAACAGGTTGTATCCCGAACCTTCGGGACTGTTAGGATCTTGTAAACGATTTTTCAGAAGTTTCCAAAGTGAAAATGGATTTCCCTCTAGCCCCGACTTAAGGGAAAATTCTTTTTATTTTTTTAAAGGAAAAAAATAAAAAGATTTGGAAAGAAGGCGGGAAAATGCCCCGAAGCTTCGGGACAAAAATACCCAAGCGATTCGCTCCTAATTTTGCTTATCGAAATCGCAATTACTGTTGAGATTTGGGGTTTGAATTGTTATCTTTGCGCAAATTATTTACAAAAAATGAAGAATCTAGTTGAAGAATTGAAGTGGCGTGGGCTATATGCCGATAGTATGCCGGGAACGGAAGAGCAATTGCTAAAGGAAGCCACGACGGCCTATATTGGCTTTGACCCGACTGCGGATTCGCTTCATATTGGAAGCATGGTTCAGATTATCCTGTTGGTACACTTGAAGAATTTCGGACATCAGCCGATTGCTTTGGTGGGTGGTGCAACAGGAATGATTGGTGATCCATCTGGAAAATCAGACGAAAGAAATTTGCTGAACGAGGAAACGTTGGCAAAAAATGTGGCGGGAATAAAAAGCGTTTTGTCTCGATTCTTAGACTTTAATTCGACAGATAAAAATGCTCCAATTATGGTGAACAACTATGATTGGATGAAAGAATTCTCGTTTATTGATTTTGCACGTGAGGTGGGAAAACGCATCACGGTAAATTATATGATGGCGAAGGATTCTGTAAAGAAACGTTTGAACGGAGAAATTGGTGAAGGAATGTCTTTCACGGAATTTACCTACCAGTTGATTCAAGGATATGATTTCTACCACTTGTACAAAAACAACAACTGTATGTTACAGATGGGTGGCTCTGACCAATGGGGAAATATCACGACTGGAACGGAATTGGTTCGCAGAATGGGTGGCGAAAATGCTAAAGCATTTGCTTTGACAACGCCATTGATCACAAAAGCGGATGGTTCTAAATTCGGAAAATCCGAAGGTGGAAATATTTGGCTGGATGCCGATAAGACTTCGGTATATAAATTCTACCAATTTTGGTTGAACAGTACGGATGTTGATGCTGAGAAATATATTAAAATCTTTACATTCTTGGATAAGGAAGTGATTGACGGTTTGATTGAAGAGCATAAAGTCGCCCCACATTTAAGAGTGTTGCAAAAACGATTGGCGGAAGAAATAACGACATTTGTTCACTCGAAAGAAGAGTTGGAAAAAGCGATTCAGGCTTCGAACATCTTGTTTGGCAATTCGTCTTCGGAAGATTTGAAGCAACTGGACGAAACGACTTTTTTAGAGGTTTTTGATGGTGTTCCGCAAGCGGAAATTGCACGAGCTGATATTGAAAACGGAATCAATATCGTTGATGTTTTGAACGAAAAATCAGGTTTTTTCAAATCAAACGGAGAAGCAAGACGTGCTTTAACTGCAAATTCAATTTCTGTAAATAGAGAAAAAATTAAAGAAGATTTTGTATTAACCGCGAATGATCTAGTTAATAATCAGTTTGTATTATTACAAAGCGGAAAGAAAAATTATTTTATTTTGAGAGTGGTCTAAAATAAGCTCAATTCTATAAAAATTTAAACCATTAAGGTTTAAGATAAGTTAAGGAGGACTTAATGAAGCTTAATATCTTAATGGTTTATTTTATTATCCACTATTGATATTTCATCAAGAGAGTCATTATATTATTGTAAATTGATAATTTAAAACAAAAGTTTTTCTTATAAAACTTGTAATTTGCAGTCTTATTTGAAAAGCCCTTTTTCACTAATGAAGAAAAAACTAATTCAGGATACAAAATCCCATTTCACACAATTATTCCAAAACGATGCCCAATATGTTTTTCTATCACCAGGAAGAATCAATATTATTGGCGAACACTTAGATTACAACGATGGTTTTGTGCTTCCGGCCGCTATCAATAAATACATTTGTTTTGCGGTTTCAAAATCTGGAAGCAGCAAATGCACCATCATTGCGAAAGACCTTGATGAAACACATGAGTTTGATCTGAACGACAATCTGCAACCGATTGATAAGATGTGGGCCAATTATATCCTTGGCGTTTTGCACCAGCTTAAAGAAAGGACAAACAATCTGGAAGGTTTCAATATCGTTTTCAGTAGTACGATTCCCATGGGAGCTGGTCTTTCTTCTTCTGCCGCATTGGAATGTGGTTTTGGTTATGCGATGCGAAAATTGTTTCATCTTGACCTGTCGAAGGAAGATATCGCCTTAATTGGCCAGAAATCAGAACATAGTTTTGTGGGGGTGAATTGCGGTATTATGGATCAGTTTGCGAGTGTTTTCGGCAAGAAGAATAAAGTAATCAAATTGGATTGCACAACTTTGGAATACGAATACCACAAAGCCGATTTCAAAAACTATTCACTGATTTTATTGGACAGCAAGGTAAAACACACGCATCTTACATCAGGCTACAATACCCGAAGACAAGAAGTGGAACAAGGTTTTTCAATTTTAGAACAACAATTTCCTCACATAGAATCATTTAGGGATTGTACCGAAGCTATGGTTTTGGAAACACGTGAACTTTTGGGCGAAGTCCATTTCAAGAGATGTTTTTTTGTAGTAAAGGAAATCCAAAGGGTTTTGGATGCTGTTAATGCTTTAGAAAATAGCAACTTCAAAAAGTTAGGCGAATTGATGCATGAAACCCACGAAGGTTTATCAAATGAATATGAAGTTAGTTGTGCGGAAATTGACTTTTTAGTAGATGCTGTAAAAAACGAAAAATCAGTTTTGGGATCCAGAATGATGGGTGGCGGTTTTGGCGGTTGCTCGATTAATTTAGTGGAAAAAGGACAGGAAAAGGAAATCATCAAAAACATTTCTGAAAAATATAAAGTTGCTTTTGGCATCGATTTAAAATCTTATAAAGTAAAAATTTCAAAAGGCACATCACTCTACAAAAAATAATGTATGGAAGCTTTCAACAATAACGAACATCCACATAGACGTTACAATCCGTTGACAGATGAATGGATTTTAGTTTCGCCACATCGCTCTAAACGACCTTGGCAGGGACAAAATGAGTCTGTTTCCGAAAACACACTTCCAGAATACGATCCTGAATGTTACTTGTGTGCAGAAAACAAACGTTCAAACGGAATTCAGAATGAGAACTATTCGGATACTTATGTTTTTGAGAATGATTTCGCCGCCTTGCTTCAGGAGGAAGTTCGAGATGAAATGCCACAATCGGATTTGTTTCAATTTAAACCCGAAAGAGGGATTAATAAGGTAATCTGCTTTTCGCCAAAACACAATCTTACCCTTCCAGAAATGGAAGTTGAGGCAATCAAGAAAATAATCGATACTTGGAAAACAGAATATATCGAATTAGGAAGCAAGGATTTTATCAATTACGTTCAAATATTTGAGAATAAAGGAAGTGTCATGGGTTGCAGTAATCCGCATCCACACGGACAAATTTGGGCACAATCTTCCCTTCCAACACAAGTAGAAAAAACCCAGAAAAGCCTCAAGAAATATTACGAAAAACACAAAAGGAGCTTACTAAAAGATTATGTAGAGCAAGAACTTCAAAAAAAGGAACGCATCGTTTCGGAGAATCAGCACTTTGTGATTTTAGTGCCGTTTTGGGCAACTTGGCCTTATGAAACGCTTATTGTAAGCAAAAGACATTTCGGAAATCTAACCCAAATGACAGAGGAAGAAATGTTGGCTTTCGCCGAAATAATAAAGACGATAACTGTAAAATACGATAATCTTTTCAAGACTTCTTTTCCCTATTCGTCGGGAATCCATCAAACTCCGACAGATAACGAAGAGCATCCTGAATGGCATTTTCACATGCACTTCTATCCGCCTTTGCTTCGTAGTGCAACCGTAAAAAAATTTATGGTAGGTTATGAAATGATGGGGGAAGCCCAACGTGATATTTCACCAGAAAAAAGTGCGGAGATTTTAAGAGGATTGCCTGATGTTCATTATAAAAAAGATTAAATCTTCTTGATCACATACGTCACAATTCCCCAGATAATCAACTGGTTTTCTTCTGTAACTTTTATAGGAGTATAACTCGAATTTTCGGGCATCAGCCACAAGCAATCCGTATCTACTTTTATCCGCTTGACGGTAAACTCGCCATCAATCAGGCAAATAGCTATTTTTTTATTTCCAGGTTCGATGCTTCTGTCTACGACCAGAATATCCTTGTCCTGAATTCCAGCATCAATCATAGAATTTCCATCCACCTGAACATAAAAAGTTGCCAAAGGATTTTCAATAAGCGTCTTGTTCAAGTCGATACTGGTTTCCATAAAATCCAAAGCCGGAGATGGAAATCCAGCCGAAACACCATGACTGATGTACGGAATTTTGATTTCGCTCTCCAAATCGGGCTTCAAAAACGTAAGCTTTTTTTTCTCTATTGACATTTCACTTTCAGTATATCGCTTATTCTTGTAGTGTATTTTGGAGACAATAAATTCTGCCTCATATTCCAGGTTACTTTTCCTTGAGTTCCGAGTTTTACTTTTCGATCACCTGCTTTTTTATTGATGAAATCAATGGTCTTCATCAGTGCCAGATGCTTCGGATTTTCTTCTTCGAATAGCTGAAACTGCTTCTCGCCTTCCTTCGTAAGTTGTGTTACGATAACACCCGCCTTATTAAAACGAAGTCCCTTATTTTGTTCGTATACTTTTTCTAACATTTTGACAGCCATATTCGAAATGGTTATACTCGAATTTGTTGCAAACGGAATCGTAGCCGATTGATGGTAATAAACTCTCTTGTTTTCCGAATTATGATCCATCGTTCCTAACATTACAATGACCGTGTTGCAACAAGAATTTTGCTTGCGTAACTTCTCGCCACACACCATTGCAAAAGTCGAAACACGCTCCCGAAGTGCATCATACTCTGTCAATTGCTTTGGAAAGCTCCTGGTTATGGCAATACTTTTTTTATTCTCTGGTTCTTCAATCCCCAAAACCGAATCTCCTTTAAGCTCACTAATAAGTCTTAAACCCACGACACCCATCTGGTTTTTTATAAAATCTTGGTGATAGGGTTGTATAAAATCATAAGCAGTAAGAATTTTTCGAGCCTCTAATTTCTTTTTCATTCGGTAACCAATACCCCAAACATCTCCAATTTTCGTCCATTTTAAAGCTTTTATTCGCTTCTCCTCAGTATCAATCACATAAACGCCTTTGGTTTGTTCTGGATATTTTCTCGCAATTTTATTAGCTACTTTCGAAAGTGTCTTGCTTGTTCCGAAACCAACACAAACCGGAATACTCAGCCATTTCATGATGCGGTTTTTCATTTCTTGACCACATTCATCAAAACCACCTTCTTTCACGCCTTCAAAATTCAAGAAAGCTTCATCAATACTATATACTTCAACATTTGGTGTAAAAAGCTTTAATGTTTCCATCACTCTTTCACTTAAATCTCCATACAACGCATAATTCGACGAAAAAACTTTAATATTATTTTCCTTAAGCATTTCCCGAACCTTAAATTCTGGAGCTCCCATCTTCACCCCCAAAGCCTTTGCTTCATCGCTTCTGGAAATAATACAACCATCATTATTCGACAAAATAACCACAGGCTTCCCCACGAATTCAGGCTGAAAAACCCGTTCGCACGAAGCATAAAAATTATTGCAATCGACTAAAGCATACATACTGTAAAATTACAGAATAAGCTTTCTTGAGAAGAAATATAAAAGTTAATTTTAAAGTATTGTGAACAACTTTTTCGGATAAAAAAAGGAAAATCTAAGAAGATTATTTTTTAGGGTCAAGCCAATACTTGAATGGATTTTTACTCAAATAAGCATTATAAAAACGTTCGTCATTGGTAACTTCTTGCCCCAACCATTCGGGTTTTTCGAAGGATTCAGCTTCAGATAAAAGTTCGATTTCGGCCATAATCAATCCTTCGTTTTCGCCATGAAATTCATCGACTTCAAAAACATGATTTCCAGCTTTAATTTCAAATCGGGTTTTGTCGATAGCACCTTTTTCGCTTAACGCCAATAATGCTCTAGCCTCTTCCACTGGAATTTCTTTTTCCCATTCAAAACGCGACATGCCACTTTCATTTCCCTTTCCTTTGATGGTTAGAAATCCTTTGTCATTTGCAATCCTAATGCGAACGGTTCTTTCGGGATCAGAATTTAGATAACCTTGGGCAATTCGCTTTTCGGCGAAAGCCTGACGCTTGAAAGCGGTAGAATTCACTAAAAATTTACGTTCTATTTCAATCATTGCTACGAGATATAATTTTTATGAGCAAGTTAATACATTTATTAGTTCGTATTTGTATTTTTACACAAATAGCTATTCGAATGAAATTCTTTAAATCAAAATCAAAGCCAACAGTGCAAGAATTTATCGCTAGATATTTCAGTGATAACGAAGAATGGCGCGATAACGAAGATGATTTAGAATTGATCGTGCAACTGATTGGTTTTATAAGACCCTCAAAACCAAAGAAAAACCTATTAGTTAATATCTCGGAGTTAATCGCTTTTCTAAAACAACATCCTCTTTACAGCCATAATCTTTCGGTTTATATCAAAGGGATTTTGGAAGAAAAAAAATTCAATAAAATCCTGTCGGATGCTGCCATATTGCAAGATGTTGACTTTTTATTTGAAGTCAAGAAAAGAATTTTTGCTAAATTTTTGCCCAATCAGCCTCAAAAAGACACGCTGGAATATGTGTTAAATCAGGTTTTTTATCTGGACACGGATATCATTTGGGTAAAGAAAATTCCGATGGAGCAACTGGAAAGTGTGTATGATCTTTTAGGATTTACTTCTTTGTATACAACTCCTGAACCAATTTCTCCGCTTTCGGAATTGATGATTTCCATGACCTTGATTACACAACGAATCAGTGGTCGTGCCATGGAAACCGATGTGATCAAGATGGTGCCTGAATTTGACGGATATGAAAGTCCGTTCACTGCTTTTGAAAAGGAGCTTCTAGAAATTGAAGAACGAATCAAAGTAGGTCCAATGTACTCCATTTTTCCAGATGATTTGTCCTATAAACAATTGCAAGTTTTGCACAAGCAATGTGAAGAATTTGTTGAAAAAGCCTTCGGCAATAGTTCCAAATATGGAATTTCGCTTCGGGTGAATCAAAATCTTCTGAGGATTCGCCAACAGCTGGAACGACTAAAGGTCTTGTTACCTCTATTGGTTACAGAAAATAAATCGGATGAAAAAAAGAATGGAATCTTTTTGGCAATTGAGCTTATAAAATTCAATTGCTACAAAAACAATGTCAGGAAATTCATTGCAGAAAGTACCCAATTAATTTCCTACGAAATCACGCAACATACTGCCAAAACAGGCGAACATTATATAACCGAAGGCCGGAGGGAATATTTCCGGATGTTTACCACAGCCCTTGGAGGAGGCTTGATTGTTGGCATACTTTGCATTATAAAATTATGGTTAGGAAGGGTTGAAACCAGCTATTTTGGTCATGCCTTTTTATACAGCATGAACTATTCCTTTGGTTTTATTGCCATTTATATTTTAGGCTTTACACTTGCAACAAAGCAACCGGCCATGACGGCTTCGGCTTTGGTTAGAGCTTTGGAAGAAGGAAAGAAAAAACAAGGTGACAAGACCGAAAAATATGGTGCTTTTGCAATTCTTTTTGCAAGGGTTTTTAGATCACAGTTTATTGCTTTTGTAGGAAATGTGATTATGGCCTTTCCTGTTTCATTATTGGGAATTTGGCTGATTGATTATGCTTTTGACTATAATATGGCCAGCGAAAAATGGCTGAAATTAATAACCGATATAAGCCCGATACATTCTGCAGCCATTTTTCATGCAGCAATAGCGGGTGTTTTTCTTTTCTTGTCGGGAATTATTTCAGGAAGTGTTGCCAATCGAGACAAACATGGTCAGGTTTATTTTAGGATTCAGGAACATCCGTTCTTGAAAAGAACCATTGGCAAAAAACGAACAATGAAATTTGCAAAGCTCTATGAAAAAAGATGGGCTGGTATTATTTCTAATTTTTGGTTTGGTGTTTTCATGGGAAGTACGGCAATAATCGGATTGTTTTTAGGTCTAAATCTCGATATTCGACACATCACTTTTGCAAGCGGAAATCTCGCACTTTCGATGTATGGATCCAATTATGTCATGGATAACACCATGCTTTTTTGGGGAGTTTTTGGCATTGGTATTATCGGTTTGGTCAATTTCCTAGTTAGTTTTGGCCTTTCGTTGGGACTTGCTTTCCGTTCCAGAGATATTTCAATCTTTGAACTTCGCTTTGTAACCAGTTCTATCTGGCAGCATTTTAAAAGAAAACCTATGAGCTTTTTCTTACCTACCGAAAGAAAGAAAAAAGTAATCATCGAAGGTCCAGTTGAATAATTAATTTAGCCTTATAAAAAATGTATCCATTTAATACTGACAGAAAAATTATCCATGTAGATATGGATGCTTTTTATGCATCGGTGGAACAAATGGATCATCCTGAACTTCGCGGAAAGCCTGTAGCTGTTGGTGGAAGTGAAATTCGGGGAGTAGTTTCGGCGGCGAGTTATGAGGCGAGAAAATTTGGAGTGAGAAGTGCCATTAGCGGTGTTTTGGCTAAAAAATATTGTCCCCACATTATTTTTGTTCGTCCTCGATTTGACCGTTATAAGGAAATTTCGAAGCAAATTCACAAGATTTTTTATGATTATACCGATTTGGTTGAACCACTTTCGCTTGATGAAGCCTATCTCGATGTTACCCAAAACAAAAAAGGAAATCCGAGTGCGACTCTAATTGCACAAGAAATCCGGAAGAGGATTTTCTATGAAGTTGGGCTCACGGCTTCGGCAGGAATATCAGTCAATAAATTTGTTGCCAAAATTGCTTCGGACATCAACAAACCAAACGGACAAAAAACGGTGAATCCTGATGAAATCTTGGAATTTCTAGAAGAACTTCCCATCCGAAAGTTTTATGGGGTTGGGAAAGTTACGACTGAAAAAATGTACCAGCTTGGTATTTTTAAAGGTTCGGATTTGAAAGCCAAATCATTAGAATTCCTTGTAAAACATTTTGGAAAATCTGGAAGTTTTTATTTTAATGTCGTTCGGGGAATTCATAACAGTGAAGTAAAAGCACATCGAATTGCAAAATCAGTTGCTACAGAACATACTTTTGATGAAAATATTTCATCGGAAATTTTTATGATCGAAAAGCTGGAAATAATTGCCCAACAACTCGAAAAACGATTAAAAAGGTATAATGTTGCTGGAAAAACCGTAACCCTAAAAATAAAATATAGCGATTTCACTCAGCAAACCAGAAGCAAAACCTTGCCGTATTTTATTTCCGATAAAGCACTTTTACTCGAAACGGCAAAGGAATTATTGTATCAAGAACGAATGAAAGATTCCGTAAGGCTACTTGGAATTTCGCTCAATAATTTGAACACCGAACAAAAAAAGGCAGTTGCCGTTCAGCTGAAATTTGACTTTTAAAGCAAGGCTAAACAAGCGTTAAACTTAACCCTAATTGATTTTTCTTTTAAATTAAAAACTAAATTTGCTTGAATTTAATACTCCAAAAATGGATTTGAGAGAATATGATACTGCAAAATATCACTATTATAACACCTTAAATTATAATAGATTGCCTTTAACTTCATGGGATTTTTATGGTCAATTTCTTCAGGGCCTCAATTATAATCTATCAGATTTGAAAATGCTTGAGAATTTAACTGAAAGCCACAATTGGACATCGTCTTTTGATTTCAAAAAGGAGCTTCAGCAGGAAAATATCATTGTTGTTACGGATTCGAATCTGAAAATTGTTTTTGCGAGTCATAATATTGTCACCATGACGGGTTATGAAAGTCAGGAACTCATTGGCGGAAGCCCAAAATTATTTCAAGGAAAAGCGACTTCTAAAAAAACGAGTGCCGAAATTAAAAAAGCGATTGATGCCCGTTTGCCTTTTGAAAAAACAGTTGTGAATTATAAAAAATCGGGAGAGATGTATGATTGCCATATCAAAGGTTTTCCCGTTTTTAATAAAAAAGGTGAACTCTCTCACTTTATTGCTTTCGAAAGAGCAGCATAAATGCTACTTTTGTAGTCTTCCAAATAAAAAAAATGAAATACAATGTATTGCCAGACACTGATGTAAAAATTAGTGAAATTTGCTTAGGAACTATGACTTTTGGTCAGCAAAACTCAGAAGCTGACGGACATTCTCAAATTGATTTTGCACTTGATAAAGGCATAAATTTTATCGATACCGCCGAAATGTATTCGGTTCCTGCACGAGAAAAAACTTCTGGTAGTACCGAAAAAATCATTGGAAGCTGGTTCAAAAAAACAGGCAGACGACAAGACGTAATCTTGGCTACAAAAATTGCCGGAGCCAATCGTGGTCTGGAATATATCCGTGAAGATTTACGATACAATGATGCTACGATTCGCCTTTCAGTTGAAAAAAGTTTACAACGTCTTCAAACGGATTATATTGATTTATACCAACTGCATTGGCCGGAACGAAATGTGAATTTCTTTGGACAAAGAGGTTTTAAAGTTAAAGAAGAAACCTGGGAAGATAACATCCAGCAGGTTTTAGAAACCGTTCAGGCTTTGATTAAAGAAGGAAAGATCAAGCATTTCGGACTTTCGAATGAAACGCCTTGGGGATTGATGCGTTTTTTGGAAGAAAGTAAAAAACATAATTTGCCAAAAATTGTAACGGTTCAAAACCCGTATTCGCTTTTAAACAGGACTTTTGAAGTAGGAAATGCAGAAGTGTGCTACCGTGAAAATGTTGGACTTTTGGCCTATTCGCCTTTGGCATTTGGTGTTTTGTCTGGTAAATTTTTAACTGGTGAAAATCATCCGAATGCACGAATCAATTTGTTTCCGAATTTTTCCCGCTATAATTCTGAAAACAGCAGGAAAGCTTCGGCTTTATACAACGAAATTGCAAAGCAAAATGGCCTGACGTTGACAGAATTGTCACTTGCTTTTATCCGACAACAGGAATTTGTTAGCAGTACGATTATCGGTGCGACAACATTGGAACAATTGGAAGAAAACATCAAGACAACTTCAGTTTTTCTTTCGGAAGAAATTTTAAAGGAAATAGAAAAGGTGCAAAACCTGATTCCAGATCCTGCACCTTAATTTTAAAAATTTGGTTTTTACTTCACTACTAATTTAGAAGTTGAAGTAACTCCTGAATTATCCGTAACATTTACCATATAAATTCCAGTTTCTAAACCGCTTGTGTTTAGTGCTGTTTCATTGCTTTCGATTGTCGCATCAATCAATTTTTTTCCTGAAATATCATAAATAGTTATGGTTGCTGGAAAATTTGCATCGGCAAAATACACAACGTCTTTGGCTGGATTTGGATACATCCTGAACTTGGCTGCTTGAGCTTCTTCAATTGAAAGTTGATCCGTATCCACCACTTTATAGACAATTCCATTATCTGCGGAAGCGACATAAATTTCGCCATCTTGATCTACACCAAACGAAGTATATAAACCACCTGGCATTGAAGGTGAAAAGGTTACAGTTCCTTCACTATCTACAGTTGCAATTTTATTAGAACAATAATCGGCAAAGAAATAAGTACCTTCAAAGTTTGGATAATCTGTTCCTCTGTACACATAACCTCCAGTAATCGAGCAATATGGACTTCCTGATGCAGAAGAATATTCGGCAAATGGAAAGGTCATCGTTGCAATTGGAGCACAGCCTGATGTTGCATAAGCATCACTTCCTTCATAGCATTTCCAACCGTAATTTAATCCAACTGATGTTGAAGGTTCCTTATTTATTTCTTCTACGTTTTGTTGACCTACATCGGCAATCCATAAATCGCCTGTTTCGCTATCGAAAGAAAATTTCCACGGATTTCGAAGTCCGATTGCCCAAATTTCATCAGCACCTGGAATTCCAACATAAGGATTGGTAGCTGGACTTCCATAAAGGGTACCCGAATCTACATCGATGCGAAGCATTTTTCCGAGAAGACTGTTGATGTTTTGTCCATAACCTTGAGGATCACCTCCACTTCCGCCATCTCCCATCCCGATATACAGATAACCATCGGGACCAAATTTTATAGTTCCTCCATTATGATTGGAATAAGGTTGAGTAATGGTCATCAAAACGGTTCCCGTGGTTTGAGCAATATTTGGATTTGTAGTGTTTACCGAATATCGGGCAATTACTGTATTTCCGCTAGTATTGGTATAGTTCACATAGAAATACCCGTTTGTGGCATAATTTGGATGAAAAGCCAAGCCTAGAAGTCCGCGTTCTCCTCCAGCACTGATCAAACTTGAAATATTTAAAAATGGTGTCGAGTTGACTGTTCCTGAAGCCGTAACTACTTTGATGGTTCCGGCTTGTTCTACAACAAAAAGTCGAGCATCACCAGCATTTACAATTTCCACGGGATCAGTAAATCCAGTAGCAAAGGACGTCAACCCTATAGTTTGGGCAAATGTCAAGTTGAAAAATAAAAGTGTAAGTAAAGTTGTTTTCATATATGTAAAAATTTGGGTGTTGAGTAAAGTTAACTAATATACTTTACTAAAAATCTTATAGTTACATTAATTTCTAAAGCGGCTCATCATTTATTCCTGCTTGTATTTTTTCTTCCACCAATGCTTTGTCTTCTTGATCGGCTTCCATTTTATTTTCTTCGTCTTCATGCGAAAGCAACAAGCAAATGCTAATTGGAAAATGATCTGAATCGATATGGTTTTCGACTTTCATATCCACCAATCGAAAATGACTACTCACAAAATAATGGTCCAAGGGCCAACGAAGCAGTTTGTATTTGGCGTTAAATGTACTGTACATCCCTCGTCCACGTCTTGGATCCAATAGTTCGCTCGATTTCAGGAATAATTTTGTGGTATAGCTCCAAGCCACGTCATTCAAATCGCCAATTACCAAGCAAGGTTTGTCATATTCTTTGGCCATTTTTCCAATCATCAGGATTTCGGCATCGCGGTCTGTACTGTGAGAATTCTCTTGAGGAACTGGAGGTGTTGGATGCAATCCATAGACGCGAACCACTTCGTTATCAAATTCCACATCGGCAATGATGGATGGAATTTCTTTATCAATTAGATAATTAATTTCCTGATGCTTAATCGGAAGCTTGCTGTAGAACAACAATCCATAGGTGTTTTCTTGTGGAATTTCGATATGATACGGATAATTTTTGCGGAGCGATTTCACACCTTCCAGCCATTTTTGATCGGTTTCCAAGAGGAAAATAATATCGGGGTTTCGTTTTTCAACCAGATCTAAAAGCTTTTGATAATTGGTGTTGTGTTGGTAAATGTTGGCAACGAGCAAATTCAGGCATTCTTTCCCGTTACTTTTTTTTACCTCATCGATCATTTTTTTGCCGAAAGGCGTGAACGGAAGAATCAGGTATCCCAAATACAAAAACGAAATCGCGAGTGCAACCATCAAAATGATGTCGAACAAGACTTCGGTTTTAGGAAAAATAACAATCCAAATAATGGTTAGCATTCCGATGATGCTAAACTTTTGAAACCTCGGGTAATCGAAAACACGAAACATCCAAAAATCCTTTTTGACAAAAGGAATCAGGACTGTTAGCAATGCAAGTATCGATAAAATATAAAGAATGATTTTAAAAAAGGCCATCTTTGGGTTTTGATGTCCTAAAGATAGAAATTTATTTTTTTAGGCTTTGGAGATTTGTTAAAGTTTTAGGAGATAAAAAAAGGGTGCCACTTGAAACGACACCCTTTTTTAGTTTATAAGTTATCAATAATCTTATCTTTTGGATATTTCACTTTATAACTGATGCGGATTTTCTTGGTTTCATTTGGTTTCAAATTCAAATCCCAAGTTAGGATTCCGGTTTCAGCATTGATTTTGGCTCCGTCACTTTCTTTAAGTTCAATTTCGATTTCCTTGTCGGAACTCAACGGATATTGATCTTTTAGCAACAATTGAACAGCTTCTTTTTTATTGTTTCGAATCGTGATGTCATAAGTGAAAGTTTGTTCTTTTTTTGAAGACAAGAATTTGGTTCCCGATTTGTCTACCACTTTTTCACGCTTGATAGAAATCTTTTTATCCCTTCCCATACTCAAATTCAAAGTGTCGGAAGTTTGATTCGGGTTGATGAACGTCTTCCCAACATACATGCCTTCAAATATGATATTGGCTTCGCCTTGCAACAAATTGTATTTTGAATAATCGCTGATTTCTGCCAAAAGAAATGCTTCTTTTTCCACTCTTGGAGCTGCATAATATTTGTAGGTTGCAGGAAGATTAATTTCTTTCAAGGCTACACTATGGGCTTTCCCGTTGGATAAAATATCATACGGAATGTCGATATCGAATGAAATATTGAGTTGGTTTTCTTGGATGGTGGTGTAATTAGATATGGATTTATCTGCTTGAACAGAACCATATCCAACTGAAACTCCTGCCACTTGCCCTTGAAGTCTGTTTGCTACAACTTCAACTTCATTCAAATATCCATAATCTTGATCATATCCATACCTCAAAAACCAAGAACTCAAAATTGGAGCCTGATTATTTTGGTTCGGATTTCCGCTTGACAACGTAAGTTTCACCTGTTTCCAATCGATTCCGGTGTTTTGAACAACCTGTGCTTTATACATCATCTCGATTGGTGCCGAAATACTATTGGCCCTCAAATCATAGAACGGTTTCCAGTTGGCATTATTTGTCAAATAATTAATACTGAAATCAACATTTCCAGCCACTTCATTCATGATTTGAAGTACTAATTTTCCTTTTGAAGTCTTGTCTTCTTTTTGGGTATTGATTTCGAGTTTGTTTTTCAAACGTGATAAAACCGTGTTTAGTTTTTTTATTTTTTCATCTAAAGCATCAAAAGAATTGTTTAGTTCTAATCGTTTTGCTTTATAATAGTCGACCATTTTGGTGAGTTCAGCCACACTTAAACCTGAGTTTACACCCGAAACTTGCTGATTTTTGTCCAATAATTCAATGGTTTTCGATTCGGCTACTTTTGCATTTGTAACCCTTTGGATTTCCTTTTCTACCAAATTGATACTGTCCCGCACTTTTTTTATGACGGGAGAATTTTCATCAATCTCATATTCCGAAATATAATTGTTCGTAAACTGAACCGAAAGTACCGTTACGTTTGCTGGAGCTCCAATCTGAACCGTATTTTCATTCAAATAATCGGCCACATTTTTAATCACGATTTCGCTTGTCCCTTTTGGCAAAACCGCCGAAGTGCTTTGCGAAATCTCAGCCGAATTAAAATAAACTGTTGCAGCTTTTACCTTTGCAGTCGTGAAAATGGGTTTTTGAGCATAGAGGAATGCCGGAAATAACAGGAGTAAAAATAATTTTTTCATAGCTTTTTTTTGAGTTGAATGATGTCTTTATTACATAGAGTATAAAAACAAGCAAAAGGTTGGGATACTTTTTTATTTATTTTTCTACCGTATATCCCTTTGTTTTCGCAAGTGTCACGATAGAGTTGCTGATGGCATTCCCTAAATCGTCCTGCGTTTTGGTTTTTTTAGCTTCGGTATCAATATATTCCTGACGTTTTTTGGCCAAATCCGCAATTTCCTTCTGAATTACTTCTCGCTCCTTTGCCTTTTTTTCTATAATCACTTTGATTTCTTCCGTACTCTTATTCTGTAATTCTTTTGGCAACTCTTCCTTTTTAAGTTTAGAAACCGCCTCTTTGTCTTCTTTTACCTTATCCACCAAATCCCAAGATTCATTTTTATACACTTCCTTGGATTTGCTAACAGCACGTTCTGCATAATTGGATTTTGAAACACTTTCGGCATTTTTATCCTGCACCTCCTGATTCATTTTTTTCTCGATTCCTTTGGTCCCATAACCAATATAAGTGCTGTTTATTTTTACATTACATTCACTTATCTTATCATCATATGGCGTCTGGATGTATCTAATTTGCTCATTCGAATCAATATTAAAGTATTTTCCCTTGCCATAATCTGCACCATCTTTCCAAAAGGTGTTGATTCCTTCCATGCTTCCGCCACAAAAAATGGTATTCACATAAATATTATTTTTCAAAGCATCGCTAATTGCTTCTTTATAATTCACATTTCCTTGATTGAAAGGTTCATTTCCCGAAATATAAATCAATTTCATGTTTT
Organism: Flavobacterium soli DSM 19725; assembly: GCF_000422705.1. Classification (GTDB taxonomy): domain Bacteria; phylum Bacteroidota; class Bacteroidia; order Flavobacteriales; family Flavobacteriaceae; genus Flavobacterium; species Flavobacterium soli. The sequence continues at coordinate 358,523 of NZ_AUGO01000003.1, read as the reverse complement.
CAGATTTGTTTCCCCATTCCAATTTTCTCACAGCATCTTGGATTACAGCACCACAATATTCCTCACCTCCATTTGTGGTTAATGAAAATAATTTCTCAGAAATCAAATCCAAATCTGTCGTCAATGGTGTAATCTGTCGGATATAATTTGATTGTGCAGACAAACCACTATTTCCATATTCATACAACGAAATTTCAATATTAGGTGTCATTCCAGAATATTTCAAGGTTGTCAAGGTATTTACAATATTCCACAATCTGGATTTTGCCTGATCAATCAAGCCACTCATGCTACCCGAAGTATCCAGCAAAAGTGCAACTTGAATTTTGGTGCTTTCATCAACAGTTTTTACCGTATCATTAACGGCAATTGGTTCCTCAGTAGCGTTTTTGCAACCTGCAAAAGTAATTGAGGTTACTAAAAATGTTGCCATTAGCAAGTTGTAGCTCTTTTTGAATTTCTGATTTGTTGTTTTCATAATTTCTAATTTTTAAGTTTTTTGTTTTTTTATTTAGAAGCAAATCGATAGGCATTTTAGGAGACCATTTTCCCGCTTTCCGTTCCAATCTTTTGGCTTGTTAAAGGAACAAGCTAAAAGGATTTCCTCTTCAATCGGGACTAAAAGGAAACTAATAGCACTTTGGAATCATTTCCTAGATTGCCTTACAAACTTACCCATACAAACAAAACCTAATTTGAAGAAAGGGTAAAAACCATTCCCGACTTGGTGAAACCTATAGCAAAACCATTTGAAATTAATTTATCTTTACCATTCTAAACAAAGCACTGAAAATGCGTAATCTAGTAGGGTCTTTCGGTTTTATTTTTATACTGTTATTGTTTCCAAACGAAACAGTAGCACAGGATACCATTAAAAAAAAGACATCAAAAATAGACAAGGTTGCCAATGAATTAAAAAAATCATTGGATGTTAATGATGAAGTTCAAATTGCAAAAAACTACGAAGCATTGGCCAATACTTTTATAGAAAAAGGCGACAATGCAAAAGCCGAAGAATACCTGAAAAAAGCACTGACAAGCTACACGAAATTGAAATTAAACGCCGACAAAACTCGTATCACAAGAGCCTTGGCTAAAATTCAGGAATCACAAAATAAAATTTCCGAAGCCATAAAAAACTATGAAGTTGCAGGAGAATTAGCATCAGATAAAAAAGAAGAAAAAATAAATTCTAATGATGCTAACAGGCTTAAAAGTGTATCCAATTCCGTTGCCCAAAAAGAATATTCCAATTCCAATATAAGGTTATTGGAAAAAGAAGATAAGGTAGAAGAAGTAGCCGATGCCTATGTCCAAAAAGCCGAAGTGAGCCTTAAAGAAAAAAATAATGTTGAAGCCATTCAAAGTTATAACCAGGCCTTGACTTTTGTTAAAGACAAACCAAAAGAAATAATCAAGATTAAAAATGAAATTGCCAAGGTCTATGCTTCTGACAATCAATTTGACAAAGCCATTGCAATCAATACAAAACTGCTAGAAGAAGCCAAGAACAATCAGGATTATTCCACACAAATAAAGCAGTTGCAAGCCTTGGCATCCATTCACTTTCAGCAAAATGAATCTGAAAAAGCGATTTCAAAATTAAAAAGTGCTTACCAAATTGCTTCTGAAAAAGGCAATTCTGCGGAAGCAAAAAAGAGCTTATCGCAAATGCTCCAGTATTATAAAACCAATAAGAATGATGCCGAAAGTATTGCCTTATATGAACAGTTTTTCAATAACCTTGACCATTTAATTCAATCCGATACAGCTCTTACAAACGAAAAAAAATTCCAACTTACGGAAGAGAAAATTCGTCAATTGGAAAAAGAAAAAGGACTTAAAGATGAATTGATTTCCAAGAAAAACACCTTTAATTATGTTCTTTTAGGTTCTATTTCATTGTTGCTATTGTTTTTTGCTTTGATCGTAAAAGCGTTGTATTCGATTAAAATCAAGAACAAGGAAATCGCTTTGCAATCCTTGAGAAGAGAAATGAATCCGCATTTTATTTTCAATAGTTTGAACAGTGTCAATCAATTTATTTCTCAAAATAAGGAATTGGAAGCCAATAAATACCTGACTTCCTATTCCAATCTGATGCGAAATATGATGGAGAATTCCAATAAAGATTTTGTAACCTTGGGGAACGAAATCGAGCAATTGCAAAAGTATTTGGATTTGGAACATCTGCGTTTTCAGGACAAGTTTGATTTCTCAATTTCAGTTGATGAAAAACTGGATGTCGAGACTACTTTTTTTCCAAATATGATCATACAACCCCATTTAGAAAATGCTATTTGGCATGGATTAAGATATCTGGAACATAAAGGAATGTTACTCTTGAAGTTTCAATTAATAGACGGAAAAGTAGTGGTGACAATCGATGATAACGGCATAGGAATGTCAAAAAGCCAGGAATTGAAAACCCAAAATCAAAAAGTGCATCAATCCCGCGGAATGACCAATACAAAAGAAAGAATCGCTTTATTGAACGAGTTGTATAAAAAGGAAATTACTTTTCAAATTACCGAAAAGGAAACTCCCGAAACAGGAACCGTTGTTAGAATTGGCTGTACTTTTATCGATAAATTATGATGACCCTGCAAAAAATAAAAAGTGTAATCGTTGAGGACGAAGTTGCTGCAAGAGAAGTTTTGAAAAACTACTTGAGCAAATATTGTCCCCAAATTGAAGTTATTGGTGAAGCCCAAAACATCAAGGAAGCCGTTCCGCTATTGCACGAATTGCAACCTCAATTGGTTTTTTTAGATGTAGAAATGCCTTTCGGAAATGCCTTTGATGTACTGGAAGCTTGTAAGGATTTACGTTTTGAAACCATTTTTGTAACTGCCTTTTCCGAATATTCACTCAAAGCATTGAATCAAAGTGCTGCTTATTATTTATTGAAACCAATCAGTATAGAAGAGTTGATTGTGGCAGTAAATAAAGTGCATCAGCAAATCCTGAATCACGAAATCTTCAACAGAAACAAGATTATTGTCGAGAATTTTCGTGAAACAAAACCTGAAAAGCAACAAGTTATTCTTCCAACATTGGAAGGTTTTGAAGTGGTAAAAATGGAAGAAATTGTACGTCTTCGTGGTAACGGAAATTTCACGGATCTCTACCTCAATAACGGAAATAAAAAAATGGTTTGTCGATTTTTAAAGCATTTCTCAGAAATTTTACCACTGCCTTTTTTACGGGTTCATAAATCGCATATCATCAATATGAGTTTTGTGAAATCATACAACAAAGGAGGTTATATCACGTTGCATGATAGCTCAGAAATTGAAGTTTCACCTACTTACAAGGAAGAATTTCTGCGAAATTTCAAATAAACTAAAAATCAAACTCATCCAACACATCAACCGAATCAATTGCAGTAGAATCTACTTCTTTGATTCGGATAAAGGATCTTGCTGGACCGGAAACGACAACCGGGAACGACTTGTAAATCGTGTCATCAGCCGTCAAAACTCCTCTTCGAAGCATTAAATTTGTGAGGTAGTTTTGCATTTTTACCGCACCGTCTCTCAAGTTTCCTTCATCATTAAATTTCCACATAAATCCCTTAGGTCGCGGAACAATGCTAGCCAAAAACAGGCATTCGTTCAAGTTCAATTGCGAAGGATGTTTCTGGAAATAGAAGTTTGAAGCTTCGCCAATTCCGTAAACGTTTGGTCCCCATTCGATCACATTGAAATACACTTCCAGCATTCTTTCCTTGCTGACGATTCGATTGTTTTCGAGGATATAAACCAATAAAATTTCTTCGAGTTTACGCGAAAGTGTTTTTTCTCTTGTCAAGAAAACATTTTTTACCAATTGCATACTGATCGTACTTCCGCCACGACTGAACTTCTTGGTCTTGATATTTTTAATGATAGATTGCTTGAAGGCTTCGGTAATAAAACCCTTGTGCGAAAAGAAGGATGGATCTTCGGTTGTGAGGACACTTTTTCTTAAATAAGGCGAAATTTCGCTTAACGGAGTATAATTTGGATTGGCATTTCCAACCAAAACTCCTCGTTGAGCCCGACCGTTTTCAATAGCCCGATAAACAAACTCTCCGTTCAATTTGCTCAAATTTGCCTCGCCATATTTGAGAATCTTGAAACCGTTTTTGCTTAATTTGCTATCAAAAACCAAATCGTTTGGTTTGTTTTTATTGAAGATAAAACTCAAGTTGAAATCGAAATTTCCTTCGGCTTCCATACCTTCAAAATTAGTAAACAAACCCTCGGGAAGCGACGTGATAAAATCCTGTGCTTTCATTTCGGGAATCACGACTTTCATCTTATAAATCGTATCTTCCTCAGTATTGAATTCTAAAAACGGGTTGAATTTTATCTTATTCAACATCACTGTAGAACTGCTATCAACCGAAACAAAATCTTCGCCAAGCAGTAAACGATAATCAAAGCGTGCATCCTTGATGACAACATCTTTCTTGGCAATCTTGGCGTGATTTACTGTCAGATTTTTGATGGAAGAAAAACCGTCAATGTGCAATTCGCCACCACTCATATCAATATTTTCGACGTTTACACGGATGGAATCGAAGCTGGATTTCAAGTTGAAACGCTCATCGAAATAGGGCATTTTAATCGCTCCAGTATCCATATTCGTAAAGGCAATATCGGCTTTTTTATTTCTTGGATCGGCAAAACCTTTTATTTTCCAACGTTGCGTGAAAGTATTGGTTTGCACTCTGATGGAAGTTTCGAGTTGCTTATCAGCCAAAAGCAATTCATTGAAGTTGATGTTGGCTTTCTTGCCGTTATCATCCAAACGAAACGCAAGATTTTTCACGTTCATGTCCGTCGGAATCAAGTTGAGTCCTTTAGATATCAGGCTGTAGGCAAGTTCAGCATAATCTCTTTTTTTGGTTTTTTCAGCAGATAAATCATCATCTGTAGCTTCTCTTTTAAGGAATTTGCCAAAGTTTTTGACATCGCCTTTCTTGACCAATTGCACAAAACCGTTTTCCACATGAAGCGTTCCCAATTGAACATTTCCAGTAATAATATGCCAAAAGCTCACACTGGTTTCCATCTTTTGGATACTGAAAAGCGTATCCTGACCTTTTGGAACCAATGCAATTTCTTTCATCGACACACCTGTCAATCCTTGGAAAGTGGCTTCTTTAACAGTGAATTTACTGTCGTAATCGCGTTCCATTTTATTGACAATTCTATCAATCGCCTTATCTAAAATGGTATTTCTAAAAGCAAAAAATAAAATAATTAAAAGCACGAGAAAAATCCCGATGCCAATTAAAATTCGTGTTATTTTTTGTTTTCTTGTTTTCATTTGGGGTGGAGTTGTTCTCGCAAATATAAATTATAAATAGAAAGTGAATCGTTAAAAAAACAGAATTAACAAGTTGTGATTATCCAAACAATTCCCCAACCACGTCTTCAATCTTCGAAACCAATCTAATCTTGATAAACGTGTTTTTCAAGGTAATCTTATTGTACTTCGAAACAAAAATCGTTGAAAAGCCTAATTTTTCTGCTTCTTGAATTCTTTGATCCACTCGATTTACAGGTCGGATTTCGCCAGAAAGTCCAACCTCTCCAGCAAAACAAAAATCTTTTCCGACAGGAATATCCTCGTTGGAGGATAGAATTGCAGCTACAACAGCTAAGTCAATTGCGGGATCATCAACAGAAATTCCTCCCGTAATGTTGAGGAAAACGTCTTTGGCGCCAAGCCTAAAACCGGCTCTTTTTTCCAAAACAGCCAAAATCATGTTCAGTCTTTTGGCGTTGTAACCTGTTGTGCTTCGTTGAGGAGTTCCATAAACTGCCGTACTGACCAATGCTTGGATTTCAATCATAATCGGTCGCATTCCTTCCATGGTTGTAGCGATTGCCGTTCCCGAAAGTTCTTCTTCCTTATGCGAAATCAAAATTTCGGAAGGGTTTGAAACTTCTCTCAATCCTGAACCTTGCATTTCGTAAATTCCGAGTTCGGCTGTAGAGCCAAAACGGTTTTTGAGCGAACGAAGGATTCTGTAAATATGGTTTCTGTCGCCTTCAAATTGCAGGACAGTATCGACCATGTGTTCCAATATTTTTGGTCCCGCGATGTTTCCGTCTTTTGTAATATGTCCGATTAAAATAACTGGAATATTGGTTTCCTTAGCAAATTTTATCAATTCCGCAGTAGTTTCCCTGATTTGAGAAATACTTCCGGGAGACGATTCTATATAATCGGTGTGAAGCGTTTGAATTGAATCGATGATGACAATCTCGGGTTCGATGGCTTCAATTTGCTTGAAGATGTTTTGTGTCTTGGTTTCGGTAAGAATATAGCAATTATCGCTTAAAGGATTGATTCTTTCAGCTCTCATCTTGATTTGCTTCTGACTTTCTTCGCCTGAAACATATAAAGTCCTGTACGGTAATTTCAGTGAAATTTGCAACAGCAAGGTACTTTTTCCGATACCTGGTTCTCCACCCAAAAGAATCAGCGAACCAGGAACGATTCCGCCTCCAAGAACGCGGTTTAATTCGCCATCACGAGTGTCAAGCCGAATTTCTTCCGCACTGTCTATTTCGTGTACTTTTAAAGGTTTGGTAGCACGTTTTGCATCTGGAGCAGTGGCGATTTTCCAATCTTTCTTTTCTTCTTTTTGGATGATTTCTTCTACTATGGTATTCCACTCCTTACAAGCATTGCATTGGCCTTGCCATTTTGAATATTGAGTGCCACAATTTTGGCAGAAGAAAGCGATTTTTATTTTTGACATTGATGGGCTGTAAATCGATTTAATTCAAACTATCCTTTATCTTTTCTATCTATTGACATTCCATCAAAAGTACTATTTTTTATTCAAATTTAAAGTAGCACTTTTTCTTCTTCAGAAAATGATTTCAACCTTTATCAGGGAAAACCCTGAGTTGCAATTTCCCGATTTACCCTTAAAAGAAACTTCATTTTTAAATTCAATTTTGCCTTATCAATTTATAAAAGCATAAGGTTATGAAAAATTTTACTTTCAAGTTGTTGTTTTTCTGTGTAATACTGTCTGATTTTAGTGGCTTTTCACAATGCGGAAGTGGCACGGTAACGCTTGATTCCCAGCAAGCGGTTGACGATTTTGTCACCAATTATTCAGGTTGTAGTTTGTTTACAGGAAATCTTCAAATTAGTGGTAGCGATATTACGGATTTGACTCCTCTGGCTCAATTGACTTCGGTTACTGGAAATCTCAGGCTTTGGGGGAATGCTTCGTTGACCTCGCTTCAAGGATTGCATAATATTACCAGTATTGGGGGTAATTTGGAACTTGATGGTTTCAATTTTCCGCTGGTGAATCTAGATGGTTTGGCAGGTTTGGAAAGCGTTGACGGAATGCTTTCGGTTCAGAGTTTTCAAAATATTACATCCATTCAAGGACTTTCTAACCTTACCACTGTTGGCGGGAATTTTTTGATTCAATATTTAGGAAATACGGATTTTACTAGTATTTCTTTGCCAAATCTTACGAGTGTTGCCCGATTTGATCTTAGAGAAAATAACAACTTAATAACCGTTGATTTTAATGGTCTTGAAACCGTTGGGACAACATTCCATTTGCATTCTAACGATAATCTTGAAACTGCAAATTTTCCAGCATTGGAAGAAGTTGGTGCAAACTTGCTAGGCGATTTTCAAATTAACAGCGGAAAATTTGAGGTTTATCAGGGAATTAATCTGGAAAATGTAGATTTTTCGAGTTTGCATACTGTTAAGGGAGGAATCGATTTTATTGAGAATAATTTGTTGCAAGATTTAGGTTTCCAAAACCTGACTACTGTTTTAAGAGCTATTAGAATAAATGTAAATCCCGCTTTGACTTCTATTGATGGATTATCGGGATTATCGGGGACTTTGACCAATCTTAGCATCATTGGAACCAATATTTCAAACCTAGATGCTCTAGAAAATATTACAGCTATTGGAATAGGGACTACCGGAGATTTAATTATTAATGACAATCCTTTGTTAAACGATGTTACGGGTTTAAGTGAAATAGCAACTATTAACCGAAACCTGGAAATTCACAACAATGATGCATTGGAAAACCTAAACGGGCTAAATGCTGTATCATCAATTAATTATGGCTATTTATCGATTCAGGATAATGCGGTTTTGGAAGAGATGAACGGGTTGCAAAACCTTGCTTCAGTAGGACTTTCAGGAAATGCTGAAGGAATTCTGATTATCAACAATACTGCTTTGGAACATCTGGACGGATTGGCTTCATTAGCTTCACTCAAAGGGAGTTTTACGCTGCGAAACAACACTTCTTTGCAGGATGTTTCGGCAATCAATATTACTTCGGCTATTTTTGGTTTTAGTAATAATATAATCATAGAAAACAATGATGCCTTGCCCAATCTTGATGGCTTTTTTATTGAAAAAGTAAATGGCCAATTTCAAATTTTAGGAAATGATTCTCTTCAAGCGATTGATTTAGAAATTGGAGTTGCATCAACAGTCCTTTCATTATTAATTGACAACAATTCTTTATTGACCGATATTTCTGGACTTCAAAATATTACTCAAGCGACTAATGGTTTTAGAGTAATCAATAATGACAGCCTTCAAAACCTTGACGGATTAGGCCTCACGAGTATCACTTCGAGTTATTTGATGATAAAAGACAATCAGCTGCTAAATAATATTGATGGATTGATTTCGTTGACAAATGCAATAAATAACGTGAGTTTGGAAGTCATGAATAATGCGACATTAACCAACCTTGATGGTTTGAAAAACCTGACAAAAGCTGGGCGAATTCTAATACAAAACAATCCTTTGCTAGAAAACATCAATGGTCTTTCGGGGATAACATTGCTAAACATGACCTCTGATACCAGATTACTTTCCATTTTTAACAATCAAAATCTAGAAAGTATTCAAGGAGTTCGAAATATCAACCAAACTACCATTTTGAATCTTCTCATTTCGACCAATCCAAAAGTGGAAGTTTGCGATTTGAAAAACATCTGTGACTATTTGGCGACAGCCAAACCTAGAACGATCAACACCAACGCATCGGGTTGCAATAATGTTACTGAAATTCAAAGTTCATGTCCCACAATTTGGAACGGAACAGCTTGGAGCGATGGAGAGCCAAATGCAAGCCGTTCGGCAATAATCGAAGGAAACTTGGAATTGACAACCAGCCTTTCGGCAAAAAATTTCACGGTAAATAGTGGCATTTTCAGCATTTTGCCCGAAGCTTCACTTTCTATCGATGGTTCGATCATCAATAATCTAGAACCAGCAAATTTTATTGTAGAAAACGACGGTAATTTGGTGCAAACCACAACGGCTTCAACTCGAAAAAATCAAGGCGAAATTATCGTTTACAAAGAAAACACACCTTTCAAGCGTTTGGATTATACGATGTGGTCTTCGCCAATTTCCAATCAGAATTTATTTGGATTTTCACCCGAAACGATAAACGGAGTTACGAATTATATTGGAGCAACAGGAAGAATTTATGTGTATGAAGGGACAAGTGGCTATATCAACCCCAGTCCATTTACTGCAGATGCTGTTTTTGCAAATGCAAAAGGCTATCTTTTCAGAGCTCCAAACACTTGGGATGAAGTTACCCCAATAGCTTATGAAGGTGAATTTATTGGAACTCCAAACAACGGAAGTTTAATTGTCTCAACTTACGAAGATAGTTTTACATCAATTGGAAATCCATATCCTTCTACTATCGATGCTTTGGAGCTTTTTGATGCCAATCCGTCACTTGGAGCTTTGTATTTCTGGACCAATACCTATGCTGCTGAAGATGGTGATTATACCCAAAACAATTATGCAACCTATACCATTGCTGGGGGAACTGCCGTAAATGAAGAAGGTGTAGAACCTACAAACCATATCGCAGTTGGTCAAGGATTTATTGCTTACAATGATACGACTCAGGTTACTTTTACTAACGCAATGCGAGTAAACAATACTACTAATTTCTTTAGAACAAATACAGCCGAGAGACACCGTTTTTGGTTAAATCTTAAAGGAGAAAACGATGTAAACTACAATCAGATTTTGGTGAGTTATATGGACGGTGCAACTGATGGAGTTGATACCCAAATTGACGGGAAAATGTTTGGCTACGAAGGTTCGGCTTTGTATAGTTTGATTGAAGACGAAAAATACAGCATTCAAGGAAAAGGATTGCCATTTGAAGTTTCTGATGTGGTTCCGTTAGGGTTTAAGGCTGAAAATATGGGGACTTTTACAATTTCTTTAGCCAATTTTGATGGTTTGTTTTTAGAAGGCGATGTCATCATCCATTTGAAAGACAATCAAACCAATATGACGCATAACCTACAAACTCCTTATAGTTTTTTATCGGATGCCGGAACATTTAATGAACGATTTGAAGTTGTCTACCAATCCACGTTGGGTATTGAAAACCCCGATACAACAAGCCGTCTTTTCATTTACAAATTCCAAGAAAACATTATCGTAAAATCAGATGAAGAAATTCAAAAAATAAAAATCTATGATGTTTTAGGCAGACTGATTTACAGCAATGAAAAAGTAAATACAACTATTTTCCAAATCCCATCGAACCTTATAAATGCTGAAATGCTGCTTATAAGTGTAGAAAGCAACAACCGAATTACTACAAGAAAAATAATCAATTAAAAACAAAAGTTATGACACGTATCGCTTTAAAATTTAGCCTAGTTTTTATTTTACTATTTGTTTGCCGTGTTCAGGCTTTAGAGTACTTAATGCAAGGTCCCGATTCGCCAGATGGAGAAGAAGATCCCTATTCAGAAGTAGATCCAGCTCCAATTGATGATCATTTGTTGGTATTGCTTTTTGCAGGCTTATTGTTGGGCATCTATTTTATGATGAAAAGAAAAGGTGTTTCAAATTTAAAAACTTAAAGAGCTGTAATGCTTGTTTTTAGCCTAAAAAATACTTTTAGATTTTTATTCATATTAGAAATTTGTAGTTAATATTTTCTTAAATTTGTTTCTCACTTATCAATTTTGAGGAACATGAAATTAGTACTTGCTGACGATCATTTTCTTGTTCTAGATGGACTAGAGCTGTTGCTATCTACGTTTGATTTTGTAGAAAAAACTGCTGGAGCTGCTGACTATCCTTCTTTGAAAGAAATTCTGGAACAGGATGAATTTGATGTTTTGTTGCTTGACATTCATTTTGGAAAATTTGATGGCAGGGAAATTATCTTGGAAATTAAAAAGAAATATCAAGCTATAAAAGTAATTGCCTTGACAAGCTATAGTGATATGGCGACAATAAAATCAGCTATAAATGTTGGATTTGATGGTTATTTGCTTAAAACCGACAGCCGAATTGAAATCGAAAAAGCCTTGAAAACAGTTATTACGGGTGAGAAATATTTTAGTTCGCAAACCCAGCAAACATTCTTTGAAACCCAAACTTTCAAGCCCAACATCGAACTTACGCAACGCGAAAAAGATATCCTGCAACTCATTGTAGAAGAAAAAACCACCAAGGAAATAGCCGAACTTTTGTTTATTTCTGAAAAAACAGTAGAAACACATCGAGGAAATCTCATGTTGAAATTAGAAGCCCGAAATATTGCTGGAATAGTCCGGAAAGCCATTATGTTAGGCCTTGTTGAAATTTAATAGAGTTTAGATATGAGATATTTCATTTTATTACTGTTCCTGTTTTTGAATTTGATTTCTTTCGCACAAGGAGAAAAAATCATTACATCTCCCAAAATAAGAACTGTTATTACTGAAGCAGATGCATGTTTTTCACAAGGAAATAAAAATTGCGAACTACTTTATCATAAGGCTATTTTGCTAGGCAGACAATCTAAGGAGAAGTACATGGATTTTTTGTACTATAAGCTATCTCAATATCATTTTAATAATTACCAGCAAGACTCATCACTAGTTTATATCGATTTAGGATTGAAAAGCAGCACTAATTTTGAATCTGAAGCTTCGTTACTCAATTTAAAAGCTGGTATTTTCTATAATAGAGGAGATATAGATGCTGCTCTTGAAATATTTATTTTGCTGGCCGATAAACTTAAAGAAAAGCAAGATTGGCAGAAATTAGCTTACACGTATACGAATATTGGAAATCTTTTTGACTCACAGGAAAATGACCAGAAGTCACTTGAATATTTGATAAAGAGTTTTGATATTCTCCAGAAAATTAAAGACACAACATACATTGCTACAACTGTTGGAAATATTGCCGAAGGTTATTTTTCAATAAAAAAATATGATCAAGCAGCAAAATGGTCACACAAAGCTTTAAAGATAAAAGACTATTCAAGAGATTATAGAGGAAAAATTATAGCCTACAACACGCTTTCAAAGATTTATTTGAAAACATATCCTGACAGTTCACTTATCTATTCCAAAAAGGCTGTTGCCCTTTCACAGGCAAAAAACGAAAGGCTTATGTTAGGAAATTCTTATGTTGCTTATGCAGAAGCACTGATGGAAAGAAAAAAATTTCCTGAAGCACAAGAAGCCATCGAAAAAGCAGTTGAAATTCACAGAGAAATAGACTTCCAACCTGGACTTGCAGATAATTTGTTTATAGCAGGAATAATAAGCCGGGAAAATAAAATGTATGAAAAAGCAGCATCTTTTTTATATGAATCCAAAAAATTAAGCGACAGCTTGAAGTCTAAACAAAGAATAAAAACGATTAACGAACTCAATACAAAGTATGAAACCGAACAGAAAGAAAAACTTCTTGCTGAGCAAAAACTGACTATAGAAAGAGAACAAAATCAAAAAAGACTGATTCTTATTGTTGGTGTTATTTCGGTTTTGACAGTATTAAGTATATTATTTCTTTATCGAAAAAATCAAAAAATAAAGCAAGAAAAAACCATTCAAGAAAAAGAAAACGAAGTTCTATCGGCTTTTATAAATGGTGAAGAACGCGAACGAAGTAGGATCTCGCAAGAGTTGCATGACGGTGTTGCCTCCATGATTGGTGTTGCAAAGATGAATATGGAAACCCTTCCTCATCTTCCTGAAGAAAAACAAAAAGATCAAATTCTAAAAGTGGTACAAATTTTAGAAAATACACATGCAGATATTCGACACATTGCCCATAATTTACTGCCGATAACCCTCGAAAAAGAAGGGTTAATTAAAGCTACTGAACAATTTGCAAAGGAGATTTCTGAAACAGGAATATTGAAAATAATTGTGACCAATGACAGTAAAGAAGAATTAACTCTATCCATTCAAAAACAATTGATGTTGTTTCGTATGATTCAAGAATTGATCAACAATACAATTAAGCATTCTCAAGCTCAGATAGCCACAATCCATTTTAGTCAAACTAACAATACTCTTTTAATTGAAATTAGTGATGATGGTGTAGGATTTATTGGAGAAATCACCAAGGAATCCCAAGGGCTTTACAGTATTCAGCAAAGAATGTCTTCGATATTGGGGCGTTTTTCATTCCAACAAGGAGAGGACAACAAAGGTGTAAAAGCAATTTTAGAATTAACAAAGCTTCATTAATTTTTTATTTCGTCTTCATTTCATCTGCTTTTTCAAGCATAAAGTCTTTTGTCAAATCGCCAATTTCATCTAGCATATAGGCATTCATATAGGCTTTTGAAGCTTTTTTTGTATCACCCGTTTTTTCATAAAACATTCCCATGTGGTATTGAAACAACATGGATTTTGGGTAACTTTTTTTGGAAAGTGTGGCGAGCTGCTCAAATTCTGCGTAAGCATTATTTTTTAAAATTGCAGCTTCGATTGCTTTAAAATCGGTGACACGAATTGGCATTTTGATTCCAAATGATTTTTCGATTAAATCGTATTTCTTAGTCAAATAACCCACATAATCACTTGGAAGTTTCACTATTTTTTCCTGAAATTCTGCCGTAGAAATGGGTTGATAGGCACCAAAAAGATGGTACAAAGCATTTGGAATCGAAAAGGTAACTAATGAATAATGTGAGGCATTTTTAAATTCATCCAATTGGTAATATAAATTTGGATTCATTAACGTTTTGATATTCGCATCTAGATCTTTTATTCTTTTCTGTGTCTTTTTCAAATCGCCATCAGCCGTAGATTGATAGTAGAAAAGTGGCTTTTTGGCCAATGCCAATCGGGATGGGATTCTGGTTTCCATGTCAATTCCAAGTTCAGGACTTAGTGAAATATAGGCATCAAAAATCGGGTTGTCTTTGTATAAGAATAGGTTCAAATAACCTGCCGTTACATCATGTCCAGCAATAATTCTAAAAGGTGCTACTCGGTATTTTTTTTCGATTGCGGGAAGTAATTCACTGCCAATAAATTCAAAAAACTTCGCTCCCTTTTCAATCGGAAGCCCAGATTCTGCTTCAACATCCGAGTCATATTCACGCTCTTTGCCTTGATGAATCCCAACAATAATTACTTCCGGCAAATCATCCCAATAGTTTCCATAAGACAATGCTCCGCTGAAAGGATCAAAAAGATAATCGCCATCGAGCAAAAGCAAAAGTGGGTATTTCTGATCCTTGTTTTTATGATAGGAAGGCGGTAATGAAAACGAAAAAACCCGATCTTCATTTAGCTTTTCTGAATGAATAGTGTCGATGCTTTTTTGTGAAAACACAGGAAAACAAAAGGTTATGGCGAGAAAAAGGTAAAGATTTTTCATACTCAACTGGATTTTAATTTTGTTTTGAATCAGTAGAGCAATATAGTAAATTATTTGTTTTTCCTTACAAACGGCAATGCAAAAAGGGAAAAAAGACCTAAAAAGACGGTGATAATTAACTGTGAAGTCCACACAATCCAACCAAAAGCATTTCCAGCTTCGATTGGAACATTGTAGAGAAATAATATTTTTGCAATTAGAACTGGAAAAAATCCGAAACCTCCATTGGTGAAAGTGATGGTTAAACTTCCAATTACAAAAGCGACCAAAGCGGTTCCAAAAGTAATGTTACTCGTTTCTTTTAAGGCAAATGTTGCTGCATAAAACATCAGGACATACGAAAACCAAATCAGCAAGGTGTAAATTAAAAACTCCCATTTGTAGGGCATTTTCCAGATACTTAAAGCACCTTCTTTCAATCCTTCAACCTTCGATTTTATGTTTAGAATTATTTTCCATTTGGAATAAAAATAGAGGTATAACGAAATCAAAAATCCAACTAAACCAATGGCTAAAATCAGAATTAATTTTCCAACAGGAATATAACTCAAAAGAAAACTTTTTAGGGTATCGAATTCAACAACTAACGAAAGAAAAATAAAAAACAACAATATAAAAAAATCTACGATTCGTTCTCCGATAATGGTTCCAAAAGCCTTATCAAAAGGAATGTCTTGGTATTTTTTGAGAATCAAAGCCCTTGAAACTTCACCTGATCGAGGAATCGTGAGATTGACAAAATATCCAATGCTAACGGCTAAAAAATTGAGCTTAAAATCAGGAACATAACCAATTTGAGTTAGAGTATATTTCCACCTATAGGCTCTTAAAACATAACCTGAAACAGCAAGAAGTAACGATATGAGTACATAATTATAATCAGCTGTCGTGAAATAGGCTTGCATGACTGCCAATTGTTCATCAGTGAAAGATTTATAAGAATAAGCCATCAATCCGAGCCCTAATAAAAGAGGGATGATGATTGACAATGCATTGCTTATTTTTTGTTTCAAGGCTTATGTTAGGGAATTGTCTTTTTCATTCGGAAATACCAAAGTTGGTTTGAATGATTTTGCTTCTTCAAAATCTAAAATCCCGTATGAAATGATAATGATAATGTCTCCTTTTTGTACTTTTCGAGCAGCTGGACCATTTAGCGTAATGTCGCCACTATTTCGATTTCCTTTAATTGCATAGGTTTCTAAACGTTCTCCATTGTTAATATTTACGATAGCAACTTTCTCACCTTCAATAATATTTGAAGCTTCCATCAAAGCTTCGTCTATAGTGATGCTTCCTATATAATTTAAATCTGCTCCAGTTACCGTAACACGGTGAATCTTGGATTTTACTACTTCAATTTGCATGGGGCAAAGGTAATTAATTTAATGAAATTGTATCTATCAATCTGATTTCGTTAACAAAAACAGCAATGAAAGCTCTGTATTTTTTGCCATCCACTTTTGTTTCTATCGGTAATAAGGTAGATTCATCAGCAATTTCAAAATATTCTAATTTAAAATCAGTTTCTTTTTTGAATGTTTTTTCAACCCATTCGATAATTTCATTTGCATTTTTCGTGCCAAATTGCTCTTTTGCTTCCAGTAACGTTTTGTTTATGATGGCAGCTTTTTCTTTTTCTTCGGCAGTCAATCGTTCGTTTCTGGAACTCATTGCTAAGCCATTTTTTTCTCTAAAGATAGGTCTTCCGATAACATTTACGGGAAGTTTTGCCTTTTCGACCATCTTTTTTACAATTTGCAATTGCTGAAAATCTTTTTCTCCAAAATAGGCATTTGTAGGAGTTACTATCTCAAAAAGACGTTTTACAATTGTGCCAACACCGTCAAAATGTCCGGGTCTATGCTTGCCTTCCATCTGATTTTCCAAGCCATCAAAATCAAATGATTGTGAAATGGTTTTTCCTTCATAAATATCATCGACTGATGGAGCAAAAACGATAATAGCATCGTCAAGTGTTTTCATTTTCTCCACATCACTTTCGAGAGTTCTGGGATATTTTTCCAAATCCTCTTTGTTGTTAAATTGTGTCGGATTTACAAAAATGCTCACCACTGTCAAGTCATTTTCCTTTAAAGATTCTGTCATAAGCGAGAGATGCCCTTTGTGCAAAGCTCCCATGGTTGGAACAAAACCAATTGTTATTTTTGAAGAAGAAACCGATTTTAAATGTGCTTTTAAATCAGCTTGAGTAGAGAAAATGAGCATAGCTTAACATTAAATAAGGTGCAAACTTAAGATATTAGTTAATAACTGCATAAATTTTTGTAATTTTGCACGTTATTTATTGGCAATATACAAAGTACAACACAATATGGAGGAAAAGAGGATATTATTCGTATCATCTGAAGTGGTGCCTTACCTGGCAGAAAATGAAGTTTCATCAACATCGTATGATGTTCCGAAAATGATCAATGACCAAGGAGGACAAATTAGAATTTTTATGCCACGCTATGGCAATATCAATGAAAGACGACATCAGTTACATGAAGTTATAAGACTTTCAGGTATGAATTTAGTTGTTAACGACCTTGATATGCCGCTAATTATTAAGGTAGCTTCGATTCCAAAAGAAAGAATTCAGGTTTATTTTATCGACAATGATGAATACTTCAAAAGAAAGGCGACTTTCACAGATGAGGAAGGTGTTCTATATCCTGACAATGACGAAAGAGCCATTTTCTTTGCAAAAGGAGTAGTTGAAACCGTAAAGAAATTGAATTGGGTTCCAGATATTATTCATGTTCACGGTTGGCTTGCTGCAATGCTACCAATTTACATGAAGCATTATTATAAAGATGAAGCTTTATTTGCTGATACTAAAATCGTTACTTCTGTCTACAGCCAGTCTTTCGACGGGACTTTGGATAAAAAAATGATAGACAAAGTGAAATTTGATGGAGTTCCAGCAGATTTAATTGCTGACTTAGAAATTCCTAACTACGAAAATATCATAAGAGCTTCGGTAATGCACTCAGATGCAGTCATTATAGCATCAGAAAGCGTGTCGCCAAGTTTAACAAAATTTATAGAATCATCAGGAAAACCTTTTTTACCTTTCACACCGAAAGAAAAATTTGCAGAAGTGTATACTAACTTCTACAAAACCAAGGTTCTATAAATAAATTATTTTAAAATTAAGCATGAATAAGAGTTCAATTTTCAAGTCAATAGTATTTGTTGCAACAACATTATTTTTATTGGCTTCTTGTGACAAAGATTTTAACGAAATAGGTTCGGATGTCATTGGCGAAGACCATTTTGACTTACTTCCAGATGATTTATCAACAGTTGTGGCATTCAATCAAGCTACAGGTGCTGTCCAATCCAACAATATGTTGATTAATTCTTTGGGAATTTACAACAACCCTGTTTTCGGAAAAACAAAAGCTGATTTTGTGAGCCAGATCCAAATGGCTACAGCAAACCCTACTTTCGATTTAGAAAAATTTATTGAACTTGACAGTGTTGTACTTTCTATTCCTTATTTTAGCAGAAAAACCGAAACCGATTCAGATGGCAATGGAATTTATGAATTAGATTCTATTTATGGTTCTGGTAAAATCAATTTAAAAATATTCGAATCAGGTGTGGTATTAAATGATCTAATTCCACCAGATTTTGAAGATACTCAGAAATATTATTCTGATGACACCAATTTCAATACCTACAAAATTGGAAACGTATTAAACAACAGTTCTAATCCAAAAGAAAATACTGAATTTGAAACAAGTCTCAAAGAAATCATTACGTATAAAAGAGATAAAGGTCTTAGAGCGAAAGACACTGCAACAAATATCGAAGCTAGACTAACGCCAAGAATTAGATTGCATCTTGATACCGCTTTTTTCAAGAACAAAATCATCAATGCTCCAGATGGAAAATTGATTAATAATAGCATTTTTAAAGAGTATTTTAGAGGTTTATATTTTCATGTAGAAGATGCCGCTTCGGGAACACTTATGAAATTTCGTTTCTCGGATGCAGATGTTACATTGCATTACCGTGAATATTCGGAAGTAAAAGATGGCGTTCCAACGAAGTTCCCAGATACCGATGCCCTTTATCCTAATGAACCAATCATGTTAGCTAAAACATTCGTATTAAGATTAACAGGAAATACGGTAAACTTATTTAACAACACCCCAAGTGCAGAATATGCCGCAGCACTTCAAAACTTCGATACAATTGTTGGTGATGAAAAATTATACCTAAAAGGTGGACAAGGATCAGTGACGCTAATAGACTTATTTGGACCTGATAATTTTGGCATTGACGATGTTACAGGTGAACCTAATGGCCAACCAAATGAAGTTCCTGATGAGCTAGATATTATTAGATACAATGTAAAAACAAAAAACTGGTTGATTAACGAAGCTAACTTGACTTTTCATATCGACACAGACAAAATGAATTCCATTAACAAGGATGATGAACCCCAAAGAGTTTATCTATATGATGTAAAAAACAAACGACCGCTGTTTGATTATTTTAGTGATCAAACCACTACACTGGGTCTTCCTAAATTCAATAAATTCATTCACGACGGTCTTATCCAGAGAGGTGAAGTTACTAAAAAAGGAACAAAATACAGAGTTAGAATTACAAATCATATTAGAAATCTGGTCAAAGAAAGTGACTCAACCAATGTTAGATTGGGATTGGTGATTACAGAGGCAATTGAAAACAATCAAAATGCTTGGCTTGAAACACCAGTGCTTAATAATGACGGAAAAGTGATTATTGACCGAGTTCCCCAAGCTTCTGTAATGAATCCCTTAGGAACCGTTCTGCATGGCACCGGAATAAATGTTCCTTTTGATAAAAGAGTGAAACTTGAAATTTATTATACAAAACCTAATTAATTAAAGTATATGTGTGGAATCGTAGGTTATATAGGACATAGAGAAGCTTATCCTATTGTTATAAAAGGACTTAAAAGACTAGAATACAGAGGATATGACAGTGCTGGAGTTATGCTTTTTGATGGAGAGAATTTAAAACTTTCCAAAACAAAAGGTAAAGTTTCAGACTTGGAAGAAAAATCTTCAAAGGAAATCACAACCAATGGAAACATAGGAATGGGACACACCCGATGGGCAACTCATGGAGTTCCTAACGATGTGAATTCACACCCACACCTTTCTAATTCAGGGGAACTTGCAATAATCCATAACGGTATTATTGAAAACTATCAGCCCTTGAAAACCGAATTGATCAAAAGAGGTTATGTTTTTCATTCCGATACAGATACCGAGGTTTTAGTAAATCTAATCGAAGAAGTTCAGAAGAAAGATAACCTTAAATTAGGGAAGGCAGTTCAAGTTGCTCTAAATCAAGTGGTTGGAGCTTATGCTATTTGTGTGTTTGATACAAAAAAACCAAATGAAATAGTGGTAGCGCGTTTGGGAAGTCCTTTAGCCATTGGTGTTGGAGAAGGTGAGTTTTTCATCGCTTCTGATGCTTCACCTTTTATTGAATATACTTCAAATGCAATCTATCTGGAAGATGAAGAGATGGCAATTGTTCGTTTGAATAAAGGATTAAAAATACGTAAAATTAAAGATGATTCATTGGTAGATCCTTATGTTCAAGAACTACAAATGAACCTTGAGCAAATTGAAAAAGGTGGTTATGATCACTTTATGCTTAAAGAAATCTATGAACAACCAAATGTAATCAAAGACACCTATAGAGGTAGACTTCATGCAAACAAAGGTATTATCCAAATGGCTGGTATTGAGGATAATCTGGAGCGTTTTTTAAATGCTGACAGAATCCTTATTGTAGCCTGTGGTACTTCTTGGCATGCTGGCTTAGTTGCTGAATATATCATCGAAGAGTTTACAAGAATTCCTGTTGAAGTTGAATATGCTTCGGAATTTAGATATAGAAATCCAATTATCAATAAAGGAGATGTTGTGATTGCAATCTCCCAATCAGGAGAAACTGCTGATACTTTGGCTGCTATAAAATTAGCAAAAGATAACGGTGCTTTCGTTTTTGGAGTTTGTAATGTTGTAGGTTCATCAATTTCAAGAGAAACCCATGCTGGAGCTTATACTCATGCTGGGCCAGAAATTGGAGTTGCTTCTACAAAAGCGTTCACTACACAAATCACAGTTTTAACTATGATTGCTTTACGAATTGCTAAAGCAAAAGGAACACTTTCAAACTCTGATTTCCACAGATATTTACAAGAATTGGAAATCATTCCAGAAAAAGTAGAAGAAGCTTTGCTTACAAACAACAAAGCAAAAGAAATTGCTGCTGTTTTTAAAGATGCACCAAATTGTCTTTATCTTGGTAGAGGATACAACTTCCCAGTAGCATTAGAAGGAGCTTTGAAATTAAAAGAAATTTCATACATTCATGCCGAAGGATATCCTGCTGCAGAAATGAAACACGGTCCTATTGCCTTGATCGACGAGCACATGCCAGTAATTGTAATTGCTCCAAAACAAGGTCATTATGACAAAGTGGTAAGTAATATCCAAGAAATAAAATCTAGAAGCGGTAAAATTATTGCAGTTGTAACTAAAGGCGATACCCAGGTTCGTGAACTTGCAGATTATGTAATCGAAATTCCAGATACAGTTGATGCATTGTCGCCATTGTTGACTACAATTCCTCTTCAATTATTATCATATCACATTGCAGTGATGAGAGAATGCAATGTTGATCAGCCAAGAAATTTGGCAAAATCAGTGACGGTAGAATAATTTTTTACATTTAAATTAGAAAAAAGGCGAGTTTATCTCGTCTTTTTTTTATTTATTTTAAGGATTGATTTTTTTAGAGATTATTTATTTTTCCACCTTAATTATATGCTTGCATAATATTTTCATCAAGGTAATTTACAAAACGTTAACAAAAACATAAAAATCATATAATATAAAATACACAATAAAGGTTTGCTTTTTTTAATGATTCTCAAAATATAGTACACTATTTTTATTAATATCAAAAATATTCGTACTTTGGCTACACTAACCAACAAAATCAAAATCAAATGAAAGTGTATTTTATTATTTTGTCATTGTTTTTTTGTGGCATTTCTTTTGCTCAAAATACAATTTCGGGATCTATTACAGACAGTAATGGTATGCCTCTTCCAGGAACCAATATTGCCATTGTTGGAGAAAGCATTGGAACAATCGCTGACTCCGACGGAAAATTTAGCCTAAAAACATCCAAACAACCTCCTTATGTTATTGAGATTTCTAGTGTTGGATTCCTTAGTCAAAGAGTCAACATCACTAGTAATAACCAAACAGTGAATGTGAAACTTTTGGAAGAAGAAAATAAACTTAATGAAATTGTAGTTTCTGCTTCTAGAACTCCTGAAAGAGTACTTGAATCTCCGGTTACTATAGAAAGAATGGGACTTCAAGAAATTAGAAATACAACTTCTCCAACCTTTTATGATGGATTAGAAAATCTAAAAGAAGTACACTTCAACACGAGTAGTTTGTCGTTCAAATCCATCAATACGAGAGGTTTTGCAACAGTAGCAAACACACGTTTTATGCAGTTAGTGGACGGAATGGACAATTCATCTCCAGCCTTAAATTTCGTTTTAGGTAACTTGATTGGACTTTCAGAACTAGATGTAGCCAGTGTAGAGCTTTTACCTGGAGCTTCATCTGCATTATATGGTGCAAATGCCTTCAACGGAATATTATTCATGAACAGTAGAAGTCCGTTTACAAGTCAAGGAATCAGCACCTATTATAAACAAGGAATAACTTCTCAAGATGCTGCAGGAGACAATACCTACAGGGATTTTGGAATTCGTGCCGCCCATGCTTTTACACCACACTTTGCAGTAAAAGTAAATTTCAATTTCATGAATGGTACAGAATGGATTGCAAACGATTCAAGAAGTATGACGGGCGGAACAAGCCATGCCGACAATCAAAATTATGATGGACTAAACACGTATGGTGACGAGGTAACTACCTTTATTCCAAACATAGGGCAGGTTAGTAGAACAGGTTATAGAGAACAAGATTTGACCGATAACAAAGTAGAAAGCGTTAAAGCAGATTTCTCTTTACACTTCAAGCCTTGGGCAAATGACTTCGAAATTATCTTGCAACATAAATTAGGTTTTGGAAACACTATTTATCAAGGTGCTAACAGATATTCTTTGAAAGATTTCTACATGGACCAAACCAAAGTAGAAGTAAAAGGAAAGAATTTCTTTGTTAGAGGGTATATGACAACTGAGGATGCTGGAAATTCTTACGATATGCGTTTCGCAGGTTGGAATGTTAACAGAGCTTGGAAATCGGATGTGGGTTGGTTTACCGATTACGGAACAGCATTCCAATTATCGCAATTATTCTTAGGTGCAAATGCTAACCAAGCAGCTGCAAATGCAAGAAATTTTGCCGACAACAACATTCCAATTCCAGGATTAAATGCTTTAAACATTCCACAACCTAATCCTTCGGGAGATGCCAGGTATCTTCCGGGAACTGCACAATTCAATCAAGCACTTAACAGCGTAATCACCAATCCAGATCTAACAACTGGAGCACAATTTCAAGATGAATCAAAAATTTATCATTCAGATGCAAATTATAACTTTAAAGATTTAATTGATTTTGCAGAATTTCAACTTGGAGGTTCCGTTAGACAATATGAATTAAATTCGAAAGGAACTATTTTTACGGATTTTGATGGTCCGATTACTTATAATGAATTCGGTATTTACACCCAAATGCAAAAGAAATTCATGGATGACCGTTTAAAATTCACAGGATCTGTTCGTTATGACAAATCTCAAAATTTCGAAGGACAATATTCTCCAAGAATCTCCTTTGTATATACTGCTGGCAAACAAAAAAATCACAATTTTAGAGCTTCCTTCCAAACAGGTTTTAGAAACCCTACAACTCAAGATCAATATATTGGTTTAGATTTAGGACCATTTGCTTTGATTGGTTCTGCTGCAGAAAACCTTGATCGTTATGTAGAAACTATGAATGTGAGTGCTGCTGGACAGGCTCTAGGCAATCCATCAACAGTAACTTTAACAGGAAATGATGCCTACAACACTCCAGTATATTCAGTTCCATCAGTAACAAGATTTGCACAAACACAAAATCCTGCAGATTTAGAAATTGCAAACGTTAGCCTTGTTAAACCAGAACAAGTTAAAGCATTTGAAGTAGGTTATAAATCAGTATTAGAAAATGGATTGTCAGTTGACACTAATATCTACTATAATATTTATAATGACTTCATGAGTACTTCAAGAGTAATTAATCCTTATTATGGAGTTGTAGGTTCAGACTTAACAAATCCTGAAGTTCTTTTAGGTCTTCAAGCAATTTCAAACGGAGATAGACGTGTATTCCAAGTATATACAAACACGACAGAAACCGTAACTTCTATGGGATTTGGTTTAGGTCTATCTAAAAAAGTATACAAAGATTTCGAAATTGGAGCAAATTACAACTTCTCTGATTTTGAATTTGACCAATCAAAAGATCCTTCATTCATTGCAGGTTTCAATACTCCAAAACATAGAATCAAAGCTTCTTTAGGAAACACAAAACTATTCAAAAACTTTGGTTTTAATGTTAATGTAAGATGGAACACCGAATATTTATGGCAAGCTTCTTTTGCTGATGGTATGGTTCCTGAAAACACTGTTTTTGATGCACAAATTAACTATGCGATTCCAGTAATTAAATCAGTCTTGAAAGTAGGTGCTGCAAATCTTTTCGGAAAAGATTACATCCAAGTTATCGGAGCAGGATCTATCGGACAGCAAATTTTCGCTTCTCTAACGATCAATCCTTAATCAATCTTAGTCAAATAGTATAAAAAAATAAAGATCATGATAAAAAATATAAAATGGCTGCTTTTGGTTTCTCTAACCTTTGCAGCATGTAGTTCGGACGATGATGGTTCTTCAGTAGAAGAGTTACCATTAACAGCAGGCTCGGCAGATTTTTCAAAATATGTAGCCTTAGGAAATTCATTAACAGCAGGTTTTAGTGATGGAGCACTGTTTATAGCTGGACAAGAAAATGCCTATCCAAAACTTTTAGCGGATCAATTTGCATTAGTTGGCGGTGGCGAGTTCAAAACTCCTTTTACAAATGATAATTTTGGAGGATTACTCTTAGGTGGAAACCTAATTGCTGGACCAAGATTAATCTTTAATGGGACTTCACCTATTCCGCTTCCTGGAGCAATGCCTTCTACAGAAATTGCAGTACCTTTAACAGGCCCTTTCAACAATCTAGGAGTTCCTGGTGCAAAAAGTTTTCACTTACTAGCTCCAAATTATGGAGATGTTGCTGGGGTAATGACTGGAACAGCAAACCCATATTTTGTTCGCTTTAGATCAAGTGCTTCAACTTCTGTTGTTGCCGATGCAATGGCTCAAAACCCAACTTTCTTTTCTTTATGGATTGGAAATAATGATGTTTTAGGATATGCCACAACAGGAGGAGATGGAACAAACCCAATTACTCCAGAAGGAATGTTTAGCACAGCTTATAATACTCTTGT
Organism: Flavobacterium soli DSM 19725; assembly: GCF_000422705.1. Lineage (GTDB taxonomy): Bacteria > Bacteroidota > Bacteroidia > Flavobacteriales > Flavobacteriaceae > Flavobacterium > Flavobacterium soli. Next base: position 333,290 of record NZ_AUGO01000003.1, on the reverse strand, counting down.
AACAACCTTGACATCTGGTGGAGCAAAAGGAGTCGTAGCCAATATTCCTGATGTAAGCACTATTCCACATTTTAAAGTGGTGCCTTTCAACCCGCTAAATCCGGCAAATCCAGCTTTTGGCCCACAAATCCCTGTTTTGAATGCTACATTTGCACAATTGAATCAAGCTTTTGCATTCCTGCAAGTGCCAGAACGTTCAATCGTTTTCTCTACAACGGCTGCAAGTCCGTTGGTAATTCATGACGAAAGTTTGCCAAATATTGCACCACAACTAGCTCAAGTTTTACAAGCTGGAGGGTTAGATCCTTTGACAGCTGGTTTATTAGCAAGCCAATTTGGACAATCACGCCAAGCTACTAAAGATGATTTATTTGTTTTGCCAGCATCTAGCGTGATAGCAACTTTAAATCAACAATATTTTAGCCAATTAGTTTCAATGGGAGTTCCTCAGGCAACTGCAGGTCAATTAGCGGTTAACGGAGTTACCTATCCTTTGCAAGACAAATGGGTATTGCTACCAAGCGAACAACAAGAAATTAAAGTAGCAACTGATGCATTTAACCAAATCATAAAAACAGCAGCAGATCAAGCAGGTTTGGCTTTTGTTGACGCTAATGCCATACTACGTCAATTGGCTAATGGTGGAGTTCGTTTTGACAACTACCACATGACAGCTGCTTTTGTTCAAGGTGGAGCCTTTGGATTGGACGGAATTCACTTGACAGCGAGAGCAAATGCGTATGTAGCTAATGAATTTATGAAAGCTATTAATGCGACTTATGGTTCAACATTGAGACCTTACAAACCAGGAAATTTTCCAATCAGTTACCCTGCAAATTTGCAATAACTGAGGTATAAATTCTTAAAAGCCATCACTAGTTTGATGGCTTTTTTTAATTCATAAAATGAAGAATTCTTTATCATTCAATACCAGCTTCTACAAAATCATAATTTTTAAATAAAAAAATAGCCGAATACTATTGATTTTATATTTTAAAAAATTATCTTTGCACTCTGAAAAAAGAGGTGTTTTTCATAAACCTAAATAGCTATTTAATAAATACATAAGTAATGTCAAAAGTAATAGGAAAAGTTGCCCAAATCATTGGTCCAGTAGTTGACGTAGTTTTCAACGGTAAGGATGTTGAACTTCCAAAAATCTATGATTCATTAGAAATCACTAAAAAAGACGGTACTTTATTAGTACTTGAGGTTCAATCTCACATTGGAGAGAATACAGTTCGTACCATTTCGATGGACTCAACAGATGGTTTGAGCAGAGGTTATGAAGTAGTTGCTACTGGTAATCCAATTAAAATGCCAATCGGAGCTGATGTTTACGGTCGTTTATTTAACGTAATCGGAGATGCGATTGACGGTTTAGGTGATTTGCCAAAAGAGGGTGACAATGGAATTTCTATTCACCGTTCTGCACCAAAATTTGAAGATTTATCTACTTCTACTGAAGTTTTATTCACAGGTATCAAAGTAATCGATTTGATCGAGCCTTATGCAAAAGGAGGTAAAATTGGATTGTTTGGTGGTGCTGGAGTTGGTAAAACAGTATTGATTCAGGAGTTGATCAACAATATCGCAAAAGGTCACGGTGGTCTTTCTGTATTCGCTGGAGTAGGAGAAAGAACACGTGAAGGAAATGACTTACTTCGTGAGATGTTAGAGTCAGGAATTATCAAATATGGCGAAGAATTCATGCACTCTATGGAAAATGGAGGATGGGATCTTTCTAAAGTTGATAAAATGGGAATGAGAGATTCTAAAGCAACTTTCGTTTTCGGACAAATGAACGAACCACCTGGAGCTAGAGCACGTGTTGCTTTGTCAGGTCTTTCTATCGCTGAATATTTCCGTGATGGAGCTGGAACTGACCAAGGAAAAGACGTTCTTTTCTTCGTTGATAACATCTTCCGTTTTACACAAGCTGGTTCTGAGGTGTCAGCACTATTAGGACGTATGCCATCAGCGGTAGGTTATCAACCAACATTAGCAACAGAAATGGGTGCGATGCAAGAACGTATCACCTCAACAAATAAAGGATCTATTACATCTGTACAGGCGGTTTACGTTCCTGCGGATGACTTAACGGATCCAGCACCAGCAACAACTTTTGCCCACTTAGATGCGACAACTGTATTGTCTCGTAAAATTGCTGAGCTTGGTATCTATCCTGCAGTAGATCCTTTGGATTCTACTTCAAGAATCTTGACACCACAAATCTTAGGAGATGAGCATTATGATTGTGCGCAAAGAGTGAAGGAAATTCTTCAAAAATACAAGCAATTGCAAGATATTATCGCGATTCTTGGTATGGAAGAACTTTCTGAAGAAGATAAATTATCTGTTTCAAGAGCTCGTCGTGTTCAACGTTTCTTGTCTCAACCTTTCCACGTAGCAGAACAATTTACAGGTATTCCTGGAGTTCTGGTTGACATTAAAGACACTATCAAAGGATTTAATATGATTATTGATGGAGAACTAGATCACCTTCCAGAAGCTGCTTTCAACTTAAAAGGAACTATCGAAGATGCTATCGAAGCAGGACAAAAAATGTTAGCAGAAGCTTAAAAAATAGTTAGCAGTGTTCAGTATTCAACTGAACACTGACTACTGAACACTAAATATTATGACTTTAGAAATTGTATCGCCAGAGGCAAAATTATTTTCAGGACAAGTAACTTCTGTTACTGTTCCAGGAATTGACGGTGAATTTCAGATGTTAAACCATCACGCTGCTATCATATCAATCCTTGTTGAAGGTGACATCAAAATTGTAGCCGACAACTTTAAAGCTACTAAAGAAGGCGAAGCGAAGTTCTTCATTGGAAGCGATAAAAAACACCATCTACCGATCAAGTCTGGTACTTTGGAAATGAAAGATAATAAAATTATTATCCTTGTAGATTAAATAAAAACACTATTAGAATTATATTAAAAGCTATCCTTTGGGTAGCTTTTTTGCATAAAATTTAAACTACTCTTTTGAAAATGACGTAAATAAATATAAATTGATCGTTATGAAAGTATTTTTTAGTAGCTTTTTATTTTTCATTGGATTGCTTTTTGCCTCTTGTTCGAGCAATGATGATCATGTGTCAAACAACAATAATCCAATGCAGAACCCTGTGGAGGAAGATTCAATCCCAGAAGATTCAGGAGAAGAAAATCCCGTAACCTACGAATTTAAGTATTTGGCTTTGGGTGATAGTTATACGATTGGGCAAAATGTTTGTGAAACTTGTCGATTTCCTTATCAATTGAAAGAAGGTTTAGAAAGTAATCTGAATGCTGACATTGAACTTAAGATTATTGCACAAACAGGTTGGACGACGACAAACTTAAAGAATGCTATTTCGAGCCAAAATCCAAGTACTGATTATGATTTGGTGACGCTTTTAATTGGAGTGAACAATCAATATCAGAATAAGCCATTTTCGTTATATGAACAGGAATTCCCCGAACTATTAACAACAGCTATTGCTTTAGCCAAAGGCGATAAGAATAATGTGATTGTGGTCTCCATTCCAGATTATGCTTTCACGCCTTATGGAAATGGTTCTTCGATTATTTCAACTCAGATTGATGCTTATAACGCTTTCGCGGAAAATTATGCGACACAAAATGGAGTTGTATTCGTGAATATTACTGACATCACAAGGCAGGGTTTAGCGAATCCAGCTTTAGTTGCATCAGATGGCTTGCATCCTTCAGCTTTGGCTTATGCTCAATTTGTAGAACGGATTTTGCCTAAAGCAATTTTGAGTTTGGAGTAAACAAAAACAGCCAAAAAGAATTTCTTTTTGGCTGTTTTTGTTTTATCAAAAATGATTATTCCGGAGCTAATTCCAATTCCAAACCTTCCAGTTCTTCCGTAATATGGAGTTGACAACCCAAACGGCTGTTTGATTTTACATGAAAAGCTTCTGATAACATCGCCTCTTCATCATCACTCATTTCCGGCAATTCAACTTCATTCAGCACATAGCATTGGCAAGAAGCACACATGGCCATTCCGCCACAAATTCCGATTGTTCCTTCTGGAGCCAATTCGTAAGCACGAACAAGTTCCATAATATTCATGTTCATATCGGTTGGTGCTTGAACTTCGTGCTGGATACCTTCTCGGTCGGTAATTTTTATGGTAACGTCTTGTGCCATAATTAATCTATCGATTTAACAACTGCTTTTTCAGCCTCTTTTCTAGTTCCATCAAAACCGTCGACACCAGAAACTGTTGTGTATTTCATTACATATTTTTTACCAGGATTCATTCGTTGATACACACTTTGGCACATTAAAGTGGCTTCATGAAAACCGCAAAGAATCAATTTTAATTTGCCTGGATACGTGTTTACATCACCAATGGCATAGATTCCTGGAATGTTGGTTTGGTAGTCTAATGAATTATCAACCTTGATGGCATTCTTCTCAATTTCTAATCCCCAATTTGCGATTGGACCTAATTTTGGCGAAAGCCCAAAAAGCGGAATAAAATAATCAGTTTCGATAATTCTATGAGCTCCATTTTCTTCAATATCAATAGATTCAAGACGTTCGGCACCGTTTAATCCTACAACTTCTGCAGGAGTAATCAGTTTTATCTTTCCTTCGTTTTTTAATTCCTGCACTTTATCGACAGAATCCAAAGCACCACGGAACTCATTTCTTCGGTGTATCAAGGTAACTTCTGAAGCAACATTCGAAAGGAAGATACTCCAGTCTAAAGCCGAATCTCCACCACCAGCGATTACAACTCTCTTATCCCTAAATTTTTCTGGGTTTTTGATAAAATATTTTACGCCTTTGTCTTCATAGAATTCAATGTCTTCTATCAAAGGTTTTCGAGGTTCAAAACTTCCCAAACCTCCAGCAATTGCTACAGAATTGGCGTGGTGTTTCGTTCCTTTGTGAGTGGTTACGATAAAGGTTCCGTCTTCGAGTTTTTCAATGGTTTCAGCACGTTCTCCAAGTGTAAATCCTGGTTGGAATTGCTTGATTTGTTCCATCAAATTATCTACTAAATCACCAGCTAAAACTTCTGGAAATCCGGGAATGTCGAAGATTGGTTTTTTAGGATATAATTCAGATAATTGTCCTCCAGGCTGAGGTAGGGCATCGATGATATGACATTTTAATTTTAGTAATCCTGCTTCAAAAACAGCAAAAAGTCCAGTCGGACCTGCTCCAATAATAAGTATATCTGTTTTAATCATTTTTTTAAGTTTCTGAGATTCAAAGTTTCTGAGTTACAAAGTTCTCAAAACTTAGAAGTTTATTTTATGACATTTGTCAGTTTGGGAAATGGAAATTTTGTTTAACAATTGCTTGTTCTCAAATGATTTTGGCAGCTTTTTTTCATAGTTAAAACTATCAATTCTAGTCTAATCTGATAGAAATGATAGTTTTAATAATTGGTTACTTCAATTTCCTAGGCAACATTTACCACAGTTTCAATTTGTGGTGCATATTTTTTAATGGTAGTTTCTACACCCGCTTTTAGCGTCATTTGATTGACACTGCAAGAAATGCAAGCTCCTTCAAGACGCACTTTTACGTGTTTGTCATCTTCGATTGAGATGAGCTTGATGTCGCCACCATCTGAATTCAAAAACGGACGAATTTCTTCCAACGCTTTCTCGATGTTCAATGTTAATTCTTCTGTGTTCATATTTCTTGATTTAAAGATTGAAAAATTTAAAGGATTTAAAGATTTCGCTCTATTATCTAAATTATTTCTTTACTGCCGAACAACCTGCCATTGTAGTAATCTTCACTGCTTCGGAAGGTGGTAAATTTTCGTTTCTGTTTACGGTTTCCTGCACTACATTTCTAGCGATTTCTTCGTAAACTTTTTCCAAAGGTGATGCGGTTTGCAAAGCAGCCGGACGACCATAATCTCCTGCTTCACGGATGGATTGAACGATTGGGACTTCTCCTAAAAAGGGAACATTTAAATCTGCTGCAAGATTTTTTGCACCTTCTTTTCCGAAGATATAATATTTATTTTCTGGTAATTCTTCTGGAGTGAAATAAGCCATATTTTCGATGATTCCTAAAACTGGAACGTTGATACTGTCCGATTGGAACATCGCAACTCCTTTTTTAGCATCGGCTAAGGCAACGGCTTGTGGCGTACTTACGATAACAGCTCCTGTAATTGGCAAAGATTGAACGATGGAAAGATGAATATCCCCAGTTCCTGGAGGCAAATCGATTAGCATAAAGTCAAGTTCACCCCAATCTGCATCAAAAATCATTTGGTTCAGGGCTTTGGAGGCCATTGGTCCTCTCCAGATTACGGCTTGGCTTGGTGCTGTGAAAAACCCGATTGAAAGTATTTTTACTTCATAACTTTCAATTGGCTTCATTTTTGACTTTCCGTCAACATTAACTGAAATTGGTTTTTCAGATTCTACATCAAACATAATTGGCATGGAAGGTCCATAAATATCAGCATCCAAAACACCAACATTGAACCCCATTTTTGCCAATGTAACAGCAAGATTTGCGGTAGTGGTAGATTTTCCTACGCCACCTTTTCCTGAAGCTACGGCAATTATATTCTTGATTCCAGGAATTGCTTTTCCTTTTATTTCGGTAGGTTTTTCTGGAGTTTCAACTTTGATGTTGACTTTTACTTTCGCGTCTGGATTGAACTTTTCCTGAATTAATTTTCGGATGTCTTCTTCAGCGCGTTTTTTGATGTGCATTGCAGGTGTCGAAATCGTTAAATCTACGATTGCTTCTTCGCCAAATGTCACGACATTTGTAACGGCTCCGCTTTCGACCATATTTTTTCCTTCTCCTGCTATTGATAACGTTTCTAAAGCTTTAAGTATTTCTTTTCTATCTAATTTCATTGGATATATGAGGTGCAATTCTTTTCAATTGCTTTTTTATTAAGATTGAATTTAGATTGCAAAGATAATACGAAATGTTCTTAAAATAAAGATAAAGGATTGGTTTTGTTTATGGTGGTATTGTCAGTTTATAATTCGTTTTTTTGAATTAAATTTATTTTCAAAGAAGCATATTGCAGTAATAAATTATTTTTCAGAAAATCATACTCGGAAGAAAGCAATTGGTTTTTGACCGAATTATACCCAACGGCATCAATTTTTCCGCTAGTGAATTTTGACTGTGTGGTTTTGAACGATTCTTGGGCATATTTCAAGGTGTTTTTTAAGTTGTCGGACAGCTTCAGATATTGCTTTTTACGCATGTTTTCGAGTTCGATTTGTTGTTCGATTTTAATTTTTTCTTGTTCCGAAAGCAGTTTTGTCCTTTCAGATTCTATCTTCGATGCCTTGATTTGTTTGTTGTTTCTGAATCCTGTAAAAATCGGGATGCTCATTTGCAAGCCTACCTGATGGTTTTTATTATCGTCCAATTGTGTTCGAAAACCGACAACATTAGCATTTGGCTGATTGATTGGAGAAGAATAAAAAGTTGATAATTGATAAAAGGCTGAAAGTGTAGGACGGTTAACAGAACGTTGAATCGAAATATCCGTCTTGGAACTTTTATAAGCCAATTCGGCAAATTGAATTTTTGGATTATTGATTTCGGAGGAAACAATCTCGGTTTCATTTCCTAAATAAGTTTCCAGAACGATATCCTCTAGGTTTTCCACTTTAAAATTCATCAATTGAAAAAGTTGCAATTTTTGGGTTTCAAACAATTGTTCGGCTTCCATAAGGCGTTTTTCGTCTTGAGAGAAACTCAATTGAATGTCGTATAAATCGCTTTGGGGCTTGTTGCCAATTTCGACTTCTTTTTCAATTCTGTTAAGGTTGAAGGTGCTATTTTTTAATTGCTCTTTTTGGATTTTAACCAACTCCTGTGAGAACAAAGCATCGAAGTATTTTTCCAATAGTTGCAATTTGTAGTCGTATTCAATGACTGATTTATCGGCTTTTGCCATTTCGATTTCAATTTTATTTTTTTTGGCTGTAGCCAAATTATTAAAGTCGAGAATATTCATATTGGCATTCAGGAAAAAATTGTCCCACTGAATGTCAGAGCTTACCCTGTTGTTGGTTGTTGGGTCGATGGTCGAGCCAAAATTATAACTGTGATTTCCGTTTAAACTCACGCTTGGGAAAAGTTCCAAAAGAGGATGTGTGTAGCGTTTTTGAGCCTTTGTGACTTCGAGTTGCTTTACTTTTATATCAATACTGTTTTGCATGGCTACATCAACACACTTTTGCAATGACCAAGAATTTTCCTGGCCATTCACAAAAATGCTCGAAGTAATTAAGAGCAAACTCAAAATTAATTTTTTCATTGGAATTATATTTTTTTGAATCATCTGGGATTAAGGTTTAATAGAAGCCTAAAGATTTTATCTAGCCCTGATGGTTGCAACTATCCTTTTGTTCTGGCCCCGAAGCGTCGGGACAGAACAAAAGATAGTGCATCCAGCAGGAACATGTCCCGAAGCTTCGGGATGAAAAAGCCTTATGTGATGCTCCTTAAATTATTCATATTTTAAATAGTTCAATACGTCGATTCTGGTGGCTTGATAGGCTTTTGACAATACGATAAGCAAGGTGAGAATCAGTAAAACTACAAATCCAATAAGGAATGGGAGGATGGAGATTTCGATTCGGAAAGCAAAATTCTCCAGCCATTTTCCAAGTAAATAATAAACTGGAAATAGAGCAATCAAGAAGCCAATTACACAAAACACGATGTACTGTCTTGAAAGTTCCTTGAGTAATGTTTTGGTTTCGGCACCAAGGGTTTTTCTGATGGCGATTTCCTTCATTCGTCTTTCGATCGAGTAGGAGGCGAGGGCGAACAATCCGAAAACGGCGATTAGAATTACGACTATATTCAATAAACTAAACAGGTTTCGTTGTTTGACGTAGGCTTGATAGGTTCGGGCATAATTTTTATCTACAAAATCATATTCAAACGGATAATCGGTATTAACTTTTGTGGTCCAAAATTTTTCGATAGCAGTTACCGTTTCTTGCATATTTTCGGCTTGGACTTTAATGTAGATTCGGTTGAGATTATAGGACATCCAATCGATGGTTTTGAAATGGAAAAATGCCATTGGAGGAATTTCGGCCTGTGGTCCATAAAGATGAAAATCTTTTACGACACCGATAATTTTTAGTTTTTCGTCGTTCCAATCTACTACCTTTCCAATTGGATTTTTTTCGTTCATTTGCTTTAAAGCCGTTTCGTTTATCATCATAGAGTTAATCGTATCGGATGCAATTTGAGGATTGAAATTTCGACCTTCAAGCATTTTTATTTTCATCATGTCAAGAAGTTCAAAATCGACCGCCATGTTTTGACCTTGAATGCTGAGACCGTTATAAGTGAAACTTGATGAAGAATTGGAACTGTTGCCAAAAGAAAAAGCACCTGTAGAAACGTCTTCGACCCCCTTAATTTTTAATAGCTCTTGTTTTAGTGTGTGATAGCGGTTGAAGATTTTTTTTGGATCATCATGATCGGGTCTTCTATAATAGATGTCTAATACCTGATCGCCTTGAAAACCAATTTCCTTTGTACTCATGAATTTTACTTGTTGATGCACGATGTAGGAACCAATGATAAAGAACGAAGCGATTGCAAATTGCAGCACCAACATTCCGTTTCGGAGCCAGACGCCACTTTTGCTTCGTCCGAAATTGCCTTTCAAAACGTTTAGCGTTTCAAAATTTGCGACATAAATGGCAGGTAAAATTCCGGCGACTAGAATCACCAAACAAAAAATAGCCAGGAGTTGTATAAAAAACAAACTACCCTCGATGACTAATTGTTTTCCTAGAAAATCATTGTAAAAAGGTAAAGAAAGCTCTACAATTACTAAAGCTAATAGTATTGCAAAACAAGTGATGAGTGCGGTTTCAAAAATAAATTGACAAACAATATTTTTTTTTGTTGCACCAATTATTTTTCGAACTCCTACTTCCTTGGCTCTTTTTATGGCATTTGCCGTAGCAAGATTGATGTAGTTGACAATAGAGAGAAAGAGGATTAAAATTGATAATCCCATCATGATCATCAAGAATTGATAATTGCCTCGGCCTTCTGGGTAACTGTTTGTAACAGAATGCAATCGTGCTGTTGAAAGCGGTTCAAGGACTACTTTATTTCTGCCATTTTTTTTGATGTATTCTTCTGGCGAAATTCCTTCTTCTTTTGCCCATCTTTTAATGCTGTTTTCATAAAACAAAGCCTCAATTCTATCAATAACAGCTTGGGTTTTTGTCGGGTCTTTTAATTTTACTAACAATCCGAAACTAAAATTTCCCCAGTTTTCGTTTTTACTTTCTTCTGCAATTCTTCCATCAATGATGCTGGTAACGGCCAAAGGTGCAAATGATGATTTGCCAGGAATTTTATAAACTCCCCGAACCACCATTGTTCGTCCAGAATAGTGAAGCTGTTTGCCTAAAACTTTAGTTGTTCCAAAGAGATTTTGGGCTGTAGCTTCGGAGAGTGCAATGCTCGTGTTGTCTTTTATCGCTGATATTGGATCACCTTGAATAAACTCGAATGGGAAATAGGAAAAAAACGTAGATTGTGCATCCAAGATACCGTTGAGTAATGTTTTTTTTCCGTTATATTCTAGGATTTCATTAAAATACCAATTGTTTAAAAAACAATGACTTTCGAGTTCTGGAAAGTTTTTTAAATGATTCTCAAGTGGAGCTACATTGGTGTTCCAATAAGTGTCTTCGCTAACATTATTTAGTACCTGAAAAACTTTTTCTTTCTCCGGATTCCAAACATTGTAGGAATGCTCGTCGTTCCAATACAAGATGGCAAAAACAAGTCCGGCGATTCCCATACTCAATCCTAAAATATTGAGAGTGGTAAATAATTTATTGTTTTTTATCTGATACAGAAATATTTTAAACCAATTTTTCAGCATGATGTGTTCGTTTTTTGATGATGAATTAACTTTAGATTTATAGCACTTTTTTGATGTAAACTAAACCTTCTATTTATTTTGTTTTAAATGCAATTTTATATTCTTGAGCTCCAAATGGATAGCCATCTATTGATTTTGTTGATCTATCAGTGATATAAAAGTCATATTCGGTGTCGGGTTTTAGGGCTATAGTTTCAATTGTTAAGATTGTTTTTGTATCGTTTAAACCTAAAATTTTTTGTAATGGAAAATGTTCTTTCCCAAATTTTGAAAAATTTATAGAAATATTCTCTTGCATTGGTTTGGAAAATACAATTTGAATTTTGTTGATATCCGGACTTACATTTTCGCTACCGTTTTCAAATTCTTGGATGCGGATTATCTGAGGTTGATTGCTTTTGTAAGTAGATTTTATTTGTTCCACATCTATGCTTTCTTTAAAATATTTTGACTTTTCTAAAAAATGTAGGACGGCTTTTTCATCATTGAAATCTAAATCTATAATATCTTTTATGGCTTGTTTTTTATGGCTTGCGTTTTTATAGTATTTTTTGGAAATGATATAGCCAACATAATATCCTAAATCTGGATGTTTGCTGTTTTGGTAATTGTAAAACCAGTTGCTAAAGTTTTGACTAAACATTTCCTGTTTAAAAGCAGACATTATAGCTTCATTATTCGTTATTCCATAATTAATGTAATGTGCTGTGAATTTTTTGTTTAAAGTTAATTCTGCAATAAAATCGCATGAACCTTCTTTGATTGCTTTTGCTAACACATTGATTTCTCCTTCTTTCTGAAAAAGATGAACCGTTTCGTGAACAGTAACCTGTTCTAACTGTGATGAACTAGAATATGAAAAGATTTTTTGAAGTTCATTATTTTCAAATTCCGAAACAATGGTATTTTTATCTCCCACTATTTTTTCTAGGCCCAAAAGTAAATCTTCATTTGTAGCAGTTCCTCCTGATTTTAAGGTACCTAATGTAAAGTAAATTGTTCCCTGTAAATTATGAGGATATAGCTTTTTTAGTTTTTTCAATGCTTTGTTGATTTTCTCAATTTTAGTATCGTTTACTATGGTATTGGCTCTTATAGAGTTCCAAAACAGAGGATACTTTTCCATAACATATAAATAATCATCTTCTCCAAAATTTTTGATCTCCATAAATGATTTTAATCCGTCTGATTTTTTATTTAAAAAAAGAGCATTAAGAATTTCCCTTTTGTTTTTGTCGGTCTTTTGGAGGCTATCAAAGGCTATCCAAAAATTACTAATATCAGACGAGCAGATTTTTTGAGCACTTGATGGAGTCAAAAATGTAATTAAAAAAAGAAATAAAAATATTTTCTTCATAATGATAGGGTTTCAAGTAAAATACAATTATCTTTTAGATACAGAACCCGAGGAACTTTCGCTTTTTTCAACACTAGTTGGATTTCCAAAAAAAGTAATCGAAGCACTCGAAGAAGCACTTGCCACTAGTTTTTCGGTTGCATGGATATCAACATCAGATGAACTACTGGATTCTACAACTGCATTTTTAGCGATTAAGTTCTTCGCTTTGCAATCGGCCGAGCTGCTTGATTTTATGGTTATTTTTTCGGTTGTTCCAGACAATTCCACATCTGCCGAACTGCTGACTTTCACATCAATTGCATCGGCTGTGATATTGGCATCTACATCGCCACTGGACGAAGATTCTATCATAGCATTCGAACATTTAATCGTTCCGGCAAAACTTCCGCTTGACGAACAATCAATGGCTATATTCTTTGCATTCAGGCTGTTTTTGATGAAAATCGAACCCGAAGAACTCGCTCTAAAATCTTCAACTAATGCATTACTAACATATACTTTCAAGACGTCAAAATTGATGTTGTTGTAGCTGTTGCTGTAATTTTTTCTTTTGCGTTTCTTTTTGGTTTCAGGTTTTGGAGCATTTTCGGTATTCAGATAAACTCGTAAAGTCGAACCTTCGATTTCGGTTTTGATGTATTGTAATTTCTCATTATCATCAGTTTCAACTTTTACTTCTTGAGTGGATGATTGGGTGTAAATCAACTCGATTCCGTTTGAAACTTTAATTTTCGAGAATTCGCCAACCGTTCGATTTTCTGAAACCTGTGCATTGGTTAATAAACTGAATAATACTGCTGTTGTAAAGAAGATAACTCGTATCATAATTTTATTTTTTTATTAATTATTTTTTATTTCTATTTATAAAGTGATTCCGTTCCAACAATTCCCCGCCGTGGCGGGTTAGGGGGCTATTCATATTTTAAATACTTCAAAACATCCATCCTTGTCGCCTGATAAGCCCGTGAAAGCACCACAATCAAGGTCAGAATTACCAAGGCTGCAAACCCAATCACGAACGGAATTGCTGATATGTCAATTCTGTAAGCAAAATTTTCGAGCCATTTGTCCAGCAGGAAATACACAGGAAAAAGAGCCATTACAAATCCGATGATACAGAAGATGATATATTGTTTTGACAATTCTTTTAATAATGTTTTCGTTTCGGCTCCCAATGTTTTTCTGATGGCAATTTCCTTCATTCTTCGTTGGATGGAATAGGAGGCAAGTGCGAATAATCCGAAAAGGGAAATAATGATGACAACCAAATTCAACAGTGAAAACAAATTACGTTGATAGACATAATTCTGATAGGATCGGGAAAAATTCTTGTCCACAAAATCATAGGTGAACGGAAAATCTCCCTCTACATTTTTAACCCAAAAGGCTTCAATTTCTGCCAAGGCCGATTCCATTTTTTCGGGTTCAATCTTCAAATAGATTGATTCTGCATTTAGGATCATCCAGTCGCTGGTTTTATAATGGAAAAAAGTCATTGGCGGAATATCTTCTTGTGGGCCATTGATGTGAAAATCTTTTACGACACCAATAATTTCAAGCTCCTTGTTATTCCAAGTGACTTTTTTTCCAATTGGGTTTTTCTCGTTCATCATCCGTATGGCTGTTTCATTTAGCAAAATAGAAGTAGCGGTGTCTGCAGAAAATGCAGCCGAAATGTCTCTTCCTTCCTTGATTTTTATGTTTATCATGTCAAGCATGCCAAAATCAATGAGCATATTTTTGCTTTGAACGGTAACTTTGTTGTTGTAGTCAAAGCTGGAGGAAGCCGAAACGGTCTTTCCAAACGAGAAAGAGCCCGCCGAAACACTCTTCACGCCTTCAATCTTTGAAAGGGCTTGTTTGATAAAGCTGTAGCGATTGGTCGTTTTCTGGATAAAGTCTTTTTCCTCATAGTCATAGGTGTTTCGGTATTCCACCTGCACAATCTGGTCGCCATTGAAGCCGAGGTCTTTCGAGCTGAAATAGTCAATCTGCTGATAAACAATATAGGAGCCTACCATAAAGAACGAGGCAATGGCAAATTGAAAAACAAGCATTCCGTTTCTGAGCCAGATGCCGTTTTTGCTTCTGGAAAAATTGCCTTTCAGTACTTTTACGGTTTCAAAATTAGCCACATAAAGTGCTGGAAAGATGCCTGCAAAGACAACGATAACCGCCAAGATCATAAGCAATTGCAAATAGAACTCCTGGGTATGGATTTTTAAGGTTTTCCCTAAAAAGTCATTGTAATAAGGCAATGAAAGTTCAACGATTACAAGTCCAATTAACAAGGCGATTATCGCAGTCAGAGCGGTTTCTAATAAAAACTGACAAACGATATTTGCTTTTGAAGCGCCAAGAATTTTTCGAAGTCCTACTTCTTTTGCCCTCTTGATGGCATTTGCAGTCGCAAGATTGATATAATTAACCGTTGATAAAATCAATATCAGAATCGAAATTCCCATCATAATCCTTAGGAACTGCAAGTTTCCCTTGCCTCCTGGATATCCTTCAACATCTGAATTTAATCGGGCATCAGTTAAGGGTTGTAATTCAATTTTAGTTGGTCTTCCACCTTTTTTATGCCATTCCGCTAATGTGATCCCCTCGGCCTTTGCCCATTTCAAATCGCGGTTTTCAAAAAGGATGTGTTCCATTTTTTTAATTACCGAAGCCGTATCAGAGGGTTTTTTAACCTTTAAAAGCAAGCCATAATTAAAATTTCCCCATTCGGTCAGGTCAGTCTTCAATCGTTTTTGCATATCGTTCATCACAACATCGGGAGCCATTGAAGATTTTCCCGGAATGCGATACACACCACGAACCACATATTTTTTCTTCTTGTAGCTGACTTCTTGGTTCAGTGCCTCGCCCTCTCCAAACAAAGCTTTTGCAGTACTTTCAGAAATGGCAATACTGCTTTCATCTGCAACAGCATTCTTTGCATTTCCTTCTATGAAATCAAATGGAAAAAAGGAAAAGAAGTTGTCTTGAACCGCACTCACATTAGCAATGGTTTTGCGGTTCAACGTTTTGAGGACTTCTTTTTCATACCAGTTTTCAAAATAGCAATATTCTTCAAGTTCTGGAAAATCTTTTTTAAAGTAAGGCTCAAAACCTGCCACATTCGAAGCCCACTTGATGTTATTGCCAACAGAAGTTATCGATAAAAACACCTTGTCTTTCTCTGGATTCCAAGCGTCATACGAATGCTCGTCATTCCAATACAGAATCGCAAAACCCACCCCCGCCATTCCCAAACTCAACCCCAAAACGTTGAGAGCCGTGAAGAGCTTGTTGTTTTTTATCTGATAGATGAATATGTTGAACCAGTTTTTAAGCATTTTTATTTTGATTGATGAAAATTAGGTTTAAAACATTTATAGACGTACCAAATTTGTGTGAATCAGTGAAATTTGTGTTGATTTTTGGCAAATTAGATCTGTGTAAATCTGTGAAATCTGTGTTTACTGAACAAACACATCCACATTCCTGCCATTGGTTTTTTCCGAAAGCACCATTCCGTCTTTCATGAAAATGGTTTTTTGCGAAAACGAAGCATCATAATCCGAGTGTGTTACCATCAGGATTGTGGCTCCATTGGCATGCAAATCCGTCAATAATTCCATCACGTCGTTACCATTCTTGCTGTCCAAGTTGCCAGTTGGCTCATCCGCGAGGATAATTTTAGGATCGTTGATTAATGCTCTCGCAACGGCAACCCTCTGCTGTTGTCCACCCGAAAGTTGTTGCGGAAAATGTTTCAAACGGTGCGAAATTGCCAAACGTTCTGCAATAGCCTCTACTTTTTTCTTTCTTTCAGATGATGAAACGTTGTTGTAAATGAGTGGCAACTCAATATTGTCATACACCGAAAGCTCATCGATGAGGTTAAAGTTCTGGAAGATAAAACCAATGTTTTGTTTCCTGATTTTAGATTTTTCCGATTCGCTCAAGCCCAGCATTTCTTGGTCGAGTAACTTATAACTTCCGCTCGAAGCACTGTCTAAAAGTCCTACTATATTCAGCAAGGTCGATTTTCCGCAACCTGACGCACCCATAATTGTGATAAATTCACCTTGTTTCACTTCCAAGGCAATCTCATTCAAGGCCTTTGTTTCCACTTCCTCAGTTCTGAAGATTTTCGATAGATTCTGAATTTTAATCATAATGTTTCCTTTTTAAATTGTTTGCCAGCTTGATTAGAACTGTTTGCTTTTTGACTTGATGATTGATACTCCAGCTTGATTAGGACTGATCATTTATTAGTTTACTATATTTTTTATTTAAGATTTAAAACCTGAATTTCCATATAATCCTTATACCCCGAAGTAACGACTTTTTCTCCAGCCTTTAATCCGCCAAGAACCTCATAATACAACGGATTTTCACGACCTAATTTAATTTCCCTACGTTCGGCTTTGTCACCATTCACTACAAAGATCCATTTTCCTGCCGTGTCCTGAGAAAAACTTCCTTTTGAAAGAACAGTTGTTTTGGTTTTTTCCGAAAGCATCAGTCTCACGCCAAAACTCAATCCTTGACGAAGGTCTAATTCTTTTGCAGATTCAAATTGCAATTCTACTAAAAACCGACCGTTTTTTACCTCCGGAATCACTTTCGAAATCACCACAGGAATCGTTTCTCCCTTATAATCGACCGTTCCTTTTTGTCCTTCCGAAATTTTCTCCAGATAAAATTCATCCACATCAGCCATCAATTTATAGCCTTTCATCACATCAATTTTCCCGATGCTTTCGCCTGCTACATAGTTTTTACCCAAAACCGGTTCAAACGAAGAAATCCTTCCCGCAAGTGGAGCCGTTACCAAGAAATTCTTTTTGTTATTTCTCAAAATCTCCAAGCTTTTCTGCATAATCCCCTGCGATTGATTAATCTGCGAAATCAGGATGGCATTCGCCTGTTTTTCTTTTTGAACACTCTGCTGAATAATATTTTTTCTTTCAGTCTGAAACCGATAAGCTTCCTTCGTAGTTTCCCATTCATTTTTGGATAAAATCTCTTCCTTGAACAATTTCTCATTCAAAACATATAAATTTTTGGCATCAAGATAGTCGTGCTCAATCGCCACCAAGTCTTTCGCCAAGTTCAACTCTTGAGTTCTCAAATCCAGCTTCGCCTTGTTCAAATTATTGATCTGTTCAATCATCGAAGTTTCCTGTGTCATATAACCCAATTCCGTATTCGGATTATACAATCTTGCCAACGGTTGCCCTTTCTGAACGAAATCACCATTTTCAATAAAAATCTCTTGAATCGAACCGCCTTCAATCACATTCAGCAACATAGAATTCAAAGGTTCAACCTTAGCCTGAAATACAATAAAGTCTTCGAAGTAGGCATTCTCAACCGTTTTGATTGTAATTTCATTTCGGTTTACATCAAGGCTTCTTTTTTTTGTCAAAGCCGAATAGACAAAATAACTTGCCAATAAAAAAATCGGCAAACCAATCAAAAGGTATTTATTTTTTTTATTTTTACGAGGAACGATGGTATCCATTTTCAATTATTTGTAAGATGATATAGCAATTTTATGCCAAAAGTTTAAAGTTTATAAAAGCTTAATTAATAGCGATTTATAGAATTAATAAAAATCCTCAAGTGTCCGATAATGAACACTTTTGTCCGAAAACGAACATACCATGAAAAAGACCAATGCTCAAATTTTAGTCATCGACGATCAGGAAGATATTCTTTTTGCTTCCAAAATGGTCTTGAAGAAACATTTCGAGACGATTTTCACGTTGACTGACCCTAAAAAAGTAATCCGTCTTCTCTCAGAAAACGAAATCGACGTTGTGCTTTTGGACATGAATTACCGTATTGGCTTCGAAGAAGGACGAGAAGGCATTTATCTGTTAAAAGAAATAAAAACCTTTTCGCCCAAAACTGTAGTGATTTTAATGACCGCTTTCGGAAAGGTAGAAACAGCTGTCGAAGGTTTGAAACTTGGAGCGTTTGATTATATCTTAAAACCGTGGGACAATGATAAATTGGTTTCCATCGTAAAATCTGCTGTTGATGAATCCCGAAAAGTCAAGAAAAAAGCATCAACCGAAGAAAAAAAGAACACCGTTTTCATTGGTAATTCTCCAAGCATTCAAAAAGCCTATTCATTAGCCGAAAAAGTAGCCAAAACCGATGCAAATGTTTTAATATTAGGCGAAAACGGAACCGGAAAATTTGTTCTGGCACATTATATTCATCAAAATTCCAACAGAAAAGAGCAGCCTTTTATCCACGTCGATCTAGGTTCCTTGAATGATAACATTTTCGAAAGTGAACTTTTTGGTTATGCCAAAGGTGCTTTTACGGATGCCAAAACAGACACACCGGGAAGATTCGAATTGGCTCAAAACGGAACGATTTTCTTGGATGAAATAGGGAATGTACCTTTGCACTTGCAGTCAAAACTATTACAAGTCATTCAAAATAAATCGGTAACGCGATTGGGAGAAGCAAAATCCCGTCAACTGAACGTGAGGATTATTACGGCAACTAACATTGATTTAAAAAATGAAGTAAGTCATAAAAATTTTAGGGAAGATTTGTTTTACCGCATCAATACGATGGAGATTCTTTTGCCACCACTTCGAGAACGGAAGTCGGATATCGTTTCGTTGGCTTTGTTTTTATTGGAAAACATCCTAGAGAAATATGAACGAAGCGAGATAGTTTTCGATGAGAAAGCATTGGAGCAAATGCAAAAGCATTCTTGGAACGGCAACATCCGAGAAATGGAAAACAGGATTGAGCGTGCCGTGATTTTGTGCGAAAACAATATGATTACTATTTCTGATTTGGATTTGGAAACCATTTCAATAGTAGAAGAAACTAATGAAGATAAGCAGTTGATGGATATCGAAAAGGCAACGATCGAGAAAGTCTTGCAAAAACACAATTATAACATCAGCAAATCCGCCGATGAACTGGGGCTTTCCAGGGCTTCTTTGTACAGACGAATGGAGAAGTTTGAGTTGAAGAGCTAAAAATCAAACACAAATTCCACAAATTAACACAAATTCAATCTGTATAAATCTGTGAAATTTGTGTTGAAAAAACTAACTGTGTTTAAAAAAATAATGTTTATGAAACACTACAATGCCATTTTCATCCGTATGATTCTGATTTTAATCGGGATCGCATTTGGCGTTTTCTTATTCCAAAAGGGATTGGTTTTCTCAGGATTTTTCTGTGCCTTTATTTCTTTTTTGTTGCTGATGGAATTGTATTCATTCGTAAAAAACACCTTTTTATTTTATGATAAAACCATCAGTGCGATTCTGAACAATGATTTTTCAGCTGATTTTTCTAAACATAAATCCTTTGAGAATTACAAAAACCTCTTCAAGCTTTACGATCATTTAAAAAGCAATCAGAACGATCAAGTTTCAAAAGATTTGGTCTATCGCTCGATTTTAAACAACATCGAAACTGGTGTTCTGATTCTACAAAAAGACGAAAACGACTGGAACATTTTCCTGATAAACGATTATTTCTCCAAACATTTTCTCGTGCCAAAAGTTTCGAAATGGCAGTATCTGAAAAGTCATCTTCCATCGCTTTGCAATATTTTAGAAGAACGAAATTTCGAAGAAATAAAAACCTCTTTACAAATCAAGATTGACAAGAAAGAAAGTGAAACTTTTATTCTTCAGGCTTCGTCAACCACTACATTCAACCAAGAATATTATATCATCTTATTGGATTCTATCCAAAAAGTAATTGAGAAAAAAGAAAAAGAAGCTTGGATTAATCTGATGAAAGTCATCTCCCATGAGTTGATGAATTCCATCACGCCAATCCGTTCCTTGACGCAAAATCTGAACGATTTGATGCAACAGGAATCGCTCTCAAAAGAAGATTTAGACGACATCAAGCAAAGTGTTTCGACGATGATTTACCGAAGCGATCATTTGCAGAATTTCGTGGAGAGTTATAGAAAATTGGCAATGCTACCAACACCAAACAAGGAGAAAACAGAACTCAATCAATTGATTGAAGGTGTTCTGCAGATTATGAATCCGCTTTTGAAAAAGGAAAATATAGCGATTCATAACACGATAAATTTCAATCGCTGGCTTTCTGTCGATAAACTGCAAATGGAACAAGTTCTGATCAATCTGCTAACCAACAGTATGTATGCTTTGGAAGGAAAAGCGGAAAAACACATCGAAATTTCTACTGAAATAAAAAGTAACCGTATTTTTATCATCATTTCAGATTCAGGAAACGGCATCGAAAAGGAAATAGAAGACAAGATTTTCTTACCCTTTTTTACTACCAGAAAAGATGGAGCAGGAATCGGTTTGACTTTATCAAAAAATATTATCGAAGCCCACGGAGGTTATCTAAATTATCAGATAGAGGAGGAGCGAACTAAATTTATGATTTGTTTGATGGGGTAGTTATTGAGGCATTTCGGGTTCCCAAAAGTATTTCTCCAAATTCACAATCTGATTGTCTACAATTTTCACACCTTCACTTTCCAGAAGCTGTTGCATTAAATTTGTTCCATCAAAATGATGTTTTCCAGTTAATAATCCTTTTCTATTTACCACTCGATGAGCAGGAACATCATCAAGATTATGCGAAGCATTCATGGCCCAACCTACCATTCTGGCTGAACGGGCGGTTCCTAAACATTTGGCAATGGCTCCATAAGATGTCACTCTTCCATAAGGAATTTGCCTCGCGATAGTATAAACTCTTTCGAAAAAATTGTCGTTATCTGGATTTTTTGTAGCCACACATTACTATTTTAAAAGAAAGCAACTTGAATTTTAAACCATTAAGATATTAAGTTTCATTAAGCCTTAATTTTCTTAATATCTTAATGGTTCAAAAAAATTAATCACAATAATATTTAATCACATTGATAAGCGTGATAATCGAAACCAATCCCGTTATCGAACCGATAATATAATTCATATTGTTCAGGATAAAAGCCGTCTTACTTTCCATTTTTTTAAAGAAGGCGATGTAGCAATAAAACGCAAAATAAGCTCCAATTCCAGAACCAAGTACGAACAAATAAACAAAAGGCTTTTCGAACGAGAAAATATTATACGAATAAAGCGTAACACTTATTAAAACATAAAACGGAATCGGAAAAAGATTCAAAGCCGAAAGCAACATTCCTAGAAAAAACCGACTTCTTTTGGTCCGCAATTTTACTTTCTTTTCCTTCGGTTTCATCTTTTTAGAAGTCCAAAAGAAATAAAACGTCAAGGCTAGAAAAATAGCAAGTCCGATTTCGCGAAGCACAATCACCACATCGGGATTTCGGTTGATGAATTTTGCAAAAATAACCGCCAGAAAGGTCTGAATCAAAATAATAAAGGTAGCTCCTCCAGCAAAAACAAAAGCCCGAGTTCTACCTTCTTCAACACTCACTTTGGCCGCCGTCATGTTTATCAGTCCTGGAGGCGTGATGCCAATTACAGAAGTGATAAATCCTAAAGCAAGCGGTAAAGCTATTGTCATTTTTATTTTATTTTGAATCTAATATAAGTAATTGCTTTGTTAATTTCCAAATATTGTTTTTCATAAAACGTCTGAATACTAGTAACTTCATTCGGACTTCCCTCGTTTTTATAGACATTATGATTGGCATACAAAACCTCGTGACCTTCGCCATGAAGCAATCCGAGTGTGTAACCGTGCATAAATTCGCTATCGGTTTTCAGGTTCATCACGCCATCCGGTTTCAAGATTTTTTTATACAATTTCAAGAATTCCGAATTCGTCATCCTGTGCTTTGTACGCTTGTATTTGATTTGTGGATCCGGAAAAGTAATCCAAATCTCGTCGACTTCATTTTCGGCAAAAATATGGTCAATCAGTTCGATTTGGGTTCTCACAAAGGCCACATTTCGCATTCCGTCGTCAACCGCTGTCTTTGCACCACGCCAAAAACGCGCTCCTTTGATGTCAATTCCAACAAAATTTTTATCAGGATAACGTTCGGCCAAACCAACAGAATATTCGCCTTTTCCGCAACCCAATTCTAGAATCAACGGGTTATCGTTCTGGAAAAAATCCGTGTTCCATTTGCCTTTGAGCGGAAATAAATTCCCCACAACTTCTTCTCTAGTTGGTTGAAAAACATTTTCGAATGTTTCGTTTTCCTTGAATCTTTTTAATTTATTTTTACTTCCCACAACGCTATTTAATATTTTGGTAAAATTAAGGAAATATAAACGAACTCAAATAGTTTTATCTTGCAGTGTGTTAAATTTTTTTGGAGCGAATGGCTCGGGCATTTTCACAAGACCATGTTCCCGTCATTCCTTCCAAATCTTTTTTAAATTGCCTCGGGTTAAAACCCAAGGCAATTTAAAAAAGGATTTTCCCTCCAGCCGGGGCTAAATGGAAACTCTATTGTTTAGTTGGAATCGGAGTTGAAGGGAAAGTTTATCCCGAAGTTTCGGGAGAAGCCTAAAGATTTTAGTTTAGCCCCGATGCTGTCCCGAAGCTTCGGGATTTGAGCTCTTAAAACTGTGACCAACAGTTTTAAAGCGAGTTGCTGCAGCGGGAACATGGATTAAAAAGTGCCTAAAATTTTGCTCTAAATAAAAATGAATTGATTTTAATAGAAGCCAGAAATGTCTAAAAAAAATATTCTTGTTGCACCATTAAACTGGGGATTGGGTCACGCTACACGTTGTATTCCTATCATTAAAGCTTTGGAAAACCAAGGCTATAATCCTATTATTGCCTCAGATGGAATTGCACTCGAGATGCTAAAAAAAGAATTTTCGCACCTGCAAATTTTAGAATTGCCTTCTTACGAAATTGAATATGCCAAAAATGGCAATCATTTTAAATGGAAGATGATCAAGAACACACCAAGAATGATTGAGGCCATCCTCAAGGAACGAAAAATGGTGAAAGGTTGGATTAAGGAATATAATATTTCTGGGATCATATCCGATAATCGATTGGGAGTTTATAGCAAGAAAATCACGTCGGTTTTTATCACGCATCAGCTGAATGTTTTGACGGGAAATACCACTTGGATTACAAGCAAGTTGCACCAGTTTATCATCAAGAAGTATGACGAGTGCTGGGTTCCTGATATTGCCGAAACGCCCAATTTGACGGGAAAATTAGGGCATCTTGAAAATCCGCATTTCAAGATAAAATACATTGGACCATTGAGCCGTTTGCATAAAAAAGTGCTTCCTAAAAAATATGATTTGATGGTGATTCTTTCGGGACCTGAACCTCAAAGAGGAATGCTCGAAGAGAAATTGGCCAAAGATCTATTGGAATATAGAGGCGAAGTTGTTTTCATAAAAGGAAAGGTCGAAAAGGAACAGGTTGTAGAGCAGGTTTCAAATATTACATTCTATAATTTTATGACAACTGAAGAACTTGAACAAGCGTTTAATGAAAGTGAAATCGTGCTTTGCCGTTCAGGTTATACAACCGTGATGGATTTGGCTCAATTAGGTAAGAAAGCATTTTTTATTCCAACTCCGGGACAATATGAACAGGAATATTTGGCTAAAAAATTAAAGAAAGAAGGATTGGTTCCTTATAGAAAACAAGACAAATTCAAGATTGCACATTTGCTGGAAGTGCCACTTTATAAAGGGTTGCAATCTTTTGAAACCAAGATAACCTGGAGTTCGCTATTTACTCTTTTCGAGGGTAAAGGAGAACTCCGATCCGATACCAAACTGACTTTCTACATAAATTTTCTCATCGTGAGCTTCGATAATATGTTTCACAATCGAGAGGCCTAAACCGGAACCACCTTCGGCTCTTGCACCACTTTTATCGACACGGAAAAAGCGTTCGAAAAGTCGCGGGATATATTGTTTTTGGATGCCTTCGCCATTGTCTTTCACTCGGATTATGACTTTGTTGTTGACCAAATCTTCAATTCCAACCTCGGTATAACCGTCTTGTTTTCCGTATTTTATAGAATTTACAACTAGGTTTGTTACCACTTGCTGGATTTTTCCCCTGTCGCCAAAAACCATGATTGGTTTTGAATATTTGTTGTCGAATGAAAGGATGATGTTTTTTTTCTCGGATTCCATTTCGAGCAAATCGAAAACATTTTGCACAAGTTCGACAATATTGAATTCTTCCATTACCAGATTCAAATCGCCCATTTCAAACTTTGAAATCATATCCAAATCGTTCACGATATAGGTCAATCGTTCGACACCTTTTTCGGCACGTTGGAGGTATTTTTTTCGAAGTGTCTTGTCGTTCATCGCTCCATCGAGCAACGTGAGAATATAACCTTGAACCGTAAACAAAGGGGTTTTGAGTTCGTGCGAAACATTGCCTAGAAATTCCCTTCTATATTCCTCACGGACTTTCAGGGTTTCGATTTCGAGCTTTTTATCGGTGGCAAATTTTTTCACTTCTCGTGTAAGTGTTGCCATGTCGGTAGTGATATGCTTCTTGGGAAACGAACTAGCTTCAAGGAACGAAACGTCGTCGTAGATTTTTTTTACCCTTCGGTAGATAAAGAATTCTACACGGTATTGGATGACTAAAAAGGAAAAGATATATAACGAAATGGCAAAAATGAGCAGGAATAAGGTTAGCTTTTCCTGATTGGGCTGGAAGATCAAATGGCTGAGAATCCCCACAAATCCTGTTGCAAAAACGGTAATGTATAGTGCTGATTTTACAGCAAACTTGTAGGTTCTTTTAAAATTTATGGCCATTTTGTTATTGTTACTAAGAGGCTAAGTTACTGAGTTGCTAAGTTAAAAGCAACAATAAAAATCAGTAAAGGGGTGCTTAGTTGCTCAAAGTCTGATATTTAAAATTTGCAGTTCCATGACTGCGAACTGTTACTGTAAACTGAATACTAGATTAAACTTCGAATTTATATCCAACACCTTTGATGGTTTTGAATAAGTCTTCTCCAATTTTTTCTCTTAATTTACGGATGTGGACATCTATAGTTCTTCCGCCAACGATTACTTCATTTCCCCAAACCTTATCCAAAATTTCTTCTCTTTTGAATACTTTTCCAGGTTTTGAAGCTAAAAGATAGAACAATTCGAATTCTTTCCTTGGCAAAA
Organism: Flavobacterium soli DSM 19725; assembly: GCF_000422705.1. Classification (GTDB taxonomy): domain Bacteria; phylum Bacteroidota; class Bacteroidia; order Flavobacteriales; family Flavobacteriaceae; genus Flavobacterium; species Flavobacterium soli. The sequence goes on along the minus strand of NZ_AUGO01000003.1, from coordinate 307,936 downwards.
CGATTTCAATATCGTCTTTCACGATTTTATATTCCTCACGGTTGATTTCGATTCCACCAACGTTTAAAGTTTCAGAATTTTGTTCATCGTCTTTTAATCTTCTCAATAAAGCTTTCACTTTGCTAACCAACAATTTTGGCTTGATTGGTTTGTTGATATAATCATCCGCTCCAGCATCAAATCCTGCAACTTGAGAATAGTCTTCGCTTCTTGCCGTAAGGAATGTAATGATCACGTTGCCTAATTCAGGAATCTTTCGGATGTTTTCACAGGCTTCCATTCCGTCCATTTCGGGCATCATTACATCCATGATAATCAGTTGTGGTAATTCTTTTTTCGCTTTTAGAATAGCTTCTTTACCGTTACTAGCTGTTACGATTTGGTAGCCTTCCTGTGCCAAGTTATACCCTACAATTTCAAGGATATCCTGTTCGTCATCTACTAGTAAAATCTTGATGTCTTTTTTCTTCATGATAGCAAAATGTTATGATTTGCGGATGTAAATGTAAATATAAAAAAAAGCGATTTAAACCTGTTAACTATAATTTAATCTCTTAACAATTGCGTAATCTTTAGGATACTTAATAGTAATAAGTCGGTAACATCAACTTTACAACTCAGCCTTTCCTTTGCATAAAATTTTAACAATCAAATAAAATGAAATTTAAATTTCTATTGATCACATTATTTATCTGTGTTGCATCATTTTCGCAAAACAAAGGTACGGTTTCTGGAACAATTACAGATAAGGATCTGAATGACGAAGTTTTACCTTTTGCTAACGTTATGATAAAAGGAACAACTATCGGTATGTCTACTGATATGGACGGGAAATATTCTCTTAACGTTGCAGCTGGAAATCATATTTTGCAAATCAGCTTTGTAGGTTATGAAAGTGTTGAGGTTCCTTTTACGGTTAAGGCAAACGAGACTACAACTGTAAATCAATCAATTGGTTCAGGAAGTGTGAAGCTGGAGGATATTGTGATTACAAATAATGTAAACAGACAAAAAGAAGCCTCTTTGTTAATTGAGCAAAAGAATGCTGTAGAGATTAAGCAAAATATTGGAGCACAAGAATTGTCTAGAAAAGGTGTTGGTGATGTTGCATCAGCTGTAGCAAAAACTTCAGGTATCTCTAAACAAGAAGGAAGTAATAATGTTTTTGTTAGAGGTCTTGGGGATCGATACAATTCAACTTCTATCAACGGGCTTCCAATTCCTTCGAATGATCCTGAGAAAAAAAATATCGCCTTGGATTTATTTTCTACTGATATTGTAGAGTACATTTCTATTGATAAGGTTTATAACGTTAGAAATTTTGGAGATTTTGCAGGTGGAAATGTAGATATTACTTCTAAAGATTATAAAGGAAAAGGAATGTTCGAGATCTCTTTGGGGTCAAAAATCAATAGCAATGCAATTGACAAACAAAATGACTTTCTTTTGCAAAGAGGCCCAAGAACTACAGGATTTGTATCGTATGGAGTTCCTAAGGATCCTTTGACAAGTTTTAGTTTTGAAAACAGCTTGACACCAACCAAAGAAGCTCCATTTGGAGGAAATATTTCGTTGAAGGCTGGAGAATCTTTCGAAATTGGGGAAGAAGGAAAATTGAACCTTTTTGCTACAGCAAGTTTCGATAGCGGTTTTGAACAAAGAGAAGGATTGAATCAAAGTTTGAATGCTCAAGGTGCAACTTTGAAATCATTCCAACAAGAAAGATTTAGTTACAAAACAAATACAACAGGAATGTTCAATGCTAATTACCGCATTAACAGTGATCATAAAATTGGTTATAACTTCTTGTTTGTAAATTCTTCTGATCAGTCTAGGGATACTTATTTTGGAGAAGACAGGGATTTTGATAACTCAGAGGCTGATCTTTTGGTTCAAAGAGCAACTTTCATCCAGAATACAATTATGATCAATCAGTTATTAGGAAATCATAAATTGACAGATAAGCTGGGACTTGATTGGGGTGCATCTTTCAATACTGTAAAAGGTGATATGCCAGACAGAACTCAAAACAAGATGTTTTATACTAGAGATACTCAGGCCTATACTTTAGTTCAAAGAACAGTTACTGATAACCACAGGTATTTTCAAAACTTGACAGAAGATGAACTGGCAGCAAATTTATCTTTGACCTACAAATTGGGTGACAATGAAAATGGAGATTCCAAAGGGAAAATAACTGCAGGATATAACGGTAGATTTAAAAAACGTGATTTTGAAGCGATTCAATTCAATTTTGGATTGACGCAAGAGGCTCAACAAATTGCGGTTGACCCAAATGGGTTAGATGTAATTTTTAATCAGCAAAATTATGGTGATTTGTTTACTACTAGTTCATTTGCAGGAATGACACCTCAAACTTATAGTGGAGAACAAAACATTCATGCTGGTTTTGCTAATTTGGAATACAAACTTTCTCAAAAACTAAGTGGAGTATTTGGAGTGCGATATGAAAAAGTGGAACAGAGTGTTGAATGGAGAACACAGTTAGATGGTGATGGAGGTACAAATACTTTTGACAGAAATGAATTTTTGCCTAGCCTTATCTTAAAATATGAATTAAACGAAAAGCAAAATCTACGTTTTGCAGCTAGTAAAACCTATACCTTGCCACAGTTCAAAGAAAGAGCTCCTTTTCTTTATGAAGATATTACAGAAGTAAAATTTGGTAATCCATACTTATATCCATCACAAGATTATAACTTGGATTTAAAATGGGAAATGTTCCCTAAGGCCGAAGAACTTATCTCGGTTACGGTTTTCGGAAAATATATCGTAGATCCAATCAATGAAATTACACTTGCTTCATCAACAAATGATATTTCTTGGGTAAACATTGGAGATCAAGGATATGTATTGGGTGCTGAATTTGAAATTAGAAAAAATATTTTCAAAATCGATAGCGAGTTAACCAACAAGTTATCAGCAGGATTGAATGCTTCTTATATGAAAACACATCAAGATATTGATAGTGAAAAAGTTCGTCTTGATACTGAGGGAACATTAAATGTAAACATTACAGATACAGAATCAAGCTTTACTGGGGCTTCAGATTTAATTTTAAATGCAGATTTATCGTATGCTAGAAACTGGTCAACAGATGCTGGATTTATTGCAACTGTAGCTTACTCTCATTATTCTGATCGTTTGTATGCTCTTGGAGTTGAACAAAAAGGAAACTTGGTAGACAAAGGAATGGGAACTTTAGATTTTATTTTCAAAACTAAAATCACTAAAAACCTCGGAATTGATTTGGCTGCTAGAAATATCCTAAATCCAGAGTTTAAGAGAGTTCAAGAAAACGCTACTGAAACGCTTCCAGCTGTAAGTTATAAAAGAGGTGTTGTTTTTGGATTGGGTATCAACTACCAATTCTAAAAAGCCTTGAAGCTCTTAACATTAAAGTAAAGTATATATAACGAATAGATTACAAGTTGATAACATTCAAGAAACTTGTGGTTCGCACTTTTGCATCAGAAAACATAACTAATTTATATTTTTAAAAATGAAAAAATCAATTTCAAAAATTTTCGGTTTAGCAGTTTTATCGCTAACACTAATTACAACATCTTGTTCTAGCGATGATTCAGGAAGTAATAATGATGATGGTCCATCAAGTTCTTTCGTATTGAATAGAGAAGATCTTAAAGGAGACATTAATGACGGAGAGGTAATCCTTGAGTCAGGAACTTATAAGCTTACAGGAAAACTTATAGTTAATAATGGGGCAAAGCTTACTATCAAAGCGGGTGTAAAAATTGAGGCTACTCAATTAGATCCAAACCAATTTGAATCAGTTAGATATATCGCAGTTGCTCAAGGTGGTTTGATCGATGTTCAAGGAACAGCTTCTAGCCCAGTTGTGATGACTGCTGCTGTACAAGCTCCAGGTGCATGGGGAGGTCTAGTACTTTGTGGAAAAGCTGCTATCAATAAAGGGACTACTGCTTCTGCAGAAGTTTCAGAATTAACTTATGGTGGATCTGTAAATAATGATACTTCTGGATCTATCAAATATTTGAGAATTGAATATTCTGGATATTCTTACTCTTCTGATAAAGAATTTAACGGTCTTTCTCTTTTTGCTGTAGGAAGTCAAACAGTTATCGAATACGTTCAGGTTTATGAAGGTTCTGATGATGGTTTCGAATGGTTTGGTGGTACAGTTAATGCTAAATATTTAGTAGTAACTAGCAAAGGTGCAAACGTTGGTGATGATTTGTTTGACTGGACAGAAGGATGGATTGGAACTGGTGAAAACTGGTATGGTATCAGAACTAATGCTGGTAACAGAGGAATCGAAGCTGATAACAACTCAAATAATCACTTAGCAGCTCCAATCTCTAGCCCAAATCTTAAAAACATCACATTGATTGGTGCTGGTTCAAATGATACAAGTTCAGAATCTCAAGGTATGAAATTGAGAGTTGGTACTAAAGGTATGTTTGATAACGTAGTATTGAAAGGTTGGAAAACTGGTTTTGATGTGCAACACGATGAAGGAGTTGGATATGTTGGAGCTAGCTTGAAAGCTACAAAAGTGAAATTTGAAGATGTTACAACTAAATCTAAAGGGACAAAAACAGATGCTTCAGTTGTTGATGTAGCTGCTATTTTTACAGAAGATAACACCGCAACAGGAGCTGGAAATGGTTCAGGAATCCCTACTTGGACAGCTGGTTGGACAGTAGGTTTGTAATCCAATTCAAACCCTACCATAATTAAAAATTTAGGTTTAAGTTAAATAGAAGCATCCGCCAATCCGGCGGATGTTTTTTTTTTTTGGTACAGTATTTGACTTTCCACTAAAAGAAAAAATGTGTTTTAGTATAACTTTTATAGTTAAATCATAATTTTTAATTCGCAATTATTTTATACCTTTGACCTAACCAAATGTTACCCATGACTAAAAATTACTTTTATAGCATCCTCTTGCTTCTATGCTGTTTCGCTTCGCCGCTCGTGGCTCAGGAAAACAAACAGCAACCTACTGCTGCTATAGAAGAATTGAGTTTCTACCCAAACCCGGTTAGCAACGGTAAAATCTACATTACTTCCAAGACTTCACAAAGCAAGGAAATTGCGATATATGATGTTCTGGGAAAAAAAGTACTTCAAGCTTCTTTGAATGTAAATGCAAAAGAGTTGAACGTGGCTTCACTTTCGCCTGGCGTTTACATCATTAAAATCAAAGAAGGAGAGGCTACAGCCACTAGAAAGCTGATAGTGAAGTAATTTGATTTCTTAAAATGTTATAATTTAATAATTTTTTCACATTGGATGTTGAAAAACTTGCAAAATACTCCCTATCTTTGCACTATAAAATTTTAAAAAAAACACAAATGAAAAAACTTTACACTTTATTAGCTGTTGCAATAACGGCAACTGGATTTGCACAGGTTTCTTTACCATTTTCTGATACTTTCAGCTATCCGGCGGGAAATTTACACGAAACAGCACCTTGGTCTGTTGTTGGAACTGCAAACGCAACTGATCATATAATATTAGATGGAACTAAAGTTGCATTTGATGGAGGAGGTACAGATTGTCAAGTTTTTATAACTCCTCAATCAAGCGGAACTATCTACTTTAAGTTTACGTTAACTGTTTTGTCGATGGCTGGTGTAACTGAAGCAAATGGAGGTTATCTTGCTGGTTTTGCACAGAATAATACAACTTTTGGGGGAACATTATGGTCTAAGAGAGTTGATGATAATACTTTTAATTTAGGTATTGAAACTAGAACTGGTACTGCAGCAAATACTACTTACACTACTGATACATACACCACAGGAACAAGTTATGATGTAGTTGTTGCTTATACATTTGGAGAAGGAACAAGTGATGATACAACTAAATTGTGGATAAACCCTTCAACTAATGATGAAGCATCTCCTCTATTGACTGATACTCATACAGGTTCTGACTTGACCTCTATTGTTAGTTTCTTTTTAAGACAGGATAGTCCAACTGAAACACCATCTGTAGAAGTTGACAATCTGGAAATTGCAACAACATTTGCTGCAGTATTATCAACTGGAAAATTTAACTCAATCCAGGGTTTAAAAGTATATCCAAACCCAGTTGTTGATGGAAAATTGTACATCAACACAGATGCAAACTCTTCTAAAGAAGTTGTGATCTACGATGTACTAGGAAAACAAGTATTGAAAGCTACAACTAACAATACAGTAAACGTTTCTAACTTAAACGGAGGTGTTTATATCGTTAAAATTACTGAAGAAGGAAAAACAGCTACAAGAAAATTGGTGATCAAATAATTCCAATTTAACTATATTTCAAAAGCCTCAAGTAACGTTGAGGCTTTTTTGTTTTATTGAGGCACATTAATAATAAAGTAATGAATTACTCCTTTATTATTAATGTGCCTCTTTGAAATCTTGTCAATTCATCAGGATTGGCTATGTTTCTATATTTTTTAATGACATCATTGTGAACTAAATTTATATTTAGTTCAACCCTATCCCTATAATTTTCTCCTATGAAATTAATTACTGTTAGGTTGTGTTTGCTGCAAAGTTCTAAATAATATAAATAAGAAAGCCTATTAGTGTATGCAATTGAATTACCTGCCCAAAAGGACCAATATTTATCAGAATATTTCAAAAAATTAAACTCTGAAATGGACTTGTCTTGAAAAAAACCAGGATTGGCGAAATGGTCTATAAAATTTATTGTATGTACGCCAAAGCCATCCTGCGTTAACCACTTTTTAGTTTTTTCAAATAGGGTGTCCAAGACATCAGGCGGTATGTGTTCTAAAACCACTTGCGAAGAAATATAGTCAAAACTATCCGAATGGTTTTCAATATCGTCAAACCTATAGGGAGCGATATAAATGATGTTTAAGGACTCGAAAAGCGATGCAAATGATTTCTCTTTCTTTATTATGGCAATCAGGTCATTTATTTCACTTTTAGTATAGCTGCTTTTTAAATAAATTTCATTTAGAAATTCCATCGTTTCGATGTAGCCTATCTGTTTTTTAAATGTTGAAAATCTAATGTCTTGGGTGATATCTACCGTGATGACTTTTTTAAACCCCAATAATGACAATATAACGGCAGATAGGATAGAATATCCTGTCCCTATTTCTAAAGCAGTCGTTCTTTCTTTAATAACAGAATTACAATAACTAAATTTTCGCAAGCATTCATGACTTTGATATAAAAACACATTGCGATGGTAGTTTTTATTAAAAGTAGCCGGCAGATGATTAAGCTTATCACCTATCATGGTTACTGCTAAAATTTTTTGTAAAGATGCTTTTATTCTCCAATTCATGGTGTTTGGCTATATTAGGATTATACTAATTTACATCAATAGAGTAATTAAGTATATTTCTATTCATTGATCCTAATTTATTTTTAGAAGTAAAGATGTTTTTAAACAATACTTTGTTCCAGCCTGTCCGTTTTTTCCATTCTAAAAAAGTTTCATTTTTATAATCAAAGCCTTCTTTCCAATAAAATCTTGGGGATATATAACAAAACACAAAAGGCATTAAATAATTACTATTGTTTGCTGTTGCTACAATTGATGTTTGCTGTTCGTTTCGGCTAATAGAACTAGGATATATTAAAGTAATCGCACTTTTTTCTGCTTCTATTTTTAATTTATTAGAAATGGTTTTATAATCAATTTCTATTTTTTTTAGACTATAATTATTGTAAACTGTACCTTCGCCCACCTTATCTATTGGCCTAAGCTGTATAACATCAATAGCATAGTCCTTATATGAGGTAAATAAATCTGTCAATTCATAAAAATTATCTTCATTAAAAGTATAGTTTATACGCAATAACAACTTGGGATTTGACTTTTTTTGTTCCGATATTAAGGCTAATGTTTGATGAAATAAATCGAAACTTCCTCTTTCCATAAAATTTTCATACGTTTTTTTCGTCACCCCATGAACGGAGATAATAAATTCATTTAGCCCAGCATTTACATAATCAACTATACTTTCATTTGTCAATAGATTACCATTGGTAACCATGCTAATATGTGGGACTTTATACCGTTTGGCTATTTCAATCAACTTTTTGTTATGGTTAAAAAGTGTTGGTTCGGCGGCACAGCCTATTTGAAGTTTTAAAGCATTTTTAAAACTTGCCATTGCAATTTGTTCAAGATCTTCTTCTTTCAAAATCCCTTTCATCTTTTCTTTAACATAGCTGTCATTACTAAAATTGCACATTTTACAACGAAAATTACATGCTAAAACAGGGTCTAAAAAAACAGCTATGGTTCTTTTATTAGCCATGTTTAGAAACCATAATCCCAAGAATTTTATGCGATGACTTTTTATTAAATGATTTAATTTAAGGACTTTGTATACTTTCATGCAAATAATTATAATTCTATTTTAATCAAAAGTAATTATTAATTTAGAAAAAAGGGTATTGAAGATGAAACTAGAAATATTTACAAACCTATATGCTAGATTCTGAAGCATCAATTAAAAGTTTTTTCAATCGAAGGTAAAATGATTACTACTATAAAAGCTGAAAACAGTCAAATCTATAGATTTTATAACAGTAATTTTTCAAAAGGAATGTATATTTATCAGTTGAAACTACTGATGGAAAGATTCATTCAGAAAAGCTAATCAAAAGCTAAAATTAAATTTAAAATCTCTAAAAGCTCCAACACCGTTGGAGCTTTTTTTATTTTCTTACTTTTGCAAAAAAAAAAACTTGATCCCAACTCCTGACATCTTCAACATTTCCAGCCAAAAGCAATTTGAAAAGATCGCCCTCAAGGTGTTTCGTTTTCAATATGACAACAATGCCGTTTACCGTCAGTTTTGTGAATTATTGAAAGTAGAGAAGGGAAGTGTGAAAGCATTACAGGAAATACCGTTCCTGCCCATCCAGTTTTTCAAGAGTCACGAGGTACTTTCGGATGAAAATCCAGTTCAGGAGATATTCACAAGCAGTGGAACTACAGGAATGGTTACAAGCCGTCATCTGGTTACTGATGTTACGCTTTACGAAGAAAGCTATCGGAAAGCTTTTTCTGAATTCTATGGCAACATCGAGGATTATGCCGTTTTGGCGTTGCTTCCGTCCTATCTGGAGCGTCAAGGTTCATCACTGATTTATATGGTGGAGGATCTTATCAAGCTATCAAATAACGAAAACAGCGGTTTTTATTTGCATAACCATGATGAATTGATCGAGAAGTTAATCGAACTCGAAAGTCAAGAACAAAATGTAATACTGATTGGGGTTACTTATGCCTTGTTGGATTTGATAGAAAAGCGAAAGTTCAATTTCAATAATACCATCATTATGGAAACGGGTGGCATGAAAGGCAGGCGAAAGGAAATGATTCGGGAGGAATTGCACGACCAACTTTGCAAAGGATTTGGCGTTACAGCCATACATTCGGAGTATGGAATGACCGAGCTATTGTCGCAAGCCTATTCCCTCGGAAACGGAATTTTCGAATGCCCGTCCTGGATGAACATTCTCATTCGCGATACCGAAGACGCCTTGACGTATGTAGAAAACGGAAAAACAGGAGGTATCAACGTTATCGATTTGGCCAATATAAACTCCTGTTCCTTTATCGCCACACAGGATTTGGGCAAAAAATATCCCAACAATTCTTTCGAAGTATTGGGACGTTTTGATCATTCTGATATTCGGGGTTGTAACCTGATGGTGTTGTAATTAGAGCTTTCTCAAATACAAATATTTATTCGAGTAGTCAATAATTGCCTTCCCTTCTAACAAAACATCGGCTCCAATAATCCCTTGTACCGGCTTTGTTTTATGTTGCTCCAATGCCTGATTGACATGTGATAAATCAAAGATGATGAGGTCGAAACTCGGCCATTTCCACATTCCCAGCTTCAACCTGTTTTTCTCCGAAACCTGTGTCAGCATCCCTACGGCTCCCGCTCCCGCTGCCTTTGTTTTTGACTTTTTGGCAACTAATGTAAAAAGTTCGATACATTCAAACCCTACACAACTGTTTGAAGCTCCCGTGTCGAGAATGAAATTTCCCTTAATGCCATTAATCTCAGCTTTTATCAACAGGTGCTGCGTTTTGGTCACCTTAAATTTTATCTTCTTATAGTTTTCCTTCTTGAGGAGTTCTTGTATTTTCTTCATAAACGTAAATGAAAGCAGTTGTTTTTTTTAAAGAAAGTAAAAATAACGCAATTGGTTTCAAATATTTCAAAATTAAATACTAAATCTTTCAAGTAGCATTTATGCATCAACTTGTAGGATAGTAGTGTCATACTATCTTGAAAGCACTGTTTTTATAAAAGTGTCTGTTTGAGCACACATTTTGTCTGTTTGAGGCATAGTTCTGTTCGTTTTGGGCATAGTTCTGTTCGTTTGAGGCGTAGTTCTGTTCATTCTAGGCATAGTTTTGTTCATTCTAGGCATAGTTCTGTTCGTTTGAGGCACAATACAGTTTCTTTGAGGTATAAGACTGTCTGTTTGAGGCATAGATTGAATTTTTAAATAGTTGAAATTAGAATTACTACCCTAAAACTTTATATTCGTGAGGGAAAGCCTTTCTTTTTGGGCAACTTTGTATCTTTGCAACTTTATATTTAAATATGACCATTACCGATACCCATAGCCATATTTACAGTGAAGAATTTGCCCACGACCGAAAGGACATGATGCAACGTGCTTTTGATAATGGTGTTACCCGAATATTTGTGCCTTCGATCGATTCTTCTTATACCGATAAAATGTATCAGATGGAAGCCGATTATCCCGAAAATGTATTTCTGATGATGGGTTTGCATCCTACCTATGTAAAGGAAAATTATCTTGAAGAGCTTGCATTTGTCGAAACGGAATTGTCTAAGAAGAAGTTTTATGCCGTTGGCGAAATCGGGATCGATTTGTTTTGGGACAAGACCCATTTGAAGGAACAGCAATTTGCCTTTAGACGACAAATTCAATTGGCAAAACAGTATAAATTGCCCATCAATATTCATTGCAGGGATGCTTTTGACGAAGTCTTCGAAATTTTAGAAGAAGAAAAGTCGTCCGAATTATGGGGCATTTTTCATTGCTTTACGGGTAATTATGAACAGGCTTTGCAGGCAATTTCCTGCAATATGAAACTCGGAATTGGCGGAGTCGTAACCTTCAAGAACGGAAAAATAGATCAGTTTTTGGATAAAATCGATTTGAAACACATTGTTTTAGAAACCGATTCGCCCTATTTGGCTCCAATTCCCTATCGCGGAAAAAGAAATGAAAGCAGCTATATCGTGAATGTTATAACTAAATTAGCCGAAATCTATAAAGTAACTCCCAATAAAATTGCGGAAATTACAACCGAAAATTCAAAGGCAATTTTCGGGATTTAATCAAAAGAGAACAAGCATGTCAATAAAATTTTGTTCTTTTGTTCTACCAATTTTAAACTAAAAAAATGCAGCAATTTGACGCAATTCGGCCGTTTTATGATTCGGAAATAAATGAAGCAATCCAGAAGGTGGTGCACCACCCGATGATGAAGGCTCTGATGAATTTTGCTTTTCCAGATGTGGAGGATGAGGTTTGGAAAGAACAACTCAAAAAAACGCACTCTATTCGGGATTTTCAATGCAATTTTATTTACCAGGCATTGACTCAGGTGCTCCAAAAAACGTCTGAAGGCCTTACTACATCTGGCTTTGAGAAGTTAGATAAAAACACTTCCTATCTTTATATCTCAAACCATAGGGATATCATTTTAGATACTTCCTTGCTCAATGCTTGTCTTTTTGATCATGGTTTGATCATGACAGCTTCGGCAATTGGTGACAATTTGGTGAAGAAATCGTTTCTTTATACGTTATCTAAATTGAACCGTAACTTTTTGGTTTTGAGAGGTCTTCCGCCAAGGGAATTGTTGCAAAGTTCTAAATTGTTGTCGGAATATATTGGACAACTTTTGCTACGCGAAAACCGCTCGGTTTGGATAGCCCAACGTGAAGGAAGAACAAAAGATGGCAATGACGCTACACATCAAGGTGTTTTGAAAATGCTTGCCATGGGATCTGATGAAGCCAATTTGATGGATTATTTCAAGAAGGTAAAGATTGTTCCGGTTTCGATTTCCTATGAATATGATCCTACGGATGCATTAAAAATGCCACAATTGATGGCTGAAGCCAATAATGAAATTTACATCAAGGAAAAAAATGAAGATTTCATGACGCTATTAAGTGGTATCATGGGCCAGAAAAAAAGAATACATATTCATGTTGGAGAAGTTTTAGACCAAGAAATAGACGAAATCAAAGCAAATTTTGATAATTCGAATAAGCAAATTCAGGCATTGGCACAAGCCATAGATGATTCTATCCTAAACAGTTACAAGCTTTGGCCTACGAATTATATCGCTTATGATATTTTGAACAAAACCAACAAGTATGCTCATTTATATACTGAAAAGGAAAAATCACTTTTCGAAAGAAGGTTAGAGATTAGAATCGATGAAGATAATCCGGTTGAAATGCAAGGTTTTTTAGCCATGTATGCTAATCCGGTGGTGAACAAATCAAAATACGAAAATGCAATCTAAAAGTCCCTTAGCCTCCAAATCAGGGACTTTTTCAAGACCCAATATTCTTCTGATTTATACAGGAGGAACCATTGGAATGATGAAGGATTTTGAAACGGGAGCCTTGAAAGCTTTCAATTTCAGTAAATTGTTGCAAAGGATTCCCGAGTTGAAGCAGCTCGATTGTGAAATTGAAACCCATTCTTTCGAGCATCCAATCGATTCCTCGAATATGAATCCAGAGAAATGGCAAAAAATAGCATCGATTATTGAGCAGAAATATGCTTTGTTTGATGGTTTTGTGGTACTTCATGGATCAGACACGATGTCCTATTCGGCTTCAGCCTTAAGCTTTATGCTCGAAAACTTGGCAAAACCAGTAGTGTTTACAGGTTCTCAGTTGCCAATTGGGGATTTGAGAACAGATGCGAAAGAGAATTTGATTACCGCTATTCAAATTGCTTCTTTGCAGTATAAAAACAAACCAGTTATTGGGGAAGTTTGCCTTTATTTTGAATACAAACTATATAGAGGTAACCGAACAACCAAAATCAATGCTGAACATTTCAATGCTTTTATGTCTCCCAATTATCCTCCGTTGGCGGAATCAGGTGTCCATATCAAGCTCAATAAGGAATTGTTTTTGTCTAAAACCAATTCCAAAAAACTAGTGGTTCATAAAGATCTGGATCCAAATGTGGTCATCTTGAAAATGTTTCCAGGAATTAATGAAGATGTTTTGACGGCAATTTTCAATATCCCGAATTTAAAAGGGGTTGTGCTGGAAACGTATGGAGCCGGAAATGCTCCAACAGATGAATGGTTTATCAATGCCTTGAAAAAAGCAATAAAATCAGGATTGCATATCGTGAATGTAACACAATGTTCGGCCGGAAGTGTCAGTATGGGACATTATGAAACGAGTACTTCCATGAAAAAAATAGGAGTAATCTCTGGGAAAGATATTACAACCGAAACAGCAATAACCAAGCTGATGTACCTTATTGGTCAAAAAGTTTCCCCTAATGTTTTCAAAACTATTTTTGAAACTTCATTGAGAGGCGAATTATCATAAAAATTACTTTTAAATTTCGTTTAGTGGTATTTTTTTGTGTTCTTTGCAACCGCAACTATTTAGAAGGGTGTCCGAGTGGTTGAAGGAGCAAGCCTGGAAAGTTTGTATGTGGGTAACTGCATCGTGGGTTCGAATCCCATCCCTTCTGCAAAAATTCATTTAAATTACTTCAAAACCCTTTAAATTATATTATTTAAAGGGTTTTTGTTTACATCACAATTCAAACTATTCCTTTTTTAGATCTGTGTTGAATTGGGGATTGTGATATCAAATTAATACGTCCTGATACTGTTTCCCTGCTTAAGTGCAGTGTCTTCCTGAGTTTTTGAAAGCTATCGCTGCTACTTAGCCGTTGGAAAATTTTAAAATCATTACATGAAAAAATGAAGATTTCCATCCTTATGCGGGAATCATACCGTCCCTATTTGAAACCGCCAACTGTTTGCATACCCCCATTAGCCCGCCTGGTGGCGGTTTAGTCGCCCTTACAACGCTGTTGTAACGCAGCTGCAACGCTTTTACAACGTATTTACCGTGCTTCCGATCCCTCCAAATGCTCAGGGTCAAGTCCCCTTTAAGCTATGGATCGGCATTTTCAGGCTTCCATTGACATCCAAGCCTCTTTACATTCAAATTGCCTGAGTATCGTATTCTGTTTTTTTGGCATTATTTGGGGACAGAAAGGTCTTTTTGAGGACCTTCCGGACAGCAGAGGAGCTGCCTTTGTCGAAGGCCCATTGTCGGTTGCTACCTTTGTGGTATTGTTTCATTAAACGTATAGCATTATGGCACGCGTCACCAGCATTTTCAGTATTGAGGGTACGATTGGGGAACTGACCTTCTACAGGCACCGGAATGGAAAACATTTCGTCAGAGGAAAAAGTTCGCTTACCAAAGAGCGTGTCGCCAGCGATTCCGCATTTGAGCGAACACGGGAGAACAGCCGTGAGTTTGCGGACCTGAACAGGGCAGGGAAGCTGATACGGCAGGGTTGCAGGGCCTTACTGTTGCTTGCCAAAGACCCGAAGCTGCTCCAGCGGATGGTGAAGGTGCTGATGCAAGTGAAAGCGCAGGACCTTGCTTCGGAGCGCGGGAAGCGGAGTGTGGCAAAGGGACTGCTTACGGCTGAGGGAAGGCGACTTCTGACAGGATTTGATTTCAATTCGAGGTCAACGCTCGGCTCGGTGCTGCTTTGCCAGTATGTCCTTGAAAGCGATTATGTCCTTGGCTTGCCCTCGCTGGTACCCGCCACCATGCTGCAGTATCCGAAGGCTGCGACCCATGTTGCGTTCCAAACTGGGCTCCTTGAGGTAGATTTCGAGCAGGGCAGCACGGTGCTGCGTTGCAGCAGTATCCAACAGCTTCCTTTAGATCTCAGTCCGATTGACCTGAAGATAAGCCTGGATCATACCCCCTCTGATTCCAGTATCTCTTTCTGGATGCTCCTTGTCGAGTTCCTCCAGGAGGTCAACGGTGCGCTTTATCCCTTGCATGATCAGTCTTATAATGCATTAACTGTGGTGGATGTTGCTTCTCAATGACCTTTTTGCCCTAATGGAATGCCTGTTTCGCATCAGCTGAACCGAGGTTTACCTATTTCTCCAATTGCTTTTCCCTTAGCATTTCATAAATCCCATCCACCAGTTGCATTTCTTCCAAAGGCAGCAGCTGCAAGAGCAGTTCCAAGACACCCCTGACGGCACTTTGCGGGTTCCTGACCTCCGTCACCTCCTCACTACTGGCATCCAGTGCCGCCAGGGATACCTTGACGATGTCGATGATCAGCCATTGCAACTCGATATAGCTGCTTACCTCCAGTGACAGCTGTAATTTTCCCCTCCGGTTTTCATTGGGTTGCAGCAGTTGGAATTTGCCTTTTGCAAATTCCTTCAGTTCTTCAAACGATTCGATCTTATCCTTTTCCATCCCTCAGTTATTTTGGTTATTATTTTCGTCCAATAGTTCAATCCTTTCCATTTCCTTCGCGATAAGCTTGTCCGACCTGTCTACAAATTCATTGTAGCGGTTGCTTAGCACTTCATAATCGTGCGAAGCCACATCATCGATATAGCCATGTCGAAGTGATGTGGTAGCACCCGACAGTATCTTGAGAAACTCCTTGTCCTTATCCGTTTGCCTCGGGAAGATTTCGGAGGTAAGCGGTGTAAAATACTCGCACAGTTCAAAGAGGAATGGCAGGGAATATTGATGTGGCGTATAGCCAAGGAAAAGCCTTATCAATCCAAGGCAGGTTTGCTCCACCACAAGGCGCATCAGATACACGTGTATCTTTGTGGCTCCGCCTCCATCCATGCCCTCGGCCTCCTGCAGGAACGAGGCAGTCCTTATCCGTTGGTGCAGATAGATCTTGGCCGAAGGATAATGCCGGGCGGGCACCTTGTCGAACGGCAGATAGGGCGGATTTACGCTTTCCTTGAAAAGCAATTGGGCACGTTCCATGATCTGGTGGAAGAAATACTGCTGGTCGCCTTCCTTTTGGCGTAAAGACTTCTTGGAATGCATCACCACAGTGGCCGTGCACCGTCCATTGGTCTGTTCCTTAATTCTATAGGACAGGTTACCGGGAATATCCGCCTGATATTCCTTTACGATCAGGAACAGGTAGTAGTGGGTCGTTTGGAATTCGACTTCATGGGCATCAAGGACACAGCCTGTGGCGGATCTGCTGGAATGCTTTTTTCCAAAACAGTAGAGGGCTGAAACGGCAACGGCTTGGGTAATGATCCTCGTGATGGCTTCTAGTGGGTCGTTATCAGCCATCGCAATCAGTGGTGCTTTTGCCCTGCCCAGTTCATAGTGGCATCGTTTCCTGCACTGGCTGAAAAGCCTTGCCACCTCCATCCTGATCCATTCCTTTTTGGCTACGGCGGCATCTACCTGCTCTTGGCTAAAAGTAGTTGTACCAGTCCCGTTACGCACTGCAGCACACGAGTCATTCAGGGCATCAAGCAAGACTTTTTCCTCTTCCTTATCCATATCAAAGGCCCTGCCTAATACATTTGAAAAAAGGGCAATCCGTGATTGATGCACGCCCAGGTCGTCATTTGCAATCCACTCCCCACTCAGGAACCATTCCGCTGCCCTGAAGAGCCACATTATATTCTGATGTACCTGAAACATCGCGTGCAGGTAGTCGCCATTCTTGCGGTGATATTTGACATTGAGGCCCGATGAAAAAGCGGCATGGTCTTCCATCTTATAGGCCGCCTTGGCTTTTTTCAGGAAGCGTTTCGGTTTCAATTGGGAAACCAGACCTATTTCCGTACTATCCGCCGTACTGTAAGCCAAGGTATTGTGATTGCAGTGGATGGCAAAGAAGGGATTGCCTTCTTTCAGGGATTCCTCCATCCAGCTTCCATCAAAGATACGGAAGGTGAATTCTGGAAAACCTTGAAATACTTTCCAATACTGCTCCGTGAGTTCATACCAGCAGTAAGGGCTGTCCTCGCTGATCATCACGATGATGATGCCCTCGTTTACTCCTTCCTCCAGATGGGGCGAGAAGTAGATGGTGTTCGCCATTGAAAAGGATAGCAACAGCTCAATGGCCCTTGTAAGTGGTGCGTGCTGTGGGTGGTCGTGTTGCAATACGATGTTGTGGTACATAATTTTTGATTTTAAGGTGAAACGTGACAGAAAAATTGTATTTTTGTTATGGACTGCAAGTAAGCACAGGCAGCCGATGTACCGAATCCTTTTTCATTGTATGGTACATTTTCCGTTATGTTTTTTACATTTGCTTTATTACACAATCAAATACTACCTTTGAATTATGACAACACCAACCAAAAACCACATCGGACGCAAGATCAGCCGCATCCGCGAATTGAAGGATATGAAACAGGAAGCTTTGGCCCAGGCCATGGGCACTAGCCAGCAGGCGGTTTCCATTATGGAGAACAGTGAAACCATTGAGGAGGAAAAACTGGCTGAGGTGGCGAAGGCACTTGGAGTTAGTGTTGAGGCTATTAAGAATTTTTCAGAGGAAGCTGTTATAAATTACTTTAATACGTTTACCGGCACTGATTTCAGTAACAGTCAAGGAGCTTTTAGTCATAATCGTGATTGTACTTTCAATCCTTTAGATAAGGTTGTAGAGCTTTATGAACGTTTGGTTCAAGCGGAGAAAGACAAAGTGATTTACTTAGAGAAATTATTGAATAAATAAAATAAGGACTGCCATATTAATTTGATAATGCCTTTGTTTAAGCGAATTAATGAAATACCTAGACCTCATTATCAAAAACAAAACAAACGGTGCAGAATTAATCATCACCGCAAACCCATATCTGTTCAAAGAAGTATAACTACTAGTTCATCATGCTCTAGTTGTAGAACGTTGGAAAATAACCGCATTCCTACATCCCGAAACCAACCTAATCAAATACGAAAACGGCACTGACAAACCACTAGAATATTATTGCATCAATCTAAGAATAAGCGAAA
Source organism: Flavobacterium soli DSM 19725 (assembly GCF_000422705.1). Taxonomy (GTDB): domain Bacteria; phylum Bacteroidota; class Bacteroidia; order Flavobacteriales; family Flavobacteriaceae; genus Flavobacterium; species Flavobacterium soli. The sequence continues at coordinate 289,824 of NZ_AUGO01000003.1, read as the reverse complement.
TGTATTTCATCCCATTAGAAAACCCAAAAAAATCAACCGATTTAGGAATAAAAGTGTTACTCAAAAACTATATTGTCCACAAAGAAAACCCAAGACTTCGGGAAGCAGTTTAAGTTCACATTGAACGTCTAGTGGGAGAAAAAGCATTTGCTAATGATATTGCATTTATTGAGATTGGACAATTGGAAGGAGATAATGAAAACCAAATTGACTGTACAAAATAGAAAAGCATTTCTTGAAAGCAAAAAAACTGTGTTAAATTCATTACTTTTAAAGCTTAAATTTTTCATTGAATGCTTGAACAAATAATTGATGTATTTGAAGTTAATACAGATGCAATAGCTACAAACAGGGGATTTTACTACCAATACTTAACTATTCTAAAAAAATGGATAGTTAATTTTATTGAAGATAATGACTTTGACGCTTATTCCGAGGTTGACCAAGATATCAAAGAAGTAGGCGAAACTTTAATTTTTACACAAGTAAAATGCTATACTTCAAACTTTAGTTTAAATTCTGAAGAAGTAAAAAATACAATATTCAATTTTTTTATATTATATCAAAAAAACAAAGATTTTAGTGGTGATTCTACTTTCTGTTTTTCTACAAATACAAGTATTTCTTCCAGAGAGAAATTATTATCAAAATGGATAAATGATGAAAATTTGAGTGATGAAAATTTAAGAAAATTATGTATTGACAAAATAAAAGAAATCTTAATTAAGGAAATAAAAAACAGAAAAAATAAAAAGTTAAATCAAAAAAGATCTGAGGAAAAACAAAATTTAATTAAGTTATCAGCTACTAATCTAATTGAAATTGTCAATAATGAAGTTGAAATTTTTACTAGAAAAATTAAATGGAAATTTGAAAGTCTTTCACCTGATGTTGCTATCGTAAAATTGAAAATTGAAATTGAAAATCTATTAGAAAATAATAAATTTCAAAATAGACCAGTTTCGCTTCTGTTTGGTGTTTTTATTTCTGAAATATATAAACGTTCTCAAGAAAAAGATCCAGAAAACAGAAGTTTAACAAAAAAGACAATTATTAATCTTTTAGGTCGTTCAGATACCGAGCTTGAAAAATATTTGAACATAAAATTTTTCAGATTAATAAATATAGAGTTAGATTTATTAAGGACTGATATTAAAGATATTCAATCAAAAATTGAAAATCATACTAATCAAATTGATTTGTTAAAAAAATCATTTAAAAAGTCTAAAAATAATGAAATACCAAAATTTTTAAATCTAATACCAGATTATATCTCAATAAATATTTATGATTGGGAACCATTTATAGCAGAGATAAACTCACAACTAACTACAACAAAATTAATATCAGTTTTCTCTCATGGTGGAATGGGTAAAACTTCATTCGCTAAAAAATATTTGCAAACCTATTCTAGCTACAATCATTTAATTTGGGTAACTGTTGAAAATTCGTTGAGCCATTCATTTGCATTTGATGAAATACTTATAAAAAATCTTAATCTTGAATTTTCCTCTATACATGAAGTTGAATGTAGATTTGTAAATATTTTAAACGAACTAAATAAAATTGAAGGAAAAAATTTAATTATTGTTGATATTCAAGAATTTGAAGAAGATAAGGCTTCACTAAATAAGTTTTTAAGCTTGACAAATTGGGAGAAATTGATATTATCGAGAAGTAAGATCAAAACAGTTCCTTGTGTAAAATTACCTCAAATAAGCATTCAAAACTGCAAAAATATTTTTAACTCATATATAAGCAGGCAACAAAAAACGGACTCATCAATATTGACTGAATTCATTGAATATGTTGATTTTAACATTCTTGTCATTGAACTAGTTGCAAAAACAATTGAAAATAGTTTTGACTTAACTCTTGAGTACTTCTATAATTCATTAAAAGAACAAGATTTGGATGATGATGAATATAAAATTGACATTGATATTTTAGAGGAGAATGATAGCATCAAAATTTTTAATTACTTGATTAAGAAATTTAGTTTTGAAAATCTTAATTCACATGAAAAAGGATATTTGGAATTTCTTTCAATTTTACCTTCAAGAGACATAATAATTGAAGATATTATATTAATAAATGGATTAGAGCATTATAAAGAGAATAAAGTTCATATTATAAACTTATTAATAAGTTTGGATAAAAAAGGACTAATAGAATTTGCAGATGACCAGCAAAGAATTAATATTCATAAAATAATAAAAGAAGTACTTTTATATAATCAAAGAAAAATTGCTTTACCTTTTTTTGGAAATTTATTTTATATCACATGGCTAACAGTAAGAATTAAAGAAGGTCAAAATAATCCAGCTGTTTCATTCAAATATTTAAGGTATGCACAATCCATTCTAAGCTCCATAAAAGAAGAATATAGAAATGCAGTATATCAACCATTAATAATGTTAGAAAACGAATTATTATACTCATATCGTTTTTATTTTAATTCTGAAAATGATTTAAATCTTTGGATTGATTTAGCTTCAAGAGCTGAAAAGTATCCGATGCTTGATAAAATTAATCTTGGAGTAATTTATGTTAATTTAGGTTTAGCTTATGCTTATACAGATTCTAACCAAGCAATCTCACAATTTAAAAAAGCTTTAGGTCTTTTCGAACAAAATGAAATGAAATTAAAAAATGAAATTATTATAACTTTAAACAATATCTCTAATACATACTTAAAAAATAAAGATGTTGAAAAAGCATTAGAAAATTTTAAAAATATTCAGAAGTTTAGAAAGAAGCATAGTTTATACGATGATCAACAACTTGTGATTGAGTATCGAATAATAGCAGACAGTTATAAAATTTGTGGTGATATTAAATCAGCTATTAAATATATGAGTGAAGGGATAAAATTACATTATACTTTAGATCAAGGAAAAAGAAATGATTTTTATTTAAGTGCTTGTTATAACTACTTGTCCCAATTATACTTACTTGACAATAATATTGATTTTGCAATAATACACCAAGAAAATGCCGTAAAAACACTTGAAAATATGAAATTAGAAAATAGTGAATATTTATTATTTATGTACCAAATTTTAGTTCATTTATTTAAGCATAAAGGTTGCACAGAAAAAGTAGACAAAATAAATCTAAAAATAAATTCTTTTAAATCAATCAACTATGTGGATTAAAAAGCCGGAGGTTCCTCTTGGAGTATCTCATCACGAAACATTAAACTTTGTTTTAAAACATGAAAACATTTATGTAATGGATAATCATTTAGCAGCAAGTTGGTGTTGGATGGATAGTATTGATGTTGCAACAGTACATAATCTCTTCCACATAGACAGACACTATGATTTATTACATTATCCAAATACTGTCCAAACTCAAATAATTGATACTGGTGTTCAATTAAATAATCTGTCATTAGAGGAATATGTTGCATTAAGACAACCAATGCGGGGAGTTCAAGACGCTGCTTTATTCAGATGGGACAATTATATTGGAAATCTACATTTAGTTTACCCAAATTTATTTGGAATAAAGTATTTTGCGACACATAATGACGGTACAGTCCTTGAAGGTTTTATAGACCGTGAATATGAAATTAAAGATCTTTCTACCAATGTGGAATATTGGATGAGCCAAAAAGAAAATAAATGGATCCTAAATTTAGATATCGATTATTTTTTTGCAGCTTCTGAAGATGGAAAATACCAAATGCTCACCGATGAATATATCATAGAACTTTGTAAAAATATTAACGAGGCGAGAAAACACATAGCCGTTATTACAATTTGTTTAAGCCCTGAGTGTTGTGGTGGCTGGGATATTTCAATTAAAAAAGCTAAATTAATATGTAAACACTTAGGTTTTGAATTACCATTATAAGTTTAAAAAACAGTCTCTAAACTTGGTAAATAGACAATAATATTTCTCTTGTCAGCTTTCAAAACATCTAACATTTGATAACAAAATCCACAGAAGTAGCACTTTTTATACTAAAAGACAGTGCGCCACCCCTTTGATACTGTAACACTACTCTATTTAATTTCTGTAGAAAACCTATTCCCTATTTTTTACCAATTCCACATTCAGATTATATCCTAACTTTTCAGTCTTTGCCACCAATTGCCTGAATGAGGGCAAATGCTTCCCGTTTTTCCATTCCTTTATCCTTTCAACAGGTTTGCCTGTCCTCCTGGAAAGTTCTGCCTGGTTGAAATTTACAACTTCCAAGAGCTTGAGGAATATTTCAAATTGGATCTCCATAGTGATTTTTATACAACTATAATGTATAGCCAGCACAGGATACCTACTCTTTATACGATTACAATATCAAGTATTTAGACACCTGTCTTTTTGTGTTTTAAAATGTTGAAGTAGGTCTTGGAAAATGAATGCCCTAAAGGGCAAAGTGGACTATTATTCATTATTCGTAAAAAATTAACATTTAAAGTTTTCAATCCCTTCCAAAAACCGTAAAACTACCTATTGAATTTTTGCGAAATTCTTACTAATGCTTTCCAAATATTTTGTTAATTTTCAGCAATCGTAAGATAATACACAGGAATACTATTTTTAAGCTGCACATTATGAGAAAATTGCTTCCCTTTTTGCTACTGCCCCTGGGGCTTTCTGCCCAGGAGATCCTCTGGGAGAAATCCTTCGGGGGACGCCATGCCGAGTACCTGAACGACATCCAGCCCACTGCCGACTATGGCTTTATCCTTGGGGGAAGCTCCCTCTCGATGAAGTCGGGCAACAAGACCGATCCCGGAAGCGGGGATTTGGACTACTGGATCTGGAAGATGGACGAGCATGGGAGTGCCGAATGGCAGAAGAGCTTTGGCGGAGGGGCAAGTGATTTGTTGCACAGCATCAAGACGACACATGATGGTGGTTTTTTGTTGGCCGGAACTTCTAACAGTACAGTAGGCTATCAAAAGACAGCTGAGGGACATGGTGGCAATGATTATTGGGTGATCAAGCTCAATGCAAAGGGCGACCCGATGTGGCAGAAGTGTTTTGGTGGTATTGGGCAGGATGACCTGCAGACCGTGGTGGTGACCAAGGATGGGGGGTATTTGCTGGGTGGTACTTCGAATTCATCCACCCCGCCCTACGGCCACCCCTCCAAAGGAGGGGAATCCAATATTGGGGTAAAAAAGGAAAAGACAAGGGGGAATACCGACTATTGGTTGGTCAAGATCGATGCCGATGGGAATGAGCAGTGGCAGAAGACCTATGGCGGGCAATATGCCGACCAGCTGCGGGATGTGGAACAGACCAGGGACGGCGGCTTTATCGTGGCGGGCTATTCCAACAGTCCGACCTCGGGCGAGAAATTGCAGGAGAACCTGGGTCAGGGCGGCGACTTCTGGATACTGAAATTGGATGAAAACGGCAATATCGAGTGGCAGCAGACTATCGGTGGTGCACATGACGACCAGCCCTACGCCATCCACCAGACGTCGGACCTTGGCTATATGGTGGCGGGAAGTTCCAACAGCCAGACCCGTACCTCGAAGAAGGGAACCGACCTTTGGGTGGTTCGGCTTGGGGAAAACGGCGAGACGCTCTGGGAAGAGGCGTATGACATCGGCTCGGTGGATATCCTGACTTCCCTAGTGGAAAACCAGGACGGCAGCTTCCTTATTGGTGCCTACAGTCCGATTTCCAACAATGAGGAGCAAGGCAATGAAGGCCTTAACGACTATATGGCGATCAAGATCTCTGAAAAGGGGGAAGAACTCTGGAGGCAATCCATCGGAAGTGAGGGCGAGGACATTCTTCGGAAGGTGGTAATGTCCCGCGATGGCGGCTACCTGATGGCGGGTACTTCCAATCCCGAGTTCAAGGGCTTTGCCCACAGGAGGCAACAGAAGAAAAAGGGACTGGTGGAAGGACTTAGCCCCTTGGACAGCAGCCAGCAGCTTGCCGGAGCACAGAAGGCTCAGCAGGAACTGGATACTATGGTAAACGATACCGCTTCGCAGGTCAATGAAGCCGTTGCAGGCCAATTGGACTCGGCAACCAAGGACATTAACGAGGCCTTGGGGAATACCAACGACTCGGGCTTCAAGCTTGGGGTGAACTCCCCAGTAGGCAACCTGCTGAACCCTACCAACTCAGGCGGAGGCAATGGCGGCAGCCAGGGAGGTGCGGTACCGATGGAAAATCTTGGGCCAAAGCCGGGTGCGAAGATCTCACGGGACAAGAAGCTAAACTATGGCGGGAAGGATTTCTGGGTGGTGAAGATCAAGGACAAGGACAAGCCGTTGAAGGAAAAGATCAAGATCGAGGCCATTCCCAATCCTGTAATAAGCTATACGAACGTGATTGTTGGCTTTGACTTTGACATTGGCACGGCACGCCTGTATGACATAGGGGGTCGCGAGCTCCAGAAGTTCGAGATCGACAGCCGGACGGTTCCTGTAAACCTCTCAGGATATCCGGTGGGGGTGTATATCGTGAATATCCAGACCAACAAGGGTGAGGGAAGCGTGAAGGTAATCAAGAATGACAATTAAAAACAGAACAAATTAGCTATAATTATTATGAGAAATATTTCCTTCGTAAATATTGAGAAGAGAATAGGTAGTTTAACAATATGGTTATTATGCCTTTTGTTTTTTCAAAACTCAATTGCTCAAACCATCAGCAATGCATTGCCAAAAGTAACCTTACCTTCTCCAACAGCTTTTAGTATGATCAAATATACCGATGCTCCTATTAACACATCTGGAGGAAGGCCAGATGTAACAATACCAATATATACAATAAATGAACCGGGCATTACACTGCCAGTGACATTTAATTATGGATCAGGGGGAGTAAAGGTAGATGAACTTGCTTCTTCATACGGTTTAGGTTGGAATCTTATAGCCGGGGGAGTTATTACAAGAGAAGTGAGAGGTATTATGGACGAGGCATCTGTTAGAAAAAAACCTGAAGATTTCGATGACATGTCCATGCTGACAGGATATGCTACCGTTGATATTGGTTATCAAAGACATCTTGCGGGTATAACGGACCTTTCATACGGATGTGAATATTTTGACACGCATTCTTACAATAATTATCAGTATAACGATCAGGATTTAGAAGCAGATGTATTTTATTTTAATTTCAACGGCTATTCTGGCAAGTTTATGTTTGAGAATGGAATTGATAATGTTACAGGTGATGTAGCGCCTGTTTTTTTTCCTATGAGGAAAGATTTGAAAATTAGAAAAGTGATGGGGATCTATTCACCTTTTACAACTCCTCAAGGGCAATTATACAACATGAACATAATTCAAGAGTGGGAAATTACAACTCCGGATGGCATGAAGTATTATTTCGGGCAGAATTCAACAAAAGAAATCACACATAACCGTTCAACGAATAACGAAGAAATATATAATAGAGAACAAATTACCGCTTGGTACTTGACCCGAATTTATAATCCCGTAAGTAAAGAAGAAATTACTTTCACGTATTACCAGCACAACTATACCTATCAATCTGTTAATGATGAATTTTATAGTTATGCAAGAAGTCCTCTATACGATATATGTAACTACATGGCACAGCTTAATTACAACACATTTAGCAGAAGATATAGTTCGATTAAAAGTTTTGTAATTGATGAAATCAACAGCAGTAAAGTAAGGGTTAAATTTAAAGGAGTTGCCAATAGACAGGATGTAGATCAGTACAATATAAACTTGCAAGAAAGTATAAATACCAATGCAAAGATAATTGACGAAATAGAAATTTATGATAAGTGGCACAATCAGGTTTTAAAAAAATACCTTCTAAACTATAATTATTTTGTTTCAGCTACTACTAAATCTTCTTATTTACAAATTAGTGATACCAATTCAGATATTAAAAGATTGCGTTTAAATAGTATCACGGAAATAGGCAGTGACGATACTGCACTACCTTCCTATACTTTTAGTTATTATGATCAATCAGATGTGGGATGGCTACCAAGAAGGATGAGTTTTGCTAAAGATTCATGGGGGTATTTTAACAGCATTAATAATGCACGGTTATTGCCTCTCTGTTCTCAACCTGCAGACCGAAGCTCAAACAGCACTGTAGCCAAAGCTTTTATGTTAAAACAAGTTAAGTACCCAACAGGTGGTATCCACTCATTTGAATACGGTTATTTGGCAGGATTACGTCTTGATAAGATTAAAATGAAGGATCCGACAGAAATTGGACTAATCGAACAACATTATTCCTATGATTTAGGAACCTTATTAAATGTCGTACACTCATACGATTTTCAAAACACTGCAAATATTGCTGATGTTACGGTACTTGGAATGGAACCCGGAGATTCTGGACCCGGTTGTTATAGTTTAGCCACAGGGCCACATCCATACAATAATGCTTTTCATTTGCAGGGGAATCCAAATTACATATCGCTGGGCACCCAGGACTTCCGTATTTTATCCGTTAGATCATCTGCTCCAATACTGTCTGTTAATGTGCCTAATTTTGCTTCTCCTATTTATGGATCTGTAACAGTCAAGAATATGGATAATGGCGTATTCAAAGGTAGCAAAAACTATACTTTTCATAGGCCTAGTTATCTTAGCTGGATAGATAAGTATCCCGCTATTCGGGAAGAAAATGGATTATATGGCAAACCCATCTATGAGGAAATACGTAACTCGGAAGGCACCTTACTGCATAGAGTAGATTATAGTTATGAAGATTATGCAGATCCTAGACAAATAAAAGGAACATTAACAGCTTCTTCCAGAAGTTTCTATAATGGGAACGCTACGTGGGAATCTCGTATGCATTTCTATAGATTTTATAGTCTGGTTTCCAAAAGCTATCGATTGCAAACTAAAAAAATTACGGAATACGAAAATGGACAAGAAATAGAGAACCTTTATACCTATGGATATTCAAACACTATAGGAAGAAAAATTGATCTTCCTAGTAGTGTTCAACATATTGATTCACAAGGAAATGTAGTATTGGAGTCTACTTATTATTCTGGCGACAATTCGTGGCCAGCGGACTATGGAAGTACAACTAATTTACAGGCCTTATATAATGCAAATAGACTTAATGAAGTTGTTTATACAAGTAAGTATCGGAATGGAACTATAGTAGATAAATCAAAAAAAAATTACTCGTTGCAAAGTAACATTCAACAGCCTTTAGAGGTGTTTTTTGCAAAATTTAATAATCCATTTGAGAGCAGGGTGAAATATTTGTTCAATGATAGTAACGGAAATCCTCTCGAGTTTAGGAAAACAGATGATATTAGTACGGTTGTAATTTGGGGGTATCAAAAAAAGTATCCAATTGCAGAAATAAAGGCCGTTACAATGTCATATGCTTTTATAAATAGTTATGTAGTCAATTTGCAGAATCTTTCCAATTTAGATGTTGATGCAGTATCTGAAGAAAATTTAAGAGTGGCTTTGAATAATTTAAGAACGCAGTTTCCCAACGATATGATTACAACTTATACCTATGATCCTAACATAGGTATAACCAGTAAAACGGATGAAAAAGGTTATACGCTTTACTATACCTACGATAATTTTCAGCGATTAACGTGCATAAAAGAAAGGGGAGCCGTTGCAGGAACTTTTAATATACTTTCTTGTAATGAATATAAATATAAACTTTAACAATTAAGATATGAAAAAAGTAATATTCCTATTGTTTCCTTTATTCTCTTTTGCGCAAACCACTACCCAAAATTATATAAAGAATACTATCTACAAGGTTCCTGTGACAAGTACATTATCTGTTCCAAATGCAAATAAGACAGAGACAGTTACCTATTATGATGGATTAGGAAGGCCTAAACAGTTGGTAAATGGAAGAGCCTCGAATAACGGTAGAGACATCCTTACACATATATCCTATGATAACTTAGGCAGGCAATCGAAAGATTTTTTGCCTTATGAAAGTGCAAACACTACACTTGCCTATGATCCATCGGCAGAATCGAATACGCTGGATTTTTATGATACTACGCAATACGAAAATACATTAAACCCATATTCTGAAAAAAAATATGAAGATTCTCCCTTAAATAGGGTGCTAAAGGAAGGGGCACCTGGTAATGATTGGATGTTGCCAATTACATCATCTGATCCGGATCATTCTGTCAGATATAGCTATCTTGTGAATACTGAACAGGATGAAGTGAAAATGTTTGCAGCTACAGCGACAAGTCCATCTGCAGGTTTATATAACATATCACTATCAAATTATAATTATTATCCTGCTGGCCGATTATATAAGACAGTAATGAAGAATGAGAACTGGATTCTTGCCGATGGAAAAAATAATACAAGCGAGGAATTTAAGAATAAAAGTGGCGAAGTTGTATTAAAAAGGACATATAATGAAAACATTGCTCACGACACTTACTATGTAAATGACCAGTTTGGCAACCTGACCTATGTTTTGCCTCCGTTAGCCAACGGAAGTATTACTAACCCCGTATTGGAAGGCGTATGTTATCAGTACAAGTATGACTCACGCAACCGCCTTGTGGAAAGGAAGCTTCCAGGAAAGCAATGGGAATTTATCGTCTACGACAAGCTCGACAGGGTGGTGGCTACTGGGCCTGCCAACTCGCCTTTTAGCAATATAACAGCTTCGGGCTGGCTTATAACCAAGTATGACGCCTATAACCGACCAATACTGACGGCTTGGAAAGAGGCAACTGTTACCAGCAGTACGAGAAACACATTGCAGGGTATATACAATGGAGCTGCCGCCACCACGATAAGTGAAAAGCGAACCACATCTGCAACGGTGAATTCAACAGTGAACGGAGTTGCTTTTAATTATACCAATGTGGCCGAACCCACTGTAGGCTATCATGTGCTGACCGTTATCTATTATGATAATTACAGTTTTCCTAATGCTCCAGTAACCTTTTCTGTTATGTGGGATGGCACTACAGAACAAGTACATTACAATAATACGGATAAGAAACCCAAGGGGCTGGCAACTGGTTCCTGGGTGCGAGTGCTGGAAACCTCTACGATGTATAAAAATGAGCTTTCCTATATGCTGTATGACAGGAAGGCTAGTGTAGTGATGAGCCATAAGGTAAATTATCTGGGAGGCTACACAAGAGCACTTACCAAATATGACTTTGAAGGGAAGGTATTGCAAACGCAAACCTTGCATAAGCGATTGGCAGGCACATCCCAGGAGTTGGAAGTAAACGACTATTTTACCTATACCGACCAAGGCAGGCTGCTGGAGCAAAGGCACAAAGTAAATGGTGGGACAGAGGAACTTATCACCAAGAATGAATATGACGCGTTGGGTCAATTGAAGAACAAGCGTGTTGGTGGCCTTTTGACGGGACAAGGTTTGCAGAAGGTAGATTTTACGTATAATATCCGGGGCTGGCTCAAGGGCATCAACAACACACAAAGCTTTACTGAAAGTGGCTCGCCAACGGATCTTTTTGCCTTCAAGATTGGCTACAATGAAGTGGAAGGCACAACTACACCCTTGTATAACGGCAATATAGGAGAAACCTATTGGAAGACACATCCCGAGAACGTGTTAAGGAAATACAGCTATGAGTATGACGATTTGAACCGTCTGACGGATGCCTATTATCAAAAGCCGGGACTAACGCAATCCTATACGGCTGCCTACAACGAAGAAATCAGTTACGACAAAAACGGCAATATCTTCCATCTTTATAGAAACGGTTATTTGGATAAGGATGATGGTAGCGTCTATCCCATAGATGATTTGAACTATATATATGACACCGATTCTAACGTGCTCAGGAGGGTCGATGATAACAGCAATAGCCTTGATGGCTTTTTAGATGGTAATAAAAACAAGGCGTTTAACCCCACCCACAAGGATTATGATTTTGAGTATGATGCCAATGGCAACATGACCGCTGACTGGAACAAGGGAATCCAGGGGATTACCTATAACCATTTGAATCTCCCAACAAGAATCAACTTCAAGGTTGATGCGGGACAAAAATTTATTTCCTATCTTTATAATGCATTGGGGCAGAAAGTTATGAAGCACGTTCTGAACCAATCGCCAAATGGCGAACAACAAAACGTGATGACGGATTATTTGGATGGCTATCAGTATATAGCTACAGTTTTAGAATTTTTTCCAACAGCAGAAGGATATGTCAGGGTAACCAATGGAAACCTCTTTAACTATGTGTATAATTATACCGACCATCTGGGCAACATCAGGCTGAGTTATACCAAGGAAGGCACCGCTACACGAATATTGGAGGAGAACCATTATTATCCCTTTGGGATGAAGCACAACTACAACCGAGAGATTCGGGATTGGGGAGGCTCCCCAGGAACAGGTGGGATCTATGCAATAGTGGAGGAAGTAAGAAGGGGTAACTATCAGTATAAGTACAATGGTAAAGAGTATCAGGACGAGCTGGGGCTTAACTTCTACGACTATGGGGCGAGGAATTACGACCCTGCGATTGGTAGATGGATGAATATTGACCCGCTGGCGGAGACAAGTAGAAGGTTTAGTCCTTATACTTATGCTCTGAATAATCCAGTTTACTTTATAGATCCTGATGGAATGGTATCTAAAGCTTTTTTTGAAAATATATTGAATAATATGACTGGTACTGAATTTCACTGGACAGCCAAGAATAATGGGACGCAATTTGCAGGTAGTGAGGATGGAGGTATTTACAGTCAAGATGACCAGGAAGACCCAAAAAAGAAAAGAACAAATTCTGGAAAAGGTGAAAAAGCGCCAACTTTAGACCAGGCAAATGAACATTATAGAAATGGTGGTGGGGATCCATATTATGTTGATGCGTCAACTGTTGATTTAAATTTTTTACATACTAAAACTAAAAACTGGATTGTAGGAAAAACATATTTGATACGTACTTTACTTAATTCGCAACAGGGTAAAGTATTTGGAAAACTACTTGTTACTTATAAAGGTAACAATCAAGTAGAAATAGTTGCTAATACTTATGACTTTAATATGGAGTTTTCTAATCCTCTTAAAGTTTCTGAATTTCTTTCACCAAGAAATTTTCTTACAGCATTAGGAGAAGTCTATGCTGGGGAAGGAACCCCCTTTGATTTTGTATTTAAAGGTTTAAATACCATAGAGGCACCTTCAATTATACCACAACCTTATTTATATAAACAATATCCATGAAAAAAATAGTTTCAATATTTAGTTTATTTTTAGCTTTTAGTTGTAATCTTTCTAATCAAGAATACGTTCTGCCTAGTGGATATTTATTTTATAAAGGAGGAGGATCTACAAATTCCATACTTAGAAATAATGAGCTAATAATCCATAAAGGAGTAGTTGAATACAGTTTTACCGATAATTATATTTTCTTTTCAGTAGATAGTACAAATTCTAAGGAACCAAAAAAAGTATCGACGAAGTTATTAAGTTATTATATTCATGATATTAAAAAGGATACTTTGTCAAGGCCTTTAAATTATAAATTTTTTAATGAATTTATTAAAGAAAATAAAGTTGATGAAAAATATAATATTTCTAAACACCAGTAATGTATCGAGCGGGTAGGTAATGTTTCAGATTAGGTGTTTTTCAAAAACACCACTTTAATTCCTTGAAAAACAGTATGTATTTTGAAATTCCAAACCAATTAGAGGTGACCCAACAGGTCGCCTCTTCTATTTTTAAGGTCGGATAAGGACTAAAAATGCTTTTCTTGTATCTTAATGTATCAAAATAGGTCATGGAAATAAAATGTAATTTTTGTAGTGGTAAATGCATAAAGAATGGATTTCAAAACAATGAGAAGCAACGTTATAAATGTTGTATCTGTCAAAAGCGGCAACAGTCTTGCTATGGCTACAATGCTTATTAGTCAGACCTCAATCAGATAACCAAGGAAGGCCTGGGAATAAGAAGCACTGCAAGGGTATTAAAAATTTCGGCTACCACATTGTTGAAAAGGATTGTTTCGATTGCCAAAAGCATTCAACAGCCCATTATCAGTAAGGGAAAAGCCTGTGAAGTTGATGAGATGTGTAAGTACTGTCGGGATTTTACCAGAAAGGCCACCCCATTCGCCGCGGCGAACAACCCTCCACAGGAGGGGAATTTTGGTACGAATCATATTGAAAGGAATAATCTAACATTGAGAACCCATCTGAAAAGATTGAATAGGAGGGCTATCTGCTTCAGCAAAAGTTTGATTGTTTTGGTTTTTGTATTGAAAATATATTTTTGGAGTTAAATTGGCAAAGCTGTAAAGCTATAAAATTTCAAGAATACTATTTTCCATAGTTAACCAAGTTTGGACTCCAATAAATATTCAATAAATAAGCCCCCAAAAGTTTCCTTTTTACATTCAGACTTTTACCTTTGTAAGTCGGAATAAAAACGATTCTAAATGAACAAGTACAGCAAAAGAAGAGAAGCTTTATTATACCACGCCAAACCCACCCCTGGGAAAATTCAAGTAGTACCAACCAAGAAATATGCCACCCAAAGGGACTTGTCCTTGGCCTATTCGCCAGGAGTTGCGGAACCTTGCCTTGAAATTGCAAAAGACGTCAACAACGTTTATAAATATACTGCCAAAGGAAATCTTGTAGCCGTGATCACCAACGGAACCGCAGTTTTAGGTCTGGGTGACATTGGTCCCGAAGCCTCAAAACCGGTTATGGAGGGAAAGGCTTTATTGTTTAAGATTTTTGCCGATATTGATGTTTTTGACATCGAAGTGGGTACAAAAGACATCGATGCTTTTATCGAAACGGTTAAGAATATTGCTCCAACTTTTGGCGGCATCAACCTTGAAGACATCAAGGCACCCGAATCTTTTGAAATCGAAAGACGCCTGGTGGAGGAATTGAACATTCCGGTGATGCATGATGACCAACACGGAACGGCGATTATCTCGTCGGCAGCCTTGTTGAATGCCTTAGAATTAGCTGATAAAAAGATTGAAGATATAAAAGTAGTGGTTTCTGGAGCAGGTTCGGCCGCTTTGGCTTGTGCCAATCTATATGTACTTCTAGGTGTGAATGTCAAAAATATCATCATGTTTGATAAAGATGGGGTCTTGTCGAAAGACCGTCAGGATTTATCCGCTTTACAACAAAAATATGCCAACGGAATCCCAGCTATCGACTTGAAACACGCCTTGAAAGGTGCTGATGTATTCCTGGGACTTTCGGCCGGAAATATCCTAACTCCTGATATGTTGCTGGAAATGGCAAACGATCCGATTGTTTTTGCCATGGCCAATCCAGTTCCGGAAATCGATTATGATTTGGCCATCGCCACTCGCCATGATATTATTATGGCAACCGGAAGATCCGATCATCCTAACCAGGTGAACAACGTTTTGGGTTTTCCTTATATTTTTAGAGGAGCTCTGGATGTTCGTGCTACCAAAATCAACGAGGCGATGAAAATGGCAGCCGTTCGAGCTTTGGCTTCATTGGCTAAAGAATCGGTTCCAGAACAAGTGAATATTGCCTATGGCGAAACCAAACTGAATTTTGGACGCGATTATATCATTCCAAAACCATTCGATCCACGATTGATTGCCGTTGTGGCTCCAGCTGTTGCAAAAGCAGCAATGGAATCTGGCGTGGCGACACATCCTATCCATGATTGGGAAAAATATGAAGAAGAACTTTTAGAGCGATTAGGGTCTGATAATAAGATGGTGAGGTTATTGACCAACAGGGCGAAAACCGATCCAAAACGTATTGTTTTTGCAGAAGCCGATCATTTGGATGTGCTGAAAGCTGCCCAAATCGTATTGGAAGAGGGAATAGGGCACCCAATTCTTTTAGGAGACAAGGAAGTAATTTTGGAACTAAAAGAAGAACTTGGCTTTGATGCCGATGTGCCTATTTTTGATCCAAAAAAATCAGAGGAAGACGAAAGAAGATTACGATTTGCAGATATTTTTTGGAAGTCGAGACAGCGAAGAGGAATTTCGCTACTGGATGCCCAAAAATGGATGCGTGAACGAAATTATTTTGCCGCCATGATGGTCAATGAAGGCGAAGCCGATGCTTTGGTGACGGGTTATTCGAGAAGTTATCCATCGGTTATAAAACCTATGATGCAACTGATCGACAAGGCTCCGGGTATCTCGTTGATTGCCACTGCCAATATGATGATGACCAATCGAGGGCCAATGTTTCTGTCTGATACCGCCATCAATCCCGATCCATCTGCAGATGATTTGGCAAAAATTGCTTTGATGACTGCCAAAACCGTAAAAATGTTCGGGATGCAACCTGTTATGGCAATGGTTTCCTATTCAAATTTTGGATCTTCGCCAAATGCAAGTGCTTCAAAAGTGAGAGAGGCGGTTGCCTATTTGCATAAATATTATCCAGATCTGATTGTTGATGGAGAAATCCAGACCGATTTTGCCCTGAATCCTGAAATGCTTCAAAAGAAATTCCCGTTTTCAAAATTGGCAGGAAAGAAAGTGAACACCCTTATTTTTCCAAATCTGGAAGCAGCGAATATCAACTATAAAATGCTAAAAGAACTGTATAAAGTAGATTCGATTGGACCTATTATACTTGGAATGGACAAGCCAGTTCACGTCTTTCAGCTAGGTGCTAGTGTAGAAGAAATGGTTAATATGGCAGCCGTTGCCGTTGTGGATGCACAGGAAAAAGAGAAGCGAAACAAGATTGCTACGGTATAGTTTGGATTTTTTTTTCGTTGATACTCAATTACATTCAGTACAATAAAAGATTTTTGCTACATTTGGCAATTACTTAACACTAATGATTGCACATATACAAGGTAAATTAGTAGAAAAAACGCCAACCGAAGTTGTAATAGACTGTTCAGGTGTGGGTTATCATATTAATATTTCGTTACATACTTATTCATTACTTCCGTCATCGGACCATATTAAGCTATTTACGTATCTCCAAATCAAGGAAGATGCCCATACTTTATTTGGTTTCGTAGAAAAGTCTGAGCGAGAGATCTTTAAAATGCTACTCTCTGTTTCGGGAATTGGGGCCAGTATTGCCAGAACAATGCTTTCTTCGCTCGACCCAAAACAGATCATCCAGGCAATTGCTTCGGGTGATGTAGCTACAATCCAGTCTATTAAAGGGATTGGAGCCAAAACCGCACAACGGGCTATCTTGGATTTAAAGGACAAGGTGTTAAAGTTGTATGATTTGGACGAAGTTTCTATAGTACAAAACAATACAAATCGAGATGAAGCGTTATCTGCTTTGGAGGTTTTAGGTTTCATCAGGAAATCGGCTGAAAAGGTGGTTGAAAAAATTGTGAAAGAGCAGCCAGATGCTTCCGTAGAGACGATAATAAAACAAGCATTAAAAAATTTATAGTAGTTGAAGACATTCTATCTTAAAGGAACTGAAGCAATCATGAAAATGGGTATTTTTTTACTTGTTTTCTTTGCCGCATTCGATGTACAAGCCCAAGTTGAAGAGGACGAAGATGACCAAGAAGTTAAGGATACCATTGGTTATAATACGGGAAAATTAGAAATTCAAAATCCACCAAGTGTGGTTTCTGCCTATACCTATGATCCTGTCACCGATCGGTATATTTACAACAGTAAAGTAGGTGAATATAACATCAATTATCCAGCCATTCTAACTCCAAAAGAGTATGAAGATCTTGTGATGCGGGAATCGATGAAAAAATATTTCAAAGAAAAAGCCGATGCTATCGACGGAAAAAAAGAAGGATCGGAAGAGGCCAAAAAAGATTTATTGCCACGTTATTATGTGAATTCCAGTTTCTTCGAAACGATTTTTGGAAGTAATACAATTGATGTAAAACCAACAGGATCGGTAGAAATGGACTTAGGAGTTCGGTATACCAAACAAGATAATCCTTCCTTTTCTCCACGAAATAGAGCGATAACCACTTTCGATTTCGACCAGAGAATCAGTTTGAGCTTGATGGGGAAAGTGGGAACCCGATTGAATGTGAATGCGAACTATGATACTGAATCTACCTTTGCCTTTCAGAATCTTATCAAATTAGAATATACTCCAACTGAAGACGATATCCTTCAAAAAATAGAAGTCGGTAACGTTAGCTTGCCATTAAACAGTTCATTGATTCGTGGAGCTCAAAGTTTATTTGGTGTTAAAGCCCAGTTCCAATTTGGGAAAACCACGATTACAGGAATTTTCTCCGAACAAAAATCACAATCAAAATCAGTTACTGCACAAGGTGGCGGAACGGTTCAGGAATTCGACATCTTTTCGTTAGATTATGATGCTGATCGACACTTCTTCCTTTCGCAATATTTCAGAAATAAATATGATTCTTCTTTGGCTAATTATCCAGTTATTAGTAGCAGAGTTCAAATTACAAGGCTAGAAGTTTGGGTAACCAACAGGCAAAATAGAGTGAGTACTACTGACAATAACTCAAGAAATATTATTGCACTTCAGGATTTAGGAGAGGCTCCATTGAATGGTTTTTTAGAAAATGAAATCGTTAACATCGGACCTGTTATACCACCAGGTTTTTTTAGAACAGGACCTGATGCTCCTTCAGATAACGAAAACAATAGCTTTGATCCAGGACTGATTGGTGCCGGTGGTATCTTGAATCCATCCATCAGAGAGATTGTTACTACCGGGAATGATTCATTTACCGCTCCAGGAGCCACCATTACAGAAGGCCAGGATTATGCAAAATTAGAAAATGCTCGAAAATTATCTCCAAACGAATATACTTTTCATCCACAATTGGGATATATCTCATTACAACAACGTTTGGCAAATGATGAGGTTTTGGCTGTAGCCTACCAATATACGATTGGAAATGACGTTTATCAAGTGGGAGAATTTGGAAATGGCGGGGTTGAATCTACAACCGTAACCAACGGAGCTGATCCAAATAATCAACCTGCTCCAGAGAATCAAGTGATTTCTACACAGAGCTTGATTTTGAAGATGTTGAAAAGCAGTATCACAACGGTTACAAATCCGCAAACTGGATTTACACGACCAATTTGGAATTTGATGATGAAAAATATCTATCAAATTGCTCCAGGAGGACAGCTTGAACAGGAAGATTTTAGGTTCAACATTTTATACAGTGACCCTTCGCCTTTAAATTATATTACTCAAGCTGCCGGAAGTCTTGGTCAACCTTCAATTCCGCTTCCCGAAGATGTTCAGGAAACTCCTTTGTTGAAAGTGTTTAATGTTGACCGTTTAAATTATACAAATGACCCTGAAGAAAATGGCAAGGGTGACGGTTTCTTCGATTTTGTTCCAGGGTTGACAGTCGATACTCAATATGGAAGAATCATTTTCACGACGGTAGAACCTTTCGGGAAGCATCTGTTTGAAAAATTACGATCAGAGAATCCTACTTTTCCTGAAAATTATAACGATCCAACCACGTATAATGCCAATCAGGCAAAATATGTTTTTAGAACACTTTATA
Organism: Flavobacterium soli DSM 19725; assembly: GCF_000422705.1. GTDB lineage: Bacteria > Bacteroidota > Bacteroidia > Flavobacteriales > Flavobacteriaceae > Flavobacterium > Flavobacterium soli. Next base: position 270,405 of record NZ_AUGO01000003.1, on the reverse strand, counting down.
GCAATTCGCAAGCCAGGGCTTTGCAGGAAAGTGAAAAGAATAAATTCCAACTTCGTGGAAGGTATAAATCTACTGGTGGAGACGGAATTTCTATTGGAGCATTCAACGTGCCGCAAGGTTCTGTAACGGTAACTGCGGGAGGAAGACGTTTAGTAGAAGGAATTGATTATTCGGTGAACTATCAAAGAGGAACGGTTCAAATTTTAGACCCGGCACTACAGGCTTCTGGCGCTCCAATTGAAATTACTACTGAAAACAATGCCGTTTTTGGACAACAAACCAGAAGGTTTTTTGGTATGAATGTCGAGCATAAATTTTCGGATAAATTTGTATTAGGCGGAACTTTTCTTCGTATGTCTGAAAGACCTTTTACACAAAAATCAAGTTTTGGACAAGAATCAGTAAACAATACTATTTTTGGATTGAACGGTAACTTTTCTACTGAAGTACCGCTTTTGACACGATTGGTCAATAAATTACCAAATATTGATACGGATGTTCCTTCAAATTTATCCTTGAGGGGAGAAGTAGCCTTCTTGAAACCTGATGCACCAAAAGGAGATCGTTTTGAGGGAGAGGCTACTATTTATGTAGATGATTTTGAAGGCTCTCAAACTACAATCGACATGAGATCGGCATTGGCTTGGAGTTTAGCTTCAGTGCCAAGCGATAGTCCCTCGAATGCACATCCATCCTTTGGAGCAGAGTTTTTGGATGATTTGCGTTATGGATTTAAAAGGGCAAAATTAGCTTGGTATACAATTGACCCAATATTCTACTCAAGTCAAAGACCGGGTGGTGTCACCGATGCTGATTTAGCTACTAACAAAACAAGAAGAGTTTACATCAATGAGTTGTTTCCTGTAACGGATATTGCCGATGGCCAACAAACCGTTATCAATACCTTAGATTTAAGTTATTATCCAACCGAAAGAGGCCCTTATAATTTTAGCGATACAGCTACAGGAAATACGCTTCCCAATCCACAGGATAATTTTGGTGGAATCATGAGATCGATCAGTTCAACCAATTTCGAGCAAGGGAATGTGGAGTATATTCAGTTTTGGATGATGGATCCTTATCACAACAATGAAACGGTTGGTACAAATACAGGAAAGGTATATTTCAATCTTGGGGAAATATCAGAAGATGTACTGAAAGATGGTAGGAAACAATATGAAAATGGCTTGCCTGAAGCCACTTCCAATCAAAACACTGTAACATCAGTTTGGGGAAGAGTTCCTGCATCACAATCGTTGATTTATGCATTTGATACCAGTGATGCGAATAGAAATGTTCAAGATGTTGGATTGGATGGTTTGAGTGATGTACAAGAAGCAACATTAGCTGGAGCAAGTGCTTTTGCCGGACTTCCAGATCCTGCAGCTGATAATTATGAATTTTATTTGGATGCTCAAGGAAATGTTTTGGAACGTTATCGAAATTATAATGGTCTAGAACGAAACTCTCCTGTTGATGTAACGGATAATAATAGAGGGAATTCTACTATTCCAGATGTAGAAGACATCAACCGGGACAATACAATGAACACGATTAATGCCTATTATCAATACAGCATTGATTTGTTTCCAAACATGACGGTAGGTCAAAACTTCGTTACCGATATTAGAGAAACCGAAGCTACTATACCGGGTGGAGCATCAGGTTCCACCATTCCAGCAAGATGGATCCAGTTTAAAATTCCAATTGATGGTCCGTTGAAAGAAAACATTGGCGGAATGGAAGACTTCAAGTCGATCCGTTTTATGAGAATGTTTTTGACAGGATTTACAGAAGATATTACATTGCGTTTCGGAACCTTAGATTTAGTTAGAGGTGAATGGAGAAGATTTACTAATTCACTACTTCCATCTGATGTTCCTGAACCGCCAATTGACAATACTTCTTTTGACGTTTTAGCCGTTAACATTCAAGAAAATGGCGAAAAGAAACCTATCAATTATGTTACACCTCCGGGAGTTGTTAGGGAACAATTATACAACAACAATACCGTTATCAACCAAAATGAACAATCGTTAGCATTACGAATTTCGGGTGATGGATTGATTCCTCAGGATTCGAGAGCAGTGTTCAAGAATGTTAGTGTTGACATGCGTCAGTTTAAAAATTTAAAAATGTTTCTGCATGCCGAAGTGCTTCAAAAAGACAATGATCCATTAGAAGACTATGAGATGGCAGCCTTTATACGTTTTGGTAATGATTTTACACAAAATTACTATCAGGTAGAAAAAGCATTAAAAGTAACCGATTCACTTGATGCCTCCACACAAGAAAAAGTTTGGCCTGCCGAAAATGAGTTGGATATTCAAATGGCCTTGCTTACCAAGTTGAAAATTCAGGCAATGAATGCTCAAGAAGGCGAGGTATCTGTTGATGGAGTTTACAGTAAGTATGATTATGAACTTGATGACAATATTGCTCCAGAAAATAGCAGAATAAAATTAAGTATCAAAGGAAATCCAAATTTTGGTTTGGTTCGGACCTTGATGATTGGGGTGAAAAACAATACCGGAACAGATCCTTTAAATTTGCCTGAAAGACCGGTGAGAGGAGAAGTTTGGTTCAACGAGCTTCGACTTGCAGGAATGGACAACAAAGGTGGTATGGCTGCAGTTTTGAGTGTAGATTCGAATATTGCCGATTTTGCTACCATCTCAGCAACAGGAAGAATCAGCACCATTGGTTTTGGAGCTCTGGAAGATGGTCCAAACGAGAGAAGCCGAGAAGATGTGCAGCAATATAATATTGTCACCAATCTTAGTTTAGGGAAATTATTGCCTAAGAAATGGGGCATCACACTTCCGTTCAATTATTCTGTTGGGGAAGAAACGATTACACCACAATATGATCCTTTTAACCAAGATATTAAATTAGATCAGTTGTTGGACATTACAACTGATGCATCTGACAGAGAGAATATTAAAAACAGGGCGATTGATTATACTAAAACTACGAGTATCAACTTCATTGGAGTTAGAAAAGAACGAGCTCCAGAACAGAAGCCCCATATTTATGATCCTGAAAATCTAACACTTTCGTATTCTTTTAATGAGATCGAAAAACATGATTATGAAATTGAAGATTATGTAGATCAGCAACTTCGAACAGCTGTTGATTATGCTTATACTTTCCAGTCAAAACCGATTGAACCTTTCAAGCAAACCAAGTTTATGAAGAAAAGTTCGTATTGGAAATTGCTGAGTGATTTCAACTTTAATTATTTGCCTACCAATATTAATTTCAGCACCAGTATTTTAAGACAATACAACCGTCAGCAATTCCGCCAAGTGGAAAATCTGGGTCTTGAACTCGATCCGCTTTACAGAAGGAATTTCTTATTCAATTATCAATACGGTTTCAATTATAATTTGACCAAATCATTGAAATTGAATTATACTGCATCAACCAGCAATATTGTTCGAAACTATTTGAATGATAATGGTGAGTCAATCGATACTTTCACAATTTGGGACGATTATTGGAACATTGGAGAAGCCAATCAACATAACCAGCAATTGACGGTAAATTATGATTTGCCAATCAACAAGATTCCATTGTTGAGCTTTGTGAAATCTACTTACACTTACACGGGAGATTTCAACTGGCAAAGAGCTTCAATCGCGTTTTCTGATTATGTTGATCCAGATGATGGTCTAACCTATAACCTTGGAAATACGATTCAAAACAATGGAGCCCACCGATTGAATACGGCTTTCAATATGGATTTGTTGTATAAATATATTGGTTTGGTTAAAAGTGCCAATAAAAAACAACCAGCTAGACCAGCGAATCAGGCTCCACCAAAACCAGGTGAAAGAGTAAACAATGCAAGGGCTACCGTTCAAAAAGAAGGAAATGTGTTTCTTGATGGATTGATTGGTGTGGTGACCAGTATCAAGAATGTTCAAATCAATTATGCCGAAACAGGCGGAACCGTATTGCCAGGTTATACTCCAGGATTAGGATTTTTTGGAACGGCTCGACCAAGTTTAGGTTTTGTTTTTGGGGATCAATCCGATGTAAGATACGAAGCTGCAAGAAACGGATGGTTAACAGATTATAGTAAGTTTAATCAAAATTTTACACAAGTTACTTCTAAGACTTTAGACATGACCGCCAATGTGGATTTATTTCCAGATTTTAAGATTGATTTGGTTGCCAACAGAAATTATGTTGATAATGCTTCAGAACAATTTAATGTAGTTGACGGACAATATACTCCTCAATCGCCTTATAACTTCGGTAATTTCTCCATCTCAACCATAATGATAGGAACAGCTTTTAGCCAAAGTGATGAAAATGGTTCGGCAGCTTTTGATGAATTTAGAGAGAACAGGCTGACTATTGCGAATCGTTTGGCAGCAAGCCATTATGGAGGGAATCCAATTCCGAGATATGGAACGGACGTGCCTATTCCTGCAGATCCAAATGATCCAAATTATCAAAGAGTGGTTTCTAATCTAGGCTATCCAGTCGGGTTTGGCAAAAACAATCAAGCCGTTTTATTGCCTTCCTTCCTCGCGGCTTATACAGGAAAAGAAGCTTCGGGAATTACGTTGGGAGCCCTTAGAAGCATGCCGTTACCAAACTGGACGGTAAAATATACAGGATTGATGCGTTATAAATTCTTCAAGGACAGGTTCAAACGTTTTTCTTTGCAACATGCCTACAGGGCTTCCTATACCGTGAATTCCTACCGTTCAAATCTTGATTTTGGACCAACAGCACCTTTGGATGCAGGAGGAAATTTCCAAAATAGAATCTTGATTTCCAATATCAACTTGGTGGAACAATTTAATCCATTGATAAAGGTTGAAATGGAGATGAAAAACTCATTCAAGGTAGTAGGAGAACTTAAAAAAGACCGAGCTTTATCGATGAGTTTCGACAATAATTTATTGACTGAAGTGCAAGGAATGGAATATATTGTAGGTTTAGGATACCGCATCAAGGATGTTATTCTCAATTCGGCTTTAGCTGATAATCCAACAGGAGTTATTAAAAGTGATATCAATTTAAGAGCTGATTTTTCATTGCGAAACAGTCAGACGATTGTGAGATATTTGGATTATGACAATAACCAATTGGCAGGCGGGCAAAACCTTTGGTCAGTGAAATTAATTGCCGATTATTCTTTCAGTAAAAACCTTACTGCGATTTTCTCTTATGACCATTCGTTCTCGAAAGCTGTTATTTCAACCGCTTTCCCAATAACGAATATCAGATCTTGGATTACATTACGATACAATTTTGGAAATTAATAGAATTAATTAAAGAAGATTATCGAGTTGTAATTTCACATTTAAGTTGTAATTTTTAATTTTTAATTGAAACTTAGTAACCAAAACATTTTAAAAATATAATAGTAAGCTATACATTTGCTTTTTCAAACAACAAAACACTATAACAATGAATATTCCATCGAATTTAAAATACACTAAAGACCACGAATGGGTTAGCCTAGATGGCGATGTTGCAACTGTAGGAATTACAGAATTTGCTCAAAAAGAATTAGGAGATATCGTTTATGTTGAGGTAGAAACCTTGGACCAAACCCTTGAAAAAGATGAGGTTTTTGGAACGGTTGAGGCTGTAAAAACAGTTTCGGATTTGTTCTTGCCATTGGCTGGAGAAATCATCGAATTCAATGATTCTCTAGAAAGCGATCCAGAAAAAGTAAACAAAGATCCTTATGGAGATGGCTGGATGATCAAAGTAAAAGTTTCGAATGTAGATGATTTTAATGAATTACTATCAAGTGAAGCTTATAAAGAACTTATTGGAGCATAAAAAACTAGTACTATGGCTAACCATTATTTGGACAGCCATAGTTACTTTTTTCTGTTTGGCTAGTTTTAATGATCTGCCCAAAATAGAAGCAGATCACTTTGATAAGATAGGTCACATTACATTCCACTTCGGAATGACATTCTTGTGGTTTTTGACCTTTAAATTTTATTTTTTAAATGAAAATAGAAACGCATTAATCAAGGCTTTTTTATTTTCATTTTTTTATGGAGTAACAATTGAAATTTGCCAAGACCAATTTACCGTGACTAGAAGTGGTGATCCTTTGGATGTTTTGGCAAATACTTCAGGAAGTATATTGGCGATAATTGTAATCCAAATTGCATTAAGCTACTTTAAAAAACTTCTAAAAAAATAAACTAGAAAAACAGTCCCATTCGCTGGGATTTTTTTATTTTTATCAGATGAACATCAAACAATATTTAGACTCCACCTATTTGAAAACTGCCGAACAAGCAGGACTTAGCGAAGTTGAGAATAAAAAAGTCGTCCAGCAATTTATTCAGGAAGCCATGGATGAACAGTTTAAACTCATCATGATTCGTCCAGAAATGGTACCTTCCGCCAAAGAAATGATTGTTGAGTCCAAATCGAAAGTGCATATTGGAACCGTTATTGATTTTCCCCTAGGACAATCTTCATTAGAAGAAAAATTAAAGGAAGCCAATCAAGCGATTTTGGATGGAGCCGATGATTTGGATTTTGTATGCAACTACGAAGCTTTTAAGGATGGAAATCTCGCATTGGTAAAAGAAGAGCTTCTGGAATGCACAAAACTAGGTTTGGAACATCATAAAATTGTGAAATGGATCATCGAAGTTGCGGCTTTAAACCATCAGCAAATTGTGCAACTTTCGGCACTCATAAAAAATATCGTGATGTCGAATTTCAAGGAAGAATTTTATAGTTCGGTTTTTGTAAAATCCTCTACAGGTTTTTATAAAACAATTAATAATGAGCCGAATGGTGCTACAATCCCAACTATTATCATGATGCTTGAAAATGCTTGTCCGTTGCCCATCAAAGCTGCAGGAGGTGTTAGAACATATGAAGAAGCAGTTCAAATGATTAAACTTGGCGTGAAAAGAATCGGAACTTCATCTGCGAAAGCAATTGCAAACGGAGGAGTTTCAAATAAGGAGTACTAATTTCTGAAATAAAAAAATAAAATGAAGAAGAGCCTACTGGTATTGTTTTTTCTAAATACGTTTTTTGTGTTTTCGCAAAGCCGTAGTTCAGAAAAGTTCCCCGTTTTTAGTAACTGTGAAAACCTAAATGGTGTCGAATTAGAAAATTGTTTTTATTCGCAATTGCAGGATTTTGTATTTAATAATTTTCAAGTTCCCGATGATTTGAAGCAAAACAATTACAAGGGAAATGTCAAAGTGCTTTTTGAAGTGGATACAACAGGAACATTTAAAGTACAATATGTGGATGCGATTTATCCAGAATTGGTAAAGGAAAGCAAGCGTGTTTTTGGGATGCTTCCAAAAGTGAAACCACCAACATTTAATGGTAATGCCACCTATTCAAAATATATCTACAAAATTGCCATTCCGCTTCAAAATCAAAGTGACACCTTGGTTGTTGAAAAAGATGAAGCTACAATAATTAAGGAAAACAGGAATAAGGAACTCACGGAATTTGACAGTATCGTCTATAAAAAATTTGATAATCCAGTCTTAACAAGTAATTTGAATATTCCCTTGTCTCATAGTTTTTATGCTCAATTTGATGACGAAATGAATCAAGTGGGAAGCAATAACCACACCGCTTCGAAACCTTATACTTATGCTGAAGTTGCCAAATATTATGATTTGAAAGCAGAGAATCAAAAGCTGATGAAAAACAAAGAAGGCTGGTGGGGTAAGAAACTTTGGAACGAACACTTTTTTCAAATGCAAGGTGAAGATTATTGGATTACTTTAAATCCCATTGTTGATCTTCGAGTTGGGAAAAGCAGCCCGAGTGATGTCAGTTATACTTATCAAAACACGAGAGGACTTCAAGTTCAAGCAGGTTTAGGTAAAAATCTAGTTCTGACCTCGACTATCTATGAAAGTCAAGGTCGGTTTGCAGATTATTACAATCGCTATATCGAGTCCATTCCGCCAGATGGTGGAAATCCGGGTATTATTCCAGGTATTGGAATTGGAAAACGATTCAAGGAAGATGCCTATGATTTTCCTTCGGCAGATGCCACTTTAACCTTTACGCCAAGTAATGCCATCAATTTACAATTGGGTTATGGCAGGAATTTCCTGGGTGACGGTTATAGATCTTTATTGATGGGTGATGGAGCAAGTCCGTATCCTTTCTTTAAAATCAATACTACTTTTTGGAAAATAAAATATACCAATACCTATATGTGGCTAAAAGATGTTCGTCCCGAAGTGACTGAAGAGCGAACGTATGCCACTAAATTTATGGCTAATCATTACTTGAGTTGGAATCTTAGCAAGCGAATGAACATCGGTTTTTTCGAATCGGTGATTTGGACCAATTCAAATGATAGAGGTTTTGATATGAACTTCGTAAATCCGATTATTTTTTACAGGACAGTAGAATTTACATCTTCTTCCAGAAGTGGAAATGCCGTTTTAGGAATGACTGCGAAATACAAATTGAATAACCAATTCAATCTTTATGGACAATTTATCTTGGATGAATTCTCGTTAGCCGACATCAAGGAGCAAAATAAAAGTTGGGGAAACAAATATGGATACCAAATCGGGCTGAAATATTTCAACGCCTTAAATATAAAAAACCTGTTACTTCAGGTAGAATACAACCACCTTCGTCCGTATGTGTATTCTCACAGTGAAGCCATCACGAATTATGGACACAATAACCAGAGTTTAGGGCACCAATGGGGAGGGAATATGAAGGAATTTATTGCCATAGCCCGATACCACAAAGGAAGGTATTTTGCTGATGCAAAATTGACGCTGGGAGTTAGAGGCTTGGATTTTGATACTGCCGAGGATGGATTCAATTATGGAGGAAATATCTACAAGACCTACGAAGAAAATAGACCTTTTGACAATGGTGTTGTCATCGGTCAAGGAAATAAAACCAATATCATGATTGCTGATTTGCAAGCGGGATATTTGATCAATCCGGCTACAAATTTGAAGCTTTTTGGAAGTTTAATCTATAGAAGCTTTAGTCCAGAAACTGATACGCCAACAGTTTTTAAGGAAGATACTACCTGGTTTACAATAGGTTTGAGAGCTGACATCTTCAACTGGTATTTTGATTATTAGAATATGTTTTTTTTAAGATAATAGAAGGCTGTAAATTTTATTTGCAGCTTTTTTATTTAAGATAAATTAAACAATAACAGATGTTTTTTGTTCCTATATTTATAAGAACACTAAATGCCAATGTTTACATACGATCATTTTACAATAACTGAAGCCACTCGCCTCCAATTGGAAATGCGTGAACAAGTCCTATTGCAACCGCTTGAAAAAGAAATAAAGACTATCGGCGGAGCTGATATTTCTTTCAATAAATACAGTACAACTGTTTATGCTGGAATCGTGATTTTGAGCTATCCGGAAATGATTCTTCAATCCTATTCACTCATTTCTTCTGTAACTACTTTTCCGTATGTTCCTGGATATTTGGCTTTTCGGGAAGTCCCTTCTTTGATGCTTGCCTGGCAACAATTACCTCAAAAACCCGACTTGCTTGTTCTCGACGGACAAGGAATAACGCATCCCAGGAGAATGGGAATCGCATCCCATTTTGGAGTATTGCATAACCAGCCTACAATTGGTTGTGCAAAAAGTATACTTTATGGAAAATTTGATACTCTCGGGATGGAAGCTTTTTCAAGTGAAGCTATTTTTAATAAAGGGGAATTATTGGGTTATGCCCTTCGAACAAAAAAGAACGTTCAGCCTGTTTATATTGCACCCGGAAATCTAATTACTCCCGAAGAAAGTCTTGCGATAATGAAAAATTGCATGGGAAAATACCGAATTCCAGAACCAACACGCTTGGCACACGAAAAGGTAAATCTTTTTAGAACGGGAAACTTAAAGGCAGGTTTTCATATTGAAAATAACCAGCCACTTACCTTGTTCTGAGCACTTCGATCTTAATTTTATGATAATATAAACACCAACTAAATTTTAAGTTCCTACATTTATATAGCTATCACCCCTAAGTATGAAAAAGAAACCGCTATACCTGAAGATTGCAATTGTTGCCATCAGTGTACTGATTTTGGCATTTTTGGTCAATTTTGGACTTAATATTTGGATCAACACCCAATTACCGAAAATAATTTCGGAGAAAAATGAAACACCTTATCATATCACTTATGATCAGCTTGAAGTTTCCTTGCTTTCAAGAACAATTAAAGCTACAGGCATTACAGTCGTGCCAAAATCATCCTTGAACGATACTGTGAACAAGGCCGGAATTTATTCTAAAATTGAATCTATAGAAATAACCGATTTCAGTATTTCGGGTATTCTTTTCAATGATAAAATTAAGGCGTATGCTATAACAGTGAATCAACCTGAAGTGGTGTTGTATAAGAGGGAAAAAAAAGCAATCAACAATTATAAGAGTATTCGGAACCAAGTCGTGGAACCTTTCCAGAAGTTGATTGTTGTTTCCAACGTGAATTTGAACAGAGGTGATTTTAAAATTATTTATGTAAAGGATAACACGCCTGTTTTGAGTGTCAAAAACGTAATGGTTCAATTGGATGGTATTTTGATTTCCGATGAAATTTTGGAACAAAAAATCCCATTCTCATATGAAAGTTATGCCTTCGATTGTGATAGTCTTTTTTTTCTGACCAATCAGCAATATTACATTCGAGCGAGTAATGTGAAAACGACGAACACTGGATTGGCAATGAAAAATTTCTCGATGGTTTCAGAATTCAATAGGCAACAATTTGTTCGTCAATTGGCGAAAGAGAAAGATTTATTTACGCTAAAAGCGGATGATATTTCGGTTGCCAATATGGATTGGGGTTTCAAGGATGATCGTTTTTTCTTCAATACTTCCAATATTACCCTAGATAAAGTCTATGCCAATATCTACCGAAGTAAGATTCCTGAAGATGACTTGAGCAAGAAAAAATTATACAATAAACTGCTTCGTGATTTGCCCTTTTCCCTGAAAGTCGATACGTTGATGGTTAAAAATGCTTTGCTGGAATATGAAGAAGAAAAAACCTTCGAGAAAGGAGCGGGGTTGTTGACCTTTAATAATTTCAATCTAACTGCTCGAAATCTTGGAAGCGGCTTTGGACAACAAAAAATGCCCGATGTAAAAATCAAGGTCGATTGCAAGTTTATGAATACTTCGCCAATGAAAGTAGACTGGAGCTTCAATATTTTGGATAAATCTGACGGATTCAATATCAAAGGAAGCATCTTGAATTTTGATACCGATCAGATTTCGGTTTTTTCCAAACCTTACATCAATGCAACTACGAAAGGAATTTTGGACAAGGTATATTTTAATTTTACAGGAAATGATGTTAATGCAAAAGGTGATTTTGCTCTAGAATACCACGATTTTAAAGTCAAGTTATACAAGAAGAAAAAACCTGAAAAGGAAAGTAAGATCAAAAGTGCTATTGGAAATCTTTTTATCAAAAATGATTCAAATGGAGAACTCAAGGAAACAGAGGTGGAGTTAAAAAGAATCCAAGAAAAATCTTTTTATAATTTTTTATGGCGTTGCATAGCCGAAGGATTGGTGAAGATTCTGCTTTAAAAAAAATGCCTTCCCAAAACGAATTGGAAAGGCATTTTCAAACCTAATTTAACTAATCAAACCTTATTTTTTAATCAACTTTATGGAAGTATGATTGTCGTTTTCGTCTGTTACTTTTACCAAATAAATTCCTTGATTTAATCCGTCAATTGCATAGGTATGGTTGCTTTCGAAACCACCTTTAAAATTTACTACCAATTGTCCGGTAATCGAATAAATAGTGACTTCTTTGGTTGTCACATTGATTTGAAATGTGTTGCTGGAAGGGTTTGGATATAATGTAGCTTTAGTCACATTAAATTCATTTTTGTCCAATAGAGCTTGTTTGTTACCAAAAACTCTGAAACCGTCTGCCTCGATTGAAATGTTCATGGTTGTGTTTGTCACAATAAGTGGAGTTCCATCCATCAAATTATACCAAGTTCCTGTGTAAGGAAAACCTCCTGGGGTGTTTGAAATACTATTTGTAGCATTGGTTAGTACAAAAACATAACTCAAGTCTTCCGTTTGAACAGTACTTGTCCAAATATCTAATCTAGGTTTTCCAGTTGTAGAAAAGTTCCAAGCATGTTGTCCAGTTTCAAAAACATTTTCATTTGTTCTAAAAGCGATCATTTTTGCCCAGTCATCATATACTTGCTTTCTTGCCACATCTCCTAACCAGTTTTCTGTCCATTGCGGTTGTGGTTTAGAGTCCAGTTTGCAATCTCCTGTTGGGTTTCCAGTTCCTGAACCAGGAGGATTTACAGTTCCGTTGTTACAAGTAAAAATCGAATCATCATAACCTAAAGACCCAAAGTGATAAATCATTTTAGGACCTGGAACCAAAAGATGCACGGCACCCAAAGCGGATAATCTTTTAAGTGCTTTTGAAAGATTGTTTTGAGTTTGTCCAGTTTCGGTCAAAGCTTTATACATTACTCTTTCTTCATCATGACTTTCGGCATAACCGATAAATCGTTCAGTCGCATCAGCAACACCTGAAAGGTTGGTACTGTTTCCTTTCAAGAAATTAGCATAAGGATCTGTCATTTTTCTCCATTGCATGATTCCTTTTGAAATTCCATCGGCCTCACCCGTTTTTCTATAATTTGCCCATTCTACTTCTTCGGTATAAGAACCTCCGTTGCCAAGATGTTCGAAAATTACATAGAAATTTGGATCGATAGCCCATTGCATATCAGCATACCATTTTAGTTTTGCAACACGATCAGTTTGATAGTTATTGGTACAAGCATCTTGTGCAGTTCCGCTTCCTGTATAAGGACAATTCTGTGTAAAACCTTTGGTCAAATCCCATCTAAAACCATCGATTTTAAAATTGTTCATCCAGTGTTGGATTGTTCGTTGAACATAGGTGTTGGTAAGGTTGTTTGGTTCATTAAAATGATTCAAATCGGTACCTACGTTGTACGAATGTCTTGCACTTTGATTGGCATATGGATTTTCGGCAGAAACTCTAGGGTTGTCGTTTGCCCAACCATCTCCGTTTGAATCAAGCATCCACATTCTTTCGAGTGGAGAACGGCCATACACGTGGTTTAAAGCAATGTCCAAGATAACTGCAATACCATTTTGATGGCATAAGTCAATGAATTCTTTCAGCTTAGCTTCCGAACCGTATCTTTTGTCAAGAGCCATGTGAAAAACGGTATTGTATCCCCAGCTTTCGTTGCCTTCAAATTCCATAACAGGCATTAACTGAATCGCATTGATATTCAGATTTTTGAAATAATCAATTCTGTCAATCAAGTTTTGATACGTTCTGTTTGCATCAAAATCCCTAACCAATACCTCATAAATTACCAAGTCTTTTTTGCTAGGTTTTACGAAATTGGTAGTAGCTTCACTCCAAGTATAAGCGTGATGTGCATTTGGACCAGTTTGCAAAACCGTAACTTCTCTTTCTTGACCTTCTGGATATTGTGGTAAATTTGGATAAACCCCTAAAGTTTGAATTTCAGGATCATCAAAAGGACTCAATACCAAAGTAGAAAAAGGGTCAGCAGTTTTTACCAAAGCAGGTGAATTGGCTGGAAGATTCGTTTGATCTCCAATCCAATATTGATACGAATAGGAAGTTCCAGAGGTTAATCCAGTTAATTCCAACCAAAATTTACCTGAAGTAGGATCTTTTTTCATGGCATGAGTACCAACTGGCTGCCAATTGTTGAAGCTACCTGCAACATATACGAAATCCTTAAAAGGAGCATTCAGTACCAATGTTGCTTTGGTGTCATCCGTAGGATTATAATTAATTCCATCTACCACTCCAGCAGGAAGGGCTTGACTTATTATTCCCGGATTCACAATTGCAGAAAATTTCTTCGTAATAGTTGATGTTCCCTGCACCACTTCCAGAGTATAACTTTGGTTCGCGGTTAGCCCAGAATGCGTATAAGAATAGTTCGAAGTACTAGCGTTTGTATTGATCGTCACACCATTTGATTTCAAGGTGTAACTGGCGTTTCCACCCGTGTTAGTTGCAGAAACTGTAATGTTGCTGCCTGATGCTAAAATCGCAGTACTGTTTTCAACTGGAGCTGTCAAGTTTACTTGAAAGGCACCAACATTGATAAAGTTATCAGTAGTTTGTGGGCTACCTGCTGCACCTCTAAAAACAACACAGATTTGGGTAATTGTACTGGTTGTGGGTACGCCAAAATAAGTATATAAATCTGGAGTTATGTCTAACTTGTAAGTAGTTCCCGATTCTAGAACTAAGGCGGGCTGTGTAGCATTATTTCCCCAGTTTCCAATAACATTTTGCCAAATAACACCATTAACAGTTAGTCCGATATGGGCATAAATAGTTCCGGTGTAACTTGCCAAAGGAGTACCTGTCTTGTTGAATTTGATTGTTACTGCTCCACCTGCTTCGGGAGGAGATGGTACAGTTGTTATCTGTGCCAATCCTAAAGCACTGTAAAGGAAAAATAATAAAAGTGTAATTTTTCTCATTGCATTTTATTTAAAAAAGGCTGTTTCATTTAAGAAACAGCCTTTGAAATTAATTGTTTATTATAGGCCACCTACAACTGCGGTACCGTCGAAGTTTATTGTTAGTTCGAGGTTGTAAGTTCCTCCTGTTATTGGGAAGTTAGTAGCAGCAGGATTGTAGGTAACATTTGGATCACTAACACCTACGTTAAATTTCCAAGCATCATTATAAATAAAATTACCAGTGTTTGCTGATCTGAATTTTAATTCTCCATCTGCTAATGAAGCTGAAATGGAATATTTATTAGATGCAAAATCGTAGGTCATAGAAGTTTCATTGTCCCATCCGCCAGCAGTAGCAGAACCGATGATACCCCAATCCATTTTTACAGCTTTGTAAGTAAGAGCATCAATATCTACTTGAACGTAGTATAAACCAGGTCCATCTGTTCCAGAAACTTTTATGTCACCACTTCCTCCAGAATTTTCTAGATTTCCATCTTGAGATCCACCAATTGTTCCATAATTACCATTGTCCCAAGAACCTTGTTGTCCAATAAATTTAAAACCTTCATCAGTACCAACTTTCACGTAAGCTTCAAAAACTAAAGTCCCACCAGATCCAATATATCTCATTTCTATAGCTGTTGTGTTATCCCATGCACCCAAACCATAATAAGCTTGAGGAGCACCAACTAAAAATAATTTTGGTGTTTCTGCAACAATAAGTTCATAAGGAGTTACATTAATTGTAATTGGTTCAGAATAAATTGTAGCTTGTGATACTCCTGCTACTGCTACAATTCTTACATCAACAGCATTTGATTCTCCAAAAGAAAAACCCTCTGCGCCATTAGCTACAAGAAGATCATCTAGTCTGTTAATAGCATTATTTAGATCTCCAAAAGTGAATGCTTTTGATAAGTCAGTCACGCCTGCAGTAAATAAACGAGATGAGTCAACAAAGTTTGAACCGGCCGGAGCTAATTGAACAAAATATTGAATTTCACCGTTATATTCTGAGTCAGCAGCCGACCATGTAAAAATTCCTGCTTCCATAGTTTCATTTCCAACTATATCATCAATTGTTTTTGTAACAACGTAATCCATTGTTGCAGGCATTTCTAAAACAGGAGCGACAGTCATTTGTTCACTTCCTAAAACATTAATATCTGGATCTTCATCACTACAAGATGTTATCGTAAATGCTAGTAATCCAACTAATAAAAAAGTTAATTTTTTCATTTTCTTTATATTTTTATATTTTTAATATCCGTCGTTTTGTGGTAATAAATTGTCGTTTGCGTTTATAGCAAATTGTGGAATTGGGAATAATTTTCTGGTTGGATCTGTGTTTGTTTTCTCCCACCATTGGTTTTGGAATTTTCCAAAACGAATTAAATCCTGGCGTCTGTGTCCTTCCCACATCATTTCTCTTCCTCTTTCAGCAAGAATGTCATCCAAATTGTATCCTCCAGTGATTGGAGCGTTAGCTCTTCCTTTAATTTGATTAACTAATGCGTCTCCAGCACCAGGACCACTTAGCCTTACTAGTGCCTCAGCTTTCATAAGCATAAAATCGGCAAGTCTAAATATTGGAAAATCTGTACTCAAATTTTCTCTAGCTCCAACAGGAATTTCCCATTTTACAACTCTAACTCCAGACATTCTGATTTGTTGTTTGTTGAAAACATTCGCAGGCATTAATAAAGCTGGAATATTTGGCGTTAAGACTACATTGGCACCATCAGCATCAGCATCAGTTAAAGCTACTCCATTTATGTCAAATTGTTGACCTTCTAATAAAGCATATTTTCTAGCGTCATTTGTAGTAAATGTATTGTAATGGTCTTCTAATGTTGCAAAACCGTTCCAAGGCTGAATTCCCATTCCAAATGTTAATTGATTCTGATAATTTAAGGTTCTCATATGGAGGTTAAAACCTGTAAATGTATCTTCATCATAAGGAACTGTATAAATGTTTTCTTTTGTAGCTGCATTATCTGATAAAAATGGTGTTTTTGGATCTGCTTCTAAAGCGTAGCCAAAAGACATTACCATATCACATGCATCTATTGCTTCTTGCCACATTGGAGTTCCAGTGTAAACTTCTGCATTAAGATATAGTTTTGCTAATAATGCGTAAGCTGTACCTTTATTGATAGAGCTTGAAGAAACTCCGGGTACTGGATTTGGCAAAAATTCTATATTATCATTAATGTCTTGAACAATAGCTGCAAAAACTTCTTCTCTTGGTGTTCTTGAAGGAAATTCATCAGCTCCCGTAAAAGTTCTAGGGAAGGCTACATCTCCAAAGTTGTCAATTGCTAAGTAATAAAAATAGGCTCTCGCAACGATTGTTTGAGATAGTACTCTTTGAACAGCAGGGTCTGATTCTGCACCCAATTCAAGTAATTCGATAGCTCTGTTGGCACGAGGCATTGTTTCATAAACAAAACGATACATTTGTTCTACCGCTTCGGTTGTAGGTCCCCAACTGTGTTGGTGAAGTGCTCTCCATTTTCCACCATCATCCCAGTCGCCACCTCTTGTCGGTGCTGTTGCTTCATCCGAAGTTATTTCTTGAAGAAACCACCATCCGCCCCAATCGGCATGACCTTGTGTTCTAGCGAAAACAGGATTCGCAACTCGAATAGCCTGTTCTTGATTTTCCGGGTATTGATCAGCTAATAAATAATCGCTGTTTTCTGTTTCTAAATCAGTACAGGCGAATGCTAAAAAGCTTATTGCTAATATCCCTAATTTGTTTTTTATTTTCATAACTTTTTAATTAAAATGCAATATTTAAACCAAATGTAAATGTCCTAGTTTTTGGATAGATGTTGTATTTATCTGTTCCAAAAAAGATCTCATTACTTCCATTTCCTCCAGAAAAATTAATTTCAGGATCAATTCCTCCATAATTTGTTAGTGTAAAAACGTTATTCATAGAGGCATAAAGACGCAACTTGCTGATGCCTTTTGCAAAAGATGGATTGTTAAAACTATATCCTAAGTTGATATTGTCTAAACGAATGAAACTTCCATCTTCAATATAGTAGTCCATTGTTTGATAGGCACCTCCAACAGTTCCATTCAACAATACCGCTTCGTTATTAACATTTCTTGATCCTAAATAGTCAGGATTTCCAAAAACCATGTTAGTTGCGTTATAGATATCATGACCAACAACAGCTCTAAAGGACATACTCATATCCCAATTTTTAAAGGTAAAATAGTTACTCCATCCAGCTTCAAAATCAGGAAGTGCATTACCAATTACTTTTTTATGCTCATCAGATTGACCCACATCGTCTAAGTAATGTATTTCCCCATCATTTCCTCTAATCAACCATTTTCCTTCGGAAACTCCTGCATATTCAAAACCAAAAAAGGTTCCTAGTTCATAACCTACTTGCATTCTTTGTGTTGATACTCCAACTAACCCCGGCCCAGAAATAAAGTCTACATCTATAAAATCATAGTCATAATAACCATTACCTAAAGCTTCAACAGTTTGTTTATTTGTAGAATATACTAATGTAGTATTCCAAGTGAAATTCTTACTTTCAACTAAATTAATATTCAAAGTTGCTTCGATACCTTCATTCTCAATCTTACCACCATTTATATACGTAGTATTCGAAAAGTTAGTTTCAATCGGAATATTATTATTTGCAATAAGTAATTGATCTAAAGTCTTTTTGTAATACTCTACAGAACCATTCACTTTATTTTTAAATAATCCAAAATCTAAACCTAAATTTATCTCTTGGTTTTCATCCCATTTCAAATCTGGATTAGGATTGTTGTAATATCCTAAATTTACGATAGGATTTCCTGTTTCAGTATCAATACCAGTTCCAACATAACCAACACGAAAATCTTGAACTCCAGCAGGAATGTTACTGTTTCCAGAAATACCCCAAGTCGCTCTAAATTTCAAAAGGTTTAGGCTTTCTAAGTTATCTGCTATAAAACTTTCATTGGCAACATTCCAAGCTGCCTGAACAGATGGGAAATAACCCCATTGATTATTTCTACCAAATACAGATGAACCATCTCTTCTAATCATACCCGTCAGGTAATATTTAGAATCATAATCATACATTGCTCTCGCAAACATACCAATGTCTTTTCTTTCTCCTTTGTTAGAGTCAATGTCGCCTAATAAAACATCTTCGAAATTCTGTAAGTCATCCGATCCTAATTGATTAGAAATAGGATTTCTACCTTGTGCACTAAAACCGTTCCAATTTGTTCCTCTGAAAGAGTAACCACCTAATAATGTAAGATTATGAGATTCACCAAACGTTTTCTTGTAAGTTAAAGTAGCTTCCAGCATACTTTGTTCCCAATTGTTGTAAGTTCTTCTTCCAAATCCTCTTCTTAATTCAGTTGAAAGAGTTTGTCCTGAATATACTGTAGCATAAGTTGGCTCAAAATAAGTTGATTCATCATCATTTCTTAAATAGGTTAAAGCAACTTTAGCATTCAATCCTTTTGTTAGTTCATAGTCTAAACTTAAGTTTCCAGTATATCTTTTAGCATCTCTATTGTTTTCGATTTGTTGTAAAGATGCCAAAGGATTATAATAATTGAAAACACTATTTGTTTCAAAAAGAGATCCATTTTCATTATAAACAGGATCAGTCGGAACTCTTTGGAATGATTGGAACAATACATCATTTTGTCCGTTGCCACCATAATTTACATAAGAGTTTCCTTCTATAGTTCCTGAAATTCCCATATCAACTACTAATTTGTCATTAAATGATTTTTGAGTAACATTTAATCTACCAATAGTTCTTGTTTTTCCAGAACCTGATATAACACCTTCAAAGTCAGTATGAGCTATAGAAGCTCTATAATTGCTAGATTCATTACCGCCTGAAATCGCAAATTGATGGTTGGTCGTAATTCCACTTCTGTAAATTTGGTCTTGCCAATCAGTATTTCCACCATTATCTGTAAAAGCTACTCCTTTATCTGCAATAGCCTTTCTGTATTGACTAGCAGAAAGTAAATCTAATTTATTAGCAACTTCATCAATAGCAACATAAGTGTTGTATTCGATATTGGTTTTTCCATCTCTTCCTCTTTTTGTTGTGATAAAAATCACACCATTTGCTCCATCTGCACCATAAATAGCGGTTGAAGCGGCATCTTTTAGGATGTCATAAGATATAATGTCCTCTGGAGCTATAGCAGTAATATCAACACCTCTAACTCCATCTACAACATAAAGTGGTCCTCCGCCAGCTGCAAATCCAGCTGCACCACGAATTCTGACATTAAATCCAGCATTAGGATCACCTCCTTGTTTAGTAATGGTTACACCTGCTGCTTTCCCTTGAAGACCCTGAATAGGATCTACTAAAGTTCCTTGATTCAAGTTTTCTGCAGAAACTTTTGAAACAGCACCTGTGTTGTCTTTCTTTTTCACAGATCCATAACCAATTACCACTACTTCATCCAATTCAGAAGCATCTTCTTCCAGGGAAACCGTAATATTGGTTTGGGCTTCATAAACGATAGAAAAATCTTTATATCCAATATAAGAAAAAACGATTTTGTCGCCTTTCTTTACATTCGATAAATTAAATTTACCATCAAAATCTGTTGAAGTGCCATTTTGAGAGCCTTCAACTGTTACATTTACTCCAGGGAGAGGTAGGTTGGAAGTTTTTTCCAAAACCGTTCCGCTTAACGTGCTCTGTGCCAGAACGCTAAAAGGGAGTAGCAGTAATAAAAGTAACAACTTTTTATAAATTGTTTTCATACATTTTGTTTAGGTTAAAAATTGAGTTTTGTTAGTTAAAATCGCCTATATCTTTACTTCGAATGTTAAATTTATGTAAATATTTTGAACTAAAAAATCGTTTTCGCGAAACGACCTACCGAAAACGTTTTCGTGTTGAAAACTTTAATGAAAATGTAGATTTTCAGGCATTTAAATCAGATTAATAAAAAATAAATTTATCTTTATTCAGAAAACACCATATTACTATAAAAACCATGAGAAGAAAAGTTACCCTTAAACAAATTGCAAAAGAATTAGATGTGTCCATTTCCACTGTTTCAAAATCGTTAAGAGACAGTCCAGAAATAAGTGAAGATACACGTCAAAAAGTGCAAGCTTTTGCAAAATTATACAACTACAAGCCGAACCTTATCGCTCTAAGTTTAAAGAACAAAAAAACGAAAACCATCGGGATTATAATTCCTGAAATCGTGCATCATTTTTTTGCAACCGTAATCAGCGGAATTGAACATGTTGCCAATGAACACGGCTATAATGTTATCGTTACGCTTTCGGATGAATCTTTTGATAAAGAGGTGATTAATATGGAAATGTTGGCCAATGGAACAATCGACGGTTTTATTATGTCCTTGTCAAAAGAAACCCAACATAAAAAAGATTTTCACCACATTACTGAGGTAATGAATCAAGGAATGCCGGTGGTAATGTTTGACAGGGTCACAAATGATGTTTTGTGTGACAAAGTGATTATCGACGATAACTTGGCTGCCTATGAAGCGGTTCAGACCTTAATTGATAAAGGGTTTAGAAAAATTGCTTTGATTACTACTGTTGACTATGTAAGTGTTGGTAAATTAAGGACTGATGGATATGTCAAAGCATTAAAAACCAATTCGATTGAGGTGAATCCTAACTTGATTCTGAAAATTGAGGACATCGATTTGTGTGATCTTCAAATAGAAGAATTACTGGACAATAATGAAGTGGATGCCGTTTTTGCTGTAAACGAACTTTTTGCGGTAACAGCCATTAAAGCTGCTAAAAAATTAGGACGAAATGTTCCAGAAGAAATATCTGTTATCGGTTTTACAGACGGAATCATATCTAAGTATTCCTCTCCAAGTATTACAACCGTAAGCCAAAACGGAATCAAAATGGGGGGAAAGGCTGCAAAAATGCTTATTGAACGGTTAGAATCTGAAGAGGAAGAAGAGGAACATTACAAAACAGAAGTCATCGAAACACACTTGGTAATTAGAGAATCTACGCCAACGTTGTAGTTTTTTGTAATATTCTTAAATTCAGGTATTTAAAATAATGTTTTTTAATCTAATGTAAATGTTAAAATGCAAAAAATCTAAAATCTAAAATCTAGAATCTAAAATCTTTTATATATTTACAGCAATTATCAAAGCTTATACTTTTACTTCGAAAACAAAATAAAGTTTTGATAAGCACATCGCTTATCGTAAATAAATCAACACATTACGATAATGGAAAAGCGTAAATTAAGTTTCTGGGAAATTTGGAACATGAGTTTCGGTTTCTTAGGAATACAGTTTGGTTTTGCTCTGCAGAATGCAAATACTTCCCGAATATTCGAAACATTAGGTGCTAAGGTCGATGAAATTCCAATCTTATGGATTGCAGCTCCGGTTACAGGTTTAGTTATTCAACCTATTATTGGTTATTTCAGCGATCGAACTTGGACCCGATTAGGAAGAAGAAGACCTTATTTTTTAATAGGTGCTATTCTTTCCTCAATTGCATTGTTCATCATGCCAAATTCACCAACTCTTTGGATTGCAGCTGGAACCTTATGGATTATGGATGCCTCCATCAACGTTTCGATGGAACCTTTCAGGGCTTTCGTGGGAGATAATTTGCCAACAAAACAACGAACTCTTGGTTTTGCTATGCAAAGTTTCTTTATCGGAACGGGTGCTGTTGTTGGTTCTCTACTTCCTTATTTATTTACCAATCTTTTTGGCGTTAGCAATACTGCCGAAGCTGGAATTATTCCTGATTCTGTAAAATGGTCGTTTTATATCGGTGGAGTAGTTTTTTTACTAGCCGTTCTATGGACCGTTTTTAAATCGAAAGAATATTCTCCCGAAGAACTTCATGCATTTGAACAACAAGAAAAAGAAGCGTTGGGAAAAGTAGAAGTTGAGGATTTTGAAACCAAGAAAAACATCAG
The DNA here is from genome assembly GCF_000422705.1 of Flavobacterium soli DSM 19725. Classification (GTDB taxonomy): domain Bacteria; phylum Bacteroidota; class Bacteroidia; order Flavobacteriales; family Flavobacteriaceae; genus Flavobacterium; species Flavobacterium soli. Next base: position 247,921 of record NZ_AUGO01000003.1, on the reverse strand, counting down.
CAAGCAATTGAATTTTGGTGTTTTGATGACGGTTCTTGGAGCATTGGTGTCCTTTTATATTTATGAAGAAAACCTTACCAAAGAGCTTTACATTCTCTTTATCGGATTAATTGTTATTGGACTTTTGTTTATGATGAGTTCCGTGATGAGAAATAAAAAACTAAAAAATGGTTTTACCATTATCATGACCGATTTATTGAATATGCCAACCACTATGAAAAAACTGGCCTTAGTGCAATTTTTCTCTTGGTTTGCCTTGTTTTCAATGTGGATTTATACCACTCAAGCTGTTACTGGACATGTTTTTGGAACCACAGATACGACCTCAAAGTTATACAACGATGCTGCCGATTGGGTTTCTGTGTTATTTACTGTTTATAACGGAGTTGCAGCAGCGGTAGCATTTTTACTTCCCGTAATTGCCAAAAAAGTCGGAATCAGAATGACGCATTTGTTAGCCTTAGTTGCTGGTGGAATCGGTCTAATTTCAATTTATTTTATCGGAGACAAAGGTGTTTTATTGTTGCCAATGATTGGTGTCGGGATCGCTTGGGCAAGTATTTTATCAATGCCTTACGCTATGCTATCAGGATCACTTCCTGCAGCAAAAATGGGCTATTACATGGGGGTTTTTAATTTCTTCGTAGTAATTCCTCAAATTGTTGCTGCAACAATTTTAGGGTTTATAGTAAAACAATTTTTTGATGACGAACCTATTTACGCCTTAATTATTGGTGGAATCTCAATGATAATCGCCGGACTACTTACTTTACGTGTAAACGAAAGAACAAAAATTACAATTAATGAATAAAAAAGCATTCATATTCGACCTTGACGGTGTAATCGTTGACACCGCAAAATACCATTATCTGGCCTGGCAAAAAATTGCCAACCAGCTTGGAATCGAGTTTACCCCAGAACACAACGAAGAATTAAAAGGTGTCAGTCGCGTTCGTTCGCTCGACATCATCCTCGAATTAGGAAAAATCGAAGCCGACCAAGAACATAAAGACAAATGGCTGGTTCAAAAAAATGAAGATTATCTATCCTATTTGGTGGATATGGATGAGAGCGAAATTTTAAGCGGAGTTGTTCCAGTTCTAAAATTTTTAAAAGAAAATAATCAGTTGATTGCCTTAGGTTCTGCCAGTAAAAATGCGCGACCAATTTTAGAAAAAACAGGAATAATCAGCTATTTCGATGCGATTGTGGACGGAAATGATGTTACAAATGCAAAACCAGACCCCGAAGTTTTTTTAAGAGCAGCTAAGCTTTTGAATGTTGCACCAGAAGAAGCAATCGTTTTTGAAGATTCTGTTGCAGGAGTTCAAGCAGCAAACATTGCTAACATGACAAGTGTTGGAATTGGCGATGCCACAATTTTGCATGAAGCAAAATTTATCTTCCCCGATTTTACCCATATTGATGAGCAATTCATAGAATCATTAATCAAATAAATCACTGTTAAAGGTTTAAAGTTTAAGGTTTCAAGTTACGTAACCTTCCACTTTAAACATTAAACTTTAAACAAAAAAACAAAATGAACCAAGATTATATCATACCAAATAATTGGTCCGTCATAGAAGAAGGATTTGATGCAGAGCGAGTAAAATCATCCGAGAGTTTGTTCAGCATCGGAAACGGAGCTATGGGACAGCGTGCCAATTTTGAAGAAAATTATTCAGGCGAAACCTTTCAAGGAAGTTACATTGCAGGAATCTATTATCCCGATAAGACAAAAGTAGGCTGGTGGAAAAACGGCTATCCTGAATATTTTGCAAAGGTATTGAACGCTCCAAATTGGATTGGAATTGAAATTGAAATCAACGGTGAAAATTTTGATTTGGCAAAATGTAGATCGGTTTCTAATTTCAAGCGGGAATTGAATATGAAAGAAGGTGTTTACTACCGTTCTTTTGAAGCCACTTTGCAAAATGGAATTGAAATTTCAGCCAAAATCATCCGTTTTCTTTCATTAGATAATGACGAATTGGGTGTTATCAATTATGAAATCACACCTTTAAATGGAGATGCAGTAATAGTTTTCAAACCTTATGTTGACGCCGGAGTTCACAACGAAGATGCCAACTGGGAAGAGAAATTCTGGGAACCACTTGATGTAAACTATTCAGAAAATCAAGCTTTTGTAACGGCAAGAACATTCAAGACGCATTTTACGGCTACTACATTTATGCAAAATGCCATTTTGTTGAATGGAATTGCAGAGAAGCTAAATCCTTCGGAAGTTCAAATAACTTCGGATAAAATCCAGTTTTCTTACGAAGTAAAAGTTGGAAATAAAGAAACGGTTTCATTCCAAAAATTAGGAGGTTACACGGTTTCTTTAAACCACGAAAATACGCAAAATGCAGCTCAAAATGTGATTGCTGAAGGTTTGAAAATAGGATATTCAACTCTATTGGAAAATCAAAAGCAAGCTTGGTCAAAAATCTGGGAAATGTCAGACATCACAATCGATGGCGATGTTAAGGCACAACAAGGAATCCGTTTCAATATTTTTCAATTAAATCAAACTTATTTGGGTAAAGATTCTCGCTTGAATATTGGACCAAAAGGTTTCACAGGCGAAAAATATGGCGGTTCAACTTATTGGGACACCGAAGCCTATTGCATTCCGTTTTATATGGCTACAAAAGATCAGCAAGTTGCGAGAAATTTGTTGACTTACAGATATAATCAATTGGATAAAGCCATTGAAAATGCTGGTAAATTAGGTTTTACAAATGGTGCCGCTTTATATCCGATGGTAACAATGAACGGTGAAGAATGCCACAACGAATGGGAAATTACGTTTGAGGAAATCCACAGAAATGGTGCGATTGCTTTTGCGATTTTCAACTATTTCAGATTCACGGGCGATTATAGCTATATTCCAGAAAAAGGATTGGAAGTCTTGATCGGAATTGCACGTTTTTGGCACCAAAGAGCGACTTTTTCTGCTCAAAAAGACCAGTTTGTAATTCTTGGTGTTACGGGTCCGAATGAATATGAAAACAATGTAAATAATAATTTCTATACGAATTATTTGGCCAAATGGTGTATCGACTACACGTTGGAACAAATCGAAAAAGTAGAAAAAGAATATGCTTCTGACCACTCGAGAATCATGTCAAAAGTCAATTTAGACAAAGGCGAAATGAGTCAATGGAAGAAAGTGGCCGACAAAATGTACCTTCCTTTTTCAGAAGAGCATGATGTTTATTTGCAACAGGACGGTTTCTTGGACAAGGAATTGGTAAAAGTACACGATTTAGACAAAAGCCAACGACCAATCAACCAAAAATGGTCTTGGGACAGAATCCTTCGTTCGCCATATATCAAGCAAGCTGATGTTTTACAAGGGTTTTATTTCTTTGAAGATCATTTTTCGAAAGAGCAATTGGAGAAACATTTTGATTTTTATGAGCCATTTACCGTTCATGAATCATCACTGTCACCTTGTGTTCACTCTATTCAAGCGGCAGGTTTGGGAAGAATGGAGCAAGCTTACACGTTTTATTTGAGAACTTCCCGATTGGATTTGGATGATTACAACAAAGAAGTTGAAGAAGGTTTACACATCACTTCAATGGCGGGAACTTGGATGAGTATTGTAGAAGGTTTCGGCGGAATGCGTGTAAAAAACGATGCGTTACATTTCGAACCAAGAATCCCAGAACAATGGACGGGTTATTCGTTCAAGATCAATTTCAGAAACCAGATTTTACAAGTTTCGGTTAAAGCCAACGAAACAAATTTCAATCTCGAAGGTGCAAAAGAGCTTACGGTTTTTGTGAATGGGAAAGCTGTTTTGGTCGAACCGAATACTTTGGTTACGGTATAAGAAGTTCTAATTAAATTTAAACCATTAAGATATTAAGTTTCATTAAGTAATTCGATAATTGCCTTGACTTTTCTTAATCTCTTAATGGTTTAAAAAAAATAAAGCCAAAAAATAAAAATATGACCCAAAAAGAAGTTACGCAATTATCATATGAGATAACAGGATTAGCAATCAAAGTTCATAAAATTTTAGGTCCTGGACTTTTAGAAAGTGTTTACGAACGCTGTCTACAGTACGAGTTAGAATCTAATGGTTATGACGTGAAACAACAATTGATTGTAAAAGTAAATTATGAAGATATTGAATTTGAAACCGATATGAAAATTGATTTACTTGTTAATGATTGCGTAGTCGTGGAACTAAAAACGGTAGAAAGTATTCTACCCATTCACGAAGCACAATTATTAACTTATATGAAATTGCTTAGAAAACCACAGGGTCTGCTTATCAATTTCTTTACCACAAATATTACCAAATCGATGAAACCTTTTGTCAATGAATATTTTGCTCGGCTATATTAAAATTTAAACCATTAAGGTATTAAGAAAAGTTAAGACAATGCTTAATGAAACTTAATATCTTAATGGTTCAAAAACTACAACAACAATGAAAAAAACAATCCTACTTTTACTTCTATCCATTTCAGCTTTCGCCCAAATTGATAAAGTAGAGCCTCCTTTCTGGTATGCGGGAATGCACAATCCAGAATTACAAATCATGTTCTACGGAAAAAATATCGCACAATACGAAGCTTCGGTTTCCAATAATGTCGTGATCAAAAACGTAGTCAAAACCGAAAATCCTAACTACATTTTCATCACCATCGACACGAAAAATCTTCCTGCTTCTGATTTTGTTTTCTCTTTCAAGAACAAAAACAAGGTAGCATTTACTAAAAATTATTCCCTAAAACAAAGACGAGCCAATTCCGCAGAACGTAAAAGTTACGATTCCTCGGATATGATGTATCTCATTATGCCCGACCGTTTTGCCAATGGAAATCCAAACAACGACAGCCATTCGGCTACGACCGAAAAAGCCAACAGAAGTTTGCCTGGAGGTCGTCACGGTGGTGACATCGCAGGAATCATTAAAAACCTAGATTATCTCTCAGAATTGGGTGTAACGGCACTTTGGAGTACGCCACTTTGCGAAGACAACGACAAAGGTTATTCCTATCACGGTTACGGACAATCGGACGTTTATAAAATCGACCCACGTTATGGAACCAACGAAGAGTATGTTCGCCTTTCGGCAGAACTGAAAAAACGAGGAATGAAACTCATCAAGGATTATGTAACCAACCATTGGGGTGCCGAACACTGGATGTATAAAGATTTGCCAACCTATGATTGGGTACATCAATTTCCAGGTTATTCACAATCCAATTACAGAATGACGACACAATTCGACCCGAATGCTTCTGCAATTGATGCTAAAAATTGCATGGACGGATGGTTCGTTCCTTCAATGCCCGATTTGAATCAATCGAATCCTTTGGTGTTGAATTACATCACGCAAAATGCCATTTGGTGGATTGAATATGCTGATTTGGATGGTTTTAGAGTTGATACCTATTCGTATAACGACAAGGTTGGAATCGCAAAATGGACAAAAGCAATCACCGATGAATATCCACATTTTAACATTGTTGGAGAAGTTTGGATGCACGACCAAGCCCAAATGTCCTATTGGCAAAAAGATAGCAAAATCGCAGAAATTCAAAGTTATAATTCCTATTGCCCGAGTGTGATGGATTTTACCTTGCACGACGCTTTCGGAAATGTTTTCAACGAAGACAAAGACGGCTGGAACGACGGAATGATTAAAGTATATGACAATTTTACCAACGATTTTCTGTATCCAAACGTGAACAATCTGCTGATTTTTGCTGAAAATCATGACACGGGACGTTTCAACCAAAACTATAAAAATGACCTCAAGAAATACACAATGGCAATGGCGTTGTTGGCTACCGTTCGTGGAATTCCGCAGTTGTATTATGGTTCAGAAATCGGAATGGCGGGCGACAAAGGAAAAGGTGATGCCGATATCCGTCAGGATTTTCCTGGAGGTTGGGAAGGTGACAAAAATAATGCTTTCACCAAATCGGGCAGAACCGAAGAGCAAAATAAATTCTTTGAGGTGACGTCAAAATTATTCCAATGGAGAAAAAATAAAAACGTAGTCCACTTCGGGAAAATGACGCATTACATTCCGCAAGAAAACGTCTATGTCTATTTCAGACACGACGAAAAGGAAACTGTTATGGTCGTGATGAACAATTCTGCGGAAGCGAAAACCATCAAAACCAATCGTTTTCAGGAAAACATCAAAAATTTCAAATCAGGAAAAGATGTGCTTTCAGGAAAAATCGTTGAGGTTTCAAATGAAATTTCATTGGAAGGAAAATCGGTTTTGATTTTGGAATTGAGATAGAAAAACATTTGAACCATTAAGAGATTAAGAAAAGTTAAGATTGAATTTAATCTCTTAATGGTTCAAAAAGTAGAAAGCACAAATCTTCTTGGTTTGTGCTTTTTTATTTTGAAACAAAACAAAAGGAGTTTTTTAATCCATGTTCCTGCCTTCCTTCCAAATCTTTTATTTTTTTAAAGAAAAAAAATAAAAGAATTTTCCCTCCAGTCAGGGTTAGAAAAACAATCTTTAGGCTTCTTTTAATCTTTCTACCAATCTTTGTCTAAAAATCCATCAAAATTCCTATAGTCTGTTTAATCTGTGGCAAAAAAATAAAAACATTACTTTTGCTAAAATTCTTCCATTGAAAAAAATACTCAACATCGGACACCGAGGAGCCAAAGGTCACGAACCCGAAAACACACTTCCTTCCTTCCAAAAAGCATTGGACTACAATGTTGATGGAATCGAGTTCGATGTACATGTTTGCAAAACCGGAGAATTAATTGTCATTCACGATTTCACAGTCGATAGAACCACAAACGGTTCGGGAGCTGTTTCAGAATTATCACTTTCCGAGATAAAAGCATTACGAATCAACGATGAAATTCAAGTCCCAACGTTGGAAGAAGTTTTAGATTTGATTGGAAGAAAGTGTTTCCTCAACATCGAATTAAAGGGAAGACATACCGCAAAACCAGTTTCACATCTGATAGAAAAATACATTCTTGAAGGCGACTATTCCTATGATGATTTTATCGTTTCAAGTTTCCAACGAGAAGAATTAGAAATGATGTTTGCCATAAATCCAAATATCCATCTTGGCATCCTGACACAGGCAAGCGTGACGCAAGCTTTGGAATGGGCTAGTACTTTTTCGGCGAAAGCCATACATCCGCATTTCAGTCTTTTGACCGAAGAAAATGTCAAAAAAGCACAAGAACAAGGTTTCAAAGTTTACACTTGGACAATAAATGAAACCGAAGACATTGAACGAATAAAAACCTATAACGTAAACGGAATCATCACCGATTTCCCAGAAAGAATATGAGCCAGAATTTTGACATCATCATCGTTGGCGGAGGAGCCGGAGGTTTTTTTACTGCCATCAACATTGCAGAAAAGAATCCAAAATTGAAAATCGCCATTTTGGAACGAGGCAAGGAAGTTTTGACGAAAGTCAGAATTTCTGGAGGCGGAAGATGCAATGTCACGCATGCGTGTTTCGAACCTAACGAGTTGGTCAAGTTTTATCCGCGAGGCGAAAAAGAACTTCGAGGGCCGTTTCATCAATTCTGTTCGGGCGATACGATCGAATGGTTCGAAAAACATGGCGTTGAATTGAAAATTGAAGAAGATGGAAGGATGTTTCCAGTTTCAAATTCTTCCCAAACCATAATCGATTGTTTTACATCGGCTACAAAAAAACTTGGAATTCAGGTCTTGACAGGACAAAGCGTTCAATCGATTTATAAATCGGAAACTCCTGATGGAAATTTCTGGAAAATTGAAACCCAAAATGGGCAATACAATTGTGAAAAGTTGGTTTTGGCAACTGGAAGTAATCCAAAAATGTGGGAAATGATTCAGGATTTTGGACATACAATTGTGAGTCCCGTTCCGTCATTATTTACCTTCAACATCAAAGATTCTCGAATAAAAGAATTGCCAGGTGTTTCTGCACAAGTTTCTGTAAAGGTAAAAGACACGAAATTAGCTTCAACAGGACCTTTGTTGGTGACGCATTGGGGAATGAGCGGACCTGCTATTTTAAAACTATCGGCTTGGGGAGCTAGGATTCTATTCGAAAAAAATTATCAATTCACCATTTTCGTAAACTGGCTCAACGATATTGACTCGGAAGATGCCGAAAAAATCCTGAAAGAATTAAAACAAGAACATTCCAAGAAAACCGTCTCCAAAAAATCGCCTTTTGAATTTCCGAATCGTCTTTGGGAAAGTTTAGTTTTGGCTTCAGGAATTTCAGAAGAAACAAAATGGGCTGATTTGTCAAAAGCACAACTTCAAAATTTATCAAATCAACTCACAAACGGACAATTTCAAGTGAACGGAAAAAGCACCTTCAAAGAGGAATTTGTAACCGCTGGCGGAATCGATTTAAAAGAAATAAATTTCAAAACGATGGAAAGTAAGAAGCATGAAAATTTATATTTTGCCGGAGAGATTGTAAACATTGATGCGATCACAGGAGGTTTCAATTTTCAAAATGCTTGGACAAGTGGGTTTATTGTAGCAAATGCTATAGTTTAGAAAAAATCTTACGATTTTAAGCTAATTGTTTAAAATTCAATTATATTTGGTGTAAATATCTACAAATATGAAAAAAACTTTACTACAACTTTTTCTATTCTTTAGCGTGTTTAATGGTTTCGGGCAATGTTTAAATCCAGCAAACTTAGAAGCCGCTAATATAACTGGTACTTCTGTAGAAATTTATTGGTCAAACTATAATCCTTTCATAGGAGCAGAAATTTTTTTGGCTGAAGCAGGAAGTCAGCCTCCAACTTTAACTTCAACGGGAGTTATTAGTGAAACCGAATCACTTCTGGTTAATGATCTTGAATGTAGTACAAGTTATGTTTTTTACATAAGATCTATTTGCGGAATGGAACTATCGGATTGGGTTGGACCCTTTTTTTTTCAAACAGCAAGTTGCAGCACTGCCGTTTCGGTTGATACAGATTTTACACCAACTGAACTTGTTACTGATGTTTTGCTTAACAATGCCTGTGTAAATGTCAGCAACATTACTACTCAAGGAATTTGCGGTATTGGTGCTTTTGATAGTAACAATGGAAGTTTTCCATTCGAACAAGGTTTGGTTATTCGTTCGGGACAAGTTCATTTAGCAGCAGGAACTTATACGGGAAACAATAATTCTTCTGTGTGTTCACAACTGGGTGATGCTGATTTAAACACTATCATTGCTTCATCGGGTCAAATAGGAACTGTAAATGATGTTTCGTTTATCAAATTTAATTTTACTGCTTTAAGCAATGAATTGAGTTTTAATTTTCTTTTTGCATCTAATGAATATGGGCAATTTCAATGTAATTATTCTGATGTTTTTGGATTTATTCTAACAGATTTAGAAACAGGACAAAAACAAAATATTGCAATAGTCCCAAATACTTCAATGCCAGTTTCTACCACAACTATTCGAAATTCACTTTACAATCCGTCTTGTACTTCGGTAAATCCAGAATATTTTGGAAGCTATAATGTGGAGAATGCCGACAGTCGTATCAATTTTATTGGTCAAACCGTTCCTATGACAGCCTCTGCTACATTAATTCCTAACAAAGAGTATTCTTTGAAGTTTGCTGTTGGAGATTATCAAGATACTCAATTTGATTCGGCAGTTTTTATTGAAGGAGGAAGTTTTTCTTTTACGAATCAATGCCAGAGTATTCAATTAGTAGCTTTTGTGGATGAAAACAATAATGGCATAAAAGAGGCAAATGAGATCAATTACAATAAAGGTACCTTTAATTATATCGTCAATGATTCGGAAGTAGAGGTCGTAAGCCAAACTTCAAATGGCAATTTTTATATTTTCCCCGAAAATTTGAGTGATAGCTATATCCTAAGCTTCGTTGTCTTTCCTGAACTGCAAGAATATTTTAGCTCTGGCACTGGATTTGGTAATGTTGTCTATGATAGTGAAAGCACGAATATCTATTATTTTCCAATTGCCAATATCCAACCTTATACAGATGTTGAGGTTTCCATAGTTCCTTCTCAGGATCCAGTTCCCGGATTTACCTATAGCAATACGATTAGCTATAAAAATAATGGCGTTACTGCCGCTTCGGGAACACTGGAATTTACTCATGACACTGCTTTAACGCTTTCCAATATTTCACAAGAAGGAACAACATCAACGCCAAATGGATTTACGTATTCATACACGGATCTTCTGCCGAATGAAATTAGGTCCATTGTAGTAGATTTAACAGTGGCTACGATACCAACGGTTAGTTTAGGTCAAGTGCTTTCAAATACCGCCCAGTCTATAAATTCAAGTGATATCGAGTCAGATAATAATATTTTCGAGCTTAGTCAAACTGTAGTTGGGTCTTATGATCCAAACGATAAATTAGAAGCACATGGTGGAGCAATTGAATTTGATACATTTGATGAAAATGATTATCTGTTTTATACCATCCGTTTTCAAAACACGGGAACGGCAAATGCACAATTTGTTCGACTTGTTGATAATTTAGATGCCCAATTAGATGAAACCACTTTGCGAATGATCAATGCAAGCCATGAATATGCCTTGACACGGAATGAAGCAAATTTGGTTTGGAAATTTGATGCCATCAATCTTCCTCCAGAAATGAATGATGCAGCAGGGAGTAACGGTTTTGTTCAATTTAAAATAAAGCCAAAACCGGGCTTTGTTATTGGGGATATTATTCCAAATACAGCCGAAATTTATTTTGATTATAATCCGGCAATTATTACCAATACGTTCAATACTGAGTTTACAGAAACTTTAGAAACGCAACAATTTAATGCCGCTGATTTGCTTGTCTATCCAAATCCTTCAAACGGGATGGTGTACATTAACACTCAAAATACAACCGAAAATCTGAAGGAAATTAATGTGCATGATGTTTTGGGAAAAATCATTCTTTCTACAAAAAACCTTTCTTCAAAACAATCAAGCCTAAATGTTGGTTCGTTAGCAAAAGGGGTTTATATGGTTGAAATTACCACAGAAAATAATTTCAAGCAAATCAAAAAACTTGTGGTGAATTAAAAAACAATAGATATCTACATTTTTTCAAAAAACCGATTATCATAAATAATCGGTTTTTTTTGAAAAAAAATCTTACTATTTTAAGTTAATTGATTATAAATCAATGTATATTTGGGAAGCAAAAACCCAAAACATGAAAAAACAACTACTTTTTACTTTTTTTATTCTTTCTTTTCTAAGTTTTTCAGCTAATGCACAAGTTGGTTTTACTTGTGATAATCCCATTCAAATCCCATCTTTACCTTATCAATCCATCGATAATACTGCAAATTATGGTGACATAATTGATTTTTCACAAGGAGTATCTTGTGGTGATTGGTCGGGAACAAATTACCTAGAAGGAAATGAGGTGTTTTACAACTTTACAGCTCCATTTACATCGAATATCACAATTACAATGAACCCTTTGGATGATTCATCTACCAATTCTTCATTATTTATTTATGAAGGTTGTTCTAATGTGGGAACAGCGTGTTTATCAGGAGTTGCTAATACTACCACTGATTTGCGAGAATTAAATCTTTTAGTTTTTGAAGGGCAGACTTATACAATTGTAATTTCTTCAAGTTCTCAAACGCAAACCATAGCATATGATTTAATCATCCAAAAAGAAGATTGTTCACCAAAACCTACTGGTTTAGGCGTGTCAAATATTACTAGTGTAGGAGCTAAATTAACTTGGGCAAACACTGGAAACTATGCTTCGTGGCAAGTTGCGTTTCAAGACGAAGGTGCTACAATTCCTGTTGAAGATGGAGTAACCGTTACAAACCCTTTTTTAGTTAAGACCGGTTTGAGTGCAGATACTTCTTATCAGTTTTGGGTTAGAGGTCTTTGTCCATCAGGAAATGGAGCTTTTTCGCAATGGTCAGGCCCTTATGTTTTCCGAACTGGACTTTGTGATTATCCAAATACATGTGCTTATACTTTTGTCTTTTCTAGTGAACAGAATAATGGTTGGAACGGTGCGGTAATGGAAGTGAGGCAAAATGGATACCTAAGAGGTACAATCGGTACGAATTATACTTCTGAAAATTCTTGGAATCAAAGCCAAGTGCAACTATGCAAAAATATTCCCTTCGAAGTAGTTTGGACAGTTCCAGGAACAGCTCCCGAAGAATGCGGATTAACGATAAAAAATTCTTTTGGGCAAACTTTATATGTAAAGCAACCTAGCGATATGCCAGGTGAGACTATTTTTACAGGAGGTGCGGTAACTTGTGTGGCTCCAATTTGTCAAGTGTCTCCTTCGAACATTAGCGTTACCCAGTTAAGTTCTACTAGTGCAGTTGCAGATTGGACAAGTGCTACTGCAGAATCTTGGGATATTTTTTTAGTTCCGTTGGACGAGTCAAGCCCAAATGCTGATTCTGTGCCAACCTATGCAAATGTTCAAAAACCGTTTACTTTTTATGATTTAAGTCCTAATACGAGTTACCAAATATATGTTAGGTCAAACTGTACTTCGTATTTAAAAACACCTTGGTCTTCGGTTGGCTATTTTTCAGTTTTTATTACATGTTATGAACCAACAAATCTAAGTGTTGACCAAGTCACTACTACATCGGCAAAATTAAATTGGACAAAAGGAATGCCAACAGACAATTCTTGGGAGATTTTAATGATTCCATCACTAACATCAGAAATCCCTACGACTGTTCCTTCAGAAAATCCTGTTTTGGAAAATGGAGCTACTTTAACAACGGTTACAGGAAATACTACTTTTAAAAATTTTACAGATTTAGTTCAAGCAACAGTTTATATATGCTATATAAGAACCGTTTGTTCTGATACAGATAAAAGTGCTTGGACAACTCCATATCTATTTTATACTTCAATTTGCAATGAAGAAGATAAATGCACCTATAGATTTGTTTTAAGTACTACGAATCAAAATACTTGGAATGGTGCTACAATGCAAGTCCGGCAAAACGGAATTGTTGTAGCAAATTTAGGAGCTAACTATATTAATAATTCTAACGGAATCCTCGTTAATTTATGTGATGAAGTCCCATTTGATTTATATTGGAGTGAAGGAGGGTTTAGTCCGGAAACTATTGGAGTGCAAATTCAAAGTCCATTTCAAGACATTTTGTATACAATGCTTCCAGGTCAAAGTAATCCATCAACCATTTTATATCAATCTGAGGGAGACTGCACACCACCGGCTTGTCCTAAACCAACATTACTTTCGGTAACAGCAGATTTGATTACACAAGTTTCTGCAGAATTATCTTGGACAGAAACAGGAGATGCAACACAATGGGAAGTATATGCAGTTCCTGTAGAATCAACACTACCAGTTAATGAAACGCCATTAAATATTGGTGTTGAAGGTTATTATCTAGCAACTGCAAATCCATTTACAGTTACAGGATTACAACCTGGAGTGGAATACGTTTATTATGTAAGATCAATTTGTTCTCCAAATGAAATTGGCACTTGGACAATATTGAGTCCTAAAAAATTTATCACAAAACCTTTAAATGATGATTGTAGTGCGGCAATTCCAGTGCCTGTAAATGCTGTAAATGATTGCACGAATTTTATCTCAGGAAGTACGTTTGGAGCTACAGGATCGGTCGAGATAACATCCTGTACAGGCGGAAAAGACGATGATATTTGGTACAGTTTTGTTTCGAGTTCTGATGTACATATAATTTCTTTTAGTAATATAGTTGGAACTTCAACAAACATTGATCACGCAGTATACGAAGGTTTCGATTGCGGAACTATGGAACAGCTCTATTGCAGTGATCCGAATAGTAGCATTGCAAAAAATTTAACTATAGGGCAAACCTATTTGATTAGGGTTTTTACAAGAGAAGTAGCACCAGCAAATGGTAGTAATCCTAAAAATGCAACCTTTGATTTGTGTATCAAAACGCCATCACCTCTAACAAATGACGAATGTTCTATCGCTACCGTTATCCCAATAAGTCAATCTATTCTGAATCAAACTTCAGTTGAAGGAGAATTGACTAGAGCTACAGCTTCTATTCAACCAAGTACTTGTCCTGGTATGGAAGATGATGATGTTTGGTTTCAGTTTGTAGCAACAGGACCACGACATTTAATTTCTATTAATAACATTCAATTATCTTCCATAGATTTAAATTTTGCCGTATTTTCAAATACTGACTGCAATAATTTGGCTTTAATAAATTGCTATTCAGATACTTCAGCCATTCTTGAGAACCTAACTTTAGGACAGGACTATAAAATTAGAGTTTGGTCAGTATCAAATACACAAGTTGAAGTAAGTTTTGAGATTTCAGTATCCAACATTTATCCTCCATTAGTTGCCACAACTACTCAATTTACAAATGAACAATTAGTCACCAATGTGCTGGTGAATAATCCATGTGTTGATATATCTAATATTACCTCTAGTACAGGGTCTAATTTTAATAATGTGAATGGTATTGGTTATTTTACAAATACGAATCCTTTCTTTCCAATAACTTCTGGTGTTGTACTTTCAACGGGGAATGCCTCTAATGTTGGAGGACCTAATCTTACTATTTTAGGTGATGGAATAAACACATGGCTTGGTGATGATGATTTGTCAGCCATTCAAGCTACCCAAATACCACCAATTAGTGGAAATTTATATAATGCTACAAAACTAGAATTCGACTTTACAAGTCAAAATGAATTTATGAGCTTTAACTTTTTGTTTGCTTCAGAAGAATATGGCACTTTTCAGTGTAGTTATGCCGATGCATTCGCTTTTTTATTGACCGATTTAACCACAGGTATTACTACAAATTTAGCGGTTGTTCCAGGAACAGCCAGTCCAGTTTCGGTTATTACAATTCGTAATTCAGAAAACAATCCAGATTGTAGTTCTGTTAATGAGGCTTTTTTTGATACTTATTTTGATGATCTTTTGGCTCAAACTGCAGCAACAAATTTTAATGGTCAAACCGAATTAATGTCGGCTTCTTCTGCCATTGTTTCAAATAATCCCTACCATATCAAGATGGTTATAGCAGATAGATCAGATTCTGCCTACGACTCCGCTGTTTTCATCCAAGCCGGAAGTTTCTCTTCAGGTCCACCTCAATGCACGGATAAAGTACAGCTTGTAGCTTTTATTGATGCAAACAATAATGGAACAAAGGAAGACACCGAAAGCAGTTTTACGTATGGATCATTTGTATATAAGCTCAATAATGGAGGAGATATTAACAATATTTCTTCGCCAATCGGAAACTACACCATTTATGATGAAAATCCATTGAACAGTTATGACTTCAGTTATGAAGTGCATCCAGAATATGCTACTTATTTTTCTGCAGGAACCATTAACCATAACGACATCAGTATCGCCGTTGGAAGCGGAACACAAACCTTGTATTTTCCAATAACGCAAATTCAAGGATACAATGATGTGACGGTTTCCATCGTTCCAGTGGGTCAGCCAACTGCCGGTTTCAGCTACACCAATAAAATTTTCTATACCAATCTGGGTACTGCAGCAACTTCTGGAACCATTACTTATACCAAAGATGACGCAGTAACAATCAGCAGTGATCAGCTAGGAGTGGTTGCTACTACTGAGGGTTTTACTTTTGATTTTTCAAATTTGGCACCCTATGAAACCCGCTCTTTCAATATTTCGATAAATGTTCCATCGATTCCGGTTGTAAATATCGATGATGTTTTAGAGGGTAGTGTAGCAATTTCAGCTCCTTCAGACGATATCAATCTCAACAATAATACATATGTGAATTCTCAAATCGTAGTAGCTTCCTATGATCCAAATGACAAGATGGAAGCCCATGGCGAGAAATTGGACATCAATAACTTTAGCCAGGATGATTACTTGTTTTATACCATCCGTTTCCAAAACACAGGTACTGCCAATGCCATAAACATTAGGATAGAAGATGTGTTAGATGCTCAATTGGATGAAGAAAGCATCAGGATGATTAGTGCAAGTCATAACTATGTGATGGAACGAGTAGGGAATGTGCTAGTGTGGAAATTTGATTATATCTATTTGCCAAGTATACTTGAAAACGAAGAACTAAGCAATGGATATTTAACGTTCAAAATTAAAGTAAAACCAGGCTTCGAAGTTGGCGATATCATCCCTAATTTTGCCGAAATCTATTTTGATACCAATCCGGCCATCATCACCAATACTTTTACATCAACATTCGAAGAACAATTGTCAACTCCAGAGTTTACTTCAGGAAACCTCTTGATGTATCCAAATCCTTCAAACGGAATGGTGTACATCAACACTCAAAATACAACCGAAAATCTGAAGGAAATTAATTTGTATGATGTTTTGGGAAAAATGATTCTTTCTACAAAAAACCTTTCTTCAAAACAATCAAACCTAAATGTTGGTTCGTTAGCAAAAGGGGTTTATATGGTTGAAATTACCACAGAAAATAATTTCAAGCAAACTAAAAAGCTGGTTGTCAATTAAAACATAGATAATAAGTAATACCAAATAAAAGATCCCAACAGTATCAAAGTCGTTGGGATTTTTTTTATGAAAAACCATTTCTTAAAGCTTTGGAAGAACCTCCAAATACTCCGAAAATGCTTCTTAACTCTACGAAAAGGTTTCAAGATGTTCCGAAAGAGTTTCTGATGCTCCGAAAGAACTTCTTGGTGCTCCGGAGATGTTTCTGAGGTTCCGAAAGAGTTTCTGAGGCTCCGAAAGAACTTCTTGATATTGCGAAGTTCTATCCCATTATAGACCATAAAAAAAAAAGCCACTCTTTCGAATGGCTCTTGTTTTTATATAAAAGTGTAGATGTTTACATTAAATCCAAAACTAATGAAGGGAAAAGACCAATTACAATATTAATCACAATTGCAACTACAGCAACCGAATAATAAAGGATTGGAGTACCTGTTTTTTCCTCATTTGGTTCTTTACCATACATTGCCAAAATCAATTTGAAGTAGTAACCAATACTGATGATAGAGTTTACAACAGCCACAATCACTAAAACCAAATAACCCGCTTCAATCGTCTGATTAAACAAGAACAATTTAGCAAAGAATCCAGAAAAGATCGGAATACCACCCATAGAAAGCAAAGCTCCAGTCAAAACAGCCGCCAATAAAGGATTTGTTTTTCCAAGACCATGAAAGTTTGTAATATCCTCGTTGTCTCTGTTTTTACATACATATAAAATCACAGCAAAAGCAGCAATTCCCGAAATAGAATAAGCAGCCGCATAATACAATAGAGTAGAAGCAGAAGTAGTCAGGGTCAATAGAGTCATCAACATAAAACCAGCATGCGAAATACCAGAAAAGGCAAGCATTCTCTTCACATTCACCTGACGTAAAGCCATAATGTTTCCAACCGTCATTGAAGCGATAGAAAGCACCACAATAACAATCTGGAACGACTCAGAAATATCAGCATTTAAAACGCTTAGAAGCTTGAATAAAGTCGCCATTGCCACAACTTTTGCCAATGTACTCATTGTTGCAGTCGTTAGAGCTGGAGCACCTTCATAAACGTCTGGAGCCCAAAAATGAAAAGGCACAACGGCAATCTTGAAAAGCATTCCGATGGTAAGCAATAAAATCCCGATAAAGAACCAATCCGGTAATTCAGCCGAACGAGATAATTCACTAATTTCAATAACATCAAAACTTCCCATTGCTCCGTAAACTAAGCAAATTCCAAAAAGGATGAATCCTGAAGCAAATGAACCCATCAGAAAATACTTCATTCCCGATTCATTGCTCTTTAAATTCAAACGATCACTTGCACATAAAATATACAAGGCGATAGAAAGGATTTCAATTCCCAAGAAAAACATCGCCAAGTTTCCGAAAGAGACCATTGCAACAGCTCCTGAAAGCATGAAGATTTTGATGGCTATAAAATCAGATATTTTAGTTGGATGACTTTCATAAAAATTATGACTCAAAGCCACCAAAAAGATGGTCAATACGATAAACAAACTCGAAAACGTAACCGAAAAATTATTTACAACTATCATGTTGTTGTAGAAACTAGCATTCGTTCCATAATCGTTAACCGTCAATGCAAGTGTGGCCAACAAACCCACAATCGTAAAAGGAATAATCCCTTTTCTAAAATTGAAAATTTCAAATAAAAGGCATAAAACACCTAATCCTGTTATAGCTATTAATGTATTCATTTTTTATTTGAGGGTTATCGATTGATTATAGTTATAATATTTTCAAGACTTGGAGTAATCAAATCTGTTATAGGTTTTGGATAAATTCCGAAGAATAATAGGAATGTGATGATACTAACTAAAACAATTGTTTCATTAGTAGTTACATCTTTAAAAAGTTTCGCATTAGTTTCGCCCAGCATCACATGTTGAAACATTCTCAACATATAATAAGCTCCTAAGATAATGGTTGTTCCACCAAGTATAGCCCAGATGATTCCAATTTGCGACAAGCTATACAATACCGTAAATTCTCCAATAAAGTTAAAGGTTGAAGGTAAAGCAACCGATGCTAAAACCAAAATCATAAACATAGAAGTAAATTTAGGCGATTGGCTTCTGATACCTCCCATTTCGGAGATTTCTCTGGTTTCATATCTTCTGTAGATGATTTCAGCTACGAAGAATAAACCAACCACTACAAAACCGTGAGCGATCATTTGCAATACAGCACCACGAAGTCCGTCAAGGTTTAAAGTATAAGTTCCAGCTGCAATCAACCCAACGTGAGCTAGAGAAGAATAAGCCAATAGTTTTTTAAGGTCTTTCTGTCTCAAAGCTACAATCGAACCATAGATTACTCCAGCAATTCCAAGAGCAATAAAAATAGTCATATATTCTTTTGCTGCAGATGGAGCAAGAGGCAATTGCCAACGGATAACGCTGTACAATCCCATTTTTAGCATAATCCCTGAAAGCAACATTGTTCCAACGGTTGGTGCTTTTTGATACACTTTTGCCTGCCAAGTATGAAATGGAATAATCGGAATCTTGATGGCATACGCCAAGAAAAAAGCAAGGAAAATCCAAAGTTGTTCCTGAGATGAAAGTTCTAATTTGTATAAATCTTCAATCAAGAAACTTCCCGCTTTTCCGTATAAATAGATAAAAGCCGTCAACATAAACAACGAACCAGCCAAGGTGTAAATAAAGAATTTTACAACCGCTTTTTTACGTTCTTCGGCATCTCCATTACCCCAAATCAAGGCGATAAAGTAAATTGGAATCAAGGCCAATTCCCAAAAAATATAATATAAAAGTCCGTCAGCAGCTAGGAAAGTTCCCGCCATTGCGAAAGACATAAATAAGATTAGGGCATAGAAATTTTTTGCATTTCTGAATTCATTTCCAAAAGCTGAAAAGATGATCAAAGGTGTCAAGGCTGTATTCAAAAGCAACATGGCCAACGATAATCCATCCGCTTTAAGCGAAAATGAAATACTAGGTTTTGTGATCCAAGCCGAAATAAAATCAATATTTTGTCCGGCATTAAAAAGGCTCAACAGGTAAACGGAAAATCCTAAGGATACCAATCCGAAAAGCAAGGCTACTTTTGGAGCTAGTTTATCTCCTGAAAAATAAGTTGCAAAAGCACCGATTAAAAGTATAATTAGTATAAAAGATACATCCATTATGTTAGAATTTTTTTTGAGCTAAAATTAAATACGAAACAATGGCACAAAAGCCTATCACGAAAGCGAAAAGGTAAAAACCGATACTTCCATTCTGTAATTTTTTTCCTTGGAAACTAAGTTCGTTAGCCGCTTTTCCGAAGCCAAAAACAATCGAAGCCAAAGCTGTTTCAATATAATCCCTAAAGAAACGAGAAAGCAGGTTGATTGGTTTTACGATGATTGCTTCGTACACTTCGTCAACATAATATTTGTTGTATAAAACTTTAGAGAAACCTGTAATTTTTTCATCTTCTTCAGGAACTTGAGCCTGCTTGATATATTTTGCGTATGCAATTCCAATTCCTAATAATGCACCAACAGTTGCAATAGCCATCAACATATATTCAGTAGTTCCTAAATGATGTGCTTCGTGCGCTTTAGAAAATAAAGGTTCAAGATAATGATTCAACCAACTGTGTCCTGGAAGACTGATTAAACCGCCAATTGCTGCCAAAATAGCCAACACAATTAATGGAAATGTCAATAACGCTGGACTTTCGTGTAAATGATGTTTTTGTTCTTCGCTTCCGCGGAATTCTTTAAAGAAAGTCAAATACATCAATCGGAACATATAAAAAGCTGTCAAGATCGAAGCAAGCGAACCAATTACCCAAAGAACCGGACTTTGATGATAAGCCGTCATCAAGATTTCATCCTTAGACCAAAACCCTGAAAGCGGGAATATACCAGAAATTGCCAAACTAGAAATCAGCATCGTAATGAACGTGATAGGCATTGCTTTTCGCAAACCACCCATTTTTCGCATATCTTGTTCGTGGTGCAAAGCATGGATTACGGAACCTGAACCCAAGAACAGACAAGCTTTGAAGAAAGCATGTGTGATCACGTGGAAAACGGCAATTTCATAAGCTCCCAAACCTAAAGCCAAGAACATCAGACCCAATTGTGAAACGGTAGAGTAGGCCAAAACCTTCTTGATATCGTTCTGAACCAAACCAATTGTTGCTGCAACCAAGGAAGTGATAGCACCAATTACAGCAATTATATCTTGAATGGCTGGAGCCAAATCAAACAAGAAGTTTAATCTGGTAATCATGAAAATACCAGCTGTTACCATCGTTGCTGCGTGAATCAAGGCCGAAACTGGAGTAGGTCCCGCCATCGCGTCTGGCAACCATGTATATAACGGAATTTGTGCAGATTTTCCAGAAGCTCCAATAAACAAAGCCAATCCTGCAGCTGCGATCCAATAAGCATCTAAATTATTTCCTGCTAAAATGGTAGCTTTCAAAGTAGCAAAATCCAATGTATTGAACATGAAACCGATGATGAAAATACCAACAAGGAAGCCTAAATCCCCAATTCGGTTCATGATGAAAGCCTTTTTGGCGGCATCATTATAGTTTTGATTTTTATACCAAAACCCGATAAGTAGGTAAGAACAAAGTCCGACACCTTCCCATCCGATAAACATAATCAACAAGTTGCTCCCCATTACAAGCGTAATCATAAAGAAAACGAACAAGTTCAAATAAGCAAAAAATTTATGCATCTTTTCGTCATCGTGCATGTAAGAGATAGAATAAAGGTGAATCAATGAACCGATTCCGGTTACAAACAGCAACCAAAGCAATGACAATTGGTCTAAAAGGAACCCAAATTCGATATTGAAATTACTGATGGCAATCCAATCAAATAAATGAATAGAGATAGGCTGCCCTGTTTGATTAATTTGTAGAAAAAAGAAAAGCGACATTGCAAAGGAAACCACGACAGCAATTGTCCCGATAGCTCCTGAAATGTTTTTGCCTAAACTTTTTCCAAGAAATATATTGGCTAAAAATCCTAAAAAAGGGGCTAATAATAATACTAAAGCTAAATTTATATCCATCGAAAATTATCCTTTTAAGTTTTTTAAATTAGCTACATCAATCGAACCTAAATTCCTGAAAATCGCAACGAGAATCGCCAAACCTACGGCAACTTCTGCAGCAGCAACAGCCATAGAGAAAAATACAAAGACTTGACCTTGTGCATCCTGATGGTACGTTGAAAAAGCAACAAACAAAAGGTTCACAGCATTCAACATGATTTCAATCGACATAAAAACGATGATGGCATTTCGTCTATACAACACCCCAAAAACACCAATACAAAAAAGTGCCACTGAAAGGAAGATATAATTTTCGATACCAATTTGGTTTAAAACACTATCCATAATTATTTAGATGATTTTTCTTTTTTAGACAATAATACCGCACCAATCATGGCAACAAGCAATAAGATGGAAGCAAACTCAAAAGCAACCATAAAGCCATTATCTTGGTCAAGCAACACTTGTCCCAATACTTTTATCGATTGGTAATCTTCTCCTGTTGTGTCATAAGGTCCAACGATTGGTTTCGTTTGAATGAATATTGCAATCAGTACAGATATAATCAATAAGAAAGAAACAACCGCTCCAAGTCTGGTAATCCTAGGCTTGTGCACTTCGTCTTCCTTGTTGAGGTTCATTAACATCAGGGTAAACAACATCAAGATCATAATCGCTCCTGAATAGACAATGATGTGAACCAAAGCTAAAAACTGAGCATTAAACAATAAGTAATGACCAGCAATCGAGAAGAAACAAATTACCAGATAAATCGCACTATGAATAGGATTCTTAGTGAAAATGGTCATAAATGCCGAAGCCAATGTTACAGCGGCGAGAATACAAAAAATGATAAGTACTGTTGACATTAGTTAGCGTTTTTTAATTTACCATTTGCAATTGCAGCTTCAAGCGGCATAACCAATTTATCTTTTCCAAAAATAAATTCTTCCCTGTCATAATTCGAAGGAACCAAAACTTTAGATTTTGTCAAATAAATCGCCTCCTTCGGACAAGCTTCTTCACACAATCCACAGAAAATGCAACGCAACATATTGATTTCATAAATCGAAGCATATTTTTCTTCTCTGTACAAATGTTTTTCCTCAGGTTTTCTTTCCTCAGCCTTCATCGTGATGGCTTCAGCCGGACACGAAAGTGCACATAAACCACAAGCAGTGCAACGTTCACGACCTTCGTCATCACGCATCAACATGTGTTGTCCACGATAAACATCGCTTCGGGTTCTCACCTGTTCAGGATATTTAATCGTTACTTTTCTGGTAAACAAGTGCTTGATTGTAATAAACAAACCCTTGACAATTGCCACAAGATACAAGCTCTCCCAAAAAGTCATCTTCTTGTTCGAAACCTCTTTTTTTCTTCCCGATAATGATATAGTTTCTATTGACATATCGTAATTAATTTCTTTTTTTAAGGAGCAAATCGTCCTTTTGTATTTGTAATCCATGTTCCCGCTTTCCGTTGCAATCTTTTCTTTTTTAAAGAAAAAAAGAAAAGGATTTCCACTTCAATCGGGGCTAGAAGATAATCTTTTCGCCTTCTTTTAAACTTTTGGTCCTAGTTGTCAAACAACAAAATAACAATTCCTGTAACCACAATATTTGCAATTGCCAACGGAATTAACATTTGCCATCCCAAACGCATCAACTGGTCATAACGGAATCTTGGAATCGTCCATCTTACCCACATAAAGAAGAAGATGAAGAAACAAATTTTTGCAAATAAAACAAATATTCCAATTACGTTTGCAATATTTACACCCCAGTTTTCAACCGCCCAAGACATTCCTGGATAGTTGTAAGCTCCTAAATATAAAACCGCCAAAATTGTAGATGAGATAAACATACTTGCATATTCAGCAAATAAATAGAATCCCATTCGCATAGAAGAATATTCCGTATGGTAACCTCCAATTAATTCCGCCTCACATTCTGCCAAATCAAAAGGCGTCCTGTTGGTTTCAGCAAACGAACAAATCAAGAAGATAACAAATCCAACCGGCTGATAGAAAATATTCCAGTTCATGCCACTTTGCTGAGCTGAAATTTCTCTCAAACTCAAAGTTCCCGTCATCATAATCAAGGCAATAATTGCTAGTCCCATTGCAACTTCATACGAAATCATCTGGGAAGCGGCTCTCATGGCACTCATCAAAGAGAACTTGTTGTTAGAAGCCCATCCACCAATCATAATTCCATAAACCCCAACTGACAGCACTCCGAAAACATATAAAAGGGCAACATCAATATCAGTTGCTTGTAGAATAATATCTCTTCCAAATAAATGTAATTTATCACCCCAAGGAATAACAGCACTTGTCATCAAGGCAACACTCATCGAAATCGCGGGACCTACAACAAATAGAAATTTGTTAGGTGTATCAGGTAAAAATTCTTCTTTCGAAAATAATTTCAAACCATCTGCCAAAGGTTGCAAAAGCCCACCTTTACCAGCTCTGTTTGGTCCAATCCTGTCCTGAAGCCAAGCCGCTACTTTTCTTTCTGCCAATGTAGAATACATCGCCATCAACATCGTTATGGCAAATATGATTACGATGAAAATTCCTTTTTCTAAAATAATTGCACTATCCATTGGTTATACGTTTCCGTTTTTAAAAACTGCATTTTCTTCCCTGTCTAGTGGAACTGCAGGCATACTGATTTTTTTACGATCTTCTTCACGACCTTTCAATATTCCTTCTTCAGTTTCAATCACAACAGTATCTAATTTTCTGGTATAATTATTT
Source organism: Flavobacterium soli DSM 19725 (assembly GCF_000422705.1). Taxonomy (GTDB): domain Bacteria; phylum Bacteroidota; class Bacteroidia; order Flavobacteriales; family Flavobacteriaceae; genus Flavobacterium; species Flavobacterium soli. Next base: position 223,622 of record NZ_AUGO01000003.1, on the reverse strand, counting down.
TGGTTGATAACCGAATCTTTCTCGAATTTACGAGGTCCTTCAATGGTCCAATCTGAAACTTCTTTTTTGTCAAAACGACATGTATTACAGATAAAATTCTCCACTTCGTGGTATTCATCTTTTCTTCCTGTAACCCTTTGAATTTCTCCACCAAACATCCAAACCGTAGTTTTTCCGCAACATCCTGGCGTTGTGCATTCTCTATGAGCGTTAAAAGGCTTGTTAAACCAAACTCTCGATTTGAAACGGAACGTTTTGTCAGTCAAAGCTCCAACAGGACAAACATCAATCATATTTCCAGAAAACTCGTTGTCGATTGCTTTAGAAATACAAGTAGAGATGTTGGAATGATCACCTCTGTCCATCACACCGTGAACACGATTGTCGGTCAATTGATCGGCAACCATTACACAACGGTAGCAAAGGATGCAACGGTTCATGTGCAATTGGATATTCGGACCTATATTTTCTGGTTCGAACGTTCTTTTTTCTTCGATATAACGGGTTTGTGATTTTCCGTGTTTGAAACTCAAGTTTTGCAAATCACATTCTCCTGCTTGGTCACAAACAGGGCAATCCAATGGGTGGTTGATCAAAAGGAACTCCGTTACCGATTTTCTAGCATCCTGAACTCTTTCAGAAGCTGTACTGTTCACTTCCATTCCGTCCATACAACCTGTTACACAAGATGCCATCAATTTTGGCATTGGTCTTGGGTCAGCATCGCTACCTTTTGCAACTTCAACCAAACAACAACGGCATTTTCCGCCACTGCCTTTTAATTTAGAGTAATAGCACATCGCTGGCGGAACAGATTCTCCTCCAATCATTCGAGCAGCCTGAAGGATGGTGGTCCCCGGTTCTACTTCTATACTTTGACCGTCTATTGTTACTTTCATTCTTATATTTTGTTTGAAAGTTTAAGGTTTAACGTTTAAGGTTGTGTAACTTTAAACGTTAAACTTCAAACCTATTAAACTGTTTGCTTCGCTACCAAATGTCTCACCTTTTCAAAAGGCTCCGCTACAAAATGGTCTCTGTTTTTAATTTTTTCTGGGAAACGGATGTGGTATTCAAATTCTTCCTTGAAATGACGAATAGCTGCTGCAACAGGCCAAGCCGCTGCATCTCCTAACGGACAAATCGTATTTCCTTCGATTCTGCTTTGAATGCTCCAAAGCAATTCAATATCTTCTTCACGGCCGTGACCGTTTTCAATCCTGTGCAATACTTTTTCCAACCAACCTGTTCCTTCACGACAAGGCGAACATTGTCCACAGCTTTCGTGGTGGTAGAATCTTGAGAAATTCCAAGTATTTCTAACAATACAAGCGGTATCATTATAAACAATAAATCCTCCAGAACCTAGCATCGAACCTGTTGCGAAACCACCATCAGATAAAGATTCATACGTCATCAAACGGTCTTCGCCATTGGCTGTTTTATAAATTAAATTTGCTGGTAAAACTGGGACAGAAGAACCTCCAGGAACGAAAGCTTTCAAAGGTCTGTCGTCTATCATTCCACCCAAATATTCATCAGAGTTCATAAATTCGTGAACACTCAGTCCCAATTCAATTTCGTAAACACCTGGATTTTTGATATGTCCTGAAGCCGAAATCAATTTGGTTCCAGTAGAACGACCGATTCCAATTTTTGCATAATCAGCACCAGAATTGTTTACAATCCACGGCACTGCTGCAATAGTTTCAACATTATTTACCACCGTTGGATTCGCCCAAAGACCCGAAACGGCAGGAAACGGTGGTTTGATTCGAGGATTTCCTCTTTTACCTTCCAACGATTCAATCAAGGCTGTTTCTTCTCCACAGATATAAGCTCCACCACCAATTTGAACGTATAATTCCAAATCGTATCCTGAACCTAATATATTTTTTCCTAACCAACCGGCAGCTTTCGCTTCGGCAATGGCACGTTCTAAAATTTTATAGACCCACATATATTCGCCACGAATATAGATGTAAGATAGATTGGCTCCCAATGCATAGCTTGACGTAATCATTCCTTCAATCAAAAGGTGCGGAATGTATTCCATCAAGAATCTGTCCTTGAATGTTCCCGGCTCAGATTCATCGGCATTACAAACTAAATGTCTTGGCTTTCCTGATTTTTTATCAATAAAACTCCACTTCATTCCGGCAGGAAATCCTGCACCACCACGACCACGAAGTCCAGAAGTTTTTACTTCTTCTACTACTTCATCAGGAGTAAGGGTTTTCAAGGCTTTTTCTACAGAAGCATAACCACCTTCACGACGGTACACCTCGTAGGTCTTGATTCCCGGGACATTGATTTTATCTAATAATATTTTTTGTGACATATTATTTATCGTGTAAAGTAATCTTGTTATCTCTGCAATCTACTATCAGCTGGTCGATTTTTTCGGGTGTTAAATGTTCCTGATAAAAATCGCCTAATTGCATCATTGGAGCATAACCACAAGCTCCAAGGCATTCCACACCACGAACTTCAAACATTCCGTCTTGTGTTGGTTCTCCAACTTTTACACCTAGTTTTTCACAGGTATAATCCATGAGGTTTTCGACACCTCTCAAGCAACAAGGAGAAGTTTGACAGAATTCAAACATATATTTCCCGATTGGTCTTCTGTTGAACATGGTGTAAAAACTCACCACTTCATAGACTTCCACAGGTTTTATATGCAATATCTCAGCGACTTTGTCTTGCAATTCAATACTCAACCAGTTGTCGTGAGCATCTTGAACTTCGTGAAGCACAGGAAGTAAAGCTGATTTTCTTTTATCCTCTGGATAATGACTGATCAGTTCATTGATGCGAGTCATCAATGCTTCTGTGATATTTATTTCTTGTGTATGATGTGTTCTTTCCATTTTTCTTCTAAATCTGAAATCTAAAATCGTTAATCAACAATCTGAAATCCTTAAGCGTCTAATTCTCCTGCAATTACATTCAAACTTGATAAGGTTGCAATGGCATCCGAAAGCATTTGTCCTTGAACCATTTCATTAAAAGCTTGGTAGTATATAAAGCAAGGTCTTCTAAAATGTAATCTGAAAGGAGTTCGGCTTCCGTCTGTAATCAAATAAAAACCTAATTCTCCGTTTCCACCTTCAACTGGATGGTATACTTCGGTTACTGGAACTGGAATTTCTCCCATTACAATCTTAAAGTGATAAATCAATCCTTCCATAGTATTGTAAACATCTTCTTTTGGCGGAAGGTAATAATCCGGAACATCAGCATGGAATGGTCCTTCCGGCATTTTTGCCAAGGCTTGTTTGATAATTTTCAAGCTTTCCCAAACTTCACCATTACGAACGCAAAAACGATCGTATGTATCGCCTGACTTTCCAACAGGAATATCAAATTCGAAATCTTCATACGAACTATAAGGTTGCATCACACGAATGTCATAATCAACTCCTGTCGCTCTCAAGTTAGGTCCTGTAAAACCATAACTCATTGCTTTTTCGGCAGAAATTGGACCAACATCAATCGTTCTGTCCATGAAAATCCTATTTCTGGTAAGCAAATTTTCAAATTCTGACCAGATAGCTGGAAATTCTTCCAAGAAATCATCGATTTTTTTGAAAGCAAGCGGACTCCAATCTCTTTCGAAACCACCGATTCTTCCCATATTGGTTGTCAAACGGGCTCCACAAATCTCTTCGTAGATTTCGTAGATTTTTTCTCTGTATTGGAAAACGTATAAGAATCCAGTCAAAGCTCCCGTATCAACACCTAAAACGGAGTTACAAATAATGTGATCGGCAATTCTCGCCAATTCCATTATGATAACCCTCATATATTGTACACGTTTTGGAACTTCTATATTCAATGCTTTTTCCAACGTCATCCACCAACCCATATTGTTGATAGGTGCCGAACAGTAATTCATCCTGTCCGTCAAAGGTGTGATTTGGTAAAAAGGTCTGTTTTCTGCGATTTTTTCGAATGCACGATGGATATAACCAACTGTCGCCTCGCCATCCACGATTCTTTCCCCATCCATTAAAAGGATATTTTGGAAAATTCCGTGAGTAGCCGGGTGAGTAGGACCTAAATTCAGAATCGAAAGCTCGCTTCCGTCTTCATTTTGCCTTTGTTTGATGATATCGGCATATCGTAATTCTGGTGGTAATAATAAGTCTGACATTTATATCAATATTATTTCAGGTGCATTAGCAATTATCCGTTGTTCTTCCGAAAAATCGGTCGTCTTTGTCTGTTCTTCCGCCATCTTCGAGAGGAAATTCCTTACGCATTGGGAAAGAAGTCATTTCATCCATGTTCAAGATTCTTTTCAATTGTGGATGACCTTTAAATGTGATTCCGTAGAAATCGTATGTTTCTCTTTCTTGCCAATTAGCACCCAAGAATAAACTTGTAACGGTATCTATTTCAGGATTCTCGGCATTTAAAAAGCATTTAATTCTGATTCTTACATTATCTCTCCAGTTGTGCATGTGATAAACAACAGCAAATTGCTTGTCTGGGGTTGCATCTGGATAGTGAATTCCGCAAAGATCGGTTAGGAAGTTGAAACGCAATGTGGCGTCGTCTCTTAAAAATTGCATTACTTCGATAATAGATGTTGCATCTACTTCAAAAGCAAATATGTCGTGTTGTTGAACAAAGTCGGTTACGATTGTATCGAATTTATCAACTAATTTTGTTTGTATAACGGAGGTTTCTAATGCCATTTATAATTACTTGATGTTATAAGAAGCCAATAATTCGGTGTATTCTGGGGAACTTCTTCGTCTAACGGATTCTGATCGTACTAAATCTTGCAATCTCATAATTCCGTCTAGAATTTGTTCTGGTCTTGGAGGACATCCTGGAACGTAAACGTCAACGGGGATTACTTTATCAATTCCTTGCAAAACTGAATAAGTATCAAAAATTCCTCCAGATGAAGCACAAGCTCCAACGGCAATTACCCATCTTGGTTCGGCCATTTGTTCGTAAACCTGACGTAAAATAGGAGCCATTTTTTTAGCAATTGTTCCCATAACCAGTAGCATATCCGCTTGACGAGGAGAAAAACTCATACGTTCAGAACCGAAACGTGCCACATCATAATGAGAAGCCATGGTTGCCATAAATTCAATCCCGCAACAAGAAGTTGCAAATGGAAGAGGCCAAAGCGAATTGGCACGAGCCATCCCGACAACATCACTCAGTTTTGTTGCGAAAAAGCCTTCTCCAGCTAATCCTTCTGGAGCATCTACTATATTAACTTTTGAATCACTCATTTGTATTGTTGTTTTAAATTTAAAATAATGAATTATAAATTTTCTGCATCTTCATTCAAAATTTATAAATTCAAAATTCAAAATAATTCAATTATTCCCACTCCAATCCTTTTTTCTTCATTACGTAGAAAAAACCTACGACAAGAAGAAACATAAAAATGCCCATTTTTGCTAAGCCTTCAAATCCCATTTCTCTGAAATTCACAGCCCAAGGATACATAAAAATCACTTCGACATCGAACAAAACAAAAAGGATGGCTACTAGAAAATATTTTACAGAAAAAGGCATACGTGCGTTTCCTACAGATTCGATACCGCACTCAAAATTTTTGTCTTTGTTTTTTGAAGATCTTTTAGGACCTAAAAAACTAGAGCCAATTATGGTTGCTACGACAAATCCTACAGCTAAAACAAGCTGCATTAAAATTGGAAAATAATCTAATTGATTTGATTGCATGGTGTTATTTTTAGCAAAAAAAATTTTGCTTACAAAGATAGGTTTCAGCAATTGAAATCACAACCATAAAATGTAAATTAGGTTTAACTATATCGTTGTAAATAGCTAATTTTTATTCATTATAAATAAGATGAAAAAATGCAGTTACTTCAAATAAAATCGTTTTTGCAGAAGAATAATTCGGTTTCAAGCGAAAGATTGAACTAAAAATTATTGATTAAGCCACCAAATTGAACCATTTAAAATCGTGGCAAAACTCACCCATAAAAGGTATGGAATGAACAAATATCCAGCAATTTTATTGAGTTTGTTGAACTTATTATAGGTTTCATAAATCATCAGCCATAGAAGTACGATTTCGATGAAAGCCAATAGCGGATTTTTTAAACCAAAAAACAAAAACGACCACAAAGAATTTAAAGCCAGTTGTATAGCAAAAAAAATCAAGGCAGAACGAACTTCTTCTCTTTTACTTTCGATTAAATTCCAAACCAAACCAGCTGCAATTCCCATCATAATATAAAGAGCTGTCCACACCGGGGCAAAAATCCAATTTGGTGGATTAAAGCTTGGTTTTTCGATGGTAGGATACCAAGTTGTAATGCTGGATTGGGTTACGATTCCGGAGAAATAGCCAATTACCAAGCAAGTGGCAACCATTACTAATATTTTGGTGTATTTGTTCATAGAGCTAATTTTTCCCAAAAATAAACAATCTGCTTTAAAAAGGGATTCTAATTCGTAATCGAATTTTCTAATTGTTCAAAAAAAGTATCTTTGCAGAAAAAAGACAATGGTTGTTGCAAATGATTTTATACCGTCAAATTATTCTTCTTCTATCGAAAAAGGAACTTTCAAATGGAGTGCTCCAAGTAATATTGCCTTGGTGAAATATTGGGGCAAAAAGGAACATCAGATTCCGGCTAATCCATCGATCAGTTTTACTTTGAATAATTGCAAGACCATCACGGAATTGTCTTTCGAAAGAAAAACAGCTTCTTCAGATGATTTTTCGTTCGATTTGCTTTTTGAAGGACAACCAAAAGAGGATTTCAAACCAAAAATTCAGAAATTCTTCGAAAGGGTTTTGGTGTATTTGCCATTTTTAAAGGAGTATCATTTTACGATTGATACTCAAAATACGTTTCCGCATAGTTCAGGAATTGCTTCGTCCGCTTCGGGAATGGCAGCTTTGTCAATGAACTTAATGTCTTTGGAAAAAGTATTACTGCCTGAAATGACAGATGAATATTTTTATCAAAAAGCTTCATTTTTGGCGCGATTAGGTTCGGGAAGTGCTTGTAGAAGTATCAAAGGAAATATTGTTGAATGGGGAGCTCACGGCGAAATTCCTGGAAGTTCGGATTTGTTTGGGGTTGAGTTTTCCAGGTCAGTACATCCAAATTTCCAAAATTATCAAGATACTATTTTATTGGTTGATAAAGGCGAAAAGCAGGTTTCAAGTACAGTCGGTCACGATTTGATGCACAATCATCCATTTGCCGAAAGACGATTTGAACAGGCTCACGAAAATCTGTCGAAAATAAAAGCCATTTTAGAAACAGGAAATCTAGAAGAATTCATCAAGATTGTAGAAAGTGAAGCCTTGACTTTACACGCTATGATGATGACTTCGATGCCTTTTTTTATTTTGATGAAACCCAATACGTTGGAAATCATCAATAAAATTTGGAAATTTAGAAACGAAACTCAAATTCCAGTTTGTTTTACATTAGATGCTGGAGCAAATGTTCATGTTTTATATCCCGAAAACGTTAGAGATGCGGTTTTGCAATTTATTAAAGATGAATTAGTTGGCTTTTGTCAAAATCGGCAGTATATTTGCGATGTAATTGGAAGTGGTGCAGTTGAATTTTGAAACATTTTTTTTGTTTTGATTAACCAAAATTGATTACCTTTAATAAAATAAAATTGCAAATTAGTATTAGCTTTTAATACATGTATATGAAAGGACCATTATTTTACTCAAAAATTTTACTCTTCGGAGAATACGGAATTATCAGAGATTCTAAAGGTTTATCCATTCCTTATAATTTTTACAACGGTGCCTTGAAAGGAGCCGATGTTTTGGATGAAGCTTCTGCAAAATCCAATCAAAGTCTTAAAAGATTTGTTTCTTATCTTGAAAACTTACAAGATGAACAACCGGAATTGGTTACTTTCGATTTATCCACTTTAAAAAAAGACGTTGATGCTGGAATGTATTTCGATTCTAGTATTCCACAAGGTTATGGAGTAGGAAGTAGTGGTGCATTGGTTGCCGCTATCTACGACAAATATGCCAACAATAAAATCACGGTTTTAGAAAATCTTACCAGAGAAAAACTGTTGACTCTAAAAACAATTTTCTCTCAAATGGAATCTTTTTTCCACGGAAAAAGTTCTGGTTTAGATCCTTTAAACAGTTATTTGAGTATTCCAATCCTTATCAATTCTAAAGATAATATCGAAGCAACCGGAATCCCAACACAAAGTTTTGACGGAAAAGGTGCTGTGTTTTTATTAGATTCTGGCATTGTGGGCGAAACTGCTCCAATGGTCAATATTTTTATGGAAAACTTAAAAGATAAAGGTTTCCGTGCCATGCTGAAAAACCAATTCGTGAAATATACCGATGCTTGTGTAGAAAACTTCCTTGGTGGCGACATCAAATCTTTGTTTTCAAACACCAAAAAACTTTCAAAAGTGGTTTTGAATAATTTCAAACCTATGATTCCAGAACAGTTTCACGGCATCTGGCAACAAGGCATCGACACAAACGATTACTATTTGAAACTTTGCGGATCAGGCGGAGGAGGTTATATCTTAGGCTTCACTCAAGATTTAGAAAAAGCAAAACAAACCTTAAAAGATTACAAACTTGAAGTGGTTTACCAATTTTAAAGTTTACTTTTGGATTAAATTCTAACAATCCTTATCCAAAACCTACAAAATGCTAAGCAGAAAGAACAAACTTCTCGTAATGAAAATTATCAGTTTGTTCTCTGTTGTAAGAGGATATAACATTCCAGTTATAGTTCTAGCCCAATATCTTTCGGCTATTTTTATATTAGCCAAAAATAAATCCGCACTCGAAACCCTTTTGGATTTCAATCTTTTTATCATCGTTTTGGCTTCTTCGCTTACGATAGCTTCGGGGTATATCATCAATAATTTCTACGACAGCCAAAAAGATCTCATCAACCGACCTCGAAAATCGATGCTCGACCGTTTGGTTAGTCAAAAAACAAAACTTACCGTTTATTTTTCGCTCAATTTTCTCGTAGCAATTTTGGCGTTGCTCGTTTCTTGGAGAGCTTCGCTGTTTTTTTCGGTCTATATTTTCCTGATTTGGTTTTATTCTCATAAAATAAAACGCTTCACCATCATCGGAAATTTAATGTCAACCTTAATGGCAATTTTGCCTTTTTTCGCCATTTTCCTGATGTATTATAAAGACATTGAAGACAAAAGTTCCTACGTGGTTATCTTTTCTCACGCTACATTTTTATTTCTCTTGCTTCTTATTCGCGAAATGATAAAAGATTTAGAGAACATTATCGGCGATTTTTCAAACGATTATCAAACCATTCCGGTCGTTTATGGCGAAAAAGTTTCCAAATACATCATTACGGTTTTATGTTTCCTTACCATTATTCCGGTTTACATTCTCATCGAATTAGACGACGTGGGTTATATGGACATCTATTTTTATGTTTGCCTCATTATTCTGATATTTTTCACCCTATATCTTTGGAAATCCAAAACCAAAGAGCAATTTTTAAAACTCCACAACGTCCTGAAATTCCTCATCGTTGCAGGCGTTTTCTGTATCGTCCTCATTGATCCAGCCGTTTTGTGGAACGGGAGAAATTTGCTTCTAAAGATATAATTTTTCAGGAGCTCATCCGGCTTTCCACTGCAACTCCTCATTGTGAAAGCTGTTTTTCCTGACACAAAAGGAGCTTCCGTTGGTCGCTCTTTTGTGTCAGGAAAAACTAGCTTTCACAATTCCGGGGTTTTCGTTACAATCCGGGCTAAATCAATAACAATTTCAAAAATCAATTTCAAAAAAAAGAATAGAAATCATAAAATTCAATTTCAAAATCAGTTATTTAAGTTCTAATTCTGCAATCTAAAATCTACAATCTAAAATCTGCAATCTAAAATAACCTATCTTTGCACAAATTATGTTGATTTATGAATAACAATGGAGGCAATAGTAAGCGAACAGGTTCAAGCAGACCAAGTTCGAACAAGCCAAAACCGGCAATGGCCAAACGATCTCAAAAGCCTAAGAAAGCTACTGAGAAACCAAAAGTAGAAGACGAGAAAATCGCCAAAAAGCCAAACCAGGCACCAAAAAGAGCAAAAGCTTCAGACGAGATTCGTTTGAATAAATATATTTCCAATTCCGGAGTTTGCTCACGTCGTGATGCCGATATTTACATCCAATCTGGAAACGTAAAAGTAAATGGGATTCCAGTTACTGAAATGGGATATCTGGTAAAATTAACTGATGCTGTGAATTTTGACGGTGTTAATCTTACGCCAGAAAAAAAGGAATACATCCTTCTAAACAAGCCAAAAAACTTTACAACAGCCTTTGATGAGGGGACAGATTACCGCAATGTTTTAGAATTGGTAAAAGGTTCTACAACTGCAAAAATTGCTGCTGTCGGAAGAATGGACAAGAATACGACAGGTTTACTTTTGTTGACCAACGACACCGATATGATTCGAAAATTCAGTCTTCCGAGTCAGAAATCTTCAAAAATTTATCAAGTTTCATTAGATAAAAATCTAAAATTCGAAGACCTTGAAAAAATCAGTAAAGGTTTGACGATTGACAATCACAGAGTTTTTGTTGAAGAAGTCAGTTATATTGAGAAGGAACCAAAAAGCGAAGTTGGACTGAAATTAAGAAGTTCAAATATTAAAGTGGTTCGTTCCATTTTTGAACATTTCGGATATGATGTTTTGAGAATCGACCGTGTTGCTTTCGCTGGTTTGACCAAGAAAAATCTTCCAAGAGGAAACTGGAGATTGCTAACCGAACAGGAAATTATCAATTTGAAGAATGTATAATAGCTTCAGAAAAAAATAAAATAAACTCCTCTTTTGAAACTTTTGAAAGAGGAGTTTTTAAATTCAACACATGACACCACAAGTTTTGCAATCCATCGCCTTCAAATGGTTTGATGCCTTCAACAAACATGATCTCGAACAACTTTTGTCGCTTTATGACGACGAGGCACAACATTACAGTCCAAAACTCAAAATTCGATTGCCGGAAACGAATGGTTTGGTGATTGGCAAAGAAGCATTGAGAAGTTGGTGGAAAGATGCTTTTGAGCGTTTGCCAAGCTTGCATTATAAAGTAACTTCGCTAACAGCAAATGAAAACCGAGTTTTTATGGAATACATCCGAACTGTCGAAAATGAAGAAGAAATGCTTGTCGCCGAAGTTTTGGAAGTAAAAGAAAATAAAATTATTTTTTCAAGAGTTTATCATGGATAAACTTCAATTAAAAATTAGGAATTAAAATTGACAATTTTCGGTTTTTGAAATGGAAAAAGGTCAATAAATTTTAAAATTACTTCGCCATAAAAAAATCCTTCAAATAAAAAGGTTCAAAGTAAGCGACATCAACAGTGTCGTTTTTTTTGTATTTATCAAAACTGATTTGGCTCATTTCGTTTGCCGAAGGATAGATGATATTTTCAAGAAAAATAAAATTATCTTTGATCAAAACGGCTTTGCATTTTTCACTACAATCGCCAACGAAATAGATATTTTCTTTGATGTCGTTAAAGCTTTCTTCGGTAATAACTTCTGCTTCTACATCTCTTGTTTTTTCGTGTTTGGAATTGAAAATCGCACTATAGACTTCCATCCGTCGAGCATCAATCATTGGAACAATAAAACCATCTTTGTCATTGACTTGTCGGGCCAATGATTCCAAAGTATCAACAGCAATCAATGGAATGTCTAATGCAAAACACAACCCTTTTGCAGCCGAAATGCCAATTCGCAAACCGGTATAAGATCCAGGACCTTGACTGATGGCAATCGCTGCTAAATCTTTGGTTGTTAGTTTGCATTCCCGAAGAATTTCCTCGATAAAAACATGTAGTTTTTCGGCATGAGAATAACCTTGTTCTGCAATTTCCTTACATAACAAGGTTGTTCCATTTTCTGCAATTGAAACCGAACAATTCTTGGTAGCGGTTTCAATATTTAAAATATAAATCTTTTCTGAAGTCATCATTTATTGTTCCATAATTGGAATTCCAAAATAGAATTCTACTACTTTTACTCTAAAAATATAGTCATATTTTGTTCTCAAAACATCCGATTGAGCATTGGCATAGAGGGTTTGAGATTGGTTCAAATCGAAAGCATTCATTAGTCCAACGGCAAATCGTTCTTTGGCGTAATTATAAGCTTCGGTTCTAGCTTCAAGTGCTACAACTGCAGCTTCATAGGCATTTAAAGCACCTTTTGCATCTGTGAAAGCGGTGAAAACATTTCGTTCCAAATCTAATTCTTGTTGTTTGAAATTGATTTTAGATCGTTCTAATGCCACCTTTGACCGTTCTACATTATTTCGGACAGAAAATCCATTCAAAATAGGAATGTTCAATTGAAATCCAAAGGCATGCCCTTTGTTATCGCTAAATTGATCGAAAATTGGAGATGGACCGCGAAGGGTCAAGTTTCCGTTTGCATCTGTAACCACACGATCGGCATCAGTAGCTCTTGAACTAAAACTGTAATAACCTTGAAGACTTGGCTGGAAAGCACCTCTAGCAATCTCGATGTCTTTTTCGGCAATTTCAAGATTGGTTCGGGCGATTTTCAGTTCTACTCTTTGTTCTTTTGCCTTTTCATAAATTGAGCTTGGTGTTTGCAACATCGTTTGGCTATCGGTTACTTCATAGCTATCATCGGCAATATCAAAATTTTGGAAATCTTCCAATTGCAGCAGTTGAGCCAAAGTTAATTTTGAAATCAAAAGCGTATTTTCTGCAGTAACAACTGCTTGTTGGCTAGTGGCGACAGTTGCTTTAATATCAAATAAATCACCTCTAGGTACTGATCCTGCATCAACTAATTCTTGAGACCGTTCTTGTTGCTTTAGATTGTTAGCAAGTTGCTCTTTTTGTACCTTTAAATTCTCTTTGTTGAAAAGAATTTGTAAAAAAGCATTTGCAACATTCAGTGAGATATCATCTTTTATTTTTGAAGTTTGATATTGTGCAGCAATGATGGCTAACCTGGAGCGACTCAAGCGGTTTTGGTTTTGCATACCTCTGTAGATATCAATACCAACATTTAATCCAAGACCTGTGTTTTGAAACGTCTGTGTTTCGGCCAAGTTGGTAATCGGGTTAAAGTTCAAACCGATATTCCAGTTGTGAGAAGCATTTGCATTTACTGTAGGAAGCATATTTCCAAAGGCATCTTTCTTGTCAATTGTGGCAAGTTGAGCATCCAATTCGGTTTGTTGAATGGTAATGTTGTTTTGATAAGCGTGTTCAACACATTCTCGCAAAGTCCATTTTTTTTCTTGGGCTTGTAGTGACAATCCGGAAAAAAGTAGGCTCAAAACTGCTATGTAATTTAATTTTTTCATGTTCAAGTAAGAAAAGGGTAATAGTTCTTTTGGAAATTATTCTGCAGCTTGGTTCCAAACTTTGATTTTATCATCTTTGGTCACACCACTTTTTATTTCAACGTAAATTCCGTCGCTAACTCCAAGTTTTACATCCCTTTTTTCGAATTTTTGAGTTCCAACTTCAACCTCTACAAAGGACTTTTTTGTTTTCTCGTCAAATTGTACCAATGATTCTTTGATGGCTAAAACTTTATCAGCTTTTTCCAAAATGATGGATGCATTTGCACTCAATCCAGCACGAATAAAGGTATTGTCTTTATTGTCCAGGGTTCCTTTGATTGGAAATTGAACCGCACCATTTTCTTCTGTTCCTTTTGGAGCAATGTAATCCAAAACGGCACTAAATTTTTTGTTTTCGATAGCTCCAACCGTGATTTCTAAAGGTAAATTCAATTTGATTTTCCCAACTTCAGATTCATCTAATTTTCCTTCGAAAATCATACTTCCAACATCTGCCAAGCTAGCGATTGTAGTTCCTTCATTAAAATTATTACTTTCAATTACTTGATTGCCTGCTTTTACGGGAACATCAAGAACCATCCCGTTAACTGTTGAACGAATCATAGTTTGAGCCACATTCGCCATTCCTTTTGAAGTCCCCGTTTTGATGATTTCTACATTCTGCAAAGCAGCTCTGTAGTTTTGTTGTGATTGTTTGTAGCTTGTTTCGGCTACATCAAAATCATTGGCAGAAATCACACCTTTGTCAAACAATGTTTTTTGGCGGTTGTATAATTTAAGTTGGTTATCCAAATCAATTTTTGCAGTTTGCACTTGATTTTGAGCACCATTCAAACTTGAGATATTTGGTACAACTTTGATTTTGGCTATCAAATCTCCCGCTTTTACATCATCTCCCGCTTCAACATAGACTTCCTCAATGATTCCAGAGATATTCGGTTTAATTAAAACTTCTTCTTTTGGAACTATTTTTCCAGTTGCAACTGTATTTTTTATTATGGTTTTAATCTCCGCTTTTTCGGTTTTATAAACTGTTGGTGATTGTTGATTTTTTTGGAATAAATAATACAATGCTCCTCCGAACAATACCGCAAGGAAAATTAAAATGATAATGGTGGTTCTTTTTTTCATATCTAAAAAGTATCTAATTTTTGTTTTGATGATTTTTTTATTCGGTTCTTAATGCGTCAATTGGTTTTGTTTTGATGGCTGTTTGAGCAGGAATAAATCCCGCTATCAATCCGGCAACAACTAGTATTGTCAAAGCTGCAACTACAATTCCAAGACTTATGCTTGGATTGGCAAACATTACTTGTGAGGAATCTGGAATGCCATCTAAAATAGAATTAGCAATTGCGATAATTCCTGTTGAAAATATGATTCCAGCCATTCCTGCAATTAAAGATAGGACGACTGATTCTGTTAGAATTTGTAACCTAATGTCCCAAGGAGTTGCACCTAAAGCTCTACGGATTCCAATTTCTTTGGTTCTTTCTTTTACGACAATTAGCATGATATTGATAATTCCGATAACTCCGGAAAACAGCACTAATCCTCCAACTACAAATGAAACTACAGTTAAAATAACAAACAAACCGTTGATTTTTGAATATTCTGCATACAAGTCAAAATTTCCAATAGCCCTGTCATCTTTTGGATCTATGGTATGTCGGGATTTCAATAAATCGAAAATTTTCGGTTTTAAATCGGTAATGGGAACACCTTCTTTTGCAGTAATTGCCATCCATCCTACAACATCTCCATAATTAAACGCTTGTTGAAAGCTTGTAAAAGGCGTAAAAATTTGCTTCTGGCTTTCTTCGGCATCACCACCCATGTTTGAGATGCTTTTGTAAACTCCCACAACCATAAAGTTGACACCGTTTATTTTGACATAACTCCCCAAAACTTCTTCTTCAGGCTTATACATTTCGCGTATTATTCCTTCACCAATAACAGCAATTTTTCGCCTTTGACTAATGTCTTCATAATTGAGAAAACGTCCTTTGAGGATTTTCATCGGCTGTTGCATAATGAATTCTGGGTAATCGCCATACACGTTATAAGCTCCAGTTTTTGTGCCTCTAATCACATTGTTGCTTCCGCGAAAGCCACCTAATTGATTTCGAGGAGAGACATATAGTAAATCTTTAAATTCTCTTTTTATAGCGTCAACATCCCCGTTTTTATAATTGAAAAATCTTCCTTGTGGTAAGCCTTTGTAAGGTTTTGAAGTGGAATTTGCCCAAACAAACATGGAGTTCGTTGACATTCCACCAAATCCTTTTTTTACACCATTTTCCAATCCTTTACTTGCTGCTAGAAGAATAACCAAGATTGTAATACCCCAAAACACACCAAATGCCGTAATAAAAGTACGTAATGGTTTTGCCGAAAGGGCTTCAAGTATTTCATTCCATCTGTCTCTATTGAACATATTATTCGTCTCTTAGTGCTACAATTGGTTTAATTTTTGCCGCTTTATAGGCCGGAATAAATCCCGCAAATGCTCCAGCAACAGTCAATAATATTACGGTTGTTAAGGCAATATTGAAATCAACTTCTGGATGTGAGAAAAAATCACTCTCCACAGATGGACCAATTCCAGCCCAAACCAGAAGTCCTAAAATCAGTCCCATAAAACCTGAAATTAGCGTTATAAAAATCGATTCTTGTAATATCATAGCGATTATAGAAGCTGGGGAAGCTCCTAAAGCTTTCCTGATTCCTATTTCCTTTGTTCTTTCTTTTACAACAATCAACATGATGTTTCCAACTCCTACAACGCCAGCAATTATGGTCAAGATTCCAACAAACCAAAAGAAAGCTTGAATAATATCGGTCATTTGGTAGATTTTTTTAGCTTCTTCCAATGAGTTGTTGATAAACAATGCACTTTCATCGTCTGGAGCGATCATGTGTCGTTTCTTCAAAACTTTTCCGAGTTCTTCAGTGAATTTTTTTGATTCGGCTACAGCCTTGTTGAAATTAGTTTCTTTTGGCATTGTGAAAGCCATACTTCGTATGTTATCTCCAGCACTATAGGCTTTTTGGGCAGTTGAAAGCGGAATGAAAACACGCTGTTCTTCTCGTTCGCCACCTGGATCAGTGAAAACACCAACCACTTTGTACATCATTCCCGAAATATTGATGCTTTGTCCAAGAGGTTTATTTTTTTCTTTAAATAAATCAGTTGCTACTTTTTTTCCAATGACTGCCGCTTTTTCATAGTTTTCGATGTCACTCAAATTGATGAAACGACCTTCTACGATTGAAGCATTTTCTATAAATTGATAGTTAGGGTTTACACCCTCAACTCTGTAGGTTCCTGTTTCTTTTCCAAAAACAATATTACCGCTCCAAACCGAATAAATAGCGGATTTGTTATCGATGTAATCTTCAAATTTTTGGGTTACGATTTCATAATCGCGGTTTTTAAGTTTGGTTTCCCTTCCAATTCCTAAACCTTTATATTCTTTTGAAGTATTTCCTGGCCAGATCGAAATTCTATTTGTAGCATCTTGAGCAAACTGGTTTTGAATGCCGTTTTGGATTCCTTTTCCAGCTCCTAATAATATAACGAGAATGAAAATTCCAGACGCTACAGAAACACCAGTAAGAAAAGTTCTTAACTTATTCTTGCTGATTGCTTCGAATATTTCCTGCCATCGTTCGATATTAAACATTTGCTGTAACTCTTTGTTGTGTAATGTATTTGTCTTCTACAATTAATCCATCTCGCAGGATCACATTTCGCTTGCACATTGCAGCAATATCGGGTTCGTGTGTCACGATTAGTATAGTTTTCCCTTCATCGTTGATGCCTTGAATAAGTTCCATTACTTCGTAGGAAGTTTTGGTATCCAAAGCTCCTGTTGGTTCATCGGCCAACAATACTTTTGGGTGGGAAGCCATCGCTCTTGCAATTGCTACACGTTGTTTTTGTCCTCCTGATAATTCATTTGGCAAATGGTGTGAATGGGTTTCAAGTCCGACTTTTTTCAAGTAGCTCATTGCAATTTCGTTTCGTTCCTTGCTTTTGATTCCTTGATAATATAAAGGTAAGGCTACATTATCCAAGGCTGATTTATAATTGATAAGGTTGAAGGATTGAAATACAAATCCCAGGAATTTGTTTCTGTATTGAGAAGCAAGTGTCTCGTTGAGATTTTTTATGGGAACGCCATCTAAAACATAAGTCCCAGAATCAGCTTCGTCTAGTATTCCAAGAATATTTAAAAGTGTAGATTTTCCTGAACCAGATGATCCCATGATTGCTACCAATTCGCCTTCTTTTACACTAAAATTGATTCCTTTTAAAACGTGTAGTTCTGATTTTCCAGTCTTGTAGGATTTGTGAAGGTCTTTGATTTCAATCATTTTTGGATAATTTTGAGAGCAATATTAAGAATTTGAAAAATTGAGTTGTAATAAAAATCTGTTAATAATTCAATTACTTGCACTCTATTAAGACGCAAAAGAAGCTGAAATGTTACATTTTAGTTGAATTATATTTTTGGGATGTTTCCAAAGTGAATATGAAAAGTTATCTAGCCCCGACTTGAGGGAAAATCCTTTTTGTTTTTGCTGCCAAAAATAAAAAAGATTTGGAAGGAAGGCGGGAAAATGGATTCCAAAAACGCCCAAATGATTCGCTCCAAATTTTTATCATTTGTATGTTGCAATTCTCTAATTTTGGTGTTTTAAAATAGCAATCAATATGTTAACCATCAGATATTATTTTCTTTCCATTTTTATTGTTTTATTTTTCTTAGGATGTTCTTCTACTCAGAAGATTGAAACCTTGAAACCAGAGCCGGACGATGCTACACCTTTGATTTATGATAATAAGCCATCATTTATCAGTATGCCAATCACGATAAAAATAAAGGATATTGAAAATCAGACGAATAAGCTGATGAGCGGGTTGATTTATGAAGACAACAAGATTGAGGATGATGATTATATTTTGAAAATATGGAAACAGGCTCCGATTTCGATTGAGAATGTAGGCGGAAAAATCAAGACGGTTTTGCCTTTGAAGGCTTATGTGAAATATAGAATTGGAACTGATAAACTTGGAATTTCGCTTTATGAAACGAAGGAATTCAACTTTAATGGTGTGGTGACGTTGATGAGTGAGGTGGCGTTGACGAACTGGAAATTAAAAACGAATACCGAATTCAAATCGGTGGATTGGAAGGAAAGTCCGTCGATGAATGTTTTGGGAAAGAAAGTGCCGATTACGTATGCGATTAATCCTGCAATCAAACTTTTTAAGTCAAAGATTGAAAAAAGTATTGATGATGCGATTCAGAAATCTTTGGATTTCAAACCGAATGTTTTGGATGCTTTGGAAACGATTTGTACTCCAAATGAAATGAGTGCCGAATATGAAAGCTGGTTGCGAATTGTTCCGGTTGAATTGTATACGACAGAAGCGGTTTTAAAAGGACAAGCAATCAACATGCAGATGGGTTTAAAATGTACGATTGAAACTTTGGTTGGTCAAAAACCTGTGAGTAAGTTTGATCGAAATAAGATTGTGTTGAAGCCGGTTGCTAAAATGCCCGATAATTTCACGGCAAATATCGTAGCGGTTTCTACTTATCAAGATGCTTCGAAAGTGATGACTAAGAATTTTCAAGGACAGGAGTTTGGCTCTGGAAGCAAGAAAGTGAAAGTCTTGAATGTGGCACTTTGGCACAAAAACGACAAGATGGTTATTGCCTTAGATTTGTCGGGAAGTTTGAATGGAACGGTTTATTTGACTGGTTTTCCTCAATATAATGAAGCTACAAAAGAGATTTATTTCGATAAATTGGATTATGCAATAGATACTAAAAGCAAATTGATTAGAACCGCAAATTGGCTAGCTTCGGGCATGATTTTGAAAAAAATGGAGGAAAGTTGCCGTTATTCGATTCAACCAAATTTGGAAGAAGGAAAACAAACCATGCTGAAGTATCTGAACAACTTCTCACCAATGCCAGGTGTTTTTGTGAACGGAAAAATGGAGGATATTGTTTTTAAAGAAGTGCAACTAACAAATAAAGCGATAGTTGCTTTTCTATCTGTTAATGGAGAAGTTAGCGTTACTGTTGATGGCTTGAAATAGAATTTAGGCTTTCTTTTTCTGTCTTGTTTTGTAGATTACGTAGCCTAAAATCCCAACTAAAACATATGGAAAGGCCATTAAATAGACAATTCCGTCGTTAACTGCTTCCGCTTTTACGCCACCTTCTTCGGTTTCTAGAACGGCACGGCACATGGCACATTGGGCATTGGATGAAATTCCAAAAAACAAAAAGCAAATGACAAATATTGTTTTGTCTAAAGCTTTGCTGGTCCAGTTGTATTTATTTTTAATGGGCATAATATGGAGATATCATTAGGTAAACAATAACACCAGTTACGGCAACATATAACCACATTGGGTAAGTGATTCTGGCCAATTTTTTGTGCTTGTCGAAACGTTCTGCTAAGGCTCTAACGTAAGTTATCAATACGAAAGGAATGATGATTACAGAAAGAATAATGTGTGTGAAAAGGATAAAATAATAGATGTATTTTATTGTTCCTTCGCCACCAAATTTTGTTGAATCAGCCGTCATGTGATAGGCAACATACATTCCTAAAAACGCCACTGAACAAGCAATTGCCGTTTTCATTAAATTTTCGTGCAATTGTCTTTTTCCGTTTTTGATAGCCCAAACTGCTGTAATTAGCAAAACTGCCGTGATTCCATTTATGGTTGCATAAATAGGAGGAAGGAAGGAAAGCGGTTCTACATCATATCCAAAATCTTTTAATTTCACACCAAATAAAAGTGCTACTACTAAAGGAATCGCTACTGATAATATGATAATCCATTTTCTGTATTTCAATTCTACTGCATTCAAATTATTCTCCATCTTATTCTTCTAATAATAATTTAATATCTTCTTTTAAAGTTTTGATTCCTTTTTCTTCTAATCCGTCATAATACAGAATTGGGTTTCCAAATTCGTCCTCACGGCATCTTATATTTCCATTTTTGTCAATCAAAGCAAAAAGTCCGGAGTGTTCAAAACCTCCGTTCGCTTTAGCATTTTCGCCAGCATACATATTGAAACCTTTGTTTGCAATTTGATAGATATAATCTTTGTCTCCTGTCAGGAAATGCCAATTGTCAGATGTGAAACCTAATTCTTCGGCGTGTTTCTTTAAAACTTCGGGCGTGTCATTTTCTGGATTAATTGTTATGGAAGCTATTCCGAAATTATTGTTTCCTGCAAATTCCTGCTGAACCGTCTTTAAATTGGCATTCATCTTCGGGCAAATGGTAGGGCAAGTCGAAAAGAAAAATTCCAAGACATATACTTTTCCAGCATAGGTTGAGTTTGAAACCTGTTTCTTGTTTTGGTCGGTAAGAATAAATTTTGGTGCTGGACCAATTTTTGCCAAGCCGCTTTCTTTGTGTGAAGTAACCGTATTTAATCTATCGCCTTTCACGATTTCGTTGTTTTTTACTCTATCAACAATTTTAGGAATTACCAGAATTCCAAAAATTAAGATGATGAGCGAAACCCAGATGTATGATTTGTTTTTCAAAATAAGTGAAGTATTAAATTTTTCTTGAAGCGTTGTTGTTCTTCTTCAAAGCGGCACGGTATTCATAAAGAATGATCTTGAAATCATCCAGCATTTCATTGCTTAATTCCGAAATGTGAAATGTGCTGTAACCTTCTTTATATTCTTTTTCATCCTGCACTTTTCGTCCTCTCAAGTTTCTTTCCTTGTCAACGATATACACATTTGCAGTTCCAAGATGTTCGTCTAGCTTTTCTCTTAATTGTAATTGGTTGTAATAGGCTTGTATTTCCTGTGGCTTTGCAAAAACGAATTTCCATTGTGCGACATCCGTAATTTCGCCTAATTTGTCAAGAATATAAATGGCGTCTTTTTCTGTTCCGATTGGGCAAACTACTACAAATTGCAAATCATTGAATTTGTGGTAACGTTGGTAGATTTTTTGGTTCAGATTAAAATAGTTGCCTCTATTTTTTAAAAGTTCAGCGCCTGAAAATCCTAGAATGGTAATCTTTTTGTCCAATGTTACTTTTTCTCCCGTAAGCGATTTCCAATTTCCAAGATCTTGAATTTTTGGAGTCAAGGTTGGCAATGTTGAAAAAGTATTTACTCCAGAAGCAAAAAATATATAGGCTACGATTGGCAAAACAAACAGCGAAAAAAGAACTAGATTTTTTTTCATCTTGGATTTGAAATTATTGTAGTGCAAAAATAAAAAAAGGAACGCAAAGCGTCCCTTTTTTTGTGAATTAATATGATGTTAAAAATTCCATTTGATAGTGGCATTTTTAAAAACCTCGTAAATATAATCGGCTTCAACCAAAAGGATGAAAACTAGGTATAAAACTAAAAAGATTAATGGTGCAACAACGGACCATCTTAGGCTTGATTTTTCGCCTTCCATGTGCATAAATGCCCAAACAATATAATATGCTTTATAAATTGTCAAGATGATGAAAATCCAATTTAATAAATTCATTGACAAGAAATTGTTCATGTGCAATGCTTCTGGTTTTAGGATACCAAGAATTACCTCTACAGTTGTTACTACAGATAATAATCCAAAAACCATCCAAATTCTTTTTGTATTAGAAACGTGTTCGTGTGACATAATAATTTACTTTTTTGAAATTAAACTAAATAGAAGAATGTGAATACAAATACCCAAACTAAATCCACGAAGTGCCAGTAAAGTCCAACTTTTTCTACCATTTCGTAGCTTCTTCTTTTTTCATAAGTTCCAAGAATTACATTAAAGAAAATAATGATATTGATTACAACTCCAGAAAATACGTGGAAACCGTGGAAACCTGTTATAAAGAAGAAGAAATCGGCAAACAATTTGCTTCCGTATTCGTTTCTTGTCAGATTAGCTCCTTCCACAACATAATGAGCGTTAGCTAACATTGCTTCTGATTCTTCTCTTGTAAGAATGGATTTTTGTTTTTTCTTGCTGTTTAATGTAGGGTGAAGTTTTTTATCTGCTTTTTGTTCTTTCGATCCTTCATAAATCACCTCTGTTCTAATTAACAATTCAGGATGTGCTTTGAAACCCGCTTGAACTTCTGCAACGGAATACGTTGGTAAAGAACCTTCGCTAGAAAACCAAACGCCTTTGTCTCTAGTATCTTGAACTCTGTCTTCTGGTAAAATTGCTGCAAATTCTTCAAGTTTTACTCTTTTTCCCGTATTGTCAACAAATTGTAAAAGACTTCCGCCTTTGGTTTCGATGGCACCATACTCTCCCTTGATGAAGTTTTTCCACTCCCAAGCCTGAGATCCAACGAATATCAAACCACCAATGATGGTAAGGAACATATAAAAAGCCACTTTGCTTTTCTTTAAATGATGTCCAGCATCAACTGCCAAAACCATGGTTACAGATGAAAAGATCAAAATAAATGTCATTAATGCCACATAATACATTGGTGCATTAACGCCATGCATAAAAGGAAAGTGATTAAAAACTTCGTCTGGCAAAGGCCAAGTTTCTATAAATTTAAATCTAGAAAAACCATATGCGGCAAGAAATCCAGAAAAGGTTAAAGCATCCGATACGATGAAAAACCACATCATCAATTTACCGTAGCTGGCTCCCATTGGCTCATTTCCGCCACCCCAAGTTGTACCTTCGCTTTTTGCAGTAGTAACTGTCGTTCCCATAAAATTAATTCGTTAAAAAGTTCCCAAATTTACGTTTTTTTCTTATTTAAAGAAATATAAAAATAAAAACAAATACAGCCATAGAAAATCGAGAAAGTGCCAAAACATCGCACCTAGCTCTAATCCAAGGGTTTGACCTGATTTGTATTTTTGTTTAAAATGATTATAAATTACAACTAAAATAGAAAGTAATCCTCCTGCCAAGTGGGCAAGGTGTACCACAACAACTACATATAAGAAAGAAGTTGTCACAGTACTTGTTGGTCCTGTTGGGTATAGTCCTATTTTGATCAATTCTTTAAATCCTTCAAATTGAAGGATTACAAATAAAATTCCCAAAGCCAAGGTTGCTAAAAGTAGTCCAGTTGTTTGGCTTCTTTTGTCTTTTTCTATTGCTTTTTTTGCCAAATGAAAAGTAAGGCTGCTCAACAATATAACTGCTGTACTTAAAACAAATGCTGATGGTAATTCAAAACTTTTCCAGTCGGCTCTTGATTTGCTTACAACATAGGCACTTGTCAATCCTGCGAAAACCATTATCATGCTAATCATTGCAAACCACAAAAGCAGTTTTTTTGAACGAGCATTTTTGTCTTTATGTTCTTGAAATGTCATTTGCATAATTATCGTAAAAATTTATCTAGAATATAAACAATTTGTAATAGGGTAATATAGGAAACACTCACAAGCATCAATGTTTTTGCTGCTTTTGCGGTTCTGGAATTGTATAGCTTTACAGCATATACTAACATCCAAATTCCTAGCAAAAATACAATTATTGCAGCAATTGGTGTCAAATATAATCGTCCGGTATAGCCTAAAACAGGAAGTAAGGAAGCTCCAATTAGCCAAACGGTATATAAAATGGTTTGTAAAGCTGTAGTTTTATCTTTTTTTCCTGTTGGAAGCATAAAGAATCCAGCCTTTTCATAATCTTCATATAAAAACCATCCGATGGACCAAAAATGAGGAAATTGCCAGAAAAATTGAATAAGGAATAAGGTTCCAGCTTCAATTCCGAAATCATCTGTAGCAGCAACCCAACCTAGCATAAACGGAATCGCTCCAGGAATCGCTCCAACAAAAACTGATAACGAAGTCACGGTTTTCAGTGGCGTATAAGCACTTGTGTAAAGAAATATCGAAACCGCTCCAAACATTGCTGTTTTTGGGTTGATGTTGTATAAAATGGTAAGTCCGATAATGGTTAAAAGACACGCGATAATAAATGCCGTGGTTGTAGACATTCTTTCGGCAGGAATAGGACGGTTTTTGGTTCGATCCATTAACTTGTCGAGGTCTTTTTCTATGATCTGATTGAAAGCATTCGAGGCTCCTACCATGCAATAACCGCCTACGGCAAGCATTATTAAAGTCGTCCAGCTTGAAGCATTAAAATCAAAAACTCCAAGAAGATAACCCGCCAAAGACGAAAAAACAACGCTAACAGCCAAACCTGCTTTAGTGATTTCTTTGAAATCAGTAAAAATAGATTTAAGCGAAAGTGTATTTTGAGTAGCGTTCAAGGCTTTCATTTGGTTTTTTAAAACTTTTGCAAAGATACTTTTTCAAATGTGAACTGGCAAAAAAAGAAATCACAAAATATATATTTTAATACTTGAATTTGTTGAGGTTGACGTAAAGTGAAATGAATTCTTATATTTGCGAACAAACAAAACGATAAAATATGAAGATTCTAAAGCAATTTTTATTGATATTCACTCTTATTGTGTGCTCTGGAAATGCATTTTCACAAAAGCAAAAAGCGGTTGAAAGAGCAATCATCAAAACCAATATTTATTGCAACCATTGTGCAAAATGCGAAACTTGTGGTGAAAGATTTCAGAAAGTATTGCTTCGTGAAAAAGGAATTCAGATGGTGACACTTGATGAAAAGGAAATGAATATCGAGGTAGTGTACAATACAAAAAAGACCGATTTGCTAAAAATAAAAACAGCCATCACCAAGCTTGGATATGATGCCGATGATTTTAAAGCAGATGAAGTTGCCTATGAGGGACTTGATAATTGCTGTAAAAAGTAATTTAACTCAATTTAAGTAAAAATATATTCTGATTTGTGTAATTTTGCTCAATAATTAGTTGATAATGAAAAGGTTTTTCGCAATCTTATTAATGTTCTTGTACGTGATTCCAGCAATTGGAGTCAATGTTTCAATGCATTATTGTGGAGGCGAATTGGTTTCGGTGTCACATCAATTATCGGAGAAAAAGAAGTGTTTCTGTTCTCCAAATAAAATGAAAAAAGGCTGTTGTGAAGATAAACAGCAAACCTTTAAAATAGACGACAGTCAGCAAAAAGCAGAATTATTTTCTCAAAAATTCAGTAATGCTTTTGTTCTTCAAATTGAAAAGCCTTTTGTTTTTCAAAATCCTATTGCTTATAAAAGCATAGACAGGATTAATTATTCAATTTTTCATCCCCCCAATCTCTATCGGGAACCCCTTTATTTGCTGAACAGCGTTTTCAGAATTTGATTTTACAGTTTTAATTTGAAATCCGATGCACCAGTTGCAGAACGGATTATTCGTGTATTTACACATTTCTAAAATTAAATCCTAAAATAGATCAAAATGAAAACATTCAATAAAATACTAATGGGAATAATGGTTGTATTCTCCTTGACTAGTTGCGAAGCACAAATTAAAAATGCAAAAACCGAAACAGTAAAAGTATACGGCAATTGTGGGATGTGCAAAAAGAAAATTGAAACGGCTGCAAACGAAAAAGGAATTTCAAAGGCTGATTGGAATGTCGAAACCGCAATGCTTACCATAACGTATGACACAAAAAAAACTTCGCAAGACGCAATCCTCAAAAAAGTAGCAGATGCAGGTTATGACAGTGACAAGTACACGGCTAAAGATGAAGTGTATGATGCTTTGCACGGTTGTTGCCAATATGAACGTCCAGCAAAAACTACCAAATAAAATTCTCCAGAATAATTTCGAACTAATTTGTTACTAACAAGCACGATGATCCGTCGTCGTGCTTCAATCTATATTCAAAATGAAAAAAATAATTTTAATCATACTAATGATGCTACTTCCTATTTTAGGAATCGGGCAAATAAAAAGTGCCAGTCTTCAGGCAAGCGGACTAACGTGTAGCATGTGCAGTAATTCTATCTACAAATCATTGAAAACCATCTCGTTTATCGAGGAAGTTGACAGTGATGTTGAAACTTCTACTTTCAATATTAAATTTAAAACCAATCAAGAAGTCGATTTGGATGCCTTGCAAAAAGCGGTTGAAAAGGCTGGATTTTCTGTTGCAAGTTTGAAGTTTGTCATGAATGTGAATAATCTAAAAGTTCAAAATCAGCAAAAAACAGAAATAGGAGATAAAACATTTTATTTCGTAAACATAAAAGATAAAGTACTAGATGGCGATGTTGAGTTCAGAATTGTGGATAAGGATTTTATTTCTCCAAAAGAATTCAAAAAACTTAAAAGCAGGTTAGAACCAAGTGGCGATAAAAGAATTTATAACGTCACTTTTTAATTTCTTTCGGATGAAAAAAGCAATAATAATACTGATGATTTTTATTTTCGGGAGTAAAGTTGAAGCCCAAGAACTCTATGTTTTTACCGAACCAGCGAGTAACATTCCAGCAAATCTTTTAAGTGCAAGGCTGATGTCGTCTTTTTACAAGGAAAAATTCGAAAGCGGAACAAACATACATTTTATGCCTGAAGTTCGGTATGGGATTTCGAGCAAATTGATGGTTCAGGCCCAGGCTTATATCAGTAATCGGGAAACGGGTTATGTTTCTGAAGGTGGCGGAATTTATGCTCAATATAAATTCCTGAACAATGATGAAGTGAAAAAACATTTCCGCATGGCTGCTTATGGAAGAATGAGCTACAATAATTCGGATATTCATCAGGAAGAAATTGAAACTGTCGGGCATAATTCGGGTTTTGAAGGTGGAATCATTGCCACACAATTGCTTCATAAAGTAGCTTTGAGTTCCTCCTTGAGTTTCGAGCAAGCGATGAACAATAGCAGTTATGAATTTCCTGATGAATGGTCAAGTTCAGCGATGAATTATACTTTTTCTGTTGGAAAATTAATGCTTCCAAAAAAATACACAAGCTATGATCAAACCAATTTTAATTTGATGCTTGAGTTTTTAGGACAACGCCTGAACGAAAATGGAAAATCCTATTTGGACATCGCTCCATCAGTTCAATTTATCATCAAAAGCCGGGCAAGAATTGATTTAGGCTACCGTCATGAGCTGTATAGTGAAATGTTACGAACGGCTCCAAATGGTTTTGTGGTGCGATTTGAATATAATTTTTATAACGTTTTATAATTCTCCAAAAAGCTGTTAAAAACAAAAAAAAACGAATCCCGAAGTTTCGGGACTATTCGAGTTTTGTGGTACCTCCAGTCCCGAAGTTTCGGGAGAACCAAGGGCACATGAGTTTATGTCTTTTTATATAAGATATCTATTAGAATTTCTGGGTTAGGGATTAAGGGACAATAACAAACAAAATCGTCTGCATAATGAGATTTGTATAAAATTAATTTGTGATTTCTAATAGCAATTCTTAGTGTTATTTATATCTTCAATATTTGATGTGCTAACATTTTAATATGATTTTGAAAGCATTTATTTATTTCTTCTAATGAAGAAAGTGCTAAATCGTAATCATTAATATTTAAAGCAAAATGTGCATGAGGAATAATGTCATCACATGATTGCTTTATATGTAGGTGTGGACTTCTTTTGTAGTTACCGTGCGTCAAGTCAGTATCTTTCGGATCGGTATGAAGTAGTATATATTCCTTATCTTCTCTGTTTTCAACACTGTATAAATGAAAATAGATTCTGTTTAAAGAGTAGTCTGTTCGAGAAGATGGAATTTTATCCCAAATTTCATAATAACTTGCTTTGAATTTTGGGTTTCTGGTTTTAAAACGTTCGTTAATATCATTCTGAATATTGAACTGTCCCAAGTCTGTAATTCGATTATCGCCTACGCAAAATATTATTTTTTGTTGTGATAAAGCAGCAACCCTTTGAGCATGAATGCTGTTGTTGGCTGCAATATGTCTAACAAGAGTTTTTATTTGATTGCTCCTTGTTGAGTTTAAATTTGTTTCCGATTGAATGATATTTTTTATACTCATAAATTAATACCTAATAAATCTTTTTCCTTTGATGTCAACTTATATAACTCACATGCTATGTTATTTATTTCTTGCTCCATCTCAAACTGTTTTAAACTGTTTTTTTCTGAAACTCTTTTCTTTACAAGAATAATCATTTTATTGACTAAACTAAAATTTTCAGTTATTGTTGGATCAGGCACAGGTGTTTTTTTAAGAGTTTTAATTGTAAATATGTTATATCCACTTGCCTGTTTATGTGCTTGCATAGATAATGTCCAATAACAAGGAATTGAATTTAGAATTCCTAAAAAATAATATAATAAGTTGCTATCTCCGTTTTCTTTTAATGTAAAATAAGGAGACCGTGAGGTTATAAAATTTCCTTTAATGTCTAACGAAAATTTTGGTGTAATTGAAAGATAAGGAGCGACTATTTTTGGAGAGTTAGCTTCTTGGGAATTTCCAGCAGAATGAAGTTTCCACCAGCTTAATTGACCTTTTATGACTTTACCTCTCTCATTTGACAAAACATTTTTATTGCTATTCAAATAATCCCAAGTTATTGGAAAATCTTTTATCAGACTTTCTTCTTCAATCAATTCGTTATTAATGAAAGGATAAAAAATCAATTCATTTTTATCATTTTCGGAGATGTACTGACTAATTTTTTTATCAGGTAAAAATTGTTTGTAAAGTGATTTTTCCTGTTTCGGTATGTCTGTTGAGTTTCTAATAAAAACACTGTCTTTACCGCTTACAACGCCTTGGGTAAGTTTTAAAAAATCATCTATAGATCGATTCTCTTTCATTTTAGCTAGCAAATCAAATTCCGATTTATTTAAGATATACCATTCGCTATCAAGTTTAAAATAATTATTTGCTTTATATACTTGGTATTGCTTTTGGTCAGATTCATTTTCATGAAGAAGTTGATTTAATGCTTCACCAACTGAAGACCTGCACTTCAAAAGCCAAGATGATGAGTTGATTTGATTTGTATTTTCTTTTTTTCTGAGAATTAAAAGCATTGTATATGTACTGACATTTTCAAACACATTAATAGCTGATAAATCAGCAACTACTTCAATATTACAATACTTTAAAATATAATTACGTAATTTTTTAGAACTTTCAGATGTTAAAAAATTATGTGGCAAAACAAATAATCCAAGCCCGTTTGGATTTAATAAATCGACAGAAAGTTTTAAAAAAACTTGATAAACATCAACTTTTCCATTTGTTAATTCACCTAATATTTCTTTGTGAGGTTCTGTAAATTCTTTATCTCTTTTGTTTTGATTTATATATGGTGGATTTGAAATAATTATGTCAGCATATTCATTTTTTTTAATCAAATCCTCCATTATAGGTATCGAATCGCCGTGAATTACATTAGGCTTAGTAAGCTGATTGTTAAAAACATAGTGTAATAAAGTTAAAGAAAGGTTAGTGGCTAAACAAGCATTAGCATCATTATCAATTCCCATGACATTATTAAATAGCTTGTCTATTTGCAAGTCAACATTTTTAATAATTCTTTCTTCGATTTGAGTTTCTAATAACGTTCTTAGAAAAATTCCTGAACCAACTGCAGGTTCTAAAATTTTCAAATTTTCAAATTCTTTTGGAGAATATTTTTTTGAAATATATTTAGCAAAAAATCTTGCTATATATTCAGGGGTGTAAAAAGCTCCCGCTTGTTTATTTATTTTCTCATATGGAATAGGGGAGAATCCGAAAAGATTAGTTTCATTATAATCCAAATCAGAAATACTTAATAAAGAAACGTATTTTTGATATATACGACTTAATGCTTGTTTAGTCATTATTGAAAAATCATATTTAAAACGATTGTATTCATTTTCATAAAAACTGTTAAACATTCTTTTTAGATCGTTAAGTGATAAATTATCAAATAGTTTTAATCTTTCTTTACTAACGATAAAATCTGGGATTTGATTTAAAACCTTTTCTGCATTAATTACAATTTGTGATAAATTTGAATTTTGATTGTTTGAAATTATATCAATTAAAATTTTAGTTAGATGAGGAATTTCATCATTTCTTTTTTTACTATCTTCAATAGACCTAAGAAATATTATAGTATTAAATAGATGAGATAATGAAACTAAATCAATCTGATTATGGAATTCTGCGGAAATGATTCTTTTCCAATTCGAAATGTTTTCAATTAAAACATCATCAAGAGCTCTAATATTAGAATTGGGTTTTTTTTCAATAATTTCATAGAATGTTTCAATACTTAATGCCTCTGCTTCATTTCCAACCTCAATTTTTCGTGTATCAACTTTTCGCTTCTCTTTGTTTAAAATAAAATAGTAATTGACATAACGTTCGTCAATTGTAATATGCCAATTTACAAGGTTATTGTAAGAAAGGGATAGTAAATTTTCCTCTTCAATGTTAGTTAATTCTTCATTTCTAATATTTAGAAAAGATATAATAGCTGAGTTTTGTAAACCATGCTCAATAACAAGATATCCATTAGATTTTTCCTCACGTGATGGTGGGATAAAGTAACTTGGATTCCAACCAAGCTCTTTCGCAAACTCCAAAACTAATTTTTTGGAATCTATTTCCTTATTCTTGGAAGTTAATTTATAATGTATATCTGTTACGATTGTATTCATTTGAATGATAAAATTAAAATATTAATTGTTGAAGTGAATCAAAAAATCAGGCTTTAATACAGAAATATTTTTTTTGAGATTGATTCTACAATAGCTATCAAATATATAAATTACGTTTGAGAAGTTTTTAATTGAATTGATATTATTACGCAAATAATTCATTTATGTTTTGTAATAAATAAAACAGAATTAAAGATTGATAATTTTGGCTGTTAAAAACAAAAAACCCGAATATTGCTATTCGGGTTTCGTGGTACCTCCAGGGATCGAACCAGGGACACATGGATTTTCAGTCCATTGCTCTACCATCTGAGCTAAGGTACCGTTACAATTTCGAGCTGTACTGCTTGTTGATTGCGGGTGCAAATATAGAAGCTTTTTTGAGTTATCCAAAACATTTTTTTAAAAAAATGAATTCGTACCTTCGCAACTTCAATCTTCCAAGTATGATTTTAACTGTTGATGTAGGAAATACAAGAATTAAAAGTGCTGTTTTTGAGAACAATATACTTTTGGAACAATTTGTTTTTGATAAAAAAGAGCTTCAGAAAAAAATTGAAATTATTTTAAAAAAGTATCAAAACATAACCGATTTAGTCGTTGCATCTGTTGGAACCATCTCAAAAGAAGACTTTTTAGTATTTGAAAATACGATAAAAATCAATTTCATTACACATCAAGATTCATTTCCCTTTCTTAATAGTTATGAAACGCCACTAACATTAGGAATAGATAGGATGGTTTTGTCAGCGGGTGCAGTTTTAAAATTTCCCAATCAAAATAGATTGGTTATTGATGCAGGAACTTGTATCACGTATGATTTTATAGATTCGGGAGATAATTATTTAGGAGGTGCCATTTCTCCGGGAATTCGACTACGTTATGAATCCTTACACAATTATACTGCAAAATTGCCTTTGTTGACAATTGAAAATCCTGAAAATTTTATCGGAAGTTCTACCCATGAATCCATTCATTCTGGCGTTGTCAACGGAGTTGTTCATGAAATTGATGGTTTTATAAATCAGTATAAGGAGCAATATTCAAAATTTACCATAATTTTAACTGGTGGAGACTCAGTTTTTTTGGCTAAACGATTAAAAAATACCATATTTGCCAATTCAAATTTCCTATTAGAAAGTTTGAACCATACATTTCAATATAAAGTCAAAAATGATTAAAAAAGTTATTGTAGGCATCTGTTTGCTTTTTGCTATCGGGACATTTGCACAAGAAGGAACAGCATCGCCATACTCTTTCTACGGAATCGGGGATATTCGATTTAAAGGAACTGCCGAAAACCGTTTTATGGGAGGATTGAGTATTTTTCCAGACAGCACACACATCAATTTGCAAAATCCTGCCGGATATGCCGGATTAAAAAGAACAACCCTAACCTTGGGAGGAACGTATGCAACTACAAACTTACAAACGAATACAGGACAAGGGAAACCTAGAAGGACTACAATCGATTATCTTGCTATAGGGTTGCCAATTAGCAGCAAAGTAGGTGTAGGTTTTGGTTTGATGCCTTATTCTTCAGTCGGATATAAATTGCAGTCATCCTCTACAGATGATGCAACTTCTATTATGAAAACCAATCAAGCTTCGGGAACGGGTGGTGTTAATAGGGCTTTTTTAGGAATAGGTTATCAAGTAACTCCAAATTTGAGCTTGGGAGCTAATCTTGACTATAATTTTGGGGAAATCGAAACTACAAGCTACGAGTTTTGGAGTGTTATAGAAAACGGTACAAGAGAGCTAAATACGTCAAAAATACGTGGTGTTAGTTTTAATACTGGAGCCATGTGGAATAAAAGAATTTATAAGAAATTGGATATGTTTGCCTCAGCAATTTATACACCAGAAAGCAAGTTAAATTTTACAAACGAAAGAAGTATTGCAATAATTAGTCAGACTAATGGGACTATTGTTGATCCTGGAGAAATTGATGCGTCAAAAACAGATTTAAAACTTCCTTCTAAGATTGCATTGGGTGTAGGTATTGGGGAGGTTAGGAAATGGTTAGTTGGTGCTGAGTATACATTTCAAAACACCAGCAATTTTGGCAACAGATTCAATGATATTACGAATGCAACATTCGAAAATTCTTCTAAAATAAGTTTTGGAGGGTATTATATTCCAAATTATAATTCGTTTACGAGCTACATGGAAAGAATGACCTATCGTGCTGGTTTTAGACATGAAAACACTGGATTGGTGATCAATGAAAAATCAATTAACGATACAGCTGTCACATTTGGTTTAGGATTTCCAATATCGGGATCTTTTTCTAATATCAATTTTGGTTTAGAATACGGAAAGAAAGGAACAAAAGCTCAAAATTTAGTAGAAGAAAATTATCTCAACTTTAGCTTGAGTTTGTCTTTAAATGATAAATGGTTTGTCAAAAGGAAATACGATTAATTTTAGTATTCAAACGGTATAAACTAGTATGAGATTTAATCCGAAAATAGTATTTTCCTATACAATTGCCGCTTTAATCAGTGCATTGAATTTCGGCTGTGAAAGTAATTTCAAGGAGGTGCAAAAGATCAATGTTTCGGAATTTAGTCCAAGTGGCGAAGCCGATTCGATTACTTTAAAATATACTGATTCGGGCAAAATCAAAGCGATCTTGAAAGGCGAAAAAATGCTCGATTATGCAACGGTTGAATATCCTTTTACAGAATTTCCAAAAGGGGTAGAAGTAACACTTTATGACAGTAAAGGCAAAAGGACATTCGTGAGATCGGATCATGCGATGCAATTTAAAGGAACGGAAATCATCGATTTGTCAGGAAATGTAAAAATCCGAACAGAAGACAATCAGCTTCTGGAAACCGAACAATTGTATTATGACCAAAAGAACTCGTGGTTCTTTACCGAAAAAAAGTATAAATTTACAGCTCCAAAAGGTGTTTCATACGGAGAAGGAGTCGATTTCGACAAGGATTTCAAAATCATGAACACCCAAAAATTTAAAGGAGAAATAGAACAATCTGAATAAATTCAATTCAAGAAAATGAAATATCTAAAGTTTACTCAATACATATATCTAGCTTTTGCTGGTTTCTTTATTTATGATGGAATCACAAAACTGAATACCGAAGAAACTCCGTGGTTGAGCTTTATAATTGCAGCTGTAGCGATATTTATGTTTTTTTTCAGAAGAAGTTTTTCTAAAAAATTCGAAGATCGAAATAAAAATATATAAGTCATGGAAGTTAGTATTATAATCATTTGCTTAATACTATCGGCCTTTTTTTCTGGAATGGAAATCGCTTATATTTCCTCTAATAAGGTATATCTTGGCATCGAGAAAAAACAAGATAATTTCCTCTCGAAAATACTCTCAAAGCTTACCGAAAACCCCTCAAAATTTATAGCTTCAATGCTTATTGGAAACAATATTGCTTTGGTGGTGTATGGTTTTTTTATGGGTGAACTTATTGTAAGTCAGATTAATGCTTGTGGATTTGTTTTTTCTGTATGGACAGTAATGATTGCGCAAATTATAATTGCATCTATCGTAATTATCATCACATCTGAGTTTTTGCCGAAGGTTTTCTTTCAGATTTATGCCAATAGTTTGATAAAAGTTTTGGCTATTCCTGCCTATTTTTTCTATCAGATTTTCTACTATGTTTCATCCGCCATTATTTATGTTTCGGATATTATTTTGATTAAAATTTTCCATATAAAAGGAGATAACGAACAGCTTTTGTTTAGCAAAATCGAGCTTGGAAATTATATCACTGAACAAATGAAATCTGTTGAAGATCAAAAAGAAGTAGATTCTGAAATTCAGATTTTTCAAAATGCTCTCGAATTTTCTGGAGTGAAGGCAAGGGATATCATGAATCCAAGAACCGAAATTGCTGCAGTAGAAATCCATGATACTGTACAGGAACTCAAAGCTCTTTTTATAGAAACCGGCTATTCAAAACTATTGGTCTATCAAAATTCACTCGATGATATCATCGGATATGTGCATTCTTTTGAATTGTTCAAGAAGCCAAAAACCATTAAATCGGTCATGATTGCCGTAGAGTTTGTTCCTGAAACCATTTTCATCAAAGATGTCATGAACCTTCTCACAAAAAAAAGAAAAAGTGTCGCGATTGTTTTAGATGAATATGGAGGAACTTCTGGAATGGTTACTATCGAAGATATTGTAGAAGAATTGTTTGGAGAAATCGAGGACGAACATGACTTTGACGAGGAATTAATCGATCAACAGCTTCAAGAAAATGTCTATCTATTTTCAGCTCGACTGGATGTTGAAACGATTAATGAAAAATATAAGATCAATATTCCTGAAAGCGATTCCTATACCACACTCGGAGGGTTTATTGTAGATTTTACAAAAGAAATTCCCCAAAAAGGCGAAAATATACAAATCGAAAACTACCATTTTTTTATTGAAGAAGCCACCAATAAAAAGATTGAATTGGTAAAATTGACAATCACAGATTAGTTTTAGAAAAAAAATCAATTTTTATTGTAAATTATATCCTTACTACTATAATTATTAAATAGATAATTGTATTTTCGCAAACTAAATTTTAAAATTAACAAACATAGAAAATGGCAGTTTTAGCAAAAATTAGACAACGTTCGCTTCTTTTAATACTTGTAATAGGCTTTTGTTTATTGGCATTTGTAATTGGTGATCTTGTTCAAGGAGGAGGTTTTAATCAAACACCAACAGATGTTGGAAGCGTTAACGGAAACGAGATTCCTTTCGACGAATTTAGAGTTAAAGTTGATAATATCGAGAAAGGTGGTCAAGGAATGACTTCTGCTCAAGCCGTAAACAGAGCTTGGGAACAAGAAGTAACGGTTTCTTTATTAAATACTGAATTCGAAAAATTAGGTTTAAGAGTTGGTGAAGACCATATCATCGAAGTGCTGAAGCAAAGTCAAGATATCGGACAAAATCCTTTGTTCTTGAACGAAGCTGGAGTTTTTGATGTTGCAAAATTTAAGGAATATTTTAAAGCAAATCCTGAGCAAGCTGCAATGATCAATGCAAGAAGACCGGATGCAGCACTAAATGCAAAATTCCAAATCTATAGTTCTCTTCTAAAAGCGGGTGTTTACACTACAAATACTGAAGCGAAATTGAAATATGAAATGGAAGCTAACAAAGTGAATTTTGATTTTGTTGCTGTTGCTTATTCTACAATTAAAGATAGCGAAGTGAAAATATCTGATTCAGAGATCGTTGATTTCATGAAAAAGAATGAAAAAAGATATAAAGCTGACGAAACTCGTGAAATCGAATATGTGGTAATTAATGACCAAGCTTCGAAAGAAGATGAAGAGTTAGTGAAAAAAGAAGTAGAGCAAGTACTTGCTGGAAAAGTTACATACAATAAAGAAACGCAAAAGAACGATACTTTGCCAGGTTTTAGATCAGCTTCAAATATCGCTGAATTTGTAAATGCAAATTCTGATCTTCCTTATGATTCTTCATTTGTTGCAAAAAGTAGTTTGCCTGCAGAATATGCTGAACAATTATACAACCTTCCACAAGGAGAAGTTTTCGGACCTTATCTTTACAATGGATACTATGCAGTTAGTAAATCTCTGGGAAGACAAGCTGGTATCAATGCAAAAGCGAGTCATATCCTTTTGGCCTACAAAGGTGCAATGAGAGCGAATCCATCAGTTACAAGAACAAAGGAAGAAGCTCAAGCTAAAGCTAATGAATTGTTGGCTCAAGTTCAAGCAAATCCATCATCTTTCATGATGTTGGCTATGACTAACTCTGATGATTCTTCAAAACAACAAGGTGGAGATTTAGGTTATTTTTCTAAAGGACAAATGACTCCAAAATTCAATGATTTCGTATTTGGTAATCCAATTGGAAAAATTGGTTTGGTTGAAACAGAATTTGGTTTCCATATCATTAATGTAACTGATAAGCAAGACGGAATTCGTTTGGCTACAATTGCTAGAAAAATTGATGCTTCTGAAGCTACAAGTAATGCAGTTTACAATAAAGCGGTAA
Source organism: Flavobacterium soli DSM 19725 (assembly GCF_000422705.1). GTDB lineage: Bacteria > Bacteroidota > Bacteroidia > Flavobacteriales > Flavobacteriaceae > Flavobacterium > Flavobacterium soli. The sequence continues at coordinate 186,711 of NZ_AUGO01000003.1, read as the reverse complement.
ATTTCGAAATGGAAGCTGCTGAAAAAGATTTTGCTGCTGTTGCAAAGGCTAGCGGAGTGACGGTAAATCCTTCAGTGAAAGTACAGGCGATGGACGAAAGTTTTGGTCCTATCCAAAACCAAAGACAAATCGTTAAATGGGCTTTTGACAAGAAAACAAGCGTTGGTGATGTAAAAAGATATGAAGTGCCAAATGCTGGACACGTAATCGTGAAATTGAAAAAAGTGAATGAAGAAGGTTTGATGGCAATCGATCAAGCAAGACTTTCTATCGAACCAAAATTGAAAAACAAGAAAAAAGCCGAGTTAATCAAAGCGAAACTAAAAGGTAGTTCTTTGGCTGATATGGCAAAAGCTGCTGGAAGTACAGTTCAAACTGTTGCTGATGCTACTTTAGAAAATGCAGTTTTACCTGGATTTGGTCAAGAGCAAAAAGTAGTAGGGACTGCATTTGCTTTAGCTCCAAATAAAGTTTCAGCTCCAATTGAAGGTCTTTCTGGCGTATTTGTAGTACAACCAAAAAGCGTTGCTAAAGCTCCAGCAATTACAGACTATAAAGAATATGTAGCTAAATTGAGCGGACAAAGTGCTTCGGCTCCAGGAAGAGTAATCGGTGCTTTGAAAGCCGATGCTGAAATTGAAGATGATAGAAAATTATTTTATTAAGAAGTTGATATATTAGTTCAAGAAAAATCCCGGTTCATCCGGGATTTTTTTTATTTATAATATCATTTCATTGTAGGAAAGAATGGTGGTAAACCCTTTTTCCTTGAAATATAAGGATGGATTTTCTTTTGAAGCAACAAGAACAAAGTCGCCTCCCCAAGCTCCAAGGCTTTTAATTACACCTTTAAAATCGGAAAAAAAACGTTCCTTTACTGTTTGCATTTCTAAAATATCACTCATGATGATTTCATGTTTTTCCAATTCATGGGCGAAGATTTTTAAATCATCTGATAACAGTATCTTTTCTGTAATTTTTTCCAAATGGTTAATGGCTTTCGATAAATTGTTTTGCTTGGCATAATAGGAAGCAATTGCCGCTTTACTGCTTTGTTTTTGATTCAGGTATACAAAGTATAATTGATCTTTAAAGTCGGGCTCAAAAATCACTTGCTCAACGATTGGTTTTGCGTTCTCAAGATGATAGAGAATAGGAGTGTTATTTTGAGCACAAGCAATATCATAACCGCTTCCTCCAAAACTGTTGTTTAAAAGTTCGAATGCGTCACAATTTGCCCATTGTGCAATATTGTTAATTAAAGTGGATGAGGTTCCCAAACCCCAAAATTTAGGAAAAGAGAGTTCGGTGGTTACGTGATAACCTTCTGCAATATTTATGTAATTCCCATTCAATAAATAGGCTTGATGCAAGATGCCAATTAATGTTTTTTTAATAGAATCTTCTTGCTCTTTTTGAGGCCCATCGATAATTTCTTGAAATGTAATGGTGTCATCAAACCAAAGAGTGCCATCTTTGTCGAAACTTTTCCATGTTATTTTTTTTCCATCTTTTTCTTCGATAACCAAGTTTTGTCCAAATTTTGTTGGTAAAGCAAAAGCCTTGGCGCCATCGAGAACTACATATTCTCCTGTAATCAGCAGTTTTCCGTTACTGTAGAAAGTTTGTTTCAATGGATTATAGTTTTATTTTTCTTAAATTTTCGATGTAGGCTACAACTGCTGCATGCGAAACAGGATGGTTTTCAAAATGATTGACAATCTGCAAACGTTCAGTATCCGTGGCTTCAAATTGGTTGATGATGTTTCCAAGATGCATCTTCATGTGGCCTTCCTGGATTCCCGTTGTGGTCAACGATTTTAAAGCGGCAAAATTTTGTGCCAAACCTGCAACGGCTACAATTTGCATCAATTCTTTTGCAGAAGGTTTTTCGAGCATTTCAAGAGCAAATTTCACCAGTGGATGCAAAGAAGTCAATCCTCCAACTGTTCCCAAGGCCAATGGAATTTCAATCCAAAAGCTAAAAATACCATCTTCTATCTTAGCATGTGAAAGACTTGTATACTTTCCAGATTTTGCTGCAAAAGCATGAATTCCCGCTTCGACCGCTCGGAAATCATTGCCTGTTGCAAGAACGACGGCATCAATTCCGTTCATGATTCCTTTATTGTGGGTTACGGCTCGATAAGGTTCTACTTCGGCAATCTGGACAGCTCTAACGAACTTTTCGGCAAATTCCTGTGGATTTGTTTTCTTGTTATCGGCCAAGTCTTCTACTCTGCACGAAACTTCGGCTCGAACGATACAATTTGGAACATAATTCGACAAAATACTCATTACTACCTGAAGATTTTTTTGTTCTTCATTGAAATCTTTTTCTTCTTGAGCTAGATTTTTCAATGTTTTTGCAAATTGCTCCAAACAAGAGTTGATAAAATTCGCTCCCATTGAATCCTTCGTTTCAAAAGTAGCATGAAGCTGATAATAATTTGGAAGGAGATCGGTTTTGTTTTTTAAGACAATATCTAAAATTCCGCCACCACGCTTTTGCATGTTTTTGGTTATGTTTTCAGTTTCTTTGAAAAATAGGCTTTTATTTTTAGTAAAGAAGTTTTCTAATAGGGAGGTTTCACCTTTAAAAATAAAATGTACTTGGCCAATTTTTTCTGTGTTCAAAACGGTTGCCTTGAAACCGCCACGTTCTGCCCAAAATTTAGCCGCTTTTGAAGCTGCTGCAACAACGGAGCTTTCTTCGATTACCATCGGAACGGTAAAAAACTTACTATTAATTAGGAAATTCGGTGCAATTCCTAATGGCAAATAAAAATTGGTAACGGTGTTTTCTATAAAATCATCATGAAGCTTTTGAAGTTTTTCATCGGCATTCCAATAGTTTTTTAGAAGTGAAATGGCCCCTGTTGGTTCAGAAAAATAGCGATTTGCAATCCATTCAATCTTTTCTTCCTTTGATAGTTTTGAAAACCCAGAAACTGCTTTGTCCATTAGTGTCGTATAAATTGTAATTCAGTGCAAAGATAAGATTTTGATTGTAGTCTTTGAGAAGATTTTGACGAAACGAGTAGTGCTGTTTATAAGCATAAAAAAAGCCGCAAAAAAATGCGACTTTGAAAAAATGCGACGAAAAGCTTACTTTCTTTTATCACGCAAATCAGCTTCTTCTTTTTGATGCTTGAGTTGCAACTCTTTAATTTTAGTTTGTTGCTTACTCAATTTAATCTCCATTTTTTTGAGATCAATAGCTGATTTTCCTTTGGCTCTAGCCTTGTCATATTTTTTTGAATTTTTTTCAAAAGAGCGTTGTTCTTTTTCTAATCTTTTTTTGCTTTTGATAACATCTTTTTCAGCACTAGCTATTTTGTCTTGATGCTTTTCAAATTTTCGTTGTTTTTTGTCAAGTTTCTTTTGTTCTTTTTCGAGCTTTCGAGCTTCTTTTTCAATTTTTTTCTGGGCTGCTTCGTTTTCTTTTTGATTTTTTGCGGCAATAGCTGCCATTTGCTCGTTGTTTAGCACACGCTCTTGCGTAATTTTAGAAGTTTGTAAACTTGCATTCAAACTATCTGAAGCTGTTAAAGGCGTTTTTTCTTGGCCAAAAACACTTGCAGTGCAAATAAATAATAACAATAGTAAATTCTTTTTCATAGCATTTGATTTTAATTGGTGGTATAACAATAATTATGCCTCGTTAAATATAAGAATAAAAAGCTAGAAAATGATAAAATCTAAACTTAAGTCAATGAGTTGGTTGCAAAATGTAGATGAAAGGATATAAACAGTATAGAAAACTAACAATTACCACTCGTTGACTTTATTTGCATCCATTTTTACAAAAATAAAGATCAAAATGGTGAAAGCAAAAAGACCTGAACCCCCATAAGAAAACATGGGTAGCGGAACTCCCACAGTTGGAAACATTCCCAAAACCATTGCTGTATTGATAAAAAAGTGGATAAATAGAATCGAGGCTACACAATAGCCGTAGACTCGACTGAACTTTGTTTTTTGCCTTTCGGCCAAATAAATGATCCTTAGGATCAGTCCTATGAAAAGCAGGATTACTACGGTCGAGCCGATGAATCCCCATTCTTCTCCAACGGTTGTAAAGATATAATCGGTATGCTGTTCGGGAACGAAACCACCTTTAGTTTGAGTTCCTTCCAGAAAACCTTTTCCGTACCAACCACCTGAACCAATGGCGATTTTAGATTGATTGATGTTGTATCCAATTCCTTTATCATCGACTCTTTTTCCAAGCAAGACATTAAAACGATCCCTGTGGTGGTCTTGGAAAACATTGTCAAAAACATAGCTTACAGAAAATGTATAAGCCGAAATAAGCACTAAGATGATGGCGCTAAAAACAATATTCCGATTGACAAGTCGTGTTCTTAAATAAATCAAAGCGATGACAACCAGTGAAATCAAGACAATATAAACGGGTTGCAAAAGCAAACTCATCACAAATAAAATAATGGCGATAAAACCTGTCCATAAATACCAAGCAGGTAGTCCTTCGCGATACAAAACAAGTGACAATGCAGTAAAAATTAATGCACTTCCAGGGTCATTTGGAATAATTAAAAGGATCGGAAGTGCTATAATGGCAAGTCCGATTATTTGTTTTCGAACGTCATTCAGGTTGATTTGAACATCTCCCAAGTATTTGGCCAAAGCCAATGCTGTAGCAGCTTTTGCAAATTCGGCAGGCTGCAAACTGAAGGATCCAAATGAATACCAGTTGGTTTGTCCTTTAATTTCTTTACCAAACACGAATAAACCTGCAACACCCAATAATGCAACTGCATAAATAATACTGGAAAATTTTTCGTAGAATTTCGCATCAATGGATAATACGACAATAATAAGCGGTATAGTAACAATGATAAAAAGCAGTTGTTTCCCATACTCATAATTCATGTCGAAAATGGAAGTAACTTCAACTGGCGAGGAAGAAGAAAAAATGTTTAACCATCCTAAAATCACTAAAATGATATAGATGCTAACGATAACCCAGTCGATATTGCTTCTAACGCTTTGATTCTTCATATTATCTTCCGTTTATACCAAATGGTTGACCGCTGATATATTTAGCGTATTCTTTTTGAAGATCATTATCATAGATTTTTTTCTCTAAATCTTTTCTTGTTATAACACCTTTCAAGTATTTTTCGATCATTAAACTGGCAATTGGACCAGCATTTCTAGCACCATAATAGCCATGCTCAACCAAAACTGCAATAGCAATTTTTGGATTGTCTTTTGGTGCAAAGGCTACAAATATGGAGTGGTCGGTAAGCTGAGTTCTCACACCATTAATTTTGGCAAAATTTTCGGCAGTCCCCGTTTTACCACAGATTTCGATGCCTTCAATTTTTAATGCAGAAGCTGTACCACCATTATAAACTCCGTGAAGACCCTCTATCACAGGTTTGAAATATTTTTTATCAATTGTTGTGACGTGCTTATTCTTAAATTTTTGCTCAATTTGATGGTCTTTAATTCGTTTGACAATGTGAGGTGTATAGTAAAAACCTTCGTTTGCAACGGTCGCCATCATATTTGCTAATTGAATAGGCGTCATCAGGATCTCACCTTGCCCAATAGCATTCGAGACAATTGCTGTACTTCTCCATCCTCCATTCGGGTAGATTCTTTTATAGGTTTTTGATGTCGGGATTAACCCTCTCTTTCCAACGGGTAAATCATATCCCATATATTCGCCCAAACCAAAGCTTCTAGCGTGTTTGCTCCAAACATCAACACCATCTGCAGGACGAACAAATTTGTTGATGGTTTTCATATAGACATTCCCAAAGTATGCATTACAAGACTGTGTGATACCGTTATAAAGTTGATGTGGGCCAGAGCCGTGACATCTCATGAACCTTCCTCTGGCATAACTAAACCCGTGGTTGCACATAAAAGTAGTTTGTTCATCAATAACACCCTCCTGCAAACCGATTAATCCAGTAATGATTTTTGAGGGTGAACCTGGAGGATAAACAGCTAAAAGACCTCTGTCAAATAAAGGTTTTGAAATAGAATCATTAAAAAGTTTAGTATAATTTCTAGAGCGTTCTCTTCCTACCAGAATTGCTGGATCGTATGAAGGGGCTGTTACAAGTGCTAAAATCTCGCCCGTTTTAGGTTCGATAGCAACAATACCACCACGTTTATTGGTCATTAATTCTTCGCCATATTCTTGCAATGCGATATCTATTGTAAGGTTGATATCTTCTCCTTGAATCGCAATAGTATCAAATTTACCTTCTTTATAGGAACCAATATCTTTGTTGAATTTGTCCCTTTGGCGGTATTTTACGCCTTTTCGGCCTCTTAGAATTTCTTCATATTCTTGCTCAACCCCTTGTTTTCCAATCAAGTCGCCAGGTTTGTAATAAGGGTTTTTCTCGATTATTTTTTCGCTTGCTTGTGTGATAAACCCAAAAATATTCGAGCCAGCTGTAGTTTGATAATCTCTCAAGGAACGCTTTACAATTTCAAATCCTTGAAATTTTCGTTGTTTTTCCTGAAAAGCTGCATATTCTTTTTTATTTAATTGAGGCAGGAAAACAGAAGGAAGTCGCGGACTGTAAACAATCGCTTTTGCCAGAATCCTATCAAAATCGCCTTTCGTGATGTTCAGTAATTTGCAAAGTTCCAAAGTGTCAATATTTTTGACATCTCTTGGTGTTACCATAATATCATACGAAGGTTGATTGGCAACAATCAGTTTGCCATTTCGGTCGTAGATGTACCCCCTTTCCGGATAGTCATAAATAATTTTGATAGCATTATTGTCTGATTTTAACTTTAATGTATCATCAATAACTTGCAAATAGAATAGCCTTATCACAATCAGGATAGCTGCTATGATAATGATAGTAGGAAGTAATGCTTTTCTCATCTTTTGCTAGGCTTGAAAATGTAGATTATTGTAATGCAGATAATTATGGTAAAGATAGTACTAAATAAAGTTCGTAATAAGATATCCCAGAAAAAACTGATACGGAATGCTTCTAACAAAAATAATATAAAATGGTGGGTTACAACCGAAACCAATATAAAAGAAAAACGTTCAGGCGTGAGCTTATCATTAATTTTTACGGTTTGGTATTCATAACTGACACCAAAAGAAAACTTAAAAAATGTAGGCCTCAAGGCTGCCAAAGCTATTGCTGCTGTAGTATGAACTCCTCCGGAATTGCTAAACATATCCATGATCAATCCTAAAAAGAAACTAGCCAAAAGGAGTCCATATTTATTTCCGTTTACAGGATATAAAAGGATAAATAAAATATAAGGATACGGATTTAGATATCCCGAAAAATCAATTTGATTGAAGATAGCGATTTGTGCAAAAAGCAACAATACGAAACGGGCGATATTGATTAATAAGGCACTATTCATTTACTTTTTTTGTTTCGGTTTCTAGTTTAATAACTTCTTGGCGTTCTTTGCTTTTGATGATATAGACATGGCCTAAATTGGTCATGTCATTAAATAATTTCACATCAATGGTGTAATAATTGGTCTTGTTATCTGTATAAATTTTATGAACCGTTCCAATTCCGATATTTTCGGGAAAAATAACCGATTGAGCTCCTGTAACGATAGTGTCGCCTTTTCGAACGGAAGAGGCTAGCCTTGGGACATCAATTAACTGAGCAAATCCGGTGCTTTTTCCATTCCAAACCAAAGACCCAAAATGATTAGATTTTTTAAACTTCGCATTGATCTGCGATTTTAAATTTAAAATACTCAAAACCGTTGCATATTTTGGAGAAGTCTTTTCGATAATTCCAATGATTCCCAAATCGTTCACTACACCCATATCGGTTTTCAGACCTTGATTGGATCCAGCATCGATTGTCAGGTAGTTTTCATGAGAATTATATTCGTTTTTAATGACTTTTGCAACTACAACTTCTGTCTTCTTTACCCCAACAATCGAATCAAAATCAGCAGGTTTTATAGAATCTACTCGGTTGAAAAGCAATTGTTTCAATCGTGCATTTTCCTTTGCAAGATCTTCATTATGTGATCGAAGATTGAAATATTCGTTGATTGAATTAAGCTGTGCATAAACGCCACCTGTCAAGAAATTAGCCGAACTGATGACTTTGCTCTTATGAAAAGAATGCGATTGAATCGTCAATGATAACGAAATACCCAAAAGCAGCAAAAACAGCAATCGATAGCTGTTTTTAAATATAAAAATAAATATTTGCTGCATCTTTTACTAGGTATTCAGTGTTTATTTTCATCCTGAATTTCAGGAATAGTTTTTACTTTGAAATATTTTAATTCTAAATTTTCAATTGATTTAAACACAGTCAATCGGAAATTGGAATTTGCGTTTTATTAATTTTCAAAATAACTTTAATTAACTTTAGTCAAAATAATATCCGTTGGGATATTATAGTCTGGTTCACCTTCAAGTTGTATTCCTTGTGCTCTTTTTACTTTCCATTCGGCCGTAACAGGACATGCATTGCAAGAGGGTAATAATTTGACACTCAAAATACCAGATTTATAACTTCTACCAGGATGATTTGAAAAGTCTATAGTATTGTCGTTGATTGTGCCTCCTAAACTAGTACTGTCACTACTTATGAAGAAACATGTCGGCCATTCTATTGTTGTACCGTTAAAAAACTTGTTGGAACGGTAGATTTCTTGTGTTTCAATACCATTGTTGTTTACCAAAACTTTTCGGTAGTTTCCTTCTATTTTAGATCTTACCTGAAAAAATGTAACATAAAAAATCTCGTTTCCATTTTGGTATTTCCATGTTCCAATAAAAGGGTTGGTTTGCGAAGATGCTTTAGTAATACTCAACAGTCCAAAGATGATAAAGAGTATTGATAGTAAAATATTTTTTTTCATAGCAGTGGTTTATAAGTTAAAAGATTCTCTTAATATTGTTCCATATGTGCCTGTTGTTACTCTTGTAAAGGTAGTGAAATTGGCATTAGCTTCAAAAAGTGCAATTCCCATATCAGCTTCAGTAATCATTTCTAAAAACTTTTTTAAGACATTCTCATTGTTTGTATCGGTTTGGCTTATTAAAGGAGCAGTTTTATTGTTATAATATTTTTCTGCCATCCCATCCATCTTAAAATAATTATTCTTCCATTGATCAGAGTTACTACCTGTAGCATCATTATTTTGAGCATAGAAAAAAGCTTTAAATTTATCAACATCGGAAATAGTTAAGGCATAGTGAGTTCCCTTTGAGGTGCTTAATGTGGCCACAAAATCACCGTTGATTTTTCCTTTATGTAATAATTCTGAAAATACTTTTAAATCTTCAAAAGAAAAAATCGAGTATTTACCAGCAGGGTCAGCATTATGAGTATGGCTAATGGATTTGTAATTAATAGTAAACAAAAAATTAACTGTAAAATTTGGGATAGAGGTGCCTACCAAATTAGTGTCTGTTAAATAGCGTCCGTTTTCATTGGCAACATCATTAACTGTATTGGCTAAATCGACTATCTCATCTTTATAGGTTTTTGTAGGATCAAATCTATTTTTTGAGTTTAGTACGTTCTTTATTTTTGCAAATTCTTTTTCATTTGGAGTGGGAGTATTTCCTGTATTAGGACTTGTGGTTCCCGTTGAGCCTCCTCCAGTATTTCCACCTCCATCATTATCGCAAGGAACTGACATAAAAGTAACTTTATAACTCCAGTAAGCATGCGAGTAGACACAATCTCCTTGGAGTGCACCGCTATGTTGACCAGAGGGGCAAGTATAGCTTGTAACTGCAACTTCGCAATATGCCTCTCGTGAGCTGTAATTGGAAACATTGTTTTTGGTTATTTCTACTTCAACTGTTGGTTCTTGGTTATTTTCTAATTCATATTTCCAAGTGTCTAAATTTTCAGACTCATAGGTTACGGTAAAATAGTCAAGACCTTCTATAGTTTCTCTTATAACCAAATTGGTCATTCTCGTTGAAGGTTCAACTATGGTCAGTGCAAAAGTGTAGGATTTCAAGCCACTTTCTTCTTCAATTACTATAACATCGGCAGAACTAATGCTGTCAAGAATACTCATGTCGCTATTACGACCCATTAATGATCTTTGAGAATCAATAAAATTTTTAATTTCTGGAATTTCGTCAACTGAAACTTTTTTGATGATGCTATCTTCATGCTGATGCAAATCATGTTCGTTTTGGCATCCGGTCAATAAAATTAATGTAAATGCAAGTAAGTAAATTGATTTAAGTTTTACTTTTATTAGTTTCATAAATGGTTTGTATATAGATTGATGATGATAGATTGAGAAACTTGAAATTTTATTTGATCAGAATGCTTCTAAACTTCGTTAAATTCTTCAACGCCATTCCAGTTCCACGAACTACCGCTCTTAAAGGATCTTCGGCAATGTAAACCGGTAAATCTGTTTTTTGAGAAATTCTCTTGTCCAAACCTCTCAACATTGATCCTCCACCTGCAAGATAAATTCCCGTGTTGTAGATATCGGCTGCTAATTCTGGTGGTGTTTGAGATAGCGTTTCCATTACCGCATCCTCAATCCTTTGAATTGATTTGTCCAAGGCTTTTGCAATTTCTCTATAGGAAACTTCAACTTGTTTTGGTTTTCCTGTCAATAAATCTCGTCCTTGAACTGACATGTCGTCTGGTGGAGTTTCAAGATCTTCGATAGCAGCACCAATTTCAATTTTGATTTTTTCAGCCGTACTTTCTCCAACAAACAAGTTGTGCTGTGTTCTCATATAATAAACGATGTCGTTCGTGAAAACGTCACCGGCAATCTTCACCGATTTGTCGCAAACAATTCCGCCCAAAGCGATAACGGCAATTTCAGTTGTTCCACCACCAATATCTACAATCATGTTTCCTTTAGGTTGCATGATGTCAACACCAATACCAATTGCCGCAGCCATTGGTTCGTGAATCAAATAAACTTCTTTTCCGTTTACTCTTTCGCAAGATTCCTTAACGGCTCTCATTTCCACCTCTGTAATTCCAGACGGAATACAAACCACCATTCTCAAGGCAGGAGTAAAAAGTCTTTTCTTTAAAGCAGGAATGCTTTTGATGAACATGCTGATCATTTTTTCCGAAGCATCAAAATCAGCAATAACACCGTCTTTCAACGGACGGATGGTCTTTATATTTTCATGTGTTTTACCTTGCATCAAGTTCGCTTCCTTCCCAACGGCAATGATTTTGCCCGATATTCTGTCGCGAGCTACTATAGATGGACTATCAATTACAACCTTGTCGTTGTGAATGATCAGTGTGTTTGCGGTACCAAGGTCAATCGCAATATCCTCGGTCATGAAATCAAAAAATCCCATACGTTTGTTAAGGGTTTAAATTATTATAAAATCAACGTGCAAAGTTAAACAAATTAATGTTTGAAATGACGTGTTCCTGTAAATACCATTGCAACTTTATTTTCGTTGCAAAAATTAATACTCAATTCATCTTTTATCGAACCACCTGGCTGAATTACTGCCGTTATTCCTGCATTGTGAGCCAATTCTACACAATCCGGGAAAGGGAAAAAAGCATCACTTGCCATGACAGCACCTTTAAGGCTGAAGCCAAAATTTTCTGCTTTTTCAACAGCTTGTTTCAAGGCATCTACTCTTGACGTTTGTCCAGTTCCAGAAGCAATCAAAGTTTTGTTTTTTGCGAAGACAATCGTGTTCGATTTTGTGTTCTTGCAAACTTTCGATGCAAAAATCAAATCTTCTATCTCTTGTTCAGAAGGTGTAGTGTTTGTAACGGTCTTTAAATGCTCTTTATTGTCCGTGATGTTGTTTTTATCTTGAACCAAAATTCCGTTCAAGCAAGTTCTCACTTGTCGGTTTGGCAATTCAACCTCATTCTGAACCAAGATGATTCTGTTTTTCTTTTCTTCCAAAATTGCAATCGCTTTTTCGTCATAGCTTGGAGCAATCACTACTTCACAGAAAAGCTTGTTGATTTCCAAAGCCGTAGCTTCGTCAATGTTTCCGTTTGCAATCAAGACACCTCCAAAAGCAGAAGTAGGATCGCCAGCCAAAGCCGTTAAATAAGCATCCCTCATCGTGCTTCTTGTAGCCAAACCACAAGCGTTATTGTGTTTCAAGATGGCAAAAGTTGGATCTTCATTCTTGAATTCCAAGATCAAATTCACGGCAGCATCAACGTCAAGCAAGTTGTTGTATGATAATTCTTTTCCGTGAAGTTTGGTAAACATTGCGTCAAAATCACCAAAGAAAAATCCTTTTTGGTGCGGATTTTCTCCATAACGCAACACTTGTCCGTCAGCGATGCTCTGTTTGAAGATAGTATCGTCTGTATTGAAATAATTAAAAATCGCAGTATCATAATGAGACGAAACGTGGAATGCTTTAGTGGCAAACAATTTTCTGTTCTCCAAAGTTGTAGCTCCATTTTGCTCCGTAATCAAATCAAGCAAAGCGCTGTATTGGTCAACAGAAGCCACAATAACCGTATCCTTGAAATTCTTTGCAGCAGCACGAATCAACGAAATCCCACCAATATCAATTTTCTCAATAATATCCGCTTCACTCGCTCCCGAAGCCACCGTTTTTTCAAAAGGATACAAATCCACAATCACCAAATCGATCTGCGGAATGTTGTATTCCTCCATTTGCTGCACATCACCTTCATGATCTTGACGGTTAAGGATACCACCAAAAATTTTCGGGTGCAACGTCTTTACTCTTCCACCAAGAATAGACGGATACGAAGTTACATCTTCAACAGGAACCACAGGAATACCAAGGTTTTTGATGAAATCCTCTGTTCCTCCGGTCGAATAAAAAGTGACATTCTGTTCGTGTAGTTTTCTAACAATTGGTTCCAATCCGTCCTTTGAGAAGACCGAAATTAATGCAGATTTGATCGTTTTAGTTGTGCTCATTGTGTTGTAGTTTTTAAAGGTGCAAAAGTAGTGCAACTACATTTAACATTCAAAGGAATAGCACAATAGTTTTCGAGCGAAAGTGCTTTTTTTTAGGAGCGAATCGTTAGGGCGTTTTTGTCCCGAAGCTTCGGGGCATTTTCCCGCCTTCTTTCCAAATCTTTTTGTTTTTTAAAGAAAAAAACAAAAAGGATTTTCCCTTAAGTCGGGGCTAGGGGGAAAGTGAATTGAGTTTGGGGAACATCAGAAAAAACGTTTGCAAGATCCTAACAGTCCCTAAGTTTCGGGACAAAACCTGTTAGGTGTAAATTAACAATTAGCTTTTCTAAAAATGCCGATAATCAAATTGATAATGAAAGCAGGAACTGCAATTAAGAATATAAGCAAAGTCAAAATTGTCAAAGTGATATTGATCGTTTGATAAGAATCATACAACAAAGGATTAGAGTTTTCAGCCAAATACTTGTAATAACCAATAAGTAACCAATAGTAGGCAAAACTTCCAATCAAAATAAAAGAATGAAGAATGGTTAACCATCTAACTAATTTCTTTCTCATCATTTTTTGCAAAATCCAATAAACAAATCCTTGAAAAAAATAAAATATAAAAACTACAAAAGTTAAATAAAACGATGGAATAACATAATAAGTATCGTGCAAATTAATGTCGAAACTGGTGTCTTCATAAAGATTTTTGATACAAATTAGCAAGTATAGCAATGCAACTACAAAAAAGAGATGGTAGGTTTTGAGGTTGAATTTTATATTAATCACGTTCAATAAATTTATAATGAACAGTATCAATTCGAGTAGTATCCCATTTTATATTGCTATAATAGTAACTTTTGCCACTTTTTTTATATCCAATTATGGAGTCTTCTTCCTGTGTGGTTCTCCTTATAATAAAACTATCCCTATCTTTTTGAATTTTTGGTTTATTCACTGCATGTATCAAATCAAAGAACAAATCAAAGTTTAAAGTGTCAATTTGCGAAGCGATATGAGTAAAATGTCTTTCACTATCTTTAAGATTTAATAGTACAAACTCTCGAATAGAATTTCTTGGAATCTGTATAAAATCTTCTTTTTTAAATTCCATAAGCCTCGGTACAGTGTCATTTTCTGCACCTGTTCCACAAATAAAAAAGGAAGGTTGCTGGAAATAAAATAAATTAGTGTCTTTGTCAATAATAAAATTGTTAGAGCCATATGCAAAAGTGCCTCTTGGAGGAGGTGGTGGAGTTGTTTGATTTTTCGATTCTTTAAGCATTTTTTTATAATCACTTTCAGCTTTCGAAATAATATAAACCTCATGCTTTATTTTTTCCTTTTTTGTACAATTCAAAAGAAGTAGAAAACCAAAAAATAAAAAACAATATCTTTTTTGCATAAAAAATGATTTCTATAAAAGTATAAAAAGAATCGTCAAAATAATAATACCATTATAATATTCCTTTAAGCAAAAAAAATCCTGAGTACTTCTCAGGATTCTATTTATAATAATTGATACTTAAATAATTTATTTCTCCATTTTAAAATAATAATCAGCAGAGTGTTTCCCTCCACCAAAAATCAAGAAACCTATACATAGCACCAATACTACTAAGGACGTCAGCAGATTCGATACTACCAAGTCACCAACAAAATTGATGACAACCGCGCCAATAATAATCGGCAATTGTGCCCAAATGGCCCATCTGGTAAGCAAGCCAAAACCAATCATAATTCCGCCCATGATATGAGCAGCTGCAACATAATGAAACACAAACATTCCTCCCATGAAATTACTCAGGGGCGACATAAGGTCGATCAATTCCTCACTGTTGCTTACAAAAGATACCCCTTTTAGAAACAAGAAAACCCCTAAAGCAATTCTCAAGATATCTATAGGATAATAGGAGTGGGCATTGGCCCATTTGTTTAGTTTTTTTATTTTGATTGTTTCCATCATAATAAGATTTAAAATTCAGTCTAAGTTACTAATTTTAAATGATATAAGATTTTAAAAACACATCAAAATTAATCCTCTCATTAAACAGAATCCAAAAAAAAATCCCGACTTGCATCGGGATTCTAATTATCTAATTTCGTTGTTTTCGATCAAGTCAATAAACAAATTAATCTTGTCTTTCAATTCTTTTCTAGGAGTAATAAAATCCAGGAAACCATGTTCTAGCAAAAACTCTGAGGTTTGAAAGCCTTCCGGCAAATCTTTTCCAGTAGTATCTTTCACCACACGTGGTCCGGCAAAGCCAATTAAAGCACCTGGTTCAGCGATGTTGATATCGCCAAGCATTGCATAAGAAGCTGTAGTTCCACCTGTAGTAGGATCTGTACATAAAGAAATGTAAGGAATTTTAGCCTCGGCCAACTGTGCTAATTTTGCAGAAGTTTTAGCCAATTGCATCAATGAAAATGCAGCCTCCATCATCCTTGCACCACCCGATTTGGAAATCATCACAAACGGCACTCTATTCTTAATCGAATAATCAATACCACGTGCAATCTTTTCACCTACAACAGCTCCCATAGATCCACCAATAAAGGCAAAATCCATACAGCAAATCACCACTTCTTTACCTTTTGATAATCCAACACCTGTTCGAACCGCATCTTTCAATTTGGTTTTTTCCTGAGCATCTTTCAATCGGTCAGAATATTTTTTTGTATCCACAAAATGCAACGGATCTTTTGCCGTCATTTTTGCATCCAATTCCTTGAATTCATTATTGTCAAACAAAATATCGAAATATTCCTTGCTACCAATCCTAACGTGAAAATCGTCCTCTGGACTCACATATAGATTTCGAGCCAACTCATCTGCATCAATGATTTTTCCCGTTGGAGATTTATACCATAAACCTTTAGGAACATCTTTTTTATCCTCTGTTGCGGTTGTAATTCCTTTTTCTGTTCTTTTAAACCAAGCCATAGTTTCTATTTTAGATTTAGGATTTCAGAGTTTAGATTTCAGATAACGCAAAGCAATCTAAAATCTAAACTCTAAAGTCTAAAATTAAAGTGTGTTTACGTTATTCAAGTCAGCAAATGCTTGTTCTAATCTAGTATTGAAAGTAACCTCTCCTTCACGAACCCATTTTCTTGGGTCATAATGTTTCTTGTTTGGAGATTCTGGTCCGTCTGGACTTCCAATTTGAGTTTTCAAGTACTCAATATTCTTGGTCATATAATCACGAATTCCTTCCGTAAAGGCAAATTGCAAATCCGTATCAATATTCATTTTGATTACACCATAGCTAATTCCTTCTCTGATTTCTTCCAAAGTAGAACCTGAACCACCATGAAAAACAAAATCCACAGGGTTATGCTCAGTATTGAATTTTTGTTGAACATAATCTTGTGAATTCTTAAGGATTTTTGGTGTCAATTTCACGTTTCCTGGTTTGTAAACCCCGTGAACATTTCCAAAAGCAGCAGCAATGGTAAAACGAGGACTCACTTTTGAAAGCTCTTCGTAAGCATAAGCCACTTCTTCTGGTTGTGTATATAATTTTGAGCTGTCAACATCTGAGTTGTCAACACCATCTTCCTCACCACCTGTAATTCCAAGTTCGATTTCAAGTGTCATTCCCATCTTGCTCATTCTTTCTAAATAGGTCTTGCAGATTTCGATATTTTCTTCAATTGGCTCTTCAGAAAGGTCAATCATGTGCGAAGAGAACAATGGTTTTCCTGTTTCGGCAAAGTGTTTTTCAGAAGCATCAAGCAATCCATCAATCCAAGGTAATAATTTTTTTGCACAATGGTCTGTGTGAAGGATTACGGTTGCTCCATAGGCTTCCGCCAAAGTATGAATGTGTTTTGCACCAGCAATACCACCAGCAATAGCCGATTTTTCACCAGCATTAGAAAGTCCTTTTCCTGCATTAAACTGTGCACCACCATTCGAAAACTGAATGATAACTGGAGCATTCAATTTTGCAGCAGTTTCTAAAACACCATTGATAGTGCTAGATCCTGTTACATTTACTGCCGGAAGAGCAAATCCTTTTTCTTTCGCATATCTGAAAATTTCCTGTACTTGATCGCCAGTTGCAACTCCAGGTTTAATATTGTGAGCCATGTGTTTTTATTTTTAAGTTAATTCTGTCCCGATGCTTCGCGATAGGGATACAAAAATAATAATTATACTTTTAGAAAGGGTAATTTATACCAATATTTAAAACAGAGTTGCCAAAGTTGTAATCTCTGAACCATTTTTTTGTAGAATCAGCAGATGGGATGTAGGTTTTAAAGGCAAGGTCAAGCCTGATGACAAAGAAGCTCAAATCATATCTGAAACCAAAACCGGAACCAACGGCGATGTCTTCCAAAGAACTGACTGCTTCAAAAACAGAAGGTTCGTCTTCTACATCGTCAAGCACGTTCCAAATGTTTCCCGCATCAACAAAAAGAGCTCCTTTCAGGCTGTTGATAATCTTGAAACGCAATTCGGCACTTGTTGTGAGCTTCATGTTCGCCTCATTGAAATCGTTAATAGCTCCGCTACTTCCCGGGCCTAAGCTATAAGGTTGCCAAGCTCTCATATCATTTGATCCTCCTGCAAAATAACTTCGGGAAAAAGGTATATTGGTAGAATTTCCATAGGGTATCGCAATCCCGAAAAAGGTTCTTATCGCAAAAACTTTTTCGTTCTTCAAGTCCCAATGTTTCACATACTCAAATTCGGTTTTGACATATTGTGAATATTCAAGACCAAAAATTGTTTTAGGGTTGTTTTGACCATCAATCGTTTCAGCTGCCTGACCAAAAAGAGATAATACATTTCCAGCCGACTCTACTTTGGTTTTAAAAACATAAAAAGTATTGTCCGTTAAATTAGTTTTAGTCGTTTTAGAAAAAGTATAGCTTGACGCTAAAATAAAATTATTTTCAGAGAGCCTGTTTTTTCGCTCTCGAATAGTATTTACCGTTTTATATTCAGGATCTCCTGGATTCAAATCTGTATTATTGTTTAAAACATCGGCTATAAATTGATCGGCTCCATCGGGAATTTTCAATTTGCCATTCTCATATACGTTCGCTGGATTTGTATTGTAGATTTGGGCCAAATCGTTCAATGCATTATAGGAAGATTTATACACATTGAAATAGTTTCCCACATTAATATTGTTTACATATTGCACATTAAAAAGGTCAAACCTGTTTTCATGACGAATTGTTCCTTTCCTCGGACTCCAGTTATAGGTCATGGCACCCGTGAAATTTTCTTTGTCCAGACCAATATTCTGTTGTTTTGCAAAACCAAAGGAAATACTGGTAGAAGGAATCGTGCTTTTCGGAATCAATTTTTCAGTGTTAAAAGGCATCAGTATTCTAGGGAAACTCAGCTTGGTATCGAGACCATATTCCGAAACATTAAAGAATAGATTGTTAGGGTTTGCAAAATCTCTGGATGAACCAATGTTTCCCCTCAAGGCTACATCAAGCGTTTCGGCACCATTAAAAACATTCCGAATCGTTACAGAAGTTGTAGCCGAAATACCAAAATCCTGAATGTTGGAATGTGTAAAATCCAGAGAGGCTCCAAAACTATATTTTTTTCTAGGTGTCAGATAAATATTAGCTATAAGTGAATTGTTCAAGCTGTCATTCGGATCTAATTTATATTGAATGGCAGGCGAATTAAAAACTTTCAAATTACTCAAATACCTACTTGTAACACTGGTTCGGATGTCGGAATATTTTGCATTTGGTACAATGAAAATTGCATCGGTTATGGCTTTCGGTCGGTATTTTAATTTTTTATAGCTGTACAAGTTAAAACCTTTATAAGTAACCGAATCCGTCACTTTTGCTGCCGATTTATTTAAAGGAGCATCAGTGTAAATATTTACCTGGCTAACAGTATACAATTTAAAAGGTCTAACAATAGTAGAATCACCCTCTCTCAAAACTTGGTCGTTGATGACCATCTTTACATTGGTTTTATCACCAGTATCAACTGTGTCAATATCAAAAGTGATATTACTTTGCTGGAAATAAAAAGCTCCATTATTCCTAAAATTCGTCGTGATTCGATCTCTTTCCAGATCAAAATTCTGTGATTTAAAAACATCACCCGTTTTCAAATTGGATAATTTTTTATTTTTTTCGTATAAAGAATCCAAGTCAGGGGATGCAATTTGCGTAGTTAGGGAATCTATTGTATGAAGATCACCTTTGGTAATGATATAATTTACGCGACCTTTCTTTTTTGCGATACTATCAACAGTATAAGTGGCTTTTGCATTAAAATAACCATTATTGAAGTAGTGGGATTTGATTCGCAACAGCGATTTATCAGCTCGAAGCGAATCAATAATCACGGGAGCTTCGCCCGTTTTCTTCATAAATTTGTGAATGCCAGAATAAAAGAAGGATTTTCCTCTTCGCTGTACTTGTTTTGCCGAAAAAATTTTGCTTTGACGTTCCAGTTTTTCTGGATCATTCAGATAAGTGGCTTTATAAGAAGAATCGGGATTTTTCTTGGCAATATTGTGCAAATTCAATCGGAAAGGATAGCCAAGGATGGTACTATTTGGTTGCTGATACAACAAGTTTGAAATTTCTTCGCTCTTTTCTTTTTCACCATCAACGGTAATATTGTTTTTTTTGAGAAGGTATTTTCCCTCGGGAACTCTCTTCACAGCATCACATGCCGAAATTATTATTCCTATTAGAATAAATAGTGATATTTTTGCAACAGTCTTTCTCAAGTGATTCGGAAATTTGATTCAAAAGTACATTATTTCTATGGTTAGTAAAAACCAAATAAAGCTAATAACCAGTTTACATCAAAAAAAGTATCGTCAAGCGAATAATTTATTTATTGCCGAAGGCGTGAAAGTGATCAATGAACTGCTCAATTCTAACTTTGAATTGGAAAATGTCTTTGCCACCGAACCACTTTTTCCAGCAATTCCAAAAGAAAAATTTAATTTAATTGGGGAAACCGATTTAAAAAAAATCAGTGCATTAACTGTGCCAAATAACTGTTTGGGAGTTTTTAAAATCCCTGCTTCAAAAACCATAAACGAAAGCGGTTTGATCATCGCTTTAGATGATATTCGTGATCCTGGAAACCTTGGCACAATCCTGCGACTTTGTGACTGGTTCGGAATTGAGCAGGTTATTTGTTCAGGACAAACGGTTGATATTTACAACCCAAAAGTAGTTCAAGCGACAATGGGTTCTATTGCAAGAGTAAATGTTACCTATTTAGATTTGGAAGCGTATATAAAATCCACAAGTCTTCCCGTTTTCGGAACTTTTATGGAAGGCCAAAACATCTATAAAACGACTCTTCCAAAAGAAGGAATAATAGTGATGGGAAATGAAGCCAATGGGATTTCTCCAAAAATTGAAGCATTTGCTAAAAACCGATTAACGATTCCAAGATTTGGCGACTTGCAACAAACCGAAAGTTTGAATGTGGCTACTGCAACTGCAATAATTCTAAGCGAGTTTTGTAGAAATAATTGATTTACTGAAACGTAAAATTCAAGAAAACGCCTCTGGTTTTCATCGTTCCCACATTTCCTGTCCAAGGACTGTTTGGGTCGTTATCACGAATCAATTCATCGTTGAAACTGAAAACTCCTCTCAACGAAGGTGTGAATTTAAAGTATTCTAAATACAAATCAACTCCAAGGCCTACTTCATAAAAGTTTGTCCATTTTGCCATCCTGAAAACATTATTGGAGTTGTCTTCTTTAGAATTGGCATTGCTAGATAAATTCAAGGCAGTAGAAATACCACCAATCAAAAAAGGCTTAATGTTTCCGGTTCTTTCAGATGAAAATTTAACTAGAAGCGGAAAGTGAATATAAGTAGACTTCACTTCTCTCAATCCTTCTTCTGGAACTGCAAAATCAGGGAACGTCAAATTTCTTTGGTTAAAACTCAAACCCGGTTCAAAACGAACATCAAAATAATTGTTTAGTCGAAGATTTCCAATCAAACCGACATTGAATCCAACAGTGCTCTCTACCAAGATATCTTTCCCGATTCCTTCGTATTCGAATTTAAAATCATAATAATTTAGTCCGAGATAATATCCCCATGAAACCCTTTGTTTGTCAAAGTTTTCAAGGTTTATAATTGGGTTTTTACCAAATAATTGTGCAGTACAATTAAAGGAGGATACAATTAAAAAAAGCAATACAATTCTTTTCATATTATTTTTTAGAAGCTGAATAAATAGTGGCGACTCCAAATGTTTGCGGAAGTGCTTTAACCTCTATAAACCCAATTTTACGCAAAATATTGTTTAACACTTCGCCATAAGGAAATACCGAAGCCGAATCTGATAAATATTGATAGGCCGAATTGTCCTTTGAAAATAGTTTCCCAATCAAGGGAAGTATATATTTTGAGTACAATTTATAGCCTTGTTTATAAGGTGTTTTTACAGGAACAGATGTTTCCAGAATGACAAAAATACCATTTGGTTTCAAAACCCTTAGGATTTCGGCTAGACCTTTTTCTAATGTTTCAAAATTCCGAACTCCAAAAGCTACCGTGATGGCATCGAAAGTATTGTCGTCATAAGGAATGTTTTCAGAATCTCCCAAAACCATTTCGATCCTATCAGATAATTTTTTGTGAGAAATTTTTTTTCTCCCCACTTCGAGCATTCCTGCCGAAATATCAAGACCAATTATTTTTTTTGCTTTGGTTTCAGTCATCAAAATCGCCAAATCTCCTGTTCCGGTTGCAATATCGAGAATCATTTCGGGATTTTTATCCGAAACCATTTTCAATACTTTTTTACGCCACTTTACATCAATGCCAAAAGAAATGACTCTATTTAAACCGTCATAATTGCCAGAAATAGTGTCAAACATTTGAGCAACTTGCTCTTTTTTTCCTAAATCAGAATCTTTGTAGGGAGTAACGCTTTTGGACATTTTTTTAAAATTTGAGCAAAGGTAAGGCTAATTACCCAATTTGAAAATTTGAAAAGTTTAAATTTATTTTCGAACAAATGTTTGAAAAGTAAAATCAAAATTGTGCTTTTCATCTTTTGGGTGAAATTCTTCTTTTTCCAATTGCCATTCATCGGCATTTAGTTCAGGAAAAAAGGCGTCGGCTTCAAATTCAGCATGAACCCTTGTAAGTTCAATTTTATCTGCAAAAGGCAAACCTAAAGTATAAATTTCGCCACCACCAATGATAAAAACATCCTCGTTTTTTGGCGCTTTTTCTATCGCTTCTTTCATGCTCGAAACTACAATGCAGTTTTCAGGTTGGTAATTTCTTTGACGTGTAATGATAATATGAGTTCTATTAGGCAAGGGTTTCGGAAAACTTTCAAAGGTTTTTCGTCCCATTATAATATGATGTCCCGTCGTTAATAGCTTGAATCTTTTGAAATCATTTGGCAAGTGCCACACCATTTCGTTGTCTTTTCCAAGTGCATTATTTTCAGCTGCCGCTGCAATCATTATTGTCATTTTGGTTTTATTGTTTAGATGCTTCTTCGTCTATTTTTGAACGTAATTGTTGCAGTTTTTTTTCTTGTCGGCTCACAAGACGGTCAATTTGTTCGCGTTCCCAATTTTTATTCATAAAACGATCTGTGATATAGACTTTTATGAAGTGTAAGATAATCAGGAAAAACCAAACCGTAACTGCCCAAATGTACCATACGGTTGGCTCGCCAAATTTAAGCAATACATTGGCAACAAACATAAATAAACTGCCAATTAAAAAAAACACGAAATGATAATAAAGGCTCTTTTTTTGCTTGATCCTTTTTCGTGCATATTCATAAAGTTCTTGTTGTTCTTTTTCCATTTTGGGTAATTTTAGCACTTAAAGATAAAGTTTATTTTCAAAAATCAACAATTATTTTGCTGAAGATTGTATGCTAAGTAAACGATTTCGGGTTAATGATGTCTAATTTAATAGCTTAAAAATTAAGAAATTATATAAAAATTGTCTCGCTTATTATCATTATGCTAAATCTTTATCATGGGTATTGTTTGTTCATGTGAATTTATTTTCTTTGCCTTATAATATTAAAAATTAAATAGTTATGGCAATCAAGAAACAATTTATAAAGTCGAAACCAGTTTGTAAAGTTACTTTTTCAGTTGAAGCAAAAGAAGCAGCAACGGCTGTAGTTATTGGTGATTTTAACAACTGGGATCCAAAAGAAGGAACTTTGAGCAAATCAAAATCAGGTGTTTTTAAAGGTGTTTTTGACCTAGACAAAGATGCTTCATATGAGTTCAAGTATGTAATTGACGGTGCTTTTGTAAACGAGCCAGAAGCAGATGCCTTCAAATGGAATGATTTTGCTGGTGCAGAAAATAGTGTATTGGAAGTATAATTTTACTTTTATAAGAAACAAGAAATCCGCTTTTCACAGCGGATTTTTTTATAGATTTTTAATCACAAATTCACTTCTTCGGTTGAGTTCATGTTGCTCTTCTGAACAGGAATCTTCGGGAACACATTTTATGATTTGAACCGTTTCGCCATAGCCTTTCGAAAAGATTCTATTGGCTGGAATTCCTTGTTCGATAAAATAAGTTCGGGTCGAAGCCGCTCTCTTGGAGGACAAATCCAGATTATACTTGTTATTTCCTCTAGCATCCGTGTGTGAACCAATTTCAACCACCATCTCAGGATATTTCTTCATGATTTCGATCACGCGATTCAAAATAGGTTTCGATTCTTTTCGGATGTACCACAAATCATAATCAAAATAGATAGGTTCGGTTTTAATAATCAATCGATCCTTGTCTTTCACAACGTCTTTTTCAGCGGCAAGAAGCTTTTCGATCCGTTCTTTCTTTTTGGTTTCGGCAACTTCTTTTTCTTTTTTTGCTGTAGTCAAAAGATCTAATTTTTTTTGTTCAAAAGCAATTTGCTCTTCTTTTCTAATCGACTCATCCGATTTTAAAGCCATCGAAGCATCATTGTTTTTTGATCGTTCCTTGTTGGTTTTTACCGTTTTTGAATCATTAGAATATTTTTCCTTCGATGCCAGAACAGTATAATTTTTTTCGCAACCTACAGTAAATTGAAACGTTCCATCAGCTTTTGTTGTGATGGTTTCCAATTGTTTTTTATCTGAATCTTGCAAAATAACGATAGCATTTTCCAGAGGTAATTTTGTGTCGATATCCGTAATGATTCCAACAATAAATTGTTTGCAATCTTCGATAATCAAAGGTTTGGTTTCGGTAAATTCATAAATATCATCGCCACCTTTTCCTTCTAATCGATTGGAAGAAAAATAACCTTTTTTGGTATCTGCATTGATGTTGAAAGCAAAATCGTCGTAGCCAGAATTTACAGGCAAGCCAATATTTTCAGGTTTGGAAAAGGTTTCATTTGTAATTTTCGAAACAAAAACATCAAGCGAACCATATCCAAAATGTCCGTTGGAAGAAAAATAAAGCTTTTCATCCGAAGCAATAAACGGAAATTGTTCTTTTTTGGCAGTATTGATTGTTGGACCTAGATTTTTTGGAATTTCAAACAGACCATCATTAATTTTGACCGAAAAAATATCAAACGAACCGAGAGTTCCTGGCATATCCGAAGCAAAATACAATGTCTTTTCATCCGTACTCAAGGCGGGATGTTCCGTAGAATAATCATCACTATTGAAAGGAAGCGAAGTGATGTTGGTCCATTTCCCATCAACTAATTCAGCTTTAAAGATTTGCAAAGTCGAAATTTTCTGCTTGTTTTTTATTTTTTTTCCGTTCTTGGAATTGTTTCGCGTAAAATACATCGTTTTCCCATCTTTAGTGAAAACCGCATTTCCTTCATGCATTTTGGTGTTGATTTCATCAGAAAAATTAACGACAAGAGCTTCTTTTGAAGCATCAGTTGTAACCATCAAAAGGTCCAAATATTGTTCATTGTTCCATTTGTAAATCTTGTCCACTGAACCCTTATTTACACCCGAATAAACTAAAGTTTTGCCGTATTGTACCGCCCCAAATTCTGAAAATTTAGAGTTGAAGGGAAGATTTTTGATGTCAAATCTATTCCCGATTGCCGAAACATTTTCGAGATTATGAATGTCTTTTTCTAATGTTTCAAGTGCTAAGTTGTCATTTTTTTTGGTTAAGAATTCTTTGTTGAAATCATGTGCTTCGTCATATTCTCCGGCTGCTTTCAAAGTTTGAATGTATCTGAAAAAATAGTCTTCGTCGAGATTTTGGCCAAAAGTTCGGATTAAATAATGGTACCATTTCTTGGCATTTTTCAAGTCATTGGTATAATAATAGCTGTCGGCAAGATTTTTTACGACTTCAAAAGAACGATTTTCAAGTACAATACTTTCATATAACGGAATGGCTTCGCTATAAAAGGTTCGGTCGAAATAACGATTGGCAGTTTTCAAATCCTGATTTTGAGCTGTTGTAAATTGCAAAGAAAACAGGATAATAATGACGGTTAATATTCTTTTCATAGTGTTCATTTTAAAAGAATCTAGGTGATTTGTCATATCCTTTTCCCATCAAGTTCAAGTCGAAAAGAAGGAAAATTTCGTGTGTTCCTGAATTGAATTGGCCTAAGTTCGAAAGGGTATAATCGTAGGCATAACCCACTCTAATATCAGGTGTGACATTGATGTTGACCAATCCGCTAACGGCATCGTCAAGGCGATAGGCTAGGCCAAATTCAACTTTATTATTGTATAAAATATTCGCTGTGATATCAAATGTGGCGGGAGCTCCTTTTACAAATTTCGACATAAAAGCCGGTTTGAATTTAAACGAAGGGTTGAGGTTGAAGACATATCCACCAGTAAAAAAGTAATGTGGATTTTCCGATCCAAAAGCATTAATGCCGTTTCGTTCTTCGATGTGTTTGGTGGAAAGTAGGTTTGGAACCGACAATCCTACATAATAAGTATTGGTGAAGTAATAAGCACCCATTCCTATGTTTGGCTTGAACATATTGATGTTTTCCGAAAAGGCCAAATCAGTTGAAGCATCGCCACTTTCGAATTGAAATCCATTAAAATTGGTTTGGAAAGAAGTGAAGCCCGCTTTTAATCCGAGTGAAAGTTTATGGTTATTTTTGAAAGCTAAGACATAAGCAAAATCAGCAAAGAAGTTATTTTCTTTTTTTGCACCATCACCAATATCATCGGAAACCATCGAAAGGCCCAGTTCTACTTCTTTATTTACAGGCATGTGACCAAAAAACGTCAATGTTTTTGGAGCTCCAACAGCACCAACCCATTGTGTCCTGTAGAGTGTTCCTAGATTGAGAATGGATTCTGTTCCTGTCGCATAAGCCGGATTTACCACACTCATATTATACATATATTGAGTATATTGTGGATCTTGCTGAGCAAAAGCAGTAGTCAGAAAAAAGAAAAATTGTACAAGAAGTAGTATCTTTTTCATTTAGGGTTCAGATTATGATGCTGAAATTATCGGTTTAAATAAAGTCGGCCTTGTTTTGGAGAAATGTTGTCTTTGTTGAAATGCAAGACGAAAAAATAAACGCCGTTTGGAGCCATTCCGTCAATTAAACTGGAATCAGAGTTTTTTCCGTCCCAATTCGGTTTGTTCTTGTTTCCTGTGAACATTAAATTCCCATAACGGTTGTAAATTTCCAAAGTAAAATTTGGGTATAAAAACTCGATGTCAGGAATCCTGAACGTGTCGTTTACATTGTCATTATTTGGAGAAAAACCATCGGGAATGAAAAATCCATATTCTTCATCTGGGTCGTCACAATCAGTTAGTGTTACCGTCACTGCTAAAGCTTCCACGGAAGTGCAATCCAAAGTGCTAGAAAATTGATAGCCATAATAAGTAAAACCTTCCTGAAGCAATTCGGTGTTTTCCAATTGGTTTCCATCAGTTAAAGCATCGTACCAAATCAAGGTTTCAGGGGCATTTACGTTAGCGGATAAGTCTTGTAAAGTTGGATTATCGGCACCACAAAAACTTTCACCATTTTGTTCCAAAGTAGGAGCTTGGATGGAATTAATGGTGACGGTAATCATCGTTCTTTCGGAGGGACAATTGGTAGTTCCGCTAATTTGTTCTACATAATAATTGCCTGAAATTAATGGTGTATCATTTTCTAGAACATCGTTACCATTTGGAGAAGCATACCAATTAATGTTGGTTCCGTTTGGCTGTAAATCAGCAATGGTAGCACTATCGCTTTCGCAAAAAATAGCATTGTTTGCTTGTGGTGCTTCAGGAATTGGGTTGATCGTAAAATCATCTGAAATGTTGAGGTCGATGGAACACGTTGTGACATTATCTGTTAAAGAAACAAGTGTCAAGGTAGAAAGTCCAGCATTTGGAATCAATTCAGATGGTATTGTGAAAACACCATTTCCAGAAGTGATATTGAGTGTAACCGTTTGATTATTCGCTTGATTAGTGCCTGAAATAGTATAATTAAGTGTGATATTAGTCATGTTTCCAAAACCGGAAAGAGCAACAATCGCATCTTCGTTTTGACAAATGTCATCCACAACGATAGAAATACTGGAACCATCCGGCAATTCATTAATCAGGAATTCGGTAGAAAGATTTGCCGTATTGGTACAAAATGTTTCTTGATTGGTAATATTGGTGATGGTAATTGTGGTGTTTCCAGCATTTGGAATTAAATTAGCAGGAATTGAAAAATTGGCATTACCATTTGAAATTGTAATGATAGTGAGTTGATCGGTTGCAGTATTTTCTCCTGATAAAGAATAGGTAATTTCATAAGTTCCATTCTCTACATTTATAGCTTCAGAAAGTTCAATATTAGCTTGACTTCCAATGCAAACTGGATTTACTGATAAGATTGCATTTTCTAAATCAGGAAGCTGAAAAATCTCCAAATCACCCGCCACATCAGCAATGTTTTCACAAGCTTGAGAGCCGTTTATGTCAAAAATATCAGTTATATTTATAATATATTCTCCGGCTGTTGGGAAATTTTGGTTGTCTAATTCAAACGTAAAAATACCACCAATAAACTGCGAAACAATATTTTCCGTCTGTCCTGCAATTTCAACGGTTATCTGATAGGTTCCATCTGTAATGGGCTTATTTCCTTGCGATAAAACTGCTGTAAAAATGGCATCTTCCAATTCGTCTTCACAAATGTCTGAATTGATTTCGAGTGTGCCTCCCGTCAAGTCGATTAGTTCCTCAATAATGATTTCTACCGTTTCAGTTTCGATGCTACAAACAGGATTCGTTGGATAAACGGTATAAGTAAAAGTATATGTTCCCGGACCTTGTGTGTTGAAAATGTTTTCCACGTTGACAAAAGAATCAAACGGACTAGCTAATTCAGTTGTTGTTGTTTCGGACCATTGACCATTCAAGTCAGCTTCAGATAATAAGGAAAATAAATCGAAATTTGTGTAGATGGTCATGTCATCGGTTTCACAAAGCAATAATTCTCCTCCTTCTCCTGGTTCTGGAGCTCGATGAACTGTGATTATTGCAGTTGATGAAGTTGCAGGGCATGTGCCAATTTCGGGCATCGTATAAGTAAAAGAATAAGTTCCGATTTCTACGGCTGTGGCATTGAAAATATTATTACTTAAAGCTCCAGTATTGTCATTGTCCGTCCAAACTCCATTCAAATGTGGACTCGGAGGGTCTCCAACAAAAAACTGAAATAAGTTCACACTACTGTCGTCACTACAAACTGATCCATTTGGACTGGTAATCCCTGAATAACCCCCAACCGTTACTACAATCGATGCAGTAGTATCAGTACAACCATCAATATTTGCCACGGTGTAATTGAAGGTATATTCGCCACTTAGATGAATATTCCACACATTTAAAATTCCTGTTGTAGCATCAAGACCTCCAGTTTGCAACGGATCACTCCAAGTTCCTCCAGCGGTTGGAGCTCCATTTAAAAGTGAAAATAAATCAATATTTTGATTAGCAGGATCGGTGATATTACAAACGGTAAGAAACGCATCTTCTCCAGCACATTGGGCATTTGCCTTTAGCGAGAAAAAAAGTGTTGTAATTAAAGCGAAAAAAAAATAACTAAGTTTTTGGGTTTTGGGGGTAAAGTTACAAGACATATTTATATCTCTTAAAATTCAGTTAAAAGTATAAATATTATCTTAACAAAGTATAAAAAGTTTATTTCTTTTTTCTTAATGCATTAACTTTAACTTTTTACACCTAAAGCGTCTCTAAAAGCATTCTCAATCCAAATAAAAGCAAGCGTTAAAAACATGATGGCAAGGCCGTGAACCATTGCCACATAAGGCTTTTCAAAAATGCTATAGCTTTAGTGATCCTTGATCATTCCGCCCCAAGTAGGAATTAGTGGTTGAGTTCCGAGTCTAAGGAGACTCAAACTCTTTCGATAAGTATTGCTGAATCAAAATTGGCAGCCTAAATCACAATAACGTGAGCCAAGATATTGGAATGAATAGAATTACCAGATGTAAAACGGAAAAGAAAATAATATGTAGATAAACCAGAAACTAAAAGCGCTCCAAAAATTCTTTTTGAACTTTTGGAGCGCGATAGCCTTAAGGATTATGTGCTATTCGTTATTAAATAATTTATAATGAACCAACTAATTTGCCTTTTTTGTCTTTTGCTGGCAATTTTGTTTTTACTACATTTTTAGATTGCATGTCGCTCAACACATTTAATGCTTCTTCAACATAGACGTCTTTTGCAAGGCTTTCATGCCAACGAACTCTCTTTTCTTTAAACAAGCTGTCTTTTTCCATTAATACCATTTCATTTGGCAATGATTTGAATAGAAGTTTGTTTTTGTAATCCGAAATGGGTTTGTATTTTTTGGCTTCTGCATCAAGATTTTCTTGCTCATTTTTGAATTTTTCAAGCTGCAAGCTATAAACATTCTCGTCTCTTCGTTTGCTAATCCATTTTGCATTTTCATCAATTAATTGAAATTGAGGATTGTGCTCCAATCTTTTTTTGCTGTTTGCAATAACGGCATCATAGTTTTCAATTTTCCAAGGCTCATATTTTGCAGGGTCAATTTTATCCCACGGCATTGCATTTTCTAAATCGCGTTCGCCAATTTCTATATGAGAAAAACGATCTGGCATGTTTACATCACTAGAAACACCTTTTAGTTGAGTTGATCCACCATTAATTCTATAAAATTTTTGAGTGGTCGTTTTTAATGCACCCAAATCTCCAACAGAACTGTTTCGGATAAAATCATTTAATCCGTATACATTTTGAACAGTTCCTTTTCCGTATGATTGTTTGCTTCCTATGATAATTCCTCTTTTATAATCTTGTATGGCTGCTGCCAAAATTTCTGAAGCCGAAGCTGAAAAATTATTAATCATCACCACAAGAGGACCATCCCATTGGATCTTACTGTCTTTGTCTGATAAAACTTCTTTGTTTTTTCCAGTAGTTTTCACCTGAACAATAGGGCCTTCTTTGATGAATAACCCTGCAATATCAACTACGGTTTTTAGAGAACCCCCACCATTGTCGCGAACGTCCATAACAATTCCCGAAACACCTTCTTGCTTCAATCTCTCTACTTCGATAGCAACATCTTTTGCAGCATCTCTATCGTCTTTATTTTCGAAATTGATATAGAATTTTGGCAAATAAATAATGCCATATTTTTTACCATCTTTCTCTACCACACTAGATTTTGCATAGGTTTCTTCAATTTCAACTTCATCACGAATGATTGAAATTATCTTGATTGTTCCGTCTGATTTTTTAACCGTTAAGCGAACTTCTGTATCTTTTGGACCTTTGATTTTCTTCACCACGTCATCAAGACGCATTCCCACGATGTCAACAGGTTCAGCATCACCTTGAGCTACTTTCATCACGACATCACCGGCTTCTAATTCTTTTCCTCTCCAAGCTGGACCACCAGAAATTAATTCGGTGATTTCAGTAAAATCATTTTTCTTTTGAAGACGTGCTCCAATCCCGAAAAATTTCCCACTCATGCTCACGTCAAATTTCTCTTTGTCATCCGGAGCCATATAATTCGTGTGAGGATCAAAACCTTCTGCAATAGCATTCAAATAAATGGCAAAATAATCATCACGATTTAGGTCTTTAATGAAACTGTATAATTCATTTAATGATTTCAAAGAACTTTCACGTGTTTCTTTTTCAAGTTCTGCATAGCTTTTTGGACCTTCTTTGTCTTTCTTGGCTTTTTCGGCTTGTCTTTTTTCCGAAGCTGTCAAAGAATCGTTGTCTTGATTAAACACGCCATTTTTTTTATCTTCTTCATATTTTAACTTGTCATTTAAAGAAGACAATGTAGAAAGTTTAATTTGTTTACGCCATCTGTCTTTTAGCTCTTTTTGGTTAGAGACATAAGGCAATTTTTCATAATCGGTATTAATTTCTTCATCAATAGTATAGTCAATTGGGCTGCTAAGAATATCTTTAAAGAAAGTTTCACTTTCCTTGGTTCGTTGCATCAATCTATTGTAGGTCAAATCGAAAAAAGATAAATCCTTGTTTTTGATTTGATCATCAATTAAAAGTTCATATTTAGAGAATTCATCAATATCTGATTGAAGGAAAAGTCTTTTTGAAGGATCTAAACCGTTGATGTATTCCTTGTAAACACTTTTTGAAAAATTGTCGTCTATGTCTTTAGGGTCAAAGTGTCCTTTTTCGACGATAAAAGTCAATAATTCAATCAGCATTCGATCTTTTTCCGGGTCGTTTTTTTCCTTCAAAGGGAAAAAACTCAGTAGGGCAATTGACAGTATCGCAACAACCCCTATTATTTTATAATTTCTTTTCATAAAGCTCCAAATTGCATTCATCAATTTTTTAAATCTAATTTTCAACTAAATTAAGGAAAAACTATGCCAGTCTAGCTAACATCGCTATAATTTTTTGTTAAAGATGCTAAAGTACTAACTTCCTAGTAAAAATGCTTATTTTAGCCTAAATTTTTGCATAGGATTAGGAGTTTAAAATTGATTAAGTTTATATACAAATGAAAAACAAGCCTTTAATTTTAGTTACCAATGACGATGGAATCACAGCTCCAGGAATTAGGACTTTAATTTCTGTTATGCAGGAAATTGGCGAAATTGTAGTTGTAGCTCCGGATAAACCTCAAAGTGCTACAGGACATGCCATTACAATAAATAACACCTTGCACTTAAATAAGATCTCAGACGAAAAGTCGGAATTCTTGGAGTATAGTTGTTCTGGAACTCCGGTTGATTGTGTGAAATTTGCCGTAAATGAAGTCCTGAAAAGAAAACCGGATTTATGTGTTTCGGGGATCAATCATGGTTCGAATTCGTCGATTAATGTGATTTATTCAGGAACAATGAGTGCCGCTGTTGAGGCTGGAATTGAAGGAATTCCCGCTATTGGATTTTCTTTGCTGGATTATGATTGGAATGCCGATTTTGAACAGGGAAAGAAATTTATCAGGAAAATTGCTTTGGAAGTTTTAGAGAGGGGATTGCCGGAAGGTGTGATTTTGAATGTCAATATTCCGAAATTAAAAGAAAAAGACATAAAGGGAATTAAAGTTTGTCGTCAAGCGAAAGCGATGTGGATGGAAAAATTTGACAAGCGAAAAACCCCACAAGGCAAAGATTATTATTGGCTTACAGGCGAATTTGTAAACCAAGATAATGGCGAAGATACGGATGAATTTGCATTAGAAAACGGATTTATATCGGTGGTTCCTGTTCAATTTGACTTGACGGCACATCACGCGATTCAAACTTTAAATACTTGGAAATTGAATGAAAAAAATTGATTTATTGTATGGTTTTATAATTGGATTGATTACTTCGTTTATCGGAGTTTTTCTATTTGTTTCATTGTTTACGGATTATGATTTTCAAATAGCAATCCAAGCTACAAAAGCCGAAGGAAAGTTGGGGAAACTGATTACCTTGGGGGCGGTTTTAAACCTGATTGTTTTCTTTTTGTTGTTGAAGTTCAATAAAGAATTAATGGCAAGAGGTGTGGTTTTGGCGACTATTTTACTGACGGTTGTCACGATTTTTGTGTAGCGTTAGGCGAAAAGTTTAAAGAATGCCTTCTGATTTTAATATAGCCCTGATGGAAGTGGAAATCCTTTTCTTTTTTTTCTTTAAAAAAAGAAAAGATTGGGAACGTACAGCAGGAAAATGGTTTGGAGTAAATGCCTAGTGATTTGCTCCTAAAAATATAAAAAGATGAAATATTATATCATTGCCGGTGAAGCTTCGGGAGATTTGCACGGTTCGAATTTGATGAAAGCGTTATTGAAAGAAGATTCAGCGGCTGAAATTAGGTTTTGGGGTGGAGATTTGATGGAAAAAGCGGGTGGAACGTTGGTGAAGCATTACCGCGAACTTGCGTTTATGGGGTTTATAGAGGTAGTTTTTAATTTGAAAACGATTCTGAATAACATTAAATTCTGTAAAAAAGATATTGAAAATTTCCAGCCGGATGTGATCATTTTTATTGATTACCCTGGATTTAATATGCGAATTGCAAAATGGGCTAAAGAAAAAGGGATCAGGACACACTATTATATTTCGCCTCAAATTTGGGCTTGGAAGGAAAATAGGATCAAGGATATTAAGCGTGATTTTGATAAATTGTATGTGATTTTGCCTTTTGAGAAAGATTTTTATGAAAAAAAGCATGGATTTCCTG
The DNA here is from genome assembly GCF_000422705.1 of Flavobacterium soli DSM 19725. Taxonomy (GTDB): domain Bacteria; phylum Bacteroidota; class Bacteroidia; order Flavobacteriales; family Flavobacteriaceae; genus Flavobacterium; species Flavobacterium soli. The sequence continues at coordinate 153,184 of NZ_AUGO01000003.1, read as the reverse complement.
TTGAGTTTGTAGGGCATCCTTTGATTGATGCGATTCATAACCGAACAGTGGTTGATGAAAATAGTTTTAGAAAGGAACACCAGCTTGATGAAAAGCCGATTGTAGCCTTATTGCCAGGAAGCCGAAAACAAGAAATTTCTAAAATGCTTTCGCTGATGTTGAGTGTGGTCGAGGATTTTCCGAATCATCAGTTTGTGATTGCTGGGGCTCCAAGTCAGGAATATGCTTTTTACAGTCAGTTTTTGAAGAATAAAAATGTGCATTTTATTGCTAATAGAACCTACGATTTGTTGAGTGTTTCGCAAGCGGCTTTGGTTACTTCTGGGACGGCAACTCTGGAAACGGCCTTGTTTAAAGTTCCTGAAGTGGTTTGTTATAAGGGAAGTTGGGCTTCGTATCAAATTGCGAAACGCATTATCACATTGAAGTATATTTCGCTGGTGAATTTAATCATGGATAGGGAAGTGGTGACGGAGTTGATTCAGGACGAATGTAACCCGAAAAACATCAAGAAGGAATTGGAAAAATTATTTGAACCACAACACCGAAAACAACTTTTGGAACAGTTTGATGAGCTAGAACAAAAGCTTGGAGGTATTGGTGCTAGCGAAAAGACAGCTAAAATGATTGTTAATAGTGTTAAAGGATAGTTTTAGAATTTGATGAAATTAAGTTGCTGTATTTCAGTTTTTTAAAATGTATTTTTCTTTTCTTTGGAATTTTTACTAACAAAAAATTAACGGTGAAGTTTATACTTTTCTCGTTTTTTTTAGTAGTTTTACAATCTCGAAATAAATACTGCGTTATATCTGTGGTATTACATCCTAAATTCTTTCGGAATTTTATTTCAATAAATCTAATAGCATGAACTATTTGGTTTTGCTAGAAAAATAAAAAATAAAATATGTTGAACACAAAAAAACTACTTATTACGACTTTATTACTGTCAATGACTTCTTTGAGTTTTGGACAGATAATTACTTCAAAGAAAGAAGCTGTAAAAAAAGGTGTTTATCAAAAACCAGAAGAAAAAAAGAAAGATAACGTTGCAGTTCCCAAGAAAACGGAAACTGCTGTTGCTTATCAGGAAGTTTCAAAACCAGAAACAAAACCTGCTCCAAAAAGCACTCCTAAACCAAAAAAATATGCCATTGATAACAGCGAACCTGAAGATAAGGATTTGCTGATTTCCCCACCAGAAAATTATGTTGCTAAGCAAATGATCAATAACGCTATGGAATTTTTAGGCGTTAGATACAGAGGAGGCGGAACTACAATAGCTGGAATGGATTGTTCCGGAATGGTAACAGCGGTTTTTGATATTTTTGATATGAAATTGCCAAGAAGTTCTCACGAAATGGCGACTGTTGGTGAAAAAATTGATGTAAAAGATGTTAAAAAAGGCGACTTGATTTTCTTTAAGACTAATCGTAGAGGCATCAGCCATGTTGGAATCGTTACTGAAGTTACCGATGACAATGAAGTCAAGTTCATTCATTCTTCAACTTCAAAAGGTGTTATTATCTCTTCCTTGAATGAGCCTTATTACCAAAAAACTTTTGTACAAGTCAACAGAGTTTTGTAGTAAAATTTTACCAGATCTAAAATAATTTATTATTTTAGATTTATGAAAACCATACACTTTCCATTAGTTAGAATCACATTTTGTTTTATTGCTGGTATTTTAGGTGCCTACTACGCAAAACCTGACTTATACCATGTATTGATCATCTTGTTTTTGGCAGTTGTGGCTTTTTTGGCGTCTTATTTTTTTTGTCTAAAAAAGATACAGCAAGGAATTCACTTTGCGATTGCAACATACATACTTTCCTTTTTTGTTGGAGCCACAACTTTGGTAGTGCACAATGATTATTTTGATCAAGATAATTACATCCACTTCATTGAAGATTCGGATAAGGAATATAGTGTTCACCTTGTCATACGAGAAAAGCTAAAGACTACAGCCTATAATGAACGGTATGTGGCAATTGTTCATGCTATTGATGGTGTAAAAACCGACGGTAAAATTTTGCTCAACATTAAAAAAGACAGTTTGAAACCAGATTTAACGATTGGTTCGAATTTGCTTTTAAGTGAAAAAATCTACAAGCATAAATCGCCCTATAATCCTGACCAGTTTGACTATGGGAAATACCTAGAAAATAAATCGATACTTTCTCAAGTGTATGTTGAGGTTCAAGATATAAAAGTTAGCGATAAGGTGGATAAAAACATCTGGTATTTTGCAGCACAATTGCGAAATACAATTATTCAAAATCTTGAAAGAAGTAATTTTAATAAGAGAGAGTTAAATGTAGTTGCGGCTTTAATATTGGGTCAACAGCAAGATATTTCACCAGATGTGATTCAGGATTATCAATTTGCTGGAGCGATTCATATTTTGTCGGTTTCTGGGTTGCATGTTGGTTATATTTTGCTGTTTCTTAATTTTTTATTGGCTAAAATCCCTAAAACCAGAACAGGAAATATTTTCAAGTTAATAATTATCATTGCTAGTCTTTGGAGCTTTGCCGTAATTGCGGGACTTTCACCTTCTATAGTTCGGTCAGTTACAATGTTTTCGTTTGTGGCAATAGGAATGCATTTAAAAAGAAAAACCAATAGTTTTCACACCTTGATTGTTTCGATGTTATTGATTCTGGTTTTTCAACCTTCATTTTTGTTTGATGTAGGATTTCAGTTGAGTTATTTGGCGTTGTTTTTTATTCTTTGGCTACAGCCTATTTTGAGTAATTTTTGGACACCTAAAAATTATATTCTCACTTCTTTTTGGGGAATATTGACCGTTTCCTTTGCAGCCCAAATAGGAACTTTGCCTTTAAGTCTCTATTATTTCCATCAATTTCCAGGATTGTTTTTTATTACGAACATTATAATTCTGCCTTTTTTAGGCTTAATAATGGTACTCGGATTATTGGTCATGATTTGGGCTTACTTTGGAATTGTTCCCTTGTTTTTTGTCAAGATTGTTGAATATAGTGTTCTGGGACTAAACTGGATTATTAGCAAAATTGCATCCTTTGAAAGTTTTATTTTCAAAGACATTCCGTTTAATCTTTACATGGAAATTGCACTTTATGTTTTGATTGCGATGTTAGTTTTGTGGATTGAAAAACGTAGTTTAAAACGATTGGTCTTTGTGTTATCGGCTGTGATTTTATTTCAGATTTCATTTTTAGGAACAAAATATTACAATCAAACTCAAAAGGAGATGCTGGTTTTGCATTCCCGTAAAAACTCAATTTTTGTAGAACGGAAAGGTCAGGAATTAAAAGTTTTTGCTAATGATAGTATTTTGAAAAACTTAGAAAATGATCGTAATTTGAAATCGTTTGTAGTTGCTAATTTTATAAATCATATTCAGAAAGAGAAAATCAGTAATTTTTATTTTTTCAATAACAAAAGCATTTTTGTCATGGACAGCTCTGCGGTTTATCCAAAAGAGTGTAAGCCAAATATCGTTGTTTTGATGCAATCTTCTCAAATAAACCTTGAGCGATTTCTGCAAGATCATAAACCTGAAATTATCGTTGCCGATGGTTCCAATTATAGAACGTATGTTGAAAGATGGAAAGCGACTTGCGAGAAACAAAAAATCCCCTTTCACGCTGTTGGTGAAAAGGGATTCTATAAAGTTGAATAATATTTATTTTTTGTTAGCCAAAATCTGATTGGCTACCGCCAACCATTTTTCGGGTCCACCAGCTACATAACCGGTACTTCCTAATTTGGCAAAACTTACTTTTTTATCTACCATAGTTGGCGTTACCATCCAAACGGTTGGAAATCCGCGAACGCCAAACATAGCTTGTAACTCGTTGTTTTGTTTGGTCAATTCTGGCGAAAGTTGTTTTCTTCTTGGGAAATCTAGATCTACCAAGACTACATTTTCATTGGCCCATTTTGTAAATTCAGGTGTTTTGAAAACTTCTCTTTGCAATTTGATACACCATCCACACCAGTCGCTTCCTGTAAAGAAAAAGAACAATGGTTTTTTAGTCTTAATAGCAATTTCCGATGCTTTGTTTACATCTGTATGCCAAGTTAATTCTTGTGCCTCGATAGTCATCGAACCAAGAGCTAAAAGTAATGTTAGAATTATTTTTTTCATTTGTATATTTTTAAAAATTAGTTTTCAAAAATAATGCCGATAATTATCGAACACCGTGCATTAGTTTTTTGATTACTGGACTCATTAATATCGAAAAAGCAGCGAGTACAAAAGAAATAATGGCCAGCATCCAAAAGAAGTAGCTTATTCCTTTTTCATTTGCAATGGCTTCAACTTCTTCACCAAATAAACCAGCACCTTTCATTCCAATTGCAACAGCTAAATACCAAACCCCGAACATGAAAGCAATCATTCTTGGAGGCACCAACTTACTAACATAGGATAAACCAACTGGCGAGATGCATAATTCTCCCATTGTATGAAATAAAAACACAAGAATTAGCCAAATCATACTTACACTTGCAGTTTCGGCTCCTGGAGCAATTCCGTTTGCACCAAAGGCAACAACTGCCATTCCTAACCCTAATAGAATCATACCGATTCCATATTTTACGTTAGCATTAGGATTAAATTTACTTTCCCAAACTTTTGAAAACAAAGGTGCTAAAGTTATAATGAATAATGAGTTTAGGGTAGAAAACCAAGTTGCAGGAACTTCAGTTAGTGCTTGGGAAGTTTTTTCTATTTTCAAAAATTGAAGCGTAGAATCGGATAATTCTAAATAGCCCGCCATGTAATAATCTTTGGCTAACATCCAAAGTGCTATTATCCAGATGATTAAGAAGCTAAAACTTAAAACAATATTGGCAATTGAATATTTTGAAAAGGTTTTTCTAAACAACATATACATTACCCAATTGATAATAATTAGCGGAATAAGTGTCATTAAAGAGTTGATGATCAAAAATATAGCACTTGAATTCCCTGTTAAAATTCTATTGGTATATTTTTCTGCAAAAACGGTTAAACTATTTGGAGATTGTTCAAAAATTGCCCAAAAGAAAATAGTAATAAAGGCAAAGAAGGTAACTGCAATTAATTTTTCTCTTGTGGTTTTTGAGTATTGCATGATTCTATAAACCAACAAAATAATAAATAAGACTAAAGCGGTTAGTATAGCAATTGCATTTCCATTTTCTCCTAGAAAACCAAATACATTAAAATTCCCACCAGATAATTTTGAGATTTTTGATGCAGGAGCATTGATTATCCAAAGTAACCCTAGAATAACTGATACTGCAATTAACCCAAGTTGCCATGTGGTAAATGGAACTCTTTTATCAGTATCATTTTTAGCTAGCTCTTCTACGTCTTTTTTAACAGGCTTCAAACCAATAGTGCCAAAAATATTTTGTGACAACCAAAATTGTACTAAACCTAAGAACATGAAAATTCCAGCTAGACCAAAACCATATCCCCAACCAACTTTTTCTCCTAAATAACCACAAAGTAATATTCCAAAAAATGCTCCAGCATTTACCCCCATATAAAAGATTGTATAAGCGCCATCTTTCTTTTCGGGTCTATCTTTATACATTTCTGATACAATAGAGGTCATATTGGGTTTAAAAAAACCGTTTCCAAAAACCAAAAGCACAAGTCCTAAATAAATGGTAAATTCTGTCTCAAAAGCCATCGAAAAATGCCCTAATGTCATTAATAATGCTCCAATAACAACTGCCCAACGATATCCAATTATTTTGTCTGCAAAATATCCGCCAAGCATAGTTGAAAGGTATACCAACCCAACATATGAGCCAAAAAGTGAGGATGCGGTTCCTTGATCCCAGCCCCATCCACCATCAGCAAAGGATGCCATAAAAAATAATACTAATAAAGATCTCATTCCGTAAAATGAAAAACGTTCCCACATTTCTGTGAAAAATAATACGAAAAGCCCAGAAGGATGTCCTAAAACGGTGCTTTCGAAAAACTGATCTGTTGAATTTTTACTCATAATTTCTATTTTGGTTGCGAAAGATAGTCAAAAAATTAATTTATTTTGAATTGTTTTTAGTTTTGAGCCTTTTTCTCTAGCGGTTTCACGACAAATTGATCGTAAATGATTAAAGCGACGATAGAAACTAGACCAACAGCACATACAACATACCAGATTTTGTTTGGACTATAGCTGTTCCAAAGCATATCGGTCATTTGCCAATGGGTCATGTTGAGTTTCTCTGATGCTAAAGCAAAATATTCGCTTTTAGAAAATGGCGTTTGAATAGTAGAAACATCAATTCCTTTTGCAGTAGCCAACTCGGTAAACTGCTTACCTATTGAGGCATAATCCAGATTCGCATCCTTGAGGTGAAATTGATTTTCGAATTCTGAAATGGATAAATTCAATGCTTTTGAACCTTGTTCTATAAATTCTTCTTTACTGACAACTTCTGGCATCGAAAGATTCCTTTTGCCCATTTCGGTTTGCAAAAGCGAAAGTTTATCCGACCATTTTTGGTATAAATCTCCTGCAATAAATCCGGTGAAGAAATTTCCGGCTGCAACGGGTAAAAAATAAGTTCCCTGATACAAACCTTCTTTTCCTTTTGGTGTAATCAAGGCGATAAACGAAGATAGAGTAGGGCTTGACATCATTTCGCCAATAGCAAAAATCATCGTTCCAAAAACCGTAAACCAAACATTATGGGTATAAAAAGTTAAACTCACACCGATTGTTGCGATAATCGCTCCACGAATAATGGCGTTGATGTGACGCATTTTGATTACGAAATAGGAAACTGCAATTTGTAAAATGATAATCATAAAAGCATCAAGATTGGCAAACCATTCTGCTTTTACTTGACCATCTTGGGTAATGGTTTTACTTAAAAAAGGAATATTTTCGTTAATCCAATTGCTTAGTACAGCAGTATCAATCCAGTCTTCTATAAAGTTAGGCAATGTATAAAATAATTGGTTATACATTGTCCAGAAACCAATCATTAAAATCAAAAGAACGGTTAATCGCTTGTCTTTTAAAGCTTCAACAATATTAAGCAAGGAGTTTTTAATCTCCGTTAAAATTGGTTCCTTGTGTGTTTTTTCAATTTTCGGTTCTTTATAAAAAAGCAAAAGAAAAATCAAGTTAAGCCCGATGACAACTGCCGCTTGAACGAAGATAATTTTCCATCCATATTCAGTTCGTAGATAAGATGACATTGCTGGTCCAACAAATCCTCCAATGTTGACCATCATATAAAATATTCCAAAACCCATTGTTCCAGTCGTATCGTCGGTATTTCTAGCGACAATTGCCGAAGCCACAGGTTTGAAAAACGCAGCTCCAATGGCAACCAAAAGAAAAACCATATACATACTCCAATAAGTACTCACTTCTCCCATCAAGTAATAACCCGCAATCATGATGATATAGGCTATGGTAAGGGAAAGTTTATAGCCTATTCGATCAGCAATTACTCCAAAAAAGAGAGGTAAAAGATAAAGAATGGCGGTAACATTGGCCATAATATTTCCTTTTTGGATATGGTTGAAGCCTAAACCACCTTCATCCGTAGAACCTACAAGGTATAATCCGAAAAGGGTAAAAATTCCATACCAAGCCCAACGTTCCATGAGTTCCATAAAACTTGCAAGCCAAAAGTTTTTATTGAACGATTTTAGGGTAGATAAAAATGAAGTTTTGTTTTCTGACATTTTATTTTATTTTTGAATTTGGAAATCACGATAAAAAGCGACTTTGAAGCCGCTTTTTATATTTTATATCTTTTGATTTATTATTTTACTTCTTGCATGAGTTTTTTGATAAGAGGAGAGACAAAAATTAAAAGCATTCCTGCAATTAAGGCATAAATAGCTAATTGATAATAGCCCTCAGTATATCCTTGAAGTTTAGTTAACAGTGAAGCGTTTTCATCTGGAGAAGACATTCCAGCACCAAGTAACCCTGCAGCATATTGTCCATAAGCACTTGCTAAAAACCACATTCCCATCATCATTCCAGATAATCGTTTTGGTGATAATTTAGTCATAATTGACAGTCCAATTGGTGAAAGACAAAGTTCTCCAAAAGTAATAATCAAATAGGCTAGTGTAAAAATATTTAATGATGTGATGCCTTGACTATCAGCAAAAAATCTAGTGTAATAAAATACATAAAAAGCTCCAGCAAGAAATAAAAAACCAACTCCAAATTTTGTTACAGTATTTGGTTCAATTTTCTTTTTTGCCATAGCAAGCCAAATTAAACCTACAATCGGACTAAAGATAATTACGAAAAGTGAGTTTGAAGTATTGTTTACAATATTTGGATTTATTTCAAAAAACAACAAATTATGGTGTAAATTATCTTTAGCAAATAAAGCCAATGAACCTCCGCTTTGTTCGAAGAAAGCCCAGAAGATGATTGAAAAGAGAATGAAGATAAATGCAGCTATTAATTTTTTTTGCGATTTAATATCTTTTTCTTTGAAAGTTTCGAATAAAAAATAGATTACAGCTAATGGGCCTATTGTGTACATGAAATAATCAGTATAATCAGTGTTCTTTATCATTATAAAGATTAAAGGAATACTTATTAATGATCCCACATAAACTGCAATTTCTTGAAAAGTTCTCTTTTTTGGTTCGATATGTAAAAGAGGAGAGTCTCCAATTGGTCCCAAAGATTTCTTCGTAAGAATAAAAGTAATTAATCCAATAAACATTACGATTCCTGCTGATAAAAAGGCATAACTCCATCCGTAATCTGGACTAGTGCCTAAATAAACACAAACAGCACCTCCTAATAAGGCTCCGATATTGATACCTGAATAAAACAATCCAAAACCTGCATCTCTTCGGCTATCACCTTCACGATATAATTCTCCCACCATGGAAGAAATATTAGGTTTAAAAAATCCTGTACCGATGATCGAAAGCGTAATCCCTAAATAGAAAAAATCTTGTGGAGAAAAAGCAATAATCAAGTTTCCAATAATCATTACAGTTGCACCAAAAAGCAACGATTTTTTAAACCCTAAAATTTTATCAGCAAAAATTCCTCCAATAAAGGTAAAAGCATAAACAAAAGCTTGGATAGCACCGTACTTTAAGTTCGCATCTTTATCCGATAAGGCTAAACCTAATAGTTGGTCGGCCATAAAAATAGTCAAAACGCCACGCATTCCGTAAAAACAGAAACGTTCCCACATTTCAACTAAAAATAAATACCATAATTGTTTAGGGTATTTTCCTTCAAAATTTTGAATTTCCTCTAAAGTAGGAACTTGGCTAGGTGTTGTTGGATCAATCATCTTATAAATTATCTTTAATAAAGTTGGTCATTTTTGTATAAAGGTGCAATCTAGTCTTTCCGCCGTAAATTCCGTGGTTTTTGTCAGGATAAATGGCCCAATCAAATTGCTTGTTGGCTTGAACCAAGGCTTCTACCATCAACATGGTGTTTTGAACATGAACATTATCATCGGCAGTTCCATGAACTAAAAGGTATTTTCCTTTCAATTTACTCACGTGGTTTATCGGAGAATTATCGTCATAACCTGAAGCATTTTCTGCTGGAGTTTGCAAGAATCTTTCGGTGTAAACCGAATCATAAAAACGCCAGTTTGTTACTGGAGCAACGGCAATTGCCATTTTGAACACGTCATTTCCTTTTAGGATACAGTTCGAAGACATGAAGCCTCCATAACTCCAACCCCAAATTCCAATTCGGCTGTTATCTACATAATTGTATTTCCCAATGACTTTCGCAGCGTCAATTTGATCCACAACTTCTAAATTTCCTAAATCTTTATAGGTCACTTTTTTGAATTCGGCACCTTTAAAACCGGTTCCTCTTCCATCCACACAAGCCACGATATAACCTTGTTGCGAAAGCATCATGTACCACATGTCATTAATGTCAAGCCAAGCATTTGCAACTTCCTGAGAACCTGGGCCCGAATATTGAAACATCAAAACTGGATATTTTTTGGAGGCATCAAAATTCTTTGGCTTGATCATCCAAGCGTTCAATTTGTGTCCTTTTTCTGTAGTCAATTCAAAGAATTCTTTAGATGGCAAATCATATGCTTTCAGTCTTGAAGAAAGTCCGTCATTCTTTTTGATGGATTGTACTTCTTTTCCTGTTTTGGCATCATTCAAAGAATATTGAGTTGGTGTCGTAGCGTTTGAAAAAGTATTGATGTAGAAATCAAAATTCGGACTGAAAGTAGCCGAGTTGGTTCCCGTTGCAGAAGAAAGTCTTTTTTTTCCGCTTCCGTTTAACTTAATCGAATAAATATCTCTATTTATGGAACCGTTCTCTACAGACTGATAAAAAACTGTTCCCGATTTTTCATCCAAACCATAATATTTCGTGATTTCCCAGTCTCCTTTTGTAATCTGATTTTTCAATTTTCCTGTTTTATCATAATGATAAATATGGTTGAAACCGTCTTTTTCGCTCGTCCAGATAAAGCTGTTGTCTTTCAAAAAAGTAAGATTGTCTGTAATATCCACATAAGCCTTGTCTTTTTCATTCAAAACCACTTTTGCAGTTCCCGAAGTTCCGTCTACAAAAAGCAAATCCAGATTATTCTGATGTCTGTTGATGACTTGGGCACTCAAAACATTGGCTTCATTGGTCCATTTGATTCTTGGGATATAAAAATCATTATAATTTCCGAGATTGATTTGTTTGGCATTGTTTGCCTTTAAATCATAAATATGAAGCGAAACCAAAGCATTTTTTTCTCCTGCTTTTGGATATTTGAAAACCTGCTGAACAGGATATAAACCTTGGTTGTAAATGTCCATAGAAAACTCTGGAACATCCGTTTCATCAAAACGAATAAAAGCAATTTTATCGCTCGAAGCATTCCAGTCGAAAGCTCTTACGAAAGCAAATTCTTCTTCATACACCCAATCCGTGATACCGTTGATGATGGCATTTTTCTTTCCGTCGGTTGTGATTTGTTTGGAGGTTTTGCTTTGCAGATTATATACAAATAAATTGTTGTCTTTTGCATAAGCGATTTGGGTTCCATCAGGCGAGAAAGTAGGTTCTTGCACTTTGAAATCAAATAATTTGGTCAATTGCTTGGAAGCGATATCATACAGATAATAATCGGCTACGAAAGAATGACGGAAAATTTGTTCCGATTCGCACGCCAATAAAATCTGATTTTCCTTTGAATTGAAGATGTAGCTGTCAATCATCGGAAGACCTTGATGATTTTTAGTATCAATTAAAGTGGAAACTTTCTTCAAAGTAGCATAATCATATAAATCGATTTGCATACTTCTCGAACTTCTGTCAAAGTTTAAAACGGTATATTGATTGGTGTTTTTTAAGGCTTGAAGCTCGTCCATTCCTTCGGTTCGGAATGCTCCACCCCAAATTTCTTCTAAGCTAAGTTTTTGTTGAGCTGTAGCTGATAAGGTAATCAGTAAAAATAAGAATAATGATTGTTTGATGCGATTCATTTTTGGTATGTTAAAAAAACGTTCAATTTTAGTGAAAAAAAAGCAATAAAGAGTGCTTTTTTCTGTTAAAAGCGTTTTTACAGAAATCAAATTTGTTGGATAAAATTAAAAAGGAGTTGTTGCTTATACCGCAACAGCTCCTTTAATATGTGGATGAGGTTCATAACCTTCCAAAGTGAAGTCCTCAAAAGTGAAGTCTAAAATGTTTTTTACATTTGGATTCAAAATCATTTTTGATAGTGGTTTTGGCTCGCGTGATAATTGAAGCTCCAGTTGCTCGAAATGATTGTTGTAAATATGGGCGTCACCAAAAGTATGGATGAAATCTCCAGGTTCTAAATCACAAACTTGGGCAATCATCATCGTTAGCAAAGCATAAGAAGCAATGTTGAAAGGTACTCCCAAGAAAATATCAGCACTTCTTTGATACAATTGACAGGATAATTTTCCGTCGGCTACATAGAATTGAAAGAAAGCGTGACAAGGAGGCAAGGCTACTTTTCCGTTGGCTACATTTTCTGCAAATGATTTTGTAGTATCCGGCAGAACCGATGGGTTCCAAGCCGAAACCAACATTCTACGGCTGTTTGGATTGGTTTTCAAAGTCTCAATCAATTCGGTAATCTGGTCGATTTCTTCGCTGTTCCAGTTTCTCCATTGATGACCATACACAGGACCCAATTCTCCTTCTTCATTGGCCCATTCGTCCCAAATTTTGACTCCGTTTTCTTTTAAATAAGCAATATTGGTTTCGCCTTTCAAAAACCAAAGCAATTCGTAGATGATGGATTTTAAATGTAATTTTTTGGTCGTGACCATCGGAAAACCTTCGCTCAAATCAAAACGCATTTGGTAGCCAAAAACGCTTTTGGTTCCTGTTCCTGTTCGGTCTCCTTTTTGTGTTCCGTTTTCTAGAACGTGTTTTACTAGGTCGTGGTATTGCTTCATTTTTTTAGGTTTAGGGTTAAAGGTTCAGGGTTTTGGGGTAACTCCTTTGCCTTTAAGCTTGGGTATTTATGTATTTTATAAAAGAAAAAATTCTTCTTTGTAATCTTTGTATGTTTTCAAGACAAATTAGTGTCTTATCTGTATTTATTATTTCAAGGTCTAAACTTAAGATTAGATGACTTTCTAATTCAAAGGATGAACCTAAGCTTATCTGTAAAAAGCGGGCAAAATCTTTTTGAGATTCTTTTGCGGAACCTTCCGCAATATTTGATGGTATTGAAATAACACATCTTTTTATTTGAGACGTCAAACCAAATTTTTCATCTTCGGGTAATGACTTTGTTAAAAGATAAACATCTTTTACTAGTAAACGTCCTTCTTTCCAAACTTCAAGTTCTTTAAAATTTCTCATAAATATTATTTTATATGGCATTTATAAATTGTAATCTCAAAAAGTTTCAACGTCAAGGCTTAAACCTTGAACCTATTTCCCAGAACCTTTATACTTCCCTTCTCGAAATCTCGTCTCTTATCTTCGCTGCTTTTTCGTAATCTTCATTTTCAACGGCACCTTGAAGCAACTCGTGCAATTCTGACAGGCTATGTTTTGCATAGGTTTCGCCAGATTGATTGGTTTCTTCTTCCATTCCGAACGTTTCTGGGTCAGAAAGGATATCGTCGTTTTCCTGTGAAGGATTGTCGGATTCCAGCGGATTTGCTTTTAGGTAAATTCCTGCTTTGTCTAATATGTTTTTATAGGTGAAGATTGGTGCTGAAAAACGCAATGCCAATGCAATCGCATCTGAAGTTCTTGCATCGATGATTTCCTCAATTTTGTCTCTTTCGCAGATAATGCTAGAATAGAAAACGCCGTCAACCAATTTATGAATGATGACTTGCTTGACTACGATATCAAAACGGTCGGCAAAATTCTTGAACAAATCATGTGTTAGCGGACGTGGCGGTTTTATTTCTTTTTCTAAAGCGATAGCAATGGATTGTGCTTCGAAAGCTCCAATAACGATTGGTAGTTTTCTATCGCCGTCAACTTCATTCAAAATTAGAGCGTAGGCTCCGTTTTGTGTTTGGCTGTATGAAATTCCTTTTATGGTTAGTTTTACTAAACTCATAGAGATTTTAGATTTCTGATTTTAGAATTTAGTTTGCAGATTGTCTGCACTAAATTGTGTTGTGTTCAATTTGATTGCAAAAATTAAAATGCTTTCCTCTCTAGCCCTGACTGGAGGGAAAAACCTTTTTTTGTTTTTCTTTAAAACAAAAAAAGTTTTGGAAGGAAGGCAGGAAAATGGTTTCAAAAGAAGCTCAAACCTTTCGCTCCAAAATAAAAAAAGGGCTATCTAAAAGTGGATATTTCTATCTAGATTTAGATAGCCCTAATATGGGCACAATTTAAAAAAATATTTACGAATTATTCGCTTTGAATTCTTTTAATTTTTGAGTCAGTTTTGGGACAATATCGAAAGCATCTCCTACAACTCCGTAATCGGCTACTTTGAAGAAAGGGGCATCGGCATCTGAATTGATGACCACTTTTACTTTAGAAGAGTTGATTCCGGCAATGTGCTGGATGGCTCCAGAAATTCCGACAGCGATATAAAGATTGGTGGCTACAGGTTTTCCTGTTTGTCCAACGTGTTCACTGTGAGGTCTCCAGCCAAGATCTGAAACGGGTTTAGAACAAGCGGTTGCGGCACCAAGTACTGAAGCCAATTCTTCTAGCATTCCCCAGTTTTCTGGACCTTTCAAGCCACGGCCTCCAGAAACAACAACTTCTGCATCTGCAATAGTTACTTTTCCTGAAGTTTTGTCAACTGATTGTACTTTTACGCCAAAATCATTGTCGCCAATGGTTGGGTTGAAATCTTCTTCGGTTAAAGAAGATGCACTTTCGAAAACACCGTAAGAGTTTTTTGCAAGTCCAAGAACTTTTACATCGGTAGTGATTTCAGTGATGTTGAAAGCCTTGTTTGAAAAAGCGTTTCTTTTTACTTGAAATGGTGAAGTGCTTACTGGAAGTCCAACTACATTTGAAGCATAACCAGCTTCCAAAGAAACGGCAACAAGTGGAGCAAGATACAAACTGTCAGTAGTTGAAGAAAGCAAGACTAATTTTGCACCTTCTTTTTGAGCCGCTTGTTTGATAACATCGGCATACGCTTTTGCAGTAAAACCTGATAGTTTATCGTTGTTTACTTTCAATACTTTATCGACTCCGTATTTTGATAAATCCGAAACGTTTGCTGTGTTTACCGTTACAGCCGTTACAGTTGTTCCTAATGATTCAGCTACTTTTTTTGCGTAGGAAGCCAATTCGAAAGCTACTTTCTTGAATTTTCCTTCTGCTGATTCCGCATATATTAATATTGACATAGTCTTAAATTTTAGATTTTAGAATTATGATTTTAGATTTTTGAAGTGAATCAAATGTCGTTTTAGATTTATATGGTTGCAATTTACATCTGCAATCTAAACTCAACAATCTTAAATCACTTTCGCTTCGTTGTGTAATAAATTGATTAATTCATCCAGATTGTCTGCACTTACTAATTTCACTGCCGATTTTGGAGCTGGTTTTTCGAATTTCACTGCTTTCGTGTTATTGTTTGCAGCAACTGGCTCAAGTACCGTCAAGGCTTTTGTTCTTGCTGTCATAATTCCTCTCATGTTTGGAATTCTCAAGTCTTTTTCTTCAACAAGACCTTTTTGTCCACCAATAATTAAAGGTAGAGATGTTGCAACGGTTTCTTTTCCGCCATCGATTTCTCTTGAAGCTGTCGCAGAAGTTCCCTCTACTTTTAATTCTGTACAAGAATTTACGAAGTTGTATCCTAAGATTCCGGCTAACATTCCTGGAACCATTCCGCCATTGTAATCCAAAGATTCTTTTCCAGCGATAACTAAATCGTAACCACCATTTTTAATTACTTCTGCCAATTGTTTTGCTACGAAAAAACCGTCAGTAGGGTTAGCGTTTACACGAATTGCTTCGTTTGCTCCAATTGCCAATGCTTTTCTTAAAGTTGGCTCCGTGTCAGGACCTCCAACGTTTACCACTGTAACATTTGCTCCTTGTTGTTCTTGAAACCAAATAGCTCTTGTCAATCCGAATTCGTCGTTAGGGTTGATTACAAATTGAACGCCGTTGGTATCAAATTCTGAATCGCCATTGGTGAAATTAATTTTTGAAGTAGTATCAGGAACGTGACTGATGCAAACTAATATTTTCATCTTTTTTATAATTTAGATTATCGTATTTCGGTGACGAAATTACAATTTAATTTTCAAAAAAGAACTATGCATGCATACTATTTTTGTGAATTATAACGTTTTCGTAGGCTGTTTTTTGATGGATTTAGCAAAATCGAGGCCTAGAGTGCTTTATTGATATTGATAGCGAAAGAATCATCTGTATAGTAAAGCTGATTAATTTAAGCTTAAATATGCTTTTATATAGGTTTTAATTTTTATTTTTGCGTTTCAAAATTTAAGAAGATAATTTAAAGATATATGAAAACAATCCAATTTAGAGAAGCTATTTGTGAAGCGATGAGCGAAGAAATGCGTCGTGATGAATCTATTTATTTAATGGGTGAGGAAGTTGCCGAATATAATGGTGCTTACAAAGCTTCAAAGGGAATGTTAGATGAATTCGGACCAAAAAGAGTTATCGATACTCCAATTGCCGAGCTTGGTTTTGCAGGAATAGCAGTTGGTTCAGCTATGAACGGTAATCGTCCGATTGTAGAATTTATGACCTTCAACTTCTCATTGGTTGGGATTGACCAGATTATAAACAACGCTGCTAAAATGCGTCAGATGTCGGCTGGACAATTTCCTATGCCAATGGTTTTTAGAGGACCAACGGCTTCTGCTGGACAATTAGGAGCGACACACTCACAAGCTTTTGAAAACTGGTTTGCCAATACTCCAGGTTTGAAAGTTGTAGTTCCGTCAACTGTTTATGATGCAAAAGGATTGTTGAAATCAGCTATCCGTGATAATGACCCAGTTATTTTCATGGAATCTGAGCAAATGTATGGTGATAAAGGTGAAGTTCCAGAAGGAGAATATACAATTCCTTTAGGAGTTGCCGATATCAAAAGAGAAGGAAAAGATGTAACTATTGTTTCTTTTGGTAAAATCATCAAGGAAGCTCATATTGCTGCTGACGAATTAGAAAAAGAAGGTATCTCTTGCGAAATCATCGATTTGAGAACAGTTCGCCCGATGGATTATGAAACAATTTTGACTTCTGTTAAAAAAACAAATCGTTTAGTAGTTTTGGAAGAAGCTTGGCCTTTTGCTAGTGTTGCTTCAGAAATCACATACATGGTTCAAGAAAAAGCATTCGATTATCTTGATGCTCCAATCCAAAGAATTACAACGGCAGATACACCAGCACCTTATTCTCCAACTTTATTGAAAGAGTGGTTACCAAATGCAGGAGATGTTGTAAAAGCGGTTAAAAAAGTACTATATAAGAAATAATTAGATAATTTTAAGTAACAGAAATACAGTTAATTTTAGAATAATCTAATTAACACAATTTCTAACTTTTCAATTGTCGAAATAACTATATTTGAAGCTTCATCAGAGTGTTACTTTGATGGAGTTTTTTTTTGGAGATTTGGCTAAACCATACTGCGGTTTTCCAAGTTTATTGGAATGTGACTTTAAGACGATAAATTACTATATGAAGAATATATTTTTAGGATTATTTTTATTGATAGCCAATATTGTAGTAGCCCAAACCAAGGTTAGCGGAGTGGTTTTAGACGAAAATAAACAACCTGTTGCTTATGCAAGCGTTGCTTTTTTAGGTACTTCGGAAGGAATGATTACAAATGAAGACGGACGTTTTTATCTAGAATCTTCACAAAATAGAAAAACACTTTCGGTTTCCTTTATTGGCTATACTACCCAAGAAATACAACTTGAAAAAGCGGTAACCTATGATATGAAAATCGTTTTGGTTTCTGGAGAAGAATTAGCCGAAGTAAAAGTATATAGCGGAAAGACTTCCAAAAAAAATAATCCTGCCATTGATATTCTCCGAAAAATATGGGCTCGAAAACGCAACAACGGTTTGCGACAATTCAAGCAATATGAAATGGAAAAATATGAAAAGGTAGAGTTCGACATGAATACGATTGATAGAGCTTTTATGAAAAGCCGAGTGTTCAAAGGAATGGAGTTCGTGTTCAATTCTGTTGATACTTCAAGTGTTACAGGGAAAACCTATTTGCCAATTTTTATCAACGAAGCGCTTTCTAATGTATATGGTGATAATGTTCGCGGAAAGGTAAAAGAAATTCTGAAAGCCAATAAAAATTCAGGTTTCAATACAAATCAACAGATTATTGCTTTTATCAAAGATTTATATGCAGAATATGATATCTATGATAATTACCTGAAATTTTTTGACAAGGCCTTTACCAGTCCGCTTTCTCGTACAGGAATTGATGTTTATAATTATAGATTGGTCGACAGTGCTTTCATCGATAAAAAATGGTGCTACAATATCGTATATTATCCTCGACGTCCAAACGAACTTACTTTCAAAGGCGATTTTTGGGTAAATGATTCCACTTGGGCGATCAAAGACATTAATCTTCAGGCTTCAAAAAGTGCCAACATTAACTGGGTCAAGGAGATTTATATTGAGCAAGAATTCGAAGTGCTCAATGATTCGGTTTTCTTGCTAACAAGAGATTATATGATGACCGATTTTGCTTTGAATAAAAAAGAAAAATCGCGAGGCGTTTATGGAAAACGGACCACGATGTTCCGAAATCATGAATTCGATAAGGAAAAACCAACTGATTTCTACAAAGAGGAAGTCAATGATTTTGACGATACGGTGTATACCCGAGACGATGATTTTTGGGAAGAAAATCGTTTTGAAAATCTAAACAAAGATGAAAAGGGGATCTATAAAATGCTGGATACGTTGCAAACCAATAAAAAATTCAGGCAATTATATGATTTGGTTTCGATTCTGGGAAGTGGTTATATCCAAAAGGGAAATTTTGACATTGGCCCGATATTTTCAACATTTGGTTTCAATGAAGTAGAAGGTTTTAGAATTAGAGTGGGTGGTCGAACCTATTTTGGACCAAATGATATGTGGCGTCTTCAGGGCTATACCGCCTATGGTTTTGACGATAATAAATTCAAATATGGGATTTCTGGAAAATGGCTCTTGAACCGCAAAAACAGATTGACTATTTCTGGAGGAAATAGGAGAGATGTAGAACAAATTGGCGCCAGCCTCACCACCACAAATGATGTTTTGGGTAGAAGCTTTGCCTCATCAGCACTTTTTACTAGTGGGAATAATGGAAAATTAACCAATATCAACCTGACTTCTGTTGCATTAGAAATAGAACCTGTTCGAAATTTAACCCTTCAGACAGGATTTTCTTATCGAACATTGGAATCTGCTTCAAAAACATTTAGCTTGGATTATTATACTGATGATACTTTTACAACAACCAGAGGCGATGTAAAACAATCCGAGCTCAATTTCCAAATTGATTATACTCCGGGCCGAAAAACCGTTGGTTATGGTGTGGAAAGAAGTATTGTGGATAATCCTTTTCCAAGGTTTTTTGTGAATTATAGCCAAGGTTTGAAAGGTGTTTTGGATAGTGATTTTAAATATGAAAAAGTTCAATTATACTATAAGCAACCTATCAATATAGGAGGATTTGGTCGTTTGGATTATATCATGGAATTGGGAAAAACCTACGGAAATGTGCCACTTGGATTGATGAGTATCGTTCCAGGAAATCAAACTTATTTTGTGATCGAAAATACCTTTAACTTGCTTGATTTTTATGAATTTCAAGCAGATACGTATGCAACTTTTCAATTACAACACAATTTCGGAGGACGAATTTTTTCTAGAATTCCGCTGTTGCGAAAATTAAACTGGAGAGAAACTATAGGTTTCAAAGGTGTTTATGGAACGATTACAGATGGAAATCGAGCCATCAATGCTTCGGGATTGGTGTATCGTGCTCCAGAAGATTTTTATTGGGAATACAATGCCGGAATTGGAAATATCTTTAAAGTGTTCAGAATCGAATTTGCTTGGAGAGGGAGTTATATCACACCACAAACTACGAATTTTGGAATAAAAGGTTCGTTCGGGTTTTATTTTTAAACTTTATGATCTTTGTGTACTCGTGATTGAAATATGAAAGAAGCACTAGATTTTCTACTAGAAAAAGATCCCGTTTTCAAACGAATCATCGATCAATATGGATTACCAATCATTCCAAAACGCCCTCAAGGATTTGCAACACTGGCTTTATTGATATTAGAACAACAAGTTTCTATAGATTCTGCAAAGGCAACTTTTGTTAAATTAAGTGCCAAAGTAGAGGCATTTCAACCTCATGAATTACTTTCCTTATCGGATGAAGAATTTAGAAATGCAGGAGTAAGCCGTCAGAAAACAAGCTACATCAAAGCATTGGCAACAGCCATTGTGAACAAAGAACTCGATTTAGAAAGTTTGCCCGAAAAATCGAGCCAGCAAGTTAGGGATGAACTCATCAAGATAAAAGGAATTGGCAATTGGACCATTGATGTCTATTTGATGTTTTGCCTGCAAACGCCCGATATTATTCCGCTTGGTGACATTGCCATCATCAATACTATAAAGGAATTGCTTGACATCCACGACAAGTTGGAAATGGAAACCTATGCCGAAAAGTGGAGTCCTCATCGTTCTATTGCAAGTTTTGTGTTGTGGCATTATTACCTCGAAAAAAGAGGAAGGAAAACAAATTATTGAATTTTACTTTTAATATAAATCGCATAAAAGCGTGTGTTTTTTTTAAGAATATTCATAAAACAGTTTCCAAATTTATTCAATCTGTTTTATTGTTGAACTATTTTAAATTTGAGCAATTTAGCCCGATTTATTTACATAAAAATTATACAGATATAACACCTTTTTTTTGTTGTAAAACACCAATGTTTGCTTACTTTTGCACTCTGAAATTTAGATAAGAAAAAAAAGTAAAATGACAGCAGACAAACTAACAACTTTCGATGTGTTAATCGAAATACCAAGAGGAAGCAGAAACAAATACGAATACGATTTTGAAATAAAAAGAATGCGCTTTGACAGAATGTTATTTTCGTCAATGATGTATCCTGCAGATTACGGATTTATTCCAGAAACATTAGCATTAGATGGAGATCCTCTAGATGTTTTGGTTTTGGTAAACGAACCAACTTTTCCTGGATGTGTAATGGAGGTTAAGCCAATTGGAGTATTCCACATGGCAGACGATAAAGGACCAGACGAAAAAATCATCTGTGTTCCGGTTTCTGATCCAATCTGGAATTCATTGGAAAATCTTTCAGATATCAATGGTCACTTATTAAAAGAAATCGAGCACTTTTTTCAAGTTTATAAAGATTTGGAAAACAAGAAAGTAGATGTTGAAGGTTGGGGTGATGTAAACGAGGCGTATGCCATTATTGCAGAATGTACTAAACGTTTTGATGATATTCCTAATAAACCAAAAGGTCTATTCAGTATCAAACAGTTCTAAAAACGATACAAATACTATAAGAAAGCAACATTCGAAATTCGGACGTTGCTTTTTTTTTGAGGTCAAGTTTTGAGACGGAAGGCAATGACACAGCACTTCTCCATAACATGAAATCTATTCTAAATAATTCTATACTGCTAATCTGATAAAAAAAGCCATAGTCTAATATGAATATTGCTTTTTTGTTTAGAGGTGTTTTGTTATATTTACATAATATTAACAAATACCAAAAATTATTTATATGGAATCATTCATGATTTATGTGCCGTTAGTGATGGCATTTATTGGATTGGCCTTCATGGCAGTCAAGAGATCCTGGGTTTTAAAACAAGATGCCGGTGATGGAAAGATGAAAGAAATTTCAGATTACATTTATGAAGGTGCCTTGGCTTTCCTGAAAGCAGAATACCGGTTATTAGCCATCTTCGTGATTGGTGCTAGTATTGCTTTAGCAGGAATTTCTTTCGTTGTCCCGACAACACATATTTTAATCGTAGTGGCTTTCATTTTTGGAGCCTTTTTTTCTGCCCTTGCGGGAAATATGGGAATGAAGATTGCCACCAAAACAAACGTTAGGACCACCCAAGCCGCACGAACAAGCTTGCCTCAAGCCTTGAAGGTTTCTTTTAGCGGAGGGACTGTGATGGGACTTGGTGTTGCAGGTCTGGCTGTTCTTGGGCTAACAGGATTTTTTATCATCTTATTCCATTATTTTATGGGTGGCGTTTGGACGTCAACCGAGCAAATGACCATCGTTTTGGAAACTTTGGCAGGATTCTCCCTTGGAGCTGAATCTATCGCTTTGTTTGCAAGAGTAGGTGGCGGTATTTATACAAAAGCAGCTGATGTTGGTGCCGATTTAGTTGGTAAAGTTGAAGCAGGAATTCCGGAGGATGATCCTCGTAATCCTGCTACAATTGCTGATAACGTGGGCGATAACGTGGGTGACGTTGCAGGAATGGGTGCCGATTTGTTCGGTTCGTATGTGGCAACTGTTCTAGCGGCAATGGTTTTAGGAAATTATGTGATCAAAGATATGGGCGGAAGTATTGCTGATGCTTTCGGCGGAATTGGACCAATCTTATTACCAATGGCAATTGCAGGTTTCGGAATTCTATTTTCAATCATCGGAACCATGTTGGTTAAAATTTCAAGTGATGATGCAAAAGAAAAACAAGTGCAAGGTGCTTTAAATGTTGGAAACTGGGTTTCTATCGTATTGACTGCCATATCTTGCTTTGTTTTGGTAAAATATATGTTGCCAGAGGTAATGAAAATGGAATTCTATGGCGAAGGTTTGAAAGACATCTCTTCGATGAGGGTGTTTTATGCTACAATTGTTGGATTGGTTGTAGGTGGTGTTATTTCATCTGTAACTGAATATTACACAGGATTGGGTACAAAACCAGTTTTGGCAATCGTTCAAAAATCATCTACTGGTGCGGGAACCAACGTGATTGCTGGTTTGGCAACCGGAATGATTTCTACCTTTCCAACCGTTTTGCTATTTGCAGGAGCGATCTGGGCATCGTATGCATTCGCTGGTTTCTACGGAGTTGCACTTGCGGCTTCGGCTATGATGGCAACAACGGCAATGCAATTGGCAATCGACGCTTTCGGACCAATCTCTGATAACGCAGGTGGAATTGCCGAAATGAGCGAGTTACCAAAAGAAGTTAGAACTCGTACCGACATCTTGGATTCTGTTGGAAACACAACTGCTGCAACAGGAAAAGGTTTTGCAATTGCTTCTGCAGCATTGACCTCATTGGCTTTATTTGCCGCTTATGTAACCTTTACAGGAATCGACGGTATTAATATTTTCAAAGCACCAGTTCTAGCCATGTTATTCGTTGGAGGAATGATTCCAGTTGTTTTCTCTGCCTTGGCAATGAATTCAGTAGGAAAAGCAGCTATGGATATGGTGTATGAAGTACGTCGTCAGTTCAAGGAAATTCCAGGAATCATGGAAGGAACTGGAAAACCTGAATATGGGAAATGTGTGGAGATTTCTACAAAAGCCGCTTTACGCGAAATGATGTTGCCTGGAATCTTGACTATTGGTTTCCCGATTGCGATCGTGCTATTAGGAAAACTGGTTTATGGAGACAACAACCAATTAATTGCCGAAATGCTAGGAGGTTATATGGCCGGAGTTACCGTTTCGGGAGTGCTTTGGGCAGTCTTCCAAAACAACGCTGGTGGAGCTTGGGACAACGCCAAGAAATCTTTCGAAGCTGGAGTAATGATTAATGGAGAGATGACCTATAAAGGTTCAGACGCTCACAAGGCAGCCGTTACAGGAGATACTGTTGGAGATCCGTTCAAGGATACTTCTGGGCCTTCAATGAACATCTTGATCAAGTTAACTTGTTTGATCGGATTGGTAATTGCTCCAATTTTAGGAGGGCATTCTATGGATGGAAGTACTTCTTCTCATCAGAAACCATGTTGTGTGGCCAATGAAAAATGCCTCAACATGACCAAAGAAGAATGTATTGCAAAAGGCTGCACCAATCCGACTTGTGAACATAATCAGGCAAGTTTTGCAAACAAGACCCTTTCTAAGGAAGTTAATATTGAAAAAAGCAATATCAACGGAGTCGTAAAAGCAATTGTTAGTTCAACAACAATTTCTGCCGATGGTAAAACACTTGAAACAGTTAATGACACTATAGAAGGTACTGAAGCAGAAGTGGATGCTAAAATAGAAGAGTTAAAAAAGAAATAATAACCCCACATTCTTGAAGGAATGCCTCGTGAAATCGGGGCATTTTTTTATGTCTTTTTTTGAGTAGCTTCAATAGTTGTCTGCCAAGCACTATTTTCAGGAGCGAATGGTTAAGGCATTTTAGGGACCTGTATTCCCGCTTCTGGCTGTATCTTTTGTTCCGATGAAAAATCGGCACAAAAGGATGCCGCCTCAATCGGGGCTAAAAGGCAGACTTTATTTCCTTTGGAAACTTTCAACTTGATATACTTGTTTCGTTCCGACTCTTTTTTGTGGAAAAGCAATAGAATAGCTAGTTTCCAAACAATTAGGGGGGGTCGAGAGGGGGGGGGTAGCGGGGGTCAAAGGGGGTATGGTGGTCTTGAACTGGTCGCGACCACTTCACTAACCCCAAATACCCGGTTCCGAACCCCAAAAAAAGGGTTATGCAAGGGGTAGGGTGCCGTTCCAAAATGCTCTCGACCCGTTCAGTAACCCCCAATACCCGGTTCCGAACCACAAAAAAGCGGTTATGCAAGGGGTTGAAGGCAATTTCGAAATGCTCTCGACACCTTCACTAACTCCCAATACCCGTTTCCAAACCAGTAGGAGACGGTTTTCTAAACTCCTATGAGTATTTTAGAACTGCTCTAAGATTTTTTTCTAGAAAAAACGCCTCTCAATTGAAAGGCGTTTTTGTTTTGAAAATAGCGCTATGCGTTATTTTTAATTATCCATGCTGTTGCGTTTCGAAATTCACCATCCAGTTAATTCCGAACTTGTCAGTGAACATACCAAAATAGGCTCCCCAAAAAGTATCTTCCATTGGCATTGTTACTTGTCCGCCAACTGAAAGGCCGTTGAATAATTTGTCGGCTTCCTCTTTACTTTCAGGGCTTATAGAAACAGAGAAATTATTTCCTTGTACAAATGTTGGTGCCCAATCTCCGCCAGTGTCGCTTCCCATTAAAATTGTGCTGCCAATGGGCAAACTAACGTGCATAATTTTGTTTTTGTCAGCTTCTGGAACTGAGTAGCCATCTCCTTCGGGCATTTCACCAAATTTTCCGATGTAAGCAAATTCTCCGCCAAATACTGATTTGTAAAAGTTAAAAGCTTCTTCGCAGTTACCGTTAAAGTTTAAATAAGTGTTTACTGTTGCCATTATTAGTTTGTTTTTTAGGTTTATAAATTATTTTTTTAGCATGCTTTCATACATTTCAACCCACTGTTTTACACTCATTTTTGTCATCAGTTCTCCAATGAGTTCAAATGGTATTTCTTCCATTTTTTTGAATCGGATACAGCTTTTGCCCATATCCAGTTTTTGCTTGCTATGCTGGGGATATGCAGTAACAAACCAGTCCAATAATTTAGGGTCAGAATAGATGCCCATGTGATAAAAATTGACTGAATTTTTTTGCGATGCAATTCCTGCAAAGGGCAATGGTTCTGCGGGTTTGCAATGATAGCCCGCGGGATAAATAGTATTTGGCACTACATAGCCCAAGCCACCATAACTAATGGCAGCTTCAAAGCCTTCTGGCAGGTTTTTTAGAATGATGTCATGCAATTTGTTAAAGGCTTCAAGCCTGTCCTCTGGAACGTTACAAAGGATTTCATCTACCGTGTTTCCTACTGCTTTCATATTTATAGTGTTTAACGATGTTGGTCTATCAAGATAGCATTCCCGTCAGGATCGGTCAATGTGATGTGGGCTGGTCCACTTGTATTTGTGTCTGCTTCCGAGTTTAATGCAATGCCACAATTTTTTAAATGCTCCTGAATAGCTCTCACATCATCAAAGGTTTCAATATTTTGGGCATTCTCATCCCATCCAGGGTTGAAAGTTATGATATTGTTTTCGAACATTCCTTCAAACAATCCAATAATAGCATTGCCATTTTTGAGGATGAGCCATTTTTGATTGAGGTCGCCTCCCAGGTGGGAAAACCCTAAATTCTCATAAAATTCTTTTGATTTCTGAATGTCTTTTACGGCAAGACTTATTGAAAATGCTCCTAATTTCATATCCAAATTAATTTAAAGGGTTATACTCCAAATTGGGTTAAGTGATGGTTGAGGTGTTTATAAAACATATTATTCCATTCTTTGCTCGTCAACTTTCCGAAGGAAAAATTCTCTAATCCTTCAAAATGATGGGTTCCCAGTTGTTGGGTTTTGTTTATGTTATCTATAAGTATAGCTTTCTCTTTTTCAAAATCTTTATTTCCTGTCATCACAAAGTCGGGTGCAGTTCTTCCATTTTTTTGATACGGTTTTTCACTAACCACAAGTTGTTTGATTAAGTTTTTGAGTAAAAATTTCTTGAAAGCATTGGGTTTTTTAAACTGTTCGGGTTCAAAAGTATAACGGTAAGTTACATTACAATGTGCTAACATTTGGTCAACACTCATTTTGCCCCAAAGAGGTTGCGTAGTTGGGTTTAATTGCTGAATACGGTTGATTATTTCGTCAGAAACTTGTTTGTCAAAAATATTTTTAATCATTGTTGGTTGGAATTTTCAATTTATAAAAGTAAAAATTATTTCGCATTCTCATAAGCAGTTTTGATCCAATTCAACGTTTCGCTGTCAATTTCAGAAATGTTTTCTATTTTAATTTTATGCGAACACATTGAATTAGGTTTTTCAGCTTCCAATTTGCCAGTTGGTTCTTGTCCTTTTAAGTTGATGCCAATTTCAAAACGTGTTTTTGTGGCGGGGTTGAGTATGGCAAATTGCTTTTTTCTTCGCAAACTCACATAGGTATTCTTTGGTGCAATTTCAATGTCATTTCCATACGCCATAATTTCTGAAATAAGTTTGTCGTAAATGGGTTTGAAATGTTCTTTGCCTTTATATTGAGCAATGATCAAGTCATTTGTATTTTCGGCAGAGCCAGCATCCGAATTTTTAGCTTTATGGGCCACAAGGTTAGCAAAACCGTGCGTGAAATCGTGGTTTTCTTTCAAGAATTTTATAATTTCTCCATGTTTTTCAAACCCTTCTTTTGTTACAATTTCAATCCATTGTTCTAAAGTTTTACCTGTGTTTTTATGCAGGTTTTCAATCATTGTTAATGTTGCTTTGTCCATATGTTTTGCTGTTTTATAAGGTTGTAAAATGATGCTCAAGGGTTTTTAGTTTGCTAAAATGTAGCGGATTTAGGATCCCGAAAGCTTTTGAGATTTAATAGAGTTTCTATTGTTGAACGTTGCATCTGCACGTTCCAATACATTATCAACACCATACCGATGTGATAAGGTGTTTTTTTTGATTTCTAAGATATTCTTGAAACAATTATTTTTCGCAAATTTCTTTCAACTTGTCGAGTGCTTTTGGGTAGTTCTCGTTCATGTAATTCACAAAATCTTCAGTGGTGTCCAAATCAACAATAACGGTTGTTGTGGTCGGCTTGCCGTCTGCCGTGGCGGATTCTTCGAAGGTATAGTTTTCAAATCCGTTTGCCCATTTTTCTACTTCTGGACCTTCCGTAATTTCCTTACCTTCTTTTAAAAGGCCATAATGCTGAATGGAAACAAATTGGTTGGGAATGTTTACCGCAATCTTAGACACCATGCCTCCCTTTTCACCCTTCTCATCTACTCCAACAAACAGCATCTTACTTCCCTTGTCCCAACTTCCTTCAAAGGTTGATGTCGGGTTAAACAAAGAAGTCCATTGCTCATAAGTTGATTTACTACTCATGCCAAGCATAAAATCATATACCTTGGTCACTGGTGCATTGATGCTTACTTTAAATTGTAATTTTTTCATGATTATTATTTGTTTAGATTATTATAGGTTGTGTGAAGTCAAGATGCTTTGCAGAGCCCAGCTTGTTTTGAAGACTTCGGATAACGAGATTTGATGTTGAAACTAATAAAACAATTTATAAGATTGCAAACGAAAGGAAGAGTAAAAGTTTTTCTAGCTCTGTTCGTATTTGAAGATAATTATTAGATGTACATAATTCAGATCCATTTTTAAGCCACCTAGCTATAATTCCGTTTTCAATATCATAGCTGAAATAATTTTGATAGAGATTATATTCAAAATCATCTTTAAAATAAATTCTGTCAAAGTTTTTCGCTTGGTTGTATATATTAAGGTAAATATCGTACACTTCTGAATAGTGATCACTCGACAGTGTTTTGATATATTCGATTTGATTTTTGATTTCTTCAAGAAGTTTTTCTTTTTTGCTCATAGTACTATTAGTATAATTTTTTTAAATGTATTTTGTTATTTTCATTAAACCTCCTGAAGTCAATATTCAATCGCATTGGAGCCTTGCAGCTAAGTTATTACTCACTACTTATAGCACATTTCCCTCAAATATAATCATTATTTTTAGTGTATAAATCATCAAAAGCATTTTTAATTTGTTGAGCTATCAGTAATTATGAAGCAAAAAAAAGCCCCGAAATTCGAGGCAAATATTTTCTAAAACAATCCGTTCAGTTCGGCATCAATCCTGTTCAGGATGTTTCCTAGATCTTCGGGATTATCTACAAAGTTAATGTTATCTACATCAATAATCAGGAGTTTTCCCTTGTCATAGGTTTGAATCCAAGCTTCATAACGTTCATTCAAACGGCTGAGGTAATCAATCGAAATCGAGTTTTCATATTCGCGGCCTCTCTTGTGGATTTGCCCAACAAGATTTGGAATCGAACTTCTCAAATAAATCAATAAATCCGGAGCTTCCACCAAGCTTTCCATCAATTCAAACAACGAGGAATAGTTACTGAAATCACGGTTGGTCATCAACCCCATTGCATGAAGATTGGGAGCGAAAATGTGTGCATCTTCATAAATCGTTCGGTCCTGGATGATTTTCTTGCCGCTTTCGCGTATTTGCAACACTTGACGAAAACGACTGTTGAGGAAATAAATCTGCAAGTTAAACGACCAGCGTTCCATCTGATGGTAAAAATCATCCAGATAAGGATTGTCAACAACGTCTTCAAAATGTGGTTCCCATTTAAAATGTTTCGCTAATAAACGCGTCAAAGTCGTTTTTCCAGCTCCGATATTTCCTGCTACTGCTATGTGCATTAGGGTAGTGTGATTTTATAATTAGTAATTCCTTGCTTTGTAAAAATAGATAAAATTTGGTCTTTGTAGTAAAAATTTTCAAAGCTTTTCTCAACATTTTCGAGTGTATATTTTTTGTCATTCTTCAAATCGAGGATATACAATTGACCTTCATTTGAATAAAGAGCCCGCTTTTCACCAATGAATTGTATTTTTTCGAAAGCATCCACTTTTCCAATCGTAATAATCTTCCCGAATACATCACAACTGTTCCAATTTCCCTTTTCATCAATCCATTGGAAATAATTGAAATCCGAATCATAGTAGTTCATATTTTCCTGAAAAGGAGAGGCGAGAGGCTGTAAAGTATTCTTTAAATAATCATACAAGCCCAATTGTTGGGTCAGACTGTTGTAAATCCAGAACCTATTTTGGGAAGCGATTCCCGTAGCCGAAACAATTATGGGGATTGCATTTTCGGAAAAATTTACCCTCTGTGTTTCATTCAGCTGATTATCGAGTGTTATAATCGTATTGAAATCTTCATAGAACAAAAGAAGCTTCAAGGGATTTTGCAAATCGACTTTGGCAATTTTTACCAGCGAAAGATTTTTGTATTCTAATGATGTTCCGTCTTTTTGCTTGAAAAGCACATTGTTCTTGATGAAATACTGAAAACCATATTTGTCTATCCCTACAAACTTGTCAACGACCAAATCCACCGATTCATATCGGGAAACCAATAGTTTTTGTTCCTGAGCTAAAGCTGTCGCCGAAAAAACCAAGAGAAAAAGTAGGAATAGGTGTTTCATATCCTGCTAAAGTACAATTTAATTTTTTTCTGAAATGATGCTAAAGTAAAATTTCTGAAGAGAAAGTGGATATAAGTAGATAGTATATTTAACACTTTGTATGTAACAAAGCCTGAGAACTTTCGTCATATTTGTCATGTATTAAAAACTATGTTTATGAAAAAGATATTTGTTGCTTTTCTTCTTACCCTTGGTCTTTCGCAACTCCATGCCCAAAAAGAATTTCAAGGAATGGCAATGTATGAATCCAAAACCAGCACTGCCGATATGAAAACGCAGTTGGCCAAAAACAAGGAAATCACTCCTGAGATGCAAAAGATGATCGAGGAACGAATGAAAGGCATGTTTGAAAAAACGTTTGTGTTGAATTTCGATCGCTCATCTTCGATTTATAAGGAAGAAGAAAAACTGGATGCTCCAGGATCTCAAGGTGGTGGAATGCGAATGATGTCGTCCATGATGGGTGGTGGCGGAACGACTTATAAAAATGTAAAAGAGAAGGTCTATTTGGTGGATAAGGAATTTATGGGAAAAGAATTTCTTGTGAAAGATTCCTTGCCTCAACTCGAATGGAAGATGGAAAGCGAAACCAAGCAAATTGGTGGTTATACCTGTTATAAAGCAACAGCTTTAAAGCCCGTTAATAAGTCGGATTTTAGGAATTTCCGACCAAAGGAAGACAAAGGCGATAAAAAGGAAGAGAAAAAAGAAACCGAAAAAACGACCAATTTCATGGATGATTTTGAGCTTCCAAAGGAAATCTTGATCACGGCTTGGTATGCACCAGAAATCCCAATCAATCAAGGACCTGAGAATTATTGGGGATTACCGGGATTGATTTTGGAAGTAAGTGATGGTAAAACCGTGATTCTATGTTCTAAAGTGGTGATGAACACTAAAGAAAAAGCCGAAATTAAAGCTCCAAAAAACGGAACGGTGGTTTCACAAAAAGAATACGACGAAATTGTAATGAAGAAAATGGAGGAACTACAACAAATGGGAGGTCGTCCAGGTGGCATCCGAATTGGGAGGTAGTTTATTTAGTCGTGTTTCACGAATTTATACGAATCAAAAAACACATTGTTGCCACTTCCACAAAGGAGAGGTCAGATAATCTGAATCAAGTTTTGCGAGTTTCTTAATGTGACCTCTCCTTCGTCGAGGTGACAAGCTTTAGTAAAAAAAAATAAATCAATAAATCAATTTATAGCCTTGACTTCGAACATTTATAATATGAATGTTGGGGTCGAGGCTTAATTTTTTTCGCAATTTCGTAATAAAAACATCCATGCTTCTTCCGTTGAAAAAATCATCGTCTCCCCAAATTTTCTTCAGTACTACAGATCGATCGAGGATTTCATTTTTATTTTCATTTAAAAAATAAAGCAGTTCGGCTTCGCGATGGGTTAGTGAAATAATGGTGTCCGAAAGTTGCAAGGTCTGTTTGGTCAGGTTGAAAATATAGGAACCAATCGTAATATCTTCTTCGGTTTTTTCAGAAATAATCCTGCCCAAAAGCGAATGAATCCTCACGATCAATTCCTCCATGCTAAACGGTTTTTTGAGGTAATCGTTTCCACCAATCATAAAACCGTCAACAACATCTTGGGTCTGCGATTTTGCCGTCAGGAAGATAATCGGGATTTTCTTGTCAAGTTTCCGAATGTCTTTTGCTACTGAGAAACCATCTTTTTTAGGCATCATCACATCGAGCACCAACAAGTCGGGTTTGTGTTTGTTGAAGGCTTCAAAAGCTTCCTCGCCATCTTTGCAATGCACCACTTCGAAGCTTCGGGTTTCGAGACTTTCCTTGATGATCAAGGCCAAAGCGGGTTCGTCTTCGGCTAAAATAATTTTGATTTTACTGGACATCTGGAAAACTGATTTTAAAGATTGTGGTTTTTGTATTCGGAACTAATTCTAACGTTCCGCCGTGTTTTTCAATGATTTTTTTAGCATAAAACAAACCGATTCCAAAGCCTTTCACATCGTGGATATTGCCTTTTGGAATGCGATAGAACTTGTCGAAAATCTTTTCGCGTTGATTTTTGTCGATGCTTTTTCCGTTGTCTTCAACCGCAATTATAATTTGTTTTTTGGCTTTGCCTAAACTGATGTTCACAATTCCGCCCCCATATTTTATGGCATTATCAATCAAATTGGAAATTGCATTTTCAAAATGAAACACATCAGCTTTGCAGTAAATATTTTCTTGGGATTTGTCGAAAACAATGGTTTTTGTTGTAACCATTTGATACTTTTCGATGGTAGATTGCAATAGCTCGGTTAGATTTATTCGCTCTTTTTTGAGTACCAATTGATCAGTATCGAGTGAGGCGGTTTCCAATAATTTCTCGACCATGATTTCCAATTTCATCAATTGCTGACCCGAAATGTTGAGGTAACGATTGGTTTTTTCCTTGTCGTCCACGTCGTTAAAATTCCTGATTCCTTCTATTGCCGAGGAAATGGTGGTGATGGGCGTTTTGAATTCGTGGGTAATATTGCTAATCAAATCGTTCTTTATTTCGTCAATCTTTTTTTGTTTGTTGATGGTTCTTAGTAGGTACAAAAGACAGAAAATAATAGAAAGCGAAAGTAATAATGAAAGCAGAATTTCTGTAAAGCTTCTTTTTAAAATCAAAACGGTTGGATCCGAAAAAGCGATTTGTAATTTTTGGTTGGGTGGTAAAAAAGTGGTTCCAGAAAAGGCAGTCAAAGGCAAGCTGTCATTTGGTTTTTTTTCAAATTTGTCAAAAATGGTATCGGCTTTGAAATGTTGCAAACTGTAATCGACCATAATGTTTTTTCGAGCCAATTCTCGATCGACAGATTTGCTTAGTTTTCGATAATCGAGAGTGTCTTGATAGGTCGAAATTATAATTTTGTTGACAAGCGTTTGAAGTTTCGAAATACTGTCGGTTTCTCTTTTTCCTTTAATGACTTTGATGCTAGAAATTTTCGATGCATCTCCGAAAATTTCAATATTAGATTCGGGTTTCTTCAGGCTGTCTTCAAGGTTTTTCCAATTATTTTCCCAATGAATGGTATCTTTTAACTTTTGGGAAATATCAAATTCGTTTATTTCTTCAGTCTTTGCTGTAAAGGAAAGTGAAAGTGCAAATCCTGTGCTGTCAGGTTTATTATTGTCTTTTTTTTGCTTTTTATTTTTAGTAGAACGACTCTGTTTCATTTTTGAAATATTGTTTGTAAAAGCAGAATCGAGTGCCACAACTTCTATGAAATCATCTTTTGGAATCGTTCCGTTTTCATCCACAAAAGCCATAAAATCATTTTTAGAATCTTCTACATAATAATATTCGATGCTGTTGTCGAAGGCAGTTTGTACTTCTTTGATGAGCTGGATTCTGTTTTCTTTAAAGTTTTTTATGTTCCAAAATATTTGCAAACCAATGGTTGCCAGAATGGTTATGGTAATGAAAAGGAGTATGTATTTGTATTTTGAGGATTTCATTTTTCAAAAGTAAGAACTAATCCTAAAAAAAGTACAGTGTTAACAATCGTTAACTTTGGTTAACTGAAAGTAAGCTTCGGATTACATTTATTTGTAGTGTTGTTTTGGAGCAGTTTTTTGAATTAGTTGTTTAAATTGGGCTAAAAGAATATTCTTGGCCTGCTGTTTCCAACGGCGAAGCTAGCCCCGACATGAGTGGAAAGCTTTTTTCAAGAGCGGCTATTTTTTTCTTGCATAAAAAGAGCGACCAACGGTCCCGTAGCTTCGGGACATTTTTTGCTTAGAAAAAAAGCCGATATTGAAAAAACTTGTAACGTTGGCGGGATTAGCTTCTTATAAAAGAATTTAGAAGTAGTAAATAAAAATTAAAATTATGAACAGATTGATTATTACAGTAGCCTTGTTTGTATTGGTTTTGTCAAGCAAAATGGTAGCTCAGGAGTTTCACGGAATGGCGGTTTATGAGTCAAAAACCGATCTCAAGGACATGAAAATTGAGAGTGAGGGGATTAATGACGAAATGAACAAGCAAATCATGGAAAGCATGAAGAAACAGTTTGAAAAGAAGTTTTTCTTGGATTTCAACAAATATGAATCGGTTTATTATGAAGAGCAAAAACTAGATGCTCCAACGGCTGGATCGACTGGTTTTAGCATGAGTTTTTCGGGATCTGGAGATGGATCGAAAACCTATAAAAATGTAAAGGAAAAGATGCAGATTGAGGAGGAAGATTTCTTTGGAAAGGAATTTTTAATTACAGATTCATTGAAGGTGTGGAACTGGCAGTTGCAGAGCGAAACCAAGAAAATTGGGAATTATACTTGCTACAA
Source organism: Flavobacterium soli DSM 19725 (assembly GCF_000422705.1). Lineage (GTDB taxonomy): Bacteria > Bacteroidota > Bacteroidia > Flavobacteriales > Flavobacteriaceae > Flavobacterium > Flavobacterium soli. The sequence goes on along the minus strand of NZ_AUGO01000003.1, from coordinate 119,311 downwards.
AGCAATTCATGTTGATCCTGTAACAGAGGAAGATATCAAGCAATATGAGGATTTCAAGAAGCAACAAGAAGCTGCAAAAACTGCTTTTTTTGTAATGGATGAACCTAAGGAAAGAGTTACTACGGTTTGGTACACGCCTGAAATTCCGGTGAGCCAAGGTCCGGGAGAATTTTGGGGTTTGCCAGGTTTGATATTGGAAGCTAATTATGACAATACTACGATTTTATGCTCCAAAGTAGTGCTGAATCCAAAGGACAAAACTGAAATTAAAAAGCCAAAAAAAGGAAAAAAAGTAACAAAAAAGGAACATGAGAGTCTTATAGCAAAACAAATGGAGCAAATGACCGATAAGGATGGTGCCATTCGAATTGAAATTCATAGATAATAACAATTGGATGGTATATTTTAATTGTACTTTATTTGATTTTGAACGTAATTCGTAATCTTTTATAGATTATTAAGTCTTTATAGCTAGTACTTTACAACAAACACAATGCAAAAACAAATTCTCATTGCGGTATTCTTTTTAATGGCAATCATCTCCCAGGCTCAAACTATAAAATTTGATGGTTTTGTTACCGATCCTCAAGGTCTCGGACTCGAAATGGCAAATGTCATGGCAGTCAATCAAGCTACAAAAGGTATGGATGCCTATTCAATCACCAACGAAAAAGGTAGATTTCAATTGTCGTTAAAACCGAATGCAACTTATACGATTAAAGTGAGTTATATCGGATATTCGGCATTGGAGGAAACTGTTGTGACTACTACCGAGAATATCAACAAGATTTTCACGCTTCAGGAAGGTTTAGAACTCGAAGGTGTGGAGATTGTAAACGAAATGCCCGTTTCGATAAAAGGTGATACGATTGTGTATAATGCTGATTCGTTCACGACTGGAACCGAAAGAAAACTCGAAGATGTTTTGAAAAAGATGCCAGGAATTGAAGTAAATGCCGATGGCGAAATTGAAGTGGAAGGCAAAAAAGTCCAAAAACTGATGGTGGAAGGCAAAGATTTTTTTGACGGTGATACCAAACTAGGTGTGAAAAATATTCCAGCGGATGCAATTGATAAGGTTCAAGTGTTGCGAAATTATAACGAAAATTCTATCTTGAAGGGTGTAGAGAACAATGAGGAAAATCTTGCCATGAATATCAAGCTAAAAGACGGGAAAAAGAATTTTTGGTTTGGAGATATGACGGCTGGAATTGGGGTTGGTCATCGAGACGAACGGTATATTGTGAACCCGAAATTGTTTTATTACAACCCGAAATACAGTTTAAATTTAATTACGAATTTCAATAATATTGGCGAATTGCCACTCACGATCCAGGATTATTTCAAGTTCACAGGTGGTTTTAGAAACATGATGGCAAAGGGTGGTTCGTCGTTTAATGTTTCTACAAATGATTTGGGAATCGCGATGATGCGAAACAATCGTGCCAAGGAAATTGAAACTAGTTTTGGAGCAACCAATTTTTCTTATAACGTGACAAAGGCTTGGACTGTTAGCGGTTTCGGGATTTTATCTTCTTCTATAACTGATATGGAAACCCAATCGAAAACCACGATTTTAGATACTGAAAGCGAACAGCGAAGTGCCGAAATTTCACATCAGAAAAGTAACTTAGGATTGTTTAAATTGAGTTCGACCTACAAGCCAAATAGTTCGTTTCAGTTTGATTATGATGTTTTTGGTAAATTATCAAAACAAGACGAAAACAATGATCTTTTGAGGGAATCAATCGTGAATTCCGTTTCGGATACCGAAAGTATTTTTACGAATAAAAATCAAAGTCCAACTTCGTTTAATCAAAACTTGAGCTTTTTTTACACGCCAACAGAAAAGCATGTTTTTGCCTTGGAAATGCAACATTTGTATCAGGACGAAGATCCGTTTTATAACGCAAATCTAGAAAGCGAACCGTTTACTTTGCAAGGTTATATTTCGGATCAAAACCGAAATAATTACAACCAAAACCGTTTTGTAAAAACCAATAAAATTGATGCAAAGTTGGATTATTATTATATGCTTACGCCAAAAAGCAACATCAATATCACATTAGGAAATACCAATTCACATCAAGGTTTCAATTCCAGTATTTTCCAGATTTTGGATAATGGCGATCAGAATAATTTGGATGCAATTGAAAATACGAACAACGTGAAATATGATTTCAATGATGCTTTCGTGGGTTTGCATTACAAGATATTGACGGGTAAATTTACGTTTACACCAGGATTTAGTGTGCATTCTTATACTATGAACAACCAGCAATTAGGAAGTTCGTTCAAGATGGATTTCTTTAGGGTTTTGCCCGATTTCTTTGCCTTGTATCAGATTAAAAAATCAGAATCGCTGACTTATAACTTTTCGATCAACAATAGTTTTACGGATATAAATCAATTGGTTGAAGGTTATATCTTGCAAAGTTATAGTAGCTTGTTCAACGGAGATAGAGAGTTAGAAAACGCTACTTCACAACAACATTCCTTGCGTTATTTCAAATACAACATGTTCAATTTTGAAAATATCAGTGCTGCTGTAAATTATACTAGAAGTGTAGATCCTGTGAAAACTAGGGTGGTTTTTAATGGTGTAAATCAAACTTCAGAGGCTTTTAATTCTAATTTTGCTGACGAGAGTTTTTCAGCATTCGGGATGTATGGGCGTTCGTTTTTGCGAAACTACAAAGCTTCTTTCAGCACGAGATTGGGTTGGTCCAAGTTCAACAATATTCAAAATGGTAGCCCAACAACTGTCGAAAATTTCACCCAGAATTATACCTTTACGGTTTCAACTAATTACAAGAAATTACCCAATTTGGAAGTTGGCTATAACTTCGTGATCAACGATTATTCACAAGATATCTTCTATACCAATAGTCCTTTTGCAAAGCTGGATTATTATTTTCTTGATAGCTTTTCGTTTGTTACGGAATATGAATTTTTTAATTATACAAACAAATCGAAAACGGTCGAAAACCAATATGATTTTCTATCGGCAAGTTTGATTTATCAAAAGAAAAACAGCAAATGGGAATATAAGATTTCAGGAACCAATTTGTTGAACACTACCTCTTTGAATGATGATAGTTTTTCGCAGTTAATTACTAGAACTTCTCAATATCGAGTACAGCCGAGGTATTTGATTTTCAGTTTGAAATATAATTTGTAAAGCATTTTTAACATATAAGGCATATTAAGATCATTTAAGAATCATACAAAACCAAACTTTTATGAGCTTACTTGCCTATATGGTAAAAAAAACCTGACTGGTTAAGTCAGGTTTTTCTTTGCGAACTTCGCGTATAGCTTTGTGTCTTTGCGGTTAAATCCCGAAAGCACTTTTCACTTGATCTACAAAATCTAATTTCTCCCAAGTAAATAACTCCACTTCAACTGTTTTTGTAAGTCCTCCTGGAGCCGAAAAAGTTTTAGTAACCGTTTCAGGTGTTCTTCCCATATGGCCATAAGCAGCTGTTTCGCTATAAATAGGATTTCTTAATTTCAAACGTTGTTCGATAAAATAAGGTCTCATGTCAAAAATAGCTTCTACTTTCTTGCTGATTTCTCCATCGGTTAAATTTACTTTTGAAGTTCCATAAGTCACAACGTTGATAGAAGTTGGTTTTGCAACACCAATAGCATACGAAACCTGAACTAATACTTCGTCACACAATCCTGCTGCAACTAGATTTTTAGCAATATGACGTGTTGCATAAGCAGCAGAACGGTCCACTTTACTTGGATCTTTTCCAGAGAAAGCACCACCACCGTGAGCTCCTTTTCCACCGTAAGTATCTACGATGATTTTTCTTCCTGTTAAACCTGTATCTCCGTGTGGTCCACCGATTACAAATTTACCAGTAGGGTTAATGTGATAGGTAATTTGGTCATTGAATAAATGAGCATATTGAGGATATTTTGCCTTAATTCTAGGAATCAAAATCGAAACCAAATCCGATTTGATTTTTGCCAACATTTTTGCTTCTTCATCAAAATCGTCGTGTTGAGTAGAAATTACAATGGCATCAATTCGTTGCGGTTTATTATCGTCAGAGTATTCCAAAGTTACCTGCGATTTTGCATCAGGACGTAGATACGTAATTTCTGAGTTTTCTCTTCTCAAGTTGGCCAATTCTTTTAACAAAGCATGCGATAAATCTAACGCCAAAGGCATGTAGTTTTCCGTTTCGTTAGTGGCATAACCAAACATCATTCCTTGATCTCCAGCCCCTTGTTCTTCTTTGCTAGCACGATCAACACCTTGATTGATATCGGCAGATTGCTCGTGGATGGCAGAAAGAATCCCACAAGAATTAGCCTCAAACATATATTCGCTTTTTGTGTAACCAATTTTTCTGATCACTTCTCTAGCAATGTGTTGAACGTCAAGATAAGTATTCGATTTTACTTCACCAGCAAGGATTACTTGTCCAGTCGTAACCAAAGTTTCGCAAGCCACTTTCGATTCAGCATCAAAAGCCAAGAAATTATCAATTAATGCATCTGAAATTTGATCTGCAATTTTATCAGGATGTCCTTCGCTAACAGATTCTGACGTAAATAAATAAGCCATAATAATAGTTTAAATTAAGCAGAAGAAAAAAAATTGCAACGAAAAACTAAAGGAGAGTGTTTCTGCTTTAGCATTTTTTTTATTCCAGAAAATAACTGGGATAAGAGGTTGCAATCAGTTCAAATTTTTCCTCTTGATTTCGTTTGCAAATGTATGAAACCATTTTGAATTGCAAATTAATCTTAACCTTTTTTTGGAAACATCCAGCATCATGAACTGTTTTTTAAAAATCTAAATGCGTAGCAGCTAAAGATATATAACAATTTTTTAAATGTTAAAGTTTTAGTTGCAATTTGGTCAGTTCAAAAATAGTTCAGAAGTTTGCTACTTCAATAAACAAGAAAAATGAATTTAACTATTTGCAATATTCGTCGTATGATGTGGAAGATTTCCGCAGAGCGAAGTATTGCATAATTTTAAATTTTAAAATATACAATCAAACCTCTGCAAACCGCAGGGGTTTTTTTATGAAAAAGTCTCAATAATAAAAAGTAAAAAATAATTCAAATGAATCCAATAGCAAATAAAATGTCCATTCGTTGTACGATTTCCATGCGTCGTATTTTGTCGTGCTGTTCCCAAAAGCGAAAGATCTGATCTTTATTATAGTTCAACTCTAAGCCCTTTTGGTAAGCCATCCAAAAGGGCTTTTTTTATAAAGATTTACAAAGCTCTCAATATTAATAAAGTTGTTTTTTGTTTGTTTGTTAAAGCTGTCTTTGGCTTTTGACATTGGTCAGAGGCAGTTTTTTAACGTTAAAACTTAAACTTTAAATCCAAAAAAAATGAACCCAAAAAAAATAAATCTCGTCCTCTTCGGAATCGGAAACATCGGAAGTGCCTTAATCAATCAAGTCATCGAACAACAGCTAACCCTGCTCGAAGAAAAAAATATCGAACTGGTTTTTGCCATAATAACCAATTCAACCCTTGCATTCTTTGAAAGAGAAGGACACAAAAACAGATGGGATGCCGATTTTACAAAATCGCCAGCACCTTTCACCATACAAAACATCATAGATTATGCAACAGAAGCTGAGCTCGAAAATCTCATTGCCATCGATGCCACAACAAGTGCAGAGATAGTAAATTCATACGATTTGCTCCTTGAAAATAATTTTGATATTCTTTCCGTCAACCACAATGTTATCGGTCAGCAAGTTGTAGTTACACCAACAAATCTGCTCAATCACATTATTCAAATCGCAGAGAGTTACAAAACACAAAACCTCCAAATTGCCTAATCCCCAAACCTACAACGTTGTAGGTTTATTTTTTTGAAAACCAGTTGCAAATTCCAAATCTATTGCATTACTTTGCACCGTTCATAAACATATTGATTGTTATCACGAAAGCTCGAGGGAATAGACCCAATGACAGCTTAGCAACCCTACTCTCGTAGAAGGTGCTACATTCTATTCGCCATGGCGAAACAGATAACTCGGAGAAATTCTCTCAACTTTCCTTGATGACATTTACTATTTTTTGAAGCAAATCGCTTGCGAATTTGGACAATCCATGTTCCCGCTTTCGGCTATATCTTTTATTTTTAAAAAAAAAAAAATAAAAGGATAACACCTCAATCGGGGCTATTTAGGAATCCATTTTCACAAAATAATCTTTTTCACAAGAACCCTTAATGAATCTTAATTTCTTAATGGTTTAAATAAAAGACAACCAAAAGCGAAGCTTTAAAATTTGTGCAATAAAAACGATTCACAGTTAGTGAAAATTCGTGCAATTCGTGTAAAAAAAAAGATAATTTCTTTGAAAGAAAAATATATGTCAACACAATCAAACCATAATACAGGAGGTCCCCCTTCGGGGGCTAGGGGGCTTATAAACCAAGCAATACAAGAAAGAATCCTTATCCTAGATGGAGCAATGGGAACCATGTTGCAACGCTATAACTTCTCCGAAGAAGATTTCCGTGGCGAGCGCTTCAAGGATTTTCCACATCCATTGAAAGGCAACAACGATTTGCTATCCATCACACAACCCGAAGCCGTAAAAGAAGTACACCGAAAATACTTCCAAGCCGGAGCCGATATCGTAGAAACCAACACCTTCTCCGGAACCACAATCGGTATGGCCGATTATCACCTCGAAGATCTGGTTTACGAACTCAACTATGAATCTGCAAAAATAGCCCGTCAAGTTGCCGATGAATTTACAGACAAGCCACGTTTCGTTGCAGGTTCAATCGGACCAACAAACAGAACAGCATCCATGTCTCCTGACGTAAACGATCCGGGTTATCGAGCCGTAACATTCGACGACTTACGAATTGCTTATAAGCAACAAGTAGAAGCCTTGATTGACGGTGGAAGCGATGTCTTATTGGTAGAAACCATATTCGATACCTTGAATGCAAAAGCCGCACTTTTCGCGATTGAAGAAGTAAAAGAAGAACGAAATTTGGACATTCCGGTCATGGTTTCTGGAACCATCACTGATGCTTCTGGACGAACACTTTCTGGGCAAACCGTAGAAGCCTTTCTGATTTCTATCCAACATATTCCATTGTTAAGCATTGGTTTCAATTGTGCTCTTGGAGCCGATCAGTTAAAACCGTATTTGAAGAGATTGGCACATAATACACAATTAAATATTTCAGCACATCCAAATGCAGGTTTACCAAACGCTTTCGGTCAATACGACCAAACGCCAGAAGAAATGCAAGCCTTAATCAAAGAATATTTGCAGGATAATTTGATCAATATAATAGGAGGCTGTTGTGGCACAACTCCTGAACATATAAAATTAATCGCTGAAGTAGCATCTCAATTTAAACCTAGAAAAATTCAGACACAGATTTCACAAATTAGCACAAATTAAATCTGTGTCAATTTGTGAATTGAAAATCATCGAACTCAAATAAAAATAAAAATAAGTGAGATAAATCTGTGTTCAAATAAAAATATGTCAAGAACAAACAAAATAAATTTACAACTTTCAGGCTTAGAACCGCTCTTCATTACAGAAGAATCTATTTTCGTGAATGTTGGCGAACGTACCAATGTAACTGGTTCGCGTAAATTTCTCCGATTGATTAAGGAAGAAAAATACAACGAAGCACTTTCCGTTGCGAGAGAACAAGTAGAAGGTGGTGCACAAATCATCGATGTCAATATGGACGAAGGAATGCTCGACGGTGTTTATGCCATGACCAAATTCCTAAACCTAATCGCCGCCGAACCAGATATTGCCCGAGTTCCCATAATGATCGACAGTTCCAAATGGGAAATCATTGAAGCGGGACTAAAAGTGGTGCAAGGAAAAGCCGTTGTAAATTCCATTTCGCTCAAAGAAGGAAAAGAAACCTTCATCCATCATGCCAAATTAATCAAACGATATGGTGCTGCGGTAATTGTTATGGCTTTCGACGAAGATGGTCAAGCCGATACCTACGAAAGACGAATCGAAATCTGCAAGAGGAGTTATGATATTTTGGTAAATGAAGTTCATTTTCCGGCACAAGACATCATTTTTGATCCAAATATCTTTCCGGTTGCAACCGGAATGGACGAACATAAATTGAACGCTTTGGATTTTTTCAGGGCTACAAAATGGATCCGTGAAAATCTTCCGTATGCCAATATTTCGGGTGGTGTGAGTAATGTTTCGTTCTCGTTCCGAGGCAATGATACCGTTCGGGAGGCGATGCATTCGGCTTTCTTGTATCACGCCATTTTAAACGGAATGACAATGGGAATCGTAAATCCAGAGATGCTTGAGATTTACGACGAAATTGACAAAACACTTTTAGAGCATGTTGAAGATGTTCTTTTAAATAGGAGAGACGATGCCACTGAACGACTTCTAGATTTAGCCGAAACCTTCAAAGGTGATTTCAAGGTAAACGAAAAAGCGATTGCCGAATGGCGAAATGGCTCGGTTCAAGAACGATTGACGCATTCATTGGTAAAAGGAATCGATGAGTTTATCGAAATCGATGTTGAAGAAGCCAGGGTAAATTCCGCGAAAGCGATAGAAGTGATCGAGGTTAACTTGATGGCGGGAATGAATGTTGTTGGAGATTTATTCGGAAGCGGAAAAATGTTTCTGCCACAGGTTGTAAAATCGGCTCGTGTAATGAAAAAAGCGGTGGCTTATTTACTTCCATTCATCGAAGCCCAAAAAGAAGGAAAATCTTCTTCGGCTGGAAAAGTCTTGATGGCAACCGTAAAAGGTGACGTACACGATATCGGAAAAAATATTGTAGCTGTAGTTTTAGGCTGTAATAATTTCGAGATTATCGATTTAGGTGTGATGGTACCACCGGAAAAAATCATCCAAGCAGCCGTTGAACATAATGTCGATATTATCGGATTGAGCGGATTGATCACGCCTTCGCTCGACGAAATGGTCTATCTGGCGAAAGAATTGGATAAATTAAACATAAAAATTCCAATCATGATTGGTGGTGCAACCACTTCAAGGGCTCATACTGCCGTGAAAATTGCACCAGAATATAAGGAAACTGTGGTTCATGTAAACGATGCTTCGCGTGCCGTAACAGTAGCAAGTAATTTGTTGCAGGCCGAAACCAAAGAAGGTTATGTGAAAGCCATTCGAGAGGAATATGACAAGTTACGTGACGGTTATCTGAACAGAAGCCGTGACAAGAATTTCCATTCGATTGAAGAAGCCCGAAAGAATAAATTGAAACTCGATTGGGATAATTTCACACCCGTAAAACCAAATTTCATCGGAATAAAAACTATCGAAGTGGAACTTTTGGAACTGGTAGATTTTATAGACTGGACTCCCTTTTTCCAATCATGGGAATTGTATGGAAAATATCCCGCCATCCTAACCGATGAGGTTGTGGGCGAACAAGCAACGAGTTTATTTGCCGATGCTCAAGAAATGCTACAAAAAATAGTTTCGGAAAAATGGCTTACCGCCAAAGGAATTCTAGGGATTTTTCCAGCGAATACAATCAACGATGATGATATAGAACTGACAACCGACAACCGACAACTGACAACTTTCCTGACGTTGAGGCAACAATCCCAGAAAACCGCTGGTGCTCCAAACATCGCATTGTCAGATTTCATAGCTCCAAAAGATTCTGGAAAACAAGATTACATCGGTTGTTTTTGCGTAACAACAGGCTTTGGTGTAGATGAAAAAGCAGCAGAGTTTGAAAAACAATTAGACGATTATAATTCGATTCTCGTGAAAGCACTCGGTGATCGTTTTGCGGAAGCGTTTGCCGAATATCTACACTTGAAAGTGAGAAAAGAAATTTGGGGTTATGCATCAGATGAAAATCTATCCAATCAGGAATTAATCAAAGAAGAGTACAAAGGAATCCGACCAGCACCAGGCTATCCAGCTTGTCCTGACCATTTAGAAAAACCAACCATCTGGAAATTATTAAATGTAGAACAAGAAATAGGAGTAACCCTGACCGAAATTATGGCAATGTGGCCCGCTTCATCCGTTTCGGGATATTATTTTGGACATCCGGAAAGCAAGTATTTCGGACTCGGAAAAATAAAAGAAGATCAAGTGATAGATTATGCCAAACGTAGAGGAATTTCTACCGAAATGGCAATGAAATGGCTTTCGCCGAATATAGCAGATTAATATAGGTAATGGGTTTAGGGTGTAAGGTATAAGGTTGCCAACACCCAACACCTAGTACCCAACACCTAAAATATGAAAGTAACAGAACACATAGAAAATGCCAACGGGAAATCTTTATTTTCTTTCGAAATATTACCTCCGTTAAAAGGCCAAAACATCCAATCTATTTTTGATAGCATCGATCCTTTGATGGAATTCAATCCGCCGTTTATTGATGTGACCTATCATCGGGAGGAATATGAATTCAAGGAATTGCCGAGCGGTTTGTTGCAAAAGAAAATCGTCAAGAAACGTCCGGGAACAGTGGGGATTTGTGCAGGAATCCAAAATAAATATGACGTAGATGCCATTCCGCATATCCTTTGTGGTGGTTTCACGAAGGAAGATACCGAGAACCTTTTGATCGATTTGGATTTCCTTGGAATTGATAACGTGGTGGCACTGCGAGGTGATGCTTTGAAAAACGAAATTTACTTCAAGCCCGAAAAAGAAGGTAACCAATATGCATCCGAACTGGTTACTCAAATCAGCAATTTGAATAAGGGAATCTATCTGGACGAAGAGTTGCAAAATTCGTCCTGTACCAATTTTTGCATTGGTGTTGCAGGTTATCCAGAAAAGCACATGGAAGCTCCAAGTATGGACAGCGACATCCATTTTTTAAAACAAAAAATAAAAAACGGAGCGACTTATATCATCACGCAAATGTTTTTTGACAACAAGAAATTCTTCGATTTTGTAGCCAAATGCAGGAAAGAAGGCATCACGGTGCCAATTATTCCGGGATTAAAACCCATTGCAACCAAGAAACAACTAAATTTGATCCCACATCGCTTCAAGGTCGATTTGCCTGACGATTTGATCATGGAAGTCGTTCGTGCAAGTGATGCCGAAGCCGTAAAACAAATAGGAATCGAGTGGTGCATCAACCAAAGTAAGGAATTAATGCAGGCGGGAATCCCCGTTTTACATTATTATTCTATGGGAAAAGCTGAAAATATAAAGGCAATTGCCAAGGCAGTTTTTTAAAGATAAGCATTTTAAATTACCTCTAATTTAAATTCAAAAACCCTTCTGAAATTGTTTTTAGATTTTTAGAAGGGTTTTTATCTTGTAAATAACGTTTTGCCGCTTTGCGAAGGCGGGATTTTCAGCACTAAACTTCATTAGATGCACAAAACTTAAATTTAGCACTTCTCTGTCATAGAATCACGAAACCTACGCTTTTGCAACGGCTGTTGTGTGCTGTTTTTTTATTCTTTTAGTGTGTCGGTTCTTTGTTCTACAATTTTTTCGTTTATTATTTTTTGGTAATATATAATCCTCATTCCGGTTGTGTCATTAGGGTAGTAATCCCTTTCGGTTATTTCTTCTCTAAATTTTATTTTTCCGTTTTTGTCGAAATGGTGTTTTTTATAATATACGTTTTCCATATCCCATTCGTGTGTTGTCAAAATTTTATTGATACTATCTATTTCGTCAATAACTGGGGCAGATAATTCAGAATGTTCAAAAGTTTTGGTTTCATCGTTGAAAAGCATAATAATAGTTGCACTTGTCATTGGCATACTGCCATATTCATAAAGGGTAAAATCTTTATACCCGTCAAAATTAAAATCATCAAAATGGCGTTTGTTTATGCTGTCAAAATAGGTTTCAGATTTGTAATCATAGTTTTCTTCATATTTTGGCTGATACTCATATTCTAAAAGTAGTTTTTTTGTTTTATAATCGTACAATTTCATTGTAATTTCAAGTCCACCATAATGGTAAATAACAAAAAAATGTTCCCAATAACATAAAAGTTTATTTAATAAAAATGGGGTACTTATTTTAGAAAGCGTATCGGCTTTGTATTCGGGTAGTTCTTCGGTAGCAACAGTATCAGCAACAACAACTTTTTCCATAGGGGAATTATTTTGTACAGCATTTTTACAACTTGCTACAAGTAGAATAATAAATATGTAAATGAGTTTTTTCAAAGGTTAAATTCCGTAATTTTCGTTACTGCATTTTTTTACTTTTCGTTTGGCTATTTTTTCAAATTTACCAATTTTTCTATTCGCACGCCACGCTTTTTTAATTTTGGTGTAAAATTCATTGCCATTGTTTGTGTCTTTTATAAGGGCAATAATTTCATTATCAACACCTTTATTTGTATGACAATATTCTGTTAGTTTGTTTCCTTGCAATTCTTTCTTGTTAATTTCTACAATATCAATTATAATTTTTTGTGAATTTTCTACTTTGAAAAATAACAGGAAAATTTTAGTTTCATAATGAGAAAATGCAACACCAAAATCTGTGTCAAAATTGCCTTTTTCTAATAAAAATCCGCTTTCGCTTTTTATTTCTTTTCCTATCCAATATTTTTTGTTTGTTTGCTGCGAATAACAAATAGAAGTAAAAAGCACAAATATGTAAAATAGATTTTTCATAGAAGTCTGTCAAAAATTTGAATTTATACGATTTGCGTTAAAATAGCACCCAACAATTGATAAAAACATTAAAAGGATATTACTGACTCTTTTAATCCGTGAAAAATCCGTGACCCGAGACCAAAGGTCAAATCGACGAATTAAATCTGTGTTGAAAAAACTTACTTCTTTGTCATTTCCCTAAACACCGCCTCAAGGTTCTTATTCTTTTGGTTCAGTTGCAAAGTCCTTAAACCATTCGTATTGGCAAAATCAAAAACAATAGGTCGCATATCGCCTTCGGCAACAAAAACCAGTTCCCAGGTCATGTCGTGGATGTTTTTATAGGAAACCAAATTTGGGATTTGGGCAATCAGTTGTTCTTCTATCTTAAAATCAAATTCCACTTCTAGTACTTGCTCTTTCTCGGTCATCAGGTTGTCTAGTTGCTTGTCGGTCACGATTTTTCCGTTGTTGATGATGATCACACGATCACAAATGGCTTCAACTTCCTGCATGATATGTGTGGAAAGAAAAACCGTCTTGTCCTTGCCAACATTCTTGATCAACTGGCGGATTTCTACTAGCTGGTTCGGGTCTAATCCTGTTGTTGGTTCATCCAAAATCAATACATCAGGGTTATGCAACAAGGCATTCGCCAAACCAACACGCTGACGGTAACCTTTAGAAAGTTGCCCAATTTTTTTATGGCTTTCAGGTGTCAAACCGGTTAGGGCGATGACTTCATCGATTCGGGATTTCGCGACCTTATATACATCGGCATTAAAAGCCAAATATTCCTTTACATACAAATCCAAATACAACGGATTATGCTCTGGCAAATAGCCAACCGACTGCTGAACGGCTTTTGGATGTGCATTCACGTCGCTTCCATTCACCGAAGCTGTACCAGAATCAGCATTGATATAAGTGGTAAGGATTTTCATCAAGGTTGATTTTCCGGCACCATTTGGACCAAGAAAACCTACGATTTCTCCTTTTTTTACAGAGAAAGAAATATTGTCCAGTGCCTTTTGTGCACCATAATTTTTAGAGATATTGTTGACTTCTATTGACATAGTGGATGATTTGAAGCAAATGTAATAATTAAATGTGCAATTTCTAAAACGCATTAACTCAATAACGCAAAGCGATAACGTTTTAGTAGATTTTTTAGAAAAAAAGGCAAAACAAATCATCACGCTATAAAATAATTTTCTACTTTAGCCAAACATAAAATTTCAAATGAACACTACATTCAATTTTTTTTACAACAGTTTTTATTTCTTTTGGACGAAGAAAGGGATTGTTGTATAATGATTTGATGAAAAAATAATTTCACCTATTTATAAACAATCCCGATGCAAATCGGGATTTTTTTTTGCTCAAAAATGGATACAAAAATCGCAATTCAGGGAATAAAAGGATCGTTTCACCATCAGGTAGCCGAGGAATATTTCAACAAAAATATGCCACTGGACGAATGTATGTCGTTCGATATCTTGGTAAAAAGCCTTCTAAACAATGAGGCTCAAAAGGGCATCATGGCGTTGGAGAATTCTATCGCAGGTTCGATTATTCCGAATTATGCCTTGATCGACCGAAACAATCTGCACATCATTGGCGAACACTATCTGGACATCCACATGAACTTGATGGCACTCAACGGACAAAAGATTGAGGACATCAAGGAAGTGCATTCACACCCAATAGCCTTGTTGCAATGTGCCGTTTTCTTTGCAAATTATCCGCATATTAAATTGATAGAAAGTGGTGATACTGCCGAAACTGCAAGAAGGATTCAGGAACAAAACCTGATGGGAATTGGAGCCGTTGCAAGCCCCATAGCAGCCAAAATGTACGATTTGGAGATTCTGGCTTCTGGCATTCATACGATAAAAAGCAACAAGACTCGCTTTGTGATTGTAAAGACCCAAAACAAGGAATTGCCAAAGGAGCAAATCAACAAGGCTTCGATAAAATTTGAGTTGGATGACATGCCGGGAAGTCTTGCAACCATTTTGAATGTGATGAACAACTGCAAACTGAATTTGACCAAAATCCAGTCGATGCCTATAATTGAAACGCCTTTCCAGTATTCCTTTTTTGTGGATGTGGTTTTTGAAAAATACAAGCATTATGAAAAAGCCAAGAATATTTTGCAATTGATGACGACCCATTTCAAGGTTTTGGGTGAATATAAAAACGGAAAAATATGATTACTACAGCCAAACGATTAGATACAGTCCAGGAATATTATTTTTCGCACAAGTTGCGACAGGTTCGGCAATTGATGGCGGATGGAAAGCCCATCATCAATATGGGGATTGGTAGTCCGGATTTGGCACCATCCAAAAATGTGATTGAAGCCATTCAAAATACGATGAACGATGATAAAGCCCACGAATACCAGAGTTATCAAGGATTGCCCGAGTTGCGACAAGGCATTGCGACTTTTTATAAGAAACAATTTGGCGTAACGCTTGATTATAATTCAGAAATCTTGCCATTGATGGGTTCCAAGGAAGGAATTATGCATATTTCGATGGCGTTTCTGAACGAAGGTGATGAGGTTTTGATTCCGAATCCCGGATATCCCACTTATGAATCAGTTACGAATCTGGTTCAAGCGAAGGCAGTTTTGTATGATTTGAAAGCAGAAAATAATTGGGAACCCGATTTTGAAGTTTTGGAACAACAGGATTTGTCTAAAGTAAAATTGATGTGGGTGAATTATCCGAATATGCCGACGGGTGCAAATGCTTCGAAAGAACTGCTTGAAAAGTTGGTGGCTTTCGCCAAAAAGCATCAGATCCTTTTGATAAACGACAATCCCTATAGTTTTGTCTTGAACGAGAAACCAATGTCGATTTTGGAGATCGAAGGAGCTAAAGAAGTGGCTTTGGAATTGAATTCGCTGAGTAAGACCTTTAATATGGCAGGTTGGCGTGTCGGGATGGTTTCGGGAAAAGCAGCATTTATTGAGGCAATTTTGAAAGTTAAAAGCAATATGGACAGCGGGATGTTCTATGGCATCCAGAAAGGTGCAGTTGAAGCGTTGAAGTTGGGAAAAGAGTGGTTTGATGCTCAAAATGAAATCTACAGCAGACGAAGAAACTTGATTTTCGAATTGGCTGATAAGCTTGGATGCAGTTATGATAGGAATAGTGTTGGGATGTTTGTTTGGGCGAAATTGCCTTCAAATGTTACATCAGCGGAAGATTTTATTGATGAAATTTTGCTTGAAAAACATGTTTTCATTACACCAGGAACTATTTTCGGAAGCAATGGCGAGGGTTATATTAGGTTTTCGTTGTGTGTGAAAGAGGAGAAGATTCGGGAAGCGATAAAACGTTTCGAGTATCCATCCTAACAGGTTTTCATCCCGAAGCGTCGGGACTGTTAGGTTTTTTCAAACCATTAAGGAATTAAGTTTCATGAAGACCTGACAGGTTTTTAAAACCTGTCGGGTCTGTAGCTAAAAGATTAAAAAGTGCCAAAAGATTTTAAAGTAGCCCCGACAGGAGGGAAAATCCTTTTTATTTTTTTTCTTTAAAAAAATAAAAAGATTTGGAAGGATGGCGGGAACATGGATTAAAGGAAGCCAGAAGTAGAGCTCCTAAAGAAAATAACATAAATTTGTACTAGTAAAATTGATTATGGAAAATAATAAAGCAATGAGGACGTGGTTGGATGATTTTAAATTGTCACATCCATTAGTAATAGCGGGACCTTGCAGTGCAGAAACCGAAGAACAGGTGTTGAAAATAGCCCACGAATTGAAGGATTCGGATGTGAGTATTTACCGTGCCGGAATCTGGAAACCACGAACGCGTCCGGGTGGTTTTGAAGGTGTTGGAGCCATTGGATTAAAATGGTTGCAAAAAGCAAAAGCGGAAACCGGCTTGCTGATGGCGACCGAAGTAGCAAATGCCACCCACGTGAAATTGGCGTTGGAGCATGATATTGATGTGTTGTGGATTGGAGCAAGAACGACTGTAAACCCGTTTGCGGTTCAGGAGATTGCCGATGCATTGGAAAATACAGATAAGATTGTGTTGGTAAAAAATCCTGTAAATCCTGATTTGGCTTTGTGGATTGGTGGTGTGGAGCGTTTGTATAATGCCGGAATTAAAAAATTAGGCGTTATTCACAGAGGATTTTCGACGTATGAAAAAACGAAATACCGCAACATTCCGGAATGGCAGATTGCGATTGAATTGCAGAGCCGTTTCCCGGATTTGCCTTTGATTTGTGATCCTTCACACATTACAGGAAAGCGTGATATGATTCAGGAAGTTTCGCAACAGGCCTTGGATTTGAATTATGACGGTTTGATTATTGAAACGCATATTGATCCCGATAATGCTTGGAGCGATGCAGCTCAACAGGTTACGCCAACGGTTTTGAAGCAGATATTTGCCGATTTGAAGGTGAAGAAAATGACATCTGAGGAAGATGATTTTAATAACGAAATGGCAAAACTTCGAGCCAATATTGATATCGCCGATAGCAAGATTCTGGAAATTCTGGGTAACAGAATGAAAGTTGCCGACCAGATTGGGGCTTTGAAGAAGGCTAAAAATGTAGCAGTCCTTCAAAATAAACGTTGGAACGAAATATTAGGAAAAATGATTCTGGAAGGCGAACAAAAGGGTTTGAGCGAGGAATTTGTTTTGAAATTATTCAAGGCGATTCATCAGGAAAGTATTAGCCATCAGGAAAAGGTGATAAATGGATGATTTTTAAAAGTCAAAATATAATGAATAGCCTGCAGTTTTATACCTGCAGGCTTTTTTTTGAAAAAAAATAAGCATCGTCCCAACCTTTTATAAATTTTTATGCTCTATAAAAATACAACCTTAACTTTCGTGTTATGAAATCAAGAATGAATTTATCCGAAGCCAGAAATTTTCAATCGAATTTGAAATTTTTATTTTATTTTTTATTGTTTTTCGGAACTAAAACTTTTGCTCAAAGTCCGGAGTTTACGGTCAAGGGCGAAGGTTCTGAAAAAGTGCGAATGAGTCAATTATTGGTAAATGTGAAAGTCGTTGGAAACATAGCTTATACAACTGCCGAAATGCACTTTTTTAATTCGAGCAACCGACAAATGGAAGCAGAATTGATTTTTCCATTGCCCGAAAACGTTTCGGTTTCACGATATGCGATTGATATTAATGGCAAAATGCGAGAAGCGGTTCCGGTAAATAAAAATAAAGGGAAACAGGTTTTTGAAGCAATTGAACACCGTCGTGTTGACCCAGGATTATTAGAAAAAGTGGATGGGAATAATTTCAGGACCCGAATTTATCCGTTGATGCCAAATGGCGAACGTATTGTGGTTATTGGTTATGAGGAAGAACTTTCTGCTTTCGATAAAAATAATTTGGCGTATAAATTGGTGAGCCGTTATCCGACAAAATTGGATAAATTTGAAATCAATATTGTGGTTTTTGGAAGTGCTTCTTCGCCAATTCTTGCCGAGAATTCGGTAGATGAAATTTCGTTTTCAAAATGGAACCAATCGTTTCAGGCATCGGTAAAAAAAGAAAATTATCAGCCATCAGAACAATTACTTTTCAAAATTCCAATACAGGAAAATGTGCCGAGTGTGGTGATACAAAACGTGGGTGGCCAGCATTATTTTTATGGAAATACTTTCATTGAAGGAAATAAAATTGCCAAAAAACAGCCCAATTCCATCGGATTAATTTGGGATAATTCCTTGAGTGCCAAAACACGTGATTTGAATAAAGAATTGAATTTATTGGAAGTTTATTTCAACCAAATAAAAAACACGAAAGTCACTTTATACTTTTTAAATTACACTTTTGAAAAACAAAAAGAGTTTGTGATTTCAAACGGAAATTGGACTGAATTAAAATCCGTTTTACAAAATACAAAGTATGACGGCGGAACGCGTTTTTCACAGATAAACCTTCCGAACCACGATGAATACTTGCTTTTCTCTGATGGATTGTCTTCGTTGAGTGAAAATAATTTGCCTAAAACTAAAAAATCGGTTTACACCATTACATCTTCGGTTTCGGCAGATTTTGCTTTTCTGAATTTTTCTTCAATGCAAACAGGTGGCAATTTTATCAATTTGAACCAGTTGAATTTGGAAACGGCTTTGGACAAATTAACCAACAATACTTTAAAATTTCTTGGCATAAAAGAAAATTATACCGTGACCAATTTGTTTCCGATGACAGGAAGTTCGGTTTCGGGAAGCTTTTCATTTTCGGGAATTTCCTTGAATCCAAAAAATGAAATCACACTGTTGTTTGGATATGAAAACGGAGCGATTTTGGAACGAAAAATCACATTAGATGCTTCGGTTCAGAAAACTGATGAGGTGAATATTGAGAAACTTTGGGCCCAGAAAAAAATCGCCAATCTTGATTTGCAATATGCTAAAAATGCCGAAGAAATTGAACTTTTGGGCAAGAAATACGGAATTATCACCAAAAACACGTCGCTGATTGTTTTGGAAGACATACGTGATTATATTGCTTATGATATTGTTCCTCCAACAGAATTACGGGCTGAATTTGACAGAATTAAAAAGCAGGAACAAGAAAGCCGATTGGCCGAACAAAAGAGCAATTGGCAAAATGTAGAACGTTATTTCGCAGAATTGAATTCGTGGTGGAAAAAAGACATCCGATTTGTGAAGCCAAAACCTGCTCCAAAACCAAAAAAAGTAGACAGAAGGAATGCCACAAACGCAAATTCGGGAGTAAATTCCAGCAGAAATTCAACTACTCCAGAAGGATTTATTTCAGGAGTCGTTATTGAAAGTGGTATGCCATTGCCAGGAGTTAGTGTCACATCAGGAAATGAAGGCACCCAAACCGATTTTGACGGAAAATATTCAATTAAAGTACCTGAAAACGGAAGACTTAGATTTGATTATATAGGATTAAAGTCAATAACTGTGAATGTGGGACGAAACAATGAAGTGAATGTGGAAATGGAGGCTAGTTCTTCAAATTTAGAAGAAGTGGTTGTAGTTGGTTACGGAACTCAGAAAATGGAATCAGTAGAGGAAAGTGATTCTGAAATTTCAGAAGATAAATACGAATCTGTAGCTAAAAAATCGATGTCCTATTCTGTTCAAACTATTTCTTCGGAAGAAATATCAAGCAATAAGAGGGAAGATGCTATTCAAAGTTTACAAGGAGAAGTTGCGGGAGTTAACATTTCGTCAGCTGCTGGACAGCCTGGTCAAAATACAACTGTTAGAGTTCGTGGTTTTTCGTCTTTAACAGCAACTAAAGATCCGTTGTATATTTTAGATGGTGTCCCAGTTAATGCAGAAACTTTTAAGAATATAAACTCAAATGATATTGAAAGTATCACTGTTCTAAAAGATGCTTCAGCAACATCACTTTATGGAAATCGTGGAGCAAATGGCGTGATTGTTATGGTTTCAAAAAATGGAGCCAACAATCAAATCATCGAACAAGACCAACCAAAATCTTGGAATCCAGATAGATTGTATTTGAAAGCGTTGGCTTCTGCTCCAAAAGAGAAACAGTATGATTTGTATTTTGAATTGCGAAAATCACAGGAACGAAATCCGAGTTTTTATTTTGATGTAGCTCATTTTTTCTACAATCAAGGCGATGTAAAAAAGGCATTGCAAGTAATCAGCAATATTGCCGATCTAGGATTGGAAAATCACCAACTTTATAAAACCTTGACCTACACTTTGCGTCAATGGTCGTCTTTTGATGATGCTTTATTTACAGCACAACAGATTGT
Source organism: Flavobacterium soli DSM 19725 (assembly GCF_000422705.1). Taxonomy (GTDB): domain Bacteria; phylum Bacteroidota; class Bacteroidia; order Flavobacteriales; family Flavobacteriaceae; genus Flavobacterium; species Flavobacterium soli. The sequence continues at coordinate 98,938 of NZ_AUGO01000003.1, read as the reverse complement.
AAAATGGCGGGCTCATGAACCACAAAGTTTGAGAGATTATGCTTTAGCTTTGGAAGATGCTGGAAAAAATCAAGAAGCTTTCGATCAATTAATTAAGGCTTTGGAAGTAAATTATTATGGTGAAATGAGTGGCCAATATGAAGGCGTGGAAGATATTATTTTGATGGACATCAACCGTTTAATGGCTGAAAACAAAAGATTGGATTCGGGTAAGTTAGACAAGAAATACTTTGAAAAAATGCCCGTTGACATCAGGATTATTATGAACTGGAACTTGATGGATGTCGATTTAGATTTGCACATCATTGAACCAACCAACGAAGAATGTTATTATGGTCATCGTGATACACAAGCAGGTGCGAGATTTTCAAAAGATTTTACAGAAGGTTATGGTCCTGAACAATATATGATTCGAAATGCCGTAAAAGGTAAATATCAAATCAAGACAGATTATTATGGCGAAAGCGAATTGACAGAAAGTGGTCCTGCGACAGTTATGGTTGAAATTTATATCACGAAAGCCGGTAAAACAACTAAAACCTTAAAAACAATTCAATTGGGGAAAGTCAAAGAGAATGATATTTTAGCAGAAATCGTGTGGTAAACTTTTCAAATTCAGTTTAGAATTTTAATTTTTAGAGGGCAAAATTACGCTGTTCACAAGTAAATAGCGTAATTTTGTCCTCTTTAAATTTTCAGTTTTAAGTCTGAAATCTAAAATCTAAAATCTGAATGACAGGAACCGTTTATAAATCTACAGGAAGTTGGTACACCGTGAAATCTGAAGAAGGAGATTTTATCGAGTGCCGTATCAAGGGAAAATTCCGCATGAAAGGAATAAAAAGTACCAATCCTATTGCCGTTGGCGATATTGTAGATTTTGAATTGGATGAAACGTCAGATAAAATCACGGGAACGATTCATAAAATTCATGATAGGAAAAATTATATCGTTCGAAAATCAGTGAATTTGTCCCATCAGATGCATATTATTGCTTCTAATATTGATCGGGTTTTTTTATTGGTAACAGTCAATAATCCGCCAACGACTTTTAATTTTATAGACCGCTTTTTGGTAACAGCCGAAGCTTATGGAATCGAGGCGATTTTAGTTTTCAATAAAATTGACACGCTTGACGAAACCACTTTAGACGAACAATTGTATATGCAACACGTCTATCAGGAAATTGGCTACCAATGTCTGCGAGTTTCATCGACTGAGATGAAAGGTGTAGATAAATTAAAGGAACTAATGATTGGAAAAGTGAGTATGTTTTCGGGTCATTCCGGTGTTGGAAAATCCACCTTGGTCAATGCTATGGAACCAACATTGCATTTAAAAACAACTGAAATTTCCGAACAAAGCAAACAAGGTCAACATACAACGACTTTTGCAGAAATGTATGATTTGAGTTTTGATGCACGAATTATTGATACACCTGGAATCAAAGGTTTCGGGATGGTGGATATGGATCCGGCAGAAATCAGCGGTTATTTCCCTGAATTTTTCAAGTTGCAGGACCAATGCAAATTCAACAATTGTTTGCACAAGGAAGAACCACATTGTGCCATTAAAAAAGCACTAGAAAAAGACGAAATTGCTTGGTCACGCTATAGAAGTTACCTTAAAATCTTGGAAGGTGATGACGAACACTATCGAACGGATATCTATAATGATGACCGTATTGCAAGTGATGAAACGAGGAAAAGTTAGCAGTGTTCAGTAACAGTATTCAGTTTTTTAGATACTTCTAAAATCTGCAATCTAAATCTACAATTATAATTGAAAGCCGTCATACAAAGAGTTTCCCAAGCTTCGGTAACTATCGAAGGAGCAATTTCTGCCGAAATAAAAACAGGGCTTCTGGTTTTGGTCGGAATTGAAGATGCAGATTCAGACGATGACATCAATTGGCTTGTTGGAAAAATCATCAACATGCGGATTTTTGGTGATGAAAACGAGGTGATGAATCTGTCAGTTCAAGATGTAAACGGAGATATTATCGTTGTGAGCCAGTTTACCCTTCATGCATCAACAAAAAAAGGAAATCGTCCTTCTTATATCAAGGCTTCAAAACCGGATATTGCCATTCCATTATATGAAAAATTTGTTGCCAAACTAGAATCTGAATTCGGCAAAAAAATCCAAACCGGAAAGTTTGGGGCCGACATGAAAGTGGCACTTTTAAATGATGGCCCAGTGACAATTATCATCGATACTAAAAACAGAGAATAATTTTGTTAATTATTTCTAAAAATTTTATATTTTTGGAGAAATCCAAATTGTATGAAATTTTTCAATTCTATGATATGGCTGTTGATAACTACGGCTTTATATTCTCAAGACATTAGTTATTCCATTTCTGATATACCTTCGGAAATGAAGGAAAATGCAAATGCTGTTGTACGTTTGAGTCAAATAGATGTAAAGATCATCTCAAGAAAATCGATGACTGTAACGACAAAAACCGTAGTTACTATTTTGAATGAAAATGGTTTGGAACACATGGATGCTTCAGAATATTTTGATAAATCGACTAAAATTAAATCGATTGAAGCTACTATATTAAATGAATCAGGAAAAGAAATTAAAAAAATTAAGCGAAAAGATTTTAAAGAGAATTCGATATCTGAAGGTTCGATAATTACTGATAATAGGGTGCTTTATTTGGATTATACAGCAATCCAATATCCGTTTACTCTAATTTTTGAAAGTGAAGTTGAAACTTCAAATACTGCCTTTATAAAGACATGGTATCCAATTCAAGATCATAATATAAGTGTTGAAAAGTCAATAATAACAATTAATTGTATTCCTGAATTAGGATTTAAGTTTAAAGAAAATAATTTTGCCGAATACCCTACTATTAAAAAAGAAATTAGTGGTAATGTAGTTTCTTTCGCAGCTTCGAATTTGAAAGCATTAAAAAATGAAGATTATTCTCCTTCGCTTTCTACTTATGCTCCAAATGTTATGATGGGATTAGATTATTTTCATTTAGAGGGAGTTGATGGAAATGCTAAATCCTGGCAAGAAATGGGAAAATGGTTTTCAGACGAAATTTTATCAGGTACTAGAGAATTATCTGAGGAATCAAAAACAAAAATCAAACACTTAGTGAGTGATGAAAAAGATCCTATAAAGAAGGCAAAAATAGTTTACAATTTTGTTCAAGAAAAAACTAGATATATAAGTATTCAAGAGGGAATTGGTGGTTGGAAGCCAATGAATGCTAAGGATGTTGATCGTTTGGGATATGGAGATTGTAAGGCTCTAACAAATTATACTAAAGCATTGTTAGAGACCGTTGGTGTTCCCTCACATTATGTTAGGCTTTATGGGGATAGGAATAAGAAGAGTGTAGTTGAAGATTTTGTTTCCATGCAAAGTAATCACGTGATTTTAGCGATTCCTAATCAAGAAAACTATATCTGGCTTGAATGTACTAACCAAATAACCCCTTTTGGATTTCAAGGCAAGTTTACCGATGATAGACTTGCTTTGATGTTGAAACCCGAAGGTGGAGAAATCGTTAAAACACATGAATATACTACAAATGAAAATACCCAAATTTCCAAAGGGAACTACTCGATTGATGAAAAAGGACATCTTACTGGAAGTGTATCAATAAAATCAAAAGGAACACAATATGACAATAAATTCATGAACGAAAATAAGTCTTCTGATGATTTAAATAAGTTTTACAAAAGTTATTTTAGTCATATCAATAACTTAAAATTAAAAAAAATTAATTTCTCCAACGATAAAGAGGCAATCGAATTTTCTGAAGAAGTTGCTCTAGATGCTTCAGAATATGCAAATATCACAGGACAAAGATTGATGTTTGCTGTAAATGCGTATAATCCGATTTCTGGAATTCCGTCACGTTATAGAACCAGAAATAATCCATTTGAAATTTCAAGAGGATTTTCAGATTATGATGAAATTGTAATCGATTTTCCAGAAGGATTCGCTATTGAAGCCAAACCTGAAAACTTCGAAGTTAAAGATGTATTTGGTCATTATAAAACTGAATATGTTGTTGTAAATGAGCGACAATTACTCTACAAGCGAACCTACACTGCCAATCCAGGTTATTATGATAAAAAGGATTACGAAAGTTTTAGAAAATTTAGAGAGCAAATTGCAAAAAGCGATAATGCAAAAATCGTATTGGTTAAAAATTAATAATTTACAGATGAAAAAAAATGTCCTTTTAATTTTCGTATTCTTTCTTTCAATAAATTCTTGGGCTCAAAACTATGACTTAGGAAAAGTTTCTATCGAAGAATTACAAGAAAAAAAACACCCTCTAGATAGTTCGGCTGCAGCAGCTATATTATTTAAAACAGGAAAAACATATTTTGATATTGATCCAGAAGGCTATTTTGTTTTAATTAATGAAGTAAAATTTAGAGTTAAAATCTACAAAAAAGAAGGCTACGAATATTCTACAGTCGAAATGCCATATTATAAAGGAGGAAAACAAGTTAGGCTGAGGTTTGATGATGCAGTAACATATAACCTTGTAGGGGATAAAATAGAAAAAACAAAACTGAAAAGTGACGGAGAATTTGAAGAAAAGTTCAATGAAGACTATAACATTAAAAAAATAACATTGCCAAATGTCAAAGAAGGAAGCGTTATTGAATATAAATACACACTGAGAACTCCGTATTATTCTTTTTTTCCAGATTGGTATTTTCAATATTCTATTCCAGTAAATCACGTAGAATATGATGTTAGGATACCACAATATTTTACATATCGAAGATTTTTAAAAGGCTTTTCAGATGTCAAGGCATCAAAGGAAGAAGTGGTGATGGGAATGTCTAGAAGATATAATGAATCAAAAGTGATTTATACTGTTGATAATGTAAAGGCTTTAAAAGCTGAGCCTTATGTTAATAATATGGAGAACTATACTTCCATGTTGCAATACGAGCTAGCTTCCACAAGTTTTCCAAACTCAGGTATTACCAATTATGCAACCGATTGGCAATCTGTTGCGAAAACTATTTATGAACACGAAGATTTTGGAGATGAATTGAATCGAAAATCCTATTTCGAAGAAGATATTGACGCACTTGTAAAGGGTGTAGTAGCAAGAGACGAAAAAATAAATATTATTTTTGATTACGTAAAATCAAGGATGAATTGGAACGAAAAAAACAGCTATTATTGTGATGCAGGAGTTAAAAAAGCATATGCCGAGAAAGTAGGAAATGTGGCCGAAATAAATTTGATGCTTGTCGCGATGTTGCGTCATGCCCAAATAAATGCAAATCCAGTGTTAGTTAGCACGCGTTCTAATGGAATAGCTTTGTATCCCAATCGAGGAGCTTATAATTATGTTATTGCAGCAGTAGAATTAGAAAATAACAAGCAAATATTTCTAGATGCAACAACTAAAAATGCTTTGCCTAATTTATTGCCAATAAGAGTTTTAAACTGGAATGGTCGATTGATTCGAGAAAATAAAACATCAGAAGAAGTAGATTTGATGCCTAAAATTAATTCTAAAGAAGTGATTAATGTTTTGGCTTCAATTGATGCAGAAGGAAACGTTTCAGGTAAAGCTAGAGATCAATATTTTGATTATAATAGTTATATCTTTAGAGAAAACTACTTGTCGGTAGCCAAAGATAGCTATATTGAAAGTTTAGAAAAACGGTATGATGGTTTGGAAATTGGTGAATATAGTGTAGCCAATGAAAAAGAATTGTCAAAACCAATTGTAGAAACCTTTGATTTTACAAATTCAAATCTTGTAGAAAAAATTGGAGATAAGATTTATTTTTCACCCATGCTATATTACGTTCGAAAGGAAAATCCTTTTAAAGAAGAAGTAAGACAGTTTCCTGTTGATTTTATTTTTCCTTACCAAGATAAATATACCTTTACAATCAGTATTCCAGAAGGTTATGTGGTTGAATCAGTTCCAACGCCATTATCCATAGCAATGGAAGAAAATATTGCTCTTTTTAAATATAATATTACAAATTCAGGAAGTCAAATTCAACTAGCCATAATTTTTGACATGAACTATTCTAATATTCCTTCAGATTATTATTTATCACTAAAGGATTTTTACAAAAAAATGATCGAAAAACAAAACGAAAAAATAGTCCTCAAAAAAGTATAAAATGAACTTAGAAAACGCCCAACTAGAAGTTGATAATTGGATAAAAGATCACGGTGTTCGGTATTTTAATGAACTAACTAATATGGCCCAGCTTACCGAAGAAGTTGGCGAAGTGGCTCGAATTATAGCGCGACGATATGGAGAACAATCAGAGAAAGAATCCGATAAAAATAAAGACCTTGGAGAGGAGTTAGCCGATGTTGTTTTTGTAGTTTTGTGCTTGGCGAATCAAACCGGAATTAACTTGCAGGAAGCCTTCGATAAAAAGCTTGACTTGAAGTCAAATCGGGATAAGGATCGTCATAAGAACAATGAGAAATTAAAGTAATGCAGATTGTGTTTTATAAAAGTCGAAACAAAAAGTTATATTTTAATGGTATGAAAAAACTTTTATGGATTTTTTTTCTTGTTCCCCTGATGGTTTACTCGCAAGATACGAAAGATGATCACTTTTGCTTAGGAATACAATGGGGCGGTTATTCAAATTTTGGAGACTGGAAAGAAAATGGAATTAACTTTGGTTTTGAACTAGCATATAAAAAAAATAATTTATACTACAGTGCTGTATTTACAGCAGGAATCGGTGTTAGTGTCAATAAATTCAGCAGGGATGCTTATTTTCAGGGATTAGCAGAGGTAGACTTGTTTGTAGGCAAAAAATATAAAGTTCTACCAAAAGCTTCGGTCATGCCACAAATTGGAGTCGGTTTTTTACATTATACTAATCATTTTCAGGAAGAACCACAAAATGCTATTGGTTTGCCCATTCAAGTTAAATTACTATTTTATGAAAGTAGAAAGTTTGGAATAGGTATCATTCCAAAAGCATTTTTTAATAAAGTTCAAAATAATTACTCATTAAATCTAACCGCACAATTCAATTTGTGATTTTTTCAAATTACTATTCCAATTAGTACCAAATCCTTAGCATTTTTTCCTAATCATATGAATTTAAGCTTGTATTGTTCAAAAGTTAAACTTCAATCCTCCATAAAAATAACAGGTTCCAAATCTGAAACCAATCGCATGTTGCTACTTCGAGCGTTGTATTCACAACTAAGTTTAGAAAACACCTCTAATTCTGATGATTCAGAAGTCATGCTAAATGTGTTGCAAAACTTCCAACTTTCTACCGAAACTTCGGAATCCAACTCCCAATTCTACGATATTCATCATGCGGGAACAGCCATGCGATTTTTGACTGCATTTTTCGCCATTCAAGAAAATAGAGAAGTGGTATTGACGGGTTCATCCCGAATGAAAGAACGTCCCATCAAGATTTTGGTCGATGCATTAATACAGCTAGGAGCCGAAATTTCGTATGAAGAAAATGAAGGCTTTCCGCCAATAAAAATCAAAGGAAAAAGACTAACGAATCATAAAGTTTCGCTTCTAGCCAATACTAGCAGCCAATATATTTCGGCACTTTTATTAATCGCCCCCCAACTTGAAAACGGACTAGAATTAACGCTCGAAGGTGAAATAACCTCAGTTCCTTACATAAAAATGACCTTGGCCTTGCTAAACGAAATTGGGGTGGTAACTTCTTTTACAGGAAATACAATTACCGTAAAAAAACTCATAACTCATAACTCACAACTCATAACCGTAGAGTCTGACTGGAGTTCGGCTTCCTACTTCTATTCTATCGTTGCTTTATCAGAAAGTGGAACCGAAATTACACTTTCAAGTTATAAGAAAGACAGCCTTCAAGGCGATTCCGCCTTAGTGGAAATCTATAAAAATTTTGGAATAGAAACAGTTTTCAATGATGATAAATCAATTACAATTAAAAAAGCGATAACCAAAAATCAAGAATCTGCAATCTTCAATCTTAATGATGCTCCAGATATCGCCCAAACTATTGCTGTAACTTGCTTCGGACTAGGAATTGGATGTCATTTAACCGGACTTCATACGCTGAAAATAAAAGAGACAGATCGATTAGAAGCTTTAAAAACTGAATTGTCAAAACTTGGGGCAAGTATTGAGGTTACAAACGACAGTCTGACTTTAGAAGCATCAGATGATATAATCTCAAATATAGAAATCTCGACCTATAATGATCATCGAATGGCAATGGCATTTGCTCCTTTGGCTTTAAAAACGGACATTATAATCAAAGATGCAGAAGTAGTTTCGAAGTCGTTTCCTGATTTTTGGGAAGATTTGAAAAGCATCGGATTTCAAATAAGTTAAATCAAAAACCTTTGTGAATTGGCGTGTTTTGGGCAATCTTAAAAATAAACTCCAAAACACTTGACAACGCCTGTCTCACAATCGTATATTTGCACACGATTCAAATTTTAGGTAATCCAATCTAAAAATCTGAAATCTAAAATCTAAAATGTATTATGAAATTATCACACTTCAATTTTAATTTACCAAAAGAACTTCTTGCAGAATACCCAGCCGAAAATAGAGATGAATCACGTTTAATGGTGATCAACCGTGAAAAGAAAACCATCGAGCATAAAATGTTTAAAGATGTTATTGATTATTTCGATGAAGGAGATGTGCTGATTCTGAATAACACCAAAGTTTTTCCAGCTCGTTTATACGGAAACAAAGAAAAAACAGGTGCAAGAATCGAAGTTTTTTTATTGAGAGAACTAAATGCGGAACAAAGATTATGGGATGTTTTGGTCGATCCAGCTCGTAAAATTAGAATTGGTAACAAATTATATTTTGGAGACGATGATTCATTGGTTGCCGAAGTAATCGACAATACAACTTCTCGTGGAAGAACGTTGCGTTTTCTTTATGATGGATCTTATGAAGAATTCAGAAATAAATTGACTGAACTTGGAGAAACTCCAATCCCAAAATACATCAACCGCGAAGTAACTCCTGATGATGCTGAACGTTACCAAACGATTTATGCAAAAGAAGAAGGAGCTGTTGCAGCACCAACTGCTGGTTTGCACTTTTCAAGACATTTGCTAAAAAGACTGGAAATTAAAGGTGTAGATTTTGCAGAAGTAACGCTTCATGTAGGTCTAGGAACTTTTAATCCAGTTGAAGTTGAGGATTTGTCTAAACACAAGATGGATTCTGAAGAGTTGAAAATCACTCAGGAAGCTTGTGATATTGTGAATAACGCTAAAGCGAAAAAGAAACGAATTTGTGCCGTTGGAACGACTTCTATGAGAGCCATTGAGAGCTCGGTTTCTTCAGGAAGAACACTAAATCCTTATGATGGATGGACGAATAAATTTATTTTTCCTCCACACGATTTTAGTATTGCAGATTGTATGATTACTAATTTTCATACACCAAAATCAACTTTATTGATGATGATCTCGGCATTTTGCGGTCATGATTTAATGAAGAAAGCCTATGAAGAAGCGATCAAAGAAGAGTATAAATTCTATTCTTATGGAGATGCGATGTTGATCATCTAATCTAAATACTTACTATACAATAAAAAAATCCCGTCTGAATTTTTTCACGACGGGATTTTTATTTTTTTTTTTAGCAGATGAATAACTAGCTTCTGATTTTCTTCTCCCATTTCCAGGCAGATTCCAAAGCTTCTTCTAAGGTAGATTGTGCATTCCATCCTAAAGTTTCATTAGCCTTTGTGGTATTGGCGAAAGCCTCAACAACATCGCCTTCTCTTCGTGCTACGATTTTATAATTTAATTTTTGACCACTCACTTTTTCAAAAGCATTGATGACTTCCAAAACCGAGCTTCCGGTTCCAGTCCCTAAATTGAAGGTTTCCACTTTTTCTTGATTTTTCTTGTCCAGCAATCTTTGCAAGGCAACCACATGGGCTTTCGCCAAATCAACTACGTGAATATAATCCCGAATGCATGTTCCATCAGAAGTTGGATAATCTGAACCAAAAACCGAAAGTTCTTTTCTCAAACCGATAGCAGTTTGGGTAATAAAGGGAACAAGATTTTGTGGAACACCAATTGGCAATTCACCTAATTCAGCAGTTGGATGAGCTCCAATTGGATTGAAGTATCTTAAAAGAATAGCATTGATATTGGAAACTTTGGCTACATCGATAATGATTTCTTCACCAATTTGCTTGGTGTTTCCATAAGGTGACATGGCCTGCTGAACGGGTGCATTTTCGGTAATGGGCATCAATTCGGCTTGACCGTAAACTGTACAAGATGAACTAAAAATAAAGCTTGCTTCTGGTTTTTGTTGCAATTCCTGTAACAAATAAATTAAAGTGTTGAGGTTGTTTTCATAGTAAAGAAGCGGATTTTCTACACTTTCGCCAACTGCTTTAGAAGCTGCAAAATGAATCACTCCAACAATATCAGTATGTTTTGCAAAAAACTCCCGAACCGCTATTTTCTCTCTTAAATCTAATTTTTCAAAAACAGGTTTTTTTCGCGTTATATTGAAAATTCCATTCAAAACTTCTTCGGATGAATTGGATAAATTGTCGATAATTACAACCTCAAAGCCTTCATTTTGCAGTTCAACAACCGTGTGCGAACCAATAAAGCCCAAACCTCCTGTTACCAGTATTTTCATATTATTAATTTAAGAAATAACGTGTTGCAAAAAATGCAATAATAAACACTATGACAAAAACTACTATCGGATAGATGTTCTTTTTTGGAGTGTTTTGCATTAAAATTTAGTTGAAAAATTCCAAAACACTGTCAGTTATAAACTTGATTTGATCGTCATCTAGTTCCGTATGCATTGGAAGCGAAATCACTTCTTTGACCAACTGGTTTGTAACTGGAAAATCTTCTTCCTTATAACGCGAATCTAAATAGGCCTTTTGGCTGTGTAGCGGAATTGGATAATAGATAGCACAAGGAATTTCTTTGCTTTGCAAATGTTGCATTAAGGCATCTCTGTCGGCATCGATGATTCTTAAAGTATATTGGTGGAAAACGTGGTCGTCTCCATTCAAATCAAAAGATGGAACTACGATATTTTTGTGTCCCGAAAGTGCAATATTGTATTTGTTTGCTGCTGCACGACGTTCAGTATTATAAGTATCGAGGTTTGGTAATTTAGCATTCAAGACGGCAGCTTGAATACTGTCCAAACGTGAATTTACACCCACAACATCATGATGGTAACGAACATACATTCCGTGATTTACAATCCCTCGAAGTTGATGTGCAAGTTTGTCATCGTTTGTGAAAATGGCACCACCATCTCCATAACAGCCTAAATTTTTTGATGGAAAAAACGAAGTTGAAGCAACGTGACCCATAGTTCCAACTTTTTTCTTAGAACCATCAGCAAACGTATAATTAGCTCCAATTGCTTGAGCATTATCTTCAATTACATATAAATTATGCTCTTTAGCCAAGGCCATAATCGCCTCCATATTGGCTGCTTGACCAAACAAATGTACTGGAACAATTGCTTTTGTTTTTGGAGTTATGGCTTTCTTGATGGCATCAATAGAAATATTAAAAGAATCGATTTCAACATCTACCAAAACCGGAGTCAACTGCAATAAGGCAATAACTTCAACGGTTGCGGCAAAGGTAAAATCGGCTGTGATAACTTCATCTCCTGGCTTTAAATCCAAACCCATCATTGCAATCTGCAAGGCATCAGTACCATTTGCACAGGGAATTACATGCTTTACATCAAGATATTGCTCAAGATTTTTCTGGAGCGTGCTAACCTGTGGCCCATTGATATAAGTATTGGTGTCTAAAACTTCTTGGATTGAATTGTTTACGGTTTCTTTTATTTTTTCATATTGACCTTTAAGGTCCACCATCTGGATTTTTTTCATTATATCTGAATTTAATATTATGTTTAAAAAACGTAGATTTCTTAAACGACGTACAAAAATAGTCATTAATGATATTCCTTCATCAAATTAATGCAAGAATCCTTATTTTAGCCATTCAAATAAGTCGATATGTTTTTTCTCTATAATCTTGTTGTTCAGGTCGCTTCATTTTTACTAAAAATCGTGGCATTGTTCAGTGCTAAAATTAAACTTTTTGTTGAGGGAAGGAAGATTGTTTTTCCGACTTTGGCAAATGAAATAAAACTAACAGACAAAACGATTTGGTTTCACGCAGCATCGTTAGGCGAGTTTGAACAAGGTTTGCCAGTGATTGAAAAAATCAAGGAAAAATATCCGAATCATAAGATTGTGGTGACTTTTTTTTCTCCTTCGGGTTATGAGGTTCGAAAGAATTCTAAAGTGGTGGATGTGATTATTTATTTGCCTTTGGACACTAAAAGCAACGCCCAAGAATTCTTGAAATCTGTTCATCCGGATTTGGTTTTCTTTATCAAATATGAATATTGGCCGAATTATTTGAATGAATTAAAAAAACAGCAAATCCCAGTCTATCTTATTTCGGGGATTTTTAGAGAGAACCAAGTTTTCTTTAAATGGTATGGTGGATTTTATAGAAAGGCTTTGGATACTTTTGAACATTTTTTTGTTCAGAATGCAAAATCAAAAGAACTTTTGTTGAAAATTGGAAAGACGAATGTTACGGTTTCAGGCGATACCCGATTTGACCGTGTGGCTTCGATCTTGGAGAAAGACAACTCGCTTGATTTTATTTCGGATTTTAAGAATGATACTTTGACAATTGTTGTGGGGAGTTCTTGGCCAAAAGATGAAACTTTGTTGGTTGACTTTATCAATTCGAATAATTATAATGTGAAGTTTATTATTGCTCCACACAACATCAAGGAAGACCAAATCCAGCAACTGAAAAATAATATCTCTAAAAAAACTGTTTTGTTTTCCGAAAAAGAAGGTAAAAATCTAGCTGATTTTGATGTCTTTATTATTGACACCATTGGGATTTTGACGAAAATTTACAGTTATGCTGATATCGCATACGTTGGTGGTGGTTTTGGAAATCCTGGTGTTCATAATATTTTGGAACCTGCTACATTTGGTGTTCCGATTGTGATTGGCCCAAATTTCACGCATTTTGCGGAAGCGATTGCTTTAGTAAATATGGAAGGTTGTGTCTCGATTTCGAATCAGAAAGAGCTGAATGAAGCTTTTGAGAATTTGATTCAGAATGAAGATATCCGGTATGAAAAAGGACATATTTGCAGCACTTTTGTTCAGATGAATAAAAATGCTACCGAAACTATTTTGAAGAATTTAAATACAGATTAGCACACATTTATTTTGAATATGATAAATTTCAAATCTTTACAATCTTCTGATATTGACATCATTCTCCCGATGATGGAGGATTTTTATGCCATCGACAGTTATCCTATTGATGTTGAAGTGTCTCGAAAGTTGTTTGAAAAATTTATAGCCGATGAAAAACTTGGAAGAGCTTGGCTGATTTATTTTGAAAATGAAATCGTTGGCTATGTAATCCTGACGTTTGTTTTTAGTTTTGAATATAAGGGAACGATTGCTTTTTTAGATGAATTGTATCTGAATGAAAAATCCCGAGGAAAGGGAATTGGCAAACAGGTTGTCGATTTTATACACGAGCAAGCGATTTTACTTTCTTTGAAAATTATTTATTTGGAAGTGGAAGGCCATAACGAAATGGCTCAAAAATTATATTTAGCTAAAGACTTCGTGGTCCATAATCGTAAGTTGATGAAGCTGGTTCCGAAGTTATTGTAGCCACAATATTGGCAACTGCGGTTGTAAAATTGCCTAAAGTTTTCTCCTGAAGCTTCGGGATAGCCCTGACTGGAGGGAAAATCCTTTTTGTTTTTTCTTTAAAAACAAAAAGATTTGGAAGGAAGGCAGGAATATGGATTACCTCAAAAACCCAAGCGATTCGCTCCTAGACTTATCAAAATGTTAATTCTGTATTTTTTTTAACTGAAAATCCTATATTGCCGAAGATTTCGCAATTTGCGGATTGTTTTTTAACCTAATTATTATTGTATGAAGTTTTTAAGAGTATTACTCCTTTTATTTGTTGTGTCAGTTCAGGCCCAACAGGGCGGAATGTGGATTCCTTCGTTGCTGAAAGGGATGAATGAGAAAGAGATGAAAAGCCTTGGCATGAAGATGTCGGCTTCGGATATTTATGACGTGAACAAGTCGAGCTTGAAGGATGCTGTTCCGCATTTTAATGGAGGTTGTACGTCGGAAGTGATTTCTCCAAAAGGACTTTTATTGACGAATCACCATTGTGGTTTTGATGAAATCCAATCGCATTCGTCACTTGAAAACGATTATATTACGGATGGTTTTTGGGCAATGAAAATGGAAGATGAGTTGCCAAACAAGGATTTGGTGGTGACATTTATCGTTAAGATTGAAGACGTGACGACTCAGGTTTTGGAAGGAACTCAAGGACTTTCGGAAGCAGATAAACAGAAGAAAATTCAGCAAAATATTTCTTCGCTTAGTAGCTCTTTACCGAAAGAAAGTTGGCAAGAAAATAAAATCCGTACGTTTTATGACGGGAATCAATATATGCTTTTCTTGACGGAAACCTATAAAGATGTGAGGTTGGTTGGAGCTCCACCAAGTTCCGTTGGAAAGTTTGGTTCTGATACTGATAACTGGGTTTGGCCACGTCATACGGGAGATTTTTCGCTCTTCAGAATTTACGCAGATAAGAACAATCGTCCTGCAGAATATTCAAAAGACAATGTTCCGTATACACCTAAACACTTTTTGCCAATTTCGTTAGATGGTGTTGCTGAAGATGATTTTACATTGGTTTTTGGTTATCCAGGAAGGACTTCAGAGTATTTGCCAGCGGTTGCCATAGAGCAAATTGTGAAGGAATTGAATCCTGCAAAGGTGGAAATTCGTGACCGTGCTTTGAAAGTTGCCGATGGTTTTATGCGAAAAGACAAGGCCATCAAGATTCAATATGCCTCAAAATATGCCAGTATTGCCAATTATTGGAAAAAATGGATGGGTGAAACGCAAGGTTTGATTAAATCGAATGCGGTTGCGGTAAAAAAACAGCAAGAAAAAGCATTTCAAGAGAAGGTTGTAAAATCAGGAAAACAAGCTGAGTATGGCAATTTATTGTCTGATTTTGAAAGTAATTACAACGAGATTTTACCTTATGCTTTGAGCAGGGATTATTTTATGGAAACGGTTTTGAGAAACACAGAAATGCTCAGCTTGGCCTATAAAATGTATCAACTAGAGCAAATTTATAACTTGAGAGGCGAACAATCGTTTAATGACCGAAGAAACAATTTGGTTGAAGGATTGGGAGCTTTCTACAAGGACTTTAATGCAAAAGTGGATGAAAAGGTCTTCGAGCAATTGATTGATTTGTATGCAACAAAATCTCCAAAACAGTTTTTACCACAGAGCTTGAACAATATTGACGCTTCGAAATTAGCTACGGAAGTTTATGGACAATCTCGATTGACTACTTATGACGGTGTGAAGGAATTACTAAAAGGCGATTCTAAAACAGTTTTGGAAAACTTGAATAACGATAAGGGCTTCCAAGTTGTAAAAGCAATGGCTGATATATTTGTGAAAGAGGTAAATCCTAAGTATGAAGAAATCAATTTAAAGATTACGGCTTTGCAAAGAACCTATATGAAAGCTCAATTGGAATTGAACAAAGATTCTAGGATTTTTCCTGATGCAAACAGTACTTTGAGGGTAACATACGGAAAAGTGAAAGGCTATGAGCCAAAAGATGCTACTTTATATACTCCTGTAACCTATTTAGATGGTGTGATGGAAAAATACATTCCAGGCGATTATGAATTTGACGTTCCTGCAAAATTGATTGATCTATATAAAAAGAAGGATTACGGTCAATATGGTGAAAAAGGAAAAATGCCTGTTTGTTTTATCGGTACAAACCATACAACTGGAGGGAATTCAGGAAGTCCGGCTCTTGATGCGAAGGGAAATTTGATTGGTTTGAACTTCGATAGAGTTTGGGAAGGGACAATGAGCGACATCTATTACGACCCAGCGATCTGTAGAAACATCATGGTGGATATGCGATATGTACTTTTTATCATTGATAAATATGCCGGAGCAAAAAATTTGATCGATGAAATGAAATTAGTTCACCCTAAAAAGAAAAAATAATCCCCTTAAAAACAATTGTTTACAGCTTCTTTGAAATTTTATTTAACATCTCTTAACTTTTTCTTAGTGTTTTGTATTTTTGGCACAGTAATTGTAAAATGATTTGACGTTGCAAGGGAATTTATTTTTTAAAAAATATTTTCAAAAAAAAATAATCATAATAAAAAATTTATATCTTTGCCTCGAATTAATAATTAACCTTTTATAATTAAGTAAGATGAAAAAAGCATTTTTAAGTTTAGCATTAGTAGTAGCATTAAGCGTATCTTTCGTATCTTGTAAAGAAACTGCAAAAGAAGAAACTACAGTTGAAACTACAACTGAAGAAGTTGTAACTCCAGAAGTTGAAGCTCCTGCTGTTGATACTACTGCAGTTGACACTACAACTACAACTACTACAACTACTACAGCTGAGTAATTCTAGATTCTAGTAAAAAAAATTAATCCCGCTAAAAGCGGGATTTTTTTTTGCTTTGATTTTTTATTCTTGATCTGCAAAAATATCTGCTCCAGAAAAATCAAGTGTTTCAGCTTTTGGAACGTAAAGTTTTACTTCCGCAATTCCTTTTTCAAGCCTTAAAACCGTATTAAATTTTCTGCTTGTCGCATATACCTTATCATTAATGATGAGCCTGTAGAAAAACTGCCCTCTTGATGTTTTAAATTTCATGCAAAAGGCTGTTTCCGCATTTGTTTTAATTAATTCGATATCGTCTTCGATGTCCATTTTTAATTCATAGGTAGCACTCGAAAAGACAATCTTGCCTTTTCTGGATGTATAGACGAATTTATAGTGATCTTCATCTTTTTTCGTGATAACGAATGCCCCCATGTTTTTTAAATATCAATTATTGAAAATACAAATTCCAATTAAAACTGTAGAAAATTACTGAATTATATCAATAAAAAAAGCTCGTAATTTTCATTACGAGCTTTTGTACTCAGAGCGGGACGCAAACCCCATCAATTTCTTCAAATTGACCTTTGTACAAAAAGCCCTGCTTTTTGGACAAAAATAGCAATAAATTCAACACATGCAAGGGATAAAATAGTAAACTTAAGAATTTAAAATAATTTAATAAAATTGAATGCTGTTTAAAAATGTCGGGCAAATGTCGGGCAACTTTTAAAACCTATTACTATATTTTATACTTTTGGTTTTCAAAAGTGTAAGTTATGGCATCCGTACAATTTAGATTAAGAAGTAATGCTAATAAAAACGTTTCAATTAAGGTTCGTTTAATCATTGGAAGAAACAAAGACGTTGAAGCAAACACAGGGTTTACAATTAATCCTAAAGAATGGAGCGAAGCAACCAACAAACCGAAACAAAACACCGCTGAAAACAAACGTCTATTTAACGACCTTAAAAAATTAGAAACCTATCTTTTCGATAACCTAAACAATGATTTGGCTGATAGCGTAATTATTGACAAATATTGGCTCGAAAACAAAATAAACGACTGTTTCAATAGAATTGAAAAAGTTGATACTGGATTGTTAGTAAATCATATTCAACATATTATTGACAATGCAAACACAAGAAAAATAAAAGGAAGTAGCAAAATTGGACTTTCGGAAAACAGAATAAAAGGCTACATCACTTTTAAAAATCTTATCAAAAACTACCAAGAAGTAATCAAAAAGCAAATCCATTTATTAGATGTGAATAGGCTTTTTGTTGAAAAATTCACAAACTGGCTAATCAATGTACAACATTATTCTACAAACTATGCAGGAAAGCAAATAGACAATTTAAAAACAGTTTGTTTGGACGCTGAAAAGTTGGAAATCCCTATAAACAATCAAATTAAGCTTATTGAAAGTTTTAGCGAAAATGATGAAGACCGCTTTATTGCAACATTATCATTTGAGGAATTAGAAACAATTAGAAAGGCTGAACTTGAGAATGTAGCCCATATAAATGCGAGAAAATGGATTCTAATAGGGTGCGAAACAGGGCAACGGAGTATCGATTTACTTTCAATTACAAAAGATAATTTTAGAAATAACACTAAGGGGATTTATTTAGATATAGTGCAGAAAAAAACCAAAAAGCACATTACTGTTGGAATCATAAAAAACCACATCATTGATATTATAGAAAATGATTTCCCGTATAAAATCAGCAGTCAAAAACTAAATCAATATATTAAAGAAGTTTGCAAAATTGCTAAAATTGATGAGGTCATAGAAGGGAAAAAAATCGATAAAGACACTAAAAGAAAAAAATTAGGCTTTTACCCAAAACACGAATTAATAGCGAGTCATTGTTTTAGACGCTCTTTCGCTACAAATTACTATAAAAAAATACCAACACCGATTTTAATGAACATTACTGGACATTCTAAAGAAAGTATTTTTTTGAAATATATAAATAAAAGTGAAGATAAAGACGCAAACGCTGATTTGTTTATGGAACTTTCAGAAAAGCTGACCAATTACAAAGAACCTCAACTAAGGATAATTAAAAATGCAAGTAACCAATAAACGTATGCTATGCAGGATCTAAATCAAAATTTCATATTACCATTTTTACCTCCACAAACCGAAATAGAAACCGCCAAAATTTTAAAGCAACTTTCAAAGGCGCATAGATATTTGGCGGAACTCAAAGGAACTGTAAAAACGATTCCCAACGAGAATATTCTAATTAATACCTTGACTTTGCAGGAAGCGAAAGACAGTAGCGAAATAGAAAACATCGTTACCACTCACGACGACTTGTACAAAGAAAACATTTTGATTGACACCCACAATCCTGCAACCAAAGAAGTCTATAATTATGCACAAGGATTGAAACAAGGTTTTGAAATTGTACGGAAACAAAGTCTATTGTTGAACAAACATATTATTGGCATACAGCAAATTTTAGAAGAAAACAAAGCAGGTTTCAGAACGCAAGCAGGAACAACATTAAAAAATCAAAAAGGCGAGATTGTTTACACACCTCCTCAACATCCTGACGACATTTTGAACTTAATGGCAAATCTTGAAAAATTTATTAATGATAATGATTTTTCAGATTTAGACCCGCTTACAAAGATGGCAATCATACATTATCAATTTGAAAGCATCCACCCCTTTTATGACGGAAACGGTCGTACAGGCAGAATAATTAATATTTTGTATTTAGTATTACAAGGATTGTTAGATATACCTATTTTATATTTGAGCCGATATATTACACAAAATAAGGCCGAGTATTATAAAGTGTTACAAGAAGTCAGAACCAAAAATGATTGGGAAAGTATGATTTTGTATTTATTAAATGGCGTTGAAGTTACTGCAAAACAAACTATTGACTTAGTTACAGCCATCAAGAACCTGATGCAGGAATACAAAAATCGAATTAGAAAGGAATTACCTAAAATTTATAGTCAGGATTTAATCAATAATCTATTTAAAAACCCATACACGAAAATTGATTTCTTACAGAAGGATTTAGGAGTAAGCTATTTGACTGCTCGAAAGTATTTGCAAATATTAGCAGACAAAGGCTTTTTACTTAAAGTGCAAATAGGGAAATCAAGTTATTACATCAACGAACCACTACTAAATACATTTACTAAGGAATAATATCTATTAAGCATTAACAACAGAGTGTTTCGCTTATAAATAACTATACAACAATTAAATAAACGACATTAGCACAAATAGGAACCATACAAACAGCACAACCAACAGAACGTTTATAAGAAAGTCCATTTCAACAACACAAACAACACAAACAATAGAAGCAACACAACGTTATAAGAAACACAATTTCCTATAAACGACCAACAGAACGTTTATAAGAAAACGCTATTTAATATAAACAACAACATAAACAACACAAACAACACAAGCAACACAACGTTTATAAGAAACACAATTTCTTATAAACGACCAACAGAACGTTTATAAGAAAACGCTATTTAATATAAACAACAACACAAACAACACATGTTTATAAGCAACACAATTTCCTATAAACGACCAACAGAACGTTTATAAGAAAACCCATTTCAACAAACAACACAAACAACACAAACAACACAAACAATAGAAGCAATAGAGGTAATAGAAGAAATAGAAACAACGCAACGTTTATAAGAAAACCCATTTCAACAACAGAACGTTTAATAAGAATATTACGCTCAACAAGTGCTTCAACAAAACATAATATGCAAATGAATATACATTATACTTTTAAAGAATATGAGCAGGCATATCAAAGTCTATTGGATAAGTTCATAAATGAATATGAAGATAATAGTGAATTAGATTTTTTGGCAATTCAATTAGAAAATTACAATACATATGTTCAACACGTTACACTACTTGAGTATGGTGGAGATGTAAAACTTCCTGAATATATACTACGGGGATATTCTATGATTAAGGAACTGGAAGATAAAATTTATAAACAAGATGAAATCTCTCCAAGGATGTATGACTATGAAATGATTGACAAATTGTATAGAAGTTTTAAAAAAATAATACAGTTTATTAATTCAAAAAAAGAAAAGATTAAAAACGAAGATTTAACTATCCCAACGAAAGAGATTTCAGAAGAAATAGACTTAAGCGATTCGAGCGGAATAGAAAAAATAATTATGCTTTATAAGTTAGGTATATTAGATTTTCTAAAAACAAAATCTCCGTTTAAATCCTCAACAAACTCTTTGGCAAGTGTAATAAGCGGAATAACAGGGGTAAATACCACTACTGTACAATCATATATAAATCCAATAAACAATCCTAACGTAATTCAGAAAAACAACCCTTTAGACAGCTCTAAAGCAGTTGAAAAGGTTGAAGTTAAATTGCTAAATATCGGTTTCAATCCTGCAAAATAAACTCATTTAAACTTTTTAGGGAAACCCTAAAATTCCCCTAATGTTGATTTGCCCCATAACAATAAAACACAGAAGTTATGGGAACAGTTCAATTTATTCAGGTAACACCTGAGCAACTACAAAACGAAATCCTTAAAGGGATTAAACAAGAATTAGAACAACTTAAAAAAGACTTTCAACCAAAGCAACCAAGCGAGTATTTGACCCGAAATAATGTTGCAGAAATGCTAAAAATCGACCTTTCGAGTGTTCATAACTGGACAAAAAAAGGAAAGCTAAAAGCATACGGCATCGGTGGTCGTGTTTACTATAAACGTGATGAGGTTGAAAATTCAATCATTGAATTGTAAGCAATGATTGATTACGCAAAGCTTGTAATAATTGGAACTAATCCAAACAAATTACTGGATAATCCTTTATTAAACTTCTTTGACAAGATAGAGCGAAAAACGGGCGAGCTAGGAAAATACCAACAATCAAAATATAACGGTTTGCTTTTTAAAATTTATTATGGAAACGAGGGCAATAACTGGTACGGCAGGATAACACTCGAAGGAAGTTTACACAAGTTTTGGAACAATGGCAAGCACAACTACAATGATTTTGGAATAAACGCTTTGCTTGAAGTCCTTAAAATTTTGAAAAACAAATTTGGTATAACTCCCGAAAACTGTCGTATAAATCAAATCGAATTTGGGATTAATTTGATTGTTCCTTTTTGCGTATATGTATTTTTATCAAATTGCATAATGCATAAAAAATCAAGGTTTAAATGGTGCAAAACAAACGGGAAAGGTCACTTTATTTTAGCTGAATACCAACGATATATTTTCAAGCTGTATGATAAAGCAACGCAATATAAAAATCAAAATTACTCAATTGATAATGAAATTTTACGACTTGAAATTAAGTATCGAAATATGGAAGATTTGAGAACAAAATACAAAATTTATACCTTAGAAGACTTTTTAACTTTTGGGTTAGAAAATTTTGTAACTCTTTTAATTGAAAAATGGGAAGAAGTTATTTTTTTTGAAAAAGAAATATTTGAAAATACTAAATATGAATACAAGTACAATAATGTCAATTTTTGGGAAGAGTTAAACCCCGACAATTTCAAATACCACAGAAAAGAAATGGATAAAAAGATTGCAAAATTTGGCAAAAGCACAAAAGACTACATTGCCAAAGCCATTCAAGAAAAAAGCAATGAATTATTACAAACACTACCCGAATTAAATATAAACGTATAGCTTTAAAAAGGGTAGGATTTTACAAAAAGCACATTTACATTTCATAAATTCTACACTAAAAAACAAAAAACACATAAAGGTTTAAAAAGGGTAGGATTTAAAGTTCACAAAATTAAAGCTTAACTACATAAAAACCTACAATACCATCATTTCATAAAAAAGATTGTAAATTTGTCTACAAACAATTCAAAAAAGAATGAAATAAAAATAAGATTTTAAAATATTGATAAAGCGTTAGTCTTTATTCTTGCTTTGGAAAACTGGTAATTTTAAAAAGTATACAAGAATAATAGAATTAATGCTCACGTTACGGCGTGGGCTTTTTCTATTTTGTATACAGGTATACCAGTACCTCCAAAGCAGATAGATTATAGTTCCACGCTTTTTTTATTGAACAATACGGCTTTCCGTAAAGTTTATTAAAAAACTGTAATTAGCTTGGGACATTTTATTGTAAGCATCAAAAAAAAGCGTACATCATTTGTTAGTTCCACGCTTTTTAATTTGTCTAATTTTTACTTTGGGACGAGTAGAAAAACATAACGTGAAAACATCTTATGAAAAAATTATTGTTTACCTACCTTTTATTAGCTTTTACAGCTTTCTCATTCTCACAAACTACGATTACTTCTAAATGCACGATTGATTTTAGTTGTAGTCAAAAATATGGTATAACAGCAACTGAAAGGGAATATACTTTAACGGTCGTTTACGATAAGGACAATTTGAAGTTTAAGACAGCTAACGGCAAAATCTTTTCTGATCTAAACACTTTTACTATTACAAAAAAGACCGATAAATATATTGTTGGTACAAATAGTGATGGTAATTATGGCTTTTTTGATCTCAAAAAAAAGCACTTCTATAATATCGACTATTATATGAGCAGATATTTAACTATGGGATATGGCTCAAAGACAACAGAGGTAAAAGAAACAGTCCTAAAGATGATGGAAATTTTAAAAAAAGGCGGAAATCAAAAGGACGTTGTGCAAGAACTTATTAGACAGGCTGAATATGATTTTTAAAAAATACCCACAGAAACAAACAAACTATTCATTCGCATTGTTTGCGATTAGCATTATACTTTCAAGTTGTCAAGATAAGGAAGGTAAAGAAGCCATACAAAAGACCGAAACCAAACAAGAAGTAATACTTCCAAAACCTACAAATGAAGCCAAATTAAACGGGCAATTTATTTTTGATTTAACAATGGAAGACAAAAACAACCCAAGCAAGAAAGGACGTGATTACATAACGAAAAAAGCTGTAGTGGATAACATAAACTTAGATATGACATTTTACGGAAATAGCAAAGGAGTTGGTTTTCTTGATAATGGCAAAAACAAGTATATGACACAAAAAATGATAGAAAGCCAACAGTTTGAGTATAAAATACAAAATGACACTCTACTATTTAAAACAAAAGAAGATAGCCGATTTAAGTCGTTTGCAGTAATATTAGACGAAGGCATAAACAAAGATTATTTTGAAGTTCATGTCATAGGCACTCGCTTCCCTATCGGGCTTTATAAGATTGGCGAAAGTCCAAAACAGTAGCTTAATGAGATTTTAATGACTTATAAAAGCAACTATGCAAAACTCAGAAGACTAATAAGTAATTACTTGTTTGAAAGCTTTTAAACATTACTAAAGCATTTATATAGTTGAATTTAGGCTTTTATTAAAGAGCCTTATTGTATTATTTATAATTTTTAAAATTTAACTGGACAAAACGGACACAATATGACAGCTTTTAGAAAACCACAATGAATAATTCACAATCAAATGTAAATTTTTGCTTTTTTTTATAATTGTGAGAATACAGAATTTAAGCGAAATGCTTAAAACGCTTAAAAGTGCTTAAAAGTGATCAGATAATGATAAATAAATATTAATCATTATAAACAAAACTGACAAAACTGACACTTTCAAAACTGACAATCTATTAAATGTAATTAGTGATAAAAATCTGTAAATGCTTATACATAAAATAATATGTATATATTTGAAACATACTTATAATGAAAAACTATCACAATGAATGCAAAAAATGAATGGTTTAAGCTTAACAAAGGAAGTCGCAATTTTTTGTATACCTATCTTACCATTTTATTACTCTTTTCACTCATATCATCAGGAGTGTTAATATTTTTAAAAGCAGAAATAATTGAAATATTAAAAATAGAAAAACTCTCAATTTTAGGGTGTATTGTTTTTCCTCTTCTAGGAAGTAGCATATTCTATATTAGAAAACTATATAAAGCCTCTATAAATCTTGATATAGTTGAGCCTTCAAATAATGAGGATCAAATTCGACAAATTGGAATCATATTTTATTTTGTTCTTAGACCAATTTTTTCAATAGGATTAGGTCTTCTTTTGTTTTTATCATTTAAAATTGGGGTTTCCGCAATGGTTAAATCTCCCGAGTTAAATGATGGGTTTGTTTATTCTTGTATGTTTTTTTCATTTTTCATAGGCTATTCATCAGGCGATGTTATCGATAAATTAGAAAAAGTAGGTAAAAATATAGTTAGAAAAAGTTTTGATTCAACAATAGACAATTAACAATGGCGGTAAACAAGGAATCCATAAAGTTATTAGAGGAAAAAGCTCGACAGCTTAAAATATTAAAAGATAAACATGGCAAAAGACGCCCTGTTTTGATTGAGTTTTGTGGCACTCCAAAATCAGGAAAAACCACTTCTATATCCGCTTTAAATATATTCTTAAAGAGAAATGGATTTAATACAGAACTAATCCATGAAATGGCAATTTTTTGTCCTATAACAAATAAAACTCATCCACATTTTAATACATGGACATTATTTTCATCCTTAACGGAATTAATTAAGCACTATTCTAATAACAATATTGATTTTATATTAGTAGATAGATCAATTTTTGATGCTTTATGTTGGTTTGATTGGCTTAATACTTCTAACGATGAGTCACCTTATCTTGACGATCAAA
Organism: Flavobacterium soli DSM 19725; assembly: GCF_000422705.1. GTDB lineage: Bacteria > Bacteroidota > Bacteroidia > Flavobacteriales > Flavobacteriaceae > Flavobacterium > Flavobacterium soli. The sequence goes on along the minus strand of NZ_AUGO01000003.1, from coordinate 73,735 downwards.
CCTTTCTCTCTTACGAAAACTTACTTATTGGCAGTAAAATAATATCAAGTTTATTCAGCCTAACTCTAGTTTTTAAAGCTAACCCTGATATATGCATAAAGAGGGAGTTTTCTTTTTTACTCACAGACAAGGCGGGCTCAATAATGAATAAACATGTTTTATCTTCATTTAATAAATCAATAGATAATTGCTTATCTAAATATAAAAACAAATTTAATGAAATAGTAGTTTTTGACACTTCAGATGAGGAAAAGCCCGAAGAGGTTAACAGAGATGTGACAGAAAAAACTTTAGATTCATTGTTGAATTTAATAAAAGAAGATATAGGTTATTTACCGCAAGAATTAGCAAATAGATTAAAAGAAGGCGTAAATGATTTTTCAGTTTTAAGTGCCGAAATACTGCAATTTAACGACAGAGATTCTGTCGAAAAAACAAATAATATTCAACCTATTCCTATTGCTGTCATAACAAATGAGGATAAATCCAAAGTTTTAATAGTGAAAAAATCGGAAAAGAAAGCTGAAAAAGGCTCACCTGAACGGAATAGATATTTACTTTATATGGGAGGACATATTCGTCAGGAAGACAAACACAACGATGAAAACTCATTATTAGATGTTTTTAAAAACACTTTAAATCGAGAAATTTTTGAAGAAATTGGAGAATCAATTTATCCGAAAGAAATTAATCCATTTTTAATTTATAATAGCGATAATCCCAAGAGTAAAAAACATCTAGCTATATGCTTTACTATCAAGTTGAAAGATTTTGAATTTAAAAATTTTAAAATTGTATCCGAGGAATTAGTAAAAAAGACAGGTACTTCGAAAAGTGGTCATACATTGAGCATTGAAGAAGTTACTCTTGATTTTGCGAATGATTTCGAACCTTGGAGTTTAGCTATATTAAAACATGTATTTGGAAAAGCTCCAAGTAAGAATCAAATAGAATTATTTGGGGAAAATAGCATAAGTGATAATTAACAACCTTTATAGATGGCAATTACAATAGATACAGGTACAATTACAATTGAAAAAATAATTGTTCACAGCATTCCGAAGCATAAAAAAGATGATTTTACACTAGAACCGCAGTATAGTGAGCAGGAAAGCTCACTTCCTGATGATTTACGGGTGTTTTTTAAAGAGAAAGTTGTTCAATCGCTTGGAAGTAATAAAGAATTGAGAGTATGCTATGATACAGAAAGTGTTTCTCCTTTATCTACACATATTAATAAAATAATCGATTCAGATGGTAAAGATTTCATTTCCCAATCAAAATCGATGGCAGAATATCTTTATAAGATTCAGGATGGTCAAAATGCTTCAGGTATTTTAGTTATTATTTATGGGAAAATAAATGACAAAAGCACTTGTATCATAATTAAACTTGAGCGAGATGAGGGAGCACAATTAGAATTAGACCCGATTACAAAATCTTTTAATATTAAGAATGTAAAAGACCTAATGCTAACAAAAAAGACAAAGATTTATAAAGTTGGATTGTTTATTAATAAATTAGCTTTCAAAGCTAAGTTTGACGGGAGCACGGCAGATTTACAGATTGACCCAAAAAGCAAAAAAGTCGTTACCACATGGTTCATTGAAAAATTCCTAGGATGCAAACCCGTTGAAAACCCAAAAACTACAACAAAAAAATTTTATGACTATACAACAACCTATATTCAAGCTATAGAAGACCCAGTAAAAAAAGTAAAATATACTCAAGACCTCAATTCATATTTACAGAAAAATTCTCATAACATTAGTGCCAAAGAGTTTGCCAATGACTATATGGAAACTACAGATAAAGAAAAATATGGTAAATACCTAGGAGAAAAGAATTTTAGAATGTCCGAATTTCCAAAAGATAATGACTATATCGAGGCTAAGATAAAAACGATTACAATGACATTTACAAATGATATAACAATAACTGGTAAAAAAGGAACATTCGAAAAAAATGTAAAATTAGAAAATCAAGAAGACGGCACAACTAAAGCTGAAATTATTTCAAAAGTAAAAACAGTGCGTTAATGAACGATGTTCAAGAAATAGTTGAATTATGGAATAAGGATAAACCTAAATATGAGAGTTTGGGTAAATTAATATTTTCTTTTATTCAAGACAAAATTACCGATCATGAGATAATACCCGAAGTCCATTATAGGACTAAGGATCTCATAAGTATAATCAAGAAAGTAAAGAAAAAAAAACTTGAAAAAGAATACACTTATAATCACTTAAATGATAAATTAGGCATTAGAATTATTTGTAAATTTCAGGAAGAAATGGAAATAATCGACACATTTTTAAAAGCGAATTTTAATGTTATCAATCCTGAATATAAGCATGAACATCTAGACTTTAATAAACTTGACTATATTTCAAATCACTATGATTCAAAAATTAATTGCTTAATAAAAGAATTCAAAGATTCTGAAGAATTCAAAGATTTGATTTTTGAAATCCAAGTAAGAACCCTAAATCAACACGCTTGGTCAAATACGTCACATTCCTTATCATATAAGCAGGAAGCAAATATGCCTCCTAATTTAAAAAGGAAAGTATATCGTTTATTATCATTATATGAACTGGCGGATGATGAATTTTCAAGTGTAAATACAGCTCTAAAAGATAGTGAAAATGACTTAGTATACAAGTTATTAAGGAAACTTGAGGGTAAATTTTATAAGTTCGCCAAATTTGATTTTGACAGAGATACATCTCTAAGGTCTATTAAGATTATTCTCAATTATTTTGATGATGAAAATGACAAAAAAGATTTAATTGAAAATATTGAAAAATTCATTTCGAGTCATAAGGAAAAAATAACAGGGATTTTTGATACATATCGTGGTCGTTTTTACGAAATATTATTGTTAACTCAGCCTGAAGTATTTATAATTTGGTATATGTTAACAAATACTCCCTTTACAATAGAAGACAAGTGGGACAATGATTTCGATATAGATGATCTTGAAGAAATTAAAACACTTTGGGGGAATACTCTATAGCTGTCTTCTAAATTTAGATCCTACTATATTTAACTTATTTAAATATTTAGTTATGAAAAGACAAAACCTATATAAAGCTTTATATATTAAGTGAACTTTAGGAAAACTTAAGAGAATTTGTATGAAATTGCGATTGTCGGGCAATAGTCGGGCAGGAGTGAAATAAAAAAACCGCAAACAATTAATAATTAAAAGTTTACGGTTTTCTCGTGTACTCAGAGCGGGACTTGAACCCGCACGAACATTGCTGTTCACTGGATTTTAAGTCCAGCGTGTCTACCAATTTCACCATCCGAGCATGTATGGTTTTGAGCGAAAAACGGGGCTCGAACCCGCGACCTCGACCTTGGCAAGGTCGCGCTCTACCAACTGAGCTATTTTCGCATTTCAAATTCTAAAAGAACTACAATACTTGTTCTGTATTGCGGATGCAAATGTAGTACATTTATTTACTTATGCAAACGTTTTTTTGAAAAAAATAATATAAAATACATAACTTTCTGATAACGTAGTTTTTACTTATTCCGGTTTGTCTGACTATTTTTTAGTCAGCATCCTTTTGATTTCATTGAGCTTCATCAAGGCTTCAACTGGGGTTAGGGTATTGATGTCCAAATTTAGAATTTCGTCCTTTATTTCTTCTAATAGAGGGTCATCTAGATTGAAAAAACTCATTTGCATTTCGTCTTTCGCTTGTTTTATTCCGTTTAAGGCTTCCCCTGAATGATCTTTTTCTAATTTCTTCAAAAGTTTTTGGGCTTTCAAGATTACAGTTTGTGGCATTCCGGCCATTTTTGCAACATGAATTCCGAAACTATGAGCACTTCCTCCTTTTACCAGCTTTCTGATAAATAGCACTGTATCTTTTAATTCCTTTACCGAGACATTAAAATTTTGAATACGGGGTAAAATATCGGTCATTTCATTCAGCTCGTGATAATGTGTCGCAAATAAGGTCTTTGGTTTTGAAGGATGTTCATGCAAATATTCTGCAATAGCCCAAGCAATCGAAATTCCGTCATACGTACTTGTTCCTCTTCCGATTTCATCCAAAAGAACCAAGCTTCTATCCGAAATATTGTTCAAAATTGAAGCCGTTTCGTTCATCTCCACCATAAAAGTAGATTCTCCCATCGAGATATTATCCGAGGCTCCAACTCTGGTGAAAATTTTATCCACAACACCCATTCTGACAGAATCGGCTGGAACAAAACTTCCCATTTGAGCCAGAAGTACAATCAATGCGGTTTGTCTTAAAATGGCTGATTTACCCGACATATTCGGACCTGTAATCATAATCAACTGTTGGGTCTCTCGGTCTAAATAAACATCATTTGCGATATAGGGAACGCCAACGGGCAATTGCTTTTCAATAACGGGATGACGGCCATTTTTAATTTCTAGTTCAAATGTGTCGTCTAATTCTGGACATACATATTTATTTTCGATGGCAAGTTGCGTGAATGAAGTCAAGCAATCTAATTGTGCTACCAAGTTTGCATTTAACTGAACAGGTTTTATATAGGTTGCAATCCAACCTACCAATTGTTCGAAAAGGTCTACTTCAAGCTTGTAGATTTTTTCTTCGGCACCTAGAATTTTAGTTTCATATTCTTTCAATTCTTCCGTGATGTATCTTTCAGCATTTACAAGGGTCTGCTTTCGGATCCATTCCGTTGGAACTTTATCTTTGTGTGTATTTCGAACTTCTATATAATATCCGAAAACATTGTTGAATGAAATTTTCAAGGAAGATATTCCTGTTTTTTCAGACTCTCTTCTTTCAATTCCTTCCAAATATTCTTTTCCAGAAGTTGAAATGGCTCTTAAATCATCCAATTCGGCATTCACACCTTTCGCAATTGCATTTCCTTTTGCAATCGCAACTGGAGCATCTTGGTTTAGTGTAGTTTTAATTTTTTCTCTCAATAAATCGCAACTGTGAAGGCTGTCGCCAATAATCTTGACTGCTTCATTTTTGCTTTCAAGCGCCAAATTTTTGATAGGAATAATGGCATCCAAAGATTCTTTCAAATACACGACTTCTCTTGGACTGACTTTTCCTGCTGCAATTTTTGAAATCAAACGTTCCAAATCTGAAATTTGTTTGATTTGGTATTGAATGCTTTTTAAAACTTCTTGATTTTCATTTAAATACGAAACAACTTCGTGACGGTTTCTAATCTTATTAATGTCTTTCAAAGGCAAAGCCAGCCATCTTTTTAACAAACGACCGCCCATTGGCGAAAGCGTTCTGTCAATTACATCCAAAAGTGTCACTGCATTTGGATTGTAACTTTGATACAATTCTAAGTTCCGAATGGTAAAACGATCCATCCAAACATAAGCATCTTCGGCAATTCTTTGAATAGAAGTAATGTGTTGGACTCTATTGTGTTGTGTTTCGGATAAATAATACAAAATAGCTCCCGAAGCAATAATTCCTTCCTGTAATTCTTCGATTCCGAAACCTTTTAACGAGACGGTTTGGAAATGATTGGTCAACGTTTCAAAAGCATAATCTTCTTTGTAAATCCAATCTTCTAGATAAAAACTATGAAAATCTTCTCCGAAAATTTCCTTGAAATCACCTTTATTATGTTTTGGAACTAAAACTTCACTCGGATTAAAATTCTGTAATAGCTTGTCAATATATTCATCGTTTCCTTGAGCTGTCAAGAACTCACCAGTTGAAACATCTAAAAAAGAAATTCCGATGGTTTTTTTTCCAAAATAAATCGATGCCAAGAAATTATTGGATTTGGATTGCAAAACCTCGTCATTCATCGAAACTCCGGGAGTTACCAATTCTGTAACACCACGTTTTACAATCGTTTTGGTCATTTTTGGATCTTCGAGTTGATCACAAATGGCAACACGAAGTCCTGCTTTTACCAATTTAGGCAAATAGGTATTCAAAGAATGGTGTGGAAATCCAGCCAAAGCGGTTTCTGTTTCTGATCCTGCACCTCTCTTGGTTAGTGTAATTCCCAGAATTTTAGAAGCACGAACGGCATCTTCACCAAAAGTTTCATAAAAATCTCCTACTCTAAACAACAAACATGCATCAGGATATTTCCTTTTGATTTCGTTGTATTGCTTCATTAGCGGAGTTTCTTTGGGGCTTTTTTCTTTTGATGACAAGGTGCTACTATTTTAAAATTACAGGTTACGAATTTATGAATTTTATGTTTGTAAACCCTAATGAATTTGCATTTGCAAGTCGTTAACATGTCGTTAACAACAGGAACTTTATTTTTTCCTAAATTTGCTTATATAAATTAAAATTTTAAAATCTACATAAAATGAAAAAAGGTATAGTATTATTTTCAACAATCGCTTTATTATCTTTCAGCGGTTCATTTGCTCAAGAATCATCTAAAAAAGTAAAGCCTAAAGCAAAAGCTACAGCTACTAAAGTTGAAGCTCCAAAGGTTACAGGTCCTGGAATTCTTTTTGAAAGCGAAACGATCGATTATGGAACAATTCCTTACAAAGCAGATGGAAAACGTGAATTCGTTTTTACAAACAATGGAACTGAGCCATTAATCATTAAAAATGCTCAAGGATCTTGTGGTTGTACAGTTCCAACATGGCCAAAAGAGCCAATCGCTCCAGGTGCTAAAGCTGTTATTGGTGTGAAATATGACACTGCAAGAGGTGGTCAAGCTTTTACAAAGTCAATCACTTTGACTACAAATGCTGCAAACCCAACAAAAGTGTTAACAATCAAAGGAAATGTTTTGGCTAATCCAGATGCTCCAGCAAAAGCTGATGCTCCAAAAAGCTAAATTCTAAGCTAAAAATAAATCAAAAAGCTTCCATTCTGGGAGCTTTTTTTGTGTTTAAAAAAACTATCGATTATGCGAAAGCTTGAAAATAACGAACTTGAACGAAAATCTGTTGAAGATTTTAAAACTGCTGAAAAAACTCCTGTCATCATTATCTTAGACGATATCCGAAGTCTGCATAATATTGGGTCGGTTTTTAGAACAGCAGATGCTTTTTTGATTGAAAAAATATATTTGTGTGGGATTACTGCAACTCCTCCAAATAAAGAGATTCATAAAACAGCACTTGGAGCTACCGAGACTGTAGCTTGGGAACATCACAAGAGTGTTTTGGAAGTTATAGAAGAGGTAAAAAACGAAGGCGTAAAAGTTTTTGCTGTAGAACAAGTTGAAAGTGCTATTTTTCTACAAAATTTTGAAATCGAAGCTGGAAAAAAATACGCTCTGGTTTTCGGAAATGAAGTTTATGGTGTTTCGCAAGAAGCAGTAGCATTGTGTGATGGCTGTATAGAAATTCCCCAACTCGGTACAAAACACTCATTAAACATATCCGTAAGTGCTGGAATAGTAGTGTGGGATTTATTTAAAAAAATCAATAGTTCCGATTAATTTTTAATTGGAATTATTTTTTGATTTTGCTTTGAATTTCCTCCAATACAAAAATATAATCTTCTTGATTGTTTACGAAATCTTTATCGGAAACATCAATAATGAGTACGTTTAAATCGGGTTGTGATTTTATGTATTCTAAATATCCACGGTTTATTTTTTCAAGATAATCCGCTTGAATATCTTGTTCATAGCTTCGGCCTCTCGTTTTTATATTTTGCAATAATCTTTCGGTATTCTGATAGAGATAGATGTATAAATCGGGCTTTTGCATTTCCTTGTAAATGATGTCGAAAAGCTTTCTGTACAATCGATATTCATCTTCGGTCAAGGTAACTTTTGAAAAAATAAGCGATTTGAAAATGTGATAATCGGCTATGATGAAATCCTTGAACAAGTCAAATTGGGCCAAATCATCCGATAATTGTTGGTACCTGTCGGCCAGAAAAGACATTTCCAGCGAAAAGGCATATCGACTTTGGTCTTGATAAAATTTAGGCAAAAACGGATTGTCTGCAAAACGTTCCAACACCGTTTTGGCATTAAAATCTTCGGCAATTCTATTGGTTAAGGTTGTTTTTCCAGCACCAATATTACCTTCGATTGCTATATAATTAAATTGATTCAGATTGAAGTATTGCAAAGGCGAATCCAGTTCCTGAATGATTTTGCATTCGCTTTTATCATTTGTAGTAGCCAATAATTCTTTTGTGTTTTGATTTAAGATTGGATGCAAAAAATCAGAATTCAAATCGTGCATTGGCAACAAAACAAACAATCTGTTTTGCATTTCAGGATGCGGAATTTTTAAATCTTCGGTTTCAATTACTTCATTATTGAATGCGATAATATCAATATCTATTGTTCTGGCTTGATAACCTTCTTGATTGTTTCGAATTCGGCCTAATCTATTTTCAAGCGCTAAAATTTCGGATAAAAGGAGTGCTGCAGATTTTTCAGAATGAATTAAAACCGCACAATTATAAAAATTAGCACTCTCAAAACCCCAAGCCGGTGACTCATATAGCTTTGATGTTCTAATAATTGTTCCTATTTTATTATGTATCAAATGGATACATTTTTGAATAGTTGAAAGCTTTTCGCCTTGATTACTTCCAATCGATAAAATGACTTGATTTTGCCTCTTCATAGTTACAAATTAAGGAAAACAATTTTAATTAAGAGGTATGAAACGGTAGTTATAAATCACTTTTTTGTGTAACATTTTTTGCTTTTTGTATACTAATCTCGAAAAGTAACTTCACATGAAATTTTTAGGAAATGTTTTGGCAACCATTGTCGGGTTGTTTGTATTTATAATGCTATTTTTCTTCGGAATAATTATTATCGGAGCTCTTTTTGGAGGCGATTCTGAAACAGTAACGGTCAAAAGTAATTCGGTTATTGAGCTTGATTTAGAAAATATATCAAATGATTATGCTGGAAAATACACCGATCCATTGATCAATTTATTTTCGGAAGGAAAAAATATCGGGATTTCGGATGTAATTGATGCAATTCATCAAGCAAAAGAAGATGATGATATCAAAGGAATTTCGATTCTTAATAACCATTTTACACCAGGAATGGCTCAAAGTAAAGCATTGAGAGATGCTTTGGAAGACTTTAAAAAATCAGGCAAGTTTGTTGTAGCTTATGCGGATTATTATACCCAAAAAGAATATTATATGAATTCTGTAGCCGATACGATTTATCTAAATCCGGTTGGTGCAATGGATTTCAAAGGTTTTTCATCAGAAATTATGTTCTTCAAGGATTTGCAGGAAAAATCGGGTGTGAAAATGGAAGTTATCCGTCATGGAAAGTATAAAAGTGCCGTTGAACCCTTTTTAGAAGATAAAATGAGTGAAGCTAATCGTGAACAGGTTTCAACGTTGTTAAACTCAGTTTGGAACTCGGTTGCAACCGATATTTCAAAATCAAGAAATATTTCGCTTGAACAATTGAATATAATTGCTGATGGACTTCTGGCCAGGACTCCAGAAATGGCAAAATCACAAAAACTGATTGATAAGATTGCATACGAAGATCAGTATCATGCTGGAATTCGCAAGGCTTTGAAAGTAGAAAAAGATGAAGACTACAACTCGGTTTCAATTGCTGATTATGCTTTCAAGAACATGACCACTGGAAAAAAATCGAGCTCGAAAGATAAAATTGCCATTATTTATGCTCAAGGCGAAATCACGGGCGGAGAAGGGGATGTAAATTACATTGGTGAAGGTTCAATGCGTCGTTCTTTGCAGGAAGCCCGAAAGGACAAAAATGTTAAAGCAATCGTGCTTAGAGTTGACAGTCCGGGAGGAAGTGCCTTGACTTCTGAGTTAATTTGGAGGGAAATTGAATTGACTAAAAAAGTAAAGCCAGTTGTGGTTTCGATGGGTAATGTTGCAGCTTCTGGCGGATATTATATCGCTTGCAATGCGAATACGATTTTTGCCGAAGAGAATACCATTACAGGTTCGATTGGAGTTTTTGGGATGTTACCAAATTTTACGACATTAACGAACCGAATCGGTATCAACGTAGAACAAGTGAGTACTCATAAAAATGCTGCAGAATATAGTCCCTTTGTCCCTTTGAGTGAAAACTTCAGAAAAGTGACACAAGAAGGTGTTGAAGAGGTTTATACAACGTTTGTACAACGTGTTGCTGCAGGAAGAAAAATGACGTTTGATCAAGTTGATGCCATTGCTCAAGGTCGTGTTTGGTCAGGTTCAGAGGCTGTGAAAATTGGTCTTGTGGATAAAATTGGAGGTTTGGATGCGGCTTTGAAAGAAGCTTCAATACTAGCAAAAATCAAGGATTACAAAACTGAGAATTTTCCAGAATATGAAAAAACATTTGGAGAAATGTTTGCTGGTTTCCCTTTTGCTAAGACAAAGGAAAGTTTGATCAAGGAAGAAATTGGGGAAGAAAACTACATGATTTTGGAAGAACTTAAAAATATGAAGCTGAAAAAAGGCATACAAACAAAGATGTCTTTCCAGATGAATATTAAATAAAAAAGAAAAAAGTTATATTTAAGCCAACTTATCTAAATTAATTAGATAAGTTGGCTTACTATTTGATAATTTTGCCTCTAAAAGATTTAATATGATAAAGAAAATTTTAAAAGGTTTAGCGATTTTTATTGTTGTACTATTGATCGCTTTGGTTTCGATTCCTTATTTGTTCAAGGACAAAATAAAGGAAATGATTGTGAAGGCCATCAATGAAAATGTTGATGCAACTGTCGCTTTCGAAGATGTTGACTTGAGTTTACTAAAAAGTTTTCCGCAGGCGAATGTTTCTATTGACAAATTGAGCATCATTAACAAAGCACCATTTGAAGGAGATACTTTGTTTTATTCGGGCGAAGTGAACTTGAAAATGTCTATCAAGGAACTTTTTAAAGGTGATGGCGAAGCGATGAATATCGAATCCTTTTCTTCTACAAATGGTGTCGTGAATATTCTATTTGATAAGAACGGTGTTGGTAATTTTGACATCGCAATTAAGGATGAAGAAGATAAACCCGATACTTCCGAAAGCAAACCATTTGCAATGAACATCCAAAATTATGAAATTGAAAATCTTCGTTTCAAATATTTCGATGACCGTTCAAAAATCAAGATGGTGATTGATAGCCTGAACCACACGGGAACTGGAAATTTTGCCGCTTCAAAACTTGATTTGGACACGAAAACTACGGCAAAAGTTTCGTTGGATATGGACAAAACCAATTATATGAACAATGTCGCTTTGACATTGGATGCGGTTTTGGGGATTGATTTAGAGAATAGCAAATATACATTTAAGGACAACAAAGCTCTAATCAACAAGCTTCCTTTAGAATTCGACGGATTTATCCAGCTTGTTGAAGCGGGTCAGGAATATGATTTAAAATTTAAAACGCCAACATCTAGCTTCCAGAATTTCTTGGGGTTGATTCCTTCTGCTTATTCGGGGAGTCTAGAAAATGTGAAAACAACAGGAGATTTCTCGATTGTAGGTTTTGCAAAAGGATTACAATCGGATACAACTATTCCGAAATTCAACTTGGCAATTGCTTCAAATAATGCTTCGTTTCAATATCCAGATTTACCAAAATCAGTGCAGAATATCGTGATTGATACTAAAATCATCAACGAAACAGGAATTCTGAATGATACCTACGTGAATCTTGACAAACTTTCTTTTAAAATTGATCAAGATGTTTTTGATGCTAAAGCAAATATCAGAAACATTACTGAAAATCCTTTGATTGATGCTGCTTTGAAAGGAACGATCAATTTGGCTAACATTTCAAAAGCTTATCCAATCAAATTAGAAACACCATTGACAGGAATTCTAAAAGCTGATATCAAGACCAATTTTGATATGAAATCAGTAGAAACCAATAATTATGATAAAATTTTGGCTTCTGGAAATGCTACCATTACAGGTTTCAAATATGTAGATGCCGATCGTAAAACCTATACGATTAATTCGGCTTCGGCCTTATTTAATAATCAGAAAATCAACCTGCAACAGTTGGATATGACAACTGGAAAAACGGATATTAAACTTAATGGTACGGTTGAGAATTTCTTAGGTTATGCTTTCAAAAACCAAGAGTTGAAAGGGAATTTCAATATGAATTCGAACCAACTTCTAGTTAGCGATTTTATGACGGAAACCGAAACAACTGTTAACAATAAAACGACAACTAAAGAAGAAATTAAGATTCCAAAATTGATCAATGTGACACTAAATGCTTCGGCAAATTCAGTTGTTTATGACAATTTGAATTTGAAAAATGTAACTGGAAAATTAGTGGTTAAAGACGAAAAAGTAGCGATTCAAAACCTTAAAACTTCTATTTTTGGTGGAGTTATTACGGCAACTGGTGATGTTTCTACTAAAGGGAAAGTTCCTGTTTTTAATATGGATTTAGGATTGAATACGGTAGATATTCAGCAAACATTCACCCAGTTGGAAATGCTGAAAAATATTGCTCCAATTGCTGGAATTATCAACGGAAAATTAAACTCTACCATCAAGCTTTCAGGAAATTTAGATCCTAAGGAAATGACGCCTGACTTGAAAACTTTAACTGGAGATTTGATAGGACAATTGCTTTCTACAACAGTAAATCCAAGCAACTCAAAGTTGTTGAGTGCCTTGAGTTCAAATGTGAAGTTTTTAGATTTGAAAAAGCTAAATCTAAATGATTTGAAAGCGGCTCTTTCTTTTGAAAATGGAAAAGTAAATGTGAAGCCATTCGATTTAAAATACCAAGATATCAAAGTGAATGTTGGAGGTTCTCATGGCTTTGACCAATCCATGAATTATAACTTGAAATTTGATGTTCCTGCAAAATATTTAGGAACAGAAGCTAATAAATTGATTGCTAAATTATCTCCAGCAGATGCAGCAAAACTAGAGAATGTGCCAATTAATGCGGTTCTTTCGGGTAATTTTAAAAGCCCAAAAGTTTCTACAGATATGCAAGCGGCAGTTACAAATTTAGCTAACCAATTGGTACAGCAACAAAAAGAAAAATTGGTCAATCAAGGAACAAAAGCCTTGGAAAATATCATCAACAATACTACTAAAAAAGATACCACTAAAACGCAAACGAAAAAAGAAGAAACCAAAGAAAAGGTTACGAATGCGATAAAAGATATCTTCGGAAAGAAGAAATAATAAAATTAGCACTAAGAGAAAAGCCTGTAATTTAAAACTACAGGCTTTTGCTTTTTATACATTTATCGAAACAATATAGCCTTCAGAACCTCGAATATTAAAGACAGTTCCATCCTCAAAAAGCAGGTATTGGCCTTTAATCCCCATCAATTTTCCAACATAGTTTGGTGTTTTGTCCAGGCTCAAGCTGTTTATTTTTTTCGGATAGGCTGCAACAGGATAATGCATTTCATATAAATCATTTTTATCCAAATGAAAATATTCCTGAACTTCTTGAGGAAGTAAACGCTCGATTTTTAATTTTTCTGCCAATAAATCGATGGAAACAATATCGTTTGTGAGCATTTTTCGCCAATTGGTTTTATCCGAAAAATGATTTTTCAACGCGACCTCCGTAATTCCAGCCAGATAACGATTTGGAACTTCTACAATCGCAATTGCTTGTTCAGCACCTTGGTCGATCCAGCGGGTTGGAACTTGAGTTTTTCGGGTAACGCCAACTTTCACTTCGCTTGAACTGGCCAAATACACTACGTGAGGTTGTAGTTGTACTCGGGTTTCATACTCCAAATCCCTATCGGCAATTCCCAAATGGGCCGTGCTCAGTTCAGGTCGCATGATCCAATCGCCAACAGCTGGACTGCTGTAAAAACAATCATAACAAAATCCTTGACGGAATATTTTTTTCTTCTTATTGCAATTTAAACATTGATACCCCTGGAATGTGATCTCAATTTCCTTGTGCAGTAATTGATTTACATTTAGGAAACTGTTTTCAAAAACTAGGTAATATTGAATGGGATTTCCAAACTCGGTTTGCATTTTTGCAAGAACGCCTTCGTATGTCATTTTTGATTGTAGGTTTCAGATTTTAGCAATAATCAAGTTATGTGCTATGATATTGCAATTTTTTGCTATTTTTGATGAAGTTGTAAAGTTACTAAATTGAATCAAATCCCAAATCTAAATTCTCTAAACCTAAATCTAAATTAAATGGCAATACCTATAATCAATTCGGTTGCTTCTTGGATCCTTAAAAAAAGGATTCATCAGATTGAATTGTTCCTGAAATATCCAAACGAAGTTCAGGAAGAATTGCTTTTAAATTTAATTCGAACAGCCGAAAGAACCTATATTGGAGAACAATATGGCTTTGATTCTTTAAAGTCCTATCAAGCTTTTACAGAAAGAGTTCCAATTTCTACCTATGAAGATCTCGAGCCTTTGATTGAGCAAACCCGAAAAGGCGAACAAAACATTTTTTGGCCAACTTCTATCAAATGGTTTGCAAAATCAAGCGGAACAACGAATGCAAAAAGCAAGTTTATTCCCGTTAGCAGCGAGGCATTGGAAAACTGCCATTATAAAGCGACAAAGGATCTACTTTCGCTTTATTTGAACAATAACGAAGACTCACAATTGTTTACAGGAAAGAGTTTGCGTCTTGGCGGAAGCAAGCAATTGTATGCCGACAACAATACTTTTTTTGGAGATTTATCGGCAATTTTGATCGAAAATATGCCCATGTGGGCCGAATTCAGCAGCACTCCAAGTAACAAGGTTTCCTTGATGAACGATTGGGAAACAAAACTAGGGGCGATTGTCAATGAAACGCGATATGAAAACGTCACGAGTCTTGCAGGAGTTCCTTCGTGGATGATGGTGTTGCTCAATAAAGTTTTGGAAGAAACCGGAAAAGAAAGCCTCTTGGAAGTTTGGCCAAATGCCGAAGTATATTTTCATGGAGGTGTAAGTTTTGATCCTTACAGGGAACAATACAAAAAGATTTTCCCGAGTTCCAGCTTTCAATATTATGAAATTTACAATGCCTCCGAAGGATTCTTCGCCATTCAAGATTTGAATAATTCGAATGATTTGTTACTGATGTTGGACTACGGTATTTTTTATGAATTTATTCCAATGGATGCCTATGGAACTACTGAACAAAGAGCGATCCGATTATCAGAGGTAGAACTCAATAAGAATTATGCCATCGTCATCACTACCAATTCTGGACTTTGGCGTTATCAAATTGGCGATACAGTTCGTTTCACTTCGCTAAATCCTTATCGAATTCGTGTTACTGGAAGAACCAAGCACCACATTAATGTCTTTGGGGAAGAGTTAATCATCGAAAACTCAGATAATGCTATTGCAAAAGCGTGTCAGGTCACTAATACAGAAGTAATTGATTATACGGTTGCACCTGTTTTTATGCAAGGAAAAGAAAAAGGAGCCCATGAATGGATCATCGAATTCAGAAGAAATCCTGATGATATACATCTCTTCAATAGAGTTTTAGACGAAACGCTTCAAATGCTAAATTCGGATTACGAAGCCAAACGTTACAATAATATGACCCTCAATCCTCCAGTGGTTAATGTCGCCCGATTCAATCTTTTTTACGATTGGCTCAAGCATCAGGATAAACTCGGAGGTCAAAACAAAATTCCAAGATTGTCCAACCAGCGAAATTATGTAGAACAGTTGCTGGAATTAAACGTAGGCGTTTCGGAAGTTTAATAGATTATTTAAGTATAAAAAAGTCCCAAATCATTATTGATTTGGGACTTTTTTTAAGTATAACAGAAAACCAAATTAAGCACTTGCAACTGCAACTTCTCTATCAATTTTTCCAACCAAGCCAATCAATACTTTTCCAGGGCCAACTTCTGTAAAAATACTAGCTCCATCTTTAATCATTTGCTGTACAGATTGTGTCCATCTTACGGGAGCTGTCAATTGGATGATTAAATTTTTCTTGATCTCTTCTGGATCCGAAACGGCACTTGCTGTTACGTTTTGATAAACAGGGCAAATTGGTGTAGAAAAAGTTGTAGCTTCTATCGCTGCCGCTAATTCTTCTCGGGCAGGCTCCATCATTGGAGAATGAAAAGCACCACCAACAGGCAATAACAAGGCTCTTTTTGCTCCAGCAGCTTTCATCGCTTCACATGCTTTTTCAACTGCCGATGTTTCGCCAGAAATTACCAACTGTCCAGGACAATTATAATTAGCCGCCACCACAATACCATCAATCGAGGCACAAACATCTTCCACCACGCTATCTTCTAACCCCAAAACCGCTGCCATTGTAGAAGGAGTGATTTCGCACGCTTTTTGCATCGCCAAAGCTCGCTGTGAAACCAGTTTCAGTCCGTCTTCAAATGATAAAGCACCATTAGCTACCAAAGCCGAAAATTCGCCTAATGAATGTCCAGCAACCATCTCGGGATTGAAATCATCACCCAGAGTTTTTGCCAATATTACCGAGTGCAAGAAAACTGCTGGTTGTGTAACCTTCGTTTCCTTCAACTCTTCAGCGGTTCCTTCAAACATAATATCGGTGATGCGGAAACCTAAAATCTCGTTTGCCTTTTCAAATAATTCTTTTGCCAACGGAGACTGTTCGTATAATTCTTTCCCCATTCCTGTAAATTGAGCTCCCTGACCTGGGAAAACGTATGCTTTCATATCTTTCTGTTTTAGGTTTGTAGTATTAAAACTTGACCACAAAAATAGCTTTTTTTTTAGAATCCTTATTTTGTAGTTTATTTTCCGCTAAGGCAAAAAAATAGGCTGTAACATTTTAGATAATTTCAGACTAATGAAGCAAATCAAAACACCAGTCATGAAAAAAATTACTTCGATTGTACTACTGCTTTTTATCGGTTTTTTGCTCTTCTATTTTGGCTTGCCCGTCTTGAATTTTGGCTTCATGAAATTGCCACTTTTCTTGTTGATTATCCTAATTGCAGGAATCATATTGTATACCAAGCTAAAAGTGGCTCCTGTCACGAGCAAAGTTACAATTTTGGCTAAGCCACATAAATTATTTTTTATATTAGCTACCGTTGTCATAGCCTATGTGACATTGGGACCGCTGTTGACAAGCTTACCAATGTTTCGTAGTCAAGCTTATAGAGAACTAATAGGGAAGGTAGAAGACGGACAAAATCTAAAAAATCACATCGCACCGATTTCGCTTGACAAGATTCGTGTAGTCGATGAAAGTTTGGCAATGCTTTTGGGCGAAAAAATCATCGGTTCTCAGCCTTCATTGGGTTCACAAACGGAAATTGGTGATTTTACGATTCAAAAAGTAAACAACGAACTCTACTGGGTAGCTCCATTGTTGCATACCGGTTTTTTCAAATGGTTCAGCAATTCTGAGGGAACTCCTGGATATGTGATGGTATCGGCAACCAATGAAAGGGATGTAAAATTGGTGCAAAACATCAACGGGAAGGCTTTGAAAATCAAATATCAGCCAGAAGCTTTTTTTGGTTCTAAAATTGAGCGACATGTCTATTTTAGTGGATATATGACTGCTGGTTTGGCCGATTATAATTTTGAAATCGATGATAAAGGTGAGCCGTTTTGGATCGTTACGAAGTATGCCAAGAAGATTGGTTTTGCAGGAAATGATGCAACGGGTGTCTTGACCATCAATGCTCAAACGGGTGAAATCAAGGAGTATAGCCTTAACGAAACACCACTTTGGGTCGATCGTATGCAGCCTATCAGTTTTATTGAAGATCAATTGAACGATTGGGGTGAATATGTACACGGCTACTGGAACTGGTCGAATGAGAACAAGTTGATGATTACCGAAGGATTGACTTTGGTGTATGGTGAGAATCACAAATCCTATTGGTACACAGGCCTTTCATCTGTAGGAAAAGAAGAATCTACAGTAGGTTTTGTTTTGGTAGATACAAGAACCAAAGAAGCGACCTATTATAAACAAAGTGGTGCGACTGAGTTTGCCGCTCAGAGTTCTGCCGAAGGTAAAGTGCAGGAGAAAGGCTATCATACTTCGTTGCCAATTCCATATATCATCAATAATATTCCAACCTATGTCATGACACTAAAAGATGATGGTGGCTTGGTGAAAATGTTTGCTATGGTTTCCATTGAGGATTATACGATTGTTGGAGTGGGGAACACGATGCGTGAAACGCTCATGGCCTATAAAAATGTCTACAATATGGCTGATAATGGCATCGATGCCGAAAGTGTGACACCAAAGAAAAGCGTTTCATCGGTAGTGACCAGAATTTCAAATGATGTCAAGAACGGCAATAGTTTCTATTATTTCATGGTGAAGGAGTACCCGAATGTGTTTGTTGGTTCATCCCAATTATCAAATGAATTGCCGGTTACTATCGTTGGTGACAGCGTTAAAATTTCCTATGATGTCGATATGGAAGAAGTGATCGACGTTTCAAGCTTCGATAATCTCAATATTACAAAGAAGGAATAAATTATAAAAAAGAATGCCGAGGATAGTCTTCGGCATTTTTAGTTTATAATGTTGCTCAAGGCAAAAATTCCAAGCTTCTTTCGAGTGCCATTCCCCTGGAACCTTTTATGAGTAGGGTAGCATTCTCTATTTTATGCTCCGTTAATTCTTTTGATAGGTCTTCAAAATTTTCAAAGAAATAGAAGTTTTCTTGTTGTGTTTTATTGGCATAAAAATCTTTTCCAATAAAATAAAATTGAGTGTTTTGGTCTTTTGAAGCAAGTTCAACAATGCTTTTATGTTCGGCAAGGCTTTCGTTTCCTAGCTCAAACATGTCGCCAAGGATGGCTATTTTTTTTGGAAGTTCCAACTGCATGAAATTCTCTAAAGCTACCGTCATGCTACTTGGGTTAGCGTTATAAGCATCCAAAATGATCTCGTTGCTGTTTTTTTTCAGCATTTGTGAACGGTTGTTTTCAGGGACATAATCTTCAATTGCTTCCTTGATGACATCGAGTTCCACTTTAAAATAAGTCCCGATTGTTACAGCTGCATTGATGTTGTTCGCATTGTAGATCCCAATTAGGTGAGATTTGATTTCGGTTCCCTGGGTCTTGATGGATACGAAAGGATCAGCTTTTACAGCATCGATGATTACATTGGTGTCGGCTGTTTTTTGTCCGAAAGTATAGCGTTCGATTCCATGTGTTTTTTCAACCTGAATGGCATCATCCAAGTTCACAAAAACGATTTTTTTATGTTGCGAAAGATAGGTATACATCTCGCTTTTTCCTTTGATGACACCTTCAAATCCACCGAAACCTTCCAAGTGAGCCTTGCCAAAATTGGTAATGTAGCCAAAATCAGGTTGGGCAATATTACACAGGAATTCGATTTCTTTTTGATGATTGGCACCCATTTCTACGATTCCGATCTCTGTATTAGAAGTAAAAGAGAGTAAGGTGAGTGGCACCCCAATATGGTTATTGAGGTTGCCAAGAGTTGCTTTTACATTATACTTTTTAGAAAGCACCACATTGATGAGTTCCTTTGTGGTGGTTTTTCCGTTGCTTCCTGTTAGGGCAATTATAGGTAATTTTAAATAATCGCGGTGGTATTTTGCGAGTTCTTGCAGTGTAGTCAAACTGTCTTCTACTAGAATAGTTTGTTCGCTGATGAAATAATCAGCATTGTCGATGATAACGTATGAAGCTCCTTTTTCTAAAGCTTCTTTTGCAAAAGTATTGGCGTCAAAGCGTTCGCCTTTTATTGCAACAAACATACTGTTGTTCTCAATCTTTCGGGTGTCTATTGAAACCGAATTGCATTTTAGGAAGAGGCTGTGGATGTCTTTGATTTCCATTTAAAATGAGTTTAAAAAATAAAAGCCCTAATGAAAGGGCTTTTATTACATGCTATATTTTGAAGAAATTAGTTTCTTGCTTTTTTCTTAGTAGATTTTGGTCCAACGCTTGACATTGCACATCTAAATCCGATGTAGTCAGTTGCCATATCTTGCGGGAAGTATCTTCTTTGTGCAGGATCCAACCAGTAAGCTCTGTCTCTCCAAGAACCACCTTTGTAAACTCTTACGTTGTCGTTTACTAAAGTTGTTCTTTTGTTAGATTTGTCATAAGCTCTAACCATGTTGTCCAAACTGTCTTTAGTTACGTTGTGAACTGGAGAGTCATACATTCTTTTAGATTCTTTTCCTTTATCTGAATCTTCTTCTGATCCAAAATCAAAATATCTAGTAGATTGTTTGTCACCATCTCTGTAGTTTCTGTTGTCACTTTGAGAGAAGTTTTGTCTTAAATAAGTTTCTTTCTCATCAATTGGCACCTGAGCAATTTGTCCAGGGAAGTTTTTAGCCATGATTCTACCGTTGCTTAAAGTGTCATAAGCAATGTTGTCAGAAGTTACTAATTCAACAGTTCCATCTTCTCCAATTTTGTTTTTGTAGAATACGTTACCTCTATAGTAGTTGAAATCATTAGCTTCATCATCAACGATAGGTCTGTAAACATCAGCAACCCATTCTGCAACGTTACCCGCCATGTCATACAATCCAAAATCATTTGGAGGATAAGATTTTACTATGTTAGTGATATCAGCACCGTCATCAGACCATCCTGCTAAACCACCGTAATCTCCTTTTCCTTGTTTAAAGTTGGCCAATTGATCACCTTTAACTTGTCTTTTACCATTTCTAGTATAAGAACCTTTCCAAGGATATTTCTTTTGTCCTTTATAAGAGTTGTATTCTCTATTTCCTACATCAGATGCAGCTGCATATTCCCATTCTGCTTCAGTTGGAAGTCTGTACTCAGGGCTAATTAATCCTGAACTTCTTGTTGCATAAAGGTTAACACTATCTTTAGATTTCCCTCTTTTTCCTTTTAGGACTACTTCTTCGTTTCCGCCAAACGCTTTTGTTGGAGCATTGATGTATGTTTCAGTACTGAAGCTTTCCTCAGCACTTACATCTTTAGTTTTAGCATCTTTTTTCAAGTAACCTTCTTTCTCTAATGTAGCCTCGTTTACACGATCAGTTCTCCATTTAGCAAATTCAGCAGCTTGAATCCAGTTTACACCTACAACTGGGTAGTATGCATAAGCTGGGTGACGAAGGTAGTTGTTGGTCATAGTTTCATTATAACCTAATCTACTTCTCCAAACCAATGTGTCTGGCAAAGCTCCTTCATAAATGTTTTTGTAGTTTTCGTCTGTTGGAGGGAAAACCGTTTTAACCCAATATAGGTATTCTGCATACATTGCATTGGTTACCTCTGTTTCATCCATGTAAAAGGATTGAACGTGTTGTTGATTTGGAGTATTGTTCCAATCGTGCATCACATCATCCTGTACTTTACCCATTGTAAACGTTCCACCTTCCACTAAAACTAAACCAGGAAGCGCTTGTTGCTTCTTGTATTTGGTGTTTAGCTGAAAACCACCTTTCTTGTCGTTGATTTTCCAGCCTGTCGCTGAGGACGCGTTTTTTGAGCTTGAGTTCTTGCTACAACTAGCAAAACCAAACACTAATGCTAAAGTTAGCATTAATTTAACAGCCATAATTTTGTTTACTTTCATACTTTCAGTAGGTAATAAATTTCGTGGCGCAATATAATAATTAACCCTTACACTGCAACACCTTTTTTTAAATAATAACAAAAATTAAATTATTTGTTTTCTGTTCGAAATTAGAACGTAAAATTAATTGAAATATTATTCTTTTACACAAACTAAATAAATTAATTTTACCGTATAGTAATAAAACAACCCATACCACGTTTTCAATTCTGATGAAAAGAGTACTTTTTTTTATTTTAGTCTTATGTTCTTTGCTTGCAAAAGGTCAAGTGAAGGGCGATGTTATAATCAATTGGAATGAAAACACTACTCTTTCATTCGGAACCTACCAATTAAGTACACCACAGTTTGAGGGTATGCACTTTCATTTTGATGAAGTAGAGAAAGCAATTTATTTCCGTTCTAATATTCCAGTTGGTACTACAATTGACGAAAAGTCTTTAGTGATTTCGAATGTGGTTTATGAAGCCATTCCAGAATCAAAGTTGGGTGATCTTTCAAGAAAAGCAATTTCTGCGAAGTTAACAGCGACAATTCATAATGTTACTGCAAGAGATTTGAAGTTTGCTAATTTTAAACTTTCTCCTATAGTAAAGGAAGGAACAGGTTATAAAAAAATAAAATCCTTTACCTATACCGTTGCGAATGGTACTGAGGTGTCGTTTTCAAAGAGGGGTTTTGATGAAATCTCAAATTCTGTCTTGGCCTCTGGTAGCTGGTACCGTTTTTATGTAGAAAAATCAGGAGTTTATAGAATTTCAAAATCGTTTCTGCAACAGCTGGGAGTGCAAATGAATGGATTGAATCCGAGAAGCATCAAGATTTATGGAAATGGAGGCAGGATGGTTCCGCTTGGAAATGCTGTCGATTACCCATCGGATTTGGAGGAAAACGCCATTCAGGTTGTGGGCGAAGAAGATCAGGTTTTCAATGATCAGGATTATATTCTTTTTTATGCAGAAGGAGTTGATAATTGGAGTCAGGAAAATTTTTCGCACAACAATTTATACGAAAACAAGTCCTATTATTATATTAATGTAGAAGGAGCTTTTGGAAAAAGGATCAGCCCGATGCCAACCATTACGTCAAATGCAACGCCAATTAACATTTTTGATGACTATCAGTTTCATGAATTGGATTTGGTAAACATTGGAAGATTGGGAAGACGATGGTTTGGCGAAGAATTTAGCTTTGTAAATCAGAGAAGTTATGAATTTGAATTTCCAAATATTGTCGCTTCTGAACCGATCAATCTAACATTTGCAGCTGCTGTGGATGCATTAAATGCGACCTCATTTAGTATCAAGGCAAATGGAGTTGAAGCTGGTTCTTTAAATATTGGAGCAGTTGGTCCCGGAGGTTTTGACGGTTTTTATAGAGATGGGCAAATAAATTTTACTGCAAATGCTTCGGCAGATGTAACAATAGATGTTGAATTCAATAATGGTGGTGTTCCAAGTTCAAAAGGATATTTTGATTTTTTGATTTTAAAAGCAAAAAGAAATCTTCACGGCTATGGAAAGCAATTCAGGTTTCAATATGATGCAGCGGCAACAATGACGGGATTCGGTGAGTTTCAATTCTCAACTGCAACTACAATTGGTCAGGTTTGGGATATAACTGATATTTATAATGTGTCATCGGTGCAAAATGATAATCAGAATTCATTTTCTTTCAAGGCAAGTTTGGGTGAGGTTCGAAAATATATAGCAGTCGACAAGCAAGATTATTATACTCCTCTAAAAGAATCCAGATCAAAGGTTGTCAATCAGAATATTAAAGGTACGATTTTTAAAAATGCTCAAGGCCAATTTCAAGATGTTGATTATATAATTGTAACACCTGCTTTTTTGAATGCTTCGGCAGAAAAATTGGCTAATTTTCATAGAAGTTATTCGGCTCTAAATGTTAAAGTAGTGCATCTGGAAAATATCTACCACGAATTTTCTTCTGGAAAACAAGATATCGGGGCTATCCGAAACTTGGTTAAATATGTTTATAAAAATGCTTCTTCGGATAATAAAAGAGTAAAATATCTGAATCTTTTTGGTGATACATCATTCGATTTCAAGGATAGAATTCAAAATAATAATAACATTGTTCCTATTTATCATGCCTTGTTTGGGGGTTCTGAAGGAGGAAGTTCATTTTGTTCCGATGATTTTTTTGTTTTAATGGATGATAATGAAGGTGGAAATGTTAACGGAACAGGACTCGATGTTGCTGTAGGAAGAATGATTGTGAGTACGGTCCAAGAAGCGGATGAAATGGTGAATAAGGTAATAGAATATCATGCTTTAGAGTCCTATGGAAATTGGCGAAACAATACGGTGTTTATTGCAGACGATCCAGATCCAGTTCGAACTGGGGATAATCAGCTTCAATATTATCAAAATGTTGTTGCCGATAAAATTGTAGAAGAAAAACCTTTTATAAATGCCAAGAAAATTTATATAGACTCTTATGAGCAAGAATCGGCTGCAGGAGGTGATCGTTATCCTAAAGCTCGAAAAGAGATATTTGAAGCCTTCGAAAAAGGAGCTTTGATGTTCAATTATCTTGGACATGGCGGAGAAGATGGATTGGCAGTTGAAAGAATATGGGAAAAAGCCGATGGTGAAAACTTGAACAATCGATTTAAATATCCAGTTTTCATCACCTTGACCTGCACTTATTCTAGATTTGACAATCCCTTGCGAAAAGCCGGTGGTGAATTCATGTATTTGAACCCAAGTGGCGGTGCGATTTCAATGTTAACAACGGTTCGTTCTATTGGTCAAATTGAGGCTCAAGAATTCAATCCAGTATTGTCTAAATATTTATTTTCGTATGGTTCAAATCAATATGTTTCTATTGGTGAAGCACTTCGATTAGCCAAGAATGAGATGTCTACCAGGGTAGTGGTGTGTATTGGGGATCCAGCAATAATGATGGCTATTCCTAGGCCTAAAGTTGTGTTGACTCAAGTTAATGATATGCCAATTACAGGTCCAGTAGATGATTTGAAAGCATTAGGATTTGTTAAATTGGCTGGTCAAGTTGTTGATGAAAACAATAATTTGCTTTCAAATTATAATGGAGAACTTGCTGTGAATATTTTTGATAAGAATGTCAATAAAAATACTTTAAGGAATGATAATTTTGATGCTGTTGTGAGTGTAAGTCCAACTGTTACCGGTCCCACAATGCCTTTTGTAGCTTTGGGCGAAACTATTTTTAGAGGAAATGCATCGGTAGCAAATGGTCAATTCGAATTCGGTTTTGTGGTTCCAAGGGATATTCGTGTGCCAGTAGATAATGGCAGAGTGAGTTTTTATGCCAAGAAAACAGGATTTTTTGAAAATCAGACAGGTTATAACAATGATATAAAAGTTGGTGGTATAAATGAAAATGCCGCTGCTGATAATATCGCCCCAAGAGCAAAACTGTACATGAATGACGAAAGTTTTGTTTCGGGTGGAATTACAAATGAGTCACCGATATTTTTAGCCTTTTTGGAAGATGAAAACGGACTCAACACTGCCAGCGGAATCGGGCATGATATGATAGCGATTTTAGATGGTGATGAAAACAATCCCTATATCTTGAATGATTATTACGAAACCGAATTGGATGATTATACGAAAGGCAAAATCAAATTTCCTTTTCGTAATCTAGAAAAAGGGTTGCATACTATTACGTTTAAAGGTTGGGATGTGTATAATAATTTGGTTACAGCCGAGATCCAGTTTATTGTTGTGGGTGATGAAACATTAACGCTAACCAATGTGCTTAATTATCCGAATCCATTCGTGAGTTATACCCAATTTTGGTTCACGCACAACAGGCCTTTCGAACCATTAGATGTGCAGGTTCAAGTCATGACGGTTACAGGAAAAGTGGTGTGGACAAGAAACCAAATCGTAAATACCGAAGGATTTTTATCACGTGAGATAACGTGGGATGGAAAAGATGACTTTGGCGACAAAATAGGGAAAGGGGTTTATATTTATAAACTTACCGTGAAATCAAGCCTTACCAACAAAAAGACAGAAAAGTACGAGAAACTTGTTATACTTTAATAAAATACTATATTTGTTTAATTATATTTTTTAAAAATTCAGAATGAAAAAGATTTCAATAGTAATAATTTGTTTGTTCTTAGCACAATTTATACAAGCACAAGAAAATGCTAACCCAATAACTACTGGTGTTCCCTTTTTGATGGTTGCTGCAGATGCGAGAGCTGCTGGAATGGCGGATCAAGGAGTTGCTACCTCTACCGATGCCTATTCACAACAATGGAATCCAGCAAAATATGCATTCTCCCTTGATAAACAAGGTTTTGCAATAAGCTATACGCCTTATTTAACGGGCCTGGTAAACGATATTTCGCTAGGTCAAGTAAATTATTTCAATAGAATTAACGAAAAAAGCGCCTTTGCGGGAAGTTTGAGATTTTTTGGTTTCGGCGATATCGAATTGAGACAAACGGATGATCCTGCTGAACCTGTAAATGTTGTTAGTCCTAATGAATTTGCATTAGATGGATCGTATGCTTTGAAATTGAGTGAGCGTTTTTCCATGTCAGTTGCTGGAAGATACATTCGTTCTGCACTAAGGGTAGCAACAGAAAATACAGATGCTTCCCCAGCTAGTTCATTTGCAGTAGACGTTGCGGCATTTTATCAATCAGAAGAGATTGCTTATGATGATTTTAACGGAAGATGGAGAGCGGGTTTCAACTTGCAAAACCTTGGTCCAAAAATTAGTTACGACGATGATCAATTTAGCTCCAATTTTCTGCCAGCTAACATGAGAATTGGTACTGGTTTCGATTTTATTTTTGACGATTATAATAAGGTTGCAGTAAATATTGAACTTGCAAAATTATTAGTTCCAACACCTCAATATCCAAATTATGTAGATTTAGATGGTGATGGTGAAATAGAGGATGCTGAAGTAGTTGCTGCTGAAACTAAAGTTAGAGAAGATTACAGAAGAACAGGTTGGGTAGAAGGAATTTTTAAATCATTTGGGGATGCACCAGATGGTTTTAGTGAAGAACTAAAAGAATTCACCTATTCAGTTGGTGCAGAATATTTATACCAGGATTCATTTGCTTTGAGAGCGGGTTATTTTAATGAAAGCCCATTAAAAGGAGCCAGAAAATTTTTCTCGCTTGGAGCAGGTTTCAAATATAACGTAGTGAAAATTGATGTTTCCTATTTGTTCTCAGCATCAAAAGTGAGAAATCCGTTAGAAAACACATTGAGATTTTCGCTTAGTTTCGCTTTTGGAGATCAATACGACGAATACTAGCATTTAAAATAAAATTTATAAAAAATCCAAATTTCAGATGAATGAGATTTGGATTTTTTTTCCCCTAAAAAGAAATAAAATTTATAAATGAAAGAGATTAATATTACCACAACATTTTCGGTATTTGATAGTTTGAATGAACTTCCGGGAAACATCCAGAAATTGATGGAAAGAGCGGTTGAAATTCGTAAGAAAGCCTATGCACCTTATTCTAAATTTAGAGTAGGAGCGGCAATTCTTTTAGATAACGGAAAAATTGTTCTAGGTTCTAATCAAGAAAATGCAGCCTATCCATCTGGACTTTGTGCAGAACGTGTGGCTATTTTTCAAGCAGGGGCCATTTATCCGGATGTAAAAATACTCCAAATAGCAATTTCTGCAACTGCCGATAAAAAGTCAGTTACTTCGCCAATTCCTCCTTGTGGAGCATGCAGGCAAGCAATTGCTGAATATGAGTTTAAACAAGAATATCCAATCGAAATTTATTTTATGGGAGAAAGTGGTGCAATTTATAAGTCGGATTCTTTGAAAAACTTACTTCCTTTTATGTTTGATAAAAACTTCTTGTAAAAAAACTATAAAATGATGTTTTAAATTTTACTTCTTACTCGGAATGTCTTATTTTTGCTCCCGACACTTCGGGACGAAATTTGTGTGAGGAAACTATCTTGCGAAGTAATCGATTAAATACATTCACAAGCAACATTAGCAAAAGGAAAATTCAGATGAAAGAAATTACAAAAGAGGTTTATTTAAAG
The DNA here is from genome assembly GCF_000422705.1 of Flavobacterium soli DSM 19725. Classification (GTDB taxonomy): domain Bacteria; phylum Bacteroidota; class Bacteroidia; order Flavobacteriales; family Flavobacteriaceae; genus Flavobacterium; species Flavobacterium soli. Next base: position 46,228 of record NZ_AUGO01000003.1, on the reverse strand, counting down.
TGGTATGAAGATATGCTACTTTGGAGAAAGTTTGAAGACAAACTAGCAGCACTTTACATACAACAAAAAGTAAGAGGATTTCTTCACTTATACAATGGTCAGGAAGCAGTTTTGGCGGGTGCTTTACACGCTATGGACTTGTCTAAAGATAAAATGATTACTGCTTATAGAAATCACGTTCAGCCAATTGGTATGGGTGTTGATCCTAAAAAAGTAATGGCAGAGTTACTAGGAAAAGTAACAGGAACATCCAAAGGTATGGGAGGATCGATGCATATCTTTTCTAAAGAACACGGTTTTTATGGTGGTCACGGAATCGTAGGGGCTCAAATTCCTGTTGGTGCCGGTATCGCTTTCGCAGATAAATATTTTGAAACTGGTGGTGTAACAATGACCTATTTTGGTGATGGTGCAGCACGTCAAGGTTCTTTGCACGAAGCTTTCAATATGGCGATGCTTTGGAAACTTCCAGTAGTATTCATCGTTGAAAACAACGGTTATGCAATGGGAACTTCTGTAGAAAGAACTGCAAATCACACTGATATTTGGAAACTTGGTTTAGGATATGAAATGCCTTGTGGACCAGTTGACGGAATGAATCCTGTAAAAGTTGCAGAAGCAATGCATGAAGCAATTGAAAGAGCACGTCGTGGAGACGGACCAACTTTCCTTGAAATGAAAACATACCGTTACAGGGGACACTCAATGTCGGATGCTCAATTATACAGAACAAAAGAAGAGGTTGAGGAGTACAAAAAAATTGACCCGATTACGCAAGTTTTGGATGTAATCAAAGACCAAAAATTTGCTACAGACGAAGAAATTGAAGCAATTGACGAAAGAGTAAAAGATTTAGTAGAAGAATGTGCAACATTCGCCGAAGAATCTGCTTTCCCAGAGGTACAGCAACTTTATGATGTAGTATACGAACAAGAAAATTATCCTTTCATCCCACATAAATTATAATCAATATGGCAACAGTAATCACAATGCCTCGCTTGAGCGATACAATGACGGAAGGAACTGTAGCTACTTGGCTTAAAAAAGTAGGAGATAAAATCAGCGAAGGCGATATTCTCGCTGAAATTGAAACCGATAAAGCTACAATGGAATTTGAATCTTTCAATTCTGGGACTTTATTGCATATTGGAATCCAGGAAGGAGATTCTGCACCAGTAGATTCGCTTTTGGCAATTATAGGAAAAGAAGGTGAAGATATTTCTGATTTATTAAACGGAAAATCGGCTCCAGCGGAAGCAAAATCGGAAGAGAAAACAGAAGCTCCAAAAGCAGAAGAAAAAACTACTGAAGAAAAACCAGCAACTGAAACTAAAGAAGCTCCAGCTACTTTACCAAAGGGAGTTATAGTGGTAACAATGCCTCGTTTGAGCGATACCATGACAGACGGAACAGTTGCAACTTGGTTGAAAAAAGTAGGTGATAAAGTAAGCGAAGGCGATATTTTGGCTGAAATTGAAACGGACAAAGCAACAATGGAGTTTGAATCTTTTAACGCTGGAACTTTATTGTTCATTGGTGTTGAAGAAGGTCAGACTGCTCCAGTTGACAGCGTTTTGGCAATCATTGGTCCAGAAGGAACGGATGTTACAGGCGTTGCAGAAAATTATAAAAAAGGTGGTGCTTCGGCTTCAGCTGCTTCAAAAGAAGAAAAAACAGAAACTGCCGAAGAGAAATCTGAAGAAAAAACAGTTGAAGTTGCAAATAACGACGGAAAAAGAATTTTTGCTTCGCCTTTGGCTAAAAAAATTGCCGAAGAAAAAGGAATCAATCTTTCTCAAGTTAAAGGTTCTGGTGAGAATGGCCGTATCGTGAAAAGCGATGTTGAAAACTTCAAGCCACAAGCTGCTGCTCCAGCAACAGCTGAAACTTCTGCAAAAGCAGAAACAGCTCAGGCAGCTCCAGTAAAACCATTTGTTCCTGCTGGTGAAGCTTTCGCTGAAGAAATCAAAAATTCTCAAATGCGTAAAACCATTGCGAGAAGATTGTCGGAGTCGAAATTCACAGCACCACATTATTACCTTACAATTGAGGTGACAATGGATGATGCAATGCAGTCTAGAAACGTAATCAATTCATTGCCTGATACAAAAGTTTCATTCAATGACTTGGTGATCAAGGCAAGTGCAATGGCATTGAAAAAACATCCAAAAGTAAATTCACAATGGAAAGAAGATGTAACAATCATCAACCACCACGTGAATATTGGTGTGGCTGTTGCTGTTGAAGATGGTTTGGTTGTTCCTGTATTGAAATTTACGGACCAGATGAGCTTGACTCAAATTGGTGCAAGTGTGAAAGATTTGGCAGGAAGAGCAAAAAGCAAAAAGTTACAACCAGCCGAAATGGATGGAAGTACATTTACAGTTTCGAACCTTGGAATGTTTGGTATAGTTGAATTTACTTCAATCATTAACCAGCCAAATTCTGCCATTCTTTCTGTTGGTGCAATCGTTGAAAAACCAGTTGTGAAAAACGGACAAATTGTTGTTGGGAACACGATGACATTGACTTTGGCTTGTGATCACAGAACGGTTGATGGTGCTACAGGAGCTCAGTTCTTGCAGACTTTGAAACAATATTTAGAAAATCCAGTTACAATGTTGGCTTAATTAAGCTTACAAATTATAGATAAAAACCCGTCTCGTTCATACAATGAGACGGGTTTTTTTGTTTATTTTAGCAGATACAAAACAAAACTGAAATGAGAAAATTACTTTATTTAATTCCGCTTTTTATTTTTGGTTGCAAAACCACCACAAAGGTTACTGATGTTGCAACTACTTCCAATGAAGTTGTAAAATCAGCCTCATCGTTTAATTATAGAGTAGATGAGAAAAGTGTGGCTCAAACCTTAAAGACTTTGACTTCTGATGATTTTGAGGGAAGAGAGGCTGGAACAGCTGGAACCAATAAAGCAGGTGCTTTTTTAGAGCAGCTTTTGGTGGAATATCAAGTGAAACCCTATTTTCAAAGCTTTCGCGATACATTGTCTAATTTCAAGAATACCACTTTTAACGTTGTAGGGTATATTGAAGGAAATGATCCGGTTTTGAAAAATGAGTTTATCGTTTTAGGAGCTCATTATGATCATATTGGGATTTCTAAAGATGGTGGAATCAATGGCGATAAAATTAATAATGGTGCAAATGATGATGCTTCGGGAGTTACCGCTGTCGCAGAAATTGCTAAGTATTTTGGTAAAAATAAAACCAATAAAAGAAGTATTCTGGTAGTGTTTTTTACAGCCGAAGAAGTTGGTTTGTTAGGTTCTGTTCATTTGGCAGAAAAATTGAAGAAGAGGAAATTTAATTTGTATTCAATGCTCAATTTTGAGATGATTGGTGTGCCGATGAGGGCGGATTATACGGCTTACATCACTGGTTTTAGCAGGTCGAATATGGCAACAAAAATAAATGAATATGCAGGAAAGAAACTGGTTGGCTATTTGCCGATGGAGTTTCAATATCAGCTGTTTATGCGATCGGATAATTATCCTTTTTTCCAAGAATTTAGTGTTCCGTGTCAGACAGTTTGTACGTTTGATTTTGAGAATTATCCTTATTATCATCATGTTGATGATGAGTTTGAGTTGATGGATACCAAACACATGACGAGCTTTATTCAGGATGTTTTGCCAGTTGTCGAAAAAATGGCAAATAGTACAACAAAAGAAATAGTGTTGAAATAATCAAGGTGTAAAAAAGGTCTAAAGATTTTAAATTAGCCCCGACTGGAGGGAAAAACCTTTTTTTTCTTTTTTTTAGAAAAAAAGTTTTGGAAGGAAGGCGGGAATATGGATTAATAGAAGCCTAAAGTGATGCTCCTTAAACTTCGGGATAAAAATATAAGAATGAAAAATATAATTATTACAGGAACGAGTAGGGGAATTGGGTATGAGTTGGCTTTGAAGTTTGCAAATGAAGGGTATCAGGTTTTGGCACTTTCGCGAAAAACACCTCAAGTTTTAATTGATCATGCAAATATAACTTGCCTTTCGGTGGATTTATCTGAAATGGAAGATTATAAAAAAGTAGCCGATTTTTTAATTAACACTTGGAAAAACGTTGATGCAATTGTTCATAATGCAGGAGCTTTGGTCTTGAAACCTTTTTCAGAAACTACGGTTGATGATTTTGAAAAAGTATATCGGGTAAACGTGTTTGGGGTTGCGGCATTAACGCAAATTTGTTTGCCTTATTTGGAAAAAGGAAGTCATGTAGTGACGATTAGTTCGATGGGAGGCATTCAGGGAAGTATGAAATTTGCGGGACTTTCGGCTTATAGTTCGAGCAAAGGAGCTGTGATTACTTTGTCAGAATTATTATCCGAAGAATATAAAGATAAGGGAATTGCCTTCAATGTTTTGGCCTTGGGATCGGTTCAAACTGAAATGCTTGCAGAAGCTTTTCCAGGATATGAAGCTCCACTTTCGGCAGAAGAAATGGCGGATTATATTTATGATTTTACGTTGACTGGAAATCGATTTTATAATGGAAAGGTGTTACAGGTTTCTTCTTCAACGCCTTAAAAATATATGAACGAAACGTTAGCCAAATATATACCCGAACACGCTGTTAAGCCTGTCTTTGATTTAATTGTTGTGAATCAGGTCCATTTGAAAATTGTAAACGAACGTGTGACACGACATGGCGATTATAGAAAAGGACCTACTGGAAAACACGAAATCACGGTGAATGCGAGTTTAAATAAATATAAATTCCTGATTACTTTGGTTCATGAAATTGCCCATTTGGTCGCTTTCGAGAAATTTGGCAGGAATATAAAACCCCACGGCCCAGAATGGAAATATTCGTTTCAGCGGTTGATGGTTCCTTTTATAAGGCCTGAAATTTTTCCTTCGCAATTGTTACCCCTTTTAGCAAGACATTTTAAAAATCCAACGGCAAGTAGCGATACAGATGCTAAATTGGCTTTAGCTTTAAAATATTTTGACAAAGAAAACGACAAGAATTTTATTTTTGAAATTCCCATTGGAAGTATTTTCAGAATTCATAATGGGAAAATTTTTAAAAAAGGAAGTTTGAGAGTAAAACGATATGAATGCAAAGAAGTTAGCTCAGGAAGGGTGTATTTATTTAATCCTAATGCAGAAGTAGAATTATTGCCGAATTAATTTAATGGTAATTTTGATAGTTTTATTGATAATTACTTAAGGTGGTGTGACTGAAAATACATACATTTGAATTACTTGAATAAGTCCATTTGAAAAAATAGAGATGAATAAAAATTATTATGCAATATTAATGGCTGGAGGAGTTGGTTCTCGTTTTTGGCCGGTAAGTACAACAGAATTTCCGAAACAATTTCACGATATGTTAGGATGTGGCGAAACTCTCATTCAAAAGACTTTCAGTAGATTGGCTAAATTAATTCCGGCAGAAAACATTCTTATTCTCACAAATGAAAGATATAATGATCTTGTTTTAAGTCAATTGCCGATGGTAAAACAAGAACAAGTTTTGTTAGAACCAGCCATGCGAAATACAGCACCTTGTATTTTATATGCTTCTTTGAAAATTCAAAAACAAAATCCCGATGCTCTCGTAGTTGTCGCTCCAAGTGATCATTGGATTGAAGATGAAAATGCATTTATTGAGGATTTGCAAACTTCTTTTGATTTCTGTTCAAGTGAAAATGCTTTGATGACGCTGGGAATTCAACCGACTTTCCCTAATACTGGCTTTGGCTATATTGAATACAATAAATCCGATATAAATCAGGTAAAAAAAGTAAGTCAATTTAGAGAAAAACCAGATTATGAAACAGCAAAGTCTTTTTTGGATAGCGGTAATTTTCTATGGAATGGAGGAATTTTTATCTGGAGTATTAAATCGGTTTTAGAGGCTTTTGAAAAATTCCAACCGCAGATGTTGGCTTTGTTTTCCGAAGGTTTGTCAATTTATAATACTGAGTTTGAGGCTGATTTTATCAACAAAAATTACGGTCTAGCCGAAAATATTTCGATTGACTATGCAGTGATGGAAAGTGCCAACAATGTTTTTGTACTACCTGCAACTTTTGATTGGAACGATCTCGGGACTTGGGGTTCGCTTCACGAAAAACTCGGTAAAGATTCAAATAATAATGCGGTTGTAAATGCTGTTGTTTACATGGAAAATGCTTCAAACAATATTATTAGGACTGATGCTTCAAAATTGATTATTGTAGATGGTTTAAATGATTATATTATTGTGGATAAGGACGATGTTTTATTGATTTATCCAAAAGATAAAGAGCAAGAAATAAAGGCAATTGTTTCCAAAATTGAAGCTGATAAAAAGTAAATTATAATCTTTTTCTTTCGTGATTAGGTTTTTGTATTATTGATTTTCATATCTTTAAAGTCAAAAATTTAATATTTGCATGAAAACCCTACTCAATTCTTTATTGAACTACAAATTTAGAATTGTGTTTTTCATACTTTTTACACAATATTCCTATTGCCAGCTTCCAGATTTTTCTTTAGTTGTTACTGCAACAAATGAAACGTGCCAAAATAATGCTACATTAAGTTTTGCAACAACAGGAGTTACAACCGGAGCGACTCTCATTTATTCCATTTATTTATTGCCGGATACCACAACGGCGATTGGTGTTACAACTGGAAATTTATACAGTGGCTTGTCTGCTGGAAATTATCGTGTGATAGCCACCCAATCATTAGGAACTGAAAGTAATTCGCAACAACAAGATATCACCATTTTAGGGCAAATTGTGCAACTTGAATATTTTTTAACAAGTGGCAGTTATTTATGCGAAAATAAAATAACTGTCAATGTCCTTCAAGGAAATGCAGTGGAATATGAAATAATTTCCGGTCCTGTAATTAAGCCATTGCAAACTTCAAATGTGTTTACAGGTTTGGTAGCAGGGGTATATCTTGTGAGGGTTTTTGATGATTGTGGTGACGGAATAGTACAAACTTATACACTTTTGGATACTGCCGAAGATTTGCAGATTTCTGTTATTAATACAGTAAACAATAGCGATTGCAATATTGCATCAGTAACGCAAACATTAAATAATGCCGGAACAGAAGATTTTATATATCCGATAACGATCCATTATGTTCTAAATCCGCCAACAGGCCTACCCATTATTCAGGATATAATTTTAGAAAGCGGTGATGATGATCTCATTAGCGTTTCCCAAGATATTCCTCTTTTTCCAAATCAATCTTTTTCTTACACGCTGGAGGTTACAGATGGCTGCGGAAACTTATTCATAACCAATGGGAATATGCCTTTTCCGTCTGTGAATCCTTCTATTACTTCAGAAATAACGGGTTGTAATTCATTGCTTTATACTATTAAAAATGCTGAAAGTGCAACAGTGATTGTTGCTCCAAGCACTTATCCCAATACAATTCCTCATATTTTGGTAGCTACTGGCGAAAGTAGTTTTGAATTAGGAGTATTGCCAAATGGAGAATATTCTTTCTCCGTATTCGACTTTTGTGGAGTAGAACATATTCTCAATATTGAAGTTGATACACCCGATATTCCACCGCCTTTTCGAACAGTTTTGAATGGTTGTGAACCTGGTTTTGGTTCAGTAAGTATCATTAGTCCGAGCGATTTTGCAAGTGTCATGATGATCCAAGCTCCTGCTGGTTCAGGATTCGCATTGCCGTATGATGTTTCTTTTAATATCGATAGTGCTTCTTTTAATTTTTTTATGAATACACTTCCTCAGGGAAATTATGTTTTCAAAACGCTCGATGTTTGTGATAATGAATTCGAAATTACGTGTGTAATTGGTACTTATCAGCAAACAGCAACTGTCAATGTAATGCAAAACTGTGGCTCTTTCGATCTTCAAGTTGTGCCTCAGACAAATGTTTCAAATCCCATGTCTTATTGGCTTCAAAAATTTGATCCTCTTACAAATACTTGGCGGCATCCTGTTACTGGAACGGTTTATATTGAAAATATATCACCTTCTAATTTGAATTCGATTCCGCTTCCTCCAAATGTAATGACTTACAATATTACTGGTTATGGACAATTTAGAGTTTTAGGACGTTACAACATTTTTGGAAATGCAACTAGTAGCCAAAATTGTTTTGTTGACGTTCATGAATTCGAATTTTTGGCTCAACCAAAAATCAATAATGTGGTGAGTGTTTCGTGCCAAGACGAAACTTACGATGTGATTGTAGATGTTTCGGGAGTTGCACCTTTTGAGTATAAAATTATTACTAAAAATGGTAATCCATTTGAAATCGATAACCTCAACTCAAGTCTTTTTTTAGGTGTAGAAGCCGCTGTCTATGGATTCGAAGTAGAAGATGATTGTGGAAATGTGCTTTTGGCCGATTATGAAATTGGAAATTCAAATGGTTTTCCTATCGAAATTGATAATTTGTGTTCTGGCCAAAATGTGGCACTTTCGGTTCTTTCGTTTCCTTTTTTAAGTTATGAATGGTGGAAAGATGGAGATACAAGTGTAATTTTAGGCACTTCCAATATCTTAAGTTTTCCAACTTTTGATCCCATTACAGATTCTGGAACTTATCACGTTAGAGTTTTTTATGCCGATAACCCAGCTTCTTGCATCAATTTTATTTCGGATGCGGATGTTTTTCTGGATGCTGATTTGCCCGAAGCTGGAGTTTCTACAAATCCAACTTATTGCGGTTCGCCTGGTCAAATAAATTTGTTTTCATTATTGTCAGATTATGATGAAAACGGAATTTGGCAAGAGATAACAAATAGCGGAATGCTTTCTGGAAACAATTGGAATGCTACAAGCATAATTTCAGGCACTTATCAATTCAGATATACTGTGAGTGATTTGTGCTCTAATTCAGATGAAGCGACAGTAACAATTACCATTAATGAAATCCCCGAAACTCCAGAAATTACCGCTGAAAGTGTTTTTTGTACAAATGAACCACTTCAATTATTTGCTTCTGATATTGAAAATGGAGTGTATCAATGGACTGGCCCAAATGGTTTTACATCAACAGAACAAAGCCCAATTATTGAAAATCCAACTTCTATAAATGATGGTGTGTATAGTTTGAAAATTATATTGGCGGGTTGCGAATCTGAAACTGTTTCAGCAAGTTTGATGGTAAATGACTTTCCACAGTTTGTAATTGAAGGCGGATGTGAAAACAATGAAGATAATTATATTCTAAGGGCTTTTTCGGTTCAAAATTCATTTGATGAGAATACGGTTTCGTATAATTGGTCCGGTCCAAATGGCTTCACTTCGGATGAAAATCCCATTACTGTAACTAATTTTCCAATTGGAACTTATACGTTAACAATTACCAATACTGAAGGATGTTCAAACGCTTCAAATTTTGATGTCTTGAGCACTGTTTGTCATATACCCAAAGGTATTTCCCCCAACAATGATGGTGACAACGATGCATTTGATTTATCAGGTTTTGATATAATGAACCTAAAAATTTACAGCCGATATGGTCGTTTAGTTTATGAGAAAGAAAATTACAAAAATGAATGGAAAGGTCAAGATTTTAAAAACAGGGAATTGCCTGATGCTACCTATTTTTATTATGTCCTTATGAATGATGGAGAACAAAGAACGGGCTGGGTTTACAAAACCCATTAACTATTTCAAATCTTTCAAATAAGCCTCTCTTACTTTTTTAAATAAATTTGAGGAATAAACAAAGTCAACAACAGCTTCGTTATCAGTAATAAATATTTCTTCTTTGTTGCCTTGCCAAGCTTTCAAGCCATTTTTAAGAAAAAGAATATTTTCTCCAATCTCCATCACCGAGTTCATATCATGTGTGTTAATGACCGTTGTGATATCATATTCTTCAGTAATTTCCTTAATCAAATTATCGATAATTGTTGAAGTATTGGGATCTAGTCCTGAATTTGGTTCATCACAAAAAAGATATTTTGGATGATTTACAATGGCTCTTGCAATGGCAACACGCTTTTGCATTCCTCCAGAAATTTCAGAAGGCAATTTATGATGGGCATCAATCAGGTTAACCCTTTTTAGAACAAAATCAACGCGATCATTTGTTTCTGATCGGTTGTTTTTGGTGAACATTTTCAAAGGAAAAGCTACATTTTGAGCAACTGTCATCGAGTCGAATAAGGCACTTCCTTGAAAAACCATTCCGATTTCAGTTCTCAATGCTCTCTTTTCATCTGGGGTCAAATCCGAATAAACCCGTCCGTCAAAAATAATCTGACCCGAATCAGGTGCGTGAATTCCTAAAAGTGATTTCAAAAGTACCGTTTTTCCAGAACCACTCTGGCCAATTATCAAGTTTGTTTTTCCAGTTTCGAAAACGGTTGAAATACCTTTTAAAACTTTGCTGTCGCCAAAGGATTTCTCTAAATTTTTTATCTCTATCATTTGCTCAAAAGTAATTGGGTTAGAATATAGTTGATTAAGATAATGGTTACCGATGTCCAAACAAATGCCACTGTACTAGCTTTACCAACTTCCAATGCTCCACCTTTCATATAATAACCATGAAAAGAAGGAATGGTAGCCAATAAAAGAGCGAAAACAAATGTTTTTATAAAAGCATAAGCAATATGAAACGGAATGAAATCTATCTGTAAGCCATTTATAAATTCGTCACTTGAAGTGAAACCTCCATAAACACCAGCCATCCAGCCTCCAAGAATCCCTAAAAACATAGCAATTCCAATTACAAAAGGGTAGAGTAGGAGTGCAATTAACTTTGGAAAAACCAAATAGTTTAATGAGTTAACACCCATAACTTCCAAAGCATCGATTTGTTCAGTAACTCTCATCGTTCCAATGCTTGAAGTTATAAATGAACCCATTTTTCCCGCCATAATGATGGAAATAAAAGTTGGAGCAAATTCAAGGATTACTGATTGTCGTGTGGCAAAACCAATAAGGTATTTTGGAATCAAAGGATTGGTAAGGTTTAAAGCGGTTTGAATGGCAACAACTCCACCAACAAAGAATGAAATGAAGGCAACAATTCCAAGCGAACCAATAATCAAATCATCGATTTCTTTGAGTAGAAGGCCTTTCATTACCGACCATTTTGTGGGTTTATTGAAGATTTCTTTCCACATCAGGAAATATCTTCCTATCTGCGATAAATAGCGGATTAACATCATAGCATTAAATAATGGCTAATTTAAAAAGAAGTTATGAGTTATGGAGTATGAGTGGATACTTTTTATCTTTAAAATAACTTTTCTTTCATTTTTTTCAAACGATAATTGCGGATGAATTTTGCTTGTTCGGGAGTGACCAACATTGTTTTTTTAGCAGATTTGGCTTTAATAAAACCATGAATGTAGTCTAAAAACAATAGTGGCTTTTTCTTCATCATTGCAAGTTTCGCCGAAGCTATTGCTGTAATCCAAAAACCATATCCCAAGGTATAAAATGCTTCTCCCTGTTTGTAACGAGCGGTTTTGTTATAGTTGGCACCAGTAGGTTTTAAATGTTTGACTTTTAAAGAAGTATCCGTGATAACTTTCCATCCGTAGAATTTCGAAAGCAATTCATCAACTGTGTCCCAACCCATTGCAGGTTTCAATCCGCCAATTTGTTGGAAACATTCTTTTCGATAAGCTTTCAATGCTCCGCGAATATGATCTTTATCGGTAAGGTTTTCTAAAACCCATTCGCCATTTTTTTCGATGTAGCAAAAACCTCCTGCCATTCCAATTTTGTCATCTGATTTGAAATGATTAATTATTGTTTCGAAATAATTCTTAGGAAAAATCAAGTCTGCATCGGCTTTTACTATAAAATCATAATTCTCATCTAAAGTTTCAACCCCTTTTTGAAAAGCTTGAATCACTTTGCTTCCTGGTAAATGAATTGCATCGGAAGTTTTGTTTACTAATGAAATGAACGGATATTTTTCGGCGAATGCCAAAACATTTTCTTCGGTTCTATCAGTGGAATTATCATTCACAACAACAATTTTTGTTGGCAAAACGGTTTGCTCAACCAAGGATTGCAAGGTCAAAGAAATTAGTTTTTCTTCGTTGTGTGATGGAATGACGATGTAATATTTCATAGACTGAATTATTTCCTTTCGGCAAAAACAATATAATATCTAGGAGTAAAGTAACGCAAAAGAGGTCTGAAACCTAGCTTTTTTACAGGATGTGTAAATTTCTCTCTTGCCGTGATTTTCCAACCTGTTTTTTCTAAAAGCCAGTCCAATTGCCAATCTTCAAATTCGTGATAGTGTCGGTCCCACATGTCGGTTTTGCTTCTGTAGGCTGGCGAAAACCATAAACGTAGTGGAATGGAAATTAATAATTTATCGCATTTTACATTTTGTAAAACCGTGTATGGATTCAATAAATGTTCGAAAATTTCAAAAGCCGTAAAAACAGAATACGCTTCGGTTTGCAAAGCAGTTTGATCGTTATCCAAATCCTCGCCTTTGGTGTTTTTTACCGTATAGCCATTCTCTTCCATTATTTTAGAAAACGGATTTGGAACGCCTAAATCAAAGATTGTTTCTTGAGTAGAAATATGTTTTTTTAGAAATTCTAAAGTGTGTTTGAAACGTTTGTTTGGAAATGTTTTTTCGTACATAGTTTTGCTTTCGATAATTGGCTCGAAGTGGCAAAGATAAATAAGTTTTGGTAATATCTGATGTTGAAGTTTCAGCAGAATAGCCCAGATTGAAGTGTAAAGCCCGGAGCTCAAAAATTAGTGTTTTGTGTTCTAAAAAAGCGACCAACGGAAGCTGTTTTTAGGACATTAAAAACACAATTTTTGAGCGAGGACTTGGAGTGGAAAGCTGGATTAGCTTCTAAAATAAATTAATTAGTAACGATAAACAAATGCATTCACGTTCATTCCAGCACCAACTGATGCAAAGATCACGACATCGCCTTTGTGAAGTTCTTGATTTTCAATTTTTCCGTGAATGAGCAAATCGTAAAGCGTTGGAACGGTTGCAACACTACTGTTCCCAAGGAAGTTGATGCTCATGGGCATAATGCCTTCTGGAGCAGTTTTACCATACAGTTTGTAGAAACGGTTGATGATGGCTTCGTCCATTTTTTCGTTTGCCTGATGGATGAGGATTTTCTTGACATCATCAATAGCAACACCACTTTTTTCAAGACAGCTTTTCATCGCTAATGGAACATTGGTCAAGGCAAATTCATATATTTTTCGACCATACATTTTGATGTATCGAACATCAGGGTCAAGGTCTTTGTTGAAGGAATTTCCGAAGAATAAATAATTAGCTTCTTCGTAGGCAAAAGTGGCACTTTCGTGAGAAAGTATTCCTTCATTGTCATTTTCGGATGCTTCTATGATGGAAGCTCCAGCACCATCTGAATAAATCATACTGTCACGGTCGTGAGCGTCAACCACTCGCGAAAGGGTTTCGGCACCAATTACCAAACAACGCTTTGCCATCCCGGATTTGATATAGGCATTGGCTTGAAGTACGCCTTCAATCCATCCTGGACAACCAAAAAGGATGTCGAAAGCAACACATTTTGGGTTTTTAATTTGCAATTTATGTTTTACCCTTGTAGCTAAACTTGGCAGAATATCCGACTGGATGGCGCCATGTCTAACATCGCCAAAATTATGTGCAAAGATTATATAATCAATGGTTTCAGGATCGATGTTAGCATTCTCAATTGCTTTTTGAGAAGCTAGGAAGGCAATATCAGAAGCGACTAGATCTGGAGTTGCATATCGCCGTTCTTCAATTCCTGTAATCCCTTTAAATTTCTCAATAATGATATCATTCGTTGAGTTGATCAAGCTTCCGTCTTCATTTAAAAAGGTGTGACTTTCAAAATCAGCATTGGACACTCTTTGTTCTGGTATATAACTCCCGATTCCGGTTATTTTTACAGTCATTTTAATTGGTATAAGTATAGCTAATTTATAAATTATATTTGAACCTGAAACATAAAATTTAGTATGCATGCATACAATTGTGAAATTGTTAAAAATTGTTAAAAAAATTAACAATAATGCAACTTATTTCCTTTCTTGACGGGTTTTTATCTCAAGCACCGTTGCTATATTAAGGGCTTGTGTCTTAATTTTTTCAGCATTTGATCCTGTAAATAATTCATTTACAGTAGTATTGAAATGGTTGAGCCAAATTTTGAACAATTCGGGTGTTAAATATTCTTTTTTGCTGATATCCAAATGCATTTGCGTCAGATTATTGAAATATCCACCTGTGTTAAAGAGTGATTGTGACCAAAAAGTGACCAGAATCGGCAAATGTTCTTCTAGATTGATTTTTACCACATCGGTAAAGATGTAACTAATGGAAGAATCGGAAAGCAATTTTTTATAGAACTCGTTCACAAGTTTGTAGAGGTCGTCGGTATTTTCGATGTCATTCATAAAAAAAAATAAAACCCGAACGAGCCGGGTTTTGTATTGTATTACTTAATATTTAGTTTTTCTAAATGTAAATTGATTTCTTTCTTCTTTTTATCATATTCCACCAATAATACATTCCCTACTTTTCCAGGCAATACTTTGAAAGTTTTATCTTTATTGCTAAGGTAGATTTTATCTTCGGTTAATTCTCCCTCATCATAAATGATAGTTTTGAAAGCGCTTTTGTTTTTTTCGCCTTTCAATCGTTCATAATCAATGAAACAAGCATAAAAACGATCATTTTGTTTGTCAATTTGGGTGTATTCATAATCGAAGTAGCCTAAAGCACTCATCGTATGGGCACTTAATTGTGGACTTCCAAAATCGTAACTTGGAGCTTTAGATTTTCCTTTATCAAATTCTTTTATACTTTTTAATTGAAATTCAGAATCAAATTTAAAAATGACAGCATCTGTAATTGTTAGATTTGTTGCTCCAACATTACCAACACCACCACCCATTGCACCAAGTACAGCCAATGCTGTACCTCCAGCACTTATTGTTTTTTTATAGTATTCTCCAATGGCATAATATTCGTTTGTATTTGTTCTAACAATGTCGTGAAAATAGATGTAACCTTTGTCTTTTATCTTACTAACTTCTTTTACCTTCATTAATTTTGCAACATCATCTTTCCATGTAATAAGATTTTCTTTGATTGTTTTTCCAGAAAAATCGATTATTTCGGTAAAAAGTCCTAAACTTCTATCATCAAAAATATTGTCTCCGTTTTTAAAATATTCACCCATAAAAACGACAGAATTGTCATTGTTGAGGAAAGCATTAGTAATTAATCTTGGATTGTTGCTTTTGCTGTATTCTCTTTCAAATAAAAGTTTTCCTGTATTTACATCAATTACTATGGTTGTTATAGTAACTTTTCTTGAAAGTAAATTTGGTCGTGAAAATTCTAATGCAACCACAACATCTTTGTTAACTTCTATAGGGTTGATAGAAAGTATTTCTTTTGATTTTTCTGGAGAACTATAGGTCCAAGCTTTTCCTCCGTCTGTAGGATAATATTTTAAGGAATAACCTATTTTTTTGTTGTCTTCCAATTTGTTGAAGATGAAACCTTTGTCTTCAACAGGGAAAAGAACATTGAAATCACCCGAAGCTTGTTGCAATTGATAGTATTTTATTTCTTTGCTCTCTAAAGGAATTTCATGAGTTCCTGTTAAATTAGCCTGTTTGTCATAGGATAATAAAGTAATTTTTTCCTTCGAAAAATTGGCCATGGCAAACATCATTCCTTGATTGTTAAAGCTGCTTTTCATCAAAAAGGTATTCTTGTCATCAATATAGGTTTTCTTTGCTACTTCGACTAAATTTTTATCGAGAAGCTGTATGGCAAATTCTCGTTTTCCTTTTTTTAGTTTATCCATCATATAAAAAAAGTAATAGCCATCTACATCTTTATTCTTATCTAGGATGGCACCAGAGTTTCGGAGGACAAATGTGTTTACCTCGTTGATTTTACTTGTCTGGCAATACATTTGTGTAGTTAGCATCAACAGTAATGCTAGTAGGAATTTGTTTTTCATGTTTTGTTGTTAAGGGTTTAGTTTATAGAAAAAAGCGGTTGTTTTTATGAAATCAGGATTTTGAGCCATTTGCTTTTCATATTTCATGCAAAACTGCAATCCTATCTTCCGAATGTTTTTCAGTTCTATATTATGTAAGAAAGTGCGAACTTCATTTAAGTATTTTTCATCTGAAAAAGGACTCACGGGACTTACATATTTACCAAATCTATGACTTGATTTTAAATCGTAGGTTTTCTTTAAAATATCTACAACAGTATTACAATAAGCAGTTTCTTCAATTTGATTGTTGTTGTGCAAAGTTAAAACTTGATAAAGGGCTAAATCAATCCTTGATATATCGATGAAAATATCAATGCTTCTCTCAGCAACAATATTTTTTATTTCTTTCAGGTCTAAAGATGGGCTTATGGCATTTTCGGTACTATAAAATTTTTCGAGTTCTTTCACCCGTATAGGCATATCTGGATGTGTTTTAAGAGAATCCTTGTCTAATGCAAAATCATCGGCTTTTTCTTTCAGGTCAAAAAGTGTTTCGTCTTTGTTGAGCCATACTTCTTTAAAAGGATAGGTTTCAAAATCAAAATGTTTTCGTATCTGTGTATCAGTTGCAAAGAATATTTCATTAGACATATCCAACTTTTTTAAAGCTTTTATTCCAGCCGATTTATTGAATTTAGTCTTACTTAATAGAACAAATCCCAATGAATCTGCTTGGGTTTCAGCAGTTCTACTTCTTCTTAAAAAATTATAACTCAAATCTTTTACCAATGCAGAAACTGCCTGACGCCTTCCATACCTATTATTGCTGGCCTTATTTATTTTCTTTTTATTTTCTTTAGAATTGTAGGTTTCAACATATCCAAGCAAACTTTTATCATTATGTTCTAATATATAATGTGCGATTTCATGACAAATAATAAACGCCAACTCATCATCGCTTTCAATTATATTGAAAAGACCTAGATTTATTGTGAAAATTCCATTGCCATAACAAGCCGCATTTGGTATCGGAGATTTATTTATAAAGAAATAAAAATCTTTTTTGTCGATTTGAGGATTGGATATGTAGATTTGTCTCAGAATTGAGTTTAAGTAGGAATTAATTTTCTTGTCAAAAATGTAAGTGCTATCCTTGATACTTTTTAAAAAATCTACTCTCCGTTCTTCAATAATCTGAGTAATTTCTTTCTGATGTCGTCCTTGAAATTTTTGTATTTTTTTTTGGGAGATCGCTTTAATATAGGACTCAATAGAATCATTATTTCGAGGGGAATAATCAAAATTCCTTTTTTGCGAATAACAAAAAAAACAGTTAAAAAGTAAAAAAATAATTATAAATTTCTGATAATACAAAGCTTCATGGGGTTGGTTTGTGAAATGCAATGATAAAAAAAAAGTTCTGAATATTCAGAACTTTTTTGTAAGATTTTTTTATTTTTTTTAATTTTCCATGTAAGCTTCAATTGGAGCACAAGAACAAATCAAGTTTCGGTCTCCATAAGCATCATCAACTCTTCTAACAGATGGCCAGAATTTGTTGTCTGAAATATATTCCAACGGAAATGCAGCGGCTTCTCTTGTGTAAGGGAAATCCCAGTTGTCGGTTGTCAACATTGCTAAAGTATGAGGAGCATTTTTCAAAACGTTGTTTTTATCGTTTGAAGTAGATGCTTCAATTTCTTTTCTAATCGAAATCATAGCATCACAAAAACGATCCAGTTCCTCCAGGTTTTCACTTTCTGTAGGTTCAATCATTAAAGTTCCAGCAACAGGGAAGGATACCGTTGGAGCATGGAAACCATAGTCCATCAAACGTTTTGCGATATCGGTTACTTCGATTCCTTTTTCTTTAAAAGGACGGCATTCGATGATCATTTCGTGAGCTGCACGACCCATTTCTCCAGAATATAAAGTATCGTAGTGACCTGTCAATCTTGCTTTGATGTAATTTGCATTTAGGATAGCATATCTTGTAGCATCGGTCAAACCTTCTGCACCAAGCATTGTGATGTATCCATAAGAAATCAAGCAAACCAAAGCAGAACCCCAAGGTGCAGCAGAAATAGCAGAAATAGCATTTTCTCCTCCAGTTGGAATAATTGGGTTTGTAGGCAAGAACGGAACTAAATGTGCTGCTACACAAATTGGACCAACTCCTGGTCCACCACCTCCGTGAGGAATGGCGAATGTTTTGTGTAAATTCAAGTGGCAAACGTCAGCTCCAATTGTTGCAGGATTGGTCAATCCAACTTGGGCATTCATATTGGCACCATCCATATAAACTTGTCCACCATTTTCGTGAATCAAATTTGTAATTTCAATAATAGAGGCTTCATAAACTCCGTGAGTAGAAGGATAGGTTACCATCAGGCAAGACAGATTATCTTTGTGCTCGATTGCTTTTGCTCTTAAATCTTCAACATCGATATTACCGTTTTCCATAGTTTTGGTCACGATAATTTGCATTCCTGCCAAAGCTGCCGAAGCAGGGTTTGTTCCGTGAGCCGAAGCTGGAATCAAACATACATTTCTGTGAAAATCGCCACGAGAATGGTGATAAGCACGAATCACCATCAAACCGGCATATTCGCCTTGAGCACCAGAATTAGGCTGTAAAGTTGTTCCTGCAAAACCAGTTACAACGTTCAATTGCTCTTCTAATTTCTTTAGCATTAATTGGTAACCTTGAGCTTGTTCTACTGGAGCAAATGGGTGAATACTGTTCCAATTTGGCATACTCAAAGGCAACATTTCTGCAGCAGCATTCAATTTCATCGTACAAGAACCTAGTGAAATCATTGAATGATTCAAAGCCAAATCCTTACGTTCTAACATTTTGATATAACGCATCAAAGCCGTTTCTGAATGGTGTTTGTTGAAAACATCGTGTGTCAAGAACGTGCTTGTTCTGGCAACTGCATCCGGATAATTGGTTTGATTTGTCAATTCAGAAACTTTTACGGTTTCTTTTCCTACTGCTTCCGCAAAAATAGAAAGGATTGTATTGATGTCTGAAATTGAAGTCGTTTCGTTAAATGAAATCGAAATCGTTTCGTTGTCAATATAATAGAAGTTCACTTCGTTCTGTTCTGCAATTGCTTTTACTTTTTTAGCATCAGCCTTAACAACAATAGTGTCAAAAAATGCAGTATTCGTTTGGTAAACGCCTAATTTATTCAAAGCTTCTGAAGTTGTAACAGCCGAAGCGTGAACTTTATCAGCAATATATTCCAATCCTTTAGGACCGTGGTAAACGGCATACATTCCGGCCATAACTGCCAAAAGTACTTGAGCCGTACAAATATTTGAAGTTGCTTTTTCGCGTTTGATGTGTTGTTCACGTGTTTGCAAAGCCATACGAAGTGCACGGTTTCCGTTGGTATCAACCGTTACACCGATGATTCTTCCTGGCATGCTTCTTTTGTATTCTTCTTTTGTTGCAAAAAATGCAGCGTGAGGACCTCCATAACCCATAGGGATTCCGAAACGTTGTGTGGTTCCAACTACTACATCAGCTCCTAATTCTCCAGGAGAAGTTAGTCGAACCAAACTCAAAATATCAGCTGCAACTGCAACTTTGATGTCATTTGATTTTGCTTTTGAGATAAATCCAGCATAATCATAAACCTGACCGAATTTTCCTGGATATTGAAGAATTGCTCCAAAGAAATCATCTCCAAAGGCAAACTCTTCGTGGTTTCCAATAACCAATTCAACCCCAATTGGAGTAGAACGTGTCTCTAAAACCGATAAAGTCTGTGGTAAGATTTCTTCTGAAACGAAAAATTTATTAACGTTGTTTTTCTTTTGGTCTCTTGTTCTAACGTCAAAAAGTAACGCCATTGCTTCAGCAGCAGCAGTACCTTCGTCTAGAAGCGAAGCATTTGCAATTTCCATCCCAGAAAGTTCGATAACAGTGGTTTGGTAATTCAATAAAGCCTCAAGACGACCTTGTGCAATTTCGGCCTGGTACGGAGTATAAGCCGTGTACCATCCTGGGTTTTCAAAAACATTTCTTTGAATTGCAGCAGGGACAATTGCTGGGTGGTATCCCAAACCGATATACGATTTGAATACCTTATTTTTATTTCCTAATTGCTGGATGTGATTCAAAAACTCATATTCAGTCAAGGCAGGTTCAAGATTCAAAGGCGCTTTCAAACGGATATCATCTGGAAGCGTCTCATATATTAATTGCTCTATCGATTCGGCACCAATCGTATGTAACATGTGTTGTAAATCATTTTCTCTTGGACCGATATGTCTTAAAGCAAAAGCATCTGTTTTCATATTAAAAAAGTGGGTTGTTTTTTGAGGCACAAATTTACTCATAAATAATAAATAATTGAGGTGTTTTTTAAAGTGATTTTGTGATTTTTTAAAGTTTTAACAAGTGTTTTTGTTTGATTCGTTATTTTTGTAAGTATGAAGAGTATCAGGCAAGTATTTGATTTTTATCTCAACGGAAGTATTCACGTTGCTATTGCCGTACTTTCATTGGTCTTGATGACCAATCACATGTTCCGAAATCCATTTGATTTACCAATGGCAGGCTTTGCTTTTTTCGGAACAATTTTCGGTTATAATTTTATCAAATATGAAGACTTTTTCAGAAATAAAAGGCCATTGTGGATGGAGTTGAAAGCCATTGCGGTTTTGAGCATCCTCTCGCTTTTGGCTTCAGCCTATTTCTTTTTTTGTTTGGAAAGAGTGACTCAAATTACCGCTATTATTTTCTTCGGATTAACTTTTTTATACACCGTTCCTGTATTTTCAAAGAAAAAAAATATACGAAACTGGAGTGGTGTTAAGATTTATATTGTAGCCATCTGTTGGTCGGGAGTGACGACTTTATTGCCTTTGATGAATACTGGAACAGATATGTTTTCTGATGTAATTCTCAAGTGTTGTCAGCGGTTTCTATTGGTCATCATTTTAATATTAATTTTCGAAATAATCGATTTAAGGACAGATGATCCCGCTTTGGAAACCGTTCCACAGAAAATAGGAGTAAAGAAGACCAAAGTTCTCGGGCTTATTTTATTGATTCCGTTTTATTTTTTAGAATTTTTTAAAACGAATTTTGATACAAGCCAACTTTTTATAAATGCTATTTTGGTAATTGTAACAACCCTTTTTATGCTTTTTGCAAATGAAAAGCGTTCCAAATATTACACTTCTTTTTGGGTTGAAAGTATTCCTGTTTTCTGGTTATTTATGCTGTGGATTTTCGGCTAGATCTTTTATAATTTGATTTCTTTTTTTGATGAAAGAAACCATATGTTTTTCTAATATTAATGTATCGAAAAGCTTTCCAAAGATTCCAAAAGGTGTTTCGTAGAAAATGTCATCGGTCATAATCGTTTGGCCATTTTCAAATTTAAAAGAATGTTCGTGACGAAAGGATTTGAAGCTTCCTTTCACCATTTCATCCACAAAATAAACAGGGAAATCCATTTCTGGAATGATGCTTTTATGTTTGAGATAAAGGCCAAAATGTTTTCCTCTCCAAGTTACCGTTTCATTTAGCTCAATCAATCCCGAAGTTCTTCCCGCAATTGCCTTTTCATTAGTTTGATGGGTTGAAAGCAAATGAATATCAATGTTTCTCGAAAGGTTGAAAACGGTTTCAATTGGAGCTTTTATGGTTGTTGTGATTTGGATTTTTGTCATAATATTGATTAACTCCGTCAGAATATTAATCCTGACGGAGTTGTATATAGTTAAGCTTTAAAAACAATTTTCTCTGTTGTTTGTGCTTCTCTTGCTTTTCTTTTTCCTCTAAAGAAAAAATATAAATTGAAGAATAACATCACGCCAAGATAGATAGAAAATCCGCCGATTTTATAACTCAAGGCTTCAATAAGTACTTGATAATTATCTTGGTATAAATTCATTTCTAGAATCATCAGTGCAAAACCAATATTCAAAAGGTAAAAACCCGTCTCGAAAAGTTTGTTTGTGGCTTCGGCAATTTCTTCCCGGCCCCTAAAAATATCCAGCATAAATATCTTTCCGTTTTTGAAAAGTGTTTTAGAGACAAAGTAAGTCAAGAATAAGGCAATTGGCAAATAAATACAGTAACCGATTAAAATTTTTGAAGTTTCCATAAGGTTGAATTTAAAAAGTTATTTAATTAATTTTTGAACGTAGTTCGTTAGGATAAAAATATTTAAGTAATGCAAAACGGCTAGAATGTCAACAATTAGTGCGGTTTTTGAAGAAATGATGGCAATTAATTCAGTGAAATTTGTGATGGTAGACCAACTGATCACTGTCATTGCACAATACCCTATATTGATAAGATAATAGGCAATCAATAACATTTTGTTGATTTGCTGACACAATTCTTCGTGGTCAGGAATTAGTTCAAGAACAAAAACATTTCCGTTTCGATAGCATATTTTTCCGACTACAATTATGATGTAAGTTGTGATGAGTAGGAAAATGAAATAGCCGAGGATATTGAAGTTCATACGATTTTATTTTAGATTTTCTAAAGCTTTCTCCAAGGTTCTAAATTCAAATTCAAAATCGTTTTCAACTAATTTTTTCGGAATTACATTTCTGCTTTTTAAAACCAATTCGGTTTCGGTTCCGATGATTTTTGCCCCAAATTTCAATAGCTTTTCACCAATCGGAATTCCTGTTGGAACGCCTAAACTTTTGCGAAGCGTTTGCATAAATAAAGCATTTCGAATAGGTTTTGGAGATACAATATTTACAACTCCCGTCATTTCTTTTTTGTAGATAAACTCGACAGCTCTAGCAAAATCTTTTTCGTGAATCCAACTGATGAATTGGTTTCCTTTTCCTTGTTTTCCGCCAAAACCTAGCCTTGTCAAATTTTTAAGCGGAAGAAAAGCTCCTCCATTTCTTCCTAGAACAATTGAAGTTCTCAAGGCGGTTTTCTTTGTGTTAGGAGTTTCGGTTTCAAAGAATGCTTTTTCCCAAGACTTGGCAACATTCATAGAAAAGTCATTGCCAATTTCACCATCAGTTTCATCCATTTGCTTATCTAAAGAATGTCTGTAGATGGTTGATGTAGAAGAATTCATCCAATGTTTTGGAGGGTTTTTACAATTCAAAACGGCAAGATTCAAAATCTTGGTACTTTCGATTCTAGAATCTAAGATTTCTTTTTTATTGGCTTCTGTATACCTACAATCCACAGATTTTCCTGCCAGATTGATGACCAAATCGGTGTTTTCCAATTCCTTTTCCCAACCTGTAAAAGTTTTGGCGTTCCATTTTACATATCGGATTCCGTTTTTAGTTTCAGAATTTCCTCTTGTCAGGATTATTATTTCTTCAAATTTATCCTTGAAATGATTCACTAAAACTTGTCCTAAAAATCCAGTTCCTGCAACGATGATTAGCTTTTTCATTGTTTTGCTTTTTTTGCCACAGATTAAATGATTTTCACAGATTTTAATCCGTTTAATGCTGTAACCTGTGGCTAATTATTTTATAAATTCAAAATGACTGTTAAGGCAATTATTCGATATAGTACCCAAGTATAAGAAAGATAAAATGGAAGTTCCAATAGTTTGATTCTTCTAAAATGTTCCATAAACATTAGTAGAACAGTCATCCCAAACCAACCTAAAACTATAATTTCTGGAATATTAATGAATTGGTTCAGCATTAAAATCGGAGTGAGAATCAAAGAACCGAATAATGAAACGGTCATCAAGTTTCCTGCATAATTCAAAATGTTTTTATTATCAAGTTTTAATAGAAATATACTTTGGAAAACGATCTGTCCCAAAGCCAAAATCAATTCTCTGCTGAAATTTCCTTTAGGTAAACTTGGAATCAATTCTGAAAAATTGAAAAGTGTGATGTTTGTAATAAACGTTGCAAAAGCGATATATAAAATTCTGTATTTGTAATTGAAACTTGGCACACATTGTAAAGCTTTTCCATTCTCTTTTTTATTCGGAATAATCACTTTTCGGTTATAAGAAACAAAAGAGTATAGTTTTTTAAGGAAGAATTTTATAGGAGAAAAAGTTCCGATTTTTTCTATCCAAGGAAATGAATTCCCGATGACTTTCAAGAGACTGTCAATTCCATACATCACGGTTTTGTTCTTGTTATCAACTAAAGCAATTTCATTTGAAGCTTTGTTGATGTCGATAAAGATTTGCTCTTCATTTGTCAAACATGAAAAAGGTTTCTTTCCGTTTTCGTCGAGCATTCCAGCTTTTATAAACCCAGTTGTGTAGAGACTGCAAAGCGGACAATCTTCGTCGTAGAGGAGGGTTTGGTTGTCAAGCGTTTTCATTTTTTAATTTTTTGGATTAATAAGATGTAAAATATAAGTCATGTAAATTGCTAAAGCTACAGGCAATACCCAAAGGAAATCCCAGTAAGTTGTAAACCATAGGATAAAAAACAAAACGACTACCACAAAGTATAATTGAAGCAAAGGGTGTTTTGAATAATTTTCCAACAATTTCAATCCGATTACTAATTGGATTAATCCTGTAATCATTGTTGATAATAAGGCAAGAATTAATAAATCTTCTCTGATTATAAACCCAATTAAGTAGACAATCAAAGGTATTGATAATCCAATAATATTGATTTTTTGTAATGCATTCATAATCTATAAATTTTTAAACTTTCAGAAAAAATTGAAACTTTTATTCAAATTTTTTTATTCTATTATTTCATAATCTTCATAACCAAACGGCCAATCCAATTGTCTTTAAACTCGGTAACCTTGTCGATCATATTATCGGCTTTCAAGACAAAATCATATAATTTAGAAGTCTGTTCTACAAAATGTTTGGTTTCGGCAGATTTGGTTGTATCGATTGAAGAAACGTCTTTCAACACTTTCAATGCAGGCTTGATTTCACGTTTGCTTCGTTCTTGGGCAATTTTCACGGCTAATTCATCCAAGTCTTTTTCTGCCGTAAAAAACTCTTTTCGTTCACCTGATTTGTATTCCTTGTACACAATTCCCCAATCCATTAACGCACGTAAATTCATACTGGCGTTTCCTCTGGAAATTAGCAATTCTTCCATAATATCCTCCATAGAAAGCGATTCTGGCGATACCATTAACAAGGCATGAATTTGTGCCATCGTCTTGTTGATTCCCCATTGAGAACCTAAAGCTCCCCAGGTTTGAATGAATTTATTTTTTGCTTCCTTGAATTCCATAGTTCAAAGATATAACTTTATTTTTAAAGTTTCAAAAATAATTGAAAGTTATTTTAAAATAAAAATGGATTGCCAAGAATAAGTCCAGCAATCCATTTTCTATAGTCTAAAGATAGAAGTGTATGTTGTCTGTTAATTCTTCAACAACCCTGCTCTTTTCAACAAAGCGTCTGGTTTAGGTTCGCTTCCGCGAAAGCGTTTGTACAAAACCATCGGATGTTCGGTTCCACCTTTTGAAAGGATATTTTCTTTGAATTTCTGAGCCACTTCCGAATTGAAAATGCCTTGTTCCTTGAAATATTCAAAAGCATCAGCATCCAAAACTTCGGCCCATTTATAGCTGTAATATCCTGAAGAATATCCGCCTTGAAAGATGTGCGAAAACGAAGTACTCATCGCATTTTCCTTCACATCAGGATATAATTTTGTAGAGGCAAATTGCTCGGTTTCAAAATCTTTAATCGAAGTAATTCCGGTTGGATCTTGTCCGTGCCAACCCATATCCAGCAATCCGAAACTCAATTGTCGCATCGTAGCCAAACCTTCTTGGAAGCTTGCACTTTCCTTAATTTTTTGGATGTATTCGGTTGGAATCACTTCTCCAGTTTCATAATGATGGGCAAACAGAGCCAAAGCTTCCGGCTCATAACACCAGTTTTCAAAAATCTGACTTGGTAATTCAACAAAATCCCAATAAACACTTGTTCCTGATAAACTTGGGTAAACCGTATCGGCCAACATTCCGTGTAAAGCGTGACCAAATTCGTGGAATAATGTCGTTACTTCGTTAAAAGTTAATAATGAAGGTTTTGTTTCTGTTGGTTTTGTAAAATTGCATACAATCGAAACATGAGGACGTTCATTAT
Source organism: Flavobacterium soli DSM 19725 (assembly GCF_000422705.1). Taxonomy (GTDB): domain Bacteria; phylum Bacteroidota; class Bacteroidia; order Flavobacteriales; family Flavobacteriaceae; genus Flavobacterium; species Flavobacterium soli. Next base: position 20,214 of record NZ_AUGO01000003.1, on the reverse strand, counting down.
TTCCACCTAAAACATATTGCGATTTATAGGAAGTCATCCAAGCACCATTTCGTTTTCTTTTTCTCGGAAAGAAATCGGCATAAAAAATCGAAACCAAATCGCCTTTGATGTCTTTTACTTCGTATGTTTTTACATCCGGATGGTACTTTTCGATGTCGTTTACCTCGACGAAAGTCAATCCGAATAATTTGTTTGAAACCGTAAAAGCTCCTTCCAGAATATTTTCCAATTTAAAGTAAGGTTTCAGTTTTTCATCATCCAAATTGAACAATTGCTGTTTTAATTTTTCCGAATAATAAGCTCCGTCCCATTTTTCCAGCGTTTCAATTCCGTCCAACTCTTTTGCAAATTGGGACAATTGGTCAAATTCTTTTTTCGCAGCAGGTTTTGCTTTTTCTAATAAATCATTCAAGAAAGTCGTTACTTTTTCTGGATTTTCAGCCATTCTTTCTTCCAAAACAAAATGAGCGTGAGAAGCATAACCTAACAACTTTGCACGTTCAAAACGCAATCGTGCAATATCCAAAACAATCTGCTCGTTGTCGTGTTCGTTTTTCTGAAAACCTTTTGCTCCAAAGGCAATTGCCATTTTCTTACGCAACTCTCTATTATCGGCATAGGTCAAAAACGGAACGTAGCTAGGATAATCCAAAGTGAAAACCCAGCCTTCTTTTTCTTGGCTTTTCGCTATCTCTTTTGCCGCTTCAATCGTTCCTTCGGGTAATCCTGAAAGGTCTTTTTCATCTGTAATATGCAATTGAAAGGCGTGGGTTTCGGCCAAAACATTTTCGCCAAATTCAAGACTTATTTTGGATAATTCCTTATCGATTTCTCGCAATTGATTTTTCTTTTCTTCGGATAAGTTGGCACCGTTTCTGGAAAAACTCTTGTATTTTTTATCCAATAATGTAAGTTGTTCAGTCGTTAAATTCAAATATGCTTTGGCATCATAAACCGATTTCACTCGTTTAAACAAGTCAGCATTCAAACGGACATCATTGCCAAATTCTGAAAGCAAAGGCGAAACTTCCTGTGCAATATGTTGCAATTCGTCATTCGTTTCTGCCGAATGCAAATTGAAAAAAATACTTGAAATTCGATCCAAAGTCGCACCACTGAAAGCCATAGCTTCAATCGTGTTTTCAAAAGTAGGAGCTTCTGGATTGTTTACGATAGCATCAATTTCTGCCTTAGCACTTGCAATCCCTTCTTTAAAAGCAGGAAGATAGTCTTCGGTTTTGATTTGAGAAAAAGGAGCTGTATCGTTTTTTGTAGTGAATTTATGAAGTAGAACTGACATAGTTTTTTTTTATCAAAAATATAGAAATATTGATTTAATTGAAAGGTCGTTATGAAAACGTTCGGTAATTTAACCACAATCCCAAAGCCTCGGGAAGCGAAGTTGTTAACGCAAAGAACACAAAGCTTTGCGAACTTGGCGTAAATGTGTTCTTTGTGGTTAAAAAACTATTTCAAACCTTCTGAAGCTTTAAGAACAGCTTCTTTCAATCCATTTTTATAGGCTATCATTTTATCCTGAACCGCTTTATCAGCACTTCCAATAATTTGTGCAGCTAAAATCCCAGCATTCTTAGCTCCATTTAAAGCGACAGTTGCAACAGGAACACCGCCTGGCATTTGCAAAATAGAGAGAACACTGTCCCAACCATCAATGGAATTGCTCGATTTTACGGGAACGCCAATCACAGGAAGTGGCGACATCGAAGCGACCATTCCTGGTAAATGTGCAGCACCACCAGCTCCGGCAATTACAACCGAAATTCCTCTTTTGTGGGCATTCATACTAAAATCAAAAAGTTTTTCTGGAGTTCTGTGAGCCGAAACGATATCAACTTCTGTTTCGATTCCGAATTCCTTTAATATGTCGATGGCATCCTGCATTACTGGCATGTCAGAAATGGATCCCATTATTATAGCTACTTTCATTATTTTTTGTTTAGTTGTTTAAGGTTTAAAAGTTTAAAGTTGCTTAGAATTATCATTAATAATAAACAGAACAATAAATTATAAATTAAATGGTTGATGTGACTTCCGTGTTGTAATTCAAATCCACATTCATTTTTTACTTGAAATTGATAATAAATTTTGAAAGGAAACCCAATTTCAAAATTTGGAAATGTATTGTTTGATTTGTGGCTTATAGCAGAAAATAAAAATGATAAAGAAGAAACCGTACAAAATAGTATAATTGAATAGATACTGAATTTTATAAGTTTTGTTGTCATTTTCAAATTGACTAATTTTCAAATTATCTAATTGAGCTCACCACTCTAATCAATCCCTTCACTTCCTCAGCAATCTTCCTAGCCTTAACAATATCCTCATCTACAATCGTAACATGTCCCATTTTTCTAAACGGTCGTGTTTCACGCTTGCCATAAATATGAGGCGTCACACCATCAATTGCCAATATCTTTTCGATATTTTCATAGACCACATCACCAGAAAAACCTTCGGCTCCAACCAAATTGACCATAATCCCAGCCACTTTGCTATCGGTATTTCCTAAAGGTAAATCCAGAATCGCTCTCAAATGATTTTCAAATTGCGAAGTATAGCTGGCTTCAATAGAATAATGTCCTGAATTATGGGGTCTTGGAGCAACTTCATTTACCAAGATTTGATCATCTTCGGTTTGAAACATTTCCACAGCCAAAAGTCCGACGTGATTGAATTTCTCCGAAACTTCAAGTGCAATGGCTCGTGCTTTTACCGCAACGGCATCGTCGATTCTGGCAGGACAAATCACATATTCTACCTGATTAGCTTCTGGATGAAACTCCATTTCCACAACAGGATAGGTCTTGATGTCGCCTTTTGGATTTCTTACCACAATTACCGCCAATTCATTCTTAAATGGCACCATATCTTCTGCAATACATTCCACATCCGGAAGATTTTCCAAATCTACAACCGAACGAACGACTTTTACGCCATTTCCATCATACCCAAATTCAGTGCTTTTCCATACAAATGGCAACGGAATTTTTCCTTCCAAACAATTTAAAACCAATGTTTTTAGGTTTTCAAACAATCTGAAATTAGAAGTTGGAATGTTATTGTCCTTATAAAAAGCTTTTTGTCTTCCTTTGTTTTGAATGCCTCGAAGTGTGGCTGGTGAAGGATAAACTTTAATGCCTTCTGCTTCTAATTTTTCTAAAGCTTCTAGGTTTACAAGTTCAATTTCGAAAGTCAAAACATCCACTTGTTTTCCAAAATTATAGACCGTGTCAAAATCCATCAAACTTCCCTGAAAGAATTTATTACACGCCATTCGGCTTGGTGCTTCGGCACTTGGGTCTAAAACATACGTTTGGATATCGAATTTTCGGGTATCTGCCAAAAGCATTTTCCCTAATTGGCCTCCGCCTAAAATACCGAGTTTGAAATCGGACGAAAAGTAATTCATTGTAATTGTGTTGTTGTGAGTGCAAATATAGGTATTTAGGATGCAATAGGAAAGTGCGGATTTACAAGAATGGACGATTTAATTTTATAAATTTTTACTAAATCCGAACTACCACAACACTATTTTCGTAAATTTATAAAATACCTAACCCAACCAATATGTCTTTAAATGTTACTCCGCCAGACGGAGGTTTGCCGTATACTGAAACCAATATGGAATATATTTTTCCAGAACCACTAAACGCCATTACCTCGATTTTCTTTCTGTTTTTGGCAGGTTATTGGACCTTCAAATTGAAAGGACAATTCAGGCAACATCTGTTTTTGTCGGCTTGCGTTTTCCTTTTATATATTGGTGGAATTGGAGGAACAATTTACCACGGTTTACGCCAATGGAGCTTTTTTATCATGATGGATTGGTTGCCGATTGCACTAATCTGTATCTCTGCTGGAGTTTATTTCTTGGCAAAAATCACCAGATGGTATTTTGCAATAGGTGTGGTGTTCATCTATATCGGACTCACATTTTACCTTCGACATGAAATCGATGCCAATCTTTTTATCAATATCAATTACGGAATTCTTGGAGCGTTGGTGCTGTTTCCGGTGCTTGCTTTTTTGGCGTATACCAAATTTAAAAATGGCATCTGGGTTGGCTTGGGATTATTCTCTTTTGTAGTGGCCTTGTTTTTCAGAATTGCCGACCGATGGGATTGGCTCGACTTCGGAACCCATTTCCTATGGCACGTTTTCGGGGCTGTCGCGGCCTGGAGCATGTTCCATTATATTTATCTGATTAATGAAACGAAGATGCTGCAGAGTCGAAGTGTGTCTTAAAATCGCACTTTTCTTCTACATGATTTTTATCATATTTTATCAGGATTTCAAATCTAATATTTGCAGTTATTCAATTTTAAATTATGACTGCAAACACACCGTTACACACTTTTCATATTCCCGTGATGGGACTTGCCTATACGATTGACAGCCCGATTCGGGTGGCCCATTTCGGAATTTCATCGGTGATTTCGATTGTGGATGATGAATTGATCGAAAAGATGAATGCTTTTTACAGCAAGAAATTCGACTTGCCGTATCAGGAAATTACTCAAAAAATCCATGATTATCGAGCGGAAAGAATTACTTCCTATTTGAATTTGGTCGATAAAATCGTAAAGGAAAAATTCGAGCATTTTAAAAATGAACTTTCTGAAAGCAAACAAGCCATTGCTGATTTTATGGCAATGCTTCCGAATCAATCTGCTATAAAAAAAGGACTGAAAAACTTTATCGAAGAGGGCACTTTGGTAAAAGAACAAGTGTTGCATTATCTTGAAAAGCATCTTTCTCCAGGCGAAATCGATGTGAACATTATGACGAAAGTCGACAAGGAAAACTTCATTAAAAACGAAGCCTTGCCTGTCGAGTTCAACGATGCTCATTCGGCTCTTCGTGGTTTTGCAAAAAGTAATCTGAATTCTTCGGTCGTACTTTCGGCTGGAATGAATCCGAGGTTGTACAGCTATTTTGAAAACTTTCCAGATTTCTTCCCAGATGAAAATAATGTCCTCAAAAAGAAAATAATCCTCAAAGTAAGCGATTTTCGTTCGGCTATGATTCAGGGAAATTTCTTGGCGAAAAAAGGGCTTTGGGTTTCAGAATATAGGATAGAATCAGGATTGAATTGTGGAGGTCATGCCTTTGCTACCGATGGTTTTCTTCTTGGTCCGATTATGGAAGAATTTAAAAATAAGAAAGGCGAATTGATTTCTGGAGCTCATCAATTGATGGTAAAAGCATTAGAACAGAAAGGTTTTCCAATTCCGAATGAACCTTTACATCTGAAGATAACCGTTCAAGGTGGCGTTGGAACTTCCGAAGAACATTCTTTTTTATTGGAACACTATAAGGTCGATTCTATCGGATGGGGTTCGCCTTTCTTGTTGGTTCCCGAAGCCACTTGTGTCGATAAGCAAACCCGTGATTTATTGGCGAAAACCGAAGAAAAAGATTTGTATTTGAGTCATATTTCGCCACTTGGAATTCCGTTTAACACGATAAAAGGCACGACCAACGAAGCGATTAAGCAACACCGAATTGCCGAAAATAAAGCAGGAAGCTCGTGTCCGAAGAAGTTTTTGGCCTTGAGCCGAGAATATGATGCAAAGGGAATTTGCACGGCTTCGAGAAAATTCCAACAGAAAAAACTGGAAGCTTTGGAAGAAGAAAAGCTGACAATTTCAACCGATTTATACGAGAAAAAGAAAAACGAAATCACCGAAAAAGCATGTCTTTGTGTCGGATTAACTAACTCCTCTTACATCGAAAATCACATCAAGATAAAAGGCGAAGCTCAAGGCGTTGTTATTTGTCCGGGACCGAATATGGCCTATTTCGATAAGGAGGTTTCGTTTCTGCAAATGACACAACATATTTATGGCAATGCCAATGTGATGCTGAACGAAAACCGCCCAAATATGTTCGTGAAAGAACTGCAATTGTATGTAGATTATCTGCAAAAGGAAATCAAAAATACAGTTGAAGCAACTGCCGGACAATTAAAAAAATGGCAGAATTTCAAAGCCAATCTTTTAAATGGAATCGAATATTACGAAGATTTATTTCTGGATAGCATTTATTTCAAAAAAGAGAAAGATAGCATGTTTGAGGCTTTTTATGATTTGAAAAAAGAATTGCATTCAATGGAATTACAAAGAATCGAAAATGAACTGAACCGTATCGCTTAAGAATAAATTTAGGCTTTGCGACTTTGCGTGAAATCATATCTCGCAAAGTCGCAAAGTTTTATCCCTTATATGATAATTGTCATTTTAAATTTTCCCCTTCCGTTTTACTTTTGAATACTGAAAATAATGCATTATGAAACATTCCCTCATCCAAAAATACAATGTTCCAGGACCTCGATACACCAGTTATCCAACGGTTCCGTATTGGAATGAAGCCGATTTTGACTATGATAAATGGGTGGCTTCACTTAAGAAATCTTTTGCCGAAAGCAATACTTCCGAAGGCATCAGTCTTTATATCCATTTGCCTTTTTGCGAAAGCATGTGCACTTTTTGTGGTTGCCACAAACGTATCACAAAAAATCATTCTTTGGAAGATCCTTACATCAAGGCGGTTTTGAAGGAATGGCATTTGTATTGCAAAATTTTAGGCGAGAAACCCATCGTGAAGGAGTTGCATTTGGGTGGAGGAACCCCGACTTTTTTTTCTGTCAAAAACTTGGAAGACCTCATCAATGGTATATTTTCGCATGCCACAAAACATGCTGAATGTGAGATGAGTTTTGAAGGCCATCCCAATAATACAACACGCGAACATTTGCAGAAACTCTACAATCTCGGTTTCAGGCGTGTGAGCTTTGGTGTTCAGGATTATTCACTAAAGGTGCAAAAAGCCATCAATAGGGTACAGCCTTTTCAAAATGTAGCGAAAGTAACGTTTCAGGCTCGTGAAATTGGGTATACTTCTATCGGTCACGATATTATTTTTGGGTTGCCTTTTCAGGAGGTTTTGGATGTGGTAGATACCATCGAAAAGACAAAATCGCTACTTCCGGACCGTTTGGCGTTTTACAGTTATGCCCATGTGCCGTGGATTAAAGGAAACGGACAACGCGGTTTTAAGGATGAAGATTTACCCCGTGACGAACAAAAAAGAATGCTTTACGAAATAGGGAAGACCTTGCTCGATAAAAACGGCTACCATGAAATTGGGATGGATCATTTTGCCCTGAAAAAAGACAGCTTGTACAAAGCCTTTGAAAACGGCAACCTGCACCGAAATTTCATGGGCTACAGTGCTTCCAAAACGCAGTTGATGATTGGCTTGGGTGTTTCCTCTATTGGCGACAGCTGGTATGGTTTTGCTCAAAATGTAAAGAATTTGGAGGATTATTATCAGCTATTAGAATGGGATAAACTACCCGTTTTTAAAGGTCATATCCTGACTGACGAAGATTTAATCATTCGAAAACACATCCTGAATTTGATGTGTAAATTTGAAACATCCTGGGAAGAAAAAGGTACTTATTTCGAAGAGATTCCTGAAGTGATGTTGCAATTGGCCGAAATGAAAGAGGATGGTCTTATTAGTATCCATGAGAACTCTATCAAGGTTACTGAAGCTGGAAAACCTTTTGTGCGAAACATTTGTATGGCGTTTGATTTACGCTTGAAGCGGAAGGCTCCGGAGAGGGAGTTGTTTTCGTTGACGGTGTGATTAGGTTTTATCCAGAATATTTTAAGTCATGCTTGCCATAATTAATTGAGAATATTCTTTTTAATAAAGTTCGAAGTGTAATAAATCACCCTATAACCTCATCCGTCAGGTTGTTTGCTTCGTTGAAGAGGTTTAGAGTATGGTAATTGATGTTCCAAACATGGTAAATCATGTAAATTACTTCGACTGAGAGGTTATTTACCTCATCGGTCACCTTCCGAACCTAAAAGATCACGTTGATAACCTCGACGACGACGTTATTTGCCTCATCGAAGAAGTTCGGAGCATGGTAATTGATGTTCCGAATATGATAAATCAAGTAAATAACCTCATCGACGACGTTATTTGCCTCATCGATGAAGTTCCGAGTATGGTAATTGATGCTCTGAACATTAAATTTGATGTTCCGAACATCAAATTATTATTCACAACTAAGTATTTTCTCTTGCTTCTTGCCTTTTTTCCATCAATGACAATTCCCCCTCTCCTGAACAAACAAACTCATCCCCGAAGGCGAAACATAAGGAATTCCAAGTCCCAAACCTCTTAAAACAAACAAAACCCCAATACAAACCGCTACATACGGAATCGCTTTCTGGATCTTATTTCGAAAAGAAACCGTGATAAAGGATTGTACATACACCGCGGCACTCATCATTGGTATGGTTCCCAGGCCAAACAAAACCATATATAAAACGCCAAGACCGGCATTTTGCATGGCGATAGCTCCGAACAAGGCCACATAGACCATTCCGCAAGGCAATAGTCCGTTGAGTAATCCGATGGTGAAAAGGGATTTATAGCTTCGGTTTTTGAACTGGCTTCCTAGTGCGGTTTTTATTTTGGAAATCAACCTGAAAATAGGTTTCGAGAAATTATATTTTGCAAAAATTTTTTCGGGTATCAATACCACGAGTATCATCAAAAGCCCAATGAAAATAGAAAGTTGTTGCTGTATTCCGGCCAAATAAAATCCTCTGCCAATCATTCCAAAAAGCAATCCGATAGAACTATAAGCGGTTAATCTCCCTAAATGATAGGTGATGATCTGCGTGACTTTCTTCGCAGGATTGTTTCGTTCCACAGGTAACATCATCGCGATGGGACCACACATCCCGATGCAATGGAAACTGCTGATAAGGCCGAAAAGTAGAGCAGTGGAGAGCATTTTGTTTTTATTTTTGGCTAGAAGATGGGAGATGGAAGCGGGAAGATGGAAGCGGGAAGATGGAAAGAAGAGTCCTGAATTACTTTTTTCTTCCATCTCCCATCTTCCATCTTCCAAACTTATTGCAAATAAAGTACTTCCTTAAACTGAAATTCCTTCCCTTCATATTCCCAATTTAAAGTAATATCCCATCGACCGCCTACCAACTTGTTTTCAGGTATGAGCAAAGTAGAATCAGACAACGAAATCGGAATTTCGAAATCCAATTTTTGGTTAGACGGCCGGTATAGGGATACTTTTCCTTTGATGTTTTTGGGGTTGAATTGTGAGGGGAATGTAATTTTTATACCTTTTTCAAAAGCTTCTATTTTTGGTTTCACAGTCAAATCTTCTGCACTTTGAATCTTTTGCATCTCTTCCTGAAAACGGGCATCGTGCTTGTAATAGTCTTCCACTACAAGTTCGTTGTCATATTCGGGATTCGATTGTACTTTGAAAACAAAGAACAGTATAAAGGCCATAAACAACCCGAAGGCAATTACGATTGAGGTTCCCCAGTTGATTTTCATCTCTTTATTATTTATTATTATTTTAATTAAAACTCCTCGGACTTAAAAAATTAGTCGTTGTAGTTTCGAGCAACACATCACCATTATAAATTCCGATTTCCAGTTGGGTTTTGTCGCTTTCCAGCAAATATTGATTGATTTCTATAAACAACGTTCCTTGTGTCATTCCTTGATTCATCACTTTGAAATGTGAGTCGCCTACTTTTTTAATCTCTCCCTTGTGAGAAATCAATTTAAAATAAACATCCTTGTAATCTTTTACCGTCTTGTTGACGATTTTATAGGTATAAACATTGCTGATTTTCTCTCCTTTATGCTGGAACAATTGTCCTGGAAGTCGCAAAATGGTAGCTTCCATGTCGTTTCTCAAAAAGAGCATTCCGATGAAGATTCCAATTAGGATAAGCAAAACAGCTGTGTAGCCTTTCATTCTGGTCGTGAACTTGAACGGCTCTTTCTTCTCGATTTCATCTTCAGAGGCATATCGGATGAGGCCTTTTGACAAGCCAACACTGTCCATGATCGTGTCGCATTCGTCGATACAAGCCGTACAATTGGTGCATTCCAGTTGTGTTCCGTTTCGGATGTCGATTCCCATCGGGCAAACATTTACACATTGTTTGCAATCGATGCAATCTCCTTTTCCAGTAAGGCTTCGGTTCTCTTTTTTGTTGAATTTCGCCCGACCTTCTTCCTTTTCACCCCGAACAAAATCGTAGGCCACATTGATGGATTTATTGTCCAAAAGAACGCCTTGCAATCTGCCGTAAGGACAAGCGATAATGCACACCTGCTCGCGAAACCAAACAAAAATAAAATAGAAAACTCCGGTAAAAATCAACAATGCAATAAAGTTACTCGACTGCTGTAACGGACCTTCCTTTATCATCAAATAGAGCTGGTCGCTTCCAACAACATACGCCAGAAAAACATTTGCAATTAAAAAAGAAACCATAAAAAAGATCGTCCATTTGATTCCTTTCTTGCGGATTTTTTCGGCATTCCATTCCTGTTTGTGCAAACGCATTTGAGCTCCTCGGTCGCCTTCTATCCAGTATTCGATTCTTCTGAAAACCATCTCCAGAAATATCGTTTGGGGACAAATCCATCCACAGAAAATCCTACCATAAACGACCGTAAAAAGAATCACAAACACGATTCCGGTAATCATCAAAATCACAAAAAGATAGAAGTCCTGTGGCCAAAACGGAAATCCCAAGATATTAAAACGACGTTCCAAGACGTTGAACATCATGAACTGGTTGCCGTTGATCTTGATAAACGGATTGGCGACCAAAATGGCCAGCAAAACATAGCTTACATATTTCCGGTATTCATAGAATTTTCCGCTGGGCTTTTTCGGGAAGATAAACTTGCGTTTTCCTTGCTCGTCTATCGTCCCGATGGTATCCCTAAACGCTTCATCATCTCCTACGTCAGACATAATTTCTTTGTTTTATTTTTGAGCTACTTCTTTTGCTGTATCATCTACCCAAACATCCCCTTCTGGAGCTTTTGCATCTTTGGGATTTGTTCCTTTTAGCGAGATGATATAACTTGCTACATGTTGAATTTCGGTAGGTTTCAAGTTGCCTTTCCATGCCACCATTCCTTTTCCGTCACGGCCTCCATTGGTTATCGTATGGAAGATGTTTTTGATGCCTCCACCTAGAATCCAATTGTCATCCGTAAGGTTTGGCCCAATCTGTCCTCCACCATCTGGACGGTGACAGGCAACACAATTGGTTTCGTAAATAGCTTTACCTTTTGCCAATTCGCTTGCATCGGTCAGGAGGATAACGGTTTTTTCGTCCATCAAATCGGGAGCCGTCTTTTTATATTCTTCAATATCAATTTTGGCTTGAGCCATCTCTTTCTGAAATTCCATTTCTTGATTATCAGCTCCCATGATTTCAAAGCGAACCAAATAGACCGCTGCAAAGCCTATACAACCATAGAAAAGATATACCCACCACGGCGGTAAGTTGTTGTCCAACTCCTTGATACCATCATAATCGTGATCCAATAACAAATTGGCTTCGTTTTCAATGGGTTCAGATTTGGTCAATCTTTTCATCAGGTTTTTGTACCATTCGGTTTCGGTCAAGCCGAGGCTGGTGGCGTCGTCCAATTGCTTCCGTTGCTCGTCGGTCATGATGCTGTACGTCACATTATCTACCGCACTCATCGTGATCTCTATCGCTATCAGTATAAACAGAAAGACAAACAGAAACAGTGTCAGCATCGGATATTTGATAAAGGCAGGTCGGTCGCCAGATTCGATAAAGAACTCCATCGCCCCGAAAACCGCAAAGAAAATTACGGGAACCCTAACATATACTGGAAGTATTTTTTTCATGACTTTGATTATTTATGGTTCAGTGGAATCTGGCTCAGCTCTTCGATTTTTTCTTTCTTATAGGAGAACACCCAGATGCCAAGTGCCAAAAAGAACAGAAAGAAGATCAGCAAGGAAAGGATCGGATAGATTTCTACTCCTGCTATGGTTTCCATATTGTGTTTGATTGCTTCGAACATAGCTATTGTTTTTTAATGTTGTCTTTTATTTTAATATCAGTACCTAATCGTTGCAAATAGGCAATCAAGGCTGTGATTTCCCTTTGATGCATAGGAACAAATGCTTCACCTTTGGCTGCAGCCGATTTTCTGCTGTTTTCATAACTTTTTACAAAATCAGGATCACTGTACAAGTTTTTTTCGATGGCGATTGCCTGTTTCTGAATACTGCTTTTTGCATTGGCAACCTCAGCATCAGAATAGGGAACACCCAATTTTTGCATGGTTTTCATCTTGGTTTCGATATCCGAGATGTCCATTGCCTCATTATCAAACAACCATTTATAACCAGGCATTATGGAACCTGATGAGGTACTTTGTGGATCCCACATGTGGTTGAAGTGCCAGTTGTCGTTGTATTTTTGTCCGACTCTCAACAAATCCGGACCTGTTCTTTTAGAACCCCAAAGGAAAGGATGATCGTATACAAATTCTCCCGCTTTAGATTGTGGTCCATAACGTTCGACCTCGCTTCTAAAAGGGCGAACCATTTGAGAGTGGCATCCCACACAACCTTCACGGATATATAAATCACGACCTTCCAGTTCAAGCGGTGTATAGGGTTTCACACTGGCAATAGTAGGGATATTAGAATCGACCATGATCGTAGGAACAATCTGAATGATACCACCAATCAAGATGGCAACAGTAGCTAAAATGGTCAATTGGATTGGTCTTCTTTCTAACCAAGGGTGGAATTTTTCGCCTTTGATTCTACCTTTGCTGATTTTTTGCAACGCTGGAGCTTCCGCCAATTCGTCTTCTACCGTGCTATTGGCTCTCATGGTTTGAATGATGTTATACACCAAGACAAACATCCCGAAGATGTACATGCATCCACCGATCATTCGCATCCAATACATTGGCATAATTTGCGTCACGGTTTCCAAGAAGTTGCCATACATCAGGGTTCCGTCTGGGTTGAATTGTTTCCACATAGAAGCCTGAGCAAATCCGGCAACATACATCGGAAGGGTGTAAATAATGATTCCCAATGTTCCGATCCAGAAGTGGAAATTAGCCAGTTTTGTTGAAAACAAAGGTCCTTTTGTCATTCTCGGAATCAACCAATAAATCATACCAAAAGCCAAGAAACCATTCCAGGCCAAGGCCCCAACGTGAACGTGTGCTACGATCCAATCGGTAAAGTGGGCGATGGCGTTTACGTTTTTAAGCGAAAGCATCGGTCCTTCAAAAGTCGCCATACCATAACCGGTAATGGCTACCACGAAGAATTTCAAAACAGGCTCTACACGAACCTTATCCCAAACCCCTCTCAAAGTCAATAATCCGTTGATCATACCACCCCAAGATGGAGCAATTAGCATGATTGAGAATACCACTCCTAGGTTTTGAGCCCAGTTAGGCAAAGCCGAATATAAAAGATGGTGAGGTCCAGCCCAGATGTAAATAAAAATCAACGACCAGAAGTGAATGATAGAAAGCCGATAAGAATACACCGGACGGTTGGCAGCTTTCGGAACAAAATAATACATCAACCCAAGGAAGGGTGTGGTCAGGAAAAAGGCAACCGCATTATGACCATACCACCATTGCACCAAGGCATCCTGAACACCTGCATAAACAGAGTAGCTTTTTAGAGCCGAAACAGGCAAAGCCAAACTATTAAAGATGTGCAAAACGGCAACGGTTACAAAAGTGGCCAAGTAGAACCAGATCGCGACATACATGTGGCGTTCCCTTCTCTTGATAATGGTTCCAATCATGTTGATACCAAAAACCACCCAGATGAGAGCGATTGCAATATCGATTGGCCATTCTAATTCGGCATATTCCTTTGATGAGGTGTAGCCTAAAGGAAGTGAAATAGCTGCCGCTACAATAATCAATTGCCAACCCCAAAAGTGCAGACTGCTCAGGAAATCGCTGAACATTCTGGCCTTTAATAATCGCTGAAGCGAATAATAGATTCCGGCAAACATCGCATTCCCAACGAAGGCGAAGATTACTGCATTGGTGTGTAAAGGTCGCAATCGCCCAAAACTCAGACACGAAATTCCGTCGGTGAGGTTAGGGAATAAAAAGAGGATGGCCAATAATAGCCCAACTGCCATCCCTACCACCCCGAAAAGGATCGTAGCATAGATGAACTTCTTTACAATTTTGTTGTCGTAATAAAATTGTTGCATTTCCATGGTTAAACTTTTTTTTCTGCTGTTGTTTGTATTTGTTTTTGGTTGTTCTTTTTTAGCTCATCGTCAAAAAGCATTCTGACCGATGGCGTATAATCGTCGTCATACTGCCCTGTTTTTACCGCCGTGATAAAAGCGATAAAAAAGCCTATGGCTACAACGATGCTGATGGAGATTAATAGATAAATGACACTCATACCTCTAGTTTGTGTTCAGCAAAGTTAGGGTTGAGGTTCGGGGTAAAATATGATATATATCATACTTGGGAGAAAATATTGGGGAGGGAAGTTGGAAGATGGGAGATGGAAGAAAGTGGCAATAAAAAAACCGCAAAGAATTTTTGCGGTTGTGTAGTTGAATTATGTACTATAAATGCTGATTAGGAAAGGAAGCTTAGCTCCTCAGTATCTTCTCCATCGTTTTTCCTTTAGCCAGTTCGTCAATCAATTTGTCGAGGTATCGGATTTTTTGCATCAGCGGATCTTGTATATCCTCGACACGATAGCCACAAATGACACCTGTGATTTTCGATACATTTGGATGGAGTTGTGGTGCTTGTGCAAAAAAAGTTTCAAAGTCAGTCTCTTTTTCGAGGTGTTCTTGAAAGGTTTTTTCATCATATCCCGTCAGCCAGTAAATGATCTGGTCGACTTTTTCTTTCGTTCGGCCCTTTTTTTCTGCTTTGTTGATATACATCGGATATACTTTGGCGAAAGCCATTTTAAATATTCGTGTGTTTTCCATTTTTGGAGGGTTTAATATAGCTTTTAATTCATAGGGTTTTTTATGAGTTCCTTGAATTTTGGAATAGTAAATAAAGCGTCATCGAGAGTTTCTACTTTATATTCTAATATGGTTTGCACTGTATGAGCCATAAAACCTTTCTGCTCCATTTTTAAAGGTAGACAACCAATCTTTTTTAAGATTTCTTCCCAATGTCCGTATTTGTGTCCTTTGAATAATACAGCATCCATTTTAAAATAATTAGGATTGTACCAGAGTGTCATTTCTCCCATATTTGACTTGACGATAACAGACTTGCATGGTATTCCTAATATAGTTTCGGTCTTGTCACTCTCGAGGATTTCTTTAAAAGCGTCAAGGTACATTTTACTGTCAACGGTTACCGCTGTGTCTGAATTCATTCCCCAAGAGTAGAGTAATTTATCTTTAGGATTAAACGCTTGAAATCCTTTTTGAGTTCCTATTTCCATTTGAGATACATATTTATCTTTTTTGTAAAAATACTTTTGAAGGATATAGCCTCGTTCTCCAAACTGCTCTTTAATGCCTTTTTGCCAAGTACTGTCAGGAATCATTTCTGGGTTTGGATTTAGAGCTTCTAGTTTGTAGGTAATCCAACCCTCAAAGTTTTGTCCGAATGATAAGCAACATGTTAGTGCTAAAATAAAGGTGATAAATTGTTTCTTAAATTTAATCGTATTCATGTTTGCCAATTTTAATTTGATAGGTTGAAGTTGTTTAATGATTTTTAGTGTATTGTAAAGCTATAAATTTTCTATGATAGTTTTTATAATTTGCAATAGGTACTATTTTGCTAATTGTTTTTTTATTTCTGTTACTGCTTTGACAATGTCGTCTTTTAGGTCGCCAATGTAAAAATTACTATCTATAATATTTTGGAAAAAATCTACATCCATTTGATTAGGCATTAGTTGGGCATATTCAATGAATTTTGTTAAGGGTGTGGACGAGATACTCTTGCTAAATCTATCTTCTATATCATCGTGATATACGCCATCATTATATCGAAAAGAAATGTTTGCTTCTGGCAGTTTAATTTCTTGGATAATTTCTTGAAAATTAATTTTCACCTGATGATTTGAAGGGATTCTTACCTCTATTAGAAATTTTAGTTGAGGATTTTTTCCAGCCAATACTTCTTTTGTGTTTTCAATAAATGCTATAACATGAGTGAGTTCATATCCATTTTTGCTTAAACTCGGAGAAAAATTTTTCTTAAAACTTTCCTCTGAATTCTTTTTAATCTCGAAAAGTATTTTACTTTTCCCAAAATCTTCATTTATTCCATGCCAATCAAAAATAGATTTATATATACTATGTCTAGCTTCCTTGATTTTTAATGTAGCAAATGTTTGTATGTACTGATTGTGCCAGCTTTTTTGATTTCTGCTGTCAAGAGTATCTTTGTAAGTGAAAAACTTTTCATAATCGGTTAGTAAAAATGAAACTGTAGCATCATCGTTAAACTTTCCAATACCACAGCAGATAGATATCGTATAATCTGGACTAGAATGCTTGTTTCTATTGCAAGTTGAAATGTAGTTTTTAAAGCTTGGCAAGCATTCTGTCAAATTATCGTCAGCAATCATCATGGATATTTGAAAAATTAATTTGTCATTCTTATTATCCAGATGTTTGTTAATATACTTTATGTATTCCTTACTTCCAATTTTTTTAATTGCAGCAATCACAAGATTAAACTGTTCCTCATCATCCGTGTCAAGCAATAATAACAGTTCTGGAACTGCTGGTTTGTATTTCCATTCTCCAAGTGTTGCAATGATTTCTGTTTTACCTCCGTCAATTCTGTTCATCACAGGATCCATGAGGCTTGAAGGGCCAAAATTTCCTTCGGCGGAAGACTTCAACTTATTCAACAAGATGGGTGCTACAATTTCTATATTTTCATTTTTAAGTTGTCTAACAACTTCTCCTTGTACGATTGTATTTTCATCATCAAGTAATGCTATTAATACATTTCTTGATTGCTCTGTTTTAATATTGCCCATAATCTGAACAAGGGCATATTTTGAAGAAGGATTTTGTATTTTGATATATGATTCATAGCTGTCAATATATTTAGTATACTCCAATAAATACAGCATCATCAAATACTGAGAATTTAAATCAGATTCATTTACATTCTCAATTGCTGTAGTTAGTTTTTTTAAAAACCCTTGATTGCCCTTTGTTTTGTAATAGAATTTTAAAAATTCCTCAAATTCTTTTAGGGAATAGTAGGTTTGTCCCTTATAATAAGTTGTTTGAATTAAATCATACTGGATTTTTTTATCCTCTACCTTTAAATCCCCCGATGTTGGTGACCAGACATAAAACGATTTTTTATTTTTATAGGCATTGACAAAATTTTTCAAGTCAGGCTCTTCAATTAATTTTTCTTTCCAATAATCAAGATTTTCCTTGTTAGGTTTGTTTAAGTTTAGAAAAACTAAATACCGGCTTCCTTTAGTCATTTTGTCAATCGGGCCGTAGCGATTGCTAAATCCTGAAATCCAAATTTCTTCCCCTTCATTTAGTGTTCCTTTGTAAGTCGTTATTACTTTTGCATTGGCTCTAAATTCTCCATCTGAAGAATATTCTACTAAAGCAATTTGATCTGAATCGTCTAGCATTTTTTTCCAAGACGGATCAATCCAAGAATCTGCTTTTACTTGAAAGGTTGTGATGAAACAAAATAGAAATAATAGTTTATTCATGATTTAACTTTTTTTATAATGCTGGCAAGTACATCAAATCGATTTGTCTACTATTTATTTATTTTGAAGCAAGTCGATTTGTCTCTTTGCAAATTCTTGCATTTGTTCGTCACCTAGTTCAATGGTTTTTTTATAATATTTGATAGCACTTGCAGTATCATTTTTTAGTTTATAAGCATGTGCAATATTACTCAGAACAATCGGATCATTAGAATTCAATTTTTCTGCTTTTAGAAGAGATTCGAGTGCTTTGTCGTATTCTTTTTGAATCATGAATACAATTGAAATATTTGATAAACTCTCAATGTTGTCTGGATAATACTTTAGTACAGCTGTGGCAATTTGCTTCATGTTATTAAGTAGATCGTTGTTTTCTGTATTATAAAGCTGTAATTGATAACTCTGAATGGATCCTAACATGAAATCCTTTGCATCATCGAGCGGTTTGTTGTTCGACCAAATCCATTTATTTTGGTTTTTGTTGGAGTAATCTAGTGTTTCTATAATTGCAGTAGTGAAAGAGGAGTAATCTTCTAGTTCTCCATATAAATAAATCTCTCCAAATCGCATATCCAATCGGTTAGGATGTGTTTTGACTCCTTTCCTAATCCATTCAAATGCTTTTTGAACTACTTGTTGATCATAATAGGCTTCTCCATATATAAAACCAACAGGATCGGTTTTGGTAGAATCTTGATCCATAAGTTGAAAAACAGTATCACCTTGTGGATCTTGTCCAAGTGCTATTACTTCTTTGCGACTTTTATTTGCATAGAAATTAAAATTGGATACAAATAGTTCCGCATCATTAGGAGCTACCTTCTCCCATTTTTCTAGTAGAAGTTGTTGTGCCAGGGTGTCTTGCTTTTGAAATAAATTATCAAACTCTTTCTTGAAATCTTGTGCATGTGTTGCATTAAAAAGAAAAGTTAAGCCAATAATGAAATGGAGTGTTTTTTTATTCATGGTTATAATTTTAATAGAGGTAATGGTAACAGCTTCAATGAAAAGTGACTACTAGAATGCAGCATCAAGTTCCATTTTATCTATAGATTCCATTTCAATCTTTTTCTTGCTAATTAATTTCAATCCCATCTTAAACATAAAATAAATGATAACCCCAATTAGTACTATTCCAAATAAGGAACCAAATGCATAACCGATACCTTCAGAAGCTAATTTTTCCATTGTGTCAATAGTTGCTGTAATCGCATTAATAAAAGATACTAAAGCCGCTAGAGAAAGAATTCAAGCAAAAAGGATTAAAATGATTCCGGCAATTTTTTTTAGTAGGTTCATATTTAGTTAAAAAGAGAGTCTTATTAAGTTCTAAATTATTGTATGTTTATGGAGTTGACAATCCTTTCTTTAGTTGTTTTAAATGTATCAGAATCTTTTTTAAATTCTAAAAGCTGAATGAGGTAGCTAGAATGCTTTTTTACAAAAGCAAACATTTCTACTACTTTTAGCTCTTTTTCCATCTCTAAGGAAAAAGTTAAGTGTAGCACTTTTACACCATCTATTTCCATTATAGCGTCTTTAAGGATTGCACCTTTGCTTTTCTTTAAAACACCGTTTTTTATTCCTTCAAAAAAGGCCTCATTATTAAAGTCTTTTAGGTCAACAACACCTGTAGTTAATTTGTCTTTTGTGACAGTGATATAACCGTCATCAATTAGCCCTCTAACAAAAGTTACATCTTGTAGTTCGCCTTCTTCGGCATCGTCTGGGATTTCTAATGTAAGTGTTTCGTCAAATTCATAAAGAAAAAGCTCTTGGGCAAAACTACTATTGCTGAGAGCGAAAAAAAGAATAAGTAGAATTTTTTTCATGTTGGATAAATTTTTATTACTACTTCAATTCCAATTTCATCATGATATCAATCTGTTCGTCATCGCCTAATTTAAAAACATGCTGATCAAAGGCAACAAAACCATTTTTTTTGTAGAACTGTATCGCTCTCTTGTTTTCTTCCCAAACTCCTAGCCAAACATACTCTGCATTTCTTTCTCGGGCCACTTCAATGGCTTTGTCATAGAGTAGTTGCCCCACTTTCTTGCCATGAAAATCCTTCAATACATAGATACGTTCAATTTCGACTGCCTTTTCATCTTGTAGTTCCGTTTGCGAAGTTCCAAAGTTCAGTTTTAGATAACCGATAACCTCACCTTCAAGTTGAGCCAGATAGAAATTTGTATGCTCGTCATTGAGTTCAGCAGTTAGTTTTTCGAGCGAAAATCCAGTGTCTAAATAGTCCTGCATATTCTCCTCACTGTTTCCTTCCGAAAAGGTTTCATAAAAAGTTTGTCTCCCAATCTTTTGCAGTTGGTCGATAGCAGTAAGTGTTATTTTGGTGATTGTGATAGGAGACATTTTGCTGTTTTTATTTATGATGCTAAATTTAAGCACTTCATTTTTTATTTTCTCCTCAGTTCCCTAATCAATTCCCTGTTTCTACGTTCGGCACGAGCGTTTTGCAAAGAAAGAACCGCCCATATTGCAGCCGGAATCCATCCTATTAGCGTAATCTGCAGGATCAAACATAGAATTCCAGTCAGGATTCTGCCTCTAAGCATGAAGGAAAGGAATGG
>NZ_AUGO01000002.1 GCF_000422705.1 Flavobacterium soli DSM 19725 | reverse complement strand
TAATACCATCCCCATTTGGCGTGAAATACTTTGGATAATCGATGATGGTTACCACATCTGTCAGCACATCGCATGCCTGTGGATCCCTTACCGTGATGGTGTGTTCTCCCATGCTGATGTTGTCAAAAACGTTACTTTCCTGGAACGGACCATAATCCAACTGGTATTCATAGTCTCCCGCTGGCTGTGCCGTGATGACAACCGTAGGATTCTGAGAAAAATAGTCGTTTACCGTATAGTCAAAACTGATTGGCGGAGAGGACTGGTTTACGGTTGCAAAGGCGGTCTGCTCACAAAGTGTTACCACATCTGTAATCTTAACCGCATATTGTCCAACTGCCGATGCCTCATAGAAGCTGCTTGATGCTCCAACAATCACGCCATTGGCATCCGACCATTCGAAAATATATTGGGCATCGTTGAGTCCCGTATCAAAAGTATAGGTCCTTGTCACTGCTCCAGTAATCGGATCCACACAGATATAGCCATCCTCGATCGTTACCTCTGGCAATTCGTTAACTGTAACTGTTGCAGAACCTGTCAGGTCCTGTGAACAGGCATCAACTCCGGTGTAGGTAACACTAACCAATTCATAAGTTGTGGTTTCGGTCAAGGTTCCCGTAGCCACGATCGCCTCACCCGTTACAGCATTGAGCTGTACTGTCTCGTTATCCAAGACACCAACGATGTTATAGATCACTACCGCTCCAGGAGTTCCTGTGAAGACAATCTCGGAGCTCTCTCCCGAACAGATCGTATCCTCGGTTCCATTTGCAATGGTTGCAACCGGCAATGGTCGTACTGTCAGTGTTACTATGTCTGAAGTTATCGAAGCACATGAAGCGCTGCTTATCACGCAGTAATAATCCCCACTATCTGCAAGTGTTGCAGGATCCATTGTATAGACATTGGATGTCGCTGTAGGTATCGCGAAGGTATCCTTGTACCATTGGTAGGTCACATTCGTACCTGTTGCCTCAACCGTAAGACTATGGGTATCCCCAACACATATCTCCTCGCTATCTGGCTGGTCTGTGATTGCAGGTGCCTGGTTTACCGTTACGGCAAGCGGAGACGATGAGAATGACGGACATGAATCACTGCTGATCACGCAGGTATAGATTCCTGTATCGGAAACCTGGGTCGCATTGATCGTAAGGGTTTGTCCTGTTTCTCCCGGAATATTAACTCCACCAATCTGCCATTGGTAGGTAGGATTTGTTCCTCCAGTGGTTATAATACTCAAAATTATAGGATCTCCAGAACAGACCGTATCTGATGGCGATGCCTGTGTATCCTGCACGATCGTTGCCCCTTCGTTTACCACAACTGTTGCGATAGTCGACGTTACAGCTGGTGCACAGGTTCCGCTAACCACAACGGTATAGTCTCCCGCTTCTGCCAAGGTAACCGATGGATCATTATAGTTTGCCGATGTTGCTCCAGGAATAAGGGTTACACTGTTAAGGTACCATTGATAGGTAAGTCCCGTTCCGGTTGCCGATACAGACATGCTGATCGGTTCCCCAACACAGATGGCTGCCGGTGCTACTGGCTGAACCGTAATGGCTGGCAATTGGTTTACCGTTACAACTACAGTCTGTGACGATACCGTCTGGCAGTCATTGATTACCTCGCATCTGTAGGTTCCTGCATCCGCAAGTGTGGCAGAAGCAATGTTAAGTATTGAGCTTGTCTCTGTTGGAAGCAGGGTATTGGCACCCTTATACCACTGGTAGGTAAGATCTACTCCTGTGGCAACAACCTCAAGGTTTATCGCTTGTCCCTCACAAACCGTTTGGGCATCTGGCTCGTCTGTTATAACCGTAGGCTGATTCAATATCAATTCTACTATCGTAGAGGTAACAGGCGTTCCACAGCTTCCTGATATTACAACGAAATATTCCCCTGCATCGGTTGATGCGGCATTCGAAATAGTGAAGGTTGGCTGATCTGTCCCTACTGGTTGGGTAGTATCATTCTTGTACCACTGGTAGGAAAGGTTCGCCCCTGTAGCTACGACTTGAAGGGTTACATCGTCTCCAATACAAAGTACTGTTCCTGAATTTGGTGTAATACTTACAAATACCGGATCGTCATCAACCTCGATAGTCAATGATCCTGTCAGGTCTGCAGAACAGGTAACTCCTGACAAGGTTTGCTCTACCGATACTAACGTAAAAGTATAGGACAGGGTCGGATCTGGAAGGTTTGGCGTTGTCAATTCAAAGTTTCCTAATGCATCAAGTGTAACTGTATCATCAGCACCTCCAAAATTATAGGTAACTATAGCACCTGGTGTTCCAGTAAACTGGATTGTAGCTGGTGTATCCTGACAAACCGTTGGCGTTGTCGTTGCAAACGTAGCTGTCGGAAGGGCATTTACCGTAAGAGTAGCCGTCTCTCCCGTTAGCATGTTCGAACAGCCATCAGGACCAGGGGTTGTGATTTCTGTAAGTTCGTAGGTGAAAACTCCAGCTATATCTTGAATAGGTGTTTCAACTGGCAATTCTCCCGTAGCCGGCAATACAACCGTTTCAGGATCATTTCCATCAACAGTATAGGTTACCGTGGCTCCTGGTGTTCCTTGGATTGTGAAGGTTCCTGTTGTTCCTAAACAGATTACTGGATCGGTGAAACCAACCATGGTGGCTGTTGGAAGGCCTACGGAAACTGTTAAAACAGAACCCGGTGCTCCAGTTGGAACCATAAAGCTACAAACCGGAATTGTATTACTTTCTACTTGCGTGATTGTATAAATTGTTTCAGCAGTTAAAGGATCTGTAGTAAATAGTCCGCTACCTCCTGCATCCAATACAACTGTATTGTTAGTCGATCCATCATTTATGGTTACAGTAGCTCCAGGTGTTCCTGAAAGCGGTAAATAAGTAAATTCATTTGTACAAATTGTTGTAGCAGCAAAGCTAAATTCAGCAGTTGGTAAAGGATAAACCGTTAGGATTACCTCTTCGGTTGGAGAATCAACACCACTAATTGTAGCAAATACACTATAAGTATAGTCGCCAGCTGCTACCGGAACGCTTACTCCTGTAGGGTTTTGGTCATTTGAAAAGACAGTTCCACTGTCATCTGTCCAAGTATAAGTTGCTCCCGGACCAGCATCTGAGGTTGCTAAATCGAATGTTGGTGTTCCTTCACAAACTGGTGCTGGATCTACGGGATTAGTACTAACACAACCCTCTAATATAACGGTTGCTTGTGTAGTATATTCTGGACATGCACCTGGAACTTCTGGAATTGTATAAGTTACAGTATAGGTTGCTGGTGCAGCTCCCGTTAAATCTAAAACTCCAGTATCTGGATCGATTAGCAAACCTGTTGTTGGTTCAACTGTATAAGTACCCCCTGGAGTCAATTCATCTAAAACTGGCACCATTGCAGTAATAGAACTTGGCACACAAAATCCTGGATTTCCACCGTCATCAGGATATGAAAATGTCCCTGAAGGATTACCACCCTGAATAGTGAAAGGTCTAACATTATGACAACTACTTCCCGAAGTTTCTATAATTAAGGCATAAATCGTTACAGGATTTTGGTCAGGCACTGAGAAATTAGCCAATTGGGCTGGTGTTAGAGCCTGAGAAGTTTGTAAGTTATTAGCTGCCGTTTCATTCGTAAAATAGTAAATATCATAATCATAGTCAGGAGCACCATTTAAAATATGGATATTTTGATTAATTTGAAAATTATTAAAAGGATATGGTCCTGGATCAGAAGTACACAGTGTAAGATCAAGGGGGTCTAATACTGGTAAAGGAGGGGCTACACTTAAAATAATTTCATCTGTAGCAGTTGCTGTTACTGTACCGTTTATATAAGTAACCTCTGCTGTAATCGTTTCCGGAACGTTTTCATCTTCCACACAAACATTAAGCGGATTTCCCGTACCAAGAATAGTTCCCGCTTCATCTTTCCAAGTCAAAGTTACTAAATCTGGACCTACCCCACTTGGTACAAAACGCCATCCTTCATTCTGAACAGGCCCCCATGCACCTGTGTTTCTACCCGGAGGTGTATCTCCAGCGGTACCTGCTTGATTTTGAACACCAATTACACCATTTCCACCATTCCAAGTAGCACATGTTGATCTCTTTCTAACAAAAACATCAATAATATTTGTTGTTTCATAGATTACAATTTGACTCGTCTGCAATCCTATATCTTGATCTACTGTAGCACCCAAAGTACCATTACATTGAAACTGTGGCAATCTATTAAAGTTGGCTACAAAATATCGATTTGGAGCCGTTCCTCCAACATAATAATTGACATTCTGAATAAGAGGATCCTGTATTGGCGGAGTTGCCATGTTAGTATCTTGATAAACACCATAAATTGAGTTTGTTACTGGAAAACCTGTATTTGGCACTTGTTGATTATAAGCCCATGCACATCCTCCTCCAGGAACTTCACTTCCTCCAGGAACAACACCTGCAATATCAAAAGTAATTACTCCATTTGAACCAACTAAAAGTTGAGTATAGTTTTGTCCATAAAAATTGAAACTAAATGGTAACTGGAAAATTGGCGACCAAACATCATCAGTAGTTACAACCAAAACTGTTCCTCCAGTATATGAATATAAATTTTGGTAAATTATCTCTTCGACATCATAATCGGTGGTAGGCTTTGTAACAAAATACGTTGCAGTTAAGTCCACACAACCACCCTCAACACAAATTGGTGCAGGTTCATCAATACTTACTTCCACTATAGGTGCTTGCTGGGCAAACATAGTAACACTACCTACTAGGAATAAGCAGATGATTAATAGGTTTTTAATTTTCATTTTTAAAATTTTTTAGGCAGCGAAATTTACAAAAAAATAACATATAATTATGACAAACTTTAAATTATTTGAAAAATTAACACGTTTAGAAGTACTTTGAATTTTATTATTTATCTTTGTAGCTTTAGTGTTTATACGAAATATAATAATAAATTTTAATGATAAATAGCGACGATTTTCAAGACGAAATTGGAAACAATCATATAGCTACAAGTGCCGAAAACCCTATTAGAAAGGATGCATTCGAACTTACTGATGATCAAAAGATTGAATTAATTAAAAAAGATGTTCAAAGTATCCTTTTGACACTCGGAATGGACCTGAACGACGACAGCATGAAAGGCACGCCTAATCGTGTTGCCAAAATGTTTGTAAAAGAAATTTTTGGAGGCTTAAATCCATCAAAAAAACCAGGTGCTTCTACCTTTGATAACAACTATAAGTATGGTGAAATGCTGGTGGAAAAAAACATCACGCTTTATTCTACCTGTGAACATCATTTGCTACCTATTATAGGCAGAGCTCATATTGCCTATATATCTAGCGGAAGAGTTGTTGGATTATCTAAAATGAACCGAATTGTAGATTATTACGCAAAAAGACCTCAAGTGCAAGAACGTTTGACGATGCAGATTGTCCAGGAATTGCAAAAAGTTTTAGGAACTGAAGATGTTGCTTGTGTGATTGATGCAAAGCATTTATGTGTGAATTCAAGAGGTATTCGTGATATTGAAAGTAGCACAGTAACTTCTGAATTTTGTGGTAAATTTAAAGAAGAATCTACCAGAAGAGAATTTCTTGATTATATAAAATTGGAAACGAAATTCTAAAAACAAATTTTCCTTTATTGCAGATACCCCCTAGCCCTGATAGAAGTGGAAATCCTTTTATTTTTTTACTGCCAAAAAAATAAAAGATTGCAACAGATAGCAGGATTAGCTCCTAAAAAAACAAATATGCCAGTATATAAAAATCATCCGTTGAAGATTTATAATTCCCTTTCGGGAGAAAAGGAAACGTTTACACCCATCCATGAAGGAGCGATTGGAATGTATGTTTGTGGTCCTACAGTTTACAGCAATGTGCATTTGGGAAATGTGAGAACCTTCATGTCTTTTGATGTGATCTATAGGTATTTGATGCATATCGGATATAAAGTTCGCTATGTCCGAAATATTACGGATGCTGGGCATTTGACGGATGATGGTGATGTTGAAAACGACCGTTTTGTAAAGCAATCCAAGTTGGAAAAACTAGAACCAATGGAAATCGTTCAGAAATATTCGGTTGATTTTCATAAGGTTTTGGACAATTTTAATTTTCTTCCTCCAACGATTGAACCTACTGCAACGGGACATATTATTGAACAAATCGAGCTTACACAAAAATTAATCGACCTTGGTTTTGCTTATGAAAGTAATGGTTCGGTTTATTTTGATGTGATGGCTTATAACGAAAAAGGCTTGAATTATGGCGAATTGAGCAATAGAAATATTGAGGAACTCATGGCCAACACAAGAGACCTTGATGGACAAAGCGAAAAGAAAAATCCGCAGGATTTTGCATTGTGGAAAAGTGCTTCTCCAGCTCATATCATGCGATGGAATTCTCCTTGGGGTGATGGTTTTCCAGGTTGGCATTTGGAATGTACCGCAATGAGTACTAAATATTTAGGAGAAACATTTGACATTCACGGAGGTGGAATGGATTTGAAATTTCCGCACCACGAATGTGAAATTGCTCAAGGAAAAGCATGTAACGGTACTTCGCCTGTAAATTATTGGATGCACACCAATATGTTGACGATGAATGGCTTGAGAATGAGCAAATCGACTGGAAATTATATCTTGCCGATGGAATTGGTTTCGGGTGAAAATACTTTTTTCGAAAAACCCTTCAGCCCAAATATTGTTCGCTTTTGCTTTTTGCAAGCTCACTACAGAAGTGTTTTGGATATTTCCAATGACGCTATGGTGGCAAGCGAAAAAGGTTGCAACCGATTATTGGAATCCTATAAATTGATTGATTCGTTAAAAGCATCTGCTACTTCTACCTTAGATATTGCATCTTGGAGAAAAAGCTGCTATGATGCCATGGATGATGATTTTAATACTCCTATATTAATTGCACAATTATTCGAAGGTGCCCGTTTCATTAATGTCGTGAATGATGGAAAAGAAACGTTGACTGCAGAAGATATCGAACTTTTGAAAACTACAATTTCGAGTTTCTTGTTTGAAGTTTTAGGAATCAACAACGAAACCTCTTCAAACGGAGTAGCTATTATTTCTGAAAAATTAAAAGGAACTGTCGAAATGCTGATTGAGATGCGAAACATTGCCAGAGCCAATAGAGATTTTGCACTATCTGACCAAATTCGCGATCAGTTGATTTCTCTGGGAATTCAGTTGAAAGACGGAAAAGAGGGAACTAGTTTTAATTTTTAAGGTTTAAGGTTTAAGGTTTAAGGTTTAAGGTTTAAGGTTTAAAATTAATAGTTTTTCAATTGAATATATGTTTTCGCAAACAAAACACATTTTTTTAGACAAAGAGTATAATTCCTAAATCCAAATTCTTAAATCCTTAATCAAGATGTTTAAAAAAATAATTCTTTTTCCTTTTATCTTTTTAATTCGATTTTATCAAACGGTAATTTCGCCTATTTTGCCTTCGGCTTGCAGATTTCAGCCTACTTGTTCTCAATATATGCTGGAAGCTTTACAAATTCACGGATTGTTTAAAGGTGGCTATTTAGGAACAAGACGCATCTTGAGTTGTCATCCTTGGGGAAGAACAGGTTATGATCCCGTTCCTCAAAAAAAATGTTCTCATAAACATTAACGGCAATTTTTGAAAAAAGTTAAACACAAATCTTTATTTTTACACACCATAACTTCATAAAACAACTATGACACATACATTAGGGATTGTTTGGAATCCATCAGAAGGAATCGATTTAGGCTTTTTTGTAGTTCGCTATTATAGCTTGATGTGGGTGGTTGCCTTCGGTTTGGGTTGGTACATCACCAAAAAGATTTTTGACAGAGAAAACGAACCAGTCGAAAAACTGGATTCTTTGTTTATTTGGACGATTATTGCTACTTTAATTGGAGCACGTTTAGGTCATGTTTTCTTTTATCAGTCAGAACTTATTTTCCAAGATCCTTTGAGTGTTTTATTGCCAATTAGAACTGTTCCTGAGTTTAAATTTACGGGTTTCAGCGGATTGGCAAGTCATGGTGCAGCAATTGCTATTATCATTGCAATGTTCTACTTCAGCCGAAAAGTAATGAAACGTTCAATGCTTTGGATTTTAGATCGCATAGTGGTTCCTGTTGCAAGTGGTGCCATTTTCGTTAGACTTGGAAACTTTTTTAATTCAGAAATTTATGGTCACGAAACTTCTGGTGATGCATTTTATGCTGTGAAGTTTATTCGTGAAGAAGAATTTTGGGAAAGAAAAGATGTGCAGGATTTGACACAAGCTGCTACTGAAAATGAAGGATATAAAATGATTCAGAATGATTCGCAATTTTCGGATATCTTGTCGCAAATTCCTTTTAGACACCCTTCACAATTATATGAAGCATTTGGTTATGTTTTTGTTTTCCTTATCTTATTTTATGCCTATTGGAAAACCGATGCCAAAGAGAAACAAGGACTTTTGTTTGGATTGTTCTTGGTAATGCTGTTCACGGTTCGATTTATTGTTGAATTTGTGAAGCAAAGCCAAGGTGGTTTTGAAGAAGAACTTGGCTTGCTTTCCACCGGACAATGGTTGAGTATTCCTTTTGTATTGATTGGATTGTATTTTGTTTTTACCGCTAAAAAGAAAGCGACAGTATAAATTTAAAAACCGAAGTTAACCTTCGGTTTTTTTTATGCTTTTAAATTCCATGGTTTCATTGATTAACCGAATTGGTTTTCCATAAATCAGCTTCATCAACATTACTTCTACGAACGAAGTATATTTTTTTCCGTCGCATTCATACCACCAAAGAGAAACATATTGATTATTATTTTTCTCCATTTTGCTGAACCAAATCTTCTCCTTTTCAACCAGAATCTCTTTTGATTCAGTAATTTTATAGCCATTTCCTGTCCAACAAATCAAGGGTTTGTGTGATGCCGTTTTGATGTAAACTAACTTTTCTGGAGATTGAATTTTGAAAACTTCCTCATCAACCCACTCCCCTTTTTTAATATCATATTTTGGATTCAAATCCGTAAGCAAATCAAGATTCATTTTACTTTTCATTTCTATGCTTGTTACTATTACGATGAAAAATGAAAATGCTACTGGAATAAAATTATTTTGTTTTTCAGTGACTACAATTTCTTCTTTTTTGGGTTTAAAATAACGAATGATAAAAATCATCGGAAGTACTTGATACAACAGAAAACAAATTAATCCGATTGTATGATGTAGTATATTTTCTTCAGTACAATTCAATAAAATCAATGTAATAATTCTAAAATAGTTCGAAACTATATTGAGCAAAATGATTATCAAACAAAAACCAACAATCTGCAAAACTGAAAAATGAAGCTTTTGCTTTCTCTCTTCTAAAGTCAATAAAATGGCTCCCGTCAATAATCCAGTTTTAAACATTGACAATCCCATACAAGCTGTATCGATGGTAACTTTACCTCCGTTGATATAGAAATTTACACCTTCAATTTTATCAATCGAAATAAAATTTTTCAATACGAAATAAACATTTTCGCACAAGGCTTGCTTAATTTCTGTTGTAAGATGTTCGAAAAATTTATTAAAAATGGTAGAAAATAAAAGAATACAGATTACAGCTATGAATGAAAATTTCCTTGTGAAATAATAACATACTGAGCAAACCAACAACATCAAGGAAAGAAAATGCAACGATTTTGTATGCAATCGAAAGCTTACAAACTCAAAAATCAGGATCAATCCAATTAAAAGATAATTGACCTTGAAATTGGTTTTTCTTCCTCCGATAAAAAACAATATAACGGAAAATAATATCCCAAAAAAGTCGCTATTAAGCCCGAATGTGATAGTATCATAATTGAATGCCAAGAGCAATGCCAAGATAAGAATCACGAATAGCTTTTTATTTTGGGATAAGAATTTCATTATACTTTTTGCCTTTTATATTTTTTATAATAGAAAAACAATAATGATAATCCGACGATAATCATCAGCCATTCGTGTGGTTCTGGAACCGCTCCGTCATTATTTATGGAAGCATTTCCTAAGGTATTTACATTTTTTTCTATTCCGTTTTTCTCATAGTCAGCATCGGTTTCCAAGACTATTAAGGATGAAATCGGAGTTACAATGTTGGCGTCTTTGGCTAAAGAAACATATTGGTTTACAGCCAATGAATCTTGTTGAATCTTCACTTGTTCTTCTAAAACTTTTCCAAAAGCATACATTCTGTAAATATGATTTGAACCACTCGAAGATGAAGTCGCACTTGGTTTTTCTTCAATAGAAATATTGGAAGGCTCTATGTTTACCGTATTCTTATCAGTTGGAAATGAAATAAATTGATTTTTATTAATTAACTCAATACAATTTTTCAGATCTGTTTTTAAATATTCTACATATTTCTGCTCTTTAACCGTCTGCCAGAAAGGATTAATTTCTTCTGAAATATTGATGACTTTTATATTTTTATCTTTCGTTCCTTTTTTGAGTTTCGTCAAATAGTTTGAATCCTGAAGTTCTTCGAAATTAGCAGAAAATATTCCTGATTTTGTAACAACCAAACTATTTTCATGCAATTTAAAAAGAGGCAATAATGAATATTGGAGCTTTTCGAATTGCGAAAAAACCTCTTCATAATTTGACGAATTGATTTCCAACTTCTGCTGATTTGCAAATACAAAATACTTTTTGTTTTTTAGATTAACGATTTCTCTCAATTCGTCCAAATTCCAATTATTATCCAAATCCAAAATAATTTCACTTGGTATAAAAGCGGAAGTTTCTTTAGCAATTGGCTTGATTTCATAAATTTTGTCTTTCCAGTAAAAAGAAGTTGCATAGGTTTCATTGCTTAAAGGCATCATCGCTTCCCATCTATCTAAACCTTTAGATTCATTGATGTAAAAATTATTTTTTAATTCAAAATCCTTATTAGCTTTGAACTTTCCATTACCTACGATTTGAATTCTTGATACCGTTTCTGCATTTGAAATATTTGGCCCTTTTATATTTAGACTTTGGTATTTCATTTCTTTTCCTTCCACTTTTAAAGGTGTCGTAAAACCACATTTGAATGTTCTTGGCAAATCGTAAGCGATTGGAAAAACTCTTACAACGACTTTATTTCCTTCTTTCCATTGCATTAAGGATGGGTCACGCGCTTCTACTCCAACAATTTGTTTGTATGCTTTTTCAGCTTTTTCTTTTGTCGTCAAAACACCTTTTCTTTCGATTCCGTTTACCCAAAGGGAAAGTGATGTTGCAACGGAACCTTCTGGCAATTGAAAGGAATAAATGGCTTCTTTTTGTGCCCAAGTTTCTTTTTCGGAAGCAATATCCATTGTAATTTCTGTGTAGGCTAATCTTTCCTTAGTATAGATTTTTATGTCTTCTTTAATATTTTTTGTAACCAGATCTCTTCCGCTCCAAAGTTGCTCTTCAGTTTCCAATCGTTTATCAAAATTTGATTTCAAGATATTGATTCTATCATCGGCACTCAAATCTAAATCTTCAGTAAACAAGTAGGCAATATTGATAAATGGATTATGCGTTTTCCTTTCATTATATTGTTTGTTGCCGAAAGTATTAAAACTTCTGAATTCAAAAAAATTCTCAGTACTGATGTAAACGATGTCTTTTTTAAGTAGAATTTCGTTGAAAAAATTAGGTTTAAGATTTTGAGAAATGGTAATGTACGTTGGTAAATCCTCGTTGCTAACAAATGACTTTGTAACTGAATTGGTTCCAATGCTTTTACTTTCTGTCGTAAGCATTGTTATAAAAAATAACATCCCAATAAAAACAGAAAGCATTCCGCTTCCGAAGAAAACCAGTTTTTTTTTATTATCGTGCAAAACTTTTACCAGAGTTACTGAATGACTTATTAATACAATCATGGGAACCAATCCGTAGAAACCCAGACCAAGAGCCAAGATTCCAAATAGTGAAATTAGTGCAATTGGAATAAGATAAATAGCATAATAGACAATTAACAAGAAAGAAATTCCATTGACAAAATATGAAATTGGCGTGATTACTTTTTGCTTGAAATTGCTGTAGATGAAAAAATTAGAAATACAAAACAGGAAAGTAACCACATACACCCAAACTGGAAGATTTTCGAACACATTGACCAAAACGTTCGTACAAAAACATCCGATAAACCAATTGAGGAAAAGAAAAGGAATGAGATGATTGTATTTTTCGTTATTCCTCAAAATCTTAAACGAAAGCACTACACCATAAATAAATTCAACAATAAGGCTAAAAAAACAAAGTGACTCTAAAGCGTCGTTGTCAAACTCGATCCCTAAAAGTGCTATAATGAGCATTGAGATACTAAAAAGTGTCACACCAAGACTTATTTTTACTCCAATTTGATTTACATAATTTTTAAAGAATGCTGGATTTACTCTCATGTTTTGAATTTATTAATTAAAAGTACTTTGAATAACAAAGTTATTCAAATAATTGAATCACAATCAGTTTCTTGATTTATTTTTTTTGAAATATAATATACTGATAATCTTAAAGATGCTATTTATTAAGAGTGATAATGATAGAATTGGAGACAATCATAATCGGCAAACTGCATCACTAGCCCTGATTGAAGTG
Source organism: Flavobacterium soli DSM 19725 (assembly GCF_000422705.1). Classification (GTDB taxonomy): domain Bacteria; phylum Bacteroidota; class Bacteroidia; order Flavobacteriales; family Flavobacteriaceae; genus Flavobacterium; species Flavobacterium soli. Next base: position 508,504 of record NZ_AUGO01000002.1, on the reverse strand, counting down.
GAAATCCTTGCTTTTGAAAATGTATTTTTTCCTGACAGAAAAGAGCGACTGGTGGAAGCTCCTTTTGTGTCTTGGAAAAAAACATTTTCAAGAGCAAGATTGTAACGAAAAGCAGGAATAGCTTCTAATAATAAAAAAAGCCACTCTTTTCAGAATGGCTTTTAGTTCCTTCGCAAAGCTCAGGATGACAATATTTTGATTAAACTTTAAATCTTTTTCTATCAGTTTCTGTCAAATAGATTTTTCTCAAACGAATAGATTTTGGTGTAACCTCTACATATTCATCTTTTTGAATGTACTCTAAAGCTTCTTCAAGAGAGAAAATGATTGGCGGAATGATTCTCGCTTTCTCATCGTTTCCAGAAGAACGAACGTTTGATTGCTTTTTCTCTTTTGTTACGTTTACAGACATATCATCTGCACGAGAGTTTTCTCCAATTACCTGACCTTCATAAATATCGGAATTTGGCTCAATGAAGAATTTACCACGATCTTGCAATTTATCGATAGAATATGGAATTGCTTTTCCTTTTTCCATAGAAATCAACGAACCTTTGTTTCGTCCTGCAATTTCTCCTTTGAAAGGCTCATATCCAATGAAACGGTGTGCCATGATAGCCTCACCAGCTGTAGCAGTAAGCAGTTGGTTACGCAATCCAATAATTCCACGTGATGGAATGTTGAATTTGATAATCATACGTTCCCCTTTAGTTTCCATGCTCAACATTTCACCTTTTCTAACGGTTACAAATTCTACCGCTCTTCCTGAAAGTGTTTCTGGCAAATCGATTGTCAATTCCTCAATTGGCTCACATTTTTTACCATCAATTTCTTTGATGATAACCTGTGGTTGACCAATTTGCAACTCATATCCTTCTCTTCTCATGGTTTCGATAAGAACTGACAAGTGCAATACTCCACGGCCAAATACCATGAATTTATCAGCAGAATCAGTTTCACCTAGCTTCATCGCTAAGTTTTTCTCTAATTCTTTTGTAAGTCTTTCTCTAATGTGACGAGAAGTAACGAATTTACCTTCTTTACCAAAGAAAGGCGAATCGTTGATTGTGAACAACATACTCATTGTTGGCTCATCGATGGCGATTGTTTGCAGACCTTCTGGGTTTTCATGATCAGCAATTGTATCACCAATTTCAAAACCTTCTACACCCACAACAGCACAAATATCTCCAGCAATTACTTCAGATACTTTTTTACGACCAAGACCTTCAAAAGTATGTAATTCTTTGATTCTAGATTTTGTTACAGTGCCATCTCTTTTTACCAAAGAAATCGGCATTCCTTCTTTCAAAACACCTCTCTCTAAACGACCAATTGCAATACGACCTGTAAATGCAGAGAAATCCAAAGAAGTGATTAACATTTGTGGTGTTCCTTCTGAAACTTTAGGAGCTGGTACATTTTCGATAACCATATCCAATAATGCTTCCACATTATCAGTTACATTTTCCCAGTGGTCAGACATCCAGTTGTTTTTTGCAGAACCATAAACCGTTGGAAAATCCAATTGCTCTTCAGTTGCTCCAAGTTCGAACATCAAGTCGAAAACTTTTTCATGCACTTCTTCTGGAGTACAGTTTTCTTTATCTACTTTATTGATTACAACGCAAGGTTTCAAACCTAAGTCGATCGCTTTTTGCAAAACGAAACGCGTTTGTGGCATTGGTCCTTCGAAAGCATCCACCAAAAGGCAAACACCATCGGCCATGTTCAATACACGCTCTACTTCTCCACCGAAATCCGCGTGACCAGGAGTATCGATAATGTTGATTTTTGTTCCTTTATATTGAACTGAAACGTTTTTAGAAGTAATGGTAATACCTCTTTCACGCTCTAGATCGTTATTGTCAAGAATAAGGTCTCCCGTGTTTTCGTTGTCACGAAAAAGTTGACAGTGATACATAATTTTATCAACCAAAGTAGTTTTACCGTGATCGACGTGGGCAATAATTGCAATGTTTCTTATAGATTCCATTCGATTTTTTTAGAATGTGCAAAGGTACACTTTATTTTGATATAAAAAATGAAAATATTAAGCGTTAAACATTTAATAACTACTACAATATAAATGATTTACCTTTTTGGAATAGTTTTCGGGTAAAATATAAAAGATAATTATAATTTATTATATTTGAGGTAATGAAAAATAAAGCAAATAAAATTACCTATATCTTCATTCTTGTTGCTACGGTTTTTGCTATTGCCAGTATTTTGTTGTTTGAAAAAAAAAGCAATTCACATAATATTCTCACGCTTCACATCATTAAAGATTTCATTTTTATTGTTTTTACTGGATTGATTCTCAGATATTTTATCACTAAAAACAATAAAGGAAACTCCAGCCGTATAGAAAAACAGAACATCGACAATGCCGAAATTCACGAAGCCAAGGAACGGTATGATATTGTTGCAAAAGCAACCAGCGACACAGTTTGGGACTGGAAAATCGTAGACAATGAATTTAGTTGGAATAAAGGAATCCAAAATGTTTACGGCTATGATAAAGATGATATTGAAAACACATCAAAATGGTGGTTTGACAGGATTCATCCGGAAGACAGCATCCGAATGTCGGTCAAATTGTATTCATTTTTGGAACAAAAAACTCAAAAATGGCAGGACGAATATCGCTTTAAATGCAAAGACGGAAGCTATAAATATGTTCTTGATAGAGGTTTTTTAGTAATTGACGAAAATGGAACTCCTACCCGAATGATTGGAGCCATGCAAGATATTACCAAGAAAAAAGAAGAAGAAGAACGACTTAAACTTTTGGAAACTGTAATTACCAATACAAAAGATGCTGTAGTGATTACAGATTCTGATATTTCAGAATTCGAAATCCCAAAGATTGTTTTTACCAATCAAGCCTTTACAAGAATGTCGGGATTTGAATATGACGATGTAGTGGGTAAATCTTTGAAATCTTTTATTGGAGTAGAATCCAATGATACCGAATTTCAAAAATTTACTGCCTCTATAAAAGCAAAACAGGAATGCGAGATCGAAACCATCAGTCATAAAAAAAATAATGACGAATACTGGGTCCGTTTTTCAATGGTTCCTGTTTTTAATAGTGAGAATGAACATACCCATTGGATCTCAATTCAACGTGACGTAACCGAACAAAAAAAACAGGAGAAAGAAAAAGAGCAACTCATCAATGAACTTACTCAGAACAACAAGGATTTACGACAATTTTCCTATATTACTTCCCATAACCTAAGAGCCCCTTTATCGAATTTAATGGGTCTTCTAAGTCTTACTGAAGATATTGAAATACCAAATGAAGAATTGAAACTGATTATTGATGGCTTTTCTAAATCTACTTATTTATTAAATGAAACGATATCTGATTTAGGCAGAGTTGTAATCATTCGAGACAACCCTTCTATCGAAAAACAACACATTTTGATAGAGGAATCTTTTAAAAATGTTATTGAACAAATCAACATCCTAGTCGAAAACAACAATCCTAAAATTACCATTAAGAACGACCAAAACCTTTCGATTTATTCCAATAAGGCCTATTTTGAAAGCATCCTATTGAACCTACTAACAAATTCTATAAAATACAAATCAACCGAGAGAGAACCCGCCATTACCATCTCTGTATTTAATCATCCTAATTTCACCGAACTCGTTTTTGAGGACAATGGAATTGGAATTGATGTTGAAAAATACAAGGAAAAGCTTTTTGGATTGTACCAAAGATTCCACAATTATCCCGATAGCAAAGGATTAGGATTGTATTTGGTGAAATCGCAAATTGAAAGCATGGGAGGCGAAATCAAGATTGAAAGTGAAGTAAACAAAGGCACCAAATTTATTATTAACTTTAAGAAAGAAAACTAATGCTCCAAAAAGTAATCTGTGTAGATGATGACCCCATTGCCTTGTTGTTATCCAAATTGGTAATTTCTAAGGCAAGTTTTGCATCTCAAATCGTAACCTGCGTGAATGGCGAAGAAGCCATCAAATACCTAGAAAAACCTGAAACCATTGAAGAAAATTCAAATTCTGAACAACCGTTATTAATCCTTTTGGACCTAAACATGCCAGTAATGGACGGTTGGGAGTTTCTGGAACAGTTTAGCAACAAACTACAAGAAGTGTATGCTAAGACGAAAATCATTTTGCTTTCGTCCTCTATCGACCCCAATGATATTCAGAAATCAAAAAACTTTTCGATGGTGGTGGACTTCCTACCTAAGCCACTTACAAAAGAAATGCTTGCTTTAATTTCTGAAAAAATCAAGACATAAAAAAAGCTCTCAAATTGAGAGCTTTTTTTTATAATAAGTTGTAACTTAATTACAATTTAGCAACGTGTTTTGTTAACTTAGATTTCAAGTTAGAAGCTTTATTATCATGAATGATATTTTTCTTAGCTAACTTATCAACCATAGAAATAACAGCTGATAATTTAGAAGTAGCATCTGCTTTATCTGTAGCTAATCTTAAAGCTTTGATAGCATTACGAGTAGTTTTATGTTGGTATCTGTTTAATACTCTTTTCTTTTCGTTACTTCTGATTCTCTTTAGAGCTGACTTATGATTTGCCATTTTTTTTTAATTTTAGATGTAATAATTTATAAATACTAGTTAAAAAAGAAAAACCTCCCACATTCGCCTCGGCAAACACTTTGGTTTTAACTAATAAAATAAAAACCGAGACACCAATTTTTATTTTATAAAACTAATTTACAACTAATTTGTAGTCCGTAGGGGAATCGAACCCCTGTTACCAGGATGAAAACCTGGCGTCCTAACCCCTAGACGAACGGACCCTTATAATCCTTCTAGTTAGATACTAATTCAGCATAGTACTAGAACTTGTAGCCCGTGGGGGAATCGAACCCCCCTTACCAGGATGAAAACCTGGCGTCCTAACCGATAGACGAACGGGCCTTGCTTCTCTAATGCGGATGCAAAAATACAACTATTTTTTATTCACACAATAGCTATGCAATATTTTTTTTATTTTTTTAATATGCTTTCGCAAAAAGCACTCTTCCTTTCGAAGGATTACCAGTAAGAACACAGCTTCCCGCCTCTTCTACTCGATCTAAGGCGATACAACGAATGGTAGCTTTGGTTAAATCTTTGATTTTTTCTTCGGTAGCTGCTGTTCCATCCCAATGTGCTGAAATAAAGCCTGTTTTATTTTCCAAAACCTCTTTAAATTCTTCAAATGAGTTCACTTCAGTAATATGTTCGTTTCTATAGTTTAACGCTTTATTAAATAAATCAGCTTGAATTTGTTCCAATAAATCGCTCACATAATTCACGATTCCATCTTTCAGCACCACTTCTTTCGTTAAAGTATCTCTTCTCGCAACCTCAAAAGTTCCGTTTTCAATATCTTTTGGTCCAATAGCAATTCGAACCGGAACACCTTTCAATTCCCATTCGGCAAACTTGAATCCCGGCTTTTGAGTTGTTCTATCATCAAATTTTACAGAAATTCTTAGTTTCTTGAATTGGGTTACCAAAGTTTGAGCTGCTTCAGAAACCGCTGCAAATTCTTCATCGGTTTTATAGATTGGAACAATTACAATTTGAATTGGAGCTAAATTTGGAGGCAAAACCAATCCGTTATCATCCGAATGCGTCATGACTAAAGCACCCATCAAACGTGTTGAAACTCCCCATGATGTTCCCCAAACGTATTCCTGCTTTCCTTCGGCTGTTGCAAATTTTACATCAAATGCTTTCGCAAAATTTTGCCCTAAGAAATGAGAAGTTCCCGCCTGTAACGCTTTTCCATCTTGCATCAAAGCTTCGATACAATAGGTTTCATCGGCTCCAGCAAAACGTTCCGTTTCGGTTTTTAATCCTTTTATAACTGGAATTGCCATGAAATCTTGAACGAAATCTGCATACACATTCATCATTTGCTCAGATTCTGCAATTGCTTCTGCTTTTGTAGCATGAGCCGTATGACCTTCTTGCCACAAAAATTCGGCAGTTCTCAAGAATAATCTAGTTCTCATTTCCCAACGAACCACATTTGCCCATTGGTTAATTAGCAATGGCAAATCTCTATAAGACTGAACCCAACCTTTATAAGTTGACCAAATGATCGCTTCACTTGTTGGGCGAACAATTAATTCTTCTTCTAGTTTTGCATTTGGATCCACCATTAATTTCCCAGGTTTATCCGGATCGTTTTTTAGCCTATAATGTGTTACAATAGCACATTCTTTTGCAAATCCTTCAGCATTTTTTTCTTCGGCCTCAAACATACTCTTGGGAACGAACAATGGAAAATAGGCATTTTGATGTCCAGTTTCTTTGAACATTCTATCAAGTTCTGCTTGCATTTTTTCCCAAATTGCATAGCCATATGGCTTGATCACCATACAGCCTCTAACGCCTGAATTTTCGGCTAAATCTGCCTTGACAACCAGCTCGTTATACCACTTTGAATAATCTTCTGATCGTGTTGTTAAGTTCTTACCCATATTGAATAGTTTGGCACAAATATTGTTTAACTTATTTTAACTAAATAGTTCAGCAAAACTAACTATTTTTGTATTGTCCAACAATAAAAATACCCACAGATATGAAAACTAATTATATTTCACGAAAATCATTTTCCGCATTTTCACTAATCGGATTGGTTGGCCTTCTAGTTACGTCTTGCGGTTCTTATCAAAATACTTCTTATTATGACAGGGATGGCATCTACACAAGCTCAAACAGAAACTACGATAATCAAGTTACAAACAATAACAACAATCAACAATATAAAGACTATTTTGATTCTCGAATAGAGATTGAAAATGATTCTACAGAAGTTTTTACTGATGTTGAAAATTATTCCTCCAACTATCAAAATGAAGCAGATTACAACAATGGTTATGCTGCCTGGGGAAGCGATTCTCAAAATGTTGTTGTAAACGTTTATGATAACAATTGGGGATGGAACAACTGGAACAACTGGGGTTGGGCTGGATGGTACGGACCGGGTTGGGGATTAGGCTGGAATAATTGGTATGGTCCTGGCTGGGGAATGGGCTGGGGCGGTTGGTATGGAAACGGCTGGGGTTGGAATGGATGGTATGGTAATGGCTGGTACGGCAACAATTGGGGATGGAACAACCACTACTACTATAACAATTATGCCTACAGCAATGGACGAAGAGGAGATTCTTACTACAACAATGGAGGAAGAAATTATCTAGGTCGTTCAGAAAACGGCACAAGAGGATCAAGGAATTACAATAACGGGACCTCTATAAGAAGAAATGCAAACGGAACCAATTATAGAAATACTTTTACAACAAGAAACAGCAATACTCGTAACAACTATTTCAATTCAACAAGAAATACTACTCGAAATTCTAATGTAGTTCCGTCAAGAAATACAACAAGAAACAACTCTAACTTAGCACCAAGTAGAAGCAACAATACAAACGTTGCTCCAACAAGAAGCTCAGCTCCAACGAGAAGCTACTCTCCTGCTCCATCGAGATCTTCAGGATCTATGGGTGGCGGAAGAAGCGGTGGTTCATCTGGCGGTGGTGGCGGAAGATCTGGTGGTGGAAGAAGATAATCCAAACTAAAAATTTAATTTACCTATGTTTTGACTGAGATGTTATGAGCATAGGTATTTTTTTGAATCCCAAATTATAAAAAACAATGAAAGCAACAATCCTCAAATTTCGTAAAAGAAAATTTTCTATTATAAATAAGAAGTTTTTGTCTTTTTCAATCCTATTACTTTGTTTGAATTCTTTACAGGCACAAGATTTTTCCGATGCTTTACGATTCTCACAAACCGACCTAAATGGTACGGCCCGATTTAGATCTATGGGTGGAGCTTTTGGAGCTCTTGGAGGAGATTTTTCGGCCATTTCTGTAAATCCAGCTGGATCTGCTGTTTTTGCAAATAATGCCGCAGCTATCACGGTAAGTAACTTTAGTTCTAAAAACAACTCGAACTATTTTGGAACTACAACTACTGAGAAAGATAATACTTTCGATTTGAATCAGCTAGGTGCTGTTTGGGTTTTCAAAGATTATGAAAATACAAGCAAATGGAAAAAACTAACATTGGCTCTCACTTATGAAAACACAAACAATCTAAACAACACAATTTATTCGCAAGGTATTAATCCTAACAATTCTGTAGCGGATTATTTTATTAGTTATGCTAACGGAATTTCCGAAGGTACTATAACAAATAATTCTTTTACTCAATTAGATTATGCTGAACAACAAGCCTACTTGGGTTATGAAGGCTTTTTTATTAATCCAACTGTTGCCGGCGGAAACCAATATGTTTCAGCATTGACCGGAACTGGAGATTTTTACCAAGAAAACTATATTTCATCTAACGGCTATAATGGAAAACTATCCTTTAATGCTGCTGCAGAATATGACGAGCGGTTTTATTTTGGTCTGAATCTGAACAGTCATTTCGTGGATTACAACCAAAGAACAAGCTTTTATGAAGATTATTTAGATGCACCTAACCATGATCCAAATACTGGTGTTCAAGCTTCAAGATTCACGAACGAATTATATACTTATGGAACTGGATTTTCCTTCCAATTGGGAACTATTGCAAAAGTAACCAATGAATTTCGTGTTGGTCTTGCATATGAATCACCAACTTGGTACAGTCTCAACGACGAACTTAGACAAACCCTTTTGGTAGATTGTGTAGATTGTTTTGAAGACACTACCAGTTTTTATGCAGACCCAAATTTAGTTGTAGTTTATCCAACATACAGATTGAGAACGCCTGGAAAATGGACCGGAAGTTTAGCATACGTTTTTGGAACACAAGGATTATTAAGCTTCGATTATACCCTAAAAGATTACAGCAATACTGAGTTCAGACATTCTACTGATGTCAACGATCAGCTTTCTAGTCTTTTAGATACTTCAAACGAATTTAGGGTTGGTGGAGAATATAGAATCAAGGCTTGGAGCTTGAGAGCGGGTTACCGTTTTGAGGAAAGTCCATACAAAAATGGCAATACTATGGGAGATTTGACCAGCTATTCTGGAGGATTTGGTTATAATTTTGGAGATGTGAAACTTGACATGTCGTATACATTTGCCCAAAGAGATTTCCAGCAAGCATTTTTTGCTCAGGGATTGGTTGACACTGCCACAATAAACCGAAAAAACAACAATATTTCCTTGACCGTTTTATTTGAATTATAAAAACAGCTCTTCGGAATATCGGAGTATTGAAAATAGCAAATCCATTCGCAAAATCGAATGGATTTTTTTGTGATTATTTAAAGAAATTACGATTGCCTCTAGCCCCGATTGAAAGGGAAATCTTTTTTCTCGCTTCTTTAGCGAGGAAAAAGATTGTACTGGAAAGCGGGACCAAGCGATTATAAAAATTCCCAAATGATTCCGCTCCTAAAAAATAAAAGCGTAATTTTGCACGCTCTAAAAATATTTAGACCTTACTACTATGAGAACCAAATCGTTAAAAAAGAACAAAATCAACGTTATTACTTTAGGCTGCTCGAAAAATGTGTATGACAGCGAAGTGCTGATGGGACAACTTCGTGCTAGCGGAAAAGACGTTGAACATGAAGCTCCTGCGGAAAGAGAAGGCAACATTATCGTAATCAATACTTGCGGTTTTATTGACAACGCTAAGGCAGAATCGGTAAATATGATTTTGGAATATGCCGACAAGAAAGAACGTGGTTTGGTAGATAAGGTTTTTGTAACCGGATGCTTGTCTGAACGTTACCGTCCAGATTTGGAAAAAGAAATCCCGAATGTGGACCAATATTTTGGAACTACAGAGCTTCCTGGCTTATTGAAAGCTTTGGGTGCTGATTATAAGCATGAATTGTTAGGCGAACGTTTGACGACAACTCCAAAAAACTATGCTTACTTGAAAATTGCCGAAGGTTGTGACCGACCATGCAGTTTTTGTGCGATTCCGCTGATGAGAGGAAAACACGTTTCGCAACCTATTGAAAAATTGGTTAAGGAAGCCGAAGGCTTGGCGAGAGATGGCGTGAAGGAATTGATTTTGATTGCCCAAGATTTGACCTATTATGGTTTGGATTTATACAAAAAACGTAATCTTGGCGAATTGCTTGAGGCTTTAGTAAAAGTAGAAGGCATCGAGTGGATCCGTTTGCATTATGCCTTTCCATCTGGTTTCCCGATGGATGTTTTGGAGATCATGAAGCGTGAACCAAAGATTTGCAATTATATCGATATTCCGTTGCAGCATATTTCGGATAACATCTTGAAATCGATGCGTCGTGGAACTACTCAGGAGAAGACTACGAAATTGCTGAAAGAGTTCCGAGAAGCTGTTCCGGGAATTGCCATCAGAACGACTTTGATCGTTGGTTATCCTGGCGAAACTCAGGAAGACTTCAGCATTTTGAAAGATTGGGTTCAGGAAATGAAGTTTGACAGGATGGGTTGTTTTGCCTATTCTCACGAAGAAAACACGCATGCTTATTTGCTAGAAGATGATGTTCCAGCCGAAGTAAAACAGGCTCGTGCCAACGAAATAATGGAATTGCAATCACAGATTTCTTGGGATTTGAATCAGGAAAAAGTGGGTAAAGTTTTTAGATGTATCATTGACAGAAAAGAAGGTGGTCATTTCGTTGGAAGAACCGAATTTGACAGTCCGGATGTAGACAATGAAGTGTTGATTGATGCTTCAAAACAATACCTAAAAACAGGTGAATTTGTTGATATTAAAATTATAGAAGCTACCGAGTTTGACCTTTATGGGGAAGCTGTTGTAGCATAATCATAAATTAAAAAGAGCTTCGTTTGAAGCTCTTTTTTTTTGTAAAACCATTAAGATTAATTAAGTAAGCATAAAACTTAATGACTCTTAATGTCTTAAATCTATTTTAGAATTAAATATTTTAAAATCCTACTCTTCCACCACCTTAAATTGCTTCATCTCCTCCAAAGGCTCAATCGCAGTATAATCCTTCCAGATTTTTGGATCATAACGCTTCAAACGCGTGAAATTAAAATCCTCTTCCTTCATTTTTTCTAGCTCTCCCGAAGCGATTTCCTCCTGTGCAATATTCAAAAATTCAACTTTATTAAAGGAGTTGCCCTCTACTTTCAAGTCCAACGCCACAACATCCTTGTCCTCATCTGTCAATTCTATGAATTTCAAAGGTCGGTTTAGGTAGATGTATTGACCTGTTTCTACCGAGGCATATTGTACAAAATAGATACCGTCCTTATTCTGCTTGTAAGTTACCGTTCCGCGACCCAAATTTTCGGAAGCTTTTACACCTAACAACAATTTTAGATTGATACCTCCCAAGGTTTTCCCTTTTGCCAAATTATATTCGGCACGAACCACGGCAAAATCAGCTTCAGACACATAAAGCTTGCCCGTGTAGTTGGCCTTGCTCTTTCTAGGCTTGAAATTGATCACATATACAAATTCATTCTTGTTAGAATACATAGCTCCTTCATACGAATACTCATAGATTTCAGTATTGTTTATAAACTCCATCTTCTTGCCATTCAAAACATTGATTCCAGCCAAAAAACCGCTGATATCATTCTTGGCAACATCCAATTCGCTTGTTTTTTCCTTTTTCTTTTTCTTCTTATTAAAATCTTTTCTAAAAGAAATTGTATCCCTAGAGCCTATCCATCCACTTTTAAACCTATAATATTTTGTAGTATCTAGGTGTTTCAGGAAAATATTAGCCGCCAGTTTCTCCATATCTTCAATCGCAACCGAGCGGGTTTCATCTTTTAGTTTCGTAGCTTTCACGACATCCAGCTTGGTCATAAAAACCGGCTTTTCCTTTCCATCAATTTTTCCAGTATAGTACTTGCAGAGCATATCCGTGAATTCCAGTGGCGGATTAGACACCAATCTCGACGTAAATTTAGTCACATCGTCATTAGCTTCTTTTAATTTACTCTTGGTAAATCCTGTCGACTTTGTGATCTCGATATCCAATTTCTTTGGTTTAAAAGTACTTAATTCACGCATGAACAATGTCGTCTTTAACGTCTTGTTATCATTGCCATAATTCTTTTTCAGATTCTTTTTCACCTCCGCCATGATGCTATTGGCATCCATCTTCACCTTCGAAACATCCACATCGCTCAATTCAAAAACTCCAGGCTGTAGCTTGATCGTGTTTTGCTGCTTTTTCAATTCGCCAATCGACAATTGCTGGCTCACATAGCCCAAATAGGAAACTGCAAATTGAATGTTATCATTGTGTTTGTCGGATAGGGTGAAAACACCTTCCTCATTGGTAATCAGGTTTTCAGCACCCGAAATAGAAATATTGGCATATGGGATGCTCTCGCCCGTTGTGGCATCAAGAATTTTTCCAGTAGTGTTTTGAGAGAACCCAATAATTTGAAATAGGAGAATGGATACGACTAGTAGTGCTTTGTTCATTGTATTTAGTCTTTTATGTTATTTTGTTAATAGACGAGTTGTAGGATAAAAAGGTTGTATCTGAAAAAAAATATTTTTGTAACTAATGTATTACTCATCCCAAAAAATTCAAGCTTGTCGATATCGCAGGTACATAATACCAATTAAAAGCTAATCTGGATTGGGTTTTCGAATATGAAACTAGCTTTTCCTTCGGTAATAATTATTTCCTGATTATTAAGTGTGAATTTCCCTGAAAAAACTGCATAAAGGCAGGTGTTACTATTGGTAATTACTTCACTTTCAAAATCCTCATTTAGCAAATTTATTTCAATATAAGATCCATTGAGATAGGTCCTAAATACAAATGTTTCGAAGACATTTTTTCCTTTCAATTTATGGGGAACTGAATAGGAAATAGTTGATTCCCCTAACGAACTACTACTATAATAAAAACTTTGATCTAATATATGTTTTTGACGTGACCAGTCCCAATCTATTCCTGTACCAGATACATTATATTCTACTGGTTCTCCGTTGATGATCATTGACATACTAGTGGGTATGCAAATAGCCGATTCATTATCATCATTACCCGAACAAGATGCCAAAATAAACATGAACAATAGCAATAGGATTCTAAACTTTATTTTCATTCAAAAAGTATTTAGGGATAAATATAAGAAAAAACGTATTTGCAAATAGTCCCTTATTTCTTTTTTTTTAGTTGAGACAAACCTCATTAACGTTGTTAACTAGTTGTTAATGCAAAAATCATAGCTTATTTTTGATTAATATTACATTCTAAAAAAATACTATCTTGAAATTCAATCGGCTTAATACTATAATACTCTTGGGGCTTGTGGCGATCATTGGGATCTTGATTGCACAATTGCTTTGGACCAAAAAAGCATTCACACTCGAGGAAAAGAAGTTTAGCCAAAGTGCCCATATCGCCTTGCTAGAAGTGGTGAAGAACCTATATCTAGGAACGAGCCACGAGCTGCCTTCTAAAAACCCAATCGAGAAGATCTCGAACGACTATTATATTGTGAATGTCGAGAATGATTTTGAACCAGAAATCTTGGAATTCTACCTGAAATCGGAGTTTGAAAAGATGGGCATCACGACTGATTTTGAATATGCGATGTATAACTGCCAGAGCGACGAGATGGTGTATGGCAATTTTGTTTCCCTATCGGATAAAACCAAGAGCAAGGCTACGGTCTATTTCCCGAAGCATAAAAACTTGGTCTATTATTTTGCGGTTCGGTTTCCCAAGGAAACGAGCTATATCCTTAGTTCGCTACAGTTTTGGTTTGTGCTTTCGTTTGCCTTGATTATTATTTTATTGATCTATGTGTATTCTATTTTCACCATTTTGCAACAAAAAAAGTACTCAGAACTGCAACGGGATTTCATCAACAACATGACCCATGAGTTCAAAACGCCATTGTCTTCGATATTGATTGCCTCGAACTACCTCATCCGACAGGAAAAGATTAAAACCGATGACAAGTTGGAAAAATATACGGATATCATCATCAACCAAAGTAACAAGCTCAACCATCATATCGAAAAAATATTAAACATAGCCAAATCGGATAATTCGCCTATGGACCTTGACCTGACAGATGTTTCGGTGGAGCAAACAATTGCCAATGTGGTCGAAAATATTCGCTTGAAATATGAAAATGCTGTTGTAGAAATAAATAACTTGAAGGATTATAGCATCAAAGCCGATGAATTTCATTTCACGAACATCATCTATAACTTGATTGACAATTCTATAAAATACTGCGAAAAACAACCCAAAATTGTAATTACGCTTTCGGAAGAAAATAAAAACCTAAAGCTGGAATTCAAGGATAATGGTATCGGGATTTCTAAAAAGAATCTTTCGTTTATTTTTGATAAATTCTACCGGATTCCGAGTGCAAAGAGCAACGAGGTGAATGGTTTTGGACTGGGGTTGTATTATGTAAAGAAAATTTGCACCTTGCATCATTGGAAAATTAACGCAAAGAACAACCTCGAAAACGGAATCACAGTAACACTATTAATACCTCGAAAATCATGAGTTCCTATAAGATTCTCTATGCAGAAGATGATGAAACATTGGCGTTCCTGACCAAAGATAATTTGGAACAGAACGGCTATGATGTCGTGCATTGCCTGGATGGAAACCTGTGTATGGAAGCATTCAAGAAGGAAAAATTCGATATTTGCATCTTGGACATCATGCTGCCCAAAAAGGATGGTTTTGAAATTGCAGCAGACATCAGGAAAATTAATAATAATGTGCCTATTATTTTCCTTTCGGCAAAAACCTTAAAGGAAGACAGGATCAAGGGGTTGAAACTTGGAGCCGATGATTATCTGGTGAAACCCTTTAGCATCGAAGAACTTGCCCTGAAGATCGAGATTTTCCTGAAGCGTTCGCAAAAGAATGCCATTTCGGAAAAAGTGAGTTATAGAGTGGGTAAATATAACTTTGACACCCAAAATTATCTTCTCACATTCGACCAAGAGAAAATCACCCTGACCCAGAGAGAATCTGAACTGTTGAAATTGTTTTTGGACAACAAGAATACTGTCCTGAAAAGGGAACAGATCCTCACCTCACTATGGGGAGACGACGATTACTTCATGGGACGAAGCCTGGATGTATTCATATCAAGATTACGCAAGATTCTATCTACTGAGCAACATATTTCGATTGAAAACCTGCATGGAATTGGATTTAGATTTAACATCCAAGATTGAGGCACTGTTTTTGTTTTAGAATTATAAAGCCTAAATTTGTATCATCTAATTAAATAAAATTATATGAAAACCACGATATTCTCTTTTTTTATTCTTTTTTTATTGCTTCTTTCAAATAGTTCCAATGCCCAATATGGCAACAATAATGGCTTAGACAGAAGAATAATGTCCGGACAAGGTCAAAATCCTCATCCTAAAAAACAAAAACCAATTGATCAAGTTCAAGCATCTATAGACATCTTAACAAAGGAACTTAACCTTGATGGATTTCAAAGTGCCATTTTAAAAAATATAATTGAGGATTATCAAACCGCTTCAATTTCTATTACTTCTCAAGAAATTCCTCAAGAAGCAAAGTATGAGAAATTAAAAATAGCTAATAAAAAAATGGAATCTCAGATTTTAGAAATCCTCAATGAAGAACAAAAGACTAAATTTGAAGAATTAAAAAACAAGACTGAGAAAAAAAAGAAAAAGAAAAAGAAAAAAGGAAAAAAGGACGAAGAAAAAGTCGAAGAAACTCCAGAATAATCTAAAGGACTAGTAATCCAAAATCCCTTAAAACATAAACAGGTTTTGAATACCAAAAGAGTTCAAAATCTTCCAATAGGATTTCAAAGTCGGTTTTTAGCTCATTAAAACTATACGTTTTAGAGTTAGAAACCGATATTTTTTGTAGCATATCTACCAGCCATTCGCCTTCATTTTTATTGGTTTGAATGGTAAAACTTTCCTTTTTATCATGAAAGGTCAAACCCATCATTTCCCACGAATTTCCTTTTTTAGATTTTGTAAAGTATTCGACCAAAGGCTTTCCTCCAAGCCACACTATTTTTGCTGTAGGTTTTATTTTAAAATCCTCTTCTTGATGCAAAGCTTCATATATAAAGTCTTCGGGAATCTTGGTCTTTGGAATTTTAAACTCGAACCAATCCTGAAGCGGATAATCAAAACAGATCCCGTGCATGAAATTGAAAAGCGATTTCTTGAGTCCGAAACTAAATTGATCATGGTTGATCCCTGTAGCATCGGTATAGTTGATGTCATTATTGGCAAAGGTTCCGATGCTTTCAGTTTCCTTTAGCACACCAAATTTCTCTGGATACATTCCTACTGGACTGTGGGCCGTCATGGCAAATTGATGCCAAAAACCCGATTGTAAAACTCCTGCTTCGAACAATTGACGTACCATTTCTAGACTGTCAATCGTTTCCTGAATGGTTTGTGTAGGATAGCCATACATCAAATAGGCATGGACCATAATCCCTGATTCGGTGAAATTGCGAGTTACTTTTGCCACTTGTTCTACAGTAACGCCTTTGTCAATTAGTTGTAGCAAACGATCGGAAGCTACTTCTAATCCACCCGAAACGGCAATGCAACCAGAAGCTTTTAGCAAAACACATAAATCTTTCGAAAAGCTTTTCTCAAAACGGATGTTCGTCCACCACGTTACGACAAGCTTTCTCTTTAGAATCTCTAACGCCAAAGACCTCATCAAAGCGGGTGGAGCGGCTTCGTCAACAAAATGAAACCCATTTTGACCGGTTTGTTGCATAAGTCCTTCCATTCTATCACAAAGCAAACTGGCAGCTACGGGTTCATAAATCTTGATGTAATCGAGTGAGATGTCGCAGAAGGTACATTTTCCCCAATAACAACCATGAGCCATGGTAAGTTTGTTCCATCGTCCGTCACTCCACATTCGATGCATCGGATTTACGATTTCGATAACCGAAATGTAACGATCCAAAGGCAAATCGGAATAATCCGGAGTTCCTACTTGTGATTGTTTGTAATCAGGTTTAGCCGAATTATTTTTATACACCACTACTCCATCTTGCAATACAAAAGTACGCTTGAAAGAATTATAGTTTGGATTTTCTAAGTTTAAAATGAGTTCTTCAATTGGAGTTTCGCCATCGTCGAGCGTTATATAATCGAAGAATTCGAAAACTCTTTTGTCCGATAATGATCGTAATTCCGTATTCGGGAAACCGCCACCCATCGAGATTTTGATGTGGGGAAAATGTTGTTTGACAAATTGAGCCGATCGGAAAGCTGCGTATAAATTACCTGGAAAGGGAACTGAAATTAGGAATAAAGTGGGATTCACTTCGGTGATTCTCTCCTTTAAAATTTCTAAAAGAATCTTGTCTATATAAGTATGTTCTTGCTGAAGGCTTTCGTATAATTCGTCGAAGGAATTGGCAGATCTTCCTAGTCGTTCGGCATATCGGCTGAAACCAAAGTTTTCGTCAACACATTCTACGATTAAATCAGAAATATCTTCGAGATATAAAGTTGCGAGGTGTTTTGCTTTATCCTGAGTTCCCATGCTTCCAAATGCCCAATCGAGTTCTTCGAGTTGAGCAAAACGAGAAGCTTCGGGTAGAAAATCTTCTTGACAAATAGGTAGTGCCAAGGTTGGATTCTTTCCTTGGAGAAACAAAATTACGGCATCGATTGTTGCAATATAGTGGTCTTGAAGGGCAATGATTCGGAGGATATTTTGATTATCAGAAGCGGGTTGCTGGTTGACAATAGTGAAGATATCGGTTAATCCTTGCTTTGAAAAAATCTTGAGGATGACTTCGATTCCCAAATCGGCTTGAGTAGAAGCGATATTCTTTGTGTTCAAAAATCCTTTGATGTAAGCCGTTGCTGGATAGGGCGTGTTTAACTGCGTAAAAGGTGGCGTTATGAGGAACAGTTTTGTCATAGGATTTTCAAGAACGGCAAAATTAGTTGATATTTTTGAGGATGATGTGGATTTGAATGGATTTTTTCTTTGAAAAGATAGCATCCAAGAAGGTTATTTGAAATATTAACACCATAGTTATCAGTATTTAATTAAATTTACTTCAAGTTTTTAACGCTCAAGAGAAGGATATATATCTTGAAGTAGGCCTAATACTTTTAACCTGAACCCATGATTCTAACTTTACGCAATTGCATCGCGTTGTTTCTTTTGCTTTTTTCTGTTGGCCTGAATGCCCAAGAAAATTGCAACAACGGTATTGACGATGATGGCGATGGCTTGATTGATTTGAATGATCCGGAATGTGTTTGTAGTTTTGGCCCAGTTCCTGAGCCTGTTCCTTCTATAATTCCAAATCCCTCATTTGAAGATTATTCTGAGTGTCCTACCGGATCGGCTGACCTTGATTTTGCCATTCCGTGGATACAAGCTACAAAAGGAACATCAGATTATTTTAATTGTGGTTTTATTTATAGTGGTATTGCTGAAGCTAATCTGGATACTTTTCCCGATGGTACCGGAATGGTTGGTGCTGCATTTACTCCCGGACAAAAAGAATATATCGGAACTCCCGTCAATACTTTACTTGCTGGAGAAAATTATCAATTTACTTTTCAAGTTGCAACGGTAAACCTTCAAAATAGTGGGGTGAGTTGTGGCAGTGGTATTAGTTTTCTAGAACCTGTAAACATTACTCTTTTCGGCTGTGGAAATGGTGCAAATATGCCTTTAAACACATTCCTTAGTCCTTCTTTGTTTGACCCGACATGGATTGAAATTGGCCAAGTATCCTATGTTCCGCAATCGGAATGGCAGGAAATCACCATTACTTTTAGTCCTACTATTGACATTAATGCAATCATGATTGGCCCCCCGGCGGTTTTACCAGCATCTTTTTATAATGTTAATCATAATGGTGTGGCCTGTTTCCCCTTTATGCTTTTTGATAGTTTAGTTTTAAATGATGCAGCAGCTTTTGAAGTAAATATTATTCCATCAGGAAATTTTTGTGACGGAACGCTTGTTTTGACAGCAAACCTCACAGATCCCGATATTATAAATCCAACTTATCAATGGTATTTGGATGGAGTTGCATTAGTTGGAGCTACCAATTTAACTTATAATGTTCCTGTTGGCGAAGAACATCTGGGAGCCTATAGCGTAAAAGTCACAAACGATTTGGGCTGTGCCATTAGCAGTGATCACATTGTGTACAATATATTACAACAACCTGTTGCTACCGTTGTTCAACCTGATTGCACCACCTATACCGGCAGCATCACCATCACAACACCTGGAATATCTTATACTGTAAATGGCGGAACAACTTGGCAGGATGAAGCTTTTTTTGATCTTCTCCCAGTTGGAGATTATTATATAGCTGTAAAAAGCAGTGGAGGCTGTATCACGACTGCCAAAAAAATATCAATTGTTTATCCTCCTTCTAGTATTTATCCAGAACTTGATATAACAAATGTAAACTGTGGTACATTGGGAAGTATAATGATTCTTACGTCTGGAAGTTCCTATAGCTTTGATGATGGAGTCACTTGGACGAGTAATCCCTTAGCAACAGGGCTTTCGATGGGGATTTATACTATCAGAATTAAAGATGCTAACGGATGTATTTCCAATGCTTCTGATGCAGAAATTATTGAAGATTATGTAGGCGAAACAACTGCTACATCTACCAATCCGAGTTGTTCTAGTTTGGGGAGTATCACAGTTACATCTCCAACCGTACTTTACAGTTTTGATGGAGGTGAAACTTGGACTAATAACGCTTTTGCGGAAAATTTAGAAGCTGGCGATTATATTGTTTTAACAAGAACTGTGAATGACTGTCTTACGAACCCGTTACTCATAACGTTGACCGAAATATTACTTCCTGAACCCGAGTTTACTTTTGTTTTACCAAGTTGTGGTACTTTGGGAAGTATTACAATCACCACTCCTGCAACCTCCTATAGTTTTGATGGAGGTCTAACATGGACAAGCAACCCAGTGGCTACAAATTTAGAAAGTGGCGATTATTCGGTTGTGATACAAAATGATTTGGGATGCCTCTCCTATCCTGCTTTAGTAAACCTAAACGAAAACTATCTTCCTCCACCAACCTTTACTTTTTTAAATCCACAATGTCCAGCATTTGGTAGTATTACCATCACGACTTCTGCACCTTCTTATAGTTTTGATGATGGAACTACTTGGACCACCGAACCTACAATAACTGGTCTTGGCCCTGGAGTTTATTTCATCCGAATCAAGGACAACCAAGGCTGCGAATCAATTCCTGTTGCCGTCACTTTAAACGAAATATTACTGCCTCAGCCACAATATACCTTGTTCAAACCCGATTGTCCTTCTGAAACCGGAACAGGCATCACCGTTACTATCACAACTCCGGCTGCGGAATATAGTTTTGACAATGGCGTGACTTGGACTACCAATCCCGTAAAAACAAATCTCAACGCCAATACTTATTATTTTATCCGAATAAAAAACAGTCAAGGCTGTATTTCTAAAATTTCATATGTTCAAACCGGATCCCAAACGGCTCCGCCTCCTGCTCCTCAGTATACCGCATTTCAACCTACAGATTGTTCGACCTCTACAGGAACTATCACTATAACAACACCAGCATTGGAGTACAGTTTTGATAATGGAATCACTTGGGTAACTACTAATACCGCTGCCAATTTATCCTCAGGAATCTATCATTTGAAAATAAAAGTTGCGGCAACAGGTTGTCCTTCGTTGCCTTCAACTGTAGAAATTCAAGCTCCACCTCAAGCTCCTGATGCTCCAACGGTTCAACTAACACACCCAGCCAGTTGCACCAATCCTTTTGGATTTATTACCGTTACGAGTTTAGCAGACCAATACAGTTTTGATAATGGAATGACCTATTCTACAAATCCTATTTCCGAAATGCTACCGCCAGGAACCTATTACATACGGGTAAAAAACGCTAGCAATTGTGAGTCGGTGGCAACAGTTACAAGCTTAAATCCCATCACCGATTACCCAGATGCTCCATCTGTATCACTCGCTCAGCCCGACTGTAATCAAGCCTTCGGTAGCATTACAATTGACAGTCCGGCTTCAGAATTCAGCTTTGATGATGGTGCAACATGGACGACAAATGCAGTTCTAAACAATGCGGTTCCTTCGACTTATTTGATAAAAATTAAAAATGCAATTGGGTGTGTTTCCAATGCCACTACAGCGATTATAATTCCTTTTACCGGTGCCACTCCTTTGCCATCGGCTACAGCCCAAACATTTTGCATTCAGGACAATGCAACTTTGGCTGATGTAGTGGTTAATGGACAAAACATACAATGGTATGATACCTTGACAGGCGGAACTCTTTTGGTGACAACCACACCTCTGAATAATGGAATTTATTATGCTTCCCAAACTATTGATAGCTGCGAAAGTGATAGGATTCCCGTTACCATCATCATAGAAAATACGCCAGCTCCAACAGGTTTGTCACCTCAACTATTTTGTGCTAGTGAAAATGCAACCTTGAACGATCTTGTCGTGACAGGCACTTCTATTCAATTTTATGATAGCATGAATAATGGAACCGTTTTGCCAAACTCAACTTTGCTTCAAGATGGCATCACCTATTATGCTTCGCAAACTGTAAATGGTTGCGAAAGTTTCCAACGATTCCCTATAAATGTTTTGATCTTGAATACTTTACCAGCCAATAATTTTCAAGATTCGCTTTGTGATAACTTAAACGACGGTCAAGAAAATGTTGATCTAACTGTGTATCAAGAAGACATAATTACTAATTCAGCCGATTATACTTTTACCTATTATACTAGTTTTTCGGGTGCCGAAAATGAATTGGCGACAGCATTGATTACCAATCAAGATGATTACAACTTGACTTTAGGTGCGAATTTAATTTTTGTTAGAGTTGAATTTAATAACCAATGCCATAAAGTTATAGAGTTGCAACTTACGGTAATTTCTTCACCTTACATTAATATGAAAGACACCTATTATGTATGTGAAAATGGATTTGTCAACATCACAGCCGATGCTGGTTTTGATAGCTACACTTGGTCAACTGGAGCAACAACTCGCTCTATAACGGTCATCCAGCCTGGAAATTATTCGGTTACAGTTACTGAAAATCACGGAAACTTAATTTGTTCTTCTACCAAAACTATTTTTGTAGATGTATCAGATAAAGCGACAATTACTTCGATTGAAACCGTAGATTGGACTTCTTATAACAATATGATTACCATTATCGTTAGTGGTTCCGGTGATTATGAATATTCACTGGACGGGATTCATTTTCAAAGTAGCAATCAGTTTTTTGGTTTGCCAAATGGAGAATATACGGTATATGTGAACGATATTAACGGCTGTGGTGTTGCCGAAGAAGACGTTTATTTGTTAATGTATCCAAAATATTTTACACCGAATGGGGATGGCTATAATGATTTTTGGGGAATCAAGTTTCATGAAAATGAACCCAATTTGGAAGTACATATTTTTGATCGTTATGGAAAATTCATCAAGCAACTCAACGAAATAGAACCTTTTTGGGACGGAACTTACAATGGCGAAACTTTGCCTTCTACCGATTACTGGTTTGTTGTAATCCGTGAAAACGGAAAAGAACATAGAGGCCATTTTACACTCAAACGATAAAATGCCAACCATTTGTTAAACCAAAAATTATCACCTTATTTTTAATTATTTTTACAAAAAATATAGCCCCTCTACTTATGCCAACCGACTGTATCAGCTATCAAAATTCCGGATATTTCACTCCCTTGATGAATGATTATTTAGACCAAAAAGAAAACTTACAGTCACTTTACCATCGGTTTCCAAGCTTAGCAAACTTTAAGGAACAAATTCTTGAAAAACAAAATAATTTTCCATCCGAAAATCGAAATATTATTGTTTCTGTCTTAGAAGAACAGTATCAAAATATAGCGGCTTCTCAGTTGACCCT
The DNA here is from genome assembly GCF_000422705.1 of Flavobacterium soli DSM 19725. Lineage (GTDB taxonomy): Bacteria > Bacteroidota > Bacteroidia > Flavobacteriales > Flavobacteriaceae > Flavobacterium > Flavobacterium soli. Next base: position 485,575 of record NZ_AUGO01000002.1, on the reverse strand, counting down.
TCAAAACATCCAAGCGTTAAAAGAGGAAAATACGTTTACAATCACGACAGGACATCAGCTTAATTTATTTACTGGACCGCTCTATTTTCTTTACAAAATTATCTCTGCCGTTAATTTATCAAAAGAATTAAAAGCAAAATATCCCGAATATAATTTTGTTCCTATCTATTGGATGGCTACAGAAGACCATGATTTCGAAGAAATTAATTATTTTAATTTCAAAGGGAAGAAATTTCGCTGGAGCAAAGAAAGTACAGGACCAGTTGGCCGACTTTCTACTGAAGGTTTGCAAGAAGTTTTTGAAGTTTTTAGTACAGAATTAGGCCAAGGCCAAGATGCCGAAACCCTAAAGAAATTGTTTGAAGGAGCCTATTTGCAACACGATAATCTTGCAGATGCAACCCGATTTCTAGCCGATTCATTGTTTAGCGAATATGGTTTGGTGATTTTAGATGCAGACGATAAAAACCTGAAAAAGTTGTTTATTCCTTTTGTAAAAGAAGAATTGCTAGAACAAACTTCCAGCAAAAAAGTACTAGAAGCTACTGAAAAGCTCAAAGATTACAATATTCAGGTGAATCCCAGAGATATCAATTTATTTTATATTGAAGATGAACTGCGGGAACGAATTATTTTGCAAAACGAAACCTATTATATAAACAACACGGATATCAAGTTTTCCGAAAAAGAAATAATCGAGACGTTGGAAAATCATCCTGAAAAATTCAGTCCGAATGTCATCATGAGACCTTTGTATCAGGAAGTAATTTTACCCAATTTGTGTTACATCGGTGGTGGTGGTGAATTGGCATATTGGCTAGAACTAAAATCCTATTTTGATGCCGTAAATATTACTTTTCCAGTTTTGCTCTTGCGAAATTCCGTACTATTGGCAACCGAAAAACAAGCCAAAAAAGCCGACAAGCTAAACCTTTCCTGGCACGATTTGTTTGAAAAACAAACAGATTTGGCAAACAAAAAAATAAAAAGCCTATCAGCATTTACATTAGATTTTTCAGAACAAAAAACATTTCTAAAACAGCAATTCGAAAACCTTCATGCTATTGCTTCCAAAACTGACAAATCATTTTCAGGAGCCGTTAAAGCACAGGAAGCGAAACAATTAAAAGGCTTGGAGAATCTTGAAAAACGTCTATTGAAAGCTGAAAAAAGAAAGCATGCAGAAGAATTGGAACGCATATTTGATTTGCAAAACGAACTATTTCCTAACAAAAGTCTACAAGAAAGGCTGACAAATTTTTCTGAATTTTACATTACTGTAGGTGATGCATTGATTCCGAAATTAATGGAAGAACTAAAACCTCTTGAAAACAAATTCGACGTCATAGTTTTCTAAAATTTTTCAGTATCTCTTATTTTTATAACTCCCCCAACAAAAAGTTATCAATACGAAAACGTTTTCGTTTATGATATTCTTGCCGGTCTATTTTTTATCTTGATTTTTTACATAATTTTATAATAATCAAAACATTAAATAGATTTTATATGAAAAAAACTTTACTTTTTTTAGTAGCATTTTTTGCACTATTGGTTTCTAATTCAACAGCTACCGCCCAAACAGTTTCTATTGTTGGACAAGCCGTTGGAGGTTGGCCTGATAATGATCCGTTAACTCCAGATACCCATATTTTGAGTACAACAGACAACATCACTTACACCATTACTGGTTTAGTAGTTCTTGATGCAGCACAAAATGCCGATGGTGGTGCAAAATTCAGACAAGATGGTGCTTGGACAATTAACTGGGGAAATGCAAATTTTCCAAGTGGAGTTGCAACTCAAAATGGAAGCAATATCCTAACAGTTGCTGGAACTTATGACGTTACGTTTAACCGAATTACGGGTGCATACAGTTTTACAAATGTGGTAAGTTTCCCTTTAATTGGTATTCTTGGTGATGCCGTTTCTGCCAATGGATTTGATGGACCAGATGTTGACATGTTTACAAGCGACGGAATCAACTATACCCTAAACAATTATACTTTTACAACTGGTGATGCAAAATTCAGAGAAAATGACCAATGGACAAACAGTTGGGGAAGTTCAGCATTTCCAAGTGGCACAGCTCTTTTGAACGATCCAAACAGTAATATTCCAGTGGTTGGAGGCACTTATAACGTGACGTTTAACAAAACAACTCTTGCCTATAATTTCGGATACCAAAGTGTAGGTTTTCTAGGAACGGTTCTAGGTCCAACTGGTTTTGAAGGAGGAGATATAGACCTGATTACAACTGATGGAGTTAATTATAGCATTACAAATTATGCCCTTTTAGCAGGAGAAATAAAATTTAGATTAGAAAATTCTTGGGATACAAACTGGGGATCTAGCGATACCCCAGGAGTTTTAGCACTAAACGGTCCGAACATTGTAGTGGAAACCGCTGGAAATTATGACATCAGTTTTAACAGAAACACATTAGCCTATACCATTACCGCTTCAGCCCTAAACACTTCTGAATTTGCAATCAAATCGTTAAAAGTATATCCAAATCCTTCAAATAGTATCTGGAACTTTACAACTGATGGAACCATTTCTGCTATCGAAATTATGGATGTGGTTGGAAAAATAATTCTAACAAAAAATTCTGCTTCAAATAGTATTGCTGTTGACGCATCAGCTTTACCACAAGGAATATACTTTGCAAAAGTAACTTGTGACCAAGCAATCAAAACCATAAAAGTCATTAAGAATTAGTTTTAGGCAATTATATTGAAATTAATCCCTTGTCAAGAAATCGGCAAGGGATTTTTATTTTCTCAAAAATTTAATCTCTTCAATACCAATTAGATTTTAATATATCACTTTAAAAGGCTACTTTTGCCAAAAATTTAAAAATTACAATGGCAACAAATAGAACATTTACAATGATTAAGCCAGATGCTGTCGCTAACGGACACATCGGAAACATTTTAGCAATGATTACAAACGGTGGTTTCAAAATCGTTTCTTTGAAATTAACGCAATTGACTGTAGCTGATGCTCAAGCATTTTATGCAGTTCACAGTGCAAGACCTTTTTACGGAGAATTAGTAGAATTCATGTCAAGAGGACCAATCGTTGCCGCTATCTTGGAAAAAGAAAATGCAGTAGAAGATTTCAGAACTTTAATTGGTGCTACAAACCCAGCTGAAGCTGCTGAAGGAACAATCAGAAAAGCATATGCAACTTCAATCGGAGAAAATGCAGTTCACGGTTCTGATAGCGATGAAAATGCAGCTATCGAAAGTGCTTTCCACTTCGCTGGAAGAGAACAGTTCTAGTATTCAGTGGTCAGCATTCAGTGATCAGTATTCAGTGGTCAGTCGCTGTAAACACTAACTATCTTAAAATATAAAAGTCCAATTTCTAAATTAGAAATTGGACTTTTATATTTTACACTATATTCAACAATGATCTCTGAACACCGAAAACTACAACTGATCACTGAATACTGAACATTACCTCAGAACCACATCCTTCACAAGATCTCTCCTGAATTCCTCATTGATCATCTTGATAATTTTATCCTTACCATAGCTCAATTCCTCCCGCAAAACCGCCGAAGTTAGCTCCACATACAACGTATTACCTTTCAACACCACATTTTTAGTATAACTGTTCACGCCATTCCCCATCAAAGAAACCCAAGCTTCTTTAACCGAAACCTGATCAATTCCCGCTTGTAGCTTATTGTCCTGAATAATTACTTTCAAGACATCACTTATAGAACTTTCGTTATTGAGTCGTTTTGCCATTATTTTACACTAAAAGGAGTTGGCCGTTTATATTCATATTCCATTTCCGCGGCATTTTTCAATACCAATTTTTCATCCGAAACTTCCAGGACTTCCTCTTTCCATTTCGAATATTCAGTGGTATATTCCAATACGACTTTTTCGCCTTCCATCATCACTTTTACCTTTTCATATTCATCATTCACCAAATATTTCCCATCAAATTGTGGCGTCACTTTCTTCCTGAAACCCGAATCATTTTTCACTTCAAAATAATCGATCGTCTCGTTAATCTTGTAGTTTTTTTCATTTCCGTCAGGCAAACTCACCTTTTCGATTTCCCAATATCCATTGATTTTTGCAACATCTTCCCGCTTCACTTTTTCCTGGCAAGACATCAAACCCACCAAAACCAATACAATCAAAACTGCTTTTCTCATCATAATTTAAAAAAGTAAAAATACAGCTAAAAATCCTCACATAAAAACCAACAACGTTAATTGTTTGTAGCCCATCTCGCCATTCTCTTCAAGCTTTTTCAAATCCAGCTTTTTTTCTAATGCCTTTGCAGGAGCTTCCGTTGGTCGCTCTGCAAAGTCAAGAAAAAATAGCTGTCTTTTTCAAAAGGCTTTCCGTTGCTGTCAAGGCTGGCTTCGCCATCCGAAACTTTAGGCCAAGAATAAATTTTGGTCAACCCATTAAACTATTTTCTATCTTTAAAGTCTAACTCTAAAACCGAAAAAACATGAAAAAATTTTACTTCATCTCCCTGATTTTCATCTCGTTTTTAGGATGCAGCTCTTCCGATGAAAGCCCAAACACCAATCCAGATCCAGAACAAACACTATACTTCCCTCCACTTCAAGGCACAACTTGGGAAACCAAAACCGTTTCTGAATTAGGTTGGAACGAAAACGCAGTTGCACCACTGCTCACCTTTTTGGAACAAAAACACACCAAAGGATTCATCATTTTAGTGGATGGAAAAATAGTACTCGAAAACTACTTCAACGGACATACAGCCACCACAAATTGGTATTGGGCAAGTGCCGGAAAAACCCTGACTGCAACCATGACAGGAATTGCCGAACAGGAAAACCTACTCAATATCAACGACAAAGTTTCGGATTATTTGGGAATGGGATGGACAAGTCTGACTCCAGAAAAAGAAAATCTCATTACCAACAAGCACTTACTTACCATGACCTCTGGAATTGACGATCAAGAAAACGAAGATTGCGTCACTCCAGAATGTTTGACTTATAAAGCTGATGCTGGAACGCGTTGGGCTTATCACAATGTCTACGTGAAACTTCAAGATGTCATTGCCGAAGCAAGCGGACAAACCTACAATAGTTATTTCAATTCAAAATTACGCGACAAAATTGGAATGAATGGTAATTGGGTCAACCTCGGAAACAACAGCGTTTACACTAGTACAACAAGAAGTATGGCACGTTTTGGCCTGCTGATACTCAACAAAGGAAAATGGGAAAACGAAGTCATTTTGAATGAAAATTATTTTACGGCTTCCACCACAACTTCTCAAAATATAAATGAAGCTTACGGTTATTTATGGTGGTTGAATGGAAAATCAAGTTATCATTTACCACAAACCCAATTTGAATTTCAAGGAACTCTAATTTCGTCTGGACCAAATGACATGTTTATGGCATTAGGAAAAAACGATCAAAAAATTTATGTAATTCCAAGTAAAAAAATGGTCGTGATCCGAATGGGAGATGTTGCTAATCCAGATAATCCAACCTTTGCACTTTCTGGTTTTGACGAAGAATTATGGCAAAAAATAAATGCGTTATATCAATAACGCATTTATTCTTATTTCTTAAAGTATTTTTTTAAAGCTAAAAAGAAAAACACAAATCCTATAACTACTAAAATATAATAAAGTAAAGGAAGTTTATTTTCAAAACACCTTGCAATAATTATTATGACTATAAAAATCAAGTAAAGATGTAAAGGTTTCAATTGCTTCATTTGTAACTATTATTTGAAAAAAGAATCTACAAATTCAAATTTATTAAATACTTGCAAATCTTCTATTCCTTCACCTACTCCGATGTATTTAACAGGAATCTGGAATTGATCTGAAATTCCAATAACAACTCCACCTTTTGCGGTTCCATCTAGTTTTGTAACCGCTAATGAGGTTACTTCGGTTGCAGCTGTAAATTGTTTTGCTTGTTCAAAAGCATTCTGACCAGTAGAACCATCCAAAACCAACATCACATCGTGTGGAGCGTCTTCTACTACTTTTTGCATCACTCGCTTCACTTTCGTCAGCTCGTTCATCAAGTTAACCTTGTTGTGCAAACGTCCTGCAGTATCAATAATCACCACATCTGCATTTTGGGTTAAAGCAGATTTTAAAGTATCAAAAGCTACAGAAGCTGGATCACTTCCCATTTGCTGTTTCACGATTGGGATTCCAACCCTGTCTGCCCAAATTTGCAATTGGTCGATTGCAGCTGCACGAAAAGTATCGGCTGCACCAAGAACTACTTTATAGCCGGCTTTATTGAATTGATAAGCAAGCTTACCGATAGTCGTGGTTTTTCCAACTCCGTTTACACCAACCACCATAATCACATAAGGCTTTTTATCTTTTGGAATTTCAAATTCTGAATCGTTTCCAGTATTGGTTTCCGATAATAAAGCAGCTATTTCCTCACGAAGAATTTGATTGAGCTCGTCGGTTCCGAGGTATTTATCTTCGGAAACACGTTTTTCAATTCGCTTGATAATTTTTAAAGTGGTATCCACCCCAACATCTGAGGCAACTAGGATTTCCTCCAGATTATCGAGTACTTCGTCGTCAACTTTTGATTTTCCTGCTACAGCTTTGGTTAGCTTAGAAAAGAAAGTTGTTTTTGTCTTTTCAAGTCCTTTGTCGAGACTTTCCTTTTTTTCGGATGAAAATATTCTTTTAAAAAAACTCATTTTTTACTTTAGATTTAGTCCCGATCCCGAAATTTCGGGACGGGATAAGGATTTAGGATTTTTTTCCTAAAGTTAAAAGAATGCCTTTTGTCTTCATTTTAGCCCCGATTGCAATGGAAATCCTTTTTGTTCTGGGGTTCAGAACAATAAGATTGTAATGGAAAGCGGGAACTACGATTAAAAAATGTCTTTTGCCTTGCTCCTTAAAATTTTACGACAAATATAAAAATAAAAAAGCTACTTCCGAGTTGAAAGTAGCTTTTGTATATACTGTATTTTGAATTATTTCTTTTTCAAGAATTCATCAACAAGTTCTGGAGACATGATAGATTCTACGAATGTATATGCACCTGTTTTTGGAGATTTCACCATTTTGATGGCTTTTGATAATCTCTTAGAAGCTGTCTGTAATGTTGCTACGGTTTTCTTTGCCATGGTTACAAATGTTTTTATATTTTAATACAATCCTTAAATGTGAACATTTGAAATTGCATCAAAATCTCTAATTATTATTTAATTTCTTTGTGAACAGTTACACGTTTCAAGATTGGATTAAATTTTTTAATCTCTAATCTATCTGGAGTATTTTTTTTGTTCTTTGTTGTGATGTATCTTGAAGTCCCTGGAACACCAGAAGTCTTGTGCTCAGTACATTCTAAAATTACCTGGATTCTATTACCTTTCTTTGCCATCTTGCTATATATTTATTGGGAAGGATTATTTAATAAATCCGTTAGCTTTAGCTTGTTTCAAAACTGCAGCGATTCCATTTTTGTTGATTGTTTTTACTGTAGATGCAGCTACTCTAAGAGTAATCCATCTATCTTCTTCAGGAAGATAAAAACGTTTTTTAACTAAGTTTACAGAAAATTTTCTCTTAGTCTTGTTCATCGCGTGAGAAACATTATTTCCTACCATCGCTCTTTTACCTGTAAGGTCACAAACTCTTGACATTATGCTTATCTTTTATCGTTATTCAAAATCAGGGTGCAAAGAAAAGAAAAATAAACCTTATATGCAAAATAATTAAAGTACATTTTTTAAAATTTCTTTTTGTAGCATTTCTAAACTTTTATTTACAGCTCTATCTATCACTTTCTCACGTGGTTGGCCGAAATTAAACTTTTCTACGATTACGTTTTCGGGTGTTGCCAAAGCGATAAAAACGGTCCCAATTTCTTCATCGGTATCATCCTTAGCTGGTCCCGCATTTCCTGTTACGGAAATTGCATAATCTGTAGCCATCATATTTTGAATAGAAAGCGCCATCTCTTTTGCAACCTCTTCACTTACAACGGAATGTTTTTTTATGGTTTCTTCGGAAACTTTCAAGACATTGATTTTAGTTTCTTTTGCATAGCTCACGACACTTCCCTTGAAATAGGCCGACGAACCCGGAATGGAAGTTAAAACCTGTGCTATCTTCCCTCCTGTGCAACTTTCGGCGGTTGAAATGGTCTTTTTTTGCTGGGTTAGAATTCTGCCTAAAACTACTTCTATGGTTTCACTATCATCAAAACCAACGATGATGTCACCAATGATTTTGGCGAGTGAAGTTACATTTTCAGCAATTGATTTTTTCAATTTTTCCTCATCAGTTCCTCTTGCTGAAAGTCGGAGGCGAACTCTTCCCGGACTTGGCAAATAGGCTAATTTTATAAATTCTGGAAGGTTGTTTTCCCACTCTTCAATTCGTTCTGCAACAAGACTTTCACCTTGACCATACGTCAAAATCGTTTGATGCAATATATAAGGACGTTTGTATTCCTTGATGATTTTAGGAACAATCTCATTCTCAACTAGACCTTTCATTTCGTAAGGAACGCCAGGTAAGGAAATAAAAACAGTGTCTTCCTTTTTCATCCACATTCCTGGAGCAGTCCCGAATTTGTTGAACAAAACCATGCATTTTGAAGGCACCAAAGCTTGGTCTTTGTTCAGTTGCGAGATGGGCCGTTTGTAAATTCCTTCTATAAGTTGGGTAACGTGAGCTAAAACTTCTGGATTCACCACTAATTCATCTTCAAAATAATCGCAGAAGGTTTTCTTGGTGATATCGTCTTTTGTTGGTCCTAGTCCTCCGGTAATCAAAACCAGATCTACCTTATTTTGCAACTTAGAAAACGTTTCCAAAATATGGTTCTTGTCATCCGAAATAGAAATCATTTCATTGATTTCTATTCCAATTTTATCTAGTGATTTTGCAATGAACCCCGAATTTGTATCGACAATTTGACCTATAAGTATTTCGTCGCCAATGGTAACAATTGTTGCTTTCATGTTTTGATTTTGGGATTTAGCCCCAAACCCCCAAGGAGGCTTTCCAATCTTTGGGCTTACTCTTGCTTTTTATATATTAAAATCTTTTCGAATCTCCTTTACCGCTTTTTCGATACGGTTTTCGATGCTTTTATAGGTTTCAATTATTTCACGCTTTTTGCCTTCTTTTCTCGACCAATCTTCGATAAAAATAATTTCCTCATGGGCTACAGTCATTCCTAACAAGTCCAGAGTTGGCTTTATTTTATGGGCATAGCTATAAGCTTTCTGATGCTCTTTTTCTTTGATGGCATTCTTCATTTCAAGCAAATCTTGTGGAACATCGACCACAAAGAGTGTAACGATATCCATCACAAAATCAGTATCATTTTCTGAAATTGCATAAACCTTTGCTAAATTATAGTGTAAAGCCATCTATTTTACCTGTATTCTAAATAGTTTTTTTCCTTCTATAAAACCCTCCAAAACATCTTCGGTTTTCACTTGAGCAACTCCTTCTGGTGTTCCAGTAAAAATAATATCGCCAATTTTTAATGTAAAATACTGAGAAACGTATGAAATCAGTTCGTCAATTTTCCAGAGCATGTGCGATGTATTTCCTGCCTGAACCGTTTCTCCGTTATTCTTCAACTCAAAGCTAATGTTTTCAAGCGAATTAAAACTTGATTTTGGCAAAAATTCTCCAATCACTGCCGATCCATCAAATGCTTTTGCTTTTTCCCACGGAAGCCCTTTTTCTTTCAATTTCGATTGAACATCTCGAGCCGTAAAATCAATTCCAAGACCAATCTCCTCATAATATTTATGAGCAAATTTTGGATCGATATGCTTTCCAACTCGGTTAATCTTTACCAAAATCTCCACTTCATGATGGATATCACTGCTAAAATCAGGAATGAAAAACGGAAAATTCTTTGGCAAAATTGCCGTATCGGGTTTCAAGAAAATCACAGGTTCCGTTGGTCTTTCGTTCTGCAATTCCTCAATATGCTTAGTATAATTCCTACCGATGCAAATTATCTTCATTTTATAAAGTGTTCAGTTATCAGTGTTCAGTCATCAGTACTGCCTACTGAAAACTGAACACTGAACACTATTTCGTATTTAATTTTCTCAACTTAATTGCCGTCAAAACCTTCTTAGTATACAAAGGGAAATCAGCATTTTGGATCCAGCCAAAATAACCCGGCTCGGTTTCCAAAACCTTATCTACTTTTGCACCTTTGTGTTTCCCAAAAGTAAAAACCTCTTCATTATCTTTATCCAAAGCGATAAAACCTGCAAAATCCACTGATTTTTTTCTAGTAGTATATTCTGAAAGTGATTTCATGTCATGAGGCAAATCGTCATATCGCTCGAGCTGTGCCTTCAAAATTTCATAAGTTGCCATCGTATCAGCTTCTGCGGAATGGGCATTTTCAAGACTTTCATTGCAATAAAATTTATAAGCTGCACTCAAAGTTCGTTCTTCTTTTTTATGAAAAATCGTCTGAATATCAACCGAAACGCTATTTTTCATATCAAAATCAACACCGGCTCTCAATAATTCCTCGGCCAAAAGCGGAATATCAAACCGGTCAGAATTAAACCCTGCAAGGTCAGAATCCTTAATCATATTGTATACCGTCGTAGCTAGTTCTTTAAAAGTGGGTTCATTAGCTACTTTTTCATTCGTAATTCCATGAACTGCAGTCGATTCTGCCGGAATTGGAATTGTTGGGTTTACAAGCCAAGTCCTGCTTTCCTTGTTTCCATTCGGAAAAACTTTAAAAATTGCTATTTCAACAATCCTGTCTTTCGTAATATCTATTCCTGTGGTTTCGAGGTCAAAAAAGCAGATGGGCTTTGTTAATTTTAATTCCATTTCGTGGGTTTTGTTTGGATGGCAAAGATAAAAGTTTTTAAGGTCAATTCGTTTACAAAACAGCACTTTTATACCCAACAAAAACAAAGAATCCTTTTAAGCTATATGTTTTTTTAAGACCAAATCAAAAGACCTTTTTCAATCATGTTCCCGCTGCAGCAACTCTCTTTAAACCTGTTGGTCAAAGGTTTAAGAGCTCAAATCCCGAAACTTCGGGACAGCATCGGGGGTAGATTAAAAACTTTAGGCACTCTTTTAACTTTTCGACCAAGATTGTCGAATTCCAATACAGACAAAGTTTTGATTCCAGCAAGAGCCACACACTCAAGCCACTAAAAAAATTTACTCAAAAAAAGTTTTAACCTTTTCCGTTTCCAACCTCTTTTTCAACCAGCTATTAATTCTATTGCGTGACTCAGTAGTCAAACCTTTCTTGGTAGTTTCCAGCACTACAATTTTTATGGCATCAGTTTTTGTACTATCACCAAAAGAAACTGTTTCAGCATACGAACAGGCTTTTATCTCAGGAAAAAGTGTTTTGATTTCCATCAATAGCTGCTTCCCTATTTTGGGTTTAGATATTATACTGTCCGTGTCTTTTTTATTCTCTTTCAAAGCTAGATTCAATCGGTTAACTTCGGTTTTAAGCTTATCTATTTGGTTCACATTTTCCTTTCCTTCATTAAATGAAAACCCTTGCTTGAAAATTAATGTCGCATCGGTCAACACATAAGCTGTAGCCCTTTTTGTAATTTCCTGTTTATCTGTTTTTGACAGATCATTTCCACCATAAATCAAACTGATTGTCCTGTTCCTCGCATCGATATCATTCTTTAGCAAATAACTGCCTTGATAAACACTAACTTCTGCAATAAATTTATTGGCTCTTTCCGTAAAACGTTCGGCTTGCACCAAAAGATATCCAAAATAAATACTTGGAATTAAGGTAATTGCAATAACGAATGAAGTCCATCGTACCACCTTTGCCTTTTGACCTTCTTTGACCAGACTTGTAATTGGAAATTTCAAAAAGCGTGATATCAAAACGGAAGAAATCCCGATAAAAACGGTGTTGATTGTAAAAAGATAAAAAGCACCAAGAAAAAAGGTCATATCTCCATTCGCCAAACCATATCCAGCCGTACAAAGCGGTGGCATTAAAGCGGTTGCAATAGCTACACCAGGAATAACATTGCCTTTTTGACGACTGCTGATGGCTACAATTCCTGCCAATCCTCCAAAAAGAGCAATCAAAACATCATAGATCGTAGGACTTGTTCGTGCCAATAGTTCAGAATGAGCGGTTGAAACAGGGCTTAGCAGAAAATAAACAGTTGAAGCAAACAAACTGGCAATAACAGCAAAAGCAAAATTCTTGAGTGCCTTCCTAAACAAGGCAAAATTATAGGTTGCAATGCTGTAACCCATTCCGTTTATGGGTCCCATCAAAGGTGAAATTAACATCGCACCAATGATTACGGCAGTCGAATTCATATTCAAGCCAATCGATGCAATAAAAATCGCGAACACCAAAATCCAAAGATTGGTTCCCTTAAAAATAATATCCTTTTGAATAGATTCATGGATCACGTCATAATCATCCATTTCAGAATGAAGATTCGTATAAGTCAAAAATTTCCTAAGCAAACTCATCTTGTTGTTTTTGTTTTAAATATACTCTAAATTTAACAAATGCAAAAGTCTTAAAATAAAAAAAACTCCCAAAATTGCTTTTGGGAGTCTCCTAATCTATGTTTTTTTTTTAATAATCTCTATTAATGTCAAACGCTTCAAGATACTCTGCAACGCGTTTCACAAAGCTTCCACCCAATGCACCATCTACAACCCTGTGGTCATACGAATGCGAAAGGAACATTTTTTGACGGATTCCGATGAAATCGCCTTCTGGAGTTTCGATAACGGCTGGTACTTTTCTGATGGCACCAAGAGCTAGAATTCCTACTTGTGGCTGGTTGATGATTGGCGTCCCGAAAACACTTCCAAAAGTTCCAACGTTTGTCACAGTATAAGTTCCGCCTTGTGTATCGTCTGGTTTTAGTTTTCCTGCTTTTGCACGGTTCCCTAAATCGTTAACTGCTTTTGCCATACCAACAATATTCAACTGATCAGCATTTTTGATAACCGGAACAATAAGGTTTCCGTTTGGCAATGCAGCCGCCATTCCAAGGTTGATGTTTTTTCTTTTGATGATGAAATCTCCATCGACAGAAATGTTCATTCCTGGGAAATCTTTTAATGCTTTTGCAACAGCTTCCATAAAGATTGGTGTGAAAGTCAATTTTTCACCTTCTCTTTTTTCGAATGCTGTTTTTACCTTATCTCTCCATTTCACGATGTTTGTCACATCTACTTCGATAAACGACTGAACGTGAGCCGATGTTTGAACTGAAGCGACCATATAGCCTGAAATCAGTTTTCGCATACGGTCCATTTCTACAATTTCGTCGCCACCGTTTACAGAAACTGGAGCAGATTTTGGTGCTTCAGCAACTTTAGCTGGAGTAACATTTGCAGAAGGTTGTGCAACTGCCGGAGCTGGCTGACTTCCTCTATTTTTAATGTGATTTAATATATCGTCTTTGGTAACTCGCCCATCTTTTCCAGAACCATTGATGGCTTCTAATTCTGCAACTGAAACCCCTTCTTCTTTGGCAATATTTTTTACTAAAGGAGAAAAGAATTTTTCAGAATTAGAGAAATCTTGTGGTGTGGCAACAGCTTCTTTTGCACTTTCAACCGTTTTTTCGATTGTGGCTACAGATGCTGGAGCTTCCTCTTTTGGAGCTTCAACTGCTACTCCTCCAGAAACTTCAATATAGGCGATTGTTTGTCCTACTTTTACAACATCATCAACGTTGAAAAGGATTTCAGACAAGACTCCTGAAACTTCTGACGGCACTTCTGAATCTACTTTATCAGTAGCAATTTCAAGAACCGCTTCATCGGCTTCGATTGGGTCACCTACTTTTTTTAACCAATTGGTAATGGTTGCTTCTGCAACGCTTTCTCCCATTTTTGGAAGTTTCAATTCAAATTTTGCCATATTGCTAACCTAATGGTGAATTTTTAATTTCTTGATGCAAAATTAGTGATAATTTTTAGGTTAAACTACGAATTATATAATTTTACAGGAATGTTATCTTAATTACTGAATGCACAAATTTAATGTAATTTTAAACCATTAAGAAATTAAGAATCATTAAGTTTTTACTAAAATTCTTAAATCCGAAAATTATAGTTTAAAGAACAATTATCTCGCCTCTATCATTACTGCTGTTACTTCCAATGATAAAATTGGAAGTAATTGGCACTATTTTAAAGGTTAGATTCTTTTGTTTTTGTGTATCCAAAATATGAATGCTTTCTTTGAACGTGAGGTAATTTGCATCTAAAATTACCTCTGTTGGTTTTGCTTTCGAAAACGTTTGCGAAAATACTGCTTTTTGGTTTTCTATTGTTGCAATTTGTATATTTTTTTTTAGATTTTGTTGTAATTTTTCCTTTAAGGCAGGATTATCAGATATTAAAATATAGGATCCAGGGGCAGCTGAAGGTCTTGATTTTCCTTGAAACATTTTGATAAAAGAGAAAATTAGCGTTCCGAGTTTCATAAAAGCAGAAAAGAAAATAGATGGTTTTAAATTCTTATCATAAAATAAATCCATACCTTCTTGAAAGCGTTTCATATAAGTATTATCCTTTACTGTACTCTCTCCTTTATAATGTATAACCGTTGTTTCATGGAAATAATGGTTGAGTTTACCTGATTTTAAAGCACTAAAAGATAAATCAATATCTTCACCATACATAAAATATCTTTCATCAAAACCGCCCAATTCTTCGTATAAATCTTTTTCCATGAGCATAAAAGCTCCAACTAGGATATCGACTTTTCCGGTTTGATCTGGGGTCAGATGTGACGCATAATATTTACCAAAGGATTTGATGCCTGGAAAGATTTTGTATAATCCGAAAATTTTAGTGAAAGCCACAAATGGTGTAGGAATGCCACGTTTTGATTCGGGCAAAAAGTTACCGGTTCCGTCTATTAATTTGCATCCGATGATTCCGAGATTTTCTTGTTTTTTGGCGAAAGCCAATGTTTTTTCAAAAGTATCTTCAGCAACAACGGTATCAGGGTTTAGAATGCAGATGTATTTTCCGCTTGCAATTTTTGCTCCAATGTTATTGCCTTTTGGGAAGCCCAAATTTTCTTTATTCTCGATGAGAATAACATCTGGGAAACGCTCTTTTATCATCTGGCAACTGTCGTCGGGAGAATTATTATCGACTACAATTATCTCGGCATTGAAGTTTTGAGTGGCTTTTTGAACACTCAAGACACATTGCTCCAAAAAATAGCGGACGTTATAATTGAGGATGACGACTGATAATTGCATGTTGCGAATTTAAAGCAACTTATTTAATTCTTCAGGATTTTTTTGATTATTGAAAAAAAAGTGAAGTTCTATTGTTTTCATATCTGAATTAAAACTGTAATATAATGTGGTTTGTTTAGAAATAATTAAACTATAGAATTTTAAAGTAGTATTAAAAACGCCTATTTCAGGGTTTATTGATAGTCTTCTCAAATTCTCTTCAACTAAATCATTGAACTTTTTAACCTCCTTGAAATTCCACTTGAACAAAATATAATTGAATTCTTCTTCAAGAGTTATTTGAGCTTTTACATCCCAAATTATATCATACATCATTTTAAAAAAGGATATTTTTCTTTTAAATTTCTCATTACAACTTCATGTGGAATACCTTTTCCTTCTTTCAAATCTTTTTTAGATTTTTCTATTACTTTAGCAAATAGTGGATGGTTTTCAATATTTACATCAATTTTTGAAGAAGTTTCATAGACTTCAGAAGGCTCTTTGGCGATATCTTTTCGTTTTGAATCCATGGCTATTAGTTTTGAATTTCAAATATACGAAATCTTTGTGTGACTATATATTGCCAATTGGACATAAAAAAAGCGTCTTGAAAGACGCTTTCTATCTAAACTATTAAAATTTAAAAAATCTCAATAGTACGTTTTGGTTTTGGCAACGCTTCTTCTTTTTTAGGCAAGGTAATTTTCAAGATTCCATCTTCATAGGTTGCCTTGATATCGTCATCCTTTACCGTTTCTGGCAATGTGAACGAACGTTGGAATGCTGAAAAAGAGAATTCTCTTCTAGTATATTTACCTACTTCTTCGGTCTTGTTTTCTGAAAACTGAGAAGAAATGGTGAGCAAATCATTTTCGACATTGATATTGAAATCTTCCTTTTTGTTTCCAGGTGCTGAAAGTTCTACTTCATAAGCGTTGTCGGTTTCTCTAATGTTTACTGGCGGAACGCTTCTGTTTGTGGTTAAGTTTTGGCCTCCTGCCCAATCTGGTCTGAATAATTCTTCCATCAACGATGGAAATAAGCCATTGCTGCTGTTTCTTTTTACTAGTTCCATTTGATATAGATTTTAGGTTAAACTTTATTTCTGTTTTTAGAATTAACAAGTTATGTGCCAGTGGATTTGGGATGAAAAATTGTCGTTTTCAGAAAGACATTTTGACATTTTTTTGTTAAGGATTTTTTAATTTTAGGAAATTTTGACGTTAGAATCCTAACAGTCCCGAAGCTTCGGGACTATTAGGATGTCGACAAAGATGAGTCGGGAAGATTCCAAAAATTCAAATAGATTTTTAACTAACCCCGACTGGAGGGAAAATCCTTTTTATTTTTTTTCTTTAAAAAAATAAAAAGATTTGGAAGGAAGGCGGGAACATGGATAGCAAATAGAGACCAAACCTTTCGTTTCTAAATAAACTTGAAACTTTGAACATTAAACTTGAAACAAAAGGCTATTTTTGCAAAAAAATTACCATAGTGAATTATTTATCAGTAGAAAATATATCGAAATCGTTTGGCGAAAGAACGCTTTTCAAGGACATTTCGTTTGGAATCAATAAGGACCAGAAGATTGCTTTTATCGCCAAGAATGGCTCGGGAAAGACGTCGATCATGAAAATTATTAATGGCGAGGACGAGAGTGATACGGGACAAGTTGTGGTGCGAAAAGATATCAAAATGTCGTTTTTGTCGCAGGATAATAATTTGCAAGAGGAACTGACGATTGAGGAAAGTATTTTTGCGAGTGATAATGAGACGCTGAGGGTGATTCAGGAATATGAAAAGGCATTGGAAAACCCTGAGGATGAGGAAGCTTACCAAAGGGCTTTTGACCGAATGGACCAACATAATGCGTGGGATTTTGAAACGCAGTTTAAGCAGATTTTGTTTAAATTGAAGCTGGAGGATTTTAAATTGAAGGTAAAAAATCTTTCGGGTGGACAGAAAAAAAGGCTTTCATTGGCGATTATTTTGATTAACCGACCAGACTTACTGATTTTGGATGAGCCTACGAATCACTTGGATTTGGAGATGATTGAGTGGCTGGAAAGTTATTTTGCGAAGGAGAATATTACGTTGTTTATGGTGACGCACGACCGTTTCTTCTTGGAGCGTGTTTGTAACGAAATCATAGAGTTGGACAACGGAAAATTATACCAATATAAAGGAAACTATTCTTATTACTTGGAGAAAAAGGAAGAGCGAATTGCTTCGAAAAATTCGAGTATTGACAAGGCTCAGAACCTTTTCAAGAAGGAATTGGAATGGATGCGAAGACAACCTAAGGCGAGAACGACCAAATCGAAATCACGTCAGGATGATTTTTACGTCATCAAGGAAAAAGCGGAAAGCCGACGAAAAGAAAATAAAGTCGAACTGGAAATCAATATGGAGCGAATGGGTAGCAAAATCATTGAGCTTCATAAGATTTCGAAGAAGTTTGATGATAAAGTTATCTTGGATAATTTCAGTTTTGATTTTCAACGTGGCGAAAGAATCGGAATTATCGGGAAGAATGGAACGGGAAAATCTTCATTTTTGAATTTATTGACAGGAACGATTCCGTTGGATTCTGGAAAAGTGGTTGTTGGTGAGACGATCAAAATTGGATATTATACACAAAGCGGGATTAATCCGAAACCTGGACAGCGTGTTATTGATATTATTAAGGAGTACGGCGAATATATTCCACTAACGAAAGGGAAGATTATTTCGGCTTCGCAATTGCTGGAGCGTTTTCTTTTTGATAGCAAGAAGCAATACGATTACGTAGAGAAATTAAGCGGAGGCGAATTAAAAAGGTTGTATTTGTGTACGGTTTTGATTCAGAATCCAAACTTTTTGATTTTGGATGAGCCCACGAATGATTTGGATATCGTGACATTGAATGTCTTGGAGAGTTTTTTATTGGATTATCCGGGATGTTTGTTGGTGGTTTCGCACGACCGTTATTTTATGGACAAGATTGTCGATTTGCTTTTTGTGTTTAGAGGCGATGGCGTGATTGAGAATTTCCCTGGGAATTATTCGGATTTCAGAGCGTATGAAGACAGTGCCGATGTACAACAAAAAGAAGACAATAAAACGGAGAAAAAGGCTTGGAAGCAAAATAATCCTACTGGGAATTTGACTTTTAATGAACAAAAGGAATTTCAGAAAATTGAGCGTGAGATTAAGGACTTAGAATTTGAAAAATCTAAAATTGAATTGTTGTTTTCTGAAGGAAAAGTTGCTGATTCGGAAATTGAGAAAAGAGCGAATGAGTTACAGGTGATTATTAAAAAGATGGAGGATAAAGAGGAAAGATGGTTTGAGTTATCTGCTAAAATGGAGGGATAAACACAGATTTTCACAGATTTTTGAAACATTAAGAAATTAAGGCTTATTGAGATATGGGAAACCGTGACAATTATTTTGTTGCGGTTTTTTGTTTGGATTAAGAAAATCTTTTATAATCTTTTAATCTGTGGCATAAAGTTTTTTTTTAGCCACAGATTTCTCGGATTAGCACAGATTTTTGAAACATTAAGAAATTAAGGCTCATTGAGATATGGGAAACCGTGACAATTATTTTGTTGCGGTTTTTTGTTTGGATTGTGTTTCTATTGGATGTCGATTTCCTTGATTTGACTTTTATATTCTGACGGAAGTAAGAGTTCTTTTATGACTGAATCCATTTTTAGTACTTTACTTATTTTGTAAATTTTGACGATTGGTTTTAAGAGTGAGAAATTGTTTTTGAAAAGCTTGTCTTTGGCAATTTTTGGTACAATTAATTTCTGAACCCCTACTAATAAATTGAACCGAATTGTTCCAAGATGCTTTTTATATTGCTTGAATAAATCGATGGTGAAATTGCTTTTTTCTAAATTTTCTTTTAAATGTGCATCCCGAACAGGCAACCAATCCATGTAATTTATAGGTAATTCTTTCAAACCCATTCGTAATCCAACTCTATAAAAAACATTATATACTTCTTCTTTTTCTAAATCGGTCAGTTTTCTTTCAAGCAATTCATACGAAGCAATTGAAAAATAAATGAGCATAAAAAGTACATCGCGATAAGCCCAATCAGGAATTGCTATTCCCCTACTCTTTTCTACCGAATTATGAATATGGGCTATGAAATCTATGGATTCATTAGCTTGTTCCGCTGAGGAGAAAACAATTTTTCTTGCATAACTTACTGTTGAAAATAATCTTCCCAACGGGTCTGAAGGTAGTTTTCCTGTGTAGTACAACCAATCGACAGCTTTGTTTAATGCAAATTCTGCTGAAGCTCCAGCAAAAATAAAAAGCACCGTGTCGCTCTTTCCCCATATCTTCCGAACAATTGAATCTTGTGCTACAAATAATTCCATACCAATTTATTTTTTTTCAAAAGTATAAAATATTTTTAATTTAAAAGTACTTTGTATTTCAAAGTTTATTATATTTGTTAAGAATTTAAACTTGAAACGTTATGGAAAATAAAAGATTAATGGATATTTTTATAGCTGTAGCAGTACTTTTATGCATTCCTCTAGTGGCAATGCAATTCACAAATGAGGTCGTTTGGACCGTATCCGACTTTATAATTGCCGGAATCCTTTTGTTAGGAACCGGAATCGTGATTGAGGTTATAGCTAGAAATGTAAAAGAAAAAAGAGCCAGAATCGGAATGGTATTAGGAACTTTAGTTGTTCTGTTCCTAGTTTGGGCTGAACTTGCAGTAGGTGTTTTTGGAACCTCTTTTGCAGGTTCTTAAATTTATTCTTAGAAATGAAAAAGCCACAACATTATACATTCTGTTGTGGCTTTTTCATTTGTATAAATCTAGCTTACCAAGCTATCGGATTATAATCTTTCAAAAATTTACCGCACCAATGTTTTCCTGTATTGATGCCGTCGAATAAAGGATCCATCACTCTTGCCGCACCATCTACAATATCCAATGGTGGTTGAAAATCTTTTTCTTCTTGTTTCTTTTTGGCCAATTCGGCTGGATCTTCATCCGTTACCCAACCGGTGTCAACGGCGTTCATAAAAATACCGTCTTTTGCCAAAGTTCCTGCTGCTGTATGTGTCAACATATTCAAAGCGGCTTTCGCCATATTGGTATGTGGATGGCGGTCCTCCTTGAAATCTCGGTAAAACTTGCCTTCCATCGCCGAAACGTTTATAATGTGTTTTTTTCCCGTTTTGTCTTTCTTCATCACTTCCGAAAGTCGGTTGCACAAAACGAATGGTGCTACAGAATTAACCAATTGCACTTCGATCATTTCAGTGGTTTCAATTTGACCCAACTTTAAACGCCAGCTGTTGGTTTTTCTTAAATCAACTTGTTGCAAGTCGGCATCCAATTCTCCTTCAGGGAAAACTTCTTGTGCCACCAACGTATTGTCAAACGAATAAGGAATCTGCGATAATTTGGCGGAAGCCCTCAAACCAATTCCAGGTTCAGGTCCGTGCCAAGTTACCGGCATATTTTGGTTGGAAGAAGCACCGATTGTCAGTATTTTTAATTCTTCTAGACAGTTCAAATGGTCGTTCAACAAGCTTTGAACATCTGGATGAAAAGACGAAATGGGTTTTTCTTCATTTTCCATCATATGTGCATAAAAACCAGAAGGTCTTCTCACGGTTTGTGCCGCATTATTAATCAAAATATCCAATCGTCCGTATTTTTGCTCGATGAAATTGCAGAAAATCTCCACGCTTGGAATATGTCGCAAATCCAATCCGTGAATTTTTAAACGATGTCCCCAATCTTTGAAATCTTCTTCTTTCGCAAAGCGAATGGCAGAATCTACTGGAAAACGAGTTGTAGCAATTACTGTCGCTCCACCTCTCAACAACATCAAAGTTATATGATAGCCAATTTTTAAACGAGAACCTGTGATAACGGCAATTTGTCCGTTTACATCGGCGGTTTGAAAACGTTTTGCATAATTGAAATCGCCACAATCTGTACACATCGTATCATAAAAATGGTGCATCTTCGTGAATTTTGTTTTGCAGATGTAGCAGGTTTTTGGGATTTTAAGTTCTGGTATTTCTTTATTCAGAAGTTCATTTGAAGCCAATAATTTTGGGGCAACAAAAACGCTTGCCTCACGAGCCGAACGAATCCCGGTTTCTTTTCTCGCAGTTCTATCCCTGGTTTCTTCTCTTTTTTTGGCTAAAGCCTTTGCATCTTTTTTTCTTTTTGAAAACTCTTCCCGATCGGGTCTTGAGAACTTTCCGGCCGCTTTGATTAAAGCGGTTCTTTGCTCTTTTGGAATTTCAAAAATTTGGGAAGTTTCTGCATTTAATTGTTCTAAAACTGCGATACAGCGGTCGATATCTTCTGCAGAAAGTATATTTTGTGTTTCTATTTCTTCGTTCATTATCATTCAGTAGAATTGCTTTTGCGAATTCATCGGATGCAAAGATAGGTTTTATTTTTTGCCACAGATTATACAGATTAGCACGGATTTTTTCTGTAAAATTTTAAAATCATTTAAATTCTCCAAATCTGTGGCAAATTTTCTGATTGCAATTCTATTTGTATCTTCGCTCCACTTTATAAATTATGCAACATATTTTCAAATCATATTTAAAATTCCTGTGGAAATCGACTAATGCTCACGGAGTGCATTCGCCGTTTGTTTTTGATTTGGTTTGGAAATGTTTTTATGACAAGAAAAATTATGAAGCCTATAAAATTTTGGATGACTATCGAAATTCGCTTTTGCAAAACAAAAACACAATCGAAGTCACTGATTTTGGAGCGGGTTCGAGGGTTTTTAAATCAAACACAAGGTCAATAAACCAAATTGCAAAAAATGCCGGTATTTCTTCAAAAGATGCACAGCTTTTGTTTCGATTGGTAAATTATTTTCAACCCGAAAAAATTTTAGAAATCGGAACTTCTCTGGGTTTAGCAACTTCTGCTTTAGCTCAAAATAATTTTGCTGAAATTACCACTTTAGAAGGTTGTCTAAATACAATCACAATTGCTAAAAATCAATTACAATTATTACCAATTAAAAATAAAATCAATTTTGTTGTAACTGAATTTGAAAGCTACCTGCAAACCTTAAACCTTAAACCTCAAACCTTAAACCTTATCTACTTCGACGGAAATCATTCTAAACAAGCAACCTTAAATTATTTCGAACTTTTATTGCCAACTATTTCCAACGAAACCGTTTGGATTTTCGACGACATCCATTGGTCTGTAGGAATGGAAGAAGCTTGGGAAATTATAAAAAAACACCCCAAAGTAACGGTCACAATCGACACATTTCAATGGGGTTTTGTCTTTTTTAGGAAAGAACAGGTGAAGGAAGATTTTATCATCCGAACTTCAAAATCACTTTTTTTTGATACTATTCTAGGAATAAAAAACCTTTGGGGATTACTCCATTAATTCTTTTTATTTCTTATTGAGTTCATTGAACTCCTTAAACAATTCCAATAAATTCATAATTGACTTCACTAAATCATTAGTTTCCAGCAACAAAGAAAAATATAATTTGCTGTTTTTCGGGCTGGTTTCAGTAGTCCTGATCCTTCTAATTTGCTTTGAAATTAATTCAGAAACTGTATCCAAAACAACTTGTTTGTCCTTTAAAATGAGGTCGATTTTTGAGAAATCTTCTGTTTTAAAACTATCTTCTAAAACTTGTAATAAGTTTTGCAATTGACCATCTATGGTTTTCAAATCACGAATTTGATTGAATTTTAATTGCTTGTGATTATTATTTACATGCGAATAACTGTTTGAAGTAATAAAATCGATAGATTGAACCATATCTTGCAAATAACCCAGGATAAGAATATAAAATTTACTAGCTTCAACTGAGTTATCATCCAGATTTTTGATGAAATAAAACACATTGCTCTTTAATTCGTCTATTTCCTTTTCTAGCTTCTTTTGATCTTTTTTATTTTCTTTTAATTTGGCTAAATCTTGTAAACTCAGGTTATCGATCAAATTAGAATATAAAGCACTTGTTTTTCTAAACACTTTTGAAATTTGGGCCGAACTTTCTGTGATCATTTCAGTAACGTTACCTATGTCTTCCTTTCGCAAACTCTTTATTTCGTCCTCATTTTTAACTTTTTGTTTGTGTTTTCTAGCACTTCTATACAACAAAATCCCAAGCAAAAGCAATAAAGCTACAAAGGCAAAAACTTCACCTACTTTTAGAATATAAGCCAATATAAAAGCCAGTAAAAAAGCAACGATTGCGGTAAAGAACCAACCTCCAATTACTTTAAAAACTCCAGCAATCCTATAAACTGCACTTTCTCTGTCCCAAGCTCGATCAGCAAATGAGGTTCCCATTGCCACCATAAAGGTCACATAAGTAGTAGAAAGTGGTAATTTTAAAGAAGTTCCAATAGAAATCAAAATACTAGCAACCATAAGGTTTACAGAAGCTCTAACCATATCGAAAGCTGGTTCGTCATCGGTCATTTTAGTAGTTCTTTCTACATTTTTAAATCTGTTATCGATTTTTATTTGTAGTTTTTTTGGCAAAAAATAATTAATACCCTCGCCAATAGCGACACCAAATCTAACAATCCCTCTCGAAGCCGTATTGGGTGTGAATTTTTCAATCCCCTCACCTTGACGTGAAAGGTTTACTCCAGTTTCGATGACACTCTTTGCCTTTTTTGAGGTCCAAAGTGTAACAACCATCACAATACCTGCAAATAATAAAAAATAAAATGGGGCTACAATGTTATCATCAGCCAAAGCTCCCATCATGAAAGTATCACCTGATATACCACTACCATTAAAAATTTCATAGGAATTGAATGCAGCGATTGGCACCCCAATAAAGTTTACCAAATCATTTCCAGCAAATGCCAATGCTAATGCAAAGGTTCCAATAATAATAATAACTTTTAAGATATTGGTTTTAAAATAACTAATAAGTATTTGGGAAAGTACAAAAAAGAAAACAAAATTTATCCCTAAAATAAGCAATTGGTTATCTTTAATCCACCCAAATTGTTCTTTGGATATGAATGAAACACCTTTTAAACCTTTGATTAAAATAAAGAAAGTAATGGCTGTTATAGCAACTCCACCAAAGATAGCTCCAAAATATTTTAATTTTTTTTCATAGTGGAAAGTAAAAATTAATCGGGAAGCATATTGCACAAAACTACCTATAGAAAAAGATAAAACTACCGAAAGTAATATACTATAAACAATCTCGGAAGCTTTTTTGGTGTTAATATACATTCCTAAATTATCAAAAGTATCATCAGTAGTATATATTTTATAAAGTGCTAAACAAACCGCAGCTCCCAATAACTCAAAAATAATAGAAACTGTTGTTGAAGTTGGTAATCCTAAAGAATTAAAGACATCCAGTAAAAAAATATCGGCTATCATCACAGCCAAGAAAATAAACATCACATCATTAAAACTAAACATGCTTGGCACAAAAATACCACTTCGGGCAATTTCCATCATTCCGCTTGAAAACAAAGCTCCAACTAAAACTCCAGCACTTGCCACGATCATAGTCGTTTTGAATGATACTGCTTTTGAGCCAATTGCAGAATTTAAGAAGTTCACAGCATCATTACTAACACCAACAACTAAGTCTATAATTGCCAAAACACCTAAAGCAATTAACATGATCACATAAACTTGTTCCATCTTGTTCTATAAATTTTCCGCAAAAATCCTTTAAGTATTTGGCACTAATGTTAACTTAATGTTATTAAAATAAAGAAGCGGCTACTATTTTATAAAGATAATTAAAATGCATGAGTAACGGATAGCTTTTTATTTACAAAAAAAAAGCTGTACAAAATTGTACAGCTTTTATCCTTTTTTTATTTTTATATAAATAAGAGATTAATCTTTAGCATCAGCATTTTCATTTGCTTTAGCCCCCATTCTTTCCCATTTGAATTTTGGAGCAAATTTAAGTTTTAATTCTGCAATCTTAGCATTATCGCTAGAAGACAAACCTTCTTTTTCTACTGTGTTTTTATGAGCATCCAAAGCTTCATACATCGCTTTTATTTCATCAAAATCTTCTCTTGAATAAGAATCCTTGTTTTCCTCGAATTCATTGTAAAAATCATTATAAACTTTCAAGATGTTATCTTTATTTACCCAAGCAAAGCTCATGTCTTCACCAATTGTTCCAGCTCCAAAATAAGCATCTCTTAAAGCTTGTTTTCTATCGGCTGGAGCATTTGCAGCAGCTTCGGCTTCCATTTTTGCTTTCAGCTCAGCATATTTTGCTTTTGCTTTCTCAACTCTGTTTTCTGCATTTGTTTTGTCTGCTGCATCTACAAGTGCCGCTTCTGCATTAGAAGTTTGCTCATTGTAAGTTGCGTCAATCGATTCCCAATTTGCTTGTGCATCTGCAACAGCAATGTTGTTAACTGAATCTACATATTTTTCATATCTGTCAAAAGTTACTTCAGCATTTTTTTCTGCCTCGCTTTTGCAAGATGTAAAACTTACGGCAACAACTGCCGCTCCTAATAATAAATTGATCTTTTTCATAATAATTTAGTTTTTGATTTTATTTCAAACAAATGTAGGCTAAAATCAAATACAACCTTAATTTAAGTTAATATTTTATGAATAATTTAATATTTTATCTGTTTTTCAGTAAAAATATATAAATTATATAACTTTTAAATAAAATCATATAAAGCTATATGTTTTAAATAGTAGTATTGTTTTGGATAAAAACCTTGCAAATTAAATTTGTCAATTAAGAAGTAAATTTCAAAAAACTTTTAACCTTTGCAAAACAAGCATAAAAATTATGAAAGTATATACAAAAACCGGAGATAAGGGAACAACAGCACTTTTTGGAGGCGACAGGGTTCCGAAACACCATATTCGAATTGAAAGTTACGGAACTGTCGATGAATTAAATTCACATATCGGATTGATACGCGACCAAGAAATGAACACTCATTATAAAGAAATTTTGATTGAAATTCAAGATAGGCTCTTTACCGTTGGTGCCATATTGGCTACTCCGCCCGCAAAAGAACTTTTAAAAAATGGAAAAGAGCGATTGAATATTCCAAAAATCATTGAAGGAGACATTCAATTACTTGAAAATGAAATTGATGAAATGGAAAATAGTCTTCCTCAGATGACACATTTTGTTTTACCAGGTGGCCACACAACCGTGTCATATTGTCACATTGCACGTTGTGTTTGCCGTCGAGCGGAAAGATTAGCGGTGCATTTAAACGAACTAGAACCTACCGATGACTACGTTATCAAGTACCTAAACCGACTTTCTGACTACCTTTTTGTATTGGCACGGAAGTTGTCCTCAGACCTTCAAGCAGAAGAAGTAAAATGGATTCCGACTAAATTATAGTTTCAATATATTTTGTGTTAATCTTTTGTAAATATTTAGATCTAAAATGCAGTGTTTACAGCCATTGGACCCTAATTATTGCAAACACGTTCTTAACTTTCTGAAAATAAACTAAATTTTACTTGACTATTTCAGTAAAAAATTTATTTTTGCATAAACTAAAAATCGATAGCAGATGTATTGGACATTAGAATTAGCATCCTATTTAAGCGATGCACCGTGGCCAGCAACCAAAGACGAACTAATCGACTACGCTATTAGAGCGGGAGCTCCACTTGAAGTGGTTGAAAACCTACAATCTATAGAAGACGAAGGCGAGATTTACGAATCAATGGAAGAAATTTGGCCTGATTATCCAACCGACGAAGATTATCTTTGGAACGAGGATGAATATTAAAAAATAAACCAATGAAAAAGTCTCGATTGAGGCTTTTTTTTTGGTTAAATTTGCACACCTTTATTTAATAGAAATATATTATTATGAGTTTCATAAACAGCATACTTAAAGCTTTTGTAGGCGACAAATCAGAAAAAGATGTAAAATCTTTACAACCTTACTTAACAAAAATCAAGGCACTCGAAAGTGGGCTTGCTTCTTTATCACATGATGAATTAAGAGCCAAAACAGTTGAGTTCAAAGAAAAGATTAAACAAGCTCGATTGGAAAAAGACAACAAAATCGAGTCTTTGAAAGCAGAAGTTGAAAAAACGCAAGATATTGACGCAAGGGAAGATATCTATGCATCAATTGATGCCTTAGATAAAGAAGCCTACGATATCTCCGAAAAAACGTTGATGGATTTACTTCCTGAAGCTTTTGCTGTTGTAAAAGAAACTGCTAGAAGATTTAAAGAAAATACTCAAATCAGAGTTAAAGCTACTCCAAAAGACCTAGAACTTTCTGCTACAAAAGGGTACATCACGATTGAAGGTGACGATGCAGTTTGGGCAAATTCTTGGAACGCTGCTGGAAAAGAAATCACTTGGGACATGATCCATTATGATGTTCAGTTGATTGGTGGTATGGTGTTGCATCAAGGAAAAGTAGCTGAGATGCAAACTGGTGAAGGAAAAACACTTGTGGCAACTTTGCCTCTTTACCTGAATGCCTTGACTGGAAATGGAGTACACTTGGTAACAGTGAATGATTATCTTGCAAAACGTGATAGCACTTGGAAAGCACCTCTTTTTGAATTCCACGGAATCACAGTTGATTGTATCGACAACCACCAGCCAAACTCTGATGCAAGAAGAAAAGCTTATGAAGCTGATATTACTTATGGAACAAATAACGAATTCGGTTTTGATTATTTGAGAGACAATATGGCACATTCGCCAGCGGATTTGGTGCAAAGAAAACACAACTATGCAATTGTCGATGAGGTCGATTCTGTATTGATTGATGATGCTAGAACACCTTTGATTATTTCAGGACCAGTACCACAAGGAGATCGTCACGAGTTTAACGAATTGAAACCAAAAGTTGAAAATCTAGTGAGCCTTCAAAGACAGTTGGCCAATGGATTTTTGGCAGAAGCCAAAAAATTAATCAAAGAAGGAAACACCAAAGATGGTGGTTTCGTTTTGCTGAGAGCTTACAGAGCTTTACCAAAAAACAAAGCATTGATTAAATTTTTGAGTGAAGAAGGAATCAAACAATTGCTTCAAAAAACCGAAAATCAATACATGCAGGACAACAACCGTGAAATGCACAAGGTTGATGAAGCGTTGTATTTTGTAATTGAAGAAAAAAATAACCAGGTAGAATTGACGGATAACGGAATCAAATTCCTTTCGGGAGATACCGATAGCGATTTCTTCCTTCTTCCAGATATCGGAACGGAAATTGCAAGAATCGAAAAGCTAAAATTAGAAAAAGATGCTGAAGCGGAAGAAAAAGAAAAACTTTTCCAAGATTTCAGTATCAAAAGCGAAAGAATCCACACACTAACGCAATTGCTTAAAGCATATTCATTATTTGAAAAAGATGTTGAATATGTGATCATGGACAACAAGATCATGATTGTTGATGAGCAAACAGGTCGTATCATGGACGGTCGTCGTTATTCTGACGGATTACACCAAGCAATTGAAGCGAAGGAAAATGTAAAAATCGAAGCTGCAACACAAACTTTTGCAACGGTTACTTTACAGAATTACTTTAGAATGTACAAAAAACTGGGCGGTATGACAGGAACAGCAGTTACTGAAGCCGGCGAGTTATGGGAAATATACAAATTAGACGTTGTTGAAATTCCAACCAACCGTCCGATGGCAAGAAAAGACAAGGAAGATTTGATCTACAAAACTACCCGTGAAAAATTCAATGCGGTAATTGAGGATGTAACCCAACTTTCGGCAGCAGGAAGACCAGTATTGATTGGTACAACTTCTGTTGAAATCTCAGAATTATTAAGCCGTATGCTTAAGATGAGAGGTGTTACCCACAACGTCTTGAATGCAAAAATGCACAAGCAGGAAGCACAAATCGTTGAAGAAGCAGGAAAACCAGGTGTTGTAACCATTGCAACAAACATGGCCGGTCGTGGTACCGATATTAAATTGACTGCCGAAGTGAAAGCGGCAGGTGGTTTGGCCATTATAGGTACAGAGCGTCACGATTCGCGTCGTGTTGACCGTCAGTTGAGAGGTCGTGCAGGACGTCAAGGAGACGTTGGTAGTTCTCAATTCTATGTTTCGTTGGAAGACAACCTAATGCGTCTTTTTGGCTCTGAAAGAGTAGCAAAAGTGATGGACAGAATGGGATTGAAAGAAGGAGAAGTAATCCAGCATTCAATGATGACCAAGTCGATCGAAAGAGCTCAGAAAAAAGTAGAAGAAAACAACTTTGGAGTTCGTAAACGTCTTTTGGAATATGATGACGTTATGAATGCTCAACGTGAAGTGGTTTACAAACGTCGTCGTCACGCTTTGCACGGTGAACGTTTGAAAGTGGATATTGCCAATATGATTTACGATACTTGCGAACTTATCGCTTCTTCAAACAAAGAAGTAAATGATTTCAAGAATTTCGAATTTGAATTGATTCGTTATTTCTCCATCACATCTCCAGTTTCTGAAAGCGATTTCAATAAATTATCAGCTAATGAATTGGCTGGAAAAGTATACAAAACTACTTTAGAATACTATACTGAAAAAACAGAAAGAAGTGCGAGAGAAGCTCTGCCTATCATCAAAAATGTATTTGAAAACGAAGGCAACCAATTTGAAAGAATCGTAGTTCCTTTTACCGACGGAATCAAGACTTTGAATGTGGTTACCGATTTGAAAAAAGCATACGAAACCGAAGGAAGACAATTGCTTGCTGATTTCGAAAAGAACATCACGCTTGCCATTGTAGATGAAGCCTGGAAGAAACACTTGCGTAAAATGGATGAATTGAAACAATCGGTTCAATTGGCAGTTCACGAACAAAAAGATCCATTGCTAATTTATAAATTCGAAGCGTTCAAATTATTCAGTAATATGTTGAATGGGGTGAATAAAGAAGTGGTTTCATTCTTGTTTAAAGGGGATTTGCCACAACAAAACGCTCCAGCAATTCAAGAAGCAAAAGAAGTGGTTCGTCCAAAAGAAAACTTGACGATTTCTAAAGATGAAATTAAAAATATCGATGAAGCTGCTGCAGTAAACCGCGAAGCTAGTCAAACCCAAAGACCTCAAGTTACTGAAACTATCACGCGTGAAATGCCAAAAATCAACCGTAACGACAATGTTACCGTGAAGCACATTATGAGTGGTAAAACGGAAACAATGAAATATAAGAAAGCCGAAACGCTTCTTGCAAATGGAGAATGGGTTATCGTTAACGAATAATCTAGTCTAAAGCAAATACCAAATCCTCAATTGCAATTTGTAATTGGGGATTTTTTATATTTGAGAGAAATTCAAACCTTGCACCAATGAAAATATTTCCCCAGATATTATTCTGCTTGATGTTATTCGGTTCTACAATTTATGCACAAGAAATTATATTGTTCAACATTTCAGATTCTAATGATAAAACAATTTTCATATCACTTTCTGACATTTACCCTTTGAGCGAACACCCTGATTCACTTGCTCTTCCTGAAGAAAGTATTGATGAACATTTTATACTGAATCCAAAATATAGAAAAAGGTTTTTATCAAACACAAAAATTGCCGAATCCGACAAAGTTTTTCTATATGATTATGTCCAAAACAAACTACTATCATTTACAGTAAAAAATCTGGATGTCGTTGCAAATATTAGCCCTTATGAAAGTGGTGGTGAAACACCCCATTCCCAATACGACTATATGATTGGTTTTGAAATAGATAAAAAATTGACACAGGTTTTTGGCGATTATGCCAATGAAATTTTGGTGGCGGTTGGTAAAAAAAATCCATTTGCCGAAAAACAACTGACGGCGATTGCTTGGAAGAAAATCAATTCAAAAGAATTCCCTCCAAAAAAAATAGTAGATGAATTTGGAGTGCTTGAGCAAAAATACACTATTGGTGAATC
Organism: Flavobacterium soli DSM 19725; assembly: GCF_000422705.1. Lineage (GTDB taxonomy): Bacteria > Bacteroidota > Bacteroidia > Flavobacteriales > Flavobacteriaceae > Flavobacterium > Flavobacterium soli. Next base: position 454,451 of record NZ_AUGO01000002.1, on the reverse strand, counting down.
TTACCTTTTTAAATATGAAAATTTAGACTACTTCATTCAAGATTTTATACGTGACGAATCTATTTTTGCAAGAAGATTGTTAGTTGTCGATTCAAAAACCAAAGCTGTACTTTATGAAGAATTATTCAGCGAAGGCGAAAGTGATTCTCTAGCTCCATTAAATTTTATAGGTGAAACGGAAACAAATGTAATAAATCAGTGGACAGGCAAACTCTTCAGGAATAATGAAAATGTAATTTTTGGATTTGAATACCATTCATTTGGTTGTCCTTACATAACGGTTTTAAGTAAAAAACCAGCTCAAATTGAAATCAATTGTGATAATAGGCACTAAATTATTGGTGCTTCGAGTTAAAGGAAAAATAAATTTTAAGATAAAAATAAAATGGACAAAATAAAAGAACTTATACATCTTCTTCTTGCTGATTTCGAATTGGAAAATGAAGAAGAAATTTTTACAAACTTGACATTAGCACAGGAAAATCCGAAAGAATACCTGAAAGAAAATGATGCAGAATGGCTGGAAGAATTCGCCCCAGAAGATGCCTTGCAATTTGCCATTACCAATGAAATTTATGATTTTATAATTGTTGGCGATAAGATTGACGAAATCCACGAATTGATTGTGGATGAATTTGAAGGTGATTTTCCTGAATATCCTTATGAATTGAAACTGAATACACAAGAGTACTTAGAATGGGTTTCGAAGGAAATTGACGAAAGCTATCCTGATTTAGAACTCATTGAATTTGGAGATAGCTTTGGCGATTCGATCCAATTAATGCTGGTTTTGAAAAAGGATGTTGCCCGAATTAAAGAGTTGGCTTCAGAGTTTAACATTCGTTGCAACAGGACAGATGAAATTTTAAAACTATAAATTGTAAGTGAAATAAATTTCATCAATTTAATATAATCATCTAATTAAAATCCTCAAATTAAGATTATTGTTTGAGGATTTTTCATTTACTAACAAAGCCTAACAACTTCTTGAAAATCTAAAAACTACGTTGGTTAAAAACCGAAATATCTGATTATCTTTGCGACAGTTTAAACTTTAATTCATAAAATGAAGCCTAACACACAACAACTAAACAATTTAAGCATTCAAGTAAGAAGAGACATTCTTAGAATGGTTCATGCCGTAAATTCAGGTCACCCAGGAGGTTCTTTGGGTTGTACGGAATTTTTGGTAGCTCTTTATCAAAATCTAATGGACCGAAAGGAAGGTTTTGATATGGACGGTATTGGGGAAGATTTATTTTTCCTTTCAAACGGACATATTTCACCAGTATTCTATAGCGTTTTAGCTAGAAGCGGTTATTTTCCAGTTTCAGAATTGGCAACTTTTCGTCACATCAATTCGCGTCTTCAAGGACATCCAACAACGCACGAAGGTTTGCCTGGAATTAGAGTTGCCTCTGGTTCATTAGGACAAGGAATGTCAGTTGCTATTGGTGCTGCTCAAGCTAAAAAATTGAATAACGACAATCATTTGATTTATGCACTTCTTGGTGATGGAGAGTTGCAAGAAGGGCAAAACTGGGAAGCGATCATGTATGCTTCTGCAAAAAAAGTAGACAACCTTATTGCTACAATCGACCTTAACGGAAAACAAATTGATGGAACTACAGATGACGTTTTAAATATGGGCAGTGTTCGTGCCAAATTTGAAGCTTTTGATTGGGATGTTATTGACATCAAAGAAGGAAACAACATCGAGGCTATCATCGCTGGAATGACAGAAGCAAAATCTAAAACTGGAAAAGGAAAACCAGTTTGTGTGTTGCTTCACACTGAAATGGGTAATGGTGTAGATTATATGATGTACAGCCACGCTTGGCACGGAAAAGCTCCAAACGATGAGCAATTGGCCAATGCCTTATCTCAAAACTATTGTGAAGGCGAAAGCGACTATTAATAATGAGTTATGAATTGTAAGTTATGAGTAAATTTCATAATCTTTTAATTCTTAAATCCTTCAATTTTTAAATTCAACATGAAAAAATATACAAATACAGGAAGTAAAGATACCCGTTCAGGTTTTGGTGCGGGAATGACCGAATTAGGTCAAAAAAATGAAAATGTTGTGGCACTTTGTGCAGATTTAATTGGATCATTAAAATTTGATGAGTTCAAAAAAAATCATCCAGAGCGTTTTTTCCAAATCGGAATTGCAGAAGCAAACATGATTGGTATTGCTGCAGGTTTGACAATTGGTGGGAAAATTCCGTTTACAGGAACTTTTGCTAACTTTTCTACAGGAAGAGTTTACGATCAAATCCGTCAATCAGTAGCTTATTCTGACAAAAACGTAAAAATTTGTGCTTCGCATGCAGGTCTTACTTTGGGTGAAGATGGAGCAACTCACCAAATTCTTGAAGATATTGGCTTGATGAAAATGTTGCCAGGAATGACTGTAATCAACACTTGCGATTATAACCAAACTAAAGCAGCTACACTTGCATTAGCAGATCATCATGGTCCAGCTTATTTGCGTTTTGGACGTCCTGTAGTTCCTAATTTTATGCCAGCTGACGAACCATTTGTTATTGGTAAAGCAATTTTATTAAACGAAGGTTCGGATGTAACTATCGTTGCAACTGGACATTTGGTTTGGGAAGCATTGGTTGCTGCTGAAGCTTTGGAAGAAAAAGGAATTTCTGCAGAGGTAATCAACATCCACACTATCAAACCATTGGACGAAGAAGCAATTTTGAAATCATTAGCTAAAACAAAATGTATCGTTACTGCTGAAGAACACAATATCTTGGGAGGTTTAGGCGAAAGTGTTGCTAGAGTTTTATCGGCAAACAGCCCTGCTCCACAAGAGTTTGTAGCAGTAAATGACAGCTTTGGAGAATCTGGAACACCTGAGCAATTAATGGAGAAATACAAGCTGAACAACCAAGCTATTGTTGAAGCGGTTGAAAGAGTGATGAAGAGAAAATAATCTTATTCATCAAAACAACTATAAACAAAAACGTCCTGAAAATTCAGGACGTTTTTTTATGCTTTAATTATTCTTCCTCTTCTATAATAACATGACAATTTGGATCTAAATATAATTTAAGACTACCGCCCGGACAAGTTGGAATTTCTTCATAAGGAAGTCTGTTTCCATCAGCATCTCTAATCTCAATTCTAGTTAGATAATCATCATCATCATCATCTACATCAAGAAAATCTGGAAGTCCGTCTCCATCTGTGTCATCGTTAAAAGGATCTCCATCTCCATTTAAATCTTCATACTTGGTCATGACTCCATCACGATCGTGATCACGTTCTCGAATTGTATGTAATCTTATTGTAAATCCTAAAGGAGCATATGAGGGAATGGTTCCCGAAGGCCTATTAAAGTACGCTATACCTGAAGGAATAAACACTACACCAGCTCCATAACCTGTATAAGTTATTTCCCCTGTTTCCTGATTCAAATCGGCAGTACCTGCTTTTAGCAGTGAAGTAAATAATCGAACACCAGATATAAATTGATTCTCACCTTCCGTTATACTAGGAAAGGTGAACCAGGCAGGTACATTACTAATATCAAACTGACTATTATCTGCAAGAGTCCATCCCCTATAGCTTACAAAAGTAGAATCAGTTGTTGTAGCCTGCTGTCCAATACCCTCTTGCAACATCAAATAATATACTTTATAATCTACAGGATCTTCTATTCTACCATCTACAAGGCTAGAATTTCTTAAATCACTTTTAAAGATTTTTGATTGCAAAGGAAATTCTGTGTTGTCCCAAATGGAAACAAAACCTTCTGGATTTGGGCTTGGAATTGGTTTAATTATAACATCAAGCCTATTATCCACCTCAACAGGTTCTAAATAATGTGTCTTTAAATATTTCTCAATCGAATCGATATCGGCTGTATATTGTTCTGTATAATCTCTTGGAGGAACACTCGAAGATTTGTCATCGTCTTTATTACAAGAAAATAAAACGACAGACGTTAAAAGTAAAATAAAATATAACCTAAATTTGTTCATTATTATTGGAATTTTTGTGCCGCAAGATACAATATTGATTTATTTTTGAACAAATAATTAACTACGATTTTAGAAAAGATATGCGAATCGATAAATATTTATGGTGCGTTAGATATTACAAGACCAGAAACATGGTTACGGAAGCTTGCAAGAAGAATCATGTAACGGTTAACGGTCAAGTTGCCAAACCCTCAAAAGAAGTTTTTCCTACTGATAAAATCACGTTCAGGAAAGATCAGATTACCCAAATCATAACGGTTTTGGACATACCACCAAATCGCGTTGGAGCAAAATTAGTTGATATCTATCGGAAAGATGAAACTCCACCAGAAGTTTTTGCTCATTTAGAATTACTAAAGCTATCAAAAGAACATTATCGAAAAACAGGCGAAGGAAGACCTACCAAAAAAGACCGACGTGATCTTGAAGATTACAGCACCGATTTTTTGGACGATGATGAGGAATAAAACAATTTAAAAAGCTAATTTTACAACACTTTCAAAAAACAATATAATGAGCCAAAACATCATACTGAATAACCTAGAAATAGAACACAAAATCACACGAATCGCCTACCAGATTTATGAAACTTTTGTGGATGAAGAAGTGATTGTGATTGCAGGAATTGCCAATAACGGTTTTGTTTTTGCAAAAAAAATAGCAACTGCCTTAGAAAAAATTTCGACCCTAAAAGTATCGCTTTGCGAAGTTTTTATTGATAAGCAAAATCCAACTTCTCCCATTACCACTTCGCTAAAAAAGGAAGAATATCAAAATAAAGGTTTAGTTTTGGTTGATGATGTTTTGAATTCAGGAACAACATTGGTGTATGGTGTCAGACATTTTCTAGACGTTCCGCTAACGAAATTTAAAACGGCAGTTTTAGTCGATCGAAATCATAAGAAATACCCAGTAAAAGCTGATTTTAAAGGAATTTCTCTTTCAACTTCATTATTGGAGCATGTTCAAGTAAATTTTGAAGATGGTAAAAATGTAGCTTTTTTAAGCTAGTACATCTTCAATCTCACGAACTATAGTTGCAGTATCTTTTCCATCAACAGCTAATTTAAATGTAGCTTGATTGTAGTAAAAGCTCCTGTCGAAAAGGTGTTTTGCTATAAACTCTTGCATTTCCTCTTGTTCCATGGCTGCTAGAAGAGGCCTTTCTGACGTTGCCTTTGACAAACGCTCACAAAGTGTTGCAATGGAAGCCTTAAGGTAAATGGAGGTCACTCCTTCTCCATTTAACAATAAATGATTTCCAGCATAACAGGGTGTTCCTCCACCAAGACTCAAAATCATACTTTCATCTCCCGACATCAATTCTGAAAAAATTTGGTGTTCTATCTTTCTAAAATAAATTTCTCCCTTGGTTTCAAAAATAGTTTTCACCGATAAATTCAATCGTTCCTCGATGATTTTATCCAAATCTAAAACCTTTAATTTTATTTTTTCGGACAATAATTTTGCAATTGTAGTCTTGCCCGAACCCATATAGCCCAATATTATTATTTTTTGCATCTGAATAAAACCTTATAAATTAAGGCATTAAGAGTAAATATTAAAAAAAGACAAATTTAAAGGAAAATTGCTTTGAAAAATAAATAATAACGCCTTATATTTGCACCCGCATTCAAGAAAAGAAAATGACTCGATAGCTCAGTCGGTAGAGCACATCACTTTTAATGATGGGGTCCTGGGTTCGAGCCCCAGTCGGGTCACAAAAATGACCAGTCATTTACAAAATTTCTTGAAAGCATTGACTCGATAGCTCAGTCGGTAGAGCACATCACTTTTAATGATGGGGTCCTGGGTTCGAGCCCCAGTCGGGTCACAAAAGTTATTCGCCTCGGTGAGTAACTTTTTTTGTTTTAGGCCAAGTGGAGAAACGGTAGACTCGCCATCTTGAGGGGGTGGTGCTCGTAAGGGCGTGAGGGTTCAAATCCCTCCTTGGTCACAGAAATCCTAAATTACTTCTTTTAGTAGTTTAGGATTTTTTATTTTCATTGCATTCTACTTTCAACGATCACTTTCATTTAACCTTAACTTAAATTTGGTTCCTCATTTTTGTAAAAAAATAAAATGAACCGATTTTTCCCACTACTTCTTCTACTATTCACCTATTTTTCATATTCTCAAAAAAAACAAAATCCAATTGACGGTGTTCAAATCGCTTTTCTGGCCGATGTTCATCTGCAAGATTTGTATGGAAGTTTTGAAGACAATAATTACAACGGAATTCCAAATCCAAAAAATGGAAAGTTCACGCTTGCTCGAACAATGGAATCCCAATTGCATTCGACCAGAATCTTCAACGAAAACTATTTTGCCTTTCTTGCAGCTTTGGACGACATTGCAAATAGAGGCATCAAATATGTGGCTTTACCAGGCGATTATAGTGATGACGGCCAACCTATACACATTCGGGGTTTGCAGAAAATATTGAATCAATACACCGAAAAACACAACATTTCTTTTTTTATAACTACAGGAAACCATGATCCTGTAGGTCCATTTGCTCAAGAGGCTGGGAAAAATGATTTCTTGGGAGAAGGTGGAAAACCTCAACCCATATTTAGTGCCGAAAATTTATATAAAACTGATCCAGAAAAAGAACTTCCAGTGGTTGTAACAAAAGATATTGCCAAAATGGGCTATTTGGAAATTACACATCACTTGAAAGATTTTGGTTTTTTCCCAAAAGAAAACTACTTGTTTTGGACTTCTCCATTTGCAACTTATTCATCTGAAAATTATAAGTATCCAAAAGCTGTACAGGAAGCCAAATTAGAAAACAGGAACTACGAAGTAGCAAAAGGGTTTTCTGTTCCAGATGCAAGCTATTTGGTAGAACCTGTTGAAGGTTTATGGCTTTTGGCAATCGACGGAAATGTCTATATACCGAAAGAAATAAATGACGGAAATCCTCAAAATTCTAAGAATTACAAAGGAGCTGACATTGGTTACAACAATGTGTTTTCTCATAAAAAACATCTTATAGATTGGATCAAAAAAATTACACTTGAAGCGAAAGCCAAAAACAAGACACTTATTGCCTTCAGCCATTACCCGATGGTTGAGTTTAACGATGATGCTTCCACAGAAATCAAAGCGTTGATGGGCAATGGAAAATGGCAACTGAATCGTGTTCCCGAAGAAGAAGTAGCCCAAACTCTTGCCAATGCGGGATTGAAAATTCATTTTGGAGGCCACATGCACATTAACGATACCGGATTACGAACAACAGCTAATGGAAATTTCTTGGTCAACATTCAAACGCCTTCTTTGGCAGCTTACATTCCAGCTTATAAATTGCTAACAATTCAATCTCCAGAAAAAGTAACTGTAGAAACCATTACAATCAATGAAGTTCCTCGATTTGACGAACTTTTTGAACTTTATAAAATGGAATATGCTTTTTTGAAGCAACAAAATCCTGAAAATATTTGGGATTCTGAAATTCTGAAAACAAAAAACTACCACGACTTTACCGATTTCCATCTAAAGGAATTAGTTCGACTGCGATTCTTGCCCGAAGATTGGCCGGAATCATTTAAAAATTTCATGCTGAATGTTTCAGGAGAAGATTTGCTTCTTTTGAGCAATATGGAAACAAATGCATCATTTGGGACTATTCTAAAAAATAAAAAAGATTTCCAAAGCGAATTCAAAAAAGCAAAACAGAAAATCAAGAACCAAAATTTAAACCTAAACGAATTTAAAAGTTGGTCGGGATTTGATATCATTTTAGATTTTTATAGAATCAGAAGTGCCGATGAGGTTGCCATTCCAGACATTGGAAAAGAAAGAATCCAGCAATATCAACAGCTTTATGAATCTTTTACAAACAATACTAAAAATAATAAAGATCAAAATCGAGTACATCTCGGTTTGTTTCTATCCATCCTAAATAAGTTTTTAAATGGAGTTCCAGCCGATTATTTCAGTATCGATTTGAAAACTGGTGCTATTGAAAATTTAAAAAAATAAATCGATTCAAAAACAAAGACCTAACTGGTTTTCAAAACCAGTTAGGTCTACTAAAAGAATAACAACATTCTTATTTCTTTTTTCCGTTAATCGGATTTATTTTTTCGTATTTCCCACCCTCAAATTGCACCTTATAAGTCGATTCAAAAAGGGAACTTGCTTGATAATAATCTGTTGAAATGATTTGAGCTCCTGATTTTTGTGCCAATTCAAAATGCTTGTAATCGTTATTTCGAGCTTGTTCCGTACTATTGTCGGCTCTTGTTCGGATGATGTAACCTTTCTTAACTAAATCTAAAATGGTTGCATCTTCAGGATCGTTTCTAAATAGTACAGCTGCTTCTGGCGTTCCTGGGTCAGCATTTACAAAAACGATTCTGTCTTTCAATGACGGATGATTTTTCATGTACATCTCTTTCTTTTTCTTACTGTCGTCCAAGACAAATAAAAATCTTCCTTTAGCTTTTTCCAAAGTCGGCCAATTGTTTTTCAAAACAGCTTCTTCCAGCGTTTTGTAGTTCCCCCTAACCATATCTGGAGTGATTAATTTATCAGAACCCAAACCTTTCTTAATTTCTTCATCTAATGCATCAAATAATTTTGGTGTAAATGCCTCTGGTGTAGTTCCAAATCTATTGGTTTCACCATCTTTTGGTTCCAATGTAATAAAAATTGGCGTGTGATTTGGATGAGCATCCGACCAGTTTTTTATTTCCTTCAAGCAATCCTGAAACGTCAAAGTCGAACTTCTAAAATCAATATCCAAAACATGAAAGACCTTAAAACCTGGCTGCTTCATCTTTCCTTCTGGATCATAAGGAATATTTGATGGAACCAAATCCAAACCTTTCGGATGGGCATATTGTCCTCCTTTTGTATCGGCATAAACATCAATTTCAAGATTTCGAAGACCCAGATTCAATTGATCGGTAATTGAAATATGTTCGTATTGAAGGCTTTTCATGCCATTTGATGAATCTTTGCTTTGCAAAAAATCGAACAATTGAGGTTCAATCGCCATTTTATAACTGTTGTGGGAACCAATTACTTGAAGCTGATTAAGACGTAAATTATCTTGGGCATTTGCCTGAAAAAATAATGCGGTTGATAGCAAAAATGCCATCTTTAGATTTGATTTCATATTAAAAATTTTATTTGACAAGATTTTGGGGATTTTTAGAATCGTGAAATCAAGAAATCTCACAAATGCAAAATTAGATTCCCAAGGTTAAGGACAGGTTAGCACAAAACGAATAAATAGAATACTTTCTATTATTTTTTTGATCCATCTGATATCATAAATTAATTAAAAAATAACCTTCAGGAAAAATACAATAAGGATACATTTCATTATTTCGCACCTTACCCTACCCCGATTTCTGAAATGGAAAACACTGAAAATTTCGAAAAGATATATGCTGAATATTGGGAAAAACTAAATGCCTTTTCATTTAAAATAACCCAAGACCAACATCTTGCACAAAATGTAGTGCAGGACGTGTTTATCGACCTTTGGGAACGACGAAAAAAAATTGACATTTCATCGGTAGAAAATTATCTTTTTAGAGCTGTAAAAAATCAAATCTTCAAAAATTACCGGGACGAGAAATTTGACAAGACCGTTTTGGAAGATCATTTTGAGCATTATCTGATTGACAACTTTTCGGGTTTTGATACTGAGATATCCGACAAGCTTCACATCCTTTTGAATTCACTTCCAGAAAAAAGAAGAGAAATTATCCTGATGCACAAAATTCAGGAAATGAATATTGACGAGATTGCATTAGAACTTTCTATCTCAAAACAAACCGTAAAAAACCAAATCTCTATGGGTTTGAAGCAGTTACGAATCGGACTCAAAACCCTAGACTGGATGCTGATTTTATTGCTGTTCTTGAGTATTTTTTTATAATAACTTTCGGTTAACAATCTCATAATAATTCCAGATAGTACGATTTTGAAATCTTGGTACTTATAGTTGAACAATAAGTATGATGGTAAAAAAATTGAAATACAATCTGGAAAGTCTCCTTGAAAAAAGTGAGCAAAAGAAAACCTCGAATTCCGAAGAGCAACTGCTCAATGATTTTATGCAATCGACCTACGAGAAATCGGAATGGGTTGAAGCAATGGGAGAAAAAAATCTGGCTTCGGAGAAAATATACAATGTGGTGCAAAATCACATCAACAAGAAAAAAGTATTGCCGCTTTACATTAGATATGCTGTTGCAGCAAGTATTGCAGTACTTTTTGGTTTAGGCTATTTTTTTAACAATGAAACTCCCGAGATGGTTACTTTTAAAACAGCCCAATTATCTGATGCAATCCAACTCGAAGATGGGTCGGTAATTTACCTGGCTGCCAATTCGGTTTTTGAATATCCGGAAACTTTTAGCGGAAGCGAAAGAACGGTAAAACTCTTGAAAGGAAATGCCTTTTTTGAAGTTGCAAAAGATCCCGAACATCCTTTTATGATTACATCTGGTGCGATAAAAACAAAAGTCTTGGGAACTTCTTTTCATATCCAGTTATCTAAAAATAAATGTAATGTGATGGTAGTAAGTGGAAAAGTAAATGTGTCTTCCAAAAACCAAAGCATCGATTTGCTTCCCAATGAAGAAGTGTCTTTAATAGCTGGAAGCTTATTCAAGGAAAAACATGAAAACACAGCAATTTCGAACTTTTACAAAGAAAATACCGAACTGAATAATGTTTCCCTAAAAGAAGTCTTTACGCTTTTAGAATACAAATATGGCATCTCAGTGAAAGTAAAAAACAAGCTTGTTCTTGACACCCGACTTACGCTTTTTATTGAAAAGAAAGCTTCATTGGAAAGTATTTTAAACCAAATAAATTATATCACCAACTTAAAATTCAAACTATATGAGGATACCGTAACCGTGAATTAAAAAAGCCGCAGTTGCTACGAACAACTACGGCCGAAAATTAAGCATCGTATAAATCAATAACTTAAATTATGAATTTAAAATTTACATCGTTCCAACTAAAAAATGCCTTGTTTTTAGTTGCAACATTAATGTCCATCAACACCGCTTTTTCAAAAGAAATTGCAAATGATTCTCCAAAAGTAAAAATTATTTCAGAAAAAGCAACTTTAGTGCATATTTTTTCAGAATTAAGCAAACAAACACATTACAAATTCAGTTATGGAGAAGCTGTAATAAAGGATCAAACCAATTATTCGATCAACTACAACAACAGCCAATTAGATCAGGTGTTGCACGATTTGTCTCAAATAGCACATTTTAGCTACAGCATCAACAATAGACTGGTCTTGATCAAGAAAATGGAGACTGTAAAAACTACAACTCTACTTCAACAAACCATCAAAGGAAAAGTGGTTGATGAAAATGGAGTTCCGCTTCCTGGAGCTTCTATTGTGGAAAAGGGAACTACCAATGCAGTAATTTCTAACATTGATGGAGAATTTACGATTACTGTAGCCCAAGGAAAAACTTTGGAAATTTCCTATATGGGATATAAAACCAAAACGCTCGTTGTGGAAGGCAACAATTTCAACATTCAGTTAGAATCTGATGCATCTGAGTTGAGCGAAGTTATGGTGGTGGGATATGGAAAACAATCCAAGTCGGATGTTACAGGTGCCGTAACTCAAATTGGAGAAGCAAATTTCAGACAAGGAGTTAACATTTCTGCCGATAATTTACTGCAAGGAAAAGTTGCCGGTGTTCGTGTTGTTAGTGCAAGCGGAGAACCTGGAGCTGGAGTGAATGTAACAATTCGTGGAGTTGGGTCTATCCGAAGCGGAAGTACACCATTGTTTGTTGTAGATGGTGTTCCGTTGTCGAATGATGGTGTAAGTCCTGGAGGTACAAATGTTGGATTTGGTTCTTCGACTGCAAAAAACCCATTGAACTTTCTAAACACAAGCGATATCGAATCGATTACGGTTTTAAAAGATGCATCTGCTTCAGCGATTTATGGAGCCAGAGGTTCGAATGGAGTTGTAATCATTACCACTAAAAAAGGATCTAAAGGTGATGCAACTTTTACAATTGATAGTTATTTGGGATTCTCAAACGTTACCAAAAAATTAGACATTCTTTCGGCAAGCCAATACAGGAATGCTATTTCGGATCCTGCTTTCGACCACGGTGGAAATACGGATTGGCAAGATGTGATTTTTAGAACAGCCGTAACCAAAAATAATTCGATATCATTTGCCAAGCAAACCGACTCTGGAAATTATTATGTTTCCTTGGCCAATATGGAACAAGAAGGTATCGTGAACCAAAGTAATTTTTCGCGTACTTCAGGTAGAATTAATGCTGCCGAATCGTTCCTCGACAACAAACGCTTGAAAGTGAAAGTGAATTTAACAGCAAGTGAAACCATCGATAACGGAGTTCCTACAAGTGATGACGGAGGTTCAAACGGACAATTGATCATCCATACTTTGATGGCAAATCCAACGCGTTCGGTTTTTGATGAAAATGGTGATTATACCAACTTCAACATGAATGCCCATTACAATCCAGCTTATCTGTTGAGCATTTTTGAAGATGAAACGAGAACTATCAGGGTTTTAGGAAATCTGGAAACTTCGTTCAGGATTGTGGATGGATTGGAATATAAGTTAAACTTTGGATATGACCGATCGATGGCCGAAAGAAACACGACTATTTATCCAAACCTTACCGATTTGAATCCGCTTGGAAAGTATGTTCAGAACAATATGGAATCTAAAAATTCACTTATCGAACATTATCTGACTTATAATTTATTTGCCGAAAGGCACAAACTGGAAGTGCTTGGTGGTTTCTCTTATCAAAAATTTGAAAGATCGGGGACCAACTTCAGCATTGATGGAATTGATGACCAAGAAACTGGAATCTCCCCTGGAAACAATCCTGGATTTTCAGGACGTCAATCGGGCGTTTTTGGCTTTGCCCAAGAAAATGAGTTGCAGTCTTATTTTGGAAGAGTAAATTATACTTTCGACGGAAAATATCTTTTAACCGCTTCGATGAGAGCCGATGGTTCGACACGTTTTGGAGAAAACAACAAATATGGTTATTTCCCATCATTTGCTTTAGGCTGGAACCTATCTGAAGAAGGATTTTTAAAAGAATCTAAAGCGGTTCAGAGTTTAAAGCTAAGAACAAGCTGGGGACAGACGGGTAATCAGGAAGTCGAAAACAAGATCACAAAAGCGAGTTATGCTCTTGCTGGTGCAGATGGTTATTATTTGTATGATGATTTGGAATTGGTAAACGGAATTTCGGTAGCGAGAACGCCAAATCCTGATTTGAAATGGGAGGTGGTGACGCAATACAACATCGGTTTGGATTTCAGTTTATGGAACGATAAATTCTTTGGAACACTAGATTACTTCAACAAAACCACAACGGATGCCATCTTGAACATTCCGTCTCAGGTTTTGAGTCCGACCAACACGGTTTGGGTAAACATTGATGGCGAAATCGTAAACAAAGGTTTCGAATTTATGTTGGGATCAAAAATCATCAACGCACAGGATTTTTCTTGGACAGTTGATGTGAATGGAGCAACTTTAGACAATGAAATCAAGAATCTTCCCGTATCCGAAATTTTATCGGGAACTATTTCTGGACCTGGACAATCTGGCGTTTTGGCTAACATCTACAAAAGTGGATATGCCGCAGGATCTTTTTATTTGCTGGAACACATCGGATTTGACGAAGAAGGTGCCAATATTTTTAAGGACAACAACGGAGATGGCGTGATTAGCAGTAGCGACCGTAAAATTATCGAAGGTGCTTTGCCAAAATTCACGTATGGTATCAACAGCCAGATGAACTATAAAAACTTTGATTTCTCGTTCTCAATCATTGGGCAGTCTGGAGGTTATTTGGTAAACAATACCGGACTTAATGCCTTAAACATCAACAACCTTGCTTCGGACAGAAACGTAGCATCAGATTATTACAACTCAGGAGCTAATCCTGCAAATGCACCTCAATTGTCAACACTTTTCTTGGAAAAATCAGATTTTATTAGATTGAACAGTGTTCGTTTAGGGTATAATTTCAAAACCGATAAGTTGAAATGGGTGAAAGGATTGACGCTTTTTGTAACAGGTCAGAACCTTCTAACAATTACTGATTATTCAGGTTTCGATCCTTTAATCAACAGTCCTAAATCGAGCGGTGGAAATCAATCATTAGGAATTGATTATTCGAGTTATCCAACATCAAAAACCTTTCTTTTTGGTGCAACTTTAAAATTGTAAAATAGGTAAATCGCTTGGAAAAATTTGGCTTTAAGCCAATAAAAACAAGGAAGATGTCATTCTAAAAATAAAAAATAAATAAATTTCTTTATTATGAAACTAACAAAATTATTCAATACTAAAAATGTAGCCGTTGCATTTCTAGCTCTTTTTTCGATCAGTTGCACTGATTTGGATGAAGTTGTTCTGGATGAAGTACTTGGAGATGATGCTTCAAATCCTGCTGGAGCTCTAGCTGCCGCTTATGATCGATTGGGCGACAGAACTTTTGTAGATCACGGAGCTGTTTTTGCCTTGCAAGAATATACAACCGATGTTGCCTTGTTGCCAACAAGAGGAAGTGACTGGGGAGATGGCGGTAAATGGCGTTCCATGCACGAATTTTCTTGGAGTCCGAACAATGCTATTGTAACCGACAACTGGAACTTGCTAACGAACGGAATCACGAGATCACTTACTGCAATTAAATCGATTAATGATAGCGATATTCCAGAAAAAGATCTTTTTTTGGCTGAAGCCAAAGGACTCTTAGCCTTTTACACCTATACAACTTTGGATTTGTATGGACAAGCTCCTTATCGTGATCCATTGAACTTGAGTGCTCCACTGGAAATTCTTCAAGCAGATACAGCAATTGACAATTTGATTTTGGATGTAGAAGCATTATTGCCTCAACTAGCAGAATTGGGTCAACAATCTACTCATACGGGTCGTTTTACAAGAGAAGCTGCTTATGGATTGTTGAGTACTATGTATTTGAATCGAGCGGTTTTCAAAGACCGTTACAATCCAACTTCAAACTTTAATTTTACAGAAGCTGCCGTTAGTGGTTCGGGTAGCGACATGGATCGCGTTATTTATTATACTTCTCTTTTGATCAACTCTGGGAAGTTTAGCTTGGAAAGCAATTATTTCAAAAATTTCTCTCTTGATAATTCTGGAAGTTCAGAAATGATTTTTGCCGTAGTTCAAAAAATCGATTACATCCGAAATGGAGATAATGATTTTGCCTATGTATCGATGGAACGTAACCAGAGGGTTTCGCCAGCCAATAGAGGAACGAATGCATCTTGTATCTCACCAGAATTTTACGCAAGTTGGGACGGAAATCATGACGATCCAAGATTTCACAGATATGTGCAATACAGCGATGGAACTTGGTTCATGAACGATGCAACTACAACAAGCGTTCCTGCAACTGATATTGTTCCAGGAAGTTCAGGATTGCCTTGGTTTCATTTCAATTACGGTATCATGGCTGGGCCACAATACGGTCCAAGACTCACATCTTCGGGAGCTTTTGAAATGACTGAAGATAATAGAATTAAGGTTTTCCCTTTGGTTATGGAGAAAAGCACGACAACTCCAATGGATTTCACACCAGAATTAAACTTTGACAATCCAACAGTTGCCGTATTTGCCCAAAATCAAATCAACAGAGGTGCTCGTGTTTTCAAATATGAATTTGATCCAGAAGAAGGAAATGGTTCTAGTAATGTAGATATTCCGTTATTCAGATTAGGTGGAATTTACACCATGAGAGCCGAAGCCTATTTCCGTAAAGGCGATATTGGTCTTGCTCTTGCAGATGTAAACGCCTTGAGAACCAACCGAACCAGAGAGGCATTATTTAACAATGTTCCTGGAACACCAATCGCCTCTTTGGATGCCGAAACATTATACAAAGAATTAGGTTTTGAGATGTATTGGGAAATGTACCGTCGTCCTCAAATGATTCGTTTTGGGAAATTTGATTTGCCTTTTTCTGCAAAACCAGTTTCACAACCTTACAGAAGAATATTTCCTATTCCGCAGGAAACAATGGATGTGACTAAATCGTTTACTCAGAATGAAGGTTACTAAAAACAGTAAATGTTCTAAAACTAAAATCCTAACGAGAGTTAGGATTTTTTTTTAATTTATAGGATTCTAAAAATTTATCTTTTATAAATAATAAAGCCGTTGGTTGTGAGTTCTGCATTGCCTAAAAGTACCTTAGCATTTTTTGGAAGCTTGATTCTTACGGCACTTCCAAAATTAATAATTACTGTGATACTTTCATTTCCAAAACTTCTAGTATAAAGAATTTGATCGTCTTCGTATTCCAATCTATCGTAAGTTCCATACTGCAACACTTTTTCCTTATTTCGTAATGCAATTAATTCTTTATACTTATAAAAGATTGAATTTTTATCTTTTTTGAGATGTTCTACATTGTTAACCGTGTAATCTGGATTGATTTTTATCCACGTTTTTTCAGTGGAAAACCCAGCAAAATTACTGTCATCCCATTGCATCGGACTACGGGATTTGTCGCGGTTGTTTTTATTGCCTTCCAAAAGTGCTTCATGAGGAGTTTTTCCTTTGGCTAAAGCCAATTGATAATGGGTTTTCCCTTGGATATCTTTCATCTCTTCAAGATTTTCTGCTAAGATGTTGTGCATTCCAATTTCTTCTCCATAATAGACAAACGGAACTCCTTTTGCAGTAAAAATAAGAGCTGCCAAAGCTGAAGCTTTTTCAGGATTACCATCTGCTAATCTGTCTATCATTCTCGGCATGTCATGACTTCCAAAAAATAATGTGGGATAACTGCTCATCTCTTTTTCCATGCTTTGCAATTCATTAAAGATTCTTTCGGCAGAAAATGTTGGTATGCTTCCGAAATTAAAATTAAAAACCACATCCAGTAATTCTTCTGATTGGTATTGCTTTAAAACTTCAATCTTGTCACTACCAATTTCGCCTACGATAAAACGATTTTCAAAAGCATTGACCGTCGTTTTTATCATTTTCATTGCTTCTTTCACGCCTTCTTGGTCGATGTCGTATAAGTGCTGTTGACTTCCGTCCTTTATCGGATTATCAGCAAGAATTCCATCTGTAGTAAGAAAATTGATGACATCGAGTCGGAAACCGTCAATTCCAGCATCCAACCAAAATTTTAATATTTTTTGAACCTCATCAACGACTTTTGGATTCGACCAATTGAGGTCGGCCATTCTGATATCAAATTTGTGATAATAATATTGATTTGTTGTAGTATCCATTTCCCAGGCTGTTCCGCCAAAAAAAGATTCCCAATTATTGGGCTTGTCTTTCCAAATGTAATAATCGCGATACGGATTATCTTTTGATTTTTTTGCCTCTTGGAACCATTTGCAATCGGTGGAAGTATGGTTTAAAACCAAATCCATAATCACTTTTATATTTCGTTTATGTGCTTCCTTTAGGAAATTGTCGAAATCCGTTTTGGTTCCATAAGTTGGATCAATTTGGTAGTAATCGGCGACATCATATCCATTATCAACTTTCGGAGATTTCAAAAAAGGCGTGAGCCAAATTCCCTTGATTCCTAAATCCTGCAAATAATCTAATTTGCTTGTGATGCCTTTAAAATCGCCATAACCATCGCCATTGCTATCTGCATAACTTGGCATATATATTTGATAAAAAACGGTTTCCTTCCACCACTTTTTTGAGTTTTCGGCATTTTGTGCAGTTGCGAAAAAACAAAAAGTTAAGCAGAAATAAACCGTTATAATTTTAAACAATCTAGTCAGAAGATTTATTTTTAAGGTTGAAGGTTATAATCCACCACGATATTATCTACAAGCATTTTATGGCCTGAATGCGTCACTTTTCCTTTGGAAGGTACCATCACGATTACAGCTGAAGTTTTTCCATCCAATTTTATTTTTGATGAAGAAGAAACATTTTTCGCCAAGAATTTTCCCGAAACCGTGTCGTATAAATCAACTTTTTTCCCGCTTTCAACATTTACTGTAATCGTCTTGTTTTCGTTATATGGATTATAGTATAAATAAGAAGGATACGCTTTGTCGTTGAAGAAATCGGTTGCCAATAAATCCAATTGCAGAATTCCCTCAACATTTGTTTTTTTAATGATGCTTCCAAAAATCCCCACGTGACCACTTCCGTAAACACTTAATTGGGATTCCTTTGGATTTTGTCCGGGAACCCAAAGTGGCCCATCGCCTTGGGCAACTGGAGCTGAAATAGATTCATTTTCAGGATAAAGTGATTTTTTGATAATACCTTCATAACCAATAACTCCTTTTCCAACGTGTGCCAATTCTGGAATCGTTTCGTGTTCGTCTGGCATGTGTTCTGGATAGAAAAATTTAGAAGCATTTGCGGCATTCAACATCCATTTTCCGATGGCATCTGCATACGATTGATCATAACGAACCATTGGAACTAAAGGCCAAGCGGCATCATAGGTATTCATCAAAAAACCATAACCTCCGTTATGAACCGTACTCCCAACCGTTCCCGAAATGTCAAATCCGTTCCAATTTCCAACTAAAAACCCCCAACCTTCACGGCAAATAGCCGTTCCGTCGAAGGTCCAATCTAACATTTTGGCGGTGTCGTATTTTTTTCCTTCTTCGGCATTGATTCTGGCAGATAAGTAAGCTCCAAAAGGCATCAATAATTCATAAGTTGGATTTATAGGTTGGCTTTCTAAAGCTGAAAGTGCAGAAAGAGCTCCGTCCAAATATTTTTGATCTCCGAATTTTTTATAAGCCGAATACAAAATCCAAGCGTGGCCCGCTGCAGCATCGGGTTGAGCACAAATGTTGTTTTTCATCGGTGTCATTTTTCCATAATCAAAATAGGAATAATCATAATTTCCGTTCAAGATAACATCCGCTTCATAGAATTTATCGGCAATTTTTCGAGCTATTTCCTCAAATCCTGGTTCATTTGGATACAAATCATAAACAGCATAAAATAACAAATTTGGATACACATCATACCACCAATCACGTCCATAACCTCCACCAAGCAAGGCCACTTCGGGACACGTGTTATTCATCATAATGTCCCAACCTGTTTCGCTGTTGAAATAATTTTTCAGCATTGCCACATAATTCAGCTTGTCCTGATTGGTTTTGTCAATTCCTACCAAACTCGCACCTAAAGTAGCTCCCATTGTTGCCAAAGCTTCATGAAACATTCCTTTATTGGCTTTGCCTTGACGGACATCTCCCATTGCTGTATATAACCCGACAACATCCTGTGGAAAATTCTTCTGACTCTTATCAATCCAAACCAATGGCCAGAGTTTTCCTTTTGCATCAAAATCAAAAACGGTTGCATCAAAATCTTTAGCAAGTTGGTTGTAATCGATAATTCCGAAAGGTTGTGGCACATCGGCCATCTTATCAACTCGCGGAATCGATTGCTGTTTTACTTGTGCAAAAAGGGACAAGTTCGCCAATAAAAAATATATTGTTGGGGCTTTAAAAAAAGTATTCATTCGTATTGATTTTAATTTTTAGACGATGTTTGTGGCTGTTTCTTCGAGTGCTTTTGGATCAATATTTTCCTCTTCCTCAGGAGCTAATTTATTTCCTTGAGCAATAATTTTTTTGCTGATGAAAATCGAACACAATTGAAGTAAAGCAATTATTCCAATAGCATATCGCAAAGCAAAATCCTCTGAAACAGCATAATACAACACTAAAAATGTTCCAGCTCCAAGAAGTCGTCCAAGATACAAACCTGCTTCGTGATTTAAAATATAAGTGAATTCGCCTCTTTTTTCAATTCTGGAAACAATGTCGATTACTTTCAATTGAATCGGAAAATAGGCTAGATCCATCAACGGTTTTGCAATTAAAAGTAATAATAAAAAGATGATTACTCCGGTTTGGCTGTATAAAAATCCATTCAAGCAAGCTCCAACTGCAAAAAGAATTAATCCTACGGAAAAGGTTTTGATTCGATCTTCAGGTTTAGAAAAACGGCCAATAAAATAGATGATGATTGCTGCTAGAATTGCTCCAATAGATTGTGCTTTTCCGAGAGCTCCTTCTTCTCCTAAAAGTTTAAAAATTAACATGGCTGGAGCGGTTACTAAAAATCCTTGTGCCAAACCTTTGAACATGGCCAATGATAATAACTTGTTCCAGAGGGGATGGAATTTAAAGAAGATGTACTTTTTTTGTACCGGATTTTCAAAATTTCCTCTGAAACAAACGATCGAAGCGACAATTGTGATTAGAAAAACGATTCCTGTAATAATTAAATAGGCCGTATGCTTTTCTGTTTCACCTACTTTTGATTGAATAAACCAACCAATCGTGGCGGGAACAGCAATGGCAATTATGGTATAGATAAAAGTTTCCAAACCATAATAATAATTTCGGTTTTCGTCGTTGGTTATGGATAAAGCCAAATAATCTCGGTTGGACCAATACAATCCGAAAGAAAGCCCCATCGTGATTCCTGCAATTGCAATTCCGGTTAAATCGAGTGTTTTGAGCGACATCATAATAATCATCGAAACACCACTCAACATCATTCCAGTAGAATATAATTTTCGGATATTAAAATGCTTGAGCAAAAATCCATTCAATAAAAAAGTAAGCGGAATTCCAGTATAAATCGCCAACTGATAAATTACAACTTTCGAAGTGTCATTTGAATTTCTCATGATATAAGCCGCGACAAAAATATCAATCACAGGCAAAACTAGAGCATACACCAAATTGGTAAACACCAAGATGCGAAAATTATGGGTTTGACTTTTAAAATGATCCACTTCGGAGGCAAGTTTCTTTAGCATTGCATTTATTTTAAAAGTGAAAGGATTTCTTTGATTGAAAATGTAGCTCCACAAACAAATTCATCTGAAGCTCCATAATAAACCGTTACCGTGTCGCCATCAGGTTCAACGATGTGACCGTTTGTAAACACTACATTTCCAAAGAAACCGCTTAATTCATATTCGGTTGTTGGAACCATAATCGGCTCTTCGGTTCTAGATAAAACTTTTGTTGGATCATTTAAATCCAATAAAAAAGCACCCAAACAATATTGATGATTTTCGTTGGCTCCGTGGTAAATTTCCAACCATCCTTTTTCAGTTTTGATTGGAGCGGCTCCAGCACCAACGCGTTTTGAATCCCACATCGCCTTTCTAGTTCGGACGATGCAATGGTGATTTCCCCAATGGATTCCATCTGGAGATGAAGCAATCCAAATGTAATTTCCACCAATATCTACACTACTTGGTCGATGCAAGGCATAGAAAAGTCCGTTTATTTTTTCTTCAAAAATGGCACAGTCTTTATTATGAGCTGGAAAAATCATTCCATGTTTTTCGAAATTTTTCCAATCGGTTGTAGTTCGTAATCCCACTCCTACTCCATTATCGGATACCGAAGTGAAGGTCAAATAATATTTTCCTTCAATTGTAGCCACTCTGCAATCTTCAATTCCAAAAGTTTCCAAAATTCCTTCACCAACCAAAGATGGATAATCTTCAGGTTCATAAAATTCAACGCCATCGTCACTGCATAACAATCGAAGATGAGATAACGTAGTTAAATAATCGGTGCCTTTATAATTGATAACCCTAGCATCTGTGGCAACCAATTCTGGATCGTCTTTTTTGATTTCTATGATGGTTATGCTTCCTGTTTCGGTTAAAATAGGAAACGAGATTATATTTTCTTTTTGTTTTGGACGTTCGGCAACCCTCACGATTAACCATGTTTTCCCTTGAAACAGGAAAGCTCCCGGGTTGAGAAGACAGGTAATTTCCAAACCTTCTGTACTGGCAGGAATATCGTTGGGAGATAATAATGGATTCTCTACAAAGCGTTTTGCAATGTCTTTCATATGCTGTAGGTTATTGTCTATAAAAATAAAGGTTGACCCGGAACTAACTAACTCAAAACTAACTCTGAGCCAACCTTTTTCTCTAAAATTTTAGTAATCATTTTGGGTCAAAGTTCCAGCGGATGCATCAATTTCCGATTGTGGAATAGGATACAACATGTGTTTGTCTAGGAAATTTTTTCCATGAGCGGTCATAACTTGTTTAGCAATTCCCCATCTTTTCAAGTCAAGCAATCTTTGGTTTTCAAAACCGAGTTCGACTCTTCTTTCTGAAATCAACCATCCTTTAACTGTTGCAGGATCGGTTGAAGCAGGACGGTCTGGCAATGTTCCTGCTGGTGGAAGATTTCCATCGGCATCTGTTGATGTTCTTGCTCGAGTTCTAATTTGATTGATAATACTAATGGCACCAGCATAATCACCGGTTTCAAGAAGTGCTTCGGCTTTCCAAAGAAGAACATCTGCAAAACGGATGTATACTTTATTATTTGGTGCGTCATCATTACCCTTGTTAGCTCCGTTTAGACTTCCTAACATTTTGTTTACGTTTTGATCTTCAACATTAACAGTAAGTGATTTTCTTGGATCATTTGGTTCAAAAGCATTCAAGAAATCTTCGCTTGGAGCGAAAAATCCCCAACCCAGTGGTGCACAAATACCATTTCCTCTTCTTGGAGTGGCATTGGTTTGATGATCGAACGAAAAAATAACTTCGTTATCATTATACTCGGCAGTAAAGTTTTGAAAATAATGGGCATTCAAGCTAAATCCTAATACTGCAATTTGATCTACCAACGGTGGAACTGCACTCCAATTTTCATTATACAAATGTGATTTTGCCAGAAGAGCAAGAGCGGCTCCTTTTGAAGCTCTCCATTTTTCTGTTTCAGAAGAATATTTAGCATTTGGTAATAAATCAATTGCTAAAAGTAAATCGGCTTGAATTTGTTCCCATACTAGATTTTTATCAACTCTTACAGCCACTTCAAAAGCTTCTTCGAATGATTTTACAGGTCGAAGAATCAATGGAACATCACCAAAATTGGTTACTAATGAAAAATAGTAATAGCTTCTGATAAAATAATTTTCAGCAAGCAATTGATTTTTTCTTGCTTCAGAAATACCTGTAATGGTTTCTATTTCTGGATTTGTGAGATGTTCAATTGCAGTGTTGGCTCTTTTTATTCCTTCATAATTGTATTTCCATAATCCATTTGGACCACCATTTTCAGAAGTAAAGGTGAAATTATTGATTTCATCAATCCACGGCTGATCTCCGTCTGGAGACCATTTTTTCTCCATATCATCCGAAGCAATATCTTGCATGATGTAATCATTTTGGAAAACTAAACCGCCATTCCAATTCCATTCGCCTAGAATATTCAGTCGACTAGACAATAATTCATACGAAGAACGAGTAATGTTCTCCATTATCGTAATTGTTGGAGTGTTGTCTGCTTGATCTTGAGGAACTGCACCAACCGGTGTTAAGTCAAGTTCATCTTCACAGGCTACGAAGGAAAGTACTCCAAACAAAAGCGCTATTTTAAAATATTTTTTCATAATTATTTTTTTTTAAAGTTTTATTCTTGCTCCAAACATTACTGCTGCAGCTTGTGGATAAGTTCCTTGATCTTTCAGGTTAGTCGATTCAGGATCTAAACCACTATAATCGGTCCATGTCAATAAATTTTGTCCTGAAACATATACACGAAGATTTGAAATTCCAGCAACCATATTATTGTCAAACGTGTATCCAATTTCGATGTTTTTCAATCTCAAATAGGATGCATCTTCCACAAATATGCTTGAAATTCTACTTCCCCCATTGTCGTTTTGTGTTACTCTTGGAATCGTGTTGCTTGTTCCTTCTCCGTTCCAGCTGTTTAAAACTGCTGTTGTAGAATTAAAGGGACGTCCGTCATAATCTAGAATTTGTTTTAAATCGTTGTAACGATCTACATCTTCCACACCTTGGAACAAAAATGACAAATCGAAACGTTTGTAGGAAGCATTAAATGCCAAACCATATGTCATTTTTGGAATAGGATTACCAATAAAGGTTCTGTCATCAGCATTTATTTCTCCATCTCCGTTAAGATCTTTAAATCTGATGTCTCCTGGTTGAGTAGTTCCTGGAGCTGAGTATAAATGAGAATTGATTTCGGCTGTATTTTGATAAATTCCGTCAAATTGGAATCCATAATAAGAATTAATTGGCTGACCTGCTACAGTTCTAGTATTTGCAAATGTATTCTCCAAAAGTCTTACATTAGAATGAAGACCAGTTACTTCATTAGTTAATGTTGCCAAATTAGCATTAAAACCATATTTGAATTCGTTGTCATTGTTTTGAAAGTTTAATGCAAATTCAAAACCTTCATTTGTAACCGAGCCAGCATTTATGTAAGTCGCTTGTATGTTTCCTACCGAAACTCCTGGCAAACCTAAAGTCAACAATATATCTTCGGTTTCTTTTTTGAAATAATCTACAGAGAATGAAAGTTTGTTACTCAAAATTCCCATATCAATACCAAAATTGGTTTGAGCTGTTGATTCCCATTTCAAATCAGGATTTCCGTATCGAATCACTTCTGTTCCGTTTGCATTTGTGGTAACAAAAGTCTGATAGGCATTATTAGGAATTTCTTGATTTCCGTTTACACCCCAACTTGCACGAAATTTTAAGTTTGAAAGCCAATTTACATTTGACATAAACTCTTCATTGGTAATGATCCAGTTTCCAGAAATTGAAGGAAAATACCCCCATTTATTATTAGGTCCAAATCTTGAAGAAGCATCAGCTCGAAGTGTAGCCGTTGCAAAGTAGCGATCTTTATAACCATAGGTTCCTGAACCGAAGAAAGAAAACAAACTCCATCTATCTTCTCTACCTGAACTATAGGGATAAGGTAAACTCGCACTTCCTAATCCACCAAAATCAAGGTAACGATATGGATCTGATGTAATATCAAAATTTGACCTAGCACCACCAATAGCAGATTCTTTATTTTTGATCAACTCTGTCCCGACTAGGAAATTTAGATTGTGATCATCATTAATTGTTTTTACATAATTCAATGTGTTCGACCATGTAAAGGTTATGTTTTCGCCTCTACTTTCATTCAAACTATTTGGGCGATTGTTTCTACCTAAACCATAATATACATCACTTGTATTACCAATGTTAGGATCTCCATAGTTTTCTGAAAAAACTTTTCCATGCAAAAACTTGATATCAGCTCCTAAATTACTTCTAAATTTTAAGGATTTGTCGCTTAGTACGGCATATTCCGCAAACACATTTCCAAAAGCTTGAAATGTATTCCTTTTATCATCTGTAAAGTGAACAATTGCTAAAGGGTTTGAGCTAAATTCATAGTCTTGACTCCATCCATTGTCTGGTCCAGTGTAGAAAGGTAAATCGGTATAAGGATCATTTGCTGAATAAGTTGGATCATTCACATCTTTATAAATTCCTAAAACTGGCGGACGAATTAAAGCATGACGAATAACCCCTGGAGCATCTCCGCTTGACGACAAACGATCCTGAGTGATGTAGTTCAATTGCAAATTTGTTCCTACAGAAAATCGTTCCGTAACGTTCGAGTTGATATTGGTTCTAAAATTCACACGTTTGTAACGGTCATTTTTTTCAGTCACAATTCCATCAATTCCGTAATAACCTCCAGAGATCATGTACTGAGTTTTATCGGTTCCGCCACTTGCTGAAATCTGAATATTATTTGATAAACCTGTGGTAAACAATTCGTCTAACCAGTTTGTATCAGCAAAGATTCTTTCGCCTCGATCACGTGTATAAGGATTTGTGGCTCCTGGAATATTTTTTGTACTATTGTTCCAAGCTCTTTCCTCCATGTCCAAATATTGAGCTGCATTAAGCATTTTTGGAAGGTTTACAGCAAAATGAACGCCTGTAAAAACATCAACATCCAAGCTAGATTTACCTTCAGCACCTTTATTTGTAGTAATCAAAACAACACCTCCTGCTGCACGAGAACCATAAATTGAAGCAGATGCTGCATCTTTTAAAACGGTCATTGTTTTGATATCCGATGGGCTAAGGAACGTGATGTCACGTGTTGGAACTCCATCAACTACATATAAAGCATTGTTATTTCCTAAAGTTCCTTCTCCTCGAATTCTCAATTGGATTCCATCTCCTGGAGCTCCCGTACTTGCAGCAACGAAAACACCGGCAACTTGTCCTTGAAGAGCTTGCGACACATCGGCAACTCTAGTTTTGGAAAAATTTTCCATATTTACTTCTGAAACGGCTCCCGAAATCGAGTTTCTTCGTTGTCCAACATATCCCGTGATTACTACTTCTTCCAATTGTTGAGAATCTTCCGTCAAAACAACTGTTATAGTCGTATCGGCAGCGGCTATAACTTCTTTGGTTACATATCCTATATAACTGAATACTAAAACTGGATTTGCTCCCGTATTGTTAAGGGTAAAATTTCCATCAAAATCAGTTGCAGTTCCGTTTGTGGTTCCTTTTACACTGACGTTTACCATCGGTAATGGTCCGTTTGCATCAGAAACCGTTCCTGATACAGTTTGTGCATACATAACGCTTCCAGTCAATATTGTCCATATCAGAACAAGATTGTAAATAATTTTGTTTTTCATATCAATAATGCTGATTTGTTAATAATGTGTACTTTTTTTTTCATGTTAATAAAAATTAGTTTGAGTTTAGTGTGATATTCATTTTTTTGGTGCCTTTTTATGATGTCATAAATTTAGGTTAACCCCACAACAAAGCCTGTACACTATTTCTTCAAAAGTGTACACTATAACGATGTAGTTGATTTTCAGTTATTTGAAAAGGAAGAGTTTTTGGTTTTGTATTGTAACTGATAATTTTTTGGAGTCGTATTGTATACCTTTTTAAACTCTCTATAAAAGTAGGATCGGTTGTTAAATCCCGATGCATAGCATACTTCTGAAACCGTCAATTGGTTTTTACGTAAGAGTTCAGCTGAATGTTTCAAGCGAATCGTTCGAATCAGATCTCCTGGAGAAAGTCCGAAAATTTCTTTTGTTTTGCGATACAATTGCGAAGTACTGATGCCTAAAGTTTTCTCAATAAATGCCCCTTGAAGGTTTTCGTTGTCGATATTCTTTCGAATCAGGTCAATAACTTGCTTGATGAAAGCCTTCTCTTCATTGTTAATTGGAATATCCGACAACGTTCCAACAACGACATCTTGAGTAAAATGTTGCAAAATCAGTTCCTTTTCTTCCAAAAGTTTTTGAATTCTAACCAATAAATGATCTGGATAAAACGGTTTTGGAATATAGGAATTTGCTCCACTCTCCAAACCTTCAATCCTATGAATAACCGAATCTTTGGCAGTTAACATAATAAACGGAATATGGCAGGTTCTCAAATCGGTTTTTACTTTCTTACAAAGTTCAACACCATCCATTAGTGGCATCATAACGTCACTAATGATGATATCCGGAAGTTCGTTTTCGATACTTTCCAAAGCTTCAATACCATTATAAGCTGTGATGATCTTGTATTTATCGGCCAATAAATCGTTTAGAAACAAATGTATTTCTTTCTCATCTTCAACAATCAATATCTTTTTATGGTTGTTTTCTACTACATCCAAAGCCGATATTTTATCGGGGATATCATCTGATTTTTCATTAATTTCTTCCAAAATATTTCGAAGATGATGCGAAATCAATACGGGCGATTTTTCCATGTCGATTTCCTTTTCTGTAAAAGCTTCTTTTTGACAAGGAATCAAAATGGTAAACGTAGTTTGTTCATTTGCAATACTCGAAACTTCAATTTCCCCTCTTAAAACCGTTACCAATTTTTTGATGTAGGCCAATCCAATTCCGGTTCTAAACATTTCAGTATCCGAAGTATGATTGGTATCTGACAGGAAAAAACGGTCAAACAAAGATTCTAGTTTTTCCTTCGGAATGCCCTTTCCTGAATTGGTAATCGTGATGTTTAATGTTTTGAAATTCTTATCCTCTATTTTAAATTTTAGATGAATAGTTCCATTTGAAGGAGTATATTTAAAAGCATTTGACATTAAATTGAATATAATTTTTTCCAATTTATCCTTATCAAACCAACCTAGTAAAGTATAAGGTACTTCAACATCATACTGGATATTTTTTTCCAAAGCCCAATCATCAAATAATTCTGCTATTTGCTCTACAAGGTGTACTAAATCGAATTTTTTTACCGTATTTTCCAAATAATCATACTCGGCTTTTCTAAATTCAAGTAATTGCTGGGTTAGAAATAATAATCGAGAAGTATTTCGCTGAATCATGTGAATGAATTTCTGATTCTTCTCGTTTAGATTTGTGGTTTCTGATAATTTTTGAATCGGCCCGACGATTAAAGTCAACGGCGTCAAAAATTCGTGTGCAATATTGGTAAAGAAAGTCAATCTGTTTTCATGCAAGACTTCTTCATTTTGACGGATCAGAATATTTTGCTTGAGCGATTGACGTTTTAAATAATAACTTCTGACAAACAGCAAAAACGAAATAAGCAGAATCGCATACACCAAAAGTGCCACATTAGACTGCCAAAAAACAGGCTTTACTCGAATATCAATTGCTTGAACGGGTTCGCTCCAAACACCATCACTATTGCTCCATTTGAGCCATAACGAATAATTTCCTCGAGGAACGTTTGTAAAAGATATGATTTTCCTGTTGTCAATATTATTCCAATCCTGATCAAAACCTTTTAACTGATAGGCATATCTGCATTTTTCACTATTAATATAGGTCAAAGCTGCCAGTTGAATATCAAAAAAATTCTGGTTATGCTTTAAAACAATCGATGGATAAGTTTTAGAATTTGGCGAGATAACCAAACTTTGATAATAAGGAATAGCCTGATTTTGACCGCTAATTTTATCAATCAAAAGATCAGGAATTATGTTGGATTCCTTTATTTTTTGAGGCAAAAAATAATTAAATCCTTTGATTCCTCCCATAAAAATAAAGTCAGACTCGGGATCGTTATAAAAAGCTCCGTCTGCAAACTCATTATTTTGCAACCCCTCATTTCGAGTATAATTGATAAACTTTTCGGGATTAATGCTGAAATTTGACAAACCAAAATTCGTACTAATCCAGAGGTTAGAATTTTTATCCGAAACA
Source organism: Flavobacterium soli DSM 19725 (assembly GCF_000422705.1). Taxonomy (GTDB): domain Bacteria; phylum Bacteroidota; class Bacteroidia; order Flavobacteriales; family Flavobacteriaceae; genus Flavobacterium; species Flavobacterium soli. The sequence goes on along the minus strand of NZ_AUGO01000002.1, from coordinate 425,375 downwards.
ATTCCGTGGATAGTATTATTTGGCAAACCTTCCTTGGTTGTATAGGTTTTAAAAACAGCTTTTCCGTCGTTCTTCAATTCTTCCAAAACATTCAAACCAAAACTTGTTCCGATCCAAAGCTTGTTATGAGCATCTATAACTAAACACAAAATATCATTATTGGAAAGGCTTTCGGGGTTATTTGCATCACTTTTAAAGGTTTGAAACGTTGCCGATTGCTTGTCAAAAAGGTTCAAACCTCCCAAACGTGTCCCGATCCAAAGTTGATTATCGTTTCTCGGAACAATCGAAAAGATAATGTTGCTACTTAATGCATTTTCGTCATTATTTCCTGCTATATATTTTTTAAAATCGGTTACTTTTAATTTTGAACCCGAACGATAAATTTTACAGCGAATCATCCCATAACCATTGGTTCCCAGCCAAATAAATCCATCTTTATCTTGATGAATGGCATAAATAGATTTAAAATAATCAACCTCTTCACTTCCTTCAACATCCTTCCAACTTATTAATTTTGAATATTTTATATCATAAATCGAAATTCCATCGCCATCAGTTCCAATAAAAACAAGGTTGTCTTTTCCTTCGCTTAAAGCAAAAACCGCATTGTTGATGATACTATTGGTTTCATTAAAATTTTGATATTCCAAAGGTTTTTCTGGATGCAGATAAAAATCAGAAGGAAAACGAAAGAGACCTTTGCCTTTTGTTCCAACCCAAAATGAATTTCCTTTAACGTCCAAAAAAGCTCTCACAATCCCGCCATCGAGTTCTGGCACTTGAGCTTGAGAAATCAGGCTGAACGATTTTTTAAGGGGATACATTTTGAAAACGCCATCACCATCGGTACCTGTCCAGATAATATTTTCGCTTCCTTGAATTAATGTAGTTATTTTTTGGTTTTTCAGGTATTTTGACCAAGGTCTTACGATTTCATTTCCATCAAAATCAACAATTGAATATCTTGATTTTTGAGAAAGAACCAATCCTTCAGAGATATTTCCGACAATATTTTCGATGTTTTTCTGAGGAAAAACAGTTTTGCTTTTATAGTTTTGAAAGTATACTTCAACTGTACCAGTAATCAAAACTGTACAAATATTTTGATTGGGAAGTATAGTAAACGTTTTTACCTTATTTGAAACTAAATACGTTTTTGAAATACTTTTTTCATCACCTTTTGAAATAAAATCAATAGAATATAGCTCATTACTATCAAACAAAACCAAGAGTTTTCCTGTTTTCGAAAACTCCATTTTTCTAACTGTTTTTGCTGCAAAAATTTTACTTTTCAAAGGCTGAAATTCGGTTCCATCAAAATAACCAATTCCCCACTCTTTTACTGCACAAAAAACTTGTTTTGAAGGATCCAAGGCCATATTAAATTCGGACTCCGACAAAGGTGGATTGTTTTTTCGTGAAAAATAATAATGCTTGAACGTATCGGTTTTTTTATTGTATCGATTGATGCCATGCATCGTTAGAACCCAAATTTGCCCTTCATGATCTTCACCTATTTTAAGGATTACTTGGTTACTCAAAGCCTTTTTATTGTCCTGTTCCGATCTGAAAATCTTAAAACTATTGCCATCATACCGGTTCAATCCGTCCCAAGTTCCAATCCAAAGCAAGTTTTGTGAATCCTGAAAAATACAATTAACCGAACTGTTAGACAAACCTTTAGTATTATCCAATTGCTCCAATGAATATTTTAAATCTTGAACTTTTGATAGACTATCAGTAGTAAACAAGTTAGCATCTTCTTGTTCATTTTGAGAAAACTGAGTTTCAGCCACAACCGAAAGTTCTGCATTATTACAGGCAATCAATCCTATAAAAAAGAGACTGAGGATTAAATTTTTAAATTTCATGAAGACTGTTATGTCTATTATAAGCGTTTTTTTGAAGTGCAATGACAATTTATTTAATCTAATTGCATCACGTTTATCAAATGTACAAACAATAGTGAATAGTAAATCCTAAAGTTTTGAGATATTTTTTTATGCAATTCAGAATTTTGTTTAATTAAATAATTACTTTTGTTAAACAAAATGAAATTTATGGAAAGCGTTAAGAGTGTATTCAGCATCAAGGATCTTGAAAATCTTTCAGGGATTAAAGCACACACCATCAGAATTTGGGAGAAAAGATACAGCATTCTGGAGCCTATGAGGACAGAAACCAACATCCGTTTTTATGATATTGCAAACCTTCAGAAGCTATTGAACATCACTTTGCTACATAATTATGGCTATAAGATTTCTAAAATTTCTAAATATCCACCAGAAAAAATTCCGGTATTGGTTCGTGAAATAATTTCTGAAAAAAGCATCAAGCATCACGCTATCAATGCTTTCAAAATGGCGATGATTAATTTTGATCAGAGTCTTTTTTTGAATACCTATAACAACTTGCTTTCGGAAAAATCGTTTAGAGAAATTTTTCATGAGATTTTTATTCCGCTGTTAAACGAAATTGGTCTTCTTTGGCAAACCGATACTATCAAACCCGCTCATGAACATTTTATTAGCAACCTGATTGCTCAAAAGTTAATCATCAGCACGGAAAAAGTACAAATGCAAGAACCCGAAAAAAAAGACAAAATTTTTGTGCTTTTTCTTCCAATGAATGAAATTCATGAACTTGGGTTACTATATCTAAATTATGAAATCAGTTTAAATGGTTATAAAAGTATTTATCTTGGAGCCAATACTCCTTTGGATAATTTAAAAGATGTTGCACAAATTTTCAATAAGATTGTGTTTGTAACTTACATGACCACTTCTCCCGAAAAAGAGGAAGTTGAAAGTTATATGATGAGACTAAAAAAAGAAATATTGGATTCAAATGATGCACAATTATGGCTTTTAGGTAGAAATACAGAACATCTTCAGCATAAAATCGACTTACCAAATATCCTAATGTTCAATTCATTAGATACTTTCGTCAAAAGCCTTTAAAAATATGTTAAACCATAAAGTATTTTGTTTAACATATTACTATATTTGTTAAACAATATGAAAAAAAATATAAACATTATAGGTTCTGGTTTTTCTTCTTTGGCTGCAGCGTGTTATCTGGCGAAAGCTGGACACTCTGTTACCATTTTTGAAAAAAATTCTACTATTGGGGGAAGAGCCCGACAATTAAAAAAAGAAGGATTTACTTTTGATATTGGTCCAACTTGGTATTGGATGCCGGATGTGTTCGAAAGATTCTTCGCTGATTTCAATAAGAAACCTTCGGATTATTATGATTTGATAAAGCTTTCTCCTGCGTATCAGGTATATTTTGGAATCAATGATTTTGTTTTGATTGCTGATAATTTGGAAGAAATAAAAAACACTTTTGAAGGGATTGAAAAAGGTAGTGGAAAAATACTAGGAGATTTTATGGCTGCAGCCAAAAGCAATTATGACATTGCCATAAAAGATTTGGTTTACCGTCCTGGGGTCTCGCCTTTGGAGCTGATAACCTTTGAAACTGCAACGAAAGTTGGTCAGTTTTTGAGTAACATTTCTAGAGATGTTCGAAAGAAATTCAAAAATCAAAAGCTGGTTCAAATATTAGAATTTCCGGTTTTATTTTTAGGAGCAAAACCATCTGATACACCATCGTTTTATAGTTTTATGAATTATGCAGATTTTGGTTTAGGAACATGGCACCCTAAAAACGGTATGTACTCTGTAATTCTTGCAATGGAAAAATTAGCGAAAGAATTAGGTGTGACCATCAAAACGGATTGCAATATTTCTAAAATCTTGGTGAAAGATAAAAAAGCATATGGTCTAATTGTAAATGGTGAACACATTGAAAGTGATATTGTAGTGAGTGGTGCCGATTATCACCACACGGAAACCTTATTGGACGAAAAACATAGGGCCTATTCTGAAAAATATTGGGAAAGTCGCGTTTTTGCACCTTCATCCCTATTGTTTTATGTAGGTTTTGATAAGAAGGTTGAAAACGTTGAACATCATTCCTTATTTTTTGATGTTGACTTTGATGTTCACGCTTCTGCAATTTATGATGATCCAAAATGGCCTGAAAATCCGCTTTTCTATGCGAGTTTTCCATCAAAAACCGATGAAAATTCAGCTCCTTCAGGAAAAGAAGCAGCTATATTTTTGATACCATTGGCTCCAGGAATAGAAGATAATGAAGAATTGAGGAACCGCTACTTTGAAAAAATCGTAACTAGATTAGAACAATTGACACAGCAAAGCTTGAGTGAAAACATTATATTTAAGGAATCTTTTTGCAAAAATGATTTTGTTGAACAATATAATTCCTATAAAGGAAATGCATACGGAATGGCAAACACGCTGTTGCAAACTGCATTTTTAAGACCAAAATTAAAAAGTAAAAAAGTGGACAATTTATATTTTACTGGACAATTGACGGTTCCTGGACCAGGAGTTCCACCCGCTTTGATTTCGGGAAAATTAACAGCTGAATTAATCGAGAAACATTTATAAGCTATGAAATCTATTTTTGACAAAGTTTCTTTTGATTGCAGTAGGAATGTTACAAAATCCTACAGTACTTCTTTTTCTTCTGCGGTAAAAATGCTGGCACCAAGTATACGACAGGATATTTATAATATTTATGGGTTTGTACGTTTTGCAGACGAAATTGTGGACAGTTTTCACGATTATAATAAGGCCGATCTTTTGCAATTATTTGAAAACAATTTGCATCAAGCCTTGAAAGACAAGATCAGTTTGAATCCAATTTTGAATTCGTTTCAACACACGGTTACCAAATATAATATTCCGGTAGAAATGATTGATGCTTTTATGCAAAGCATGAAACTTGATTTGGTGAAAAATGAATATACTACAAAGCAAGAATATCAAGAATATATATATGGTTCGGCTGATGTTGTGGGACTGATGTGCTTGAAGGTTTTTGTAAAAGGTGATAAGCAAAAATTTGAAGAATTGAAAGAAGCTGCCATGCGATTGGGTTCGGCTTTCCAGAAGGTGAATTTTTTGAGGGATTTGAAAGCTGATTTTGAAGAATTAAATCGCACTTATTTTCCTGATACGGATTTAAATAAGCTTGACGAAATTTCGAAACAAAAAATTATTGACGAAATTGAAGCCGATTTTAAAGCGGCTTATGAAGGTATTTTGCATTTGCCGCTTGAAGCAAAATTTGGCGTTTACACGGCTTATGTTTATTATAAAAAATTGCTTTCGAAGCTGAAGAAAACGCCTTCTGCGGAAATAAAAAATACGCGAATTAGGGTTTCTGATTATCAAAAATTTGGATTATTTGCAAAATGTTATTTGACTTATAGATTGAATATTTTGTAGACAAAAAAGTACAGGTTAATAGTTTGTAATTTATTAGTTTCTCCAGGTTTTGAATTTCTAAAATTTGGAATTTATTTGTTTTTTTGGAGATTGGAATTTGGATTTTTTTTTTTTGAATTTAATATAAAATAGTATGTGGATTCATATTCTGGTTTTTTTCATGACGTTCTTTTTTATGGAGTTTATGGCTTGGTTCAGTCATAAATATATCATGCATGGTTTTTTATGGTCGTTACATGCAGACCATCATAAAAAAGACCACAACTCATGGTTTGAGCGAAATGATGCTTTCTTTATCATTTATGCCGTTATTAGCATTGGGTTTTTCTTGCTTTGGCAAAATGGTGTCCTAGAAATTGGATTAGCAATTGGACTTGGAATTTTTGCTTATGGCTTGGCTTATTTTTTAGTACACGATATTTTTATACACCAACGTTTCAAGCTGTTTAGAAATGCCAATAATCGTTATGCAAAAGCGGTTCGAAGAGCTCATAAAATGCATCATAAACACATTGGTAAGGAACATGGCGAATGTTTCGGGATGCTTTTAGTACCGTTTAAATATTTCAAAAAATAGGTTTATTCTTGCTTTCTGATTCCACTTGCGAAGCTAACCCCGACATGAGCGAAAACCCCGGACTTTTTAAAGCTATTTTTTCTTGGCTTTGCAGAGCGACCAACGGAAGCTCCTGCAAAACCTTAGAAAAAAGCTTTAAAAAGGAGGAGTTGTAGCGGTTGGCGGGATTAGTTTCAAAAAAAAACGTCCAGATACAACTACCTGAACGTTTTTCTCAAATTAATAACATTAACCTTAAAATCTATTTTTGCTGCAACATGTCCTGTAATGGCTTGAGTTGCTTTAAATCCATTTCAGATTTTTGCAACACCGATAACATGTTCATGATGTGTGTAGGGTTCATTTTATCGCCCAAAATTCGGACTACGGCAAAACCAGCTTCGTTACTTTTGGCATAGACCACAAACTCTTCAATGTTTTCTTCCTCTCCAACAAAACTAATGCTGACACCTTGTTTCCCTGATCCAAAAGACATTAGTTTTTGGTATTTCTCGGATTTCAGTATATCACTTACTTTGGTCTTTTCGATTGCATACTGACTCGCGTTGGTAGAATCAAGTTTGAAAGCTAGAATATTCATCTTTTCAAATGATTGAATCGCATCCGATTGTTCCTTAGAAAGCTCGGCTTCTTTAATATTCAAAATATCTGATGAAATGTCTACCGAGATGAATTCCTTGTTTTCTGAGTTTTCTACAAAATATTTTTGAAGTGAAGGCTCAGAATTGCAGCTTGCTAGAAACAAGCTGCAAATTAGCGCTAAGAAATATATCTTTTTCATGATTTACTTTTTTGATCCTTTTTTCAAGGCATTGCCTCCAGGAAGGTTCATCTTGTCGGTCAGGACGGAAAGATCTTCTAGATCAAAATCGCCAGTTAGCAACAATACAATTGTTTCATTTGCTTTTCCTCCACCATCAATAAGCATTAAAAGTTCTTTTACCTGTGATGATTTTGCTCCAGTTTTAATGAGTATTCTGATATTTTGACCTCCGTCTTTTATTCGCATCAACTCTTCGAGACCTGCACTTTTCAGGTATTTCTCAGCCGTAGCCTTCATATCTGCTGCATATTTTGAATTAGAAGTTGTAAAAACTCTAAGGTTATTCAACTTTTTGGTCAAACTCATAAATTGTTGGGCTTCCTTGTCTTTAGGATCCATTTTCACGTTACCCATCATCTGAAACATTTTTTTGTTTACGATAACAGTTGTGACTTCTTCTGGACCATCAAACTTATCAAAAACCGATTGCTGTGCGAAAAACATCGTTGGCAAAAGGGCAAATACGGTTGCAATTATAAACTTTTTCATTTTTATTTTTATTATTTGTTATTGATTTAAAGCAGCCAAGTCGAAATTTCCTGTTACAGATAATATCATGGTTTGGTCGCCTTTTTTGTCTCCACCTTCAATAAACATCAAGAGCTCGGACACTTTTGAAGATTCATCATTTGATTTCACATAGATGCTAATGTCGTTTCCATCTTCTTTGATGCTCATTAGTTGTTCTAGATTTTGTTTTTTGGCATAAGCCTTAAAGGTTTGTTTCATATCTTCAGATATTTTGGTACTTGAAGTGGAGAACATTTTGAAATTGTCGATATTTTTTACTTGGCTGATATATTTTTCTGTTTTATCATCCATTTTTAGCTTCACTTGCTCCAGCAAATCAAACGACTTTTTATTGATGATTACTGTTGTAACATCATCCAAATCATTGAATTTATCGAATGCTGATTGTGCAAAAAATAACGATGGCAATAAAACTAATACGGTGGTAATTATAAATTTTCTCATGATTTCTAAATTTTTTAATTAATTGATTTTTTTGATTGATTTTTTAATTGAATACTTTGTTTTTGGCGGTTTCATATTCTTGAATGTATTGAATACTTTCCATTCCTACATTTACATTCTGGGATAATAATGACAATGCTTTTTGGGTTTCTCTGAAAGCAACTTCTGGATCTTCAAAAGTTCCTAAATCTTCTTTTTGAGTAGTGTCATAATTAAAAAAGGTAAATGTTCCGGCACCTAACAAAACCACAACAGATGCTGCAATTGACAACCAAGTTGTTGTTCTTTTTTTAGCTCGATTATTCGAGTTTAATGGAAGCTCTTGCGTGAACTCTTGTTGTTTTGAGGCAGAAAAGTAACCAAATAAAGGCTTGTATTGTTGCAAATGCTGCGCGACATTTGAAGAAGAAAAATAATCTTTCAACTGGTTTTCTTCGGCAATACTTGTCTCTCCTTCGAAGTATTTTTCTAATAGTATTTCTAGTTTATCCAATTCCATAGCTGTGTGTTTTTAACATAAATTCTCTTATCGTTTTCCTGGCTCTTGAGAGTGCTACTCTGATGGCCGTTTCATTCATTTCTAAAATTTTTGCAATATCTTCAAATTCATATTGCTCGATGTCCCGCATCTGGATAATCAGTTTTTGCTGTTCTGGCAATTGGTCAATTATTTTTTCGACCCAATTTAAACTGTCAGTATCCTCAACTTTTTGCTGTAATCCAGCTTCCCTATCGGTGAAATTATTATGAACAATTTTTAAATTACTTGCTCTTTTTGATTTCAGCTGATCCAGACAATAATTTTTTGTCATTGTCATGGCGAGGGCTTCGACACTATTGTAATTTTTTAAAATGTCTTTTTTATTCCACAATTTCACCAAAACTTCCTGAGTAGCATCTTCTGCTTCTTCAGTACTCACAAGCAATCTTCGGGCAACACGGAAAATCTTGTCCTTGAAAGGAGTGATTAGATTTACAAATTCATTTTGGTGCATCTGATTGTTTGTTGATTGATGATTATATAAGCTAGACGAGGCTCAATCTTTTTTGTTACAAAAGAATTGAAAATAAAACTAAAGTAGCTAAATTTACGTTTCTAAAATAAAAATTACTCTATGAAAAATTCCTATAGATACTTGATTTTATTCGTTGTAGCCGCTTTTTCTTTTCAAAGTTGTGAAGATAAGGATGACACTTTGGGTGTTCCTTCCTATCTTCAAATCGAAAATTTTATCTGGAAAGGTCTTAATCTTTATTATTTATGGCAAGCTGATGTGCCAGATTTGGCTGACGATCGTTTTGCAAATCAAGCGGAACTAAATGACTTTCTAGCTTTGAAACCTAGCCCAGAAGATTTATTTATTGACTTGCTTTACAAGCCTGAAGCAAACTTTCCTGCCTCAGAAGCTGTAGATCGTTTTAGTGTTATCGTCAGCGATTATTCTGTTTTGGAAAATCTTTTTCAAGGTGTTTCTAAAAATAATGGAATGGAATTCGGCTTGCGTTATAAAGAAGGAAGTACAACTGATATTTATGGATGGGTCAAATATGTAATTCCGGGATCTGATGCCGAAAATAAAGGAGTTGAACGTGGTATGATCTTTTATTCCGTAAATGGTTCTTCACTTACGGCTGATAATTACCAACAATTGTTATCGGCAGAAACGTATACTTTAAGTCTTGCAAATTATGACGGTGGTGCTATTACCCCAAATGGCGAAACTATTTCGCTAACCAAAACCGAACTTACAGAAAATCCGGTTTTAGAAGCAGATGTTTTAGAAATTGGCGGAAAAAAAGTGGCTTATTTGGCTTATACTGGATTTACAGCCAACTTCGATCAGCAGCTGAATCAAGCTTTTGGAAGTTTTGTAAATGAAGGTGCTACTGAACTGGTTTTAGATTTAAGATATAACGGTGGTGGTTCGGTTCAAACGGCAACTTATTTGGCCAGCATGATTACAGGACAATATACTGGTCAACTTTTTGCAAAACAACAATGGAATGCTAAAATTGAAGCCGTTTTAGATCAAAATGATCTTATCAATAACTTTACTTCTTCCATCGGAAATACTCCAATTAACAGCTTGAATCTTTCGCGAGTATATATTTTGACAGCATCAGGAACGGCTTCTGCAAGCGAATTGGTAATCAATGGATTAAAACCTTATATCAATGTAATTCAGATTGGCGATACCACAACTGGAAAAAATGTGGGTTCTATTACCTTATATGATTCACCAAATTTTACAAGAAGCGGAAGAAGTTTAACCCACAAATATGCCATGCAACCTCTTGTGCTGAAAATTGTAAACAAGGATGGTTTTGGCGAATATCAAAGCGGAATCGAACCTGATGTAGAGCTGATAGAAAATCCTGGTAATGTGTCACAACTTGGAAATCCAGCAGAACCTCTTTTGAGTACTGCTCTCGGATTGATTACAAATAATGCAAGAATGCTAAAATTCAATCCTGAAAAAGTAACCAAGGAATTTAGAGATTCAAAATCCATGAAGCGTTTTACAACTGAAATGTATGTTGATATTCCAGAAGGTCTTTCGGATGTTTTGAAAAACTTTTAATTTCCTGATACTTTTTTGAGCTTAAAAGAAGTTATTACTAGTAACAAAAATCAAAATTATGAAAAACGCATTCAAGATTATCGTAGCCCTATTAGTTGTTGGTTCTTTTGCTTTTGTAGCTCCAAAAGATTCGAAATCGAAACAAATTACTGTTGTTATTGATGCCGGACATGGAGGAAAAGACGATGGAATGAAGATTGACGATGTTTCGGAAAAAGAAATTATTCTGAACATTACGAAGAAAATCAAGTTTCAAAATAAAGACAAAGATATCGTGATTCACCTGACAAGAAACGATGATGAATTTGTTTCTCTACAAGATAGAACGAATTTGATTAACAAAATCAAACCTGATTTAGTGCTGTCTTTGCACGTTAATGGAATTAAAAATGAAACTGCTTCGGGAATCGAATTTTTCATCAACAACGAAAACCCAAATTATGAAGAATCGAAAGCAATTGCAGAAAAATTAAATGCTAAAATGGTTAAAAATCATAGCTTAAAATCTAGAGGTTTAAAAGAGGCTAGAATATTTTTACTAAGAAAATCCGAAGCACCTGCTGTTAACGTTGAACTTGGCTTTTTATCCAATCCTAACGACCGTAAATTTCTTACTGATGAAAAACAACAAAGTAGAATTGCTTCCACAATTTTAGAAGTAATTACCGAAATGAAATAATTCAAAAAAAGTTAATCATACAAAAAAGGCTTCTTGTTTTTCAACTGGAAGCCTTTTTTTCTTGGAGCAAAAAAGTGTTTTTTTTATTAGTCGTTGAAATAGAATCCATTCGGAATTAGTCCCACAGGAAATTCTTTTTGCAAGGCTCCCGTTGTAGAATATATGAAAACTCTTCCGTTTGAAGCATAGTCTTTTGCATCCGAAACATAAATCTTATCGTCTTCAACTGTAAAACCATAAAGTGTTGTTGCACCACTTGTAAACAAAGGAGTTTCGCTGATTGTTGTTGCATTTAAAGCGGCAGAAAAAACGTCTGAATTAACCGTGAAATACAATTTCCCATCTTCGATACTCAAGTTTTGAGCATTTCCTAAAGCGGCAGGAAAAGTTACTTCACTTAAAATTTCGTTGTTCGATAACTGAACTCTAACCAATTTGCTAGCGTCGTCATAGTTTCCACAAAGCACATACAAAATACCATTTTCTTCTTCAAAAGAAGTAGGAGAAATTCCTGTATTGATTGTAGAAATAATTGCATTCGAAGCTGGATTGATTACCGTTACCGAATTTCCTTCCCCATAAGTCCCATTGGTTACATATAATTTTCCGTTTTCTTCAAGAATTCTTTCGCCAATCGCATTCAAAGCAATCGTACTTTCAACTTCATAAGTCGATAAATTGATTACAGCAACAAAATCGTCAGTTGTACTGTCAAAAGCGGCTTGATTGGTTACATAAGCTTTTCCGTTTTCTACCACACCATATCTTGGAATGTTCAAACCTGAGTCAATTTTATCAATCAATTCAAAAGTATAACGGTTTACAACCGTGATCTTGTTAGAAGCATTCGAGATGATAAACGCCTTATCGCCATCAAAAAACATCGATTGAACGTATCCTCCAATTCCGTCTCCTTCATTAACAACACTATAAACATCTTGCTGAATAGTGGTCATGTCGTTCCCGATATACGTGATTGAACCAGCAGTTCCATTTCCTTCATTTACTACTAAAACTCCGTTATCATAGGCTCCAAGCGGAGTATTGTCAACTTTATCGTCATCATCACTACAAGAAACAAACACAGTTGATCCTAAAAAGGCTACTAAAAGTAATTTACTAAATTTCATTCTATTAAAAATTAAGGGTTAAATTCAAATTATAATTTCGTCCAGGCAACGGACGGTTTTCTACACTTTCATATTCCTCGTTCCAAAGATTTAAAACCTTGAAGCCAATTGTAAAGCTATTTTTTTTGCCAAAACCATACCCAACGCCAATGTTCGAAACATTATACATCTCGATAGTTGCATCTGGATTATTGTCGGTTTGGGTAAAGACTTCTCCGGTAAACAAATGTTGATAGAAGGCATTTATTTTTTTATAAGAATAGCCAAAACTTGCCGTCATTTTATGATAGGGAACAAACGTTAGTTGATAACCTGTTTCATCGTTTTTAGAATTCGTATAAGCATAAGTTCCGTTGAAATCGAAAACACTATTGGCTGTTTTTTTGTTCCAATTTAAAATAGCTTCTGCACCATAAATACTGACTTTATTGGTGTTTTGAGGTTTAAACATGCCTCCATTTCCTGGAAGCCATCGAATCATATCTTCTATCTTGATATGATAAAAATTGGCGGTAAAAGTGAAATTTTTATACCTGAACTCATTTCCAATTTCTCCCTGAAAAGAACTTTCTGGTTTTAAATCGGGATTTCCGGCACCTTGCCAATACAAATCATTGAAAGTTGGAATCCTGAAGTTTCTGGATCCATTTACTTTCAGCGCATAAAAATTTGTAAAGCGATAATTGGCTCCAGCCGAAAACAAAACAGGACTTTCATAAGTAGAAGTTACTTCTTTCCTGACACTCAACTCATATTGTAATTTGGTTGTAACCAAATGCTTAAAAAATAAACTTGCCGATCCAATTTGCCTTTTATCCGACTGAATATCAGAACCATTTCCTTTATTTTGCGTAAAATCTAAAATGGTGTTGATTTTAATTTTTTCGTTGACATCATACGTCAAATCATATTTGGCAATAAAGGTTTCTACTTTTCCGAAGAAAAAATCATCGCTTGTAATATTTTCGAAATATCGATATTCTTCAGAAAGGAAAGCTACTTTAAGCCGCGAAGTAAATTGATTCAAAAAGGAACTCCATTCTAACAAATTTCTAGTGTTGAAATCAGTATATTTTGTTTTAGAATCTGATGGTGTAACCAATGAAAAATGGCGTTCTCCATCATAAAATTGACTGTAAAATTTCAGAAAATTGGTTGCATTAATTTTATATCCGAAACTAGAATTGAAACTGTTATTATAAAATTGTCCGTTCAAATTCTTTCGATCCGTATTCAAATATTTATAATCGTTATCCGAACTATTTCTGGAAATACTTCCCTGAAAGCTAAACTTTTCATCCGAAACATTCAATTTATAATTGAGCCCAAATGTGTTGAAACTACCGTAATTCAATTCCAAATCATTCGAAAAATTATCTTTAAAACTTAAATCATTGTTCAAATGTATGCTTCCGCCAATGGCACTACTTCCATAAATCGAACTTCCTCCACCAGCACGAACATTGACAGTATTGAAATCTTTTGTTGTAATCGTATTAAAATCCGTCTGACCGTTAAGTTGCGAATTGATATTGATTCCGTTCCAAATTACTGCTGTTTGCTGAGCCGTAGTACCTCTAAAAGAAGGCGAAGAAACCATTCCGAGTCCGTTTTCCTTGAAATAAATTACGGTATTATAATTAAGCAAAGAAGTTAGCGAAGCCTGACTATTGTTGATAATCGAATCCGATAATTGTTGAACAGATTGTGAATTGGAGAAATTTTTGAGTTGGGAATCGGAGACTTTTACCTCCTCCAAATACTGGATGCTGTCGTTTTGTGCCAAAGCAAATTGGCATACGAAGAAAATAAAAAATAAAAACTGCTTTCTAAAAGTCATAATTCCAGAATCTTTTTTCCCGAAGATTCGATATTTGTTAAGAAAAAAGGCAGGTCTCCTGGCTTGCGTCTTGTTGTTTACCTTCCCATTCCATTTTAGAGTTTTGATTTTAGATCTTAGATTGAATCTGAAATCTGAAATCTACAATCTAAAATTAGAACAGTGGTTTTGTAGATAACAACAAGCTTTGTAGCTTACAGTTGCGGGAACAGCTTTGGTTTTGAACCAAATTCCCTTTTAATGTGATTTATAAAAATTAAATCACAACCTTAATTCGAGTGCAAATATAGATTTTTTGAAAACAAGTTTCATTTAAATTAATTTTTATCTTTGTAATAAATAATTTTAGCTATGGAAACATTTATCGTTCATCCTAAAAATCAAGAAGAAAGAAATGTAGTGAAGGCATTTTTGGAAGCTTTGAAAATTAAGTTTGAAAAAACTACAGACAAGAATTCTGACCAAAGCCCTTATAATGCTGAATTTGTTGCAACGATGGAAAAAAGCATTTCAGATGAAAAAAAAGGCAAAATCACTAAAGTCAATCTTGATGACATATGGAAATAGATTTCACTGACGAAGCCTTACTCCATCTTAAGTATTTTCAAAAATTAAATGACCGACGTATTTTAAAAAAGATTAGAGAACTCTTAGATTCAATTTTGGAGAATCCTACCATCGGAATTGGAAAACCTGAACCTCTAAAACACAATTATAGTGGATTTTGGAGTAGAAGAATCAATCAAGAACATAGATTAATTTACAAAGTTCTTGAGAATGAAAATATAATTCGAATATATTCCCTCAAAGGACATTATTAGAAAAATCGCCAAGAAAAATCTCGGCGATTTTTTTATTTCTGAAAAAAACCATAATTCCTTTTACCTTTGTCAACCTCAACAAAAAGATTTTTATGCAATCATTCTCTTCTAAAATAGTTGTCTTGGTGTTCCTGATTTTTGCTATTGGATGCAAGGAAAATAGCGAATCTACGGGCAAAACTTCATCTGAAATTAAAAATGAAATCAAGTATGCTTCGGGTTTGGCTATTTTTAAACATGAAAATTATACGGTTGTAAAAGTTTCTAATCCTTGGCCAAATGCGACCAAAAATTATACTTACATCTTAAAAGAAAAAAACGTTAAAGTTCCGGATAGTTTGAGTCAGTTTACGACAATTCAAGTTCCGATCAAAAGTATAATTGTGACTTCTACAACCCATATTCCATCTTTGGAGATGCTTGGCGTTGAGAATTCTTTGCTAGGTTTTCCAAATCTGGATTATGTTTCTTCAGAGAAAGTGAGAGCTAGAATTGATGCTGGAAAAGTTAAAGAATTGGGGTCAAACCAAACCCTGAATACTGAAGTAATTATTGATGTTGCTCCAGATGTTTTCATCGGTTATGGCATTGACAACAAAAATCCAACGTTGGATAATCTTGAAAAAAGCGGACTCAAAATTATGCTCAATGGCGACTGGAACGAGCAAACACCACTTGGAAAAGCCGAATGGATCAAGTTTTTTGGTGCCTTGTATGGTTTAGATGAAAAGGCCTATACTATCTTTTCTGACATTGAAAAAGAATACAATACGACTTTGAAACTTGCTAAAAAAGCTACTTCAAAACCCACAATTCTAGCTGGAGATATGTTTGAAGGAATATGGTATTTGCCGAAAGGCACAAGCTGGGGAAGTTTGTTACTCGATCAAGCCGGAGGAAATTATTTATGGAAAGAAACCGAAGGTACGGGAAGTTTGTCTCTATCTTTTGAAATCGTTTTGGAAAAGGCCAAAGATGCCGATTTCTGGATTACTTCGGGACAATTTTCTTCTTTAAAAGAAATGACAAATGCTAATCCTCATTACAGCCAATTCAAGGCTTTTCAAAATAAAAATGTATATTCTTTCAGCAGTAAAAAAGGAAAAAAGGGAGGTATTTTATATTATGAATTAGCACCCAACCGACCTGATATTGTTTTGAAAGATATTGTAAAAACGCTGCATCCGGAATTGTTGCCCAATTATACTCCTTTTTTCTTTGAAAAGTTAAAATAGTTTTATGCTAAAATCCAAACATATCGCTTTATTCATTTCACTGACATTCATCATGTTTGTGCTGTTTTTATTAGATATTGGCTTGGGACAAGTTTCAATTCCGTTGAAGGAAGTTTTCAAAAGCTTGACGGGACAAGAAGCTTCAAAAGAAACATGGCAGTATATTATCTTGAATTTTCGATTACCGAAAGCAATTACAGCTATTTTAGTGGGAATGGGATTGTCGATTAGTGGATTATTGATGCAAACTATGTTTAGAAATCCATTGGCAGGACCTTACGTTTTAGGATTAAGTTCAGGTTCAAGTCTTGGTGTGGCTTTTGTGATTTTGGGTGCTTCTCTCCTACCTTCCATTCTTGGTTCACTCATTGCCTCTTCCTACGGAATTATAATCGCTTCCTGCTTAGGAAGTTTTATGGTTTTATCAGCCGTTTTGATCGTGTCGCAACGTTTGAGAAACACAATGTCAATCTTAATTGTCGGGATGATGTTTGGTAGTTTCACTAGTGCTTTTGTTGGCGTTCTAACCTATTTCAGTACAGCCGAACAATTGCAGAAATTTACTTTTTGGTCACTCGGGAATCTTGGAAATCTTTCGTGGAGTTCAATCCTTATACTTGCTATTTCGGTTTTCATAGGATTATTTTTGAGCTTGATGAGTATCAAATCACTAGATGCCTTGCTTCTAGGTGAAAATTATGCAAAAAGCTTGGGATTAAATTTCAAGAAAGCCCGATTAACTATCATATTTGCAACAAGCATTTTAGCAGGAAGCATCACTGCTTTTGCAGGTCCGATTGCTTTTATCGGTTTAGCTGTACCACATATTTCTAAATTGGTTTTTCAAACCAGCAGTCATCGTGTTTTATTTTGGGGAACGTTGCTTTTTGGAGCAATCATTATGCTAATTTGTGACATCGTTTCGCAAGTTCCCGGAACAAGTATCATATTACCAATCAATGCAATAACTTCAATTATTGGAGCTCCGGTTGTGATTTGGTTGTTGGTTGGTAAACGTAAAATGATGACATAATGGAAAATAAAATCATCTTAAAGGCAGAAAATATTTCGATTGGTTACAGTCATAAAAAGAAGCAAAAAGTTGTGGCTGAAAATATTTCTATTTCTTTAGAAAAAGGAAAATTAATTTCGCTAATTGGTGCCAACGGAATCGGGAAATCTACACTTTTAAAAACCATCACAGGCATACAAAAATCTATTTCTGGAGATGTTATTTTAAATGATAAAAAAACAACAGATTACACCTCCCTACAATTGGCTCAACAGTTGAGTTTGGTTTTAACCGAAAGTCTTCCGCCAAGTAATTTAACGGTTTTTGAATTGGTGGCATTGGGAAGACAGCCTTATACCAACTGGATTGGGACATTAACGGATGAAGATATACTCAAAATAAACGAAGCAATCGAACTAACCCAAATTACACATTTATCCAATAAAAAGCATTTCGAAATTAGTGACGGACAATTGCAAAAAGTGTTAATTGCAAGAGCCTTAGCACAAGATACACCTTTGATCATTCTGGACGAACCTACCACCCATCTTGACTTGCTGCATAAAGTTTCACTTTTTAAATTACTAAAAAAACTAACGCACGAAACACAAAAATGTATTCTTTTTTCAACTCATGATATTGACTTGGCAATTCAATTGAGTGATGAAATGATTGTCATGACACCCGAAAATACCGTTCAAGATACTCCTTGCAATCTAATTGAAAAGGGCACTTTTGGAGCTCTTTTTAATGATGAAAATATACAATTTGATATAGAAAAAGCTAAATTTCTATTTAAAAATCTTTAATTTCTATTCTGTATCGTCTATCTTTATAAGAAAAAAATTAAATAAAATGAAAAAGTTCCTTTTAACAGCTTTCTTTTTTTATACCTGTTTCGCCTTTTCACAAGATAAAATTGAGCTTTCGCCAAATGGTTTTCCAACCGTAACCATCGTTAAACCAAATATTCCGCTTGAAAATCTAATTGAAGCTTCAAAAAGTTGGGCTTTGTTTTACAATAAAAAAGGGGCTGATGTTTATGAAGTTACTTCCAATTCACTAAAAATTGATGCCTTGAAACCAAGTGCTTTCCATTATTACAGTCTTGGTGATCCCTATTTTTTTACTGTAAAATATACACTTGCGGTTGAATTTGGCGAAAAAAATTATACGCTAAAATTTACCGTCAAGGAAATTTACATGAAAGATAAGCTCATAGAATCTACAATTGCAGATTATTTTACCCCAGAAGGAAAATTAAAGGAAGGCTTCGAAGAAATAAAGCCTTCGTTTGAAAGTACCGTCAATAAAATGATCAGTTCTTTTGCGACTTATATCCAGAAATAATTATTTTCCTTTCAATAAATTAATACTTACTGTAGCAGTATCGGCATCTGGAAATCTTCTAAAAATAGTGGGATCCGGAAACAATCCTGCTTCAGATGCAACACTATTAAAAACATCAATTTCCACAATATATTGGTCAGAAAAACCGTGAGTGGCATCATAGGCTGTTGCTGCAGTTCGACCTAAATTGGCAGTGGTAAGTTTCGGATGTATGGTATGCAACTCAATCAAAAGCAAGCCAAATTTCCGAACATAAGGCGACCATTTCTGCAAATGTTCAAGCAAATTATCTTCCACTAAATTATTACTGATTCTTTTTCCTCTGAATGCAAATGCTCCAGAAGAATTGCTAATTCTGTCTTTGTGGATGTGGTTCGGTTCTTCCCAAATTCGGTTGTGATCCAGAAAGGTTCTCACATTGAGCAAATCTTTCAAGTCGATATTGTAGTTTTCCTTCAAGTCATCCGAAAGCACATCTGGTCTTCCAATATCACCCCAAATTACTTTTGCCCAAATATCAGCCTTGATCAAATTGGCTCGGGTAACTTTCAAAGCAGCTTGGTTATAATCGGCTCCAACTAAAAATAATGGATATTCATCGAGCATTTTTCCACGTAAAGTTTGCCTGTTAATGACTTCAAAAATATGTTGCAAAAAAGCGCCATTACCACAACCCATATCCAATATTCCTTTGGGTTGTTCTTCAATTGGCAAATTAAAAAGCTTGACAATAATTTCATCCACCACTTTAAAATAAGTATCGTGAGCTCCGCCGCTTCCCCAAACGTTCATTTCTCGGTCAACGTGGATTTCATTTTCGCCATCGGCAACCATTCTCAAGACAGATGGATCGCCAAAAATCAGTTCTTCAATTCGTGCAAATGTTGGCAAATAGGAAACCGTAACACCATAGGCACTTGCTCTTTTGGCATAAAAAAGTCCCATTTCTGTAAATTGATAGTTACTATTTTTCTCCAAAAACCATCCAAGATGAACGAAGAAATCCAATATCTTTTTAAAATTTTCGGGCGATTTATGAAACTCTTCCGGCTTGAAAGAAGTCTCCATAAAATATTTATGAAACATTCCGTTCATGGCCAAACGAACGATTGTTGGTCCGATTAGATAACCCTCGATATGCTTTAAAATTTGATTTTGAATAGTATTTGTAAGTTCATCCTCGGAGAAAACGATACCGTAGTTTTTCTTGTATTTTTCAAAGATAACATTGAGTTTTTCAAACGGGGCATCTTCAAAAAGACGCGGATGAAATTGGGTAGAAAACTGCAATAAATCGACCACATCTTCATACAAATGGAAAAAAGAAAAAGCAATTCCTGTTTTTTCGTTTACCGAAATTGTAATCTCTTGGCTTGCATTATCGACTTCATACTCTAAAAAACCCTGTGAAGCCAGGATTCTCAAACCAACATTCAGATAACCTTCATTTGCCTTGAAAGCAGCAGTAATTTCAGCTAATTGAACCTGCTTTTTATCTAAAATAAAATCTAAAACACCTTTATTTTTTAATGCAATTGCAACTGGAGCAACCGCCAAGCCGTCGAGATGTTTGAAAATTGAACTTCTTAATTGAGATTTATCGGTCATATTTAAAAGAATGAAGGTTCTTTCAAATATAGTATTTTTTTAAATTGAAAGTTGTCTTTTGGCTTCGCCAATTGCAAAAGCTACAGAATTTGCAAGGTTGTAACTTCTAACCAATGGTGAAATGGGAATCATCAGATGATTTTGAAACATTACAAGAACTTCCTGGCTCAAGCCAACGCTTTCCTTACCGAAAACAAGCCAATCGCCATCTTGAAATGTTTCTTTTAAATAGGATTTTTCAGCATGGGAACTGAACAAGAAAACGCGTGAAGTATCTGGAATAGCCGAAACCCATTCTCCAACATTTTGGTATTCCTTCCAATCGAGATGCACCCAATAATCAAGTCCAGAACGTTTGAGATTTTTATCCGTAATTTGAAATCCGAAAGGATGAATAAGGTGTAATCTATTTCCGGTTCCAACACATAAACGGCCTATGTTTCCTGTGTTATTTGGTATTTCGGGTTCTACTAGGACGATGTTTAACATTTTTAGAGGTTTAGGGTTATGGGTATTGGGTTTTGGAAATCTATATTGAAAAATCGGTTACTTCTACTACTTCGCCTGATTTTAAATCGCTTAGATGAACGTTTCCGATTCTTACTCTGACCAATCTTAAGGTTGGAAATCCGACAGCGGCAGTCATTTTCCTCACTTGACGAAATTTTCCTTCATTGACAGTTATGGAAGCCCAACTTGTTGGTCCGTGGCGTTCGTCACGTATTTTTTTGGAACGTGGAGCGAAATTAGGTACTTCTATTTTTGACGCTTCACAAGGCAAAGTCATGTATTTTTGACCTTCAAAACCAATTTCAACTCCTTTTTTTATTTGCTGGATGGCTTCATTGGTAATGATGCCATCGACTTGCACATAATATTCCTTATCCACTTTTTTGCTTCTCACTTTCTCACTCACTTTTCCATCGGTTGTTAGAAGCAACAGTCCTTCTGAATCTTCATCCAAACGGCCAATTGCCATCGTTCCCTCTGCGAAAGCATACAATTCACCTAGCAGTTTTTTATTCCTTTTCTGTTCATAAATAAACTGACTCAGATAACCATAAGGCTTGTGGATGATGTAATGCTGGTGTTTCATTTTTGAGAATATCGGCAAAGATAAGTTTGTTTGTCAATTAAAGCAATGTTAATTGAATGGCTTCTTTGGGTTATAAATCGTAATATTATAAGATAATCAACCTCAAAAAAACCAATGCTATGGAAAATAAAGATCTAGGTGCTAAGAAAACCAATAACGAGCAACAATTGAATGAAGGATTTAGTGGCAAAAATATGCCAAAAGACACTCCTGATTTGAAAAACGAAGTAGAAAAAGATACAGATGGAAACGCTGACGTAGTGAAAAGAGCCCGAAATGTCGATAGAAATTTAGAAAATTCCAAGGATGCAACTTCTGAAACTAAAACTACGAACAATGACAATCAGAATCAGAAAACCGTTGAGAATAAAGATAGAAATTCGGATGTAACACCTAATCGCTATCCCAATTCACATCCTGAAAACCATGAGAATCGAGGAAATATGAAACTTGATGAATAGCTAAACACAGATTTTCACAGAAACATACTTAGTCATTATAAGTCAACAGCAAATAAAATTGTTGTTGGCTTTTTTATTTGAAAAAAATAATATATTTGTCTTTCTAATCTTCAGAAAATATGATTGTTGTAGCCGTCCTCACTTTCTAAAAAAGGACAAATTCATAAGAGCTAAAAACAAAAGGTTCAGTTTCATACTGTAACCTATTCTTTCACATTTCTATATTTTATTATGTCGAACACAGGACAACCTACAAGTATATTTTCTACTATATTATCAGTCATTAAAAAATCCCTCAAGGGAGAAGAAATCGATTATACAATCGGAAGCATCAGGCTTTCCGTTATTTTATTGGCTATTCCAATGATGTTGGAAATGGCAATGGAATCGGTTTTTGCTTTGGTCGATTTGTATTTTGTTGGCCATTTGGAGAACAGCAGTTTTGCCATCCAAACCGTTGGCTTGACCGAATCGGTTTTGACTATTATTTATTCACTTGCTATTGGAATCAGTATGGCTGCTACAGCAGTTGTGGCCCGAAGAATTGGCGAGAAAGATCCTGTTGCTGCTGCAAAAGCAGGAATGCAGGCCATCTTGATTGCGTTTTCCATAACGTCTGTTATCAGTATTCTTGGTGTCATTTTCGGAACCGAAATATTGCTCTTGATGGGTGCTTCGCCCGAAGCCGCTGAACACGGAACACCTTTTATCCAGATTATGATGGGTGGAAGTATCGTGATTATGTTGTTATTCTTAATCAACGGAATTTTCAGAGGTGCTGGAAATGCCGCCATAGCCATGAAAAGCCTTTGGATTGCTAACTTGGCGAACATCATTTTATGTCCGATTTTAATTAATGGTTTCGGACCAATTCCTGCCTTTGGATTGACGGGTGCTGCAATTGCCACCACTGTCGGAAGGAGTATTGGGGTTTCTTATCAGCTGTATCATTTGTTTAATGGTAAAAATATGCTGAAGATTACACTTGCCTATTTGAAACCAAATTATGAACAAATAAAAGCTTTGGTTAGCATTGCATCTCCAGCCGTCTTGCAGTTTGTAATTGCATCGTGCAGTTGGATTTTCTTGGCACAATTGGTAGCGACAACTGGAGGCGACAATGGTTCGGCTGGATACCAAACGGCAATGCGTTTGATGATGTTTTTCCTTTTACCAGCTTGGGGATTGAGTAATGCAGCGGCTACATTAGTTGGACAAAATTTAGGTGCAAACGAAATACAACGTGCCGAAGATGCAGTTCTGAAAACAGCCAAATATAACGTGATTTACATGGCGTGTGTGATGCTGATTTCGCTATTGGGAGCCGAACTTTTAGTTGCTTTTTTCACGAATGATCCCGAAGTCCAAGTATATGCCGTAAAAGCAGTTCGTGTGATTGCAACAGGCTATATTTTCTACGGAATTGGGATGGTGATGATCAATGCATTTAATGGTGCAGGAGATACTTGGACACCAACTTGGGTAAACCTCATTGGGTTTTGGTTGTTCCAGATTCCGCTTGCTTATTTCCTTGCAAAATATTTAAAAATGGGACCGATGGGTGTTTTTATTGCCATTCCGGTTGCGGAAACGGCTATTACCATTGCGAGTTTTGTATTGTTTAAGAGAGGGAAATGGAAGAAGGTACAGGTTTAAATAAATCAATAAAAAATCGGAAAATTTAATTTCATAAAAAAAACCTGTCCCATTAAAAAGGACAGGTTTTCTCTTTGATAGCAGAAGTTAATTACTTCGCGTTATAAACCGCAATCGCTTCTTTCAAGATTTCAACACTGCGAATTAAATCTTCTTTTTTAAGGACATAGGCAATACGAACTTCGTTCAGACCTACACCTGGAGTAGAATAAAATCCTGCTGCTGGAGCTACCATAACCGTTTCGCCATTCAAGTCATACGACTCCAAAAGCCATTGAGCAAAAGCATCAGCATTGTCAATCGGCAATTGTGCAATACAATAGAAAGCTCCTTTTGGATTGGCTACTTTCACGCCTTCAATTTCATTCAATTCTGCAATTAAAGTATCGCGACGATCTTTGTATTCCGTGATCACTTCGTCAAAATAACTTTGTGGTGTTTCCAATGCAGCTTCACTTGCAATTTGTGCAAATGTTGGCGGACTCAATCTTGCTTGTGCAAATTTCATCGCCGTTGCCATAACTTCTTTATTTTTGGAAACAATGCAACCAATTCTTGCTCCACACATGCTGTATCTTTTTGAAACCGAATCAATCATGATCGCGTTTTCTTCGATTCCAGGAATGTTCATTACAGAATAGTGAACATCACCATCGTAAGTAAACTCACGATACACCTCATCAGCAATTAAAAACAAATCGTGTTTTTTTACCAATTCCGCCAGTTGCATCATTTCTTCCTTAGAATATAAATATCCTGTTGGGTTTCCTGGATTGCAAATTAGGATGGCTTTTGTTTTTGAAGTGATTAATTTTTCGAAATCAGCAATTGGAGGTAATGCAAATCCTGTATCAATCGTAGAGATCACAGGCACCACTTTTACTCCAGAAGCCGTTGAAAAACCATTATAATTAGCATAAAAAGGCTCAGGGATAATAATCTCATCATCAGTATCCATTGTACTTCCCATAGCGAAAAGCAATGCTTCAGACCCACCAGTTGTAATGATAATATCGGCAGTATCAATTGGAAGTCCGTGGTTTTTATAATAAGCTGACAACTTGTTTCTGTAGCTTTCAAATCCAGCAGAATGACTGTATTCTAATACTTTTATATCAACATTTTTAATAGCATTCATTGCCACTTCTGGCGTCTTGATATCCGGTTGCCCGATGTTCAAATGATAGACCTTGTGACCTTTTTTCTTTGCAATTTCTGAATACGGAACCAATTTTCTGATTGGTGATTCCGGCATCTGTTTCCCTTTATTTGAAATTTTTGGCATGATTGAATTTTTAGTGGTGCAAAATTGCAATTTTTTTTATTGAGAGCCAATTCTTTAACTTGATAAATTATCAAATTATTGGTGATTATTTTTTATTTTTATTAAAAATTACGGCAAATGAAACTTTTAACTCAACTATTGTGCTTTTTGCTTTGCAGCCCTCTACTATTTGCTCAAGATGGTTTTGAATTTACCACTTCAAAAAAGAAAGCAACAATACCTTTCAAATTGATTAATAATCTCATCATTGTTCCCATAAAAGTGAACGGTGTTGAACTCAATTTCCTTTTGGACACAGGGGTTGAGGAAACGATTTTATTTAGCTTGGATGAAAAAGAAGAAGTAAAACTTTTTAATGTTCAAAAGATTAAACTTAGAGGTTTGGGAGATGAAGGTTCTACTGAAGGCTTGAGATCTTCAAAAAACATTTTAACCCTTCAAGGTTTAAAATCCACGAATCATGAAATTTTGATTATACTTGATGAAGAATTTAATTTTTCATCAAGTCTTGGGATTCCTGTGAATGGCATCATTGGCTCTCATTTCTTTAGAAAAAATCTAATAGAAATTAATTATTTAAAGAAAAGAATAATCATATATAATGAACCGAAAATCAATAAGGAAAAACTCATTTACAATTATAAACCCTTTACGATTTTCATCGAAAATGCCAAGCCTTATCTTCAAACAGCTGTTATAATTGATACTACTTCCATTGATGCAAAATGCCTAATTGATACTGGGAATAGTGACCCTGTGTGGCTTTTCGAAAATAAATCCAAAAACATTCATGTCCCACAAAAAAACTTTGATGATTTCTTAGGTCGGGGTTTTAATGGTGCTATACACGGCAAAAGGGCGAAAATAGCAAAGTTATCCATGAATGAATTTGAATTTAGAAATCCGATAAGTTCTTTTCCCGACCCGGTTTCGCTTCAGAATGTAAAAATGGTAAAAAACAGAACGGGATCAATAGGTGGTGAATTGTTGAAGCGTTTCAATATCATCTTTGATTATCAGGAAGGAAAAATGCATCTCAAAAAAAATAACCATTTCAATGAACCTTTTACCTACAACACTACAGGAATCAGCATTCATCACATAGGACTACAATGGATTGAAGAACTTGTGACTTTTAGAACTGAATTAAATGTTGGTTCATCTGAAGTTGTTTATGATGAAGGAAAAAGAACATCCGAATTCAGATATAATTTTAAACTGAAGCCACTCTACGAAATCTATAGTATTAGAAAAAACTCCTTGGCTGAAAAAGCGGGTTTACAAGAAGGCGACATCATCATTTCCATCAATAATAAATCGGCCTATCGACTTTCTTTGCAGGAAATGAATGGCTTGTTGAAGGCAGATGCTGGAGAATATATTTCGATTAATATACGTCGAAATAATAAAGAGCTCAACTTCCGTTTCCTGTTAGAGGAATTGCTTTAACATATTGAATATTACACTTGGCAGGCTTTTTTTTTATGTTTACATTTGCCGACACAACTACACAACACAATTTATGAGTTCTGATACCAGTAAAAGATATGCACTTCGTGGTGTTTCTGCTTCAAAAGAAGACGTTCACAACGCCATCAAAAACATCGACAAAGGTTTATTTCCAAAGGCTTTTTGCAAAATTGTTCCCGATTATCTAACCAATGATGAAGATTTTTGCATCATCATGCATGCCGATGGGGCAGGAACTAAATCATCATTGGCCTATATGTATTGGAAAGAAACTGGCGATATTTCGGTTTGGAAAGGAATCTCACAAGATGCCTTGATCATGAATATCGATGATTTGTTATGTGTTGGTGCAACTGATAATATCTTACTTTCTTCAACTATTGGAAGAAATAAAAATTTAATTCCATCCGAAGTTATTTCGGCCATCATCAATGGAACTGAGGAATTAATTAGCGAATTGAAAACCTTTGGTGTAACGATTCATTCTACAGGTGGCGAAACGGCCGATGTGGGTGATGTGGTTCGAACCATCATTGTAGATTCGACCGTTACAGCAAGAATGAAACGTAGTGATGTTGTGGATAACGCGAACATTCAAGGGGGAGATGTGATTGTGGGTCTGGCTTCTTTTGGTCAGGCTACTTATGAAAAAAGCTATAATGGTGGTATGGGAAGTAATGGATTGACCTCTGCACGTCATGATGTTTTCGAAAAATATCTAGCCACAAAATATCCTGAGAGTTTTGATGCTGCTGTTCCCGAAGAGTTGATTTATTCTGGGCAAGTGAAATTGACAGATGCGGTTGAAGGTTCTCCGATTGATGCTGGGAAATTGGTGCTTTCGCCAACCAGAACCTATGCTCCAATTATCAAAAAAATACTAGATAAATATACCCCAAAAGACATTCACGGAATGGTGCATTGTAGTGGTGGTGCACAAACCAAAGTGCTTCATTTTGTTGACAATGTTCACGTGATTAAGGATAATTTATTCCCAATTCCGCCGCTTTTCAAATTGATTCAAGAGCAATCTAAAACGGATTGGAAAGAAATGTACCAAGTGTTCAATTGTGGTCACAGAATGGAATTGTATGTTCCAGAAAACATCGCCCAAGACATCATCGAGCTTTCAAAATCATTCAATGTTGATGCTCAGATTGTAGGACGTGTTGAAACTTCGGATACTAAAAAACTAACGATTAAAAGTGAGTTTGGTGTTTTTGAATATTAATTGCTAAACCTAAAGTTTATGTACGAATTACTTTTTTGGAAATACGAAGACGGCGTTTATTTGAACCATCAGGAAGTATATGAAGCTTTGGATGAAGATCAAGTGGTTGAAGGTTTGGAGAAACTTCCAACAGATGTTATCCTAAACCGAATCAATTCGGTGTTTTCAAAATGGGAACGCGTGGATGAAAACAGTTGGAAAAACAACGATGGTCCGGGTGCTTTTTGCGTAAAGACTACTCCAAATAGCGTGAAAATTGAATGCTACGGAACAGTTGGAACCACAATGGACAAGCTCGTGGACATCATGGACGAATATAAATGTCCGTTGTATGATCCGCAAGTTCCGGAACGTTATGATGAAATGAGCGAGAAGTAACTATTCCTTATTTTTTATTATTGCTAGAAAATGGATGCTATTTTATCTGATGATCTTATCCTTGAAGATGATTTTGTTCTACTTCGTCCATTAGTGGAAAGTGATATCGAAAACTTACTTCATTTTTCCATCAACGAACCTGAACTTTGGTTGTATTCCTTGGTTCGAGCAAACGGAAAAGAAAATCTCGAAAATTATATACAGATTGCCTTGAAGGCAAAAGAGCAAAAAACCGAATTTCCGTTTATTGTCTTTGATAAGATTACAGGGAAATATGCGGGAAGCACTCGTTTTTATGACATCAATTTTCCGTTTAAAACGTTGCAATTGGGTTATACTTGGTATGGAAAAGAATTTCAAGGAACCAAACTGAACAAGCATTGCAAGTTGCTGTTGCTTGAATTTGCCTTCGAAAAATTGCAGATGGAACGCGTTGAATTTCGTGCTGATAACAATAACAAACGAAGCATTGCTGCAATGAAAAGTATCGGTTGCAAAGTGGATGGGATTTTGAGAAGCAATATGCCAACCTTTGAAAGTGAAATTCGACGTGACAGTATTGTTTTGAGTATCTTGAGGAATGAATGGTTTGAAAGCGTAAAAGAAAACTTGAAAGCAAAACTTTAGACGTTCTGGAAAATGTTTCCAAAATGCAATTGGTTTCCCACTAGCCCTGACTGTAGGGAAAATCCTTTTTGTTTTTTCCTTTAAAAAACAAAAAGATTTGGAAGGAAAGGCAGGAACATGGATTCCCTTATGACCGAACCTTTCGCTCCAAAAAAAAAGCCTTCGCATTAACTGCAAAGGCCTTCTTCTAAAAAAACTATTAAACACTTATCTTCCTAAAACCAATTTGTGGGTTTCGGTTGTAGCGTCCGAAACGAGTTCTACTACGTAAACACCTGATGAAAGGTTGCTCAAGTTGAGCTCGCTTGATGAATTGTTTAATGTGAAATTCTGGATTACTTTTCCTGAACCAATTTCGATCAATCTACCGCTTACATTTTCGCCAAAGCCTGAAGCGATTTTGATGTTTACGATTCCGTTTACTGAAGGGTTTGGAAACACGATGCTTCTTTTTGAATTGCTAAAAACGACATCGTCTATTCCTAAACTTGACTGTGCTTCGAAAGCTCCGATGTCTCTAATTCCTCCAAAAACCATAGCTCCTGTTTGATCTTCAAACATATCTGTTGGGTCTCCAGCATTAAAGGCCGGACTGTTTTGTAGTAAAGCCAATGTAAAAGTTTCACCACCATTACCGGCCAATGGGCCTAACATTGGATCAATTGGAGTAGCTACTGTTCCTTCTAAATCGGTTGCTGTTGCTGGGAAAACATTTGCTCCATCTTGTCCGATCAAGTTGTATCCGTTTGAAACATAATTTCCTGTTGCATTGGAAAGATCAGCACCTGTTGCCGCCATATTTTGGGCTACGATTGTGTTTTTTAGAGATGGTGAAGTGGCACTGTTATTTGCAATTCCACCGCCATTTGCAGTAGCCATATTATTGGCAATTGTAACTGCATTTAGCATCAGCATATCGTTGTTGTAAAGTCCGCCACCGTTATTTGCAGATGTGTTTCCAGAGAAAGTAGAAAGCATCACGTTTACAGTTCCGGTTTTTACATGCAAACCACCACCGTTTCCTAGAGCTCCGTCTGAAACGTTATCAAAAACGGTTGAATTATTCAAGTTCAGAGTACCACCGTTGTTGAAAATTCCTCCACCACCGTGAACAGCATCTGGACCACTGGCTGTATTATTATTGATGGTTACATTTGTTATTGTCATTGTGCTTCCTGTTTGATTCCAAAGTCCGCCACCTTCGCGTCTTGCATCGTTACCCGAAACAACCCCGCCCGAAATCATGGTTGTGGTTACTCCAGAAATATGTAAAGCTGCACCGTTTCCTGGGTTTGGCATTCCTGAACCTCCATCCACATCGTTATTGGTCATGTCGGAATTGTCGATAGTCAAAGTTCCGTTTACCACCTCGATTGCTCCACCAGCACGGTTTGCTGAATTGCCGTCAAGGGTAGTATCCGTTACTGTAACTGTTCCCGCCATACTGAATATTCCACCACCACTACCGCTTGTTCCGGTAGCTAAATTATTGGTTATCATAGCATCAGTAACGATTAATGTTCCTGATGTATTGAAGATTCCACCACCACCATCATCGGCTGCTGCACCTGAGGCTGTATTGTCATCAATTGTAGTTCCGATAACGGTCATTGTTCCTGAACCATTCCATAAACCACCACCTTCTAGTGAAGCCGTATTGTTATTTACTGTTCCGCCAGTTATGGTAGCACTTCCTGCCCCTGTAATGTGCAAGCCACCACCGTTTCCTGGAGGTCCTGTAACGCTATTATTATCAAGATTGACATTGTTTAAAATAATTGTGCTAGTCAATGAATTATCTTCAATTCCACCACCAGCTCTAATGGCTGTGTTTCCTGTGATAGCAGTATCCGTTATAGAAAGTTGCGAACCCACATCGTTTAGAATTCCACCTCCAGAACCAGCAGTTCCGTTTGCTATATTATTAGAAATTATAGCGTCAGTAATTACTAGGGTTCCCCCGTTTAGGTTGTAGATTCCCCCACCACCTTGATCAGCTCCAGGACCCGAAGCAGTATTTCCGTCGATGGTTGTTCCGTCGATTGTCATAGTTCCTGAACCATTCCATAGACCTCCACCTTCGGCTCCAGCCATATTATCGTTTACAGTTCCGCCGTTGATAGTTATCGTTCCAGGACCTGTCATGTGCAATCCTCCTCCATTTCCTGGAGCATTGAAAACAGTATTTCCGTCAAGGGTAACATTTGTTAGTGTAATAAAGTTGGTTCCTTCAAAGGCATTTCCTTCAATTCCACCACCTGCTCTGTTTGCAGTGTTTCCTGTAATCACCGTGTTCTCGATCATTAAAGTTGATCCTACATCATTCAAGATTCCACCTCCGGAACCAGCAGTTCCGTTTGCAATATTGTTAGAAATAGTAGCATCCATTATCATTAGAGTACCACCATTCAAATTATAAATTCCACCGCCACCTTGATCTGCAGCAACTCCAGATGCAGTATTTCCATCTATTGTTGTTCCGTCGATTGTCATAGTTCCGGTTCCATTCCATAGACCTCCACCTTCGGCTCCAGCCATATTATCATTTACAGTTCCACCATCGATAGTGATCGTTCCAGGACCTGTCATGTGCAAACCACCACCATTTCCTGGAGCATTGAAAACAGTATTTCCGTCAAGCGTAACATTGATCAAAGTGATAAAATTGGTTCCTGCCAATGCATTTCCTTCAATTCCACCACCAGCTCTATTGGCCGTATTTCCTGTAATTACTGTGTTCTCGATCATTAAAGTCGAACCTACATCGTTCAAGATACCACCTCCAGAACCAGCAGTTCCGTTTGCAATATTGTTAGAAATAGTAGCATCCATTATCATCAAAGTACCACCATTCAAATTATAAATTCCACCACCACCTTGATCTGCTAGAACACCCGAAGCGGTATTTCCGTCGATTGTAGTTCCGTCAATGGTCATGGTTCCTGTTCCATTCCATAGACCTCCACCTTCGGCTCCAGCCATATTATCGTTTACAGTTCCGCCATTGATAGTGATTGTTCCGGGACCTGTCATGTGCAAACCACCCCCATTTCCTGGTGAATTGAAAACGGTATTTCCGTCAAGCGTAACATTGGTCAAAGTGATAAAATTGGTTCCTGCAGTAGCATTTCCTTCAATTCCACCACCAGCTCTATTGGCTGTATTACCTGTAATTACTGTATTTTCGATTATTAAAGTTGATCCTACATCGTTCAAGATTCCACCACCAGAACCAGCCGTTCCGTTGGCAACGTTATCTGTTATGGTAGCATTATCGATGTTTACTGTACCACCATTTAGGTTGTAGATTCCCCCACCACCATTATCAGCAGCAACACCCGAAGCAGTATTTCCGTCGATGGTTGTTCCATCAATAGTCATGGTTCCTGTTCCGTTCCAAAGACCTCCACCTTCGGCAGCAGCCATATTCATGTTGACCATACCGCCAGTGATTATGGCAGTTCCATTTCCTGTAATATGCAGTCCACCACCATTTCCTGGAGCTGCCGTTGCTGGTGCAACACCTGCATTGTTCATCATCAAGTTCACGTTTGTAAGTGTCGTTGTCGTTCCTGCCACACTCTCGATTCCGCCTCCAGCACGATTGGCTGTATTGCCGGAAATCGTAGTATTGAGAGCTACCAAAGTTGCTCCAGTACCTACGAAGATAGCTCCACCACTACCACTCAATCCGTTGGCTGTACTGTTAGAAAGTGTCGCATTATTGATAATCAAATCAGCACCTACCACTTGTATCGCACCACCGTTATCAGCCAAACCATTTGTTAGCACCAAGTCATTAATGATAACATCTCCATTAGTGATATCAAAAATCCTACTGGCGTTGTTAGCGTTAATCGTGGTGTTTAGAATTCCGTTTCCGGTAAGGGTTAGCGATTTGTCAATCGTGATTTGTCCTGATACCAAGACAATGTTCATGACCCCTGGGGCAAAAGTAATGACACCACCCGGAAGTGCTGCCGTAATTTGACTTCTGAGCGTGCCTGGAGTTCCGTCGTCGGCACTGCTGGTTACAATTTGTGCATGGGAAACTACTGTTCCTAAGAACAACATCACCACGCCGATAAATCTTTGAAGCGTAATTTTGTTTTTCATAATTTTTATTTTATTGGTTAAATGAATGGTTTAGATATGTTTACGGCAAATACAGAAAGTTGGTTTTAGCAACATGTGTTAAATAAATCATAATAGAAAATAAATCCTTCTAAAAGATAGCTGCTCAAGGGCTGGACAGATAGATCGTATTGGTGATTTTATAAAAGAACTATCGTTTTAGTCATCAAACATAAATTACTAGACATCAAATAGAAACTAGTTAGATATGAAACAGAAGTTATTGGATATGAAATAGAAGTTACTAGACATGAAATAGAAGTTATTGGATATGAAATAGAAGTTACCAGGCATGAAACAGAAGTTACCAGACATAAAACCAACAGTCCGAGTGTTCAGACAGATAAAAGTGTTCTCAAATGAACATTTCATCTATATAGATTAAAAATGCGTTGCAAAGCAGAACTTCTCTAAAAGAAACTTCGGAAAAGTTTAACTTTGCCGAAAAGAAATTCAACCATGAAAATAAACCTCAAAAACGGAATCGATAAATTGCTTTTTGGAATGAAGCAAAAAGATGTTGTGGCCTTATATGGCAATCCCAACAAGGAATACAAAGACGAAGACGACAACACGATCCTTTTGTATGACAACCAGAAACTGCGTCTTACTTTCTATGCCGAAGAAGATTTTAAACTGGGTTATATTGTTGGTTCGGGTGCTGATCTGGAAGTATTTGGTTTCTCTATCATCGGACGAAAAATTGCGGATGTCAAGAAGGATCTGGCCACCAAAGGCTTGACCAAATGGACCGAAGAAGCTTTTGATACTTATGAAAATTTCTTTAATGAGGCCTATTGGATTATCCTGCAATCAGAATTTGGTGAAGTTGTAAAGGTTGAAGTTGGAGCTATTATAAATGATGAAGACGAATTTGATTGGAAGTTTAAGAAGTAAAATTCAATAGAAAATATTGTCTCGGTACATCCACTCTGACACAAATATTTTTAAAAGATTTTAGACACAAATTCCACTAATTTTCACGAATGAATTTGTGAAAATTAGTGGAATTTGTGTCTTTTTTATCGTAATGAAAAATTTACAATGGTTTCCTATGAACTAAAGTTGTGTCAATTTTGTAGGTCTCTCAACAGTTTTTTTCTTTTTATTTAATCGCAAAACTAACACTAAGTTTAAACACAAAATTATCCTTAGTTTCAGCATGTGCATATTCACCATAGCGATAAAAAACGCCTCCTCCAAGACCTAGATATCCAATATCCATATAATTCGTTTTGAGGAGATTGTCGAGTTGCAAACCGGTTTCCATAAACACTTTATTCTTTGTCTTATAGCCAATGAGTTGGTTGCTAGTTTGGTTGTCATTGGAGAGGTTGCCCCATCCAAAATTGTTATGCAAAATCACACTCGGCTGGAATTTTCCAGATTTGAACAACAATCCGCCGAAATTATGCGTCAGGAATAAATTGGCATATCGATCGGATAGAAATTCATAGGGTTGCATAGTTTGGAAATAATTCGGAATCAAATACGGATAATCCTTGTCATAGCTTCCTTCTCCGGTAAACAACAAACCATACGGCAACGGATTGTCGATCATTCCGGCTTCAATCCTGTATTTTGTCGCACCAAAATTCTTCGTGAAAAATGATTGCTCGATTCGGGCTTCTATCTTATTATAATCAAAATCACTGTCCATCACCTCTTTCAATCCTCTTGTATAAGAAACCGAAAGTATCGGATAGGTCGTTCCCGCCGAAATCAGTTGGTTGAACGAACTTACAATCCTTTCCTTGAAGGCAAAACGCAAATCGATTCGGAGGTTAGTGTCCTTATAATTGGTAAAAATTTGTTCGTTTTGATTAAATTCATATACATATTTTGGCGTGGTTTCGCTTTGCGTAAATGTAGCTTTCCATTTCAAATAGCGGAACGATCGGGCTTCGACAGCAAAGCTTCCCTGCTTGACATTATCCATCAAATAAGCCTGAAAATTCCTGAAATTGAGCATGTTTTGAACCGAATAATTCAGCCCGTAATTTCCCGCTTCAACAAGATTGTTTTGATATTTTCCGCCAATCTTAAATTCATGTTTTTTCGACAAGGTATAGATCGCTTCGCCTCCATATTTCCAGTCGTAATCGCGTGTTCCATATCCGAAAAAACCACCTAGTGTGAGGTTTTCAAAAAGTTTTTCATTTGTATAAACACCTAGACCAAGCCGATATCCCTCATATTTATTATAGACAATGGTTTTTGCCAAATCCAGATCGAAAACACCAATTCCTATTTTGAACTGCGTCAATTTCTCCATCGTCGTCAGTATCTTGTCGAATTTATGTTCCTTTCCGATGCTATCCACCACGCGATAGGTAACTTTTTCACTCTCCGAAAGTTTTTCGATGCGGTAGTTTTCCCAAAAAAGGCTGTCTTGTTTGGTCGCCATCTTGTCGATTCGAACGGCTTCGATGGCAAACTCTTTTTTGCGAAGCGGAATATTCAACTGCACTTCGCTAATATAACTTCGTCCATCCACAACCATTCCTAATTCGGTGAAAACCAAAGCATAATTCAACTGTTCTGGAAACCAATATTGATTGTCAACAAATGTATATTGCTGCTGGATTTTAATGTCAATTTTCCCCTTTTCGAACGGTGTTGCAATCACGTTTTGAACTGCATATTTATTGCTGTTGATGTAGAGCGAACCTTTCAATCCTTCAATGTTTTTATTTTTTTGAGGTTCAAACGAAATGATATAAATGGTGTCGTTTTTTTGAAAAAGGGTATCTTCTAAAGTAAACTGATATTTTTTCAGACTACCGTTACTAATCGGATTTAAATACTGAATATCAAATAGTTTTATATTATTCCGATAAAATGAAAAAGGTTGCAAATCGGTTGCCAAGGAGGCAAAAGATGGGTTTTGAAAACCCGAAACTTTGGTTCCAATCACTACTTCTTCGCTATTATCAGGAGCCATAAATTTTCGTTCGGAAACCGATTCCATCATAAAAAGCGGACTGTCTTTGAGCAAGTTGCCTTTCATTTTCTTGTTTATGCTATCGTTTTTTGTCGTACCATCGGTTTTCATATCATATACTACCTTGTTATAGGAAGTATATTTAAAAGTCGGAATGTTCTCCGGATTGTTCTTTTCCTTGTTGGCAATTACTTTCCTGATGATAGCATTTGCAGGATTCTCGCCAGCTTTTACAACAACCTCTGCTAGATTATCGGCGGAAGCTTTCAAATAAACCGTGATATTCTTATCATTTCCGATCTGGAGGTTTTGGGTTTCATAACCTACATAGGTGCAAACCAAATTATTCAATTTTTCATTGGACGAAAAACTAAACTTTCCATCAATATCAGTAGAAACATATAATTTTTGGTTGTTATTGAAAATTATATTGGCGAACGCCAAAGGCTCTTTTGTGGTACTATCGAGCACTTTTCCAGTAATATTTTGTGAATAGCAATTGGAGACAAAAAAAATAGAAAACAGTAGAAATTGCAATAAGTTCTTCATTGTTAGGGTTTTGTTTTTTGGTACACAAATATAAAAGAAAAATTAAACTGAATTTTTGCTACAGTATTTTCAAACGTTAAAATAATCATAACGTAATTCTATAAAATTATTATAAAATCATATAAAGAATTGAGTATGAAGTATGGGTAATTTAGTCAAAGATTAAAAACCCTAAAATCTAACGCTATGAAAACTTTGTCCCTTATATTATCGATCGCTGTATTTTTTATTGCAGGCTACTTTTTTGTTGTTGATTTTACTGCTTCAACCGAGATGAATTACCTCATTTACATGAGCTTGTTAGTGATCTTGATGCTAATTTGCATTGTAGGTGTGATGATTAATTTGCCTTTGATATTGAGACAAAGACGCCAGATGAAGGTGCTGATTTATAACAGCTATTCTAAAAAAAGAATTCAAAACAGAGAGTTCGATCGACAGTTCGGAATTTCGTAAACCAACCCATACTAAACCAACCTTGACTAAAAAAGCGACTCGATTATTTGAGTCGTTTTTTTTATGCTGATTTGTGTAGTTTGCTTACATTTACTGTTATAAAATCAGCCACAATGAACGACACGATTATCATCACTATTATTTTTATCATCGCCTTATCGATGGGCATCTTTCTTGGAAAATTAATTTTTTCGGCACGTTTTCAATCGGAGAAAATTGGTTTGGAAGAGAAATTAATTGGTTTAACCACACAACATAATATCCTTAAGGAACAATTTGTATCGGAAAAGATTTCGGCCGAAAAGCAACTGCTTCAACTCACACAAGAAAAAGAAAACATCCGAACCGAAAAAGATGCACTTGCTATTCAATTATCTAAAAAGGAAGTTGATTTCGAAAATCTTTGGGAACGAAATGCCGAACAAAAACAGGAAGTAGAAAAGCTTCAGGAGAAATTTACGAAGGAATTTGAAAATTTGGCCAACCGAATATTAGAAGAAAAAACCAGCAAGTTTACCGAACAAAACAGGGAGAACTTGAAAAATATCCTTTCGCCTTTACAAGACAAAATCCATCTTTTTGAGAAAAAGGTCGAAGATACTCACAAGGAAAGCATTGATTATCATGCCGCTTTGCGTCAACAAATTCTAGGATTACGCGAAATGAATGAACAAATGAGCAAAGAAACCATCAACTTGACAAAAGCCTTGAAAGGCGACAGCAAGATGCAAGGAAACTGGGGCGAGCTTGTTTTGGAGCGTGTTTTGGAAAAATCAGGACTCGAAAAAGGACGAGAATATGACGTGCAGCAAAGTTTCACCAATGCTGATGGGCAACGTGTTTTACCCGATGTTGTAGTGAATCTTCCTGATGGAAAAAAGATGATTATCGACTCGAAAGTTTCGCTCACAGCTTATGAAAAATACATCAATGAAGAAAGTGATATCTTGAAAATGACTTATTTGAAAGAACACGTCAATTCGATAAAACGCCACGTAGAACAGCTAGGAGAAAAAAATTATCATGACTTGTATCAGATAGAAAGTCCTGACTTTGTGTTGCTTTTCATCCCAATTGAACCTGCTTTTGCAAGTGCCTTAAACGAAGACACAACCTTGTATAATAAAGCTTTTGAGAAAAATGTGGTGATTGTTACCCCATCAACTTTGTTGGCAACTTTGAGAACCATCGACAGCATGTGGGCCAACCAGAAGCAACAGGAAAACGCCTATGAAATTGCCCGACAAGCGGGAGCTTTATATGACAAATTTGAAGGTTTTGTGGTTGATTTGGTTAAAATCGGCAAGAAAATGGATGAGGCAAAATCAGAATACGGGAATGCCATGAACAAGCTTGTGGAAGGAAAAGGAAATTTGGTTACCAGCGTCGAAAAACTCAAGAAAATGGGTGCGAAAGCTAAAAAAGCATTACCCGAAAATATCCTAAAAAGAGCTTCGGACGAAGAAATCGAACTTTAAAATACAACTATGAAAAAATTTATTCTGATTACCGTTTCCCTCTTGATTGCGGGCTTCGTTTCCTACTTTTTGTTTGTCTACTATGCTACTTATAGCGAAGGTGTTCGAGCTGGCGAGTTGATTAAAGTGAGTAAAAAAGGTGTAATGTTCAAAACCTGGGAAGGCGAAATGAGTCAGGGAATTGCAGGAGCTCAAATTTTTTCATTTTCAGTCTTAGACAGTGATAAAAAGGTTATCGAGGATTTGAAACAACTCCAAGGTCAATATGTAAAAGTCACTTACATTGAGCGTTACCGTACCTTTGCATGGTGGGGCGACAGTCATTATTTTGTAACTTCGGTTACAAAAGAAAAAGCACCTTTTAATTTTAGATAAAACCTATGGAATTTAAAACCGTCAAAGATTCAAAAATCACGCTATCGGAACTGATGCTTCCATCACATTCCAACTTCAGTGGAAAAATTCACGGAGGTTATATCCTCTCCTTAATGGATCAGATTGCCTTTGCAAGTGCTTCAAAATATTCGGGTTTTTATTGCGTCACGGCTTCAGTTGATACGGTAGATTTTTTGAACCCGATAGAAATTGGAGAACTGGTTACCCTAAAAGCAAGTGTTAACTATGTAGGTAGAAGCTCGATGATTGTAGGAATACGGGTTGATTCGGAAAATATTCAAACTGGAAAAGTCAAACACTGTAATTCATCTTATTTTACAATGGTTGCAAAAGATAATGAAGGGAAAACCGCAGCTGTTCCTGGACTTATTCTTTCTAACTATGAAGAAGTGAGACGTTTTTATAATTGTATCAAACATATCTCTTTAAAGAAACACAAAAACCATCACGAAGAAATTTTTGATTACAAATCAGAAGCCGCTCTCAAAGCCCTTGAATCCTATAATATCCAGCTTGACATAAAATAAACTCATCGCTTTTAACAACTATTATTTCACAAATAAATAAGTATTTTTTTAATTGACTAAAGATATTCTCATAATTTTGTCAATAGTATTAAATATTTATTATTTTTGAATGTTCTTATATTTTTGTTAAATGAAACATTTTTACCCCTATTTTATTGTTAGTTTACTAGTAATACTGAGTATCATTGCTTGTTCGGACGACAACCAAAAGAAAGACGACGATTACGAACCAATCCCGCCAACCTCTCCGGTTGTATTAGATTTATCACAGGTTCCTTATCAAAAGTTATCCGATTATAAGCTTTTTGAAGGCGACATGAAAAACCAAGATCCTTCATTGGGAGTTTTGCCTTATGAACCAATAAGTCAGCTTTTTACTGATTATGCTCATAAGAAAAGATTTGTTTGGATGCCCGAAAATGCCAAAGCAACCTACAATGGCGATGGCAAAATTCTTAACTTTCCTACAGGAACGGTTTTGGTGAAAACTTTTTACTACGATAATGTTCTACCTTCCAATACAACCCGAGTACTCGAAACCCGATTATTGATCAAAAAAGCCGATGGCTGGATTTTTGGCGAATACGTCTGGAATGATGAACAAACCGAAGCCACTCTTTTAACAACCGGTGAATATATTGACCTTGAATGGATGGAAGGCAACGTTCAAAAAAGCACTACCTATAGAATTCCTTCTAATACTGAATGCTTTACATGCCATAAATCAGGACTTGACATTATTCCTATTGGTACAAAACCACAAAATCTTAACAGCACCTATACTTTTGACGATGGCGCTAAAAATCAATTGGCAAAATGGGTAGAAATGGGCTATCTGGACAGTAATTACCCTACAGATATCACGACAGTAGTCAATTGGAAAGACGAAGGTTTAGATATTGGATTGCGAGTTCGCTCCTATCTGGATATTAATTGTGCACACTGCCATCAAGAAGGAAGCTATTGTGATTATCGACCAATGCGATTTGCCTTTAGTGAATCAGCAGATCCTGCAAATTTAGGTATCTGTATCACTCCAGATCAGGATTTAGGAAACGGACTAACGCAAATTGTTTTTCCGGGAAGACCCTTACGATCGGTTTTAGATTTCAGAATCAACTCAACTGACGAAGCTACAAGAATGCCTCTACTAGGAAGAACACTTGTCCATGAAGAAGCAGCTACAATGATCAACCAATGGATTACAGCACTTGAAGGCTGTGACTAATTTATAAACCCCAAAATATCCTATAATATGAAAGAAAAATTACTCTTATTTTTAGTATTCCTAACCAATTTGGTCGTTTACGGTCAAAATACTTGTGATACGGCTTTACCCGTTCAAGCAGGAATTACAGTTATTGATGCCATCAACGGTAGCCAAGCTCCATCGCCATTTTGTGTTACCGGTGGAACAGTTGCTACAGCCGGAGAATGGTATGTATATTCTCCTATTGGCAATCATACCGTTACCGTAACTACAGATCTTAACATCAATATTGGCGATGATCCTCGTGTTCATATCTACAAAGGAGACTGTACGAATCTGGTTTGTGTAGCAGGAGATGATGATAGTGGAACTCTTGGAAATCCGGATGCCCTATGCGTCGTTACTTTTGATGCATTAGCTGGAAACGACTACTTTATCGCATTCGATAACAAATGGGATGCAAGCGGAATTACATTTAAACTTATCGAAAACGAATATATTCCGCAACCAGTGGCTATCGTTTCATTCACGCAACAGACCGTTGGTTTAACGGGGAGTTACCGTGACTGTGTTGTAGACATGAATGGAGATTATCTGGATGATATCGTTTCAGTTAGTAATGGTCAAGTACAGATGTTGTTGCAAACGGAAACGGGATCGTTCCAATCCGTGACGCGTCCAACTCCTACAACTAATTTCCTTCCTTCATGGAGTATTGCAGCTGGCGACATCAACAAGGATGGTTATAATGATTTAGTCTATGGAAATGGTCAAGGTGTTGCCTTTATGAGACAAAATAGCACTCAAACAGGATTTGAACTAATGACTTCTCCCGAATATGTCTTTTCACAGAGAACCAATTTTATCGATATTGATAATGACGGAAATCTAGATGCTTTTGTGTGCCATGATGTAGCTCCAAATGTACGTTATATCAATGATGGGACAGGAAATCTTATTTTCGCTCAAGGCGGAATGGGAGATTATCCATCAGGAGGTAACTATGGCTCTATTTTCGTTGACTATGACAATGATGGGGATATGGACTTGTTTATTGCAAAATGCGGAAGCGGACCTATTGACGAGTTGCATCAAAACAATGGTGATGGTACTTTTACAGATGTTAGTATTGCTGCTGGAATGGCAGAACCTTCTCAATCCTGGTCTTCAGCTTGGGCAGATTATGATAATGACGGCGACATGGATGCCATGATTGGAGCAAGTTCTAACACTAGTGGTGGTCACAAACTAAGACTAAATAATGGTGACGGTACTTTTACTGATGTTACTGCAGGTTCCGGACTTGACGTTTTTCTCAGTACAAATATTGAAAACGTAGCCCATGATTTTGATAATGACGGTTTTGTAGATCTTTTCATGGGTGGCAATACCATCATGATCAACAATGGCAACATGACCTTTACACCTAACCCGGTTAATACTTCAGTTGGTTCAATTGGAGACCTTAACAATGATGGTTTTCTAGATGTCCAGTACAATAATAACATCTTTCTCAATACAGGAAACGACAACAATTGGCTAAAAGTACATCTGGAAGGAGTTGATAGCAACCGCAACGGTATTGGGGCAAGAATTGAACTTTATGGGACTTGGGGCAAACAAATCCGTGAGGTGAGAAGTGGAGATGGATTTAGACACATGAGTTCACTTAATACTCACTTCGGGATTGGTACAGCCGAAACTATAACAAAACTTGTAGTAAAATGGCCTTCAGGAATTGTAGATGAAATCCTAAACCCAAACATTAACGAAAGTATTCTTGTGGTAGAAAGCAGCACTCTTGGTGTAGCTTCAACTAAAAATAACGCCTTCATTTTATATCCAAATCCTGCAAGCGAAGTGCTGAACATTCAAAACAATTCATTTGAAATTGAAGCTGCAATGATTTATGACATTACTGGAAGAAAAGTTGTATCAACAAAAAACAATGTTCAATCGCTTGATGTTCATGCATTATCAGCTGGAACTTACGTAGTAATACTAAGAGATACTGATGGAAAAACGCATACACAGAAGTTTATCAAAAAATAATTCTATTTGCATTTTATCTGCATAAAAAAAGAGTCCGAATTGGACTCTTTTTTTATGCTTGACAGTAAAACTATTTAGAAAACTCTTGACAAATTAAATCCAAAGAACACATCGCCTTTGCCCCAATCTCCAGTTGTTTGTCCTAAATATCCTGCTTCATGAATACCTTGTGAACTCGTAAAATGCATTTGAAAAACGTGACCACCTGTTTCTAAATCCACCCCAATTGACAACGGATTCTTATAAATAGAACTACTATCTCTATTCAAGTGTGCTGCATAGTCCATATTGATTGACCAACGGTTGGCAATTTTATAACGTCCCCCAAAACCAATTGCATATTGGCTGTTGTCTTGCAAATCATTCTCCACAAAATTTTCATGGAAAAAAGTTGGTGCTAACTGCAACGACAATTTATCAGAGAATTTTCTTGAAACCAATAGCTGTGTTACATAAGTCAGCCTACTTTCAAAAGTCATTTTTGGGTAATTACTTTCCTTCAAGGTGTTGTTAATTGCGACACTATTGAAACCAACAACAGTAAACGGAAAGCCATCTTTTATTTGGTTCTGCAACCTGTACTTAGCCGAGAAATCGTATGCCAATTCGCTTCGGGCTCCACTAATGGTTAACCAATCCTTTAGACCATAAAGAAACTTTATTTGCGTATTGGCATTGTCCAAACCATAAAAACCTTCAAAACCATCCTTTACCGATCCGAAACGGTGGGCTACGATAAAATAAAGATCGCCCTTGGCCGCTAATTTTGTTGACTCCAGGTTCACAATCTTCAATGCCTTGAAAGCTGATTCAACTTTTTCATTCGTTACAGTAGTATCGATGGAAGCCAACAAATCATCTTGAGCAAAGGTCATTAGAGGAAACAGGAAAAAAAAGAGTAATTTGCTTTTCATAAAAAATATAGTTTTAATTGTTTTTTGAAATGTACGTATTTATAAAGTCTTTGGTTTATTTGACTAAAGTTACTTGATCCATTTTAAACTCTTCGAGTAAATCGTCATACCCTACAAACCTTCCTTTGATAGTAACTTCATCTTTCACTTTTATTTGTGGCAAGATCGAATCAGCAAATACAGCCGAAAGTTTTTCATCTACCACAATTGTACTTGAAGATAAATCTATCTGGGTGATTTTACCGTATATATGGATAGTCTTATCGGCATATTTTGCGTTTGCAAGGCTGTCATTTTCACTAAATGCTTGTGACAAATCATTTACAGTTATTTCAAAATCAGCAGCTTCGCTTGCAATGTCGCGATGACCTTTATAAGCGTAAAAGTATCCACCAATCAAAACAGCTACAACGAGCAGGACGAAAATCAATAGTTTCTTTTTCATTTTTTAGTAGTATTTTGGCACAAATGTAATTAAATATTTTTTCTATGCTTAATATCTTAACTTTATTATCTAATTTTGACAAAATTTAATATCGAATATGAATCTTAAAAATACCCTATTTTTAGCAACGTTAACCCTATTTTTTTTAAGTTGCTCCAATGACAGCACAGATGATCTAACAGAAGTAATCCCTGTGGATCAAACCGTAAAATTTAGTGATGTCAAGTCTATCATGGATAATAATTGCAACAATTGTCATGGAAACCCAACCACCAATGGTGCTCCTATATCACTCGTTACCTACGATAATGTCAAGACAGCAATAGAACAACATGGCTTGATTGAAAGAATGTCTATCGAGAATGGTGGCGACGGTTTAATGCCACAAGGTGGACCTCGATTGCCACAAGCCACAATTGATGTAGTCATCAAGTGGCAAACTGATGGATTCCAACAATAATAACACTACAACAATCATGAAAAAAACCCTATTATTTTGTCTGCTCCTTTGCACAACTATTCTAGTTGCACAAGAAAAAATGGTAACCAAAACAGGAAAAGTTACCTTTGAAGCCTCTGTCCCTTCGT
Source organism: Flavobacterium soli DSM 19725 (assembly GCF_000422705.1). Classification (GTDB taxonomy): domain Bacteria; phylum Bacteroidota; class Bacteroidia; order Flavobacteriales; family Flavobacteriaceae; genus Flavobacterium; species Flavobacterium soli. Next base: position 381,522 of record NZ_AUGO01000002.1, on the reverse strand, counting down.
TTGAAGAAGTAAAAGCCAAGAATGAAGGCGTAACGTTTGTTCTCAACCCAAAGACAGGTGAGGTTGCAAGCCTAGCACTTATGAAAGGCTTCCGTTTCAAGATTGCCTTGATGGAAGAACATTTCAACGAAAACTATATTGAAAGTGATAAGTATCCAAAAGCTACGTTCAAAGGAAAAATAGAAAACTTTGACGTAAAAACGCTTTCGGCTACAGCCAAAGAATATACCATTAAAGGAAAATTAGAACTGCATGGCAAAGCCAAAGACGTAGTTGCGATTGCAAAAATCAGAAAAACAGACGCCGGTATAGAGATTTTGTCTACCTTTACCGTTAATGCAAGTGATTTTGACATCAAGATTCCTTCCGTCGTAAAAAACAAGGTGTCTAATACCATCAACATTACTTCTGAGTTTACTGTAAAATAATCACGTTTGTGTAACAGTTACCGAATTACCTTTTTTGCCCCATATATACTGCCTTTCATGGATTTTTAAATCTGCGGAAGGCAGTGTTGTTTTTATATCCTTCCTTAATCTGTCATAATTACCCCCTGCTATTGTCGTTTTTGCACTCATAAAAAAACAATTATTTCCCCTAAATTTGTAATGCAACTAACTTCCAATTCAATGCATTAAAGTAAAAACCACCATAGGCATATAACTTTATATTGGAAGTATTATCACAACAGCAACCCATTTAAAAAACTCTGGCATGACATTGATTTCACTATCCCGATTATTGAAAATTTCTGCAGACCAACATATAGCAACAAGCAATACATTAAAAATAAAAGAAAACTTTATGAAAAAGATTACCGTGAATACTATTGTAAAGGCACCCATTGATAAGGTATGGCAATTATGGACTCAACCTGAACATATCATGCAATGGAACAATGCCTCTGATGATTGGCACACGCCATTTGCAGAGAATGATTTACAAACAGGAGGAAAATTCAAATCAACAATGGCTGCCAGAGATGGTAGTATGCAATTTGACTTTGAAGGAATCTATACCAATGTACAACCCCACTCTAAAATCGAATATAAAATGGCTGATGGTCGAGAAGTTATAATTACCTTCGAGGAATTAGACCATCATGTGACAGTAACTGAATCATTTGATCCCGAAAGTATGAATCCGCTGGAAATGCAACAAGCAGGATGGCAGGCGATACTAGACAATTTTAAAAAACATGTTGAAAAGCAACTCACTTAATACATCAATACTATGGAACCAATTATAATCAGTTTTACTTTTGACACTCCGATAGAAACTGTTTGGAAAGCCTTATCGGAAGAAGACCAACTCAAGAAATGGTATTTTCCTGTCGAAAATTATCAATTCGAGATAGGAAAAGAATTTACCTTCTATGAAAGTGCCGAAACCAAAACCTATCTCCACAAGGCACGTTTTCTAAACATTATAGACCACAAGTTGATCGAGTATACATGGGAACATCCGTCACACTCAAAAGGTACTTCTATAGTGAGATGGGAATTGCAAGAAGACGGCGACAAGACAAAAGTGACCCTCACCCATACCGGCACCGAAAGCTTTATTGATGCTGGCCCTGCCTTTACAAAAGCTAATTATGAGATGGGTTGGAATGCCATTGTTGGCACGATGCTTCGCAATCATCTCTATAATATTGCAAGGCTCGAATACACGATCGAAATTGATGCACCTCCAGCAAAAGTATGGGAAAAACTGTGGGGAAAAGAATCCTATAAGGAATGGACAAATCCCTTTTGTGCCGGATCCTATTATGAAGGTGATGTCAAGCAAGGCAATCGCGTGCATTTCCTGACTCCTTCGGGCGAGGGAATGTTTTCTGATATTTTCTATCTAAAGGAACCTGAAATCACTGTCATCAAACACATCGGAATACTGCATGATTTTAAAGAGCTACCCTTGGATGAAAAAAGCAAAAAATGGTCAGGATGTTTTGAAACCTATAAACTGACCGAAAAAGAGGGCAAGACACTCTTCAAGGCCGAAGTTGATTCGCTAGAGCAATATATTAATCACATGAATACTACTTTTCCGCTTGCTCTAAAGGAACTCAAAAGAATATCCGAAAATTAATCAATCAAAATCAAATAAAATGGCACAAGTACATCCTTATCTAACATTTGACGGTAACTGCGAAGCTGCATTTACGTTTTATAAATCAATATTTGGTGGCGAATTCCCCTATATTGGTAAATATGCCGAAATGCCTCCTACCGAGGGGTTTGAAATACCTGAAAGCGAAGCCCAAAAAATCATGCACGTATCATTGAAACTTGGTGCGGGAACAATGCTAATGGGCTGTGATAGTTCTTCTGCCTTTGGACAGCAACCTGTTCAAGGCTCCAACTTCTCGGTCTATATTACTGCTGAAACAAAAGAAGAAGCCGATAGAATATTCAACGGTCTTTCGGCTGGCGGAACAGTAACCATGCCCTTAGCAGATACCTTCTGGGGGTCCTATTTTGGTATGTTTACCGATAAATTTGGCATTCTCTGGATGATTGGCTACGACGAATGCGAACAATAAAACCCAAACCGAAAGCATAAAAGGATATAAAGAAGCAAGGCTATATAAATGCCATTCCACAACTATCCTTCCTGTTTGATTTGGAATAAAAAATTTTAGATTCCGCTTTAAAAGCTATCCGTTTTTAAAGCGGAATTATTTATAAATAGCCTTTCTTAATCCTATTTTTTATACTTTAGAGGTTATTTTAACAACCTTATACCTCGTAATTTATGGAAAAGAAAACCATTATACTTGAACAAGGAGAAGGCCGATCCTATAACATGGGAGCGATGCAAGCTATTTTCTTGGCAGATGAACAAGAAACCGATGCACAATATAGTGTTTCGCAATGGTGGCTAGATCCCAATAGCGAAGGACCGGGAGCTCATTTGCATGAAGACAACGACGAAGTTTTTTATGTCCTTGAAGGCACTATGTCGTTTCTTGCAGGAGAAAAATGGGTTGATGCCAAGAAAGGTACCTTCTTGCGAATTCCGTCCAAAACATTGCACGACTTTGCCAACCGAACATCTGAGCGTGCAGGAGTCCTCAATTTCTATATACCGGGTGGTTTTGAACGCAACATGCCCTCCATTGTAAAATGGTTTGAAGAACAGGAAGGATAATAGCCACCCAATACTTATACAACACCAAAAAAAAGATACAACGTGAAGCAGCTTCAACTCAATACCCCCAGACTGCTCATTCGAAACCTTCGGACAGAAGATCTCAATGATTTTCATTATTATCGGTCGAATCCTGAGGTTATAAAATACCAAGGTTCGGATGTCATGAATCTAGAACAGGCTGCTGGATTCATCGAGCGGATGAAAGACAAATCCTTTGGCACACCTGGCGAATGGGTTCAATATGCAATTATCGATAAGGCAACCAAAAGACTTGTTGGCGATTGTGGGATTCATATACACTTGCAAGATAGGAGGATTGGCGAAATAGGAATGACCATTTCACACGATCATCAGCAAAAGGGATTTGCAAAAGAAGCTTTTACAGCACTACTCACCTATCTTTTTGAAACAGAAAATTTGCACCGTGTGGTAGAAACGGTTGATGCCGAAAATAATGCTTCCATACAATTGCTTAAAAGTATGGGCTTTCGTCAAGAAGGACATTTCATTGAAAATATTTTCTTTAAAGGCAAATGGGGAAGCGAATACCAATATGCCATGCTACATACAGAATGGAATACTAGAAAACCCTAACATCGCAACACCTTGAAATCTATTTTACATCTCACTTTTATGAAACAAATACAAACCTTATACACCTGTTTTTATAAACATTTTAGTATTTTCGTGTCAATAACACATCTATTCTACTTCTATTAAAGCAAAGAACATGAGCAAACTAAAAAAATCAATATCACCAGAAGAATCAACAGCCTTGTTGGAACTATTGCAAACACGCTTTGAAAAACATCCCGAACGTCATGCAGGTATCAAGTGGCAAGATGTTGCTACCAGACTGGCTTCACATCCCGAAAAACTATGGTCCCTAAAGCAAATGGAACAAACGGGTGGCGAACCAGATGTTGTCGGTATCGAAGAACCATCAGGGGCGTTTGTTTTTTATGACTGTGCTCCCGAAAGTCCTGCAGGAAGAAGAAGTTATTGCTATGACCGTGAAGCACTGGATGCTCGAAAAGCCAACAAGCCTGCCAACAATGTTGTGGATGTAGCATTAGAAATGGGAATTGAACTACTAACAGAAGAAGAATACAGAAAATTGCAAGAATTAGGAAGTTTTGATACCAAAACCTCCAGTTGGATCAAAACGCCAGCTGCTATTAGAAAATTAGGAGGCGCTCTTTTTTGTGACCGTCGGTACAACCATGTTTTCCTTTATCATAATGGAGCCGATTCCTATTATGCAGCAAGGGCTTTTCGTGGTGTTCTAAAAATTTAAAACCTTTCATAACCCTCTAAAACTACTATTCATTTTCCTTCGTATATCATACTATAACTAAAGAATGTTTAAATTTTAACACTCTTGTAAGCTATTATCGATGTGACACTTAACTGATAAATTATTTATCTTTAACCCCGATAATTTCAAAAAAAACTTTTTTTCTATTTAATACTTGATTGATTTATGTCGGAAGAAGCGATAATGATAAGCACCATCTCGATGAAGATTGATGCTTTAGAAGTGGTTTTAAGTGCTCATCAATTGGAACAGTACCGAAAAGCATTGCTCATTAAAAGAGAGAACTTTATTACCATCTGGGCAAAATACCTCACACCCGAAAGGCTTGAAGAGGCATTAGTGAGTTTTGAAATATAAAGCACTACTAGTACCGGTGTGCTACTTTACAGAAAATTAGTAGCTACAGGAAATCCCATACTCTATTTTTTCAATTGAAAACAACAAGAATTAGCACATACACCCAACGATCATGCACCAAGACATCCAGTCCTATCACGAACGCCAACTGCCACAAGATGCAGCAATTTGCAACGCATTGCATTCCCTCATTACCGAAAATTTGCAAAACGCCGAAAGCAAAGTATGGCATGCCCACCCGGTGTGGTTTCTGGACGGTAACCCTATTGTGGGGTATAGCAAACTGAAAGACAGCGTTAGATTGCTGTTTTGGAGTGGCGAAAGTTTTGAAGAAGAGGGTTTGCAGAACATCGGGAGTTTTAAAAGTGCCGAAGTTCGTTATACCTCGCTAGATCAAGTGGATCCAGAAAATTTAAAACGCTGGTTGGAAAAAGCAGTTGCTATTCAATGGGATTATAAAAACATCGTGAAACGTAAAGGCGTTTTAATACGATTAAAATAAAACACTCTTATGAATTGTCAGGCTACAATTTATTTTGAAACTTAGGAAGATCAATACAAAATACCGTTCCTTCACCTTCTTTACTTTCCACCCGAATTGCCCCTTTGTTTTGTTCCACCATATCTTTACAAAGCACCAAACCAAGCTGATGCCCTTTTTCTCCAGTGTTATTGGTTGTAGTGGTATGTTCCAATGAAAAAAGCTTCGCTAGATCTTTTTCGTTTATGCCAGGTCCTGTATCACGTATACAAATTACCAACAGATCATCTTTGGCTTCGGCTTTTATTGAAATAAGATCATTTGCATTACAAAACTTTACAGCATTAGAAAGCAAATTACGCAATACTAAATTAATCATATTCGGATCGGCAAAAGCAGTAATGGGTGTGAGTATAGTGTTCTCTACCCTCAAATTTTTAATTCTGATTTGAGAATCCAGTAGCCGAATATTTGCATCAACCAATTCCTTCACGTCAAAAGATTCAGGTTTTACGATGATTCCCTCCAACTGATTTTTAGACCACTCCAAAAGATTATCGAGAAAAACAGCAGTGTTGAAGATGGTGTGTTCTAACCGAGATAAAAGCTCGTTAAGCTCGTGCTCGTTGAGCTGCCCTTGGCGGTACAGGCCAAATAGCATCTTCAAGGTACTCAGCGGACTTCGCAAATCATGGGAAACAATCGAGAAGAACTTGTTTTTGACATTGTTGAGTTGCTCCAGCTCTGCGTTTTTGGCTACAGCTTCTTTGTTTAGAATCTCCAGCTCTTTGTTGATGCTTGCAATCTCATCTTTTTGCTCCTGCAATAAATGATTGATAGCCTTCTTGTCATTGTTTCGCTTGTAATACAATGCCAGGAGGATCACAACAAATAATAACATAATCGAAGTGATGAAGATAGCTTTTACATAACTGGTGTTTTTCTTGGTGATCTTCGTGTTGTTTTCTAAAAGATGATCATTCTCGGAACGAACACGGTCGAAGTCGGTTAAAACCACATTTTTAGTAGTCTTTTCCAAAGCAATGCTGTCGTTAATGGCGATGAAATCGGTTTGATATTCTAATGCTTTTTCAAAATTCCGTTGTGCTTTATTAAGTGCTACTAACACCTCCAATGACTGCGTTTTTATCGCCCCAGATTTAGATATCTTACTGTCATTATAGGCTTCCATTACGCAAGCTTCGGCTTTCTGATATTCTTTCAAACTCAGATAAGCATCTGCCATAGATATCAGGACGGCATCTTTGTGGTATTCGTTTTGAACCTCCCTATTGATCTTTAATGCAATTTCAAATTGAGACAATGCTTTTTTATAATTCTTATCAATTACATCCATTTGTCCTAATCCCCATCTTGCCAAAGCTATTTCTGCAGGAATATTGAATTCATCTGCCATCTTGAGGCTCCTTTGATAATAATCTTTAGCCTTTTCATATTGTTTCAAGGCCTTATATGTGCCACCTAATGTAAAGAGACAATGAGCAATTCCAGTATTATCTTTTGCTTCGGTATATTTTTGAAGGGCGAGTTTAAAGTAGCTTTCTGCAAATTTATATTGTCCAATATCAAAATATAGTGCTCCAAGATTTACATAACATTGGTTGATACCTTTCTTGTGCTTCACTTGCTTGAACATTTCGAGAGCTTGTAATATGTTCTTGATTGCACCTTCCTTGTTGTCAAGTCGGTCATAAGCATAACCAATATTAGAAAGGGCTCGAGCAATACCAGCTTTGTAATTGATTTTTTCCGAAACCGCCAACCCCTTATCAAAATAGAAAAGAGCACTATCCAAATTGTTTCGCATGCCATGAGAAGTTCCCATGTCCATATAGCCATGAGCCACTAGAGTATCGACACCCATTTCTGTGGCAAGTAGCCTATATTTATTAGCATATTGATACTTCTTCTCAGGGTCAACAGAAGTGTAAGCGGTGGAGAGTCGTTTTAGAACTCTCAAACGGGTCGTATCGGGAGCATCTGGTGTAAGTTCTTGAAGCAATGTCGCTATCTTGTTATCTTGTGCGTGTGCAAACATGGTGCAAAACAGCAGAATTACATACAGAATGTGGTGGTTTGTAGCTGTCTTTTGCAACATTTAGGGGATGTTTAGATTAGGGTAATTTCTGAACAATCGGGGAAAATTTATTCTATTGCTAAAATACTAAAAAAATACTTCTAAAAAACCATTAAGCTTCCCTAAATGGCAATTCTACTATAAATAAAGTACCTTTTCCTAACTCGCTTTCTACTACTATTGTTCCTTTATTTAGCTCGATCATATCCTTGCAGAGGACAAGCCCAATTTGATGTCCCTTGTCGCCACCAGCACTTGTGGTGATCGTATGTTCTAAATGGAAGAGTTTTTGCAAGTCATTTTCGCTAATTCCGGGTCCTGTATCTTTTATCTTGAGGATCATTTTATCGCCGGTATTTTGAGCTTCAACTGTGATGTGATCACCTGGACTACAAAATTTTACAGCATTGGAAATCAAGTTCCGAATCACCACATTAATCATGTTAACATCGGCATAAGCCATAACATTTTTCGCTACAAAATGCTGTACTTTCAACTCTTTTAATCGAATAGCAGTTTCCATCAAGTGGATATTTTCATCAACCAAACCTTTCACTTCAAAGACAGACGGATTGACCACTATCCCCTCCAACTGACTTTTAGACCACTCCAACAAGTTATCAAGAAATTCCGAAGTAGAGTAAATAGTATTTTCGAGCTTTGCTAATAATTCATTGAGCTCATCTTCTGTTAGTTGTCCTTCTCTATAAAGCCCGAATAACATTTTTAGCGTGGCGAGCGGACTTCTCAAATCATGCGAAACGATAGAGAAAAATTTATTCTTGACATTATTAAGTTGCTCCAGTTCATTGTTTTGAATTGCAGTAACTTCCATTTGGGTCGTTAGTTCTTCATTGAGCATCTCAAGCTCCATGTTGATGGCTGCAATCTCATCGCGTTGTCTTTCAAGCAAGATATTGGTTGCTTTTTTTTCTCTATTCCGTTTATAATAAAGAAGCAACAGGATGATGACAAAAATCAAAATGATTGAGGTAATCACAATGGTCTTTTCATAACTGATATTTTTGGTAGCTATGATTTTATTGTCCTTTACAAGTCCCTCGTTTTCCGAACTCACCCGACTGAATTCCGTCAAAACAACATGCTTGAGTTTTTCTTCCGACTGAATACTATCTGTCAAGTCAATAAAATTCTTCTGATATTCAAACGCTTCCTTATAATTGCCTTTAGCCTCTTCAATTTGCATATACAACCACACTGCCTTAGATCGCATACTCAGGGATTCCATTTGCAAACTGTTTTGATAGGCCCTTTTTGCATATTCCTTTGCTTTTTTATATTCCTTCAATCCGAGATAGGCTCTTGCAAAGGAAATAAGGACGGCACTTTCGTGAAAAATATTTTTTATTTCGATGTCAATCTTCAGGGCAGTTTCCAGATGAGGTAATGCTTTTGCAAATTGCCCTTCTTTGATATCGATTCTGGCAAGCCCCCAAGTTGAAAGGGCAATACCATTCAAATCGCCAATTCTTTTTCGGATTGCTAGACTTTCATTCATATATTTCCTTGCTTGATCCATTCGTCCAAGTTCAAGACTTCCGCCACCAAGAGAATATAATGCAGCTGCAATTCCGGGTTCATTGCCAATTTTCCTATTGCTTTCAAGCGCCAGAAGTTCATACGTTTGTGAAACTTCATACTCGCCAAGGTCATGATAAATCCCTCCAATGTTGATATAACATTGGTTGATACCTTTTGGATAATCTATTTTTTTATACAGTCGTAAAGCTTCCTTGTACTTATCAATTGCTTCAGTATCGTTATCCATCTTTTCATAAACATACCCCATACTTGCCAGAGCCCGAGCCATACCGCGTTCGTATCGTATCGTTTTGGCAGATTCATATCCTTTCGAAAAATAAAAAAGTGCCGTATCCATCACGGTTTTGATAGCATAGGTTCCTCCCATATCAATGTAGGCTTCTACCACGAGAGTATCTACTTCCAGCTTTTCGGCTATAGCCTTATATTGAACTGCATAATAGTACTTCTTGTCCTGATCTACCGAACCATAAGCAGTGGTGAGCTGTTGATAAATCCTTAAACGGGTCGTATCATGTAGATTAGGCTTGAGTTCTTTTAGAAGTTTTTCTACTTTTGTAGTTTGTGCCATTGCAGTCATACCGCATAGCACTGCAAAAACGAAACTAAATCGTTGAATTAGTTTTTCATACCAGATTAGTGTTGGCATTCTACTGGGGGTTAAGATTAGACTTGGAACAGACGAAACCGGATACCTTCTCTGCTGGTTAAAGATACTAAACTTTTGCAATCTATATTAGTTTGACATGCTAAGAAATAATAAAGAAACATCGGCCGATATTTTTTTATAAAATTCACACAACCTCACTCTACTTATTCAAATTTACTATCTTTATAAAAAAACAGCAAAACTATGGATTTTACAAAAAAAATGCTTCGTGATGACGCCTTGCAGGGGAAAACAATAGTAGTTACAGGCGGTGGAAGCGGTCTTGGAAAAGCAATGACCAAATATTTCTTAGAACTTGGTGCAAATGTAGCCATCACCTCACGTGATTTAGAAAAGCTCAAAAAAACAGCAAGCGAACTAGAAACAGAAACTGGAGGTAAATGTTTGCCGCTACAATGTGATGTACGCCATTATGATCAAGTCGAAAATATGCTGCAGGAAACCTTAAAAGTCTTCGGGAAAGTAGATGCCTTATTAAATAATGCAGCCGGAAACTTTATTTCTCCAACCGAAAGATTATCCGCTAATGCTTTTGATACCATAATCGATATTGTCCTGAAAGGTTCTAAAAACTGCACCTTGGCATTTGGAAAACACTGGATTGACAGCAAGCAACAAACTTCTACTATTCTAAATATCGTTACTACTTATGCATGGACAGGATCTGCCTATGTGGTTCCAAGTGCAACTGCAAAAGCAGGCGTTTTGGCCATGACTAGAAGCTTAGCGGTTGAATGGGCAAAATATGGAATCCGTTCCAATGCAATTGCACCAGGACCTTTCCCAACAAAAGGAGCTTGGGACAGATTACTTCCTGGAGATTTAGCTGAGAAATTTGATATGGCGAAAAAGGTGCCGCTAAAAAGAGTTGGTGATCATCAAGAATTGGCAAATTTAGCAGCTTATTTGGTTTCCGATTTCTCTGCTTATGTGAATGGTGAAGTCATTACAATCGATGGTGGCGAGTGGCTGAAAGGTGCCGGACAATTTAATTTATTGGAAGCCATTCCTGAGGAAATGTGGGACATGCTAGAAGCGATGATCAAGGCAAAAAAACAGTCGTAAACAACACAGAATCCATGTGTTAACAAAACCATCAATCACTTCACAAAACTTAAACAAACTGTTAACAAAATAGATTTTCAAAACCCATAAATAATTGTATTTTTACGGTTCAAAATTTCAGAAATTAAATGGGCAAAATTATTGCTATTGCAAATCAAAAAGGCGGTGTAGGAAAGACTACAACTTCGGTGAATCTGGCTGCATCCCTTGGTGTATTGGAAAAAAAAGTATTACTTATTGATGCTGATCCTCAAGCGAATGCAAGTTCAGGCTTAGGGATTGATATCGAAAGTATCGAAATAGGAACGTATCAAATTGTCGAACACAGTCACAAACCGGAAGAAGCTATTATTTCTTGTTCGGCTCCAAATGTGGATGTAATTCCAGCTCATATTGATCTTGTTGCCATCGAAATCGAATTGGTTGACAAGGAAAATAGGGAATATATGCTGAAACAAGCATTGGAAAGCGTGAAAAATAAATATGATTATATCCTTATAGATTGTGCTCCATCTTTGGGATTATTGACCTTAAATGCCTTGACAGCAGCTGATTCCGTTATTATTCCAATTCAATGTGAATATTTTGCATTGGAAGGTTTAGGAAAATTATTAAATACGATAAAAAGTGTTCAAAAAATCCACAATCCTGAATTAGACATCGAAGGTTTACTCTTAACAATGTTTGATTCAAGACTTCGTCTTTCGAATCAAGTTGTGGAAGAAGTTCAAAAGCATTTCAACGATATGGTTTTCAAAACAATTATCCAACGAAATGTAAAATTGAGTGAAGCACCAAGTTTTGGCGAAAGCATCATCAATTTTGACGCAACAAGCAAAGGAGCATCCAATTATTTGAGCTTGGCTCAGGAAATTATAAAGAAAAACAGCTAGCATACAATATGACAAAGGCGGTAAAAAAACAAGCATTAGGAAGAGGTTTATCTGCATTATTAAAAGATCCTGAAAACGATATCAAATCGGTTGAGGACAAAAATGCTGATAAAGTTGTAGGCAATATTATTGAGCTTGAGATTGATGCTATCGAAATAAATCCATTTCAGCCAAGAAGTAATTTCAACGAGGAATCGCTTCAAGAATTGGCCACTTCTATTCGTGAATTAGGTGTAATCCAGCCTATTACCGTTAGAAAAATGGAGTTCAACAAATTCCAGCTGATTTCGGGAGAAAGAAGGCTTCGTGCTTCTAAAATCGCAGGATTGACGGTTGTTCCAGCTTATATCAGAATTGCAAACGACAACGAATCGCTTGTCATGGCTTTGGTAGAAAATATCCAACGTCATGATTTAGACCCAATTGAAGTTGCCTTATCGTATCAAAGATTAATTGATGAAATTCAATTGACACAAGAACAAATGAGCGAACGTGTTGGGAAAAAACGTTCAACAATTGCCAATTATCTTCGTCTATTAAAATTAGACCCAATTATCCAAACCGGAATTCGTGACGGATTTATCTCAATGGGTCATGGTCGTGCCATTATCAACATTGAAGATCTTGATGCTCAAACGGATATCTATCAGAAAATAGTAAGTCAAAATTTATCGGTTAGAGAAACTGAAACCTTGGTAAAAAACTATCAAGAAAGTTTGAAACCAAAAGCAGCCACAAAAGCAAAAACTTCTTCATTTGATATCAATGAAGAAGAAAAGAAAGCCATTACAGGTTATTTTGGTGCAAAAGTAGATGTGAAAGTTGCTGGAAATGGTAAAGGAAAAATCACGATTCCATTTCATTCTGAAGAGGATTTCAAAAGAATTATCAAACTAATAAAAGGTTAGTGAAAAACTATATTTCTATACTGTTCTTGCTGTTTATGACAGGTAACATTTCGGTTTTTGCTCAGGTAAAAAAAGAAGAGTTGCTCGTTTTGGCAGATACCGTAAAAGGTACTCCAATTAATCCGCTTGCACCTGCAAGAGCTGCTTTTTTATCAGCAATTGTTCCTGGTTTAGGTCAAGCCTACAACAAGAAATATTGGAAAATTCCCATCGTTTATGGAGCGATTGGAACAAGTCTTTACTTTTATATCGACAACAATAACAAATACCACCGTTATCGTGATGCCTACAAGATGCGACTTGCAGGCTTAGATGATGAATTCAAGGGGCAATATACTGACGCTACTTTGATAAATGCACAACGAACTTTTCAAAGAAATAGAGATTTATCACTTTTGATAAGTCTTGGGCTTTATGCTCTAAACATCGTTGACGCCAACGTCGATGCACATTTGATGCAATTTAACGTGAACGACAATTTGACTTTTAGACCGGACATTTACCCTAATGAAATTAACTACAAACAAAATATTGGGGTCACATTAAACTACAGTTTTTAAAAATATATTGGATGAAGATTGCACTTTTAGGTTACGGAAGAATGGGAAAAGTTATCGAAAGGATAGCACTAGAAAGAGGACACGAAATTGTACTGAGAAAAGGCAGTTCTGATACTTTTGAAGACCTTCACAAAGCCGATGTTGCGATTGATTTTAGTATCCCAGATGCTGCCGTTTCTAATATTTCAACATGCCTTGAACAAGGAATTCCTGTTATTTCAGGAACTACTGGTTGGCTTGAAAATTATCATGAAATGGTGAAACTATGTGAACAACAAAATGGTGCTTTTATTTATGGTTCCAATTTTAGCCTTGGTGTAAATATTTTCTTCGAATTGAACGATTATCTGGCCAAGATAATGTCTAAATTCAACCAATATAAAGTGGAAATGGAGGAAATCCATCACACTCAAAAGTTAGACGCTCCAAGCGGAACTGCCATTACCCTAGCCAACAGGATCATCGAGAATTCTGATTATTCGAGTTGGGCTTTGGAAAATGCAAAGAATGACGAGCTCTTGATCAATGTGAAGAGAATTGAAAATATTCCAGGAACACACTCTGTTTTTTATAACTCCGAAGTCGATACAATTGAAATCAAACATACCGCTCATAATCGTGATGGATTTGCTTTAGGATCCGTAATTGCAGCCGAGTGGATTATTGGAAAAAAGGGCGTTTTCACAATGAAAGATGTTTTAGAACTGAATTAACCTTAAACAAATTGTAACTTTTTACGATTATCAACTACTTATTGTTTAGTCCAAAATAAAAATTACCTTTAAAATCATCAAACAAATACAAGATATATGACACTCTATCAATGGTTTATATTTTTTCTGATTATTCAAATCGTTCATTTCATTGGAACGTGGAAATTATACGAAAAAGCAGGAAGAAAATCTTGGGAAGCAGCAATACCAGTTTATAACGCCATCGTTTTGATGAAAATCATCAACCGCCCAAGTTGGTGGACGATTTTGCTTTTTATCCCAATCATCAATCTGATTATGTTTCCTGTTGTTTGGGTAGAAACCATTAGAAGTTTTGGAAAGAACACCACAAAAGATACACTTTTAGTCCTCTTTACACTTGGACTATATATTTATTATATTAATTATTTTGAAAATGTAACCCATATAAAAGACAGAAGTTTAGTTTCGCCAACCAAAACTGGAGATACGATCAGTTCGTTTCTTTTTGCAATTATTGTAGCGACTTTGGTACATACTTATGTGATGCAACCGTTTACAATTCCATCCTCTTCTTTGGAGAAAACCCTTTTAATTGGTGATTTTTTGTTTGTTAGTAAATTTCATTATGGAGCCAGAACACCGATGACAACAGTAGCAGCACCAATGGTTCATGATACAATTCCCTTCGTAAATATAAAATCATATTTGTATGATGACAATGAAGAAACAGCAAAATCTTCTTTGAGAAACAAGTTGCAATTACCTTACTTCAGATTTCCAGGATTTGAAAAAATAGAAAAAAACGACATTGTGGTTTTCAACTGGCCTGCAGATACTTTATACAATATGTATAAACCTGCTGACAGACGATATTCTAAGCCAGTTGACAAACGTACTAATTATGTAAAGAGATGTGTTGGAACTCCGGGCGATAGCTTATCTGTAAGAAATGGGATTGTCTTTATTGATGGACAAGAACTAATTTTATCAGATAGAGCTAAGCCACAATATTCCTATGATGCTAAAACAGATGGGACAGAATTAGACCGAACCTATTTGCTAAAAGAATTAAATATAACTGAGGGATTTGGATATATTAAAGCTGATAGCGTTAGATTCTTTGCCATTTCAGATGAAAATGTGGCAAGATTAAAAAATAATCCATCAATTAAATCGATCAAGAGAAACGTTTCGCAAGAAGATGATCCGAGTATTTTTCCTTTTACAAAAAAATGGAATCTTGATAATTTAGGCCCAATTTATATCCCCCAAGCTGGGAAAACTGTAGCTCTAAACAAAGAAACGCTTCCTTTCTACAAGAAAATCATATCCGAATATGAAGCAAATGATTTGAAAGTTAATGGTGATGAAATTCGAATAAATGGACAAATAGCAAAATCGTATACATTTAAGCAGGATTATTATTATATGATGGGAGACAATCGCCATAATTCTCTAGATTCAAGATTTTGGGGATTTGTCCCTGCCGATCATATCGTTGGAAAACCTGTTTTTATCTGGATGAGTTTG
Source organism: Flavobacterium soli DSM 19725 (assembly GCF_000422705.1). GTDB lineage: Bacteria > Bacteroidota > Bacteroidia > Flavobacteriales > Flavobacteriaceae > Flavobacterium > Flavobacterium soli. Next base: position 366,228 of record NZ_AUGO01000002.1, on the reverse strand, counting down.
GATCAAAATATTGGTTGGAATAAAGCAATCGATAAAATACGTTGGGATAGAATGTTCACTACTGTTGGTGGAGATGGCGAACCCTATTCCTACTTCAAATTTTTCATTATGGCATTAGCTGCCTATTTAGGAATCAGTTTTTATATGAAAAAGAAAAGAGCAAAAAATTAAAGAATTAAACTATAAAACTTGTAAAAGTCATAATGTCAGTCAGGCTTTATGACTTTTCTCTTTTAAAAAATTTCCGATGAACATCCTTCTACATCCAACATACTTCCCTTCTATCAGTCAATTTGCAGCAATGGCTCAAGCCAAAACGGTTACTTTTGAAATGGAAGATAATTTCCAAAAGCAGACCAATAGAAACAGGATGTATATTTACAGTCCGAATGGTATTCAGCTATTGAATATTCCCGTAAAACATTCGGCCGAGAACAGTCATCAAAAGACAAAAGACATCAAGATTGAAACCGCTTTCGACTGGCAGAAACAACATTTCAAATCGCTGGAAGCCGCTTATAGAAGCTCACCTTTCTTCGAATATTTCGAAGATGATATCATGCCCATTTTCGAAAAAAAGCATACTTTTTTGATGGATTTAAATCTAGAAACCATCGAAATCGTTTCCAAGTGTTTGGGAATAAAATTGTCCTATAACAAAACAGAAGAATATTTTAGAGAAGTCGATTTTTCTGATTTCAGGAATTTGGCAAATGGTAAAAAAGACTCTTATAAATTCGAAGAATATCCTCAAGTTTTTGAAGAAAAGCATGGTTACATAAACAATTTGAGCATCTTGGATTTGCTGTTCAATGAGGGACGATATGCTTTAGATTATTTGAAAAAACAAAAATTATAGCTTTTCTTCAATCATCGAAAGTCTTGCCATTACAGGGAAGTGATCAGAATCTACAATTTCGATGAAATTTTTAAAGCTTTTAACTTGCATTGTCTTGTCGGCAAAAATATAATCAATTCGGGCAGGATAATACTTGAAATCATACGTTTTTCCAAAGCCACTTCCGGCCTCTTCAAAGCTGTCTTGCAAATCACCTCTGATAATTCTGTAGACATACGAAAAAGCACTATTGTTCATATCACCACAAATAATAATCGGATATTTACAATTCTTTTTATGGTCCATTATCATTTCGGCTTGAAGCTGTTGCTCCTTGAAAGCCGTACTCATTCGCTTTAAAATGCGTTGTGATTTTTGCTGGTTCATCCCATTAATATCATCACTGATTTCGTTTACATCCGGAGTGATTTTGATGGATTGCAAATGAATACTATACACTCTAATCGTGTCTTTCCCTTTCTTGATATCGGCAAAAATGACATTGTTGTGCGATTTCGGCAAAACGATCTCTCCTGTTTCAATTATTTTAAATTTAGACAAAATCGCCTGTCCCGTTTTAATTTTATTACCTCTGGAAATAATGTGTCGGTATTTGTAACGTTGATAATCAAAATCCTCCGCATTTGAAAACTCTTGAATACACACTATATCGGGATTATTTTCCTTTAGAAAATCAGAAATTTCTACAGGAACAGTTTCTTTTTCCGACCATTCAAATTTATTAAACAGACGAACATTATAACTGAGAACCGTAAAATCTGAAGTTTCCTCTGGAAGATTTCTTTCTGAAAATTTATAAAATTTATTGATGAAAGTAATTCCTAACAATAATACCAAAGCAGACAAGAGCACTTGACGCTTGAATTGAATTCCCCAATAAATAAAATAAATCACATTCAAGATCAACATCATCGGCAAGAATAAGGTCAAAACAGACAAAAAAGGAAATATTTTTGGAGCTAGAAAAGGCAAAACATAGGCAACGAATGTCAATACAGCGAGAACTATATTAAAAAAAAACATTGTTTTATTAAACCATGAAAGGTTTTTCATTTTGCCAATTAATTTTAGAAGCCGAAAGCTACGAATTATTTTCCAGCCTTGAACAAAAATTCCTTTTCTTCCTTGGTTAGACTGTCATATCCTGATTGACTAATCTTGTCTAGGATTTCATCAATTTGTTGTTGGGTTTTGTCTTTAGTAACCACTCTTGAAACTGTTGGCTTCGTTGGTTCTGGCTTATAATTTTTATGCACTTTCTTGAATGGAGTTGCTTTTTTAGGCTTGAATAAATTCACAAAAAAATCAATTACACTTGAAACTATCTTGCTTAAGTCTGTACCGTTTTGCAAAAGCTTAATATAAAGGAAACCAAAAAAAGCTCCGGCAAGATGGCTGATATGACCTCCTGTATTTTCTATGCCAATATACATTAAATCGAGTAGCAAAATCACTCCCGTAATGTGCCAAAGTTTCACATTCCCAATCAGTGGGATTCTCACATCCATTAAGGGCTGATAGGTTGTTGCTGCAACAAGGATTGCCATTATTGCCGCAGAAGCTCCAACTATAACAGAAGTTGAACCGAGTAAAAAAGAACTTAGGGTATATATAATTCCTGAAAATATTGCTCCTAAAAAATAAAGTCCTATATATTGCTTTTGCGTAAAAAAAATGAGAAAGAGCCGTGAGGAGAAATGCAAAATCATCATGTTGAAAAACAAATGCAGTATTCCAGAATGCAAGAATGCATAGGTAAGTAATGTCCAAGGAAAAATAATCCATTCACTCGGAACTGACGAAAGTGCAAGCCAATGTGGATAACTAAAGATTCCTAGTTTAAACTGATAGAAAAAGATTAATGAAACTAGAAAAACACCTACATTCCAATAGATCAATTTATTGGCTATTCCGCCAATTCTATATTGCATTTTTAAATCTTCTATTATGCTCATATACTTTTAAAAATTTAATTCCAGCGGTTTTTATTGAACTGATTTTTCTTCCAATACCACATCATTAAAAATCCTACCAATGCACCACCAATATGTGCGAAATGGGCAACACCAGTTTCTACTCCGAAAACTGAACTTCCAAATAAACCTAAAACTAAATCCACAACTAAAATTCCTGAAACGAAGTACTTAGCTTTTATAGGGATAGGTATAAACATCAGTCCCAATACAGCATTTGGAAACATGAATGCAAATGCTACTAACAATCCGTAAACTGCTCCAGAAGCCCCCATTGTTCTACCCAAATAAGTAGTCATAAAATTATTAAACTCCGAAGCCGAAAGTAATTCCTCCCATTGTGTATTGTATTTACCTTCTGCTAGAATGCTTAAGATTTCAGCTTTAGAAAAACCGTTTTCTGTCAGAATACTAATTCCTTGATGAAATTGATAAAAATCGATTGCTGTATTAAGCAAAGCAGCTCCTAATCCACAGGAAATATAAAAAAACAAAAACTTCATTCCTCCCCATCTGTTTTCTAGAGCACTTCCAAAAGAAAAAAGTGCAAACATATTGAATAGAATATGTGTAAAATTATGGGACGAATCTGGCAAATATATTGGAGCATGCATAAACATGTGTGTCAAAGGTTGCCAAGCTTGAAATTTATCATTCTCAAAAAAGTATAGGGAAAACAACTCATAAGCTTTATCTCCAACAACTTGTGAGCCAATAAAAAATATTATATTAATGATCAATAATTGCTTGACCATTGGCGTGATGTTCATCATATCGAGAATTTTTTATCTAAATCTTCCACACGCATCGTGATGAAAGTAGGTTTTTGAAAAGGTGAAACGTTTGGATCTTTGCATGCAAAAAGTCCGTTGACCAAGTTTTCTTGTTCTTTTTCGGTTAAATAAGTTCCGGTTTTTACAGCCAAGCTCTTTGCCATCGATTTTGCAATACTGTCGTTCTGGCTAAAGCTATTTTCTGGAATTCCTTCCTGCAAATCGCTCAACAATTGTTCCAACACCAATGAAACCTCGCTTTCGGTAACATTGACAGGAATTCCTGAGATTACAATATGGTCTTCGGCGGTAGCTTCAAAAACAAAACCAGTGTTGACCAATGCAATTTTTAATTCGGAGATTAATTCCAATTCATTTTTAGAAAAAAATAAATTCAAAGGAAACAACAACTGCTGACTTGCAGCTTGGTGAATCGTCATATTGGTCAGGAATTGTTCATATAAAACACGCTGATGGGCACGTTGCTGATCCACAATCACCATTCCTGATTTTATAGGGTTTACAATATACTTTTTATGAATTTGATAGGTTTTATTAACTACTTTTTCGACTTCACTATCGTCAAATAAAGAAGCCGTTACCTCTTCACTTTCAAAATGAATTTCGGTATTTTCGACAAGTGTTTCCGTATCGTTTTTCAAACCTATGTATAAACTTTCCCAACTTGCTGTTTCACTTCTTTTGGTTCGGAAATTATCAGCTGGATAGCTCTGTTTGACTGGTTTCTCTTGCGAAAAAGGATTATAATTCCCATCAACCTGAATAGTGGGAACGGATGCGTCCAAATCTTTATAATGATAAGGCGTATCCAAATTGGCATCCCGATCGAAATCCAAAACTGGTGCGACATTAAATTGTCCCAAACTGTGTTTTATGGACGATCTTAAAATAGCATACAAAGCATGCTCGTCATCAAATTTAATTTCTGTCTTGGTTGGATGAATATTGATATCGATGGTATGAGGTGGAACATCGAGGTATAAAAAATAACTCGGTTGACAACCATCTTTCAACAAACCTTCATAGGCAGCCATAATAGCGTGGTGCAAATAACCACTTTTGATGTAACGGTTGTTGACAAAGAAAAACTGTTCGCCCCTACTCTTCTTAGCAAATTCAGGCTTCGAAACAAAACCTTGAATCGAAACAATCTCCGTCATTTCTTGAACAGGAACCAGTTTTTCATTGGTTTTTCCCGAAAAAATATTGACGATTCGTTGCCTTGAGTTTGATGGCGGAAGATTAAAAAGTTCACTTCCGTTATGATAAAATGTAAAATATATATTTGGATGAGCCAAGGCCACGCGTTGGAATTCATCCACAATATGACGGTGTTCTACAACATCTGATTTGAGGAAATTTCGCCTTGCGGGAATATTAAAAAATAAATTTTTCACTGCAAATGAAGTTCCTTTTGGCAAAACAGCCAATTCCTGCGAAACAAATTTACTTCCTTCAATAATAATGTGATGACCTAATTCTTCCTGATCCTGCTTGGTTTTCATTTCCACATGGGCGATTGCTGCAATTGAGGCTAATGCTTCCCCACGAAAACCTTTTGTATGCAATGAAAATAAATCTTCCGCTTGACGGATTTTTGAAGTCGCGTGTCTTTCAAAGCATAAACGGGCATCGGTGACACTCATTCCAACGCCATTATCAATGACTTGAACAAGCGATTTCCCGGCATCTTTTATAATCAGTTTGATATCGGTTGCTTTTGCATCGACAGCATTTTCAAGAAGTTCTTTTACTACCGAAGCAGGTCGTTGCACGACTTCTCCTGCTGCAATTTGATTGGCTACGTGATCCGGAAGTAATTGAATTATGCTTGACATTAAAAAAAGATTTCAGATTTAGGGTTGGATATGATTTGAAAAATGAGTTACAAATTTAACGAATTTAAATCAGGTTTTCGGGTGTTGAAAATCATAATAAAAACAAAAAACCTGTAATTTTAGCAGATTACAGGTTTCAATATTATTTTGCAAAAATAGCGTGTTATTCTTCTAACCTTTGACGTGTTTCATCAATTAGAATTTGATGTTCGTTCAATAATTTCTGATTGTGAAACTGATAATTAAAACTAGCTTGCTGACGCAAATAAGCCATTTTTATAGCCGCAATTCCGGCTTCGGTTCCTTTATTACCATGAACACCACCACTTCTTTCGATGGATTGCTGTTCTGTATTATCAGTCAAGACACAAAAGATTACGGGAATATCCGAAAGCACATTCAAATCCTTGATTCCTTGCGTCACACCTTCGCATACAAAATCGAAATGTTTAGTTTCGCCTTTGATGACACTGCCAATCGTGATCACCACGTCTGGCTTTTGGGTTTCAATCATTTTTTTTGCTCCATAAACTAATTCGAAGCTTCCGGGAACATTCCATCGGATGATATTCTCCTGCAAAGCTCCACAGTCTAAAAGAGCTGCAATTGCTCCAGAGAAGAGTCCTTCAGTAATGTGATCGTTCCATTCTGAAACAACAATCCCAAACCGAAAATCTTTCGCGCTTGGGATTGTATTTCTATCGTAATTTGATAAATTTTTATTTGCAGTTGCCATTTTAATTTTAGATTTATGATTCTAAATTTACAAAGATAAATCTTAATATAAAACTAAAATTATTGAGACAAACCGATCAAAGCATCAATTCCTTGTGCTTCTTGAGCAGTTTCGAAGTTATCTTTAATATCCGTAAAATATTTCAAAGCTTCTTCTTTATTACCTAAAGCTAATGAAGTTTTACCAGCTTTCAACAAGAAACGTGGCGTTGTAAAATCATTTTTGTTTGATTCAGCTGCTTTTTTGTAAAAATCCAAAGCTTCTTTTTGGTGTCCTTTTTGAGAATGAGCATCTCCAATTCCACCAATTGCCAACGCTTTTAACATCGCATCTTCAGAATTAAATTTCTCTAAATAAGTGATTGCGTTATCATATTTACCAGTATGCAAATATGCCATACCTGCATAATAATTTGCTAAATTTCCTGCATTTGTACCTGAAAATTCATCAGCAATTTTCACAAATCCCCATTTTCCTTCAGAACCATTCAATGCCAAAGTATATAATGAATCACTTGCTGTTCCGTTTGCAGCCAAATCAAAATTCTTTTGCGCAACAAACATTTGATCCGCAGCGTCAACTTCTTTTGGTTCAACAACAAATTTGGTATAAAATAAATATCCGATTGCAGCGATTGCTACAACCCCAACCACACCAAGGATGATTTTTTGGTTTCTAGCGATCCAATCTTCCGTTTTAGAAGCAGTTTCATCAAGCGAATTAAAAACCTCTGCAGTTGTACTGTCGCTTACATCAACATTTACATCTTCAATAAAATCTCCATCAACTTTATCTTCTTTTGCCTTAGGTACTTTATATCCTCTTTTATTATATGTTGCCATCTATTTTAATTTAGTGAGGTGCAAAAATAAAATTTTTATTCATATTTAAAAGATGTTTTTGTGGTTATTTTTCAATAATTTGCACGCGGTAAAAAAACATTTCTCCAGCAACACTTTTTTGAAACAAATTTCTCAACAACAGCAGGCGTTTTCAGATGTATTTAAAAAAAATATCCCTCTTTAATTATAAAAATTTTTCCGAAGCAAATTTCGATTTTGATACCAAAATTAACTGTTTTGTGGGCAAAAATGGCGTTGGAAAAACCAATGTCCTTGATGCCATCTATCATTTGTCGTATGGGAAGAGTTATTTCAATCCGCTTGCAGTTCAGAACATTAAGCACGGAGAGGAGTTTTTTGTAATTGATGGTGAATTTGAAAAAAGTGAACGTGTGGAACAAATTGTTTGCAGTTTGAAAAAAGGACAGAAGAAAATCCTGAAACGCAACAGCAAGCAATATGAGAAATTTTCGGATCATATCGGTTTTATTCCATTAGTCATTATCTCACCTGCCGATCGCGATTTGATTGTGGAAGGAAGCGAAACTCGAAGAAAATTCATGGACAGCGTGATTTCGCAATTGGACTCAAATTATTTGCAACAGCTCATCCAATATCAAAAAATCATTAGCCAACGAAATGCCTTGTTGAAATATTTTGCATTGAATCATGTTTTTGAAACGGACACATTAAACATTTACAACGAGCAATTAAATAGTTTAGGTCAGTCGATTTTTGAAAAAAGAAAAAGTTTTATTGCTGATTTTATTCCGATTTTCAACAAGCACCATCAAACCATAACAGATTCAAAAGAAACAGTTCAGTTGGTTTACGAAAGCAATTTGCACGAAAAGGATTTATTGACTCTTTTACAAGAAAACATCAATAAGGATAGAATCCTACACTACACAAGTGTCGGAATCCATAAAGATGATTTATCTTTTGAAATCGACCATTATTCCATCAAGAAATTTGGTTCTCAAGGTCAACAAAAGTCTTTTTTGATTGCCTTGAAATTGGCCCAATTTGAATTTGTAAAAAAGCAAAGTGGCGAAAATCCAATCCTTCTTTTCGATGATATCTTTGACAAATTGGACGAAAGTCGGGTTGAAAAAATCGTTGAAATGGTCAACAATGAAACGTTTGGACAATTGTTTATTTCGGATACCCATCCAGAACGAACTGAAGCGATTATAAAATCAACACATCAGAGTTACAAAATGTTCAATTTGTAATTTTATTAAGACTTCCGAGAGAGCATCCAATCCGAATATTACTTACTTTAGCTGTTCTAAAAAAACTCAAATGAAATTGCATAAAATAATCCCTTTTTTACTGTGTTTGCTTTTTATTTCCTGCAACGGACAATCAAAAAAAGAAGTCAAAACTGTGAAGCCTGAAGAATTTTCTCAAAAGATAAAATCTACTTCCCAACCACAAATTTTAGATGTGAGAACTCCAAAAGAATTTAGCTACCAACATCTCGAAAATGCGGTAAACATCAATTGGAACGGTAATGATTTTGATAAAAAAGTAGCCGAATTAGACAAATCTAAACCCGTTTTTGTCTATTGCTTGAGTGGTGGAAGAAGCAGTAAGGCATCCGGAAAATTAGTTGAAATGGGGTTTACGGATGTATATGAAATGGACGGCGGAATCGTAAAATGGAATGCTTCCGGACTTGCCCAAAAAAACAACAAAACCATCGGAATGACTATTGCGGAATATGAAAAACTGATCGTTTCCGACAAGAAAATCTTAATCAATTTCTATGCAGATTGGTGTGCTCCTTGTGTAAAAATGAAGCCCTACATCACCAAAATGCAAAAGGATTTGAAAGATGTAACGATCATCCGCTTGGATGCCGATGCAAACAAAACCCTTCTTACGGAATTAAAAATAGAAGAACTCCCTACCTTATTATTATATGAAAACAAGGAGGTAAAATGGAAACATTCAGGTTTTATAAGCGAGGAAGATTTAACTAAAAAATTATAAAAATGCTCTCGAACGAATCATTACAATTTCTGGAAGATTTAAAGGCCAACAACAACCGTGATTGGTTTTTAGACAATAAAAAACGTTATGAAATTTTCAAAAAGGACTATCACCAGCTGGTTTCGGACTTTTTGGATGCTATGAAACCTCTTGATCCTTCATTGGAATTATTGGAAGTCAAAAACTGTACTTTCAGGATTAACCGTGACATACGTTTTTCTAAAGACAAATCACCTTATAAAGCACATCTCGGTATTTGGATGTCGGCTGGAGCGAAAGGTGCAAATCGTTCTGGCTATTATGTTCACATTGAAAACGGCGGAAGCTTTATTGCCGGAGGATTCTATTCGCCAGAAGCAGATGAATTGAAAAAAGTTCGAAAGGAAATTGCTTTCTTTTATGATGATTTGGAAGAAATTCTAAACGAAAAGAACTTCAAAAAAGAGTTCGGAAGTTTAGACCGAAATGAAACCAACAGCTTAAAAAATGCTCCGAAGGATTACGAAAAAGACCATCCTGCAATTGAACACCTGAAACTGAAAAGCTTCACAGCTTCGCAAAAATTTGACATCAAGGAAGTTTCGCAAAAAGATTTCGTTCCTAAAATGGCTAAAAAATTAATCGCCTTGAAACCTTTGAATGATTTTATCAACAGAGCCTTGACTTCTGAATAAAAAATTCATCCCGAAAAGATTAAATTCGCTTACTTTTGAAGCGTTAATTATTGACTTACATCTTATGGAAATCATCGAGAATTTCTCTTTAAAAAAATACAATACTTTTGGAATTGAAGCCAAAGCAAAAGAATTTACAGCCGTTCATTCGGTTGAAGAATTGAAAACTGTTTTAGCCAAAAATCAATCGAAAAAGAAATTTATACTTGGTGGCGGAAGCAATATGCTTCTCACTCAAGACATAGATGCTTTGGTCATCCATATCGATTTAAAAGGAAAAAAGATAATCCGTGAGGATGATGATTTCGTTTGGGTAGAAAGTCAAGCGGGTGAAAACTGGCATGAATTTGTACTTTATACGATCAATCAAAATTTTGGCGGACTCGAAAATATGTCGCTGATTCCTGGAAATGTAGGAACAACACCGGTGCAAAACATTGGCGCTTATGGAACCGAAATTAAGGACACTTTTGTTTCTTGTGATGCTATTAAGATCGACAATCAAGAAACCAGAACTTTCATCAAGGACGAATGTAATTTCGGATACAGGGAAAGCATCTTCAAGAATGAAGTAAAAGACCAATATATCATTACATCTGTGGTTTTTAAACTCACAAAACGCAACCATAAAATCAATACGTCTTATGGAGATATTACCGCTGAATTGGCAAAACAAGGTGTTACAACACCAACTTTAAAAGACGTTAGCAATGCTGTAATTGCCATCCGTCAAAGTAAATTACCCGATCCAAAAGAACTGGGAAACAGCGGAAGTTTTTTTAAAAACCCTATCATTTCAAAAACCGATTTTGAGAAAGTGCAACAGAAATTTCCAGATATTCGTTTCTTCGAAGTTTCAGAAACTGAAGTAAAAGTTCCTGCTGGATGGCTTATTGAGCAAGCCGGTTTCAAGGGAAAACGTTTTGGCGATGCCGGAATCCATAAAAACCAAGCGTTAGTGTTGGTGAATTATGGCAATGCAACGGGGGCGGAAATTTTGCAGGTTTCAAAAAATATTCAAGACACGATTTTTAATACTTTTGGTATTCATATTGAAGCAGAAGTGAATGTGATTTAGCAATTATGAATAACCTTTTGATTAATAAAACGGAGATGGAACAAAAAGGATTTTGTATCTTCAATAGTATTTATTCTTCGGATGAAATCCAATCAATTGTAAATCTTATTGACACACTAAATACTTCAAAACCTACTTTTAGAAAATCTGAAGATCTTTTTGCTATCAGACAATTCATAAAGGAATTACCAGAAATCAAAGAGCTTGTCTTCAATAAAAATTTACAATCAGTTATCAACACCATTGCTGGAAACGATTATTTTATTGTAAAATCCATTTATTTTGACAAGCCCGAAAAGTCAAATTGGTTTGTTGCCTATCATCAAGACCTGACCATTTCTGTCGATAAAAAAGTAGAAACAGAAGGTTTTAATTTCTGGACTTCAAAACACAACCAATTTGCAGTTCAACCACCTCTATCATTATTAGAAAATATTTTTACGATTCGTATCCATTTGGATAATACCGATGAAGAAAACGGGGCATTGAAAATTATTGAAGGTTCACATCTAAAACAAATATACAGACCTGAAACTATTGATTGGAAAACCGAAAAAGAAACCTTTTGCAATGTAGAAAAAGGCGGAATTATGCTGATGAAACCTTTGTTGCTTCACGGTTCGAACAGAACGATCAATCAGAAAAGAAGACGTGTAATTCATATTGAGTTCTCTAACATCATCTTACCAGAAGAAACAAATTGGGCGGAATACGACAACTACACTAAAAACTAATTTATGTACATTCCAGAACACTACAAAAATGAAAACCTTGAAGAAATTAAGGATTTCATCCAAAAAAATAGCTTTGGCATTTTAATCAATCAAACGGAAGGAAAATTATTTGCAACTCACATTCCGCTTGAGCTTGATAAGAACGAAAACGGAAAAGATATTTTAGTAGGACATATTTCTAAAGAAAATCCACAATGGAAAGGCTTTGAATCTTCTGATAAGGTTTTAGCCATTTTCTCTGGACCCCACAGTTATATTTCTTCTTCTTGGTATGATTTTGAAGGTGTTCCTACTTGGAATTACATTGCCGTTCACATTTACGGAACCGTAAAAATCATTGAAGGCGAAGCGCTTTTATCTTCCTTGAAAAAACTCGTAGACAAATATGAAGTGAATTCTGAAAATCCAGTAAGAGTTGAAAATCTTTCCAAGAAAACGATGATGATGACCCGAGGAATTGTTGCCTTTGAAATCGAGATTGATGAAATTCAAGCCAAGCATAAATTATCCCAAAATCGAGACCAGAAAAACTATGAAAACATCATAGTCGAGCTTGAAAAAACAGGAAACCAAGATGCAAAATCAATAGCTGAAGAAATGAAAAAATGTCCGAGATAAAATCCATAAATTTCATCACACAATTTTTCTTTAGAAAGGATTGATTTGATTACTTTTGCACACATTTTAAAAAGAAAACGAAATCATGTTGCTACCCTTACTTTTTTACGTTTTTATTGGCATTGTTTTCATCCAATTCCTTTACTACATCGTAGTTTTTGGGAAATTTGCTTTTGCAAAACCTAAGAAAAACAACCTCAAACGCATCCCTGTTTCGGTAATCGTTTGTGCAAAAAATGAAGAAGAAAACGTAGCAAAGTTCATCCCGATTCTCGCTACTCAAAACTATCCTGATTTCGAAATTATCTTGATTGATGACGCTTCGAGCGATAGCACACTCGATCTTTTTGAAGCTTTTGAAAAAGAATATTCTAATATCCGATTGGTAAAAGTAGCCAATAACGAAGCGTTCTGGGGCAACAAGAAATTTGCCCTAACTCTTGGCATCAAAGCCGCATCAAAAGAATATCTTTTATTTACCGATGCCGATTGTTATCCGACCTCTGAAAATTGGATTGCCGAAATGAGTTCCAACTTCACAATGCAAAAAACCATTATTTTGGGTTATGGAGCCTATGAAAAAATACCGAAATCCTTCCTAAATAAAATCATCCGTTTTGAAACGTTACTGACTGCCGTTCAATATTTTTCTTGGGCAAAAATCGGAATGCCGTATATGGGTGTCGGCCGAAATATGGCCTACAAAAAAGAAGAATTCTTCAACGTAAATGGTTTTATCGACCACATGAAAATCCGTTCTGGCGACGATGACCTATTCGTAAACCAAGCCGCTACGAAGAAAAACATCACGACTTGCTTTACTCCCGATAGTTTTACCTATTCTAAACCAAAAACTTCTTTCAAAGATTGGTTTACCCAAAAACGACGTCATGTAGCAACAGCCAATTTCTACAAGCCGTTTGACAGGGTTCAATTAGGTCTTTTTTATTGTTCCCAATTGCTATTCGTTTTGTTGCCAATCGTATTATTGATATTTCAATTTCAATGGATAATCGTACTTTCCTTAATCGGTTTTAGATATATTTTCGCTTGGACTGTTTTAGGACTTTCGGCAGGAAAATTAAAAGAAAAAGATGCGATTTATTGGTTTCCAATCATCGAAATAATCCTTATATTCACACAATTAAACGTATTCATCACCAATATTTTTTCAAAACCCGTACATTGGAAATAAAAAAGAAAATAGAAAAGGCAAAAAATGGCGACCAAGTTGCCTTCACTTCCCTATTGGATTTTTATTGGAACGAAGTCTACGGTTTTATGCTCAAACGCACAGAAAACGAAACTGATGCCGAAGACATCACCATCGAAACTTTTGCCAAAGCATTCGATAAAATCGCCACTTACAACCCTGAATTTCAATTCAATACTTGGCTGATTGCTATTGCAAAAAATGTTCATATTGATCTTTTACGCAAGAAAAAATCATCCCTCTTCATAGAAATTACAGATGAAGAAGACCAACAGGCTTATAACGTTGCCGACACCACTCCTTCTGCCGAAGACGAACTCATAACCGAGCAAAATTTATCACAACTGCTACAATACATCAAGGAATTAAAACCTCATTATCAAGAAGTTATCCAACTCCGTTATTTCCAGGAACTAAGCTATCAGGAAATCGCCGACAAGATCGAAGAACCACTAAATAACGTGAAAATCAAAATCCTTCGTGCCAAAAAACTACTGGCCGAAATCATCAAAAACAAGCGTTAATATTTTGAGTAGCAATCCTGCAAGGTTTTAAAAACCTTGTAGGTATAAATTGCCTCCCTATTTTTAGGAGCGAAACGCTCGGGCAAAAATAAAACCATTTTCCTGCCTTTCCTTCCAAATCTTTTATTTTTTTAAAGAAAAAAAATAAAAGGATTTTCCCTCTAGTCAGGGCTAAAAAGCCAATCATAATCGGCCAAACCTTGAGTTCAAACTCTAAACTTCCATCTCCTAACCCCACTCTTTCTTTCTTATTCAAAAAAAATTTATAAAATTATTGGCAATATCATACTATTTTTCTTAATACTTGCGTTAATAAAAAAGAAGACACTTCAGAACAAAAAATACCAGAACGAGATTAAAAAAACAATAGCCATAAATAATACTTCGCCTATGCATCAGTAATACTTAACCTTAACAAAAATCATAAATTATGTCTAATGTAAGTATTTTCGAAACCCGATGGATTGACCTTGTTTTTGAAGGCAAAAACAAAGAATATGGCGCATATCAATTGCGTCAAGAGAATCCAAAAACAACCGTAAAGGCTTTGTTAATAGCAAGTACACTCTTCATTTTGCTCTTTACAATTCCGATGATCTTTAACGCTTTTGGCGAAAAACAAATTACTGATTCCGGACCGCTAGTAACGCCGTTAATTATTTCAGATTTAGTTTTTCCGCCCAAAAATGAACCTGAAAAAACAGACGCTTTACCTCCAGCAAAAAAAGAAGAGCCTAAAAAGGAAATCACAAAAGAAAACCTTGACAAACCAGTAGTTACAGAAAAAGAAAATGCCAAAACCGATATCGCCACAAATGAAGAAGCCAAAACAAATCCAAGTGAAGGCTCTCCAGAAGGAACTGGAACAACACCTAGTACTGGAGAAAGTGGTAACGGAATTTCTGGAACATCAACAGGAACTACAGGTGGCGGTGGCGAAGGAGAAGCCCCAAAAGGCCCTTATGTAACCGCTAATCTTGACAAAATGCCAGCCTATCCAGGTGGAATTGAAAACTTCTATAAATATGTTGCCAAGAATTTCAGAACTCCAGAAATGGATAATGAAAGAACAATAAAAGTGTACGTTTCTTTCGTAATCGAAAAAGACGGTACCATGACCGACATCAGAGTTCCTAGAAACCCAGGTTATGGTTTGGATAAAGAAGCCATTCGCGTTTTAAAATCCTTGAAAATAAAATGGGACCCAGGAATGATTGGTGGAAAACCGGTGAGAACTGCCTATAATCTTCCAATAAATGTTCAAATGAGGTAGTAAAAACATTGACCTAAACTGAAAAACCGCTGAAGGAATTATTTCTTTGGCGGTTTTTTTATAATGGAAAATTAATCCCTAAAAACATTAAGAAAACTTTAAACCTCCCACCCCAAAATCTAAAATCAGAAATCAACAATCTAAAATCATTATTCCTTATCTTTGTGCCTTGAAAATTTTGATTATGGAAACTGTTTTAGAATCGAATGTATTGCCAACCGGAAAGCCAAAATGGTTGAAGGTTAAATTACCAATCGGACAAAAATATACCGAGCTTCGTGGTTTGGTAGACAAATATAAGCTCAACACCATCTGTACTTCAGGAAGTTGCCCAAATATGGGTGAATGCTGGGGTGAAGGAACGGCTACGTTTATGATTTTGGGTAATGTTTGTACGCGTTCGTGTGGTTTTTGTGGTGTAAAAACGGGAAGACCTGAAACAGTGGATTGGGATGAGCCAGAAAAAGTAGCACGTTCCATTAAGATCATGAACATCAAGCACGCGGTGGTAACAAGTGTTGATCGTGACGATTTGAAAGACATGGGTTCTATCATTTGGTTAGAAACCGTTCGTGCCATCAGAAGAATGAATCCTAATACAACTTTGGAAACCTTAATCCCCGATTTTCAAGGAAATACAAGAAATTTAGACCGAATTGTAGAAGCTAACCCAGAGGTAGTTTCACACAATATGGAAACTGTTCGTCGTTTGACACGTGAAGTGAGAATCCAAGCGAAATACGACAAGAGTTTGGAAGTTTTACGCTACTTAAAAGAAAAAGGAGTGAACAGAACCAAATCAGGAATTATGCTTGGTTTAGGGGAAACCGAAGAAGAAGTAATTCAGACGTTGCACGATTTGCGTGATGCAAATGTAGATGTGGTAACGATTGGCCAATACTTGCAACCGAGTAAAAAACACCTTCCGGTAAAAGAATATATCACGCCAGATCAGTTTGCTAAATATGAAAAAATTGGTTTGGAATTAGGATTCCGCCACGTTGAAAGTGGTGCTTTGGTAAGATCTTCTTATAAAGCTCAGAAACATATTCTTTAATTAATTTTAGATTGCAGATTTTAGATTTTAGATTTAAAAACTGTTGCCAAATAAATGACTAAAACAAGAATCGCCATTAATGGTTTTGGAAGAATCGGACGAAATTTGTTCCGTCTTTTGCTGAATCATCCTACTATTGAAGTCGTTGCCATCAACGATATTGCCGATAACAGAACGATGTCGCATTTGATAAAATATGACAGTATTCACGGGGTTTTGCCTTATGAATGTTCGTTTGACGAAAATAATATCATTCTTGATGGAAAACCTTATTTATTTTTCCACGAAAAAAATATTTCCAACCTCAACTGGGAAACTGCAAACGTAGATATCGTAGTAGAATCTACCGGAAAATACAAAACCTTTGACGAAATCAATGCCCATATTTTGGCTGGAGCCAAAAAGGTAATCTTATCGGCTCCTGCAGAAGTTGACAGTATTAAAACCATTGTTTTAGGTGTAAACGAACACATCTTGGATGGTTCGGAAAAAATTGTTTCAAACGCAAGTTGCACCACCAACAATGCCGCACCAATGATCAAGGTCATCAGCGAACTTTGCGGAATAGAGCAGGCCTATATCACTACAGTTCATTCTTTTACAACCGATCAAAGTCTGCACGATCAACCTCATAAAGATTTAAGAAGAGCTCGTGGAGCAAGCCAATCTATTGTTCCAACTACAACCGGTGCTGCAAAAGCCTTAACCAAAATTTTCCCTGAATTTGAGGGTAAAATTGGAGGAAGCGGCATCCGTGTTCCCGTTCCAGACGGCTCTTTGACGGATATAACGTGTTATGTAAAAAGAGAAGTGACCATCGAAGAAATCAATGCAAGATTCAAGGAAGCTGCCGAAAATGAACTGAAAGGCATTTTGGCTTACACCGAAGACCCGATTGTTTCGGTAGATATTATTGGGAATAGAAATTCTTGTCTTTTCGATGCTCAATTGACATCCGTTATCGACAAGATGGTGAAAGTAGTAGGCTGGTATGACAATGAAATTGGGTATTCTTCGAGAATAATCGATTTGATTCAGCTTATTAAAAAGTAGGAGCGAATCGCTTGGTTTGTGTTTGGAATCCATATTCCTGCTTTCCACAATATCTTTTGTTCTGAACCCCAGAACAAAAGGATATTTGCTCCAATCAGGGCTATAAGTAAATCTATTTTTCCTCTTTATACTTTTTTCAAACCATTAAGAAATTAAGCAAATTAAGACTTAATGAAATTTAATTTCTTAATGGTTTAAAATCTAATACTGCAAAATCAATTCTTTAATTAAATTCCGAACATGCGGTTCTGCATTTCGAGCAGCTTCTAGAACTTCCGCGTGAGTAATCGTTTCGATACTTTCTTCATTTCCCATATCGGTAATAACCGAAATCCCGAAAGTTTCCAAATCCATGTGTCGTGCCACAATTACTTCTGGAACAGTTGACATTCCGACACAATCAGCACCAAGAATTTTTACCATTTTATATTCTGCCAAGGTTTCAAACGTTGGACCTTGCAAGCCCAGATAAATTCCGTCTTGCACTTGAATATTCAAATCTTTGGCGATTTCTTTTGCCTTGAGTATCATCTTTTTCGAAAACGGTTCGCTCATATTCACAAAACGTGGTCCAAAACGTTCATCATTTTTTCCTCTCAAAGGATGTTCGGGCATCATATTGATGTGGTCTTTCAAAATCACGATTGACCCTACTTTATAATTCGGATTTACACCACCCGAAGCGTTGGAAACAATGAGTTTTTTAACTCCAATATATTTCATGACGCGAACCGGAAATGTAACTTCTTTCATATCATAACCTTCATAAAAATGAAAGCGTCCTTGCATGGCTACCACTTTTTTATCGCCAATTGTTCCAAAAACCAAAGCACCTTTATGCCCTTCAACCGTTGATACTGGAAAATTTGGAATTTCATTATAAGGCAACGTAAATTCTACCTTGATATCATCCGTAAAACTTCCTAATCCTGATCCCAGAATCACACCATATTCGGGTGTAAAATTGGTTTTCTCCTTAATATAATTTACGGTTTTCTGTACTTTTTCCCACATCATTGCTTACTGAATTTATTCTCAAAAGTAACACAAATACCTCTAAAAAGGTTAGAATTGTAAATAAAAAAACTACCAAAAAAATGACAAAGAAGTAAATCAACTTTAATTTTAAATTAATTTTCCAACAGCATAAATTTGTAAATGCTTTGTAGATAAAACTTCAAAAAAACATTTTTTTAACAAAAGTTGAAGTTCAAAAATCACCCTTTTCCTTCAAATTTTCCTATATTTGAATTTCTTGGTTCTTTTTGACAAGAACCTATTCCGAACTGGGAGTTTTTCTTTTTCATAAAAACTCCTGTCAAACCATCAATCAATTTGCAATAAAAATTATTGCTTCGAGCCCTTTTTATAAATTCGATTTAGGGCAAATAAACTTTAAATACTTTAAAACATGCATGTATTAGACCTCCTAATATTCATTGTCTACATGATAGCTATGCTTGGTGTTGGCCTCTATTTTTTTAAGAAAAATAAAAACTCAGAAGATTTTTATGTTAGTGGACGAAACATGAGTAAATGGCACATTGGACTTTCGGTTGTTGCCACAGATGTTGGAGGCGGTTTTTCGATCGGCTTGGGTGGCTTAGGTTTTACAATGGGACTTTCGGGTTCATGGATGCTCTTTACAGGATTATTAGGTGCATGGCTAAGTGCGGTATTCCTGATCCCTAAAATCAGCAAGCTTGGCTTTGAAAAGAAATTCTTTACTTTTCCGCAAATATTTGGGCATTTTTATAGTACAAAAGTAGCCTTGATGGCTGGAATTATTTCGGCAATTGGATATATCGGCTTTACAAGTTCACAGGTTTTAGCAGGAGCCAAACTTGCTTCTGCTACAGTTGAAGGACTCGATTTGCAACTGGCATTGATCATTATGGGATGTATTGCCGTACTTTATACTTCCATTGGCGGATTAAAAGCTGTGATATATACGGATACCATTCAATGGGCAATTTTGCTAATTGGTTTGATTTTTATCGGAATTCCAGTAGCCTATACTGCTATTGGAGGATATGGTGGGATTGTAGCAACACTGCCCGAATCACATCTTTCACTAACCAATATTGACGGCTATCAACTTCTAAATTGGGCTGTTACAATAATACCGATTTGGTTCGTGGGTATGACTTTATACCAACGAATTTATGCCAGTAAGAGCGAAAAAGAAGCCAAGAAAGCTTGGTTTATTGCTGGTTTTTTTGAGTGGCCGATAATGGCTTTTATGGGGGTAATTCTGGGAATGTTTGCAAAAGTTGCCGCAATGCAGGGCCTTTTTGCAGGAATAACAGATGTGAATTCAATGGACAGCGAAATGGGGCTTCCGATATTATTGAGTACCGTTCTACCAGTTGGTCTTATGGGATTAATGCTTGCTTCCTATTTTTCGGCAGTTCTTTCAACCGCCGATAGTTGCCTGATGGCGGCTTCTGGAAATATTGTTACCGATATAATTATTGCCTTCCGCAAAAAAGAAATAAGCGATAAGCACATGCTTTGGCTTTCGCAAGTTATCACTTTACTGGTTGGGGGTTTTGCAATTCTTCTGGCTTCGCAAATGCAAAATGTTCTAGAACTTATGCTGTACTCCTATGCTTTTATGGTTTCAGGATTATTTGTTCCCGTTTTAGGTGCTTTATTTTGGAAAAAAAGTAATGCGACTGCGGCATTTTGGAGTATGATAATTGGTGGAGGAACAACCATCAGCTTGATTATGAGCGAAAAAAAAATGCCTTTTGGTTACAATCTTCCTGAAAAATTAGACGAAAATATTTATGGTTTGACGCTTTCGCTGATCGTATTTGTTATCATTTCGATATTCTCTAAAAACAAGCCTCTAGCAACAACCCAAACAGCTTCTTTATGAAAAATGATATAAAAAAAATACTGCAAGAGGTTCGACGTGACTTGCATCAGCATCCTGAAGTGTCGGGAAAAGAATTTAAAACATCTGAACGAATTGAAACTTTTTTGCAACAGTACAAACCCGATGATCTCATTACTTCTATTGGAACTACTGGAATTGTAGCCATCTATCGCGGAAAAAAATCTGGAAAAAACACGCTTTTTCGTTGTGAACTCGATGCATTGCCGATAGAAGAAAGTAACACTTTCGATCATCGGTCTACAATTAATGGCGTTTCACACAAATGTGGACACGACGGACATATGGCTATTTTGTGTGGCTTGGCTGTTTATTTAGCTGAAAACAAACCTGAAAATGGCGATGTGTATTTGCTTTTCCAACCATCAGAAGAAGACGGAGAAGGTGCTAAAAAAATATTGAACGATCCATTATTTGAAATTATACAACCTGATTATGTATTTGCCTTGCATAATTTACCAGGCTTTCCTTTAGGACAAATTATAGTCAAAGAAAATACTTTTTCATGTGCCGTGAAAAGTTTGATTATTAAGTTGAACGGAAAAACCGCACATGCTGGAGAGCCACAAAATGGTATCAATCCTTCAAATGCTATTGCCAAAATCATCACACAATTTAACACTTTTATCGAACCTGATATTACTCAAGAAAACTTTTGCCTGATTACTCCAATTTATATCAATATGGGCAAAAAAGCATACGGTGTTTCGGCTGGAGCTGGCGAGATTCATTTTACGATTCGTAGCAATAGCAATAAAAATATTGGTTTTATTGAAAAAAAACTTGAGCAAACTATCCAAAATATTGCTCGTGGAGAACAACTTGAATTTGAATGTGAATATATTCAAGAATTTCGAGCCAATGAAAATAGTCCCGAAGCCGTTCACTTTATTAGAAAATCGGCCAGAAATAACGGATTTCAATTGCTTGAAAAAGAAACTCCTTTTAGTTGGGGCGAAGATTTTGGGCTGTTTACAGAACATTTTACAGGAGCAATGTTCGGACTTGGAGCAGGCGAAAAAATACCTTCGCTTCACAATCCCGACTATGATTTTCCAGACGAGCTGACTCCTTTTGGAGTAGCTGTTTTTAGAGAAATTATTAAAAATATACACCATGCATAAAAACTCATCTATTGAAATAAATCAAGAAGCGTTGCTAAACAATATTTCATTTCTTAGAAAAACCTTGGGAAAAAAAGTAATCCTTTCATCTGTTGTAAAAGGCAATGCTTATGGACACGGAATTCCAGAATTTGCCAGAAGTGCCGTTCATTGTGGCATCAATCATTTCTCTGTGTTTGATGTCGATGAGGCAAAAGAAGTAAAAAGAGAAGTAGCAAATCAAGCAGAAATCATGATCATGGGATATTTAGCCGAAGAAGATTTGGAATGGATTATCACAAATGAGATTTCTTTCTATGTATCCGATAAAATTCGGTTGGAAAAAGCATTAAAATGGGCAAAAAAATTAAAGAAAAAAGCACTTTTGCATATTGAAATCGAAACTGGAATGAACAGAACGGGTTTTACTAAAAGTGAGATTTCGGCTGTAGCCAAGAAATTAATTCAAGAAAAAAGCTTTCTAACTTTCAAGGGACTTTGCACTCATTTTGCAGGAGCCGAGAGCGTTGCCAACCATTATCGAATCCTAAAGCAAATCGTTCGTTATGAAGAAGGTTATCAGTTTTTTATAAGTCAAGGATTAAAACCCGAAATTAGGCATACAGCTTGTTCAGCCGCTGCCATGATGTTTCCGAAAACCCGAATGGATATGGTTAGAATCGGTATTATGCAATATGGATTATGGTCGAGTCCGGAGGTTTATGTGAATTATTTAAACAGTAACAAACAAAAGAAGACAGATCCTTTGCAACGGATTATTTCTTGGAAAAGTGAAGTAATGAACATCAAAAAAGTGAATCCAGGAGAATTTATCGGGTATGGAAATAGCTTTATGGCTTCGGAAAAAATGAAAATTGCGATAATTCCAGTAGGATATTCTCATGGCTATAGCCGATCGTTAAGTAATCACGGTCGCGTTTTGATCAATGGAAAACGATGCATGGTTATCGGAACAGTGAATATGAATATGATAACGGTAAATGTGAGTGATTTGGAAAATATTAAAAAAGGTGATGAAGTGGTTTTGATAGGTTCTCAAGACGATATCTCCATTTCTATAGCCTCTTTTAGTGACTTTAGCAACCAGCTGAATTATGAACTATTGACCCGGATTTCGAGAACAATTCCTCGGAAAATCATCTAAAATAAAAAAAGGCTGTAGCATCTCGTTTGCTACAGCCTTTTTGAAATCTAGTTATGGGCATTACTTCATAACTTTCAAAACACTATTTAACTACTAATTTTTTCGTCACAACTTTATTTTCTGAATGAATTTTTACCAAATACATTCCGCTTGAAAGGTTTTCAACATTGAAAGTATTGGTTGTTGTTTCCAACACTTTACTTCCTAAAATCGAATACAATTCTACTTTTTCTATTGATGAAAGTTTAGCATCTACTATTACAAGATTCGTTGCTGGATTTGGATACAAACTGATTGAAGCATTCAGCTCGTTGTCATCAATTCCCAATGCACAATCATCACCAACAGTATAGTTGAAATAATTGGTTACCGCCAAACCACCTGCAAAGGCAAATTTTACACCATAGGAAATCGTTGCACCAAGAGTTTGGCCTGTTATTGTTTTAGAAAAGGTCAATCCACCTTGGTTTGTCATTTGTGCTTCTGAAAAAGGAGTTTGTTGCCACAAATAGGCCACTACTCCAACTTTATCCGTGTCTAGCATTTCGAAAGTAATGACAACATCGGTTCCAACGGTTTCAAACGAGTAACTGTAACCGATAGAAAAAGAACCTTGTTGAGCTCCCGAACTTGTTCCTGAACATGCCGTGTTTGAATCTGGTAATGTGGTTGCTTCTAAAACAATCGCATTATTTGTAGCTTCGTTTCCGGATGCATCACTTGCTTCAATACTAAAAGAATAAAGCGTTTCTGGCGATAAATTATTAAGGATAACCGATTTTTGAACACCTGAAACTCCAGCAACTGTTGTCGAATTTGTTCCATACGAGACATCGTAAACCACAGCTCCAGAGTTATCTGTACTGTTCAATAACAATTCTACCGAAGTGGAAGTAATTGCTCCAACTGTAGCAGTAAAATTCATCGGAGTTTCAACATCATCTCCTCCACTTCCGCAATTATTTCCTACTACATAGCTGATGTATTTGGTAACCGAAAGTCCGCCTGCATAAGCAAATTTAACCGCATAGGTAATGGTTGAACCAACTGTTTGCCCTCCTAAAGTTTTAGAAAAGGTAAGTCCGCCAACATTGTCCATTTGGGTTTCACCAAAAGGAGTTTGTTGCCACAGATAGGCTACAACGCCAACTTTATCGGTGTCGAGTAGTTCAAAAGTAACAGTAACCGTGTTTCCAATGGTTTCGAATGTTGCTTCATATCCAATTGTAAAAGAACCTTGCTGGGCTTCATTTGATATTTCCGAACACGACATCATGCTTGAAACCGTTACATTCACAACCTGAGAAGTGCTTTGAACCTCTCCACTATCCGTTGCTACAGCCGTTAGAGCATGAGTTCCAACAGTTGGAGTGATATAATCAAATGTATAAGGAGAAGTTGTGTCTTCGCCAATTTTAACCTCGCCATCATAAAACTCTACCAAAGTAACCGTTCCATCCAAATCTGAAGCCGAAGCCGTGATAAAAATCGTAGCCCCTTCAACATACGAAGTTCCATCTGATGGAGAAGTAATCGCGACTGTCGGACTCGCATTTCCAGTTGCCGAAACTAAAATCAGCACTTCATCGGTTGCAGTATAGGTTCCGTCGCTAACGGTTAATTTTACTTTATAAACACCTTCAACTAAATTGGAAACATTTGGCGAAGCCGTATCAATAGCATCAAAAACAATCATGGATGGACCATAAATTTGTTCCCAATTGTAGGTTATCGGTTGATTTTCTGGATCATTGCTCAAGGAACCATTTAGTGTAGCCGTTGTATTTGGCAAAACCACGACGACATTTTCTCCAGCATTGGCTACTGGTGGAACAAATGTTAAAGGAGAAGTATAAGCAAAATTCATTTTCCCGATATTGAATTCCCCATTGGTGGCAACCAAACGCAAAACATGTTGCCCTTGTGTCAAAGCTATATTATTGACTATTTTATTCGCCCAAGTTCCCCAGTCAGAAGTTGTGGTGAAAGAAGTTGGAGGAATAATGGCCACTTCATCAATTTCAAAATAAAATGGTCCGCCACCATTGCTGTTTCCAGATGCATATCGAATCGTAGCAGTATATAAACCAGAATTTTGCACATCAATTGTATATTCCATCCATTCTCCGGCCGAAATCCATCCTACAGTTGCACCTTCTTGAGTATCTAAAGCAGCATCGACATATTCGCTTGGACGATAACCACCTTCATTGTTTTGCGAAGCATCATTATAGGAAATATTTTGCCCCACACCACCTTCGAATTTGTCATAGTTTCCTGCTTCAATAATTCCCGGAATTTGAAAAGCGGTTCCCAGATAAGGAAGCTGTTCGCCAACTTGCACCGAAATGATATTGGTTACATTGAATTGTTCGCCAATAAAAACTTTTGCATACATTCCATGAATTCCCAAAGTCAAATCATCAGCAGGAATGGTGTAAGGGGCTTCTGTATCTTCACCAATTAAAGCATCGCCATCATAAAAAGCTACTTTGGTTATGCCGTTTCCTTCTACGGTTGCAGTAAGATTCACACTTCCGCCAGGATAAGCCTGATAAAAATCGGCAGACAGAACTCCTGAAGCATCGATGTCCCTGCTTGTTACCATTTTATTGGCTGGAACTTGCAAAATATAGCCATCAGAAAAAGTCACAGCAATCGGACTATCTCCATAATTATGAGCCACATAGGTTGTCACTCCATTATCAATAAAAGAAGCCGCAATTGGATAATTGGCCGTCACGGCGGAATTTACTCTTCCCAAAGCATTCATGGCATGAAGCCAATGATAGGTTTGTGCATCGGATATACCAAATTTCAAACCTCTTTCTGGATAAGAATCATATAAATCTATCGCAGCTTGCGGATTGGTAAACGACAAATATTGCCAGTAAACGTCGTGCCAAAGATTAGGATTGGCTTCGTTGCTCAAGATTCCAGTATTGGCGGAAATTTCCGTCCATAAAGATTCGGCATAAGCTGTGTTATGGCCTAAATATAGGGATCCACCGTGAATCGGATACATCTCTATACCATAAGCGGCAGCGATATCTGATGTCCAAAAAGTTTGGTTATCATAACCATTTCCCCAAATTCTGGAGGCCACTTTATAACCATAACCTGGCTTAAAAGTTCTATCATACATATCAAACCAATATTCTTCAGTAGCGGTTTGTTCTGTCGTATAAATATAAATTCCCAGATCCCTGATTGCATCATTCTCGGTAATCGTTCCCCAATGAATCAAAGAAGAAGCAAATTGCATACTTTCGGAAGTGGATTCCTGATCGTTTCCAAAAGGGAAAGTTGCGAAACCATTGGCCCAACTGTGTCCTGCATACGGACTGAAATTTCTCAAATAAGGAAACAATGGATCATTTCTATCCGAAGTTGCGGCATCACGAATCATCAAATTAATCATCGGTCCCCATTGATCAACCCAGCCAGGCTCAAATTGTTCCATGAAAGCAGCGGCATGAATAAAATAGCCCCAATGAAAATGGTGATCGTTGATATTATTATCTTGTCCGTGACCCGCTGGATAACCAATTAAAGTGGACCAATTGGTATTATAATAAAACAAAAAAGCCACTTCTCCCGATTCGGCTTTAAGCCAATCCTCCAAACGCTCTTTTATAGTCGCTACCATTTTATTTCGAGCTTCTACATCTCCTGTTTCATCAGCAATTCGGGCGGTTTGGATCAAACGGTTCATCACTTGTCCTTCGTTATAGGAATCGGTCCACGTTGCCAAACCATCGTTTTCAATTAGGGAAATTTTCTCATCCAATAGAGCTGGACTAAAACCTTCGCTGTAATTATCCAAATAAGGCAATGTTGGCAAAATGCCTTTAAAAGTATGTTCTACAGTAAACGTATTTCCGTCCAAAGTTTTGATTTCACCTCGAATTGAATCGTAATTATATCCTGTTGGTTGTGCAGAACCCGAAGCCAAATTTGCCCATTGGTGTGGCAACAAACCTAGCAAAACATTGGTTTCAATTCCTTCTTTTACATCTGTTTCGACATTAAAAACAGTGGTAAGTTTGGAAGTACTTTCGTTGTAGGTGTAAGTAGCCGTTGTATTCGTCGGAAAAACATAAGCATATTTTTTATACTCATTTGCTGCCAAAGTTACGCTTGTAGCTGAGGGTGCCAAATAGGCCATCGACCAATAGTTTTCCTCATTGAGGGTTGAAGTATAAGTTGTTCCGGCTTGTGTCCAAGTACTTCCAACTGGTGCATAAACGGCAAAATCAGCACCCTGATGGGAATTCGTTACCACCAACATTTCATTGGAAATAGTAACTGTTCCTTCCGTGATTTTTACACTAGCTACATCAGCGGTATTTTTTGTAAAATAAATAAAGGGCATTCCGATTCCGGCAGTTGCTCCAAAGGAATGTGAGCCATTGCTCCAATTCATTGAAACTGTCCAATCGGAATAATCGGAAACCGAGGCTTGACCCGCATTTAAACCTGTAACTCCAACCGTAATTGGCAAGGCATCATCAATTGGTTGGCTACTTCCATTTGGTGTAGAAGTGGGAACGATATAACTCACAACCAATCCTTCATTAACGGTTTTCAAAGCCAAAGGATAATTGAAAAGGTTGTTGGCGTGATTCTGTTTTACCAATGCCGACCACCAATCGTTTGTAGGAACAGGTTTTCCAAGTGCGTTTCCGCTTAATTGTGGAGTTCCTGATGGAAATGCATTTCTTCCAGCCGAATCCGTTCCTGGAAAAACAGTGGTATAACTTCCTTCTCCCACTGTGGTGAATTGTGCAGTCATGTTTTGCGACACAATTATAAAAATTAAAACAATTAACGTTTTAATACATTTTTCGTAATTATAAACCATAAATATTATTTTTATGCTAATTTAAGTGCAATAACATTACACTTCTATAATTACGATGCTATACAAACCATACAGTTTTTAAAAATCGTAGTTTAATTGAAGAATTACCTATACAACAGCACTACAACGTTGTAGTTTATTTCTCGTAACTGACTACAAACATTGGAAATTTGGAAAAAAATAATTTTTATTTTTATTTTTTGAAAAACTCAACTATTGGCAACATAGTTTAGAATAGTCGTATCAAAATTTTCACTATTCGACAAAAACGAACTCTTTATGGGAAGATAAAAAAGCTGTTCTTTTGGAAGTTGGCCTTTCAACCGAACATAATCTTTTTCGGTTGTAATGATAATGTTATTTTGGGCTTTGGTTTTAATCTCTAAAATATCTTTTTCAGAAAAATGATGATGATCCGGAAATACCAAAACTTCATCGTTTTCTTTTTTCAGATGTTTGAAAAAAGGTTCGGGTTTTGCAATTCCAGCCAAAAGTAATTTGTCTACATTTTTTATATCCGAAACTTTCAATTGTTTTTCTTCTGAGTAAACTGCGGTATCATATTCAATATACGTAAAATATAATTTTTGCTTTTCTGTGAGTTTTAACTTCTTCTGAATCGATTTTTGTTCGTCAAGCGAAAGAGTTGCTGGACATTTAGTGACTATGACGATATCGGCACGATTGGCTCCACTCCTGCTTTCGCGAAGATTTCCGGTTGGCAAAATATAATCGTCAGCATACAAATCATTGTAAGCCGTCAATAAAATATAAAATCCTGCTTTAACTTTTCGATGTTGAAAGGCATCGTCAAGCAAAATCACATCGGTTGTAACTTCTTCATATAGCAAATTGAAAATGCCATTTTTTCTATCGGCATCGACCGCTACATGAATATTGGGGAATTTTTTATAAAATTGATAGGGTTCATCTCCCAAAATTTCAGCAGTTGCAGTTGCATCAGCCAAAATAAACCCCTCCGATTTTCGCTTATACCCACGGCTTAAAGTAGCAATTTTATATGTATCTGATAATAATCGTATTAAATATTCAATTTGAGGCGTTTTGCCCGTTCCGCCAACACTTAAATTCCCAACGGCAATAATCGGCAAATCAAAAGAATAGGATTTAAAGATTTCCTTATCGTAGAGAAAATTCCGAAAACTGGTAATTAAGCCATATAAAATGGAAAATGGGAAGAGTATTTTTCGGAGAATATTCATTGCACGAAAATAATTATAATCTTTTAAACAAGCTATCATTTACTATACAAAAGATTTTATCAAAAATCCCGTAGGGATGACATTATTATAGACAAACCAATTTCAACACAAACCAAAATCCCGTAGGGATGGCATTATTGTAGCAAAATTATTATGTTTAAAATTATTCATCATTAAAAAATAAAACATACATTTATTTTTGAATCAAAAAATATCATAAAATGCCAAACACATATTCTCAAATTTACATCCAAATTGTATTTACAGTTAAAGGGAGACAAAATTTAATATCCTCAAAAAATAAAGACGAATTAAACAAATATATTTCGGGCATCATTACCAATAAAAGTCAAAAATCAATTATTGTTAATGGAATGCCCGATCATATTCATATTTTTGTTGGCCTCCAACTCACAATGGTTATTTCGGATTTGGTAAGAGACATCAAAAATAATTCATCAAAATTTATAAACGAACAAGGTTGGATTAATGGTAAGTTTTCTTGGCAAGAAGGTTATGGTTCGTTTTCTTATTCACATTCGCAAATAGAAAGGGTTTACAATTATATTTTAAATCAACAAAAACATCATCAAAAAAGAACATTCAAGGAAGAATATTTGAAAATGCTAGATAATTTTAAAATTGAATATGATGAAAAATATTTATTTGAATGGATTGATTAATTTTTGGGTGTCATCCCTACGGGATTTTGGTTTGTCGTGAAATTGGTTTGTCTACAATAATGTCATCCCTACGGGATTTTGGTTTGTGTTGAAATTGGTTTTTCTATAATAATGTCATCCCTACGGGATTTTGGTTTGTGTTGAAATTGGTTTGTCTATAATAATGTCATCCCTACGGGATTTGAAAAAATAAAATATGAAAATAAAAGATATAATTTCTATCCTCGAAGAAATGGCCCCTTTGGCTTATGCCGAAGATTTTGACAACGTTGGTTTGCTTGTTGGTGACCAAAACGAACAATGTCAAGGCGTTTTGGTTTGCCATGATGCCTTGGAAAACGTAATTGAAGAAGCCATTTCTAAAAATTGCAACCTGGTAGTTTGTTTTCATCCGATACTATTTTCGGGTTTGAAGAAAATTACGGGCAAAAATTATGTCGAACGTTCTATCTTGAAAGCTATTAAGAATGATATTGCAATTTATGCCGTTCATACTGCTTTGGACAATCATAAAGAAGGTGTCAACAAGATATTTTGTGATGCATTAGGGTTGATTGATACCAAAATTTTAATTCCGAAAGCCAATTTCATTCGAAAATTAATCACCTATACAACTCCCGAAAATGCTGACGAAGTGAGAAATGCACTTTTCACTGCTGGAGCCGGAACTATCGGAAATTACGACAATTGTAGTTTTAATTCTGAAGGGACTTTTACCTTTAAGGGAAATGAAAACAGCAACCCTGTAATTGGCGAAAAAGGGAAATTGCATACAGGAGCTGAAATCAAGATAGAAGTGATTTTCGAAAAACATTTGGAAAATAAAATCCTTAAAGCACTTTTCTCTAATCATATTTATGAAGAAGTGGCTTATGAAATTTATGATTTGCAGAATTCCCATAAAAATATTGGTTTAGGGATGATTGGCGAACTTCCAACTGCTTTAACCGAAAGAGATTTTATGCAATTTGTAAAAGATAAAATGCAGGCAAACGGCATCCGTCATAGCGAATTTTTAAATAAGGAAATCAAGAAAGTTGCTGTCTTGGGAGGTTCTGGAAGTTATGCCATAAAAAATGCAATTCAGGCTGGAGCCGATGCTTTTTTGACTGCTGATTTGAAGTACCACCAGTTTTATGAAGCCGAAAATAAAATTTTATTGGCCGATATCGGACATTTTGAAAGTGAACGTTATACAAAAAATTATATTGTTGATTATCTTATCAAAAAAATGCCTAATTTTGCATTCATTTTATCAGAAGAAAATACAAATCCAGTTAAGTACTTATAAGAATATGGCGACTACAAAAGAATTGAGTGTTGAAGACAAGTTAAGAGCAATTTACGATTTACAGTTAATTGACTCCCGAATTGACGAAATCAGAAATGTTAGAGGTGAACTTCCTTTAGAGGTTGAAGATTTAGAAGATGAAGTAGCCGGGCTAAAATCTCGTTCTGAAAAATTAAAAGCAGATTTGGATGTTATCGAAGAGCAAATCAAAGCAAAAAAGAACGCTATCGACGAGCACAAAGAAGCAATAAAAAAATACACAAAACAACAGGAAACTGTTCGTAACAATAGAGAATTCAACTCTTTGACTAAAGAAGTTGAGTTTCAAGAACTAGAAATTCAATTGGCTGAAAAGCAAATCAAGGAAATGAAAGCGTCTATTGAATACAAAAAGCAAATCATTGCAACATCATCTGAGAAATTGGCTCAAAAAACATCTCATTTAGAGCACAAAAAATCTGAATTGGATGCAATTATGGCTGAAACGGCTAAGGAAGAAGCTTTCTTGACAGAGAAATCAGCTGAATTCCAAGCTCAAATCGAAGAAAGATTATTGGCAGCTTACACAAGAATCAGAACAAGCGTTAGAAACGGTTTGGCTGTGGTTTCTATCGAAAGAGGTGCTTCGGCAGGTTCTTTCTTTACCATTCCACCACAAACGCAAGTTGAGATTGCGGCAAGAAAAAAAATCATCACCGATGAACACTCAGGAAGAATATTGGTAGACAGTGTTCTTGCAGAGGAAGAAAGAGAAAAAATGGAAAATTTATTTTCTAGTATCTAATACCACGAACCACGCCAAAAGCGTGGTTTTTTTATATGAAAAAACTAAAATATTTCATACTCACAAAATCCATCGGGTTGTACATCAACTCGATGAGTTATATTAATCCAAAAAAAGCAACCCATCTTGCTTATCGTTTGTTCAGCGAACCAAGAATTGGCAGATTGAAAAAAAAAAATTTGCCTTTAGTTTTACAAGATGCCAAAACGGAAACTTTTTATTTTAACGAAAACCAGTTTGAATCCTATTATTGGCAAGGAAACGAAAATGTAATTCTCCTTATTCATGGTTGGGAAAGCAACACATCACGCTGGGAAAAGCTTCTTCCCTATCTTAAAAAAACGGGAAGCACTATTGTCGCCATCGATGCACCAGCACACGGCCTTTCGGCTGGGAAGGAATTTAACGTTCCTACTTATGCCGCTTTTATTGACATTGCCGTCCAGAAATTCCAACCCAATTTTCTAATCGGGCATTCAATCGGAGGAGCTGCTTGTGTCTATTATCAGCACAAATACCAAAACACTAAACTCAAAAAAATGGTATTACTTGGAGCTCCATCTGATTTAAAGACTTTGATTACCAATTACGTAGCACTCTTAAGTCTCAACAACAAAATGGTGCAACTACTCGAAAATCATTTCCTGCAAAAATTCAAATTCAAGTTTGATGAATTTTCAGGACAAATTTTTGGCAAAAGCTTGACGATTGAAGGCCTAATCGCTCACGACGTTGACGATACGATTGTTGCATTCGGTGAAGGAAAAAAAATTGCCAGTTCTTGGAAAAACGCCACCTTCATCGAAACCAAAGGACTCGGACACAGCATGCACGACGACGAATTGTATCAAAAAATTACCTCTTTTTTAATTGGAGCATAAACGTTAGGGCATTTTAGTCCCGAAACTTCGGGAGGCTAGGGAAAAATCCATTTTTCCTAAATAATCATTTCAAAAATCTGTAGAAATAAAATTGTAGAAATATCACGAATCCATTAGTAAAAATTCGTGCAATTCGTGTCTATAAACTTTAAACTATTTTTTCTAACCAATAAATCATACTTTTGCATAATGGAAGAAAATTTGAAACGCTTAAACAAATTCATCGGCGAAACGGGGTTCTGTTCTCGTCGTGAAGCCGATAAATATATCGAGGAAGGACGTGTCACCATAAACGGAATCGTTCCTGAACTCGGAACAAAAGTTGCACCAAATGATGAAATTCGAATCGACGGAAAGCTTATCCGTGAAAACAACCGGAAGCCTGTTTATTTAGCGTTTAATAAACCTGTTGGGATTGAATGTACTACCAACCAAGAGGTTCACGATAACATCGTAGATTACATCAATTATCCTGAAAGAATCTTCCCCATCGGTCGCTTGGATAAAGCAAGTGAAGGCTTGATTTTCATGACCAATGATGGTGATATCGTAAACAAAATCCTTCGTGCAAGAAACAATCACGAAAAGGAATATACCGTTACCGTAAACCGACCAATTACCGACCGTTTTATTGATCGAATGGCAAATGGCGTTCCGATTTTGGACACCGTTACCAGAAAATGTAAGGTTGAACAAATCAGCAAGTACACCTTTAAAATCATTCTTACACAAGGACTCAATCGACAGATTAGAAGAATGTGTGAATATTTAGGATATGAGGTTACGGCTCTGAAAAGAATCCGCATCATTAATATTTCGCTTGATTTGCCTGTTGGCAGATACCGTGATTTGACCGATGCCGAAATCAAGGAACTTAACCAACTGATAGAGCCATCAAGCAAGACCGAAGAAGCTAGTTTGCCAAAGGAGAGAATAGAAACAAGAAGCAAGAGCCAAGAGCCAAGAGAACAAAGAATCCAGCAATCAAGAAGCCGGAGTCAAGAAACCAGGGCGACACGACCAAATCAGGATTTCACTCCGCAAAGCAGAATCATATTAGGAAAATCTGCTCGTTCTGAATCAGGAAACAATAACGATAATGCTTCTAAACCTTCGGAAACAAATTCAGGTCGAAAAGTAGAATTTATTAAGAAAGACGATCCGAACTACAAGAAAAAAGGAGATTATTAAATTGATTTATAATTATTTCAACATTATTTCGTTTTCATAGGAACCAAAAACAATCATCTTATGAAAACAAAAAAAATAGTTATCATCGCTCTTTGTTCTACAATTGCAATCGTGTGTCTAGGATTTATTGGACTTCGTACTTTTGTTAAAAACATTTATAAAAGTGAAAACTGCGAATGGGCCAACATCGACAATATCGAAATGAGAGCGATGGTTGATATTCCAAAAATTGAAAATAGTGAATGCGAATATGACAGCATCAGCAAAACTAAAAAGGTGGTTTTTATTCTCGATAAGGAATTAAACACCGAAGAATACATTAAGAAAAATAATCTTCAAAAAGTAACTGAAAGCGAAAAGCTATCTTCATTCCATTTAAATTCCGAAGAATTAGCAAATAGCAAAACTTTTTATTTCAGAGAAAAAACAACCGAATGGGAATCTTATAAAATCTTACTTGATTCAAAATCAGGAAAACTCTGGATCGATTTAAAATATTTGGATTAAAAAAAAGCCTTAAACAAAAGTTTAAGGCTTTTCTAATTTTTATTTTCTGGCTTCTCTTCGTTGTTCTCTCGCCAAAAGCGTGTTTTTCAACAACATCGCAATCGTCATTGGTCCAACACCTCCAGGAACTGGGGTGATGTGAGATACTTTTTTAGAAACATTTTCAAAATCAACATCTCCAGTGA
The DNA here is from genome assembly GCF_000422705.1 of Flavobacterium soli DSM 19725. Taxonomy (GTDB): domain Bacteria; phylum Bacteroidota; class Bacteroidia; order Flavobacteriales; family Flavobacteriaceae; genus Flavobacterium; species Flavobacterium soli. The sequence continues at coordinate 332,185 of NZ_AUGO01000002.1, read as the reverse complement.
TTTTATATCCTTTTTCTGAATCGTCAACAACACGGGTAATTCCAACATCAATTACAACAGCTCCATCTTTTACCATTTCGGCTTTCAAATAATTTGGAACACCTAATGCCGTTATGATAATATCAGCCTGAGTGGTAATTTGAGCAATATTTTTGGTGTAACTGTGTGTCAAAGTCACTGTTGAATTTCCTGGAAAACCTTTTCTTCCCATCAAGATACTCATCGGACGACCTACAATATGACTTCTTCCGATAACAACGGTGTGTTTTCCTTTGGTTTCAACTCCATAACGCTCTAATAACTCCAAAATACCAAAAGGCGTTGCAGGAATGAAAGTCGTCATATCCAAAGACATTTTTCCAAAATTCTCTGGATGAAAACCATCAACATCCTTACTTGGATCAATTGCCATCAATACTTTTTGAGTATCAATTTGTTCAGGCAAGGGAAGCTGAACGATGAAACCATCAATGTTGTCATCTTCATTAAGCTGCTTTATTTTTTTTAGCAATTCAGTTTCAGATGTTGTACTTGGCATTTTCACTAAAGTAGATTCAAAACCTACTCTTTCGCAGGCTTTTACTTTACTTCCAACATACGTCAAACTCGCACCATCGTTACCCACTATAACTGCGGCAAGATGTGGTACTTTTTCGCCGTTTTTTTTCATCAAATCGACTTCGGCAGTAATCTCGATTTTAATGTCTTCAGAAGTTTTTTTTCCGTCTAGTAGTTGCATTATTTTTTTGTTTAAGGTTTAAAGTCTGATGTTGAGATTCAAACTTAAATAGTTGTAGTTATTGTAAAAAATTTCAGGTTTAACTTTTCAAGAACTTGAAACTTTAAACCTGAAACTAAAATTATTTCATTCCTTTCATTCCACCCATCATTTTCATCAGGTTTTTTCCGCCTGGACCTTGCATCATCTTCATCATTTTGCTCATTTGGTCGAATTGTTTCATGAGTTGGTTTACCTGCTCTATTTTTGTACCCGAACCTTTTGCGATTCTGGTTTTTCTTTTCATATCAATAATGGCAGGCTTTGTTCTTTCGATTGGTGTCATCGAGTGAATGATGGCTTCAATATGTTTGAAGGCATCATCTTCAATCTCTACATCTTTCATCGCTTTTGAAGCACCTGGAATCATCCCAACCAAATCCTTCATATTACCCATTTTCTTAACTTGTTGAATCTGAGACAAGAAATCATCAAAACCGAATTCGTTTTTAGCAATTTTCTTTTGTAATTTTCTAGCTTCTTCTTCGTCAAATTGCTCTTGAGCTCTTTCAACCAAAGAAACAACGTCTCCCATTCCAAGAATACGTTCGGCCATACGAGAAGGATAGAAAACATCAATCGCTTCCATTTTCTCACCTGTACCAATGAACTTGATTGGCTTGTTTACAACTGATTTTATCGAAATTGCAGCTCCACCACGAGTATCACCATCTAATTTGGTAAGGATCACACCGTCAAAATTCAATCTGTCGTTAAAAGCTTTTGCCGTATTTACGGCATCCTGACCTGTCATCGAATCCACTACGAAAAGTGTTTCCTGAGGTTGGATGGCTTTGTGAACATTTGCAATTTCGTTCATCATCTCCTCATCAACTGCCAAACGACCTGCTGTATCGACAATTACGACATTGAAACCATTTTCTTTTGCATATTTGATTGCATTCAGCGAAATCTGAACTGGATTTTTATTTTCAGGTTCAGAATATACTTCAACTCCAACTTGGTCTCCTACAACATGCAACTGGTTGATTGCCGCTGGACGATAGATATCACAAGCTACCAAAAGTGGTTTCTTGTTCTTTTTTGTTTTAAGATAGTTAGCTAGTTTTCCAGAAAAGGTTGTTTTTCCAGAACCTTGCAAACCTGACATTAAAATAATCGATGGATTTCCAGAAAGATTGATTCCTGCAGCATCCCCACCCATTAATTCTGTCAGTTCATCTTTTACCAATTTTACTAACAATTGTCCAGGTTGAAGCGTTGTCAATACATCCTGACCGATTGCTTTTTCTTTTACTTTGGTTGTAAAATCTTTTGCAATCTTGAAGTTAACATCGGCATCAAGTAGAGCACGACGAACTTCTTTTAGGGTTTCGGCTACATTTACTTCGGTAATTTTACCGTGACCTTTTAATATATGGAACGCTTTGTCGAGCTTGTCGCTTAAATTATCGAACATAATTTGTGTATCTTTTATTGAAGTGCAAATATAAACTAATTAGAGAATTAGACAATTGCATATTGGGATTATTCGATAGCACTATGCTGTAATTTTGAAAAACGAAAGTTCGAATCCAAATGCACAATCTGTTTTTTTTTTATTGCAACAAGCCCAACATTTTTTTATCATTTAAAAAAGCGGCATACTCAAAAGCTGTCTTTCCTAAATCGTCTTTTTGACTTTTATCTGCATCGTATTGTAGAAGCAACTCAACTAATTCCAGATTTTTAAACTGAACCGCATAGAGCAAAGCTGAATTTCCATTAGCATCACAGATGTTTGGATTTGCTTTTTTCTCTAGCAGCAATTTTGCTGCTTTGCTATTTCCTGAACAACAAGCTATAATTAAAGGTGTTAAACCTTCTTCATTAACCCTGTCCACGCTTTCAGATTCATTTTCAAAATTTTGAAGGACTCTTTCTGCAGTTCTTTTTCGAGCAATGCTAAAAATGCTATTTTGAGAAAAAGCAGTTTTGGAAATAAAAATGAATACTACAGCATAAACAAGATCTCTCATTCCTTTATTTTTTTATAATCTTTTTAGTCAAAATGGTTCCTTCTTCCAAATGGATTTGCAAAAAATAAACTCCTGCTTGAAAATTACTTACATCATAATTTTGAGTAATAGCATTTTCTGTTTGAAAGATTTTTATTTCTTGTCCAATAGAATTTACAAAAACTATTTTTTCGATTTTTGAACCACTATTATTGTATAGAGAAATATTATCTTGAACAGGATTTGGATGAATACCTATCAAAGTATTCTTATCTATTGTAGTAAGATCAAGGAGTGAATTATACTCAATTATGTAGTACAAGGAATTGTTATGGCTGATGTCGTTCCATTTTCCAGCAACACCGTTTTGCCAATTAATAATTGACATTCCTAACGCATCTTGACCAGCTGGCCCAGCTCCAAGCCAATTATCGGGTTCGAAACCCCAATTAGCATATTGTCCTGCTACTAAAGTTCCAGATGCTGTTCCGATCCAAAATGGAGTCGTTACTGCATTGTTATCACCATTCCATACCCAATTACCTTCACTTGCAATGTCATTCCCTCCTAGCCAAACATAGGATGAAAAACCATCTGAAGACGCTGTGTTTGCTGGATCAATATTGAGATTTGTTATTGCTGAAAAAACTGCTGCTTGTTCTGCTGCATTATTAATTTCTGCTAAATATCCGCCTTTTGCTACAGCACAAGCTGCAGCAGCAACCCAGGTTTTATTTTGAGAAACAATTTCATAGGATTTTCCATTAAACTCAAATACATATCCATCTGCACATTGTGCAGCTATTTTATGATTGGAACCAAAAATAGCTAATGACGCTATTACAAAAAGTAAATTTTTGTTCATAATTTTAATTATTAAAAGTTATACATGCAGTAGCCTTTTAATAAAAAGATTGCATGCTTATCTATAAAGAAGTCTACTTGACAAAAACCCTAACATAACCGTTTACAAAATTTTATTTTTATACCAGAGAACAACTTTTTCATGCCATTAACAAACAAAAAAAATACCAGCCTCGAAAGACTGGTATTTTCCAATTAACAAAAACTATATGTAAAAAACTGCCTAAAAATTAATTTTGAGAAAATCCAACAGTTATGAAAGGAATCATGAAAAGATTCGGATCCTCACTTCCTGTACCTCCTCCATAATATTTTGAACTATGGATGGTTAGACCATTACTAGTGGCTGGCAAGATTGGCTCTAACCCTTCCACTCTTGAAACAACTTTACACAAACCTCCTCCAGTTGTTGATGGATTTCTTCTTCTTACAATGTATTTTTGATTGGCTTCAAGATTTACTGGCGTGATTGAGATATGCGTCAATTGTTCTGCTTCAAAAGTGTGATAAGCTGAGTAAAGAACTGTACCGTCTTCTTTTAATACTTCCATCATGTAACCACCATCAATTGTTGGCGAGAAATAACCTATCGTACATAATGTTTGAGGTGTACTGGTAGAAAAAGTATATTCATGTGTTACAGCACTCCAAACAGTACTTTCCATTACACCTTCAATATTAGCTACACTATCATACAAGTTGTTAAAGACTACATCGCTTCCTTGGCAAAAATCTTCGTCTTCAAAACAAAAATCAATTGCAGCTAATATAGCTTGTTCACATTCGCTGTTGCTATTGATTGATACTGTTTCGCCTTCTCCATTTACAAACGAAACTGGATAATTAATCGCATAATATTCTGTTGCAGAAAGATTTAACAAAAACAAGAACAACTCTTCGTCACTATTAATGGTATAGGTTTCGGCTTGTTGAACCGCACTAGCATAACCACTAATCGTTATAGGATAAACTATTGTAAAACAACTAACAGGCTCCTCAAAAACTGGCCCAGGCCCAGTTGCCGTGCATCCATACTGAAGAGCTTCAAACTCGGTTTGACTGTTTACGATTACTTCAGAATAATCAGGATAGATAACCGTGATTGGAAAAACAAAATCAACTGTACTGTTTTGGGTTGGTGTTGCATAAAAAATTGCTTCAATTGCTGCAAAATCTTCTTCGGAATTTACCAAAACTTGCTGATCGTTTACTATTACTTCTACCGGAAGTTTTACTTTAAAACAATCCGTGCTGTCAATAATATTGTCGCTTGTGGCATCTGACATGGCTACACGACTTAATAGATTGGTTAAAGGTGCTGCCGCGGTCAGAGTTTCTCCTGTATTATCAACAATCTCAGCTTCTTCAGTTTGACAAGAAGCGAAAAGAACAGCTACAATTCCTGTTATAAGGAACAAATGTAATTTTTTGGTCATTTTCATAATTATAAAAATTTATTGGTTTGATAGTAAAACAATTGCTTCCTAAAAAACCCTACCCAATGAAAGTATTTTTTTTAATTAAAAACTATATTTGATTAAATTATTTTTTTTTTCAAATATAAAAGTAGGGTTTTTATCTACTTGGCTGTTATCTTAGTTACAATTATCCCTTTTAATGAAACAAATAAATAAAATAGGAGTTTGCGAAGAAGCGGTTTTTTCCCGATTCTTTCAGTCTAATGTAAAGGTTTTACGTAATTATTTGCTTTACAAATTTGGAAACGAAGAACAGGCCAACGATGTTTCCCAGGAAGCATTTATTAAATTATGGGAAAACTGTTCGGATGTGCCTCTTGAAAAAGCAAAAGGATTTATCTATAAAGTAGCCAATAATGCTACCTTGAATAAAATTGCCCATCAAAAAGTGGTGGTGGCTTTCGCCCAAAAAACAAATCCAACACACCAAACTAATGAAAGTCCCGAATTTATTTTGGAACACGAACAGTTCAAGACCAAATTAGAAAAAGCCATCCAAAACCTGACTGATGCACAACGAACCGCTTTTCTATTAAACAGAATTGACGAAAAAAAATATAGCGAAATTGCTGAAATACTAGACATTAGCGTTAAAGCAGTAGAAAAAAGAATTAGTGGTGCATTGTCATCGCTTCGAGTAGAAATTGGGAATATAAAGTAGGGTTTTTTCAAACCTATTAGTTCTATATAAAAAGAATAAAAAAATGGAAGAGCAACATGATTTAGCGAAATGGTTGGCTGGCGAAATGACAAAAAGCGAATTGGAAGCTTTTGAGAAATCGGCAGACTTTGAGACCTATAAAAAAATAAAGGAAGTTTCCTCAGAATTGGAAGTTTCGGAGTTTGATACTGAAACGATGTATCAAAATATCATCTCCCATAAGAAAAAGAAAAAAGTCGTGAGGCTACAAGATCTATGGTTCATGAAAGTTGCTGCTGTTTTAGTAGTGGCTTTGGGAATGCTATTATTGGTAAAGCCTTATATTCCAAATACAGAATATGCATCGGCTGGAGAAAAAAATACTTTTTTGCTTCCTGATGGCTCTGAAATTGTGTTGAATTCAGGCTCTAAAATCCAGTACAAAAAGTGGAATTGGGAAAACGAAAGAAGTCTGGATTTGGAGGGAGAGGCTTATTTTAAAGTTGCAAAAGGCGAAAAATTTACAGTGAAAACTGATCAGGGAACCGTGACTGTCGTAGGGACTCAATTCAACATCAAGTCGAGAGGCAAAAACTTTGAAGTAGAATGCTATGAAGGGAAAGTGAAAGTGGCTTTCGCCAAAAAATCGGTGTTTTTAACCAAAGGACAAAATGTAGTGGTTCAAAATAACAGGAAAGTTGAAGCCATTCCGCTATCGAATTCGCAACCCGCTTGGATGGGAAATGAAATCAAGTTTAACAATAATTCCTTAGAAGAAGTTATCGAAGAACTCGAAATGCAGTATAACATCGACATTAAAAACTCGGTAAAATCGAGCCAATCTTTTACTGGAACATTACCTTTAAAAGATCTTGATGCTGCTTTGAAAATCATCAGCAAAACCCATCATCTGAACTATAAAAAAACCAATAAAGAGATTATCCTGGCACCCAAATGATAAAATTTGTAAAGCTTTTGTCACTGGTTTTGATTGTTTTTAGTTTCTCAGCAAAGGTATATTCCCAACAAAAAAAGGAGTTGTTGCCTTTGAAGCAAATCTTAAAGACCATTTCAAAACAACACAACGTTCAGTTCAACTATATCGAAGAGGAGGTTTCCGTTTTTAAACTGGAGCCTCCTGTTCGTGCTTTGTCATTGTCCGAAAAGTTGCAACATCTTGAAGCAAAAACCAGACTTGATTTTGAAATGATCAACAACAAATACATCGCAATTTCTACACAAAAAAAAGCACCTACAAAGTTGGCCGAAGTGATGGACACGATCCCGATTGACCTCAATGAAATTAAAATCGAACGTTATCTGACAACGGGAATGTCTAAAAATCTCGATGGCAGTTTTACCGTACATCCCAAAAAATTCGGAATTCTCCCTGGACTAATCGAAGCCGATGCTTTACAAACCATGCAACAGATTCCAGGCATTTACAGTGCAGATCAAACCATCTCCAATATCAATGTGAGAAGCGGAACTCATGACCAAAATCTTTTTTTATGGAACGGAATTCGGATGTTCCAGACAGGACATTTTTTCGGACTGATTTCGGCTTTCAATCCTTCATTGGCACAAAAAATTACGATTTCCAAAAACGGAAGTTCGGCTTTTTATGGTGAAAGTACCTCCAGTGTGATTGCTATTTCGTCGCTTCACGATGGTATTGAAAGTTCAAATTATGGCATGAGTGCCAATTTGATAAGTGCCGAATTCAATGCGAAAGTGAAGACTTCTGAGAAATCGAGTTTTCAGCTTTCTGGCAGACGTTCCTTTACCGATTTTGCTTCTTCGCCAACCTATAGAAGTTATTATGATCGCGTTTTTCAGAACACAATTGTAAAAAACATCACTACAAATGAAAACATAACCTACACAACAGACGAGAAGTTTTATTTTTATGATTTTACAGGTCAATACCAGCAAAAATTAGGCTACCGAAGCGAACTTATTTTGGATGTTATTGGAATTAATAATGCTTTAGAAATCAATCAAAATACCGAAACTGCTACTCGTAAAAGTAATCTCGAGCAACAAAATTTTGGCGGAAGCCTTAACTTTAAAACCAAATGGAACGAGAAAAACAGCACTACAATCAACGGTTATGTTTCCTATTATAATCTCGATGCTTTAAACGAAGCCATCGAAAACGATCAGGTTTTGGCCCAGCAAAATACGGTTTTAGACTATGGCTGGCGATTGGAAAACAAACATCTTTTAGGCGAAAATTTCACATTCAGCAATGGTTATCAGTACAACGAAATTGGGGTTAGCAACAGCGAAAACATCAACAATCCTTTGTTTAGCAAAAAAATTAAAGAAGTTATCAGGACACATGCTTTGGTTTTGGAAACCGAACTTAAAAATAACGAAGGTACTCTCTTTTTAAAAACAGGTTTACGAAGCAATTACATCGAAGATTTTGCAAAATTATTGCTCGAACCGCGTCTTCAGTTCAACTATGCTTTCACGAAAAAGTTCAATATCGAAATTTTGGGCGAACAAAAAAGCCAGACGAGTTCTCAAATTATCGACTTGCAGCAGGATTTTCTGGGAATTGAAAAAAGGCGTTGGACATTAGCAAATGATTCGACAATTCCGATTCAGAGAAGCAATCAGATTTCGCTTGGTTTTAGTTTCCGAGATCAGAATTGGCTCTTGACATTGGATAACTATTATAAAAAAGTAACCGGAATTTATAGTCCGAGTCAGGCGTTTCAAAATCAATTGGAGTTTTCGAGAATAAATGGCGATTATGCTGTGGTTGGAACAGAGCTGTTGATTCAGCGAAATTTCAAGCATTTTTATACGTGGTTGAGTTATGGATTATCCAATAGTGACTATACGTTTAGCGAAACGCTTCCTACACAATTTGCCAATAATTTCCAGATTGTTCATACGGTTTCTTGGGCTGGAATTTATGAGTGGGAAAATCTCAAAATTGCACTGGGTTCTAAATGGCATTCCGGCCGACCAGAAACATCGCCATCGACAAGCAATCTCGACTTGAGCAATCCTGCAAAACCGGAAATCATCTACAACAACCCGAACAACAAAAACATGAGTGAGTTTTTTGAAGTGAATCTTTCGGCAAATTATAATTGGAAACTCACTTCAAAATCGGGTCTGCAATTTGGTATTTCCATCCTGAATATTCTAAACCGAAACAACATCATCAACCGCTATTATAGGGTTAACAAAACCAATGAATCTATAGAAAGCGTGAATACAGTTGCTTTAAAAAGGACACCAAATTTGAGTGTGAAGTTTAGTTTTTAGAATATATTTATTGTTTGAGGTTTTCTGGATCTATTTGATACTGTAGAAAATAAATTGTTACTTTAGTGGAAATAAATAACTGCAAATTTATTTCGTGTATACAACCTAATTTGGGGAGATAGATGAAATAAAGTAGGGTATATTTATTAGTTAGCAGAAAGCATTTTCAAGATTGTGCTATTAAAATTTATACAGTTATTTTAAAATTATTTACGTTGATTTAATCATATTAACATGAGACAATTTACACAAGATGATAATCAATTTAAAGACGGAATAATATCATTTGATAAAAGAAAAGATGCTAACCTTCATAAACTCCACGAAACTTCGGAAGATAAAAGATTGTATGGTTATCTTCTCTTAGATTTTAAAATGCCAAGAGATATTATTTTTAAAGATTTCATGATTCTAGAATCAATTGAAGTAGATATTGGACTACCTAATAAAAAGGCCTATGTTTCTCCTGTCAAAATGCCTCAACGAATAAACCATATCAATTCACATTACTTTACTTTAGGTCTTAGTGCAATTTGTAGTTTTGCTTTTGAAAGGCCTGTTTTAGCAACTAAAAATGATAACTTTAACCGATTTATAATTGCGAATGAACTCGAACTAAAAGAAATTGGGGTAGAATTTCCTAGAACTATAGCTGGTCCTGGTGCTAAGGGATTTAGGATCCATCTTGATATAATTGATCTATGGGAAACTAGATTAAAGGATATAATTAATCTTTTAGACATATTAACCGATAAAGAAAACACAGAGTATCGTTTTACGTTTGAAGATATAATGCAAAGCTTTCGCCTCATACAGCTTGCCTACATAAATAAAAAAGAAGATTTCGACCTAGGATACTCATTTTTAATTGCTGGTATCGAAGCTATTTCTCAATTAGCAATAGATAGGATTACCTTTTTAGAAAAGCATGAAATGTATGAGAAGTGGAAGAAACATTCTAAAACTGATGATATTGGAAAAAGTCTTTTTGAGGAATACTTGAAAATAAAGACTTACGTTGATTCCGAAATAAAAAATAGAGACTTGACAAAGCGTTTCACTAAGTTTCTAATTTTATATAACAATAAGACTAATTGGGAAGAAGTTTTTTATGATGATTTAATATCAGAAGGTCTTGCATATCGATCTCTCTACCCAAATGAAATCAGTATCATACCAGAATTGTCGCCAACTAAATTAATTGAGGAGGAGTTTTCAGACATTATTAAGAAAACATATCAGCTTCGGTCTAAATTCTTTCATACTGGAAAACCACTTCCACATAATAAAACCAACAACTCATCTAGTAATCGATACTTCGAAATAATAAATAATGCAGAAAAAAGAGAAATATTATCGAAATTAATGATAAAAAAAAACACGAATGAAATTTCATATACGGAATTGAGCAAAACTCAAGATATAGTTATCACCTTTGAGCTTATGTCAAGTATGGCAAGAAATTCAATAACGAGTTATATTAAAAGTGAAATACAAAAACAATAGCTAGTTTATTCTATACTTCAAAAAACAAAATAGCTGAAATTTCAAAAAATAATTTAGCTAATGCATACAAACAACAAACGAAATTTAAATACAGAACAAACAATACTTTAAGTGAAATTATTGACGATCAAGAAAGACAGGTTAAATATATATCTGAAAGAACTGGACTAGTGGATTCTGTTAATGCTTATTCTGGTGAAAAAACGATCTACAATTATCATTTTAGAGAATAATCATCATTATATAATCTAGTTTTATAATCCCGAAGTAATTAAAAAACCACAACTTTTTAGATTGTGGCTTCTTCTCTCTTTTTAATTTTTCTCGAAGGTTAGAAAATCTGTTCCTCCATTTCCTCCGCTAACGTCCACAAGTTTGATTCTTGTGGCAGTTCGCTCCTGAATATCCCAATCGTCAGTAAGATCCAGAAAATGGTTCGGAGATGGGGCTGTAAAAATAAGATCAAAATCTATATCATTTGGACTATCGTCATCACTACTACTTGTCACTGACCAAGCTCCAGTATAAGTATTGGTTCCGTTTGTAGCTACAACCGTATTGTTACTTGAAGTAAAAGTGAAATCATAGCCAGCAAAATCATTGGTTTCATCGTTACCACTGTCGACATAATTGGTTATCCTCCAAGTTCCAGAGGAAACTGTTTGTACCACTTCGGTAATTGTTGTGCTGGATGTTGATGAACCATCATCATCAGAACTGTAGGACGTGAAGAAAAAACTTCCGCTCACTAGCAAAGCTAAAATTAATTTGTTTTTCATTTGGTTATATTGGTTAAGGGTTGAGTTCTATAGTAAATATAACGTAAACTTGCTAAAATTAGTTCAATATAGCAGCAACCTTAAGCAAACTTTAAGAATGTGATTCCCATATATTGTTTTACGCAACCAATGCCTAATATTTACATCTAACAAATAAAACCAACTGTACTATCTTCATGACCAAACACTTACTCTCATTAGTTTTACTGCTCGTTTTATCGTCATGTGCTACCGTTTTTACGAAGAAAACATATAAAATGGAGGTTAGTTCTCAGACGTATTCAATGGTAAAAGTGAACGATAGCAGTTTTTTTCTTCCTGCAAAAATCGAGGTCAAACGTTCCAAAGAAGATCTTGCAATGGTTTTTAGTAATGATAGTATCTCCAGAAATTACTTACTGCAACCTTCCGTTAGTCCGAAATATTTGTATGGAAATTTGGCAATAATGCCTCCTGGTGTCGGTTATTTGGTTGATCTTTCGAATGAAAAAAGGTTTTATTATGGAAAGTCTATTTCAATAAATACAAGTGATACGCTTTCGAAAATCACTTTAGAAGATAGAGAACATTATAAAATACCCAAGAAAAATGTGAGTGGTAATTTCCGAAGTGATTTTGAGACCAACAAAGGCCAAATCAATCTGATTGTTTCGATTCCCTATGTCAACAGTTTCCATTTTAATCCCCAAAATGAAACTTCCAAAAACAATACAGGCTTTTTAGGATTTGGGTCTGGTGTAGAATATTTTTATAAAGAGAATAATTTTATAGGCATATATGCGTCAGGAGTTATCGATTTTTTGGCACCCGCTCCTGCCCCAATAAGTTATGACGGGGAACACGAGTTTTTTAGTTCGCTTGCAATTGGCATAACTAATAATCACAAAATCAAACGATTCACTTTGGGATATGGTTTGAATTATGCTAAAAATAGCTGGAAATTATCAAATAATGATTATGATCCTTTAATAGAAACTTCAAGAAAACCTGTAACAAAATCGAACAATTCTTTAGGCTTGATTGCCAATGGCTATTTTCAATTTGGAAAAAGATTCTTCGTGGGTCTCAATTATAAACCTTCACTGATGGTTTTAAACCATACAGCAAAATTTAATTACGAACATGTAATCAGTCTAGACTTTGTTTGGAAATTTAAAATTAAACAATAATCTTTTTATCCTTAAAACTGAAAATAGATAAATGGCTGTGGTCCGCTGGTGGAAGTTGCATAAACTAACCAAAAGGTCAATGCCAAAATGAATGCTTTAATCACAATTGGCATTCTGTCAAAAACCATTTTCATCGTTCCGATTACTCTTTCTGGAAGGAAATGCCAAGCAAATCCGATCGCCATAACGATAAACACATTTTGATATCCTTGAATAATCGTGAGCCATTGGCTGAAATAGAACTGCAATTTGCCAATATTTTGAATCACTTCGAAAGCGGTTTTGAAATCTTTTGCACGGAAAAATATCCAGCAGAAAACCACAAAATGAAACGTCAAAATCACACTGATAAACCATGTGAGCTTATTTTTTGGCAACTTGATATAGTCCTGAAAAAAACGCTCGATCACTAAGGCCAAACCGTGCAAAACTCCCCAAATAACGAACTTCCAAGAAGCTCCATGCCACAATCCGCCAAGCAACATGGTAACAAAAAGATTAAAATACATTCTGATTTTTCCTCTTCGGTTTCCACCAAGCGAAATATAGAGGTAATCGCGAAGCCATGTGGATAAGGAAATATGCCATCTTCTCCAAAATTCAGTAATCGAAGCCGATTTATAAGGTGTTCTAAAATTAACGGATAATTTAAAACCCATCAATAAGGCAAGGCCAATCGCCATATCTGAATAGCCCGAAAAATCACAGTAAATTTGAATAGCATATCCGTATGAAGCCATTAAATTTTCGAAAGCGGTGTAACTATTTGGCGAATCAAAAACGCGATCTACAAAATTAATCGAGATATAATCCGAAATAAAAGCTTTCTTGATGATACCTCCAATAACTAGAAAAAGGGCTCGATTAACATCTTCACGCGATAAGTTTAGCTTCGAATAAATTTGTGGAATAAACTCCGAAGCACGAACAATGGGTCCTGCAACAAGCTGCGGGAAAAACGAAACAAAAAACATATAATCGATAATATTTTTAGTTGGTTCGATCTCTTTCCTATAAATATCAATGATATAACTCATAGATTGAAAGGTATAAAAAGAGATTCCCACCGGAAGGATAATATCGTGAAAAGCTAAATTACTGTCAAAAATTCCGTTGTAATTATCGATCAAGAAGTTAGTGTATTTGAAATAAGCCAGAAACGAAAGATTAAGGAGAACACTAAGCACCAAATAAAACTTCCTGTAACCTTGAAGCACTTCTTGGTATAAAAGCTTACCCAAATTATAATCGACTATACACGTAAAAACAAGCAAAGCAAAATAAGAACCGCTCGATTTGTAATAGAAAAACAACGAAAAAGCTAATACATAAATGTTTCGCAACATAAATGTTTTGGCTTTTGTAGTTAGAATATAAAGAGGATAAAATATCAAGAACAAGCCTAAAAATAAGGCAGAATTAAATAATATTGGTTCTTTTGGATTGAAAGTAAACCAACCTTCGACGGTTGCTCTAGAGACCGTTCCAAAAATTTCTGTGAACCAATTTGGCATTTGGGATAAAACGATCACTCTTTAGTAATTTTATAATTTTGAAAAGCATTCAAGATGGCTTCTGCCAATAAACTGCCCTGTTTTTCATATCCAGCTTTGGTATAATGCACTTTGTCATTTCCAATTAATCCTTTTTTGGCATTTTGTGCAACGCCATACAATCCGCCAAATTGTGAATACAAATCCCAAACAGCATAGTTGAGTTCCTCTGATTTTTCAATTGTTTTTTTGGCATAATCTGCACAAAAAGTATTGGGATATCTTCTCTTGAAAAGTGACGGTGGTGGCGTTACCACTAAAATTTCAGCATTCGGATTTTGAGCTTTTACACTTTGTATAAAAATATCCAACTGCTGCATATAATCCAGTGATTTCATGTGGTCAAACGATTCATTTGTACCAAGAGAAACCACAACCAAATCAGGTTGCAAGGCTTTTAGTTGTTCAAAAAATAGTGGATATTTATTGTAATCCGATAGTTTCGCACCATTTACCCCAATATTATGATACAAAATTCCCGATTGATTGTTTTCCAAAACCACACCGTTTAGTTCAAATTGCTTTTGTTCCTTGTTCGGAATCAGGTAGATTTTCTCCAGGGTTTCTTCACTTCTGTAAAAATGTGAATCAGCATCAGCAAGCATTTCAAGCGGAATAAATTCTGAACGTGAAATCGAGCGTTTTTGCTTTTCATTGGTTGGAATCCTGAGGGTTTTTCCTGCTCGAATGTTGTTCGATTTCAGTCCGTTTAATCTTTTTATTTGTGTTACCGAAACATTATACTTATCAGCAATTATCGATAAAGCCTCACCGTTTTTTATCCTATGAATTATTTTTTTTGGCACATCCGATTCTAGAACAATTGTTTTTTTGGCAGTAGCAACTTGAAAAGTATATTCGTTTTTTGGAGTAATAACTTTGATCAGATTGAAAAAATTATTGGCTTCCTTAGCATTCACTTCGATGGCAAAATCATCGTTTCGGGAAGATAATAAAATACCGCTCAAGCCAACATTACTTCCGTTTACAGGTGAAACGATTCTATGATTGTTCCAACTTTCATTTGAAGAAAATTTCACATCCCAAGAGCCATTTGTTCGGGCAAGATTATGCGGAAAAATCAAACCTCGACCTGCATTTCCAAAAGTATCCTGCAATTTTTCACGCGTTACATTGGTCATTAAATCGGCTTGAATATGGGAATCACCAATATGGACGATGTTTATTTTTTTTGCGGAAGCATTTAGATTATTTTTTAAATCGGCTAATCTTTCATAAAAATTGCAAATCGCCATCGAGTTGATGATCGTATTTTCATGCAACATCACTTCTACCGAATCGATCGCAACCGAATCAATCTCTACATAAGAAGAATCAATTGTTTGTGCATAATTTGCAATCGCAAAAAGCATCATTAACGCAAAAACAAGTCTATTCCACATCTTTTTCTTCCTCTTTATTTTTAAACAATGTGTCCAAGATAGACTCTTCCTCTTTGGGTTTTGGTTCGGGTGCTTTTCGTTTTTGGCGTAAAACCTTATATTCCGTGTAACCATCACTAAGCTGTTGATATAACAAACCTGCAATTTTCTTGGCACCTCTAAAATTGAAATGGGTATAATCTTTATTGGCCATAGCCGGTTCTTCCTCCGTCCATTTCACAATCGATCCGTCGCCACCCATCAAAGTATAAAGGTTCACGTAGCTCGATTGGGTTTTAACAGCATATCGTTTTTGGGCATTGGTTAACGGAACAACAGCCGAATCGGTTTTCATTTCAGTATCGTATTTCGAAGCTTTATCTGCAGTAGAAATAATCAAAATCGAAACACCTGGAAAACATTCTTTCAAACGGTTTACGGTTCGGGTCATGCTTTTATCATACCAAGTATAATCTTTGGTGCCATAATTCAAGACGTTCGTACCATAATGCAAAATGATTAAATCATAATCCAATTTCTCTTGAAAAGCCCTCATTGTTGACACGTCAAATTTAGAGATTGGAATTCCAGAATTTCCTCTTTGCGAGAAATTATCCACGTGAACACCTTTTCCGTCGTCAAAATTAAAACCGTAAATCGGAATCGAATCGGCTTCAATAAAATCGACTTTCAAGTTCTTTAAAGGTGATTTAGAAAGTGTAAGCGTATTTAAGATGTTGTTCGGAAGCAACTTTTTGTGAAGCGTATCTTTCCCAATCACATATCGAATTTCACCGTTTTTATTTTTTGCACTTCCGTAGAATAACGTCGGATTGTCGAGCTGAGAAGTGAATTTTGACCTTCCGGCTTTATATTTCACCCATTCTACATTGGCTGTATCATTAGCAAAAAACACATGACCGTTCACCCCAAAAGGTCGTCGAGGATATTTTACATTCAAATACGATTGTGTTTTCCAATTGCCCGAAAATTGATGCTCGACAGAACTTCTGGATGCTGCAGATTCTGAAGTTATGGCAACAAAACCAACTCCTGTTCCGCCGAAATTTTGCTGGAAATAATTACGAAAATCTTGCACAATCATATCGCCATCCGTCATAGAATCACCAAAATAGGCAATTCTCACATTTCCTTTTTGAGCGGTTTCAAGCTGGTAGAGTTTTTCGTAAAACGCAATCAGGTATTGATTTCCTTTGTAGTTTTCATAGGTTTCTTCAGGAAAAGTAACGCCGTTGGTTTCATAATAAACAATCGGCTGATTGGCCAAAGTATCGCCAATATCGGCCTTTGAGGTTTCCTTTTCGGCTTCAAAGGCATCAATCAACATGCTGTCGATCAATATGTTTTTTGTCGTTCCTGCCTTTTCTGAAAACAGTCTTTTAGGCAAAACTCTTTTTACTCCTAAAAAGAAAATTGCTGAAAGAAGTACAATTAGAAAGGATTGAAAAAAGTAGGATTTTGAATTGTTCACAACAACTTTATTAATTAAAATTACATACGTTCCGGAACCGAAATTCCCAACAAACCGAATGCAGAAGCGATCGTATCGGCTACTTTTTGAGACAATTGTACTCGGAATGTTTTTTCAGTTGTATTATCCGAACCTAAAATCGGCACCATCTGATAGAACGAATTGTATTCTTTTACTAAATCGTAGGTATAATTAGCAATCAAAGCCGGACTGTGATTTTGAGCTGCATTCTGGATTACTTCTGGATACAATTCCAATTGTTTGATTAATTCTTTTTCCTTTTCGTGCAGATCCACTTCCGATGCTGAAAACGTTACGCCATTAAAGTCAAAATCAGCTTTACGGATAATCGATTGAATTCTGGCATACGTATATTGAATAAATGGACCCGTATTTCCTTGAAAATCTACCGATTCTTCAGGATTAAACAAGATTCGTTTTTTAGGATCTACTTTTAGGATGTAATATTTTAATGCTCCAAGACCAATCGTGTTGTATAATTTTGCCTTTTCTTCGTCCGAGTAATCATCAAGTTTCCCTAATTCTTCCGAAATATTTTTGGCTGTTTCAGTCATTTCGTTCATCAAATCATCAGCATCTACAACCGTTCCTTCACGGCTTTTCATTTTTCCGGAAGGCAAATCGACCATTCCATAGGAAAGATGGAAAAGGTTTTTAGACCAGTCGAATCCTAGTTTTTTCAAGATCAAGAACAACACTTTGAAGTGATAATCCTGTTCGTTTCCAACCGTATACACCATTCCGCCAACGTCTGGAAAATCCTTCACACGTTGGATAGCCGTTCCGATATCTTGCGTCATGTAAACTGCTGTTCCGTCTGATCGAAGCACGATTTTTCTGTCCAAGCCTTCATCGGTCAAATCGATCCAAACTGAACCGTCTGGGTCTTTTTCGAAAATACCTTTTTCTAAACCAATTTGAACGACGTCTTTTCCTAGAAGATAAGTATTGCTTTCATAATAATAGGAATCAAAATCAACTCCCAAATTTTTATAAGTAGAGGCAAAACCATCATATACCCATTGGTTCATTTTTTTCCAAAGAGCGATTACTTCAGGTTTTCCGGCTTCCCAATCGAGTAGCATTTGTTGGGCCCGTTTTAAAATCAACACTTTTTCAATCACTTTTTTTTCAGATTGTAATGATTCTATTCTATTTTTTAAATCTTTATAAATTTCTACATAAGACGAGTTATCTTCATTTCTTAATTTGTTTTCTGTATTTGAATTATAGAAATCATTAAAAAAATCTACATATACTCTCTTGAATAATTCAAAAGATTGATCAACATTAATATTCCTTATATTATTTTTATCATAATAACTTGGAAATACTTCTGGCAAATCGACTCTGATGTTGGTCTTGGCGTTACTACTCCAATCAACTTCTATCTTAAACAAAAAACTCTTAAGGGAATCATTAATAGCATTAAAAAAAAGATTAGTTATCTCACCTTTAGAAATGTCATTCCAGTTATTAGTTGAAACATTTTCATTAACAATTGTTGCTACTTCTCTTTTAAAAACTTCTTTTAATTCCTCTTTATATTCCTTATCAAAAGCAACATAATAATTCCCAACCAATTTATCGCCTTTCAAACCGGTGCTTTCTGGAGTTTCCCCATTTCCAAATTTCTCCCAAGCCAACATCGATTTACAGATATGGATTCCTCTATCGTTGATGATTTGTGTCTTATAGACTTTTTTTCCGGAAGCCTTGATGATTTCGGCAACCGAATAGCCTAGAAGATTGTTTCGAACGTGACCCAAATGCAAAGGCTTGTTAGTGTTTGGCGAAGAATATTCCACCATAACTGCCTTCTCATTTTCTTTTGGGGTTACAAATCCGAAGTTTTTATCTTCTTTAATGGTATTGAAAAAATTCAAATAATAAGCATCTGAAATCACGATGTTCAAGAAACCGGAAACTACATTGAAGGCTTTTACCTCTTCAACATTTTCAACAAGATAAGTTCCAATCTTGTTTCCCAACTCCACCGGATTGCTCTTGATTTGCTTCAATAATGGAAAAAGCACCATCGTGATATCGCCTTCAAATTCCCTACGTGTTGCCTGAAATTCGATTTTTTCAATTGTTGTATCAAATACAACCTGAATTGCTTTCTGGATTTCCGGGGTAAGTGTTTGAATTAGCGACATAGTATTATTTTTTTGAGAGTGCAAAGATAATTGGAATTCATTAATTTGAAGTAGTAATTTTCACAATATCGCTTATTAATTTTATATTTGATTTTTGTCTTAATAAAAGCCTAATAGCAAACCGCTTGAAGATTAAAATTTCTACTTTTGCGATGTGTTAAATTCTATCAGAAATAGCAAATCGCTTCGTTTATTTTGTGCCTTTTTGGCACTTTATATCCTCAATTGCAGTATTGACACCAGTGACCTGTACCGAAATGGTGCTAAGGAAAATTTAGCTATAAACCATCAGGAAAGTGTAGCCGAAATAATTATCGAGAAAGTACTGGGATTTGAAAATGCTATACCTGAACTAGATGATTCGGATGCTGAAAACCATTCTACAATAAAAAAATCAACAATTGCAGATTTTTTTATTCTTCCAAATTATACAGTAGAACTCAATAACTTTTCCTTTCAACTTGCTTCTAAAAAAATAGGTTTTGGCAAGACTTTGCGTTTGCAAACCTATTTTGAAATTCACTCTCCTCCACCCGAGATTTAATTTGTTATTCCGTTTTTTAAGCTTTGTTGTTTTCCAAAAAGAGGAAGACCACAAGTTCCATGTTTAACAAATTATTCCAACTGAAATGAAAAATATATTTTCAAGAACACTTTATTGTACTATAATGATGGCGTGTATGAGCGTCAATTTGGCGAAAGCCCAAACCGAAAAAAAAGAAAAAACCACTATCGACAGTTTGTATATCGAAGAAGTTCAAGACAAACATGGCTCAGCAAAAGTATTGCATGCCGAACCCCTATATATCGATTTGATTCGAGATTTAGGAGCCCGAAAAGGAGAAAAAGAATGGAATGTTGGTTTCGGATTAACGGACAATAACAATTATGATGAATACTTGGCTTTGGTTGAATATGAATGGGCTCCATTGGATCGATTAGGTCTTGAAGTAGAACTTCCTTTCACCTTTTATCCTTCCCATAAAAACGCCAACACACCAAAAAGCAAATTGAATGGACTAAAATTAGCTGCTCAATATTCCTTTTTTGTTTCGGAAAAACTGAAAACTTCCTTAGCAATTGGATACATCCATGAATTTGAACTGACCGATTTTAGCAGCTATGGAAATGCTAAATTGTTTACAGGAAACATTTATAATCCGTTTTTTATTGCGGCAAAACGTTGGGGAAATAACATCCACACGCTTCTTTATACGGGACCTGCAATCCAGCATCATTTTCAGGATAACAGCACCTTTATTTCGTGGCAAATCAATAGCAATTTTCATTATATGATTCCTGGAACCCGAAATTTTATTGGAATTGAATTCAACAAAGAGATTACCAAAACTGATTTTGATATGACCATTCGACCACAAATGAGAGTTAGTATTGCGGAAAATATTTTAATCGGAATTGTTACTGGAATCCCTATTAGTCGGGAAAATGAACGATTCAGTTCGTTCCTGAGGCTAATTTATGAACCTGGACATTAAGAATTGTTCAACTATTTTAAAAAAAATCCAAAACCCTATAGCTTTTATTTTCAAGGGTTTTGGATCTTTTTTCTTTTAAAGCAATCTAGATTTATCTTTTTTTTCAAAAATAATTGTAACAAAATTCAAAAACGTATGTCTATTATATAACTTGAATGGCAAATCCATTGAAGTTGAACATCAATCATCAATCAAAAAACAAACGTTATGAGAATTAAGTTGCTCTTCCTGTTCCTTTTTGGAACACTATTTTCTATGCATGCCCAAAACATAGGAACTATTTCAGGAAAAGTTGTAGATCAAAAAAATGTACCTGTTTCCTATGCTACTATTTCAATAAAAGAAGGAAGTGCAGTTATAACAGGTGGAATAACGGATGACAATGGCGATTTCGCAATCAAAAATTTAGCATTAAAAAATTATACAGTAGAAGTTCAATTTATTGGATACACTACTTTTACCACAAAAGCCGATTTGACAAGTCAAAAAATAGTGGCACTCCCAAAAATTACTTTATTAGAAGAAGCTACCCAACTGCAAGGTGTTGAAGTGGTGCAAGAACGTTCGACTGTGGAACAAAAAATCGACAGAAGAGTGATCAATGTGGGACGTGACTTGACAACTGCTGGAGCTACCGCTTCAGAAATCATGAATAATATTCCCTCTGTAAATGTGGACCAGGATGGCAAAATCTCCTTGAGAGGTAACCAAAATGTTCGTGTTTTGGTGGATGGAAGACCAACAAATATGGATGCTGCTCAATTGCTAAAGCAAATCCCATCGACTTCTATCAAGAAAATCGAGCTGATTACTAATCCGAGTGCGAAATATAACCCTGAAGGAATGTCTGGGATCATCAATATTGTGTTGCATAAAAATTCAAATGATGGTTTCAACGGAAGCTTGAATGCCGGAATCACTTTTGGCGAAGAGCCGAAATTCAACAATTCTTTGGACATGAATTACCGAACTGGAAAAGTGAACTTTTTTGGAAACGCTGGAAGTAATTTTGGAAAATATTTCAACGAAGGTTTTATTGAGCGTTTCGACAACAACTCTCAACAACAACTTGATATTGTGAATGATAACAAGTCGTATTTGTATAAAATTGGTATGGATTTTTACATCAATGATAAAAACACCATTTCGTTTTATACCAACCAAAATGCAACCGACGGAAACGGAAATGTAGATACGGACATCCGCTATTTGAGCAACGATCAGGCAAATGTGTTGCAATTGGGTAATTATTTGACCGATAACAAAAGTGGTGCTTACAATTTGGCCTACAAGCATTTATTTGCAAAAGACGGACACACGCTTGATTTTGAAGGAAACTTCAATGACTACAAACAAACACAAAATGCAAATTTTGACACTTCGACTTTCGAAATTGGAAATCCAGAAGCTTTAGACGAACGCGTTATTTTTAGCGATAAAATCATTGATAAAAGAGAAAACACAACGTTGAATTTGGATTATGTAAACCCATTAAACGAGAAAACAACGCTTGAACTTGGCGCTGAATCTAGGATTGTTAGAACTTCAAACGATTATACGACTGGAAATCTTTCGCTTCCTGTAGAAAATCGCTTTTCGAATTATACGTATGATATTGATATCTATTCGGCTTATGCTACTTTTGGTCAGCGTTTTGAAAAATTCAGCTATCAAGTAGGAGCTCGTTTTGAAAGCTATAAGGCGAAAGCCAATCTGAATAAAGGTCAAACCACTTTTGAAGATGATTATATGACAGTCTATCCTTCGGCTTATTTGACGTATAATTTGAACGAGAAAAACATGTTCCAATTGAGTTACAGCCGTCGTGTTGACCGACCAAGTTTGGAACAAACCAAACCTATCAGGGAGTTCTCGACACCTTTGGTTACTGGTCTCGGAAACTCTGAATTGGAGCCACAGTTCACAAATTCAGTAGAGGTAAACTATACCAAAATGTTCGGAAAAGGTTCTTCTTTCACTTCGGGAGTTTTTTACAGAGTGATTGATAACGAGATCAACCGTGTTTTGTATAATGACGAAACAACAGAAAACCCGAACGATTTAATTATGAGTTGGGACAATTTTGATAACAATACTGCTTTTGGTTTTGAGCTTTCTGCCAATTATAAAATTGCAAAATGGTGGGACATTCAACCCGCTATCGACTACTCAAATATTTCCCAAAAAGGATTGGTTTCGGTTTTGAGAGAAGGAACCGTTGATGAATTTGATTTTGTAGAAAGAGAAGTAGATGTTGCCGCTTTCAATGCTCGTTTGAACAGTAATTTTAAAGTAAATCAGCGTTTGAGCTTCCTTTTATTTGGATTTTATAGAGGTGGGGTTGATGGAATCCAGAACAACAGTAAGGAAATGTATAAGATTGATGCTGGAGGAAGATATTCGCTCTTGAACAATAAAATGTCGATTAGTGTTCGCTATAATGATATTTTAGACCAAATGAAATTTGGTTTCGATTCTCAGAATCCTTATCCAAGCCGTGGTCAATTTACATGGGAAAGCCAGACGATTTATTTTGGAATCAACTATATGTTTGGTGGTGGTAAAAATAAAGCGTTGCAAAGAAAATACCGTGAAGACAACACTAAACAAGGTGGTGGGATGTTTTAAATTATAAATTCCAAAAAACAAATTCCAAAAAACAAATAAATTCCAATTCTTAAAATCTCAATTTTCCAAACCTTTAAAGACACTTAAAGGTTTGGAATTTAAAAGATTGCTATTTGAAGCTTATTTGTTTTTTGGAATTTGTTTTTTGGAATTTGTTTTTTAGAATTTGCTTTTTGTAATTTATTTTTTGTAATTTCAAAAAACTACCATTTCATAATCACACTTCCCCAAGTAAAACCACTTCCAAAAGCAGCCAAGACAACTGTATCACCCGATTTGATTTTCCCTTGTTCCCAAGCTTCGGTTAAAGCAATTGGAATAGAAGCTGCGGTTGTATTTCCGTATTTTTGGATATTATTGAAAACCTGATCATCCGTTAATTTGAATTTTTGCTGAATAAACTGTGAAATCCTCAAATTCGCCTGATGCGGTATCAGCATATCAATATCCGAAACCTGCAAATTATTCGCCTGCAAACCTTCGTTAATGACTTCTGCAAAACGAACTACGGCATTTTTAAACACAAATTGCCCGTTCATATACGGCAAGTAACTTTCGTCGTTTGCTTTATCTTCCTCATTCAAAATATCCGTTACCCATCGGCCTCCCATTCCTGGTGCTTTTACAATCAATTCTTCTGCATGTTGCCCTTCCGAATGTAAATGTGTCGATAGAATTCCTTTTGAATTGTCTTCTTCGCGGCTCAAAACTGCCGCTCCAGCTCCATCTCCAAAAATCACCGAAACACCTCTTCCGCGAGTTGCCATATCCAAACCAACCGAATGCACTTCTGAACCAATCACCAAAATATTCTTATACATTCCGGTTTTAATATATTGATCGGCAATCGAAACCGCATATACAAAACCCGAACATTGATTTCGAACATCGAGAGCTCCAACGGTTTTCAAACCCAAATCCCTTTGTACCAAAACACCAGGTCCAGGAAAATAATAATCCGGACTCAAGGTAGCAAATATGATGAAATCAATATCCTCTTTGGCAACTCCAGAACGTTCGATGGCAATTTTTGCCGCCTTCACTCCCATTGTTGTCGTAGTATCTTCACCCCTAACGATGTGTCTTCGCTCTTGAATACCAGTTCGTTCCTGAATCCATTCGTCTGTGGTTTCAATGATCTTACTCAAATCATCGTTAGTCACAATATTATCTGGCACATAATAGCCAAGTCCCGTTATTTTTGAATTGTACATATTTTGGTATTTCGTTAAAAATCAGTTGACAAATTTAGCTATACTTTAAAAAACTATACGACAAGTTAGTACTTTTTTAGCAATTAACAATTTCAAAGAGCATTTTCCAGCTATCCGTTACAAATCCTCAACCTGAAAGCTGTTTTTCTACACCATAAAAGGTCCCGAAGCTTCGGGACCGCTGGTCGCTCTTTTCTGTCAAGAAAAAACTAGCTTTCAGGTTTCCGGGTTTTCCACTACAAACACGAAGTGTTCACCGAACTCCTATAAAAATAAAATACCGTGAGGTAATCTGGGCTAGGCATCACGTTAAAATTAGAAAATTCTGCTTTTATGTAACATCCTATCCTTACATTAGACCTATACTTTATATTAATCAAAAACAAACGAACAATGAAATTGAAATTCACACTTTTTTCGTTCTTACTTATCAGCTTTTCTGGAATCGCACAGGAAAACCTGACCTATCAAAAACCGTCCAAGGAAATCCTTGATTTGGTAGATTATGAAAGAGCTCCATCCGTTTCTATGGATACCAAAAAGGAGTATATGCTACTTTCCTATCGCAATACCTACAAGACACTTGATGATTTAAATCAGGAAGAAATGAAATTGGGAGGTTTGAGAATCAACCCAATTACGAATATTTCGAGTACGGTAACGTATATCAACAACTTAAAAGTTCGGAAAATTTCGGGCAAGGAAGAAATTCAAGTTACAGGTTTGCCTACAAATCCTAAAATTGCCAACGTGTCTTGGTCACCAAACGAGAAGAAAATTTCTTTTTCGCACACAACGGTAACAGGTGTAGAACTTTGGGTACTCGATGTCGCTTCGGCGAAAGCCACAAAATTAACAGAGGCAACGGTAAATGCAAATCTTGGAAACCCGTTCAGTTGGTTCAAGGACAATGAAACCATCTTGGTAAAAATGCTTCCAAAGAACCGTCCAGCTTTAATCAATGCAGCAAAAGACATTCCAACCGGACCAATCATTTCTACAGCCGATGGATCAAAATCGCAAAACAGGACGTATCAGGATTTATTGAAAAACAAAACGGACGAAACTAATTTTGAGTCGCTTGTAAATGCTGAACTATACAAAGTAAACCTCAACGGAACTTCAACTTTGTTCATGCCTGCCGACATGTATGCTGGAGAAACTTTTTCGCCTGACGGAAATTATTTGATGGTTACTACGATTCAAAAACCATTTTCTTACATTGTTCCTTTGAGCCGTTTTCCATCAAAAACAGTTGTTTATGATCAAGCTGGAAAAGCAGTAAAAACCGTAAACGAAGTTCCTTTGAATGAAATTATCCCAAAAGGTTTTATGGCCGTTCGAAAAGGAAAAAGAAGCATGGGTTGGAGAGCCGACACACCTGCTACTTTATCATTTGTAGAAGCTTTAGATGAAGGAGATCCTGCCAATAAAGTAGAATTTAGAGATGAAGTTTTTTTATGGGAAGCTCCATTTGCTGGAAATCCAACATCTCTGGTAAAAACGGGTCAACGTTATGGCGGAATCACATGGGGAAATGCCAATACAGCCGTGTTATTTGACCAATGGTATGATACTCGAAACGAAAGAACTTTCCTTATCAATCCGTCAAAACCTAGTGAGAAACCACAATTGGTTTGGGATAGAAATTCGCAAGATATCTATTCTGATCCAGGAAGTTTTGAAACGGTAAAAAACCAATATGGCAGATATGTTTTGGCTCTTGAAGGCGATAATGCTTATTTGCTTGGCGAAGGACACACAAAAGATGGTCAATTCCCTTTTGTGGATGAATTCAACATCAAGACATTAAAAACGAAAAGACTGTATCAATCGAATTACAAGGACAAAATAGAAAATATTTTTTCTATCGAAGATTTCAAGAAAGGTGATGTTTTGGTTCAGATTCAATCGAAAACAGAGTATCCAAATTATTATTTCAGAAACATCAAGAAGAAAAACAGCTTGACGCAAATTACCAATTTCAAAAATCCTTTCGAAAGCATCAAGAACGTTCATAAGGAGGTGATCAAATACAAAAGAAAAGACGGTGTTGAACTTTCGGGAACTTTATATTTGCCAGCAGGCTACGACAAAACAAAAAAAGAAAAATTGCCTTTGCTAATTTGGGCTTACCCAGAAGAATTCAAGGATAAAAACAGTGCGGGACAAAGTGCTCAAAACCCTAATGAATTCACGTTTCCGTACTATGGTTCGTTTGTGTATTGGGTTACAAAAGGATATGCGGTTTTGGATGATGCTTCATTCCCAATTGTAGGTGAAGGAACTACAGAGCCAAATGATAATTTCATTTCGCAATTGGTTGATAATGCCGAAGCTGCAATCAATGCTGTGGATAAATTGGGCTATATCAATCCGAAGAAAGTGGCTGTTGGCGGACATTCGTATGGTGCTTTCATGACGGCAAATCTATTGACACACTCTAACTTATTTGCCTGCGGAATTGCACGAAGTGGAGCTTATAACAGAACATTGACACCTTTTGGTTTCCAAAGTGAACAACGAAATTACTGGGAATCACCAGAGGTTTACAATACCATGTCACCTTTCATGAATGCCGACAAAATGAAAACACCATTATTGTTGACACATGGTGAAGCCGATAACAATCCAGGAACTTTCACGCTTCAAACCGAACGTTATTTCCAGGCTTTGAAAGGTTTGGGAGCTCCTGTGAGAATGGTTATCCTTCCTAAAGAAAGTCATGGATATGTTGCCAAAGAAAATATTTTGCACTTGCTTTGGGAACAAGATCAGTTTTTGGAGAAACATTTGAAGAATTAATTTTTAGAATTTAGAGACAAGAAAAAAAGAGGAAAGATATATTGAACGTCTTTCCTCTTTTTTCTTTATTCTATTTTCTCATCTCCACAATTTCCTCATCTGCCGAAAGGCAAACCACCTCATTTTCAGGAATAGCAAAAGGATTTTCGAAAAAGATGACTTTCCGTTCGAAAACTGCTTTTATCAGATATCCATTTCCTTTGAAATAGCACTGTTTTACCGTAACAATCAAATCTGAAATGTCGGTTAAATATAATTCACTGGCATACAGTAAGATTGTTTTTTCCTTGTCTTCGGTTTCCACCAAATGATGCAATTTTATCTCATTTACTTCTCCAAAAAGGGAAGCTACATATTTATCTTTTGGTTTCAGATAGACATTTTTCGAGAAATCGTGGCTGACAATTGAACCATTTTTCATCACGATGGTTTCATCTGAAAAAGACAAAGCATCAATACTGTCATGTGTGGCGATGATGCAGGTAATTTCTTTATGCTTCAAATAGGCAAATAAATTTCTGCGTAAAGCACCTTTTCTAAAACTATCGATGTTGCTAAAAGGTTCGTCGAGGAGCAAAACTTCCGGTTCTAAGGCCAAAACCCTAGCCAAAGCTACACGTTGCTGTTGTCCTCCACTGAGGTATTTGACTTTTGTGTTGGCAAAAGAAGTCATTTCGACCATCTCCAGAAGTTCATTGATTCTAGCCTTTTTTTCATCTGGATAAATGTTTGATAAAAATTTACCGACGTTTTCCTCAACAGTGATATATGGCATCAAATCGAAATCTTGGGCGAGGTATTTCATTTCGTCAGCTCCTGGAACTAGATGGAATTTTGGCCCTAGAATTTGGTTTTCTTGCCAAAAAATATCGCCTTCATTCAAGTCATATAAACCATAAATGAGTTTGAGAAGTGTGCTTTTTCCGCATCCGCTTTCGCCAATGATGGAAAGATTTTGTCCTTTTTGAAGTTTGAAAGTAACGGAATTGATGACCGTTTGTATATCGTATGAAAATGAAATGTTATTGACTTGGAGCATTACTTTTTATTGAAATGCAAAAGTACAAAGTTTGAAGCTGGGATAAAAGCAAATAATGAACCTGTATGAATTTTAAGCTTGACTTAAAAAACAATCTTTTTTGCTACCTTAAAACCTTCGGAAGTTTTTATATCCAAAATCAAAACTTGTTGCGTTTCTGGCAAATCTTGAATAAAAAATTCGGTGCTATTTATATTTTTAGATTCATAAATCAATCGTCCTGCAATATCATACACTTGGATTTTGTCTAGTACCAAAAGTCCTCCATTGACTACAATTTCTGCATTTTCATTTTTGTAAACCATAATACTTTCGGGATCGATTTTAGTATCATCAATACTTAAAGCTTGTTGTTGATACATAATTTCAAATCTTTGGTTGAAGGTTCCAATTTCAGAAGCAAAATGATAATCGGCTTCCTTGAGATTATGGATTACATTCAGCAAATTATCTTTGATAAAAATATCCTGACCCTCAAAAAGTCCGTCGAAATGATCCAAACTGATGAAAAAATTACCTGCGATTGTTGTTTTGTACCCCATTGGCACAATATCTTGATCATTGAAAGGCAATGCTTTCCCTTGAATAGCAAACTTCTTTTGCCCTAAAAGGGAATAGATCCTTACATAATTTCCGCCAAATAATTCTCCGTCGTACAATCTATCCTGACCATCAGTAGCATTTTCAACATACCCAATTAAAGCCTGATTGAAAGCACCTTGACTGTTTCTTAAATTGATCCAAAAGCGATGCTTGCCAGTTGTTTGCCAATTATCAATGGGTTGACTTGGGCTTGGTTTAAAGAAATTAGAATTATTACTTACAATACGCATCGAATTTTTGAACTTCACAATTGGAGGTCCTACTTCAAGATCGTCTTCTTCCTTGATTCCTTGTATGAAAAAGGCCTGACCTGATGCAATGTAACCATTTACTGGAGTGCTATTATTGTCATCATCTTCGGTGGGATCGTTAGGATTATCAGTTGCTGCAGTTGCGACACCACCCGATAAATTATACGTTGCATAATCATCAGAGGAATAGGAATATTGTCCTGATCCGTTGTCTAATGGTGGAGTATTGTGTGTCCACAGATAAATTGTCCCTCCCACTTCACTGTTCTCGGGATCTGTGAGAAATAAATCAGCGTCTATTGCCGAAGGATATGGATTTCCTATTAGATTCCAAATATTCTCACTTTCACTTCCTTCAAAACCGGGAACAATTTGGTCACCGTTGTGTGGAGCTCCCGAAAAAATTCCTGTAAAATTATCAGTAGTTTCAAGAGGAAAAGTCTGTGGAGCACGAATAATATAGCCTTTTGCAGCTTGCATCGTGGCAGCTCCATTGCTATGCAAAATCCAGCCTGAACTTGGTGTCCAGCTAAAATATTTATTAAAAAGAGTGTTAGGCGAAAAGTCAACAAGTGTTTGGTTTGCAACTGGCGACGACCAATAGCTAAAATCCAAGCGTTTCATGGGATTTGCATTTCGAACTACAGTAGTCGTACCTGTGTGAGTATTGGTAGTAGTATTGTACCATTGTATCAGACTTGCATTGTTCGTTACTTCTATAGTACCATTGTTAACAATTTCGTTATATATTTCTAAATAATTGCTGTTAGTTCCATTTCCAATTGTCAAGGTTTTTCCAGCATTTACCTGACAGGAACATGCCACAATATTACCGTTCGTTAGTGTATTGTAATCACCATCTAGTATTGCGGTTTTTTCGCTTGTTGGGCTTCCATTAGACCAAGCTGTTCCGTTCCAAGTGGTGCTGAATCCAGGATAACATCTGTAAGCAGTTATACGAACTAATCCATTACCACCTTGACCACCTGCCCTACTTGTAAAACTCACTAAAGCAGCAGATCTACCTCCACTACCACCTCCACCAGGAAAACTACCATTACTACCATTATTATTTCCAGTAGCCGAGTTAGCTCCATTTCCACCTGATAAAGACCCTGCTCCTCCAGTTCCCCCATTAGTTCCTGAAGGATTTCCGCCGTTACCAGCGTCATCTGCACCTCCACCTCCTGCACCTGAATTATTAGTAACCCCAGTACTTCCTGTACCACCATTATATAATCCAACACCTCCAGATCCTCCAGATCCCATATTTGTTAGCAACAATGCTCCAGCACTCTCCCCCCCAGAGCCCCCATTTGCTGTTAAAGTACCAGCAAAGCCTGATATTTGGGAAGCACCTCCATTTGCTCCATTAGTTGTACCTCCTAATCCTATTGAAATTGCATACTCTTGACCTGGCAAAACTGAAAACATAGTATTATTATAGGCACCGCCTCCGCCTCCGCCTCCTGAAACATTAGTTAGCAATATTCCGAATGCACTTCCACCAGCACCTCCACCACCCCAAGCTTCTACTCGAATAGCCGTAATTTCAGATGGTACAGTAAAAGTTCCATCTGTAGTAAATTCAGTAACTACTTGCCCTTGAATCAAATTAGAAGAAGCTAAAAAAAGGCAAGTCAATACTGATGAATAATTTCTAAAAATAAAAATTAAACAGTTGTTAAACAGCATTGAAAATAGGCCTTTCATAATTGTAGTTTTGGAGATAATATAAATTTACCTAAAACTAAAATCGTTAGTACCAAATGCTGGATTACGAGGAAAATGAAGACCGTAAAATCATGGTTGCAAACATAAAAAAATCTATAATCCACTATAAACAAAGACCTTACCAGACAATAGGAATAAATAAAATATCTAAACCATCACTGTCTAGATGCGTGAATGTGAATAGACTGAATACGTTAAAGCTTCACGAAATTCATAAAAAAAAACCATCAAAATAAATCTTGATGGTCTTTTTTTGTTTGACTCTTGCTATTTTATGTACGTTTTTTTGACTACTTGAAATATCCCTTTTGACCCTGCCAACAATCAAAATTTGTTCTTTGAAATATATTATACAAACAAGAGCACGCGTTTTACAAAACGTGCTCTTGTCAACCAATAAACCAAAACTATGAATTATGTATATTTTTCGAAGGACTTTGTGTCAATCCTAGCTTTCAAATCGTGGAGTAAATTATATAATCCGAAAAAGGTTCTGTTGATGTACAGGAAATGTTTCGAACCACGATTGCCATTCATTTTTCTGAGTTGAGTATCTTTCGAAAATTCTTCTCCCATCTTTGCAATGTTTCCAAAGAATTCTTCATCTGAAAAATCAAAACGATCACCATGAAAAGGCAATGTAAACAAACTCAATAATTGGTGAAACAATCCTGTAAAATACTCCACTTCCTCTTTAGTATCGTCAGTTCTTAATATTTCCAGCTCATATAATTTTGCATTAAAAAGCTTTGGATTATCAATTATTTTGGGATCAGCCAATTCAAAATAAGGAACATAAAAATCTTCTGGAACTTGCTTAATGCAACCAAAATCAATCGCAATTAAATTCGCTTCCTTGTCAATCAAGAAATTTCCTGGATGCGGATCGGCATGAACCTGCCTCAATTTATGAATCTGGAACATATAAAAATCCCATAAGGCCTGGCCCAGCTTGTCGCCTTTTTTCCTATCGGTATTATGAGCTGTGAATTCAGATAAATGTTCGCCTTCCATCCAATCCATCGTCAGGATTTTCTTTGAAGATAATTCAGGATAATAGTTTGGGAATTTCAAATTCGGGATCCTTCCACAAGCTTCTGCAATTTCAGTTCCCTGCTTCAATTCCAAATCATAATCCGTTTCTTCAAGTAATTTATTTTCGACTTCTTTAAAATATTTTTCAGAATCTTTGCCTTGCAGATTAAACATCTTGATGGCAAAAGGCTTTACAATTGCCAAATCAGAACTAATACTTTCCGCCACTCCAGGATATTGGATTTTCACAGCAAGATTCTTCCCATCTTTTTCAGCCTTGTGTACCTGACCGATACTGGCTGCATTTACAGAGTCTGGAGTGAACGAATCGTATATGGCTTCCGGAAATTCTCCCAGATATTTTTTGAACGTTTTTCGAACCAAAGGAGCCGACAAAGGCGGAACCGAAAATTGTGACAACGAAAACTTCTCTACGTAAGCTCTCGGCATAATATTCTTGTCCATACTCAACATCTGTGCCACTTTCAAGGCACTTCCCTTCAAATTCTTCAAACCATCATAAATATCCTCGGCATTATTCTCGTTCAGCTTATCCTTCGAAAGCGAGGGATTCACGATTTTTTCGCCATAATACGCCATATAGTTTCCCCCAATCTTGAAACCTGTTTTCACCAATTGGCCAGCACGTTCAATCTTTGTAGTCGGAATTTTATCTAAAGTTTTCATCTATTATTTTTTTGGGCGTTTCCCAAGGGCCGGGCTATCCATTACAATCTTTTTCCTCGCTAAAGAAGCGAGAAAAAAGGATTTCCATTGCTATCCCTAACGCGGTCCCTGCTTCTAATTAAATTTTTCTTTCCAAATGAACTTTCCTAAGTCCAACAAGCTTTCCAACGGTTTGGTATCCATCAAATCCGCCGATGTATTGACTGATTTTTCAATCAAGATATCCGTCTTTTCAAAACCTTTCGAAGTATCATCTAGCCAGAATTTCAAGATGAATAAAAACTGAATCCAAGCTCCCTCGGCAAAAACTGGCTTGGTAACTTTTTTAATTCTGTTCTCTTTTTCATCAGCATCATTTTTCATGATCGAACCTACAAAATCCTTAAACTGTTTTCTAAACGTTTTCAATGCTTGCAAATTCTTCAAACCTTCCTTATTTTCCTTCAACGAATAAACAATATAGCTTCTGTTCAAAGTAAAAATTTCAAATAAGGTAAAATACAACGTCAGCATTTTATTCTTTTCAGAATAACCTGCATAAGCCTCCTCAAGGTTAATCGTTACGATTGCATTCTCCAAAAACTTTACCCAAATTTCCTGCTTGATGGCATCGAGCGAACCAAAAAAAGTATAAAACTGAGATTCTTCGATTCCGTGTTCCTTGCAAAAAAGATAGACGTTTTCAGGAGCTTTATTCTTCTCCAAAACATAGTCCATATATAAAGTAATGATCTGATTATCATCCAGTAATTTTTTCTTCGCATTCGGTCTTTTTGTTGTTGCCATAATGAGTAGTTTTAAATCTTATGTAAAGTTACTTTCAAATATTTCTGAAACATAAAAACATTTGTTAAAAGTCTTTCAAAAAAAATGTAGGCTTCTTGAGGTCAATTCTTTAAACAGAACACAGATTCCACAAATTTCCACAGATTCGATTGTCAACTAACTTCAACCACTAATAAAACAAAAAAAGCTGTTTCTCTCGAAACAGCTTTCAGTATAATTATGAGCTAAAAATTATTGTTTAGCTTCTTTTTCAGCATCCTGAATCATTTTCTGGTTTGCAGTAATAGCAAACTCAACTCTTCTGTTTTGGCTTCTTCCTTCAACAGTTTCGTTACTTGCAATTGGATCAGCAATTCCCATACCTTTTGTAGTAAAACGTGCAGCAGCAATTCCTTTAGAAACTAGATATGATTTTACAGAAGCAGCTCTTTGCTCAGACAAAGTTTGGTTGAAATCAACTTTACCAGTACTGTCTGTATATCCAAAAATAACGATATCAGTGTCAGGATATTGGTTGAAAACCGTAACCAATTTATCTAAATTTCCTTTTGCTGTAGGAGTCAAAGTAGATTTACTTGTATCAAAACGTACTGCATTTTCATTCAATACTAATTTGATACCTTCTCCAACTCTTTCTACATCAGCACCTGGAATAGCTTGGTCAATTTCTCTCGCCTGTTTGTCCATCTTGTTACCAATAACTCCACCGGCAACTCCACCAACAACTCCACCAATTACCGCTCCAAGAGCTGTGTTACCACCTTTTCCAAGGTTATTTCCCAAAACACCACCGATGATTGCACCAGCAGCTGCACCAATTCCGGCACCTCTTTGCGTTTTGTTAGTATTTTTTGCAGCTTCACAACTTGTTAAAACTGAACCTATCATCATTAATGCAGCTAAAGCTACTATTGAAATTTTTTTCATCTTAATTTTTTTTGATTAGTTAACTTTTTCGAATTGATATACAACATCTGTCATTTTTCCACCAACGTCGATCTTGTCAACCAATTGGAAAGATGTTTCTGTTTGATTGGCTACATTCAACACATAACCATCTCTTACTTTTTTTGCTTTTTCACCAGCACTTAACACTTTTAATACAAATTGTCCTTCTTTGTTAACAAACCAAGTAATTGGTGAACTAAATCCAGCACAATTTGCATTAGTCAAGGCCATATCACCTTTGTTGTTGTTCGAAACGAACTTCCAAGTACTTCCAACAAAGCATTTAGAATCGGCTAATTGGAACGAAGTTACTTTAATGTACTCTGAACCTGGATACGAAACAGAGCTGATCACCCAGTTTCCTTTCATCAAACGTTCGGTCTTATTGTCAACCTTTGTGTTTGTAGCTGATGTTGACTTGCACGACGCGAACGTGATGGCAAGTACAGCTAATAAAAATAATTTTTTCATAGTTTTGGTATTTTAATTTTATACAAATATACAATCATTAGCGTTCAAATGTTAAAATTTTATTTTATAATTATCTTAAAATTAACAATTCCGCCAATTTGTCATTTTGCTCATTTTGGTACTCTATTTGAATAATCGACTCCGTAATATTTTAACATAAATAAATACCACTAATTATGACAACAGGAAAAATCAACGTTTCAGTAGAAAACATCTTTCCCTTAATTAAGAAATTTTTATACAGCGATCACGAGATTTTCTTGCGTGAATTGGTTTCAAATGGGACTGATGCAACTCTAAAATTAAAACACCTAATCAGTATCGGTGAAGCCAAAACAGAATATGGCAACCCGATTATTGAAGTAAAGATTGACAAGGAAGGCAAAAAACTGCACATCATCGACCAAGGTTTGGGGATGACAGCTGATGAAGTAGAAAAATACATCAACCAAGTGGCGTTTTCTGGTGCCGAAGAATTTCTTGAAAAATATAAAGATTCTGCCAAAGATTCAGGAATTATTGGTCACTTCGGTTTAGGATTCTACTCTGCTTTTATGGTTGCCGAAAAAGTAGAAATCATCACAAAATCATACAAAGACGAACCTGCAGCTCATTGGACCTGTGATGGAAGCCCAGAATTTACTTTGGAACCATCTGACAAAACATCAAGAGGAACGGAAATCATCTTGCATATTGCTGAAGATTCTCTTGAATTCTTGGAAGAAAGTAAAATTTCTGGATTGCTTCAAAAGTATAACAAGTTTATGCCTATTCCGATTAAATTTGGAAACAAAAAAGAGGCTTTACCTAGGCCAGAAGATGCTCCAGAAGACTACAAAACTGAATTTATTGAAGTTGACAACATCATCAACAATCCAAATCCAGCTTGGACAAAGGCTCCAACTGAATTAAAGGACGAAGATTATAAGTCTTTTTATAGAGAATTGTATCCGATGCAATTTGAAGAGCCGCTTTTCAATATCCATTTGAATGTGGATTATCCTTTCAATTTGACTGGAATTTTATACTTCCCAAAATTAGGTGCTGATTTGCAGATTCAAAAAGACAAGATCCAATTGTATCAAAATCAGGTTTATGTGACAGATAATGTGGAAGGAATTGTACCTGAATTCTTGACGATGCTGAAAGGTGTTATCGATTCTCCAGATATTCCGTTGAATGTTTCACGTTCGTATTTGCAAGCTGATGGTGCTGTAAAAAAGATTTCGAACTACATCACTCGTAAAGTGGCGGATAAATTGAAAGCGTTGTTTACAGAAAACCGTGAAGATTTTGAACAAAAATGGAATGACATCAAGATTGTTTTGGAATACGGAATGCTTTCTGAACCAAAATTCTATGAAAAAGCAGGTGCTTTCGTTTTGTATCCAACAGTTGATGGAAAATTTTTCACACTTGAGGAATTAAAAGAAAACACAAAAGAAACTCAGACCGACAAAGACGGTAAACACGTTATCCTATATGCTGGAAACAAAGATGCACAACATTCTTATATCCAAACGGCAAAAGATAAAGGTTATGAAGTGTTGTTGTTAGACTCGCCAATTATCTCGCATTTGATCCAAAAATTGGAAGCTGATAATGAGAATTTGACTTTCGTCAGAGTCGATTCAGATCATATCGATAATTTGATTAAGAAAGACGAGAACACAATTTCTAAATTATCAAACGAAGAAAAAGAAAGCTTGAAAACAGTTTTGGAAGGTTTCGTTCCGAAGCAGACGTATTCAGTTCAATTGGAAGCGATGGACAGCAATGCATCACCATTCATTATTACTCAACCTGAATTCATGAGAAGGATGAAAGAAATGAGCCAATCAGGTGGTGGCGGAATGTTCGGAATGGGAAATATGCCCGAAATGTATAATTTGGTTGTGAATACAAACTCTGAATTGGCAACTAACATTTTGAATACTGCCGACAAAACACACCAAGAACATTTGATAAAACAAGCGTTGGATTTGGCAAAATTGTCTCAAAATTTATTAAAAGGAGAAGACTTGACGGCTTTTGTAAAAAGAAGTTTCGAGTTGATTAAATAAGTAGTAAGTATTAAGACTAAAACCTGTAAGTTGTACTTGCAGGTTTTTTTTATGCAAAAAATTGAAATTTAAAATAGATTGACGAACTTTGAGATTGAAAAAATTAAAAATCTGAAGTTCTAAATAAGTCTTAATACTTAATACAACCATCTTAATACTCCCTCAATGACCCTAAACATAGAAACACCAGCATTGCTTTTCTCGGCTACTTCGTTGATTTTATTGGCCTATACAAATCGGTTTTTGACGATTGCTCAAATCGTGAGAGGTTTAAAAAAGAATTATGAAGAAAAAAATAGCAAAACAACTCTGTTGCAGATTAAAAACCTCAACTTGCGAATCTCATTGATTCGATCCATGCAACTTTTTGGGGTTTTGAGTTTGTTTTTATCTGTTTTTGCAATGCTTTTATTATTTGTTGAACAGGAACTTGCAGGAATATATCTTTTCGGACTAAGCTTGCTTTCGCTCTTGATTTCATTGGGAATTTCATTTTGGGAAATCAGCATTTCAGTGAAAGCACTTCAATTGCATTTGAGCGACTTGGCTGAGAGTTAAACTATTGATACAATTCAAATCCCTATTATTAGGGATTTTTTTTATACTTTAATACCCTAATTTTATCCTATTAACTTTAAACAAAAAAAACATGAAAAATTCATTATCTCTTATCTTATTCTTAATTTTCTTACAATCATGTAAAGAAACACCTAGTATTCAAACAACCAGTGAGTCGGTATCAGTGAATAAAAATGCTAAACAGCCTTGTAATCCTGATGCATACAACGGTCTGGGAACTTTTGACAGTGACGGAAAATTTACCTACCTTATTTCCTTGCCTGAAGAAACTACAAGTAATAAATATACATTTAAACTATTCAACATAAACGATGAAACTATTTTTATCCATCTTGATAACAAATCTCCTCTTGAATTAAGTAATCCTGGTCAGAATGTATATACACTTGTGGACACACTCCCAAAATATGGCACTTCCAGTTCATATAGACCAAACTATAAAGTTTTTTTATGGCATAATGATGCAATTGTAAATAGTGCTGAACAGGCAGAAAGAATCATGAATCCCACTGACAGTTTGGTCGCTCCAAAAAAAGTTGGAATGGGCATCCTTTCACTAAAGTAATTTGAAGAATATAATTACCCCAAAAAGATTATTGCTTATATTTTCGTTTATAAGCAGTAATCTGCTTTGGTCACAAGACTACTTTTCAGACGTAAAAAAAAACATCAAGAAAAACCAGTTTGAGTTAGCAGAAGCACAGTTATTAAAAATAAACACCTCAACCTTCAATCTTTCAAACAAAGCAGAATATCACTTTCTATATGGGGAACTTCTTTATAGCCAAAACAGAGAGCACTTGGCTTTTCAACAATACCTGCTCTCAAAAACTCTGTATAAAAAAGCAAACAAAGAAATAAAGTCGATAGAAATCAACCTAAAATTAGCGTATCTGGTAGATGCTCAAAAAAACAATACCAATAAAGCAGACCATCTCCTTAAGGAATATTTTGATTTTGCTGAAAAGACAAATAACGATACTTTATTACTTAAAGGCTACATACAGGAAGCAAATATTCGAATAAATCCCGAGCAAGCTACCGAAAGTCTTTACTATATCAAAAAAGCGAAAACATCTAATAAAAAAATAAAAAGCCCTTTTTTTGAAGCAAAAATCAACACTAGTCAAGCCATTTTATACAATAATTACCTTAATAGTCCTGATTCTGCTTTATATTTCTTAAAAAAGAATGAAATTTATTGGAGGGAACAGAATAACCTTAATGAAGTTTGCAATTCTATTATCAATCAAAGTGCATCTTATTATTTCAAAAAAGATTATAATAAAGCAATTGGATTATTACAAAAAGCTGATAAAATACCTATAAAAGAATTCATCAAAAACACCAAGGCTATATTATATGATCTAATGTCAACAAATTATGATAGCCTCAATGATTATAAAAATGCTTTAAAATTCAAACTTCTTCAAAAAACATATGAAGATAGTTTGTCCATAGAAAACCAAAACAATGTTATTGCAGCCAATCAAATAAAATTTGAGACAAGAGAAAAAGAGCTTAAAAACCAATCACTAGTAAAAACCAACAAGATTATCGTTTATTCCTTTATTGGATTGTTGCTTGTAATCTTGACAATCGGAATACTTGCCTATAAGAACATGTCCAAAAAGAAAAAAATTGCCGAACAAGAAAAACTTATTGAAACCCAAAAACTTGAAAAAACCCTGAAAGACCAAGAGCTTCGAGATATCGACTTGATTTTGGAAAGCCAAGAAAAAGAACGACAACAAATTGCAAACGAACTTCATGACGATTTAGGGAGCATGCTAGCGACTTTGAAACTCAATTTTCAGAATTTGAAACGCAATGAAGATTCCGAAAAAAACGAAAATAAACTTTATGAAAAGACGGATAGCTTGATTGAAGAAGCCTATCAGAAAGTTAGAAATATTTCGCATCTAAAAAATCTTGGCATTGTTGGAAATCAAGGATTGCTAGTTGCCGTTAAAAAAATGGCCGAAAAAATGAGTGTCCTCGAAAGGCTAAAAATAAACGTGATTCCCTTCGGCTTGACCGGAAGATTAGACAATCAAACCGAAGTTACGCTCTTTAGAATAATTCAGGAATTGTGCACCAACATCATCAAACACTCTGGTGCAAATGAAGTGAATATTTATCTCACACAACATAATCCGAAAGAGTTGAACCTCATCATTGAAGACAACGGAACTGGTTTTGACCCAAAAATCATCACCCAAAAAGGAGGCATCGGACTCAAAAGCATCGAGCAGAAAGTGGAACAAATGGGTGGAACTTTCACCATCGATTCCATTCTCACAAAAGGAACAACCATTATTATAGACCTACCGATATGATAACAGTAATTATAGCCGAAGACCATCAAGCCTTGATAGACGGCATCAAGCTTTCGATTGAATATGAAGATGACATCAAAGTTGTTGGTGAAGCCAATGATGGCGAAATGTTGATTGAATTGGTTCGGAAAAAACAACCGACTGTGGTTATAACCGATATCCGAATGCCAAAATGCGACGGAATTTTGGCCACAAAAACACTAAAAAAAGAATTTCCTTCAATAAAATTCATTGCCTTTAGCATGTTTGATCAAAACGAAGCCGTCGAACAAATGAAACAAGCCGGAGCTTCGGGTTATATTATGAAGAATTCTTCTCTGACAAAAGTGCTCGAAGCCATTAGGATTGTGGCCCAAGGCGGTACTTTTTTTGATGACGCCATTACTTCTAAAGACAGCGAAACCAAGGAGCAAATCCTCCTGAGTACTCGCGAAAAGGAAATCCTTCGATTGATTGGTGAAGGCAAATCGTCCATCGAAATTTCAGAATTGTTATTTATAGGAAAAAGCACAGTTGACACACATCGGAAAAATATTTTACGCAAGCTTAATATTCATGGCAAGACCGATTTAATCAGATTTGCCGTCGAGCGGAAATATGACTTTTAAGCATTCTCGTCTGGCGTGACTTTCTCATTTATTTTATCCAACATTTTAGCAGGGATAAATTTCAGGGACAAGATACTAGTACTGATGAGTGCCGAAATACCATTGGCAATTATCACTGGGTAATCTTGCTGAAAAATGCCATAAACTACCCAGAGTATAAACCCCAGAAGCAACATAGAATAAGTTACAGTCGATATATCCTTGGTTGATTTCGTTTTAATCATCTTGTAGGTCTGCGGAATATTGGCTGCCGTTGTCAAAACTGCTGCTACAGTTCCTATAATTGATATATAATCCATAATGCAAAACATCTTTAGGTTATAAAAATAGTTTTTTGATACATCTTCTTTTTATATTCTAACTTTATTTTATTACAACTTCAGTTTATAAATTCATCATAAAACACTGAAAATGAAATAAATAAAAAACATTCATTACGGAATTTTGCATATACATCTTTTATAAACTACAAGTGTATTTTGCTAGGTTAAAATTTGTAATTTTGATTCGGAAAACCCCTAATTAATTTTTGATTTTTTTATGCAGAACAATTACACCATTTTTTATGCGGATGATGATGCCGATGATCTTGATTTTTTTAGAGATGTAACTGCTGCAATTGACAAAAACATTGATCTTTTTACCCATGAAAATGGCAACCAACTGCTTGTTGCTGTTAGAAATCCGCCTCCATCACCACATATTATCTTTTTAGATTTGAATATGCCTGGAAAAGATGGTTTTGAGGTTTTAAAAGAATTAAAAAGTTCAGAAGAATATAAAAACATTCCGGTTGTAATCTTTTCTACCTCAAATGATCAGCAAAATATTTTGAGAACTAGGGAACTTGGAGCAAATCTTTATATCACTAAGCCCAATTCTTTTGCAAAATTTCAAAAGTCAATCGAGCATACCTTGAGTATCAATTGGGACGTTTTCAATCCTTCGTTGGATAATTTTATTTACACGGTCTAAATAGCCTTTTGAGTTTGCTTGAATGGCAATTCTATTGTAAAAACAGAACCGTTATTTGGTTCTCCATTGGCAAGTATGGTCCCTTTGTGACGTTCGATAATTTTTTTGCACAAAGCAAGTCCTAGTCCAGTTCCTTCATATTTGTCCTTTGCATTTAGACGTGTAAAGGCATCGAATATCTTAACCGAATAATCTGGATCAAGTCCAATTCCGTTATCTTTTACCAATATTCTCAGATATTTCATTTTTTCTTTTTCTATAACCGAAGATGAAATCTCGATAATGGGAGCGACATCTGCTTTCGAGAATTTCAAGGCGTTATTAATGAGATTATAAAATAATTGGTACAATAAAACCTCTGCACCTTCAATTTCTGGAAGATGATCTCTTTTTATTACTGCCGATTTTTGCGCGATTACAACCTCAAGATCTGTTTCAATATGATGTAAAGTAGTATTTAAGTCCACTTTTTGAATGGGCCTTTCGGCAGAATTTATAGTGGAATAGGCCAAAACACCTTCTACCATGGAAAACATTCGATCCGCTGCATTTTGAACCTTTCCTAAATAATTAACGCCTTTTTCGGGAATTGTTTGAGCATATTCGCTCTCAATCATATTGGTGAAAATCTTGATCTTCCGGATTGGTTCCTTCAAATCATGACTTGCAACATGGGCAAATTGAAGTAAATCGTCGTTTGAACGTTGCAATTGTAATGTCCTTTCGTTCACTTGCTTTGTCAGTTCTTCTGCAAAGCGTTTTTGCTCTGTAATATCCTGAATTACACCCAATAGAGTTATTGGTCGGCGATTTTCATCAAAGATCACTTTTCCTTTAATACGAATCCATTGTTCTGAATTATCTTTTTGGACAATTCTGGTTTCATAATCTAGATTTCCTGAAACCAGAGATTCTGCATGAGCTTTTTCTCTCACTATCAAGTCATCGGGATGAATAAACTGAATAAGCTTTTCACGTGTAATTTCGCCTTCAACGCCCCAAATTTCATTGAATCTATCGCTAGTTTTCACTTCATTCGTAAGCATGTTCACCTCATAAGGTCCTAAATCTGCCGATTCGATAGCTAGTCGTGCTTTTTCCTGAGCTTCTTCGATTTCTTTTCGGTTTAAAACCTGTTCGGTCACATCAATTACAACTGCCATGACACCCGT
Organism: Flavobacterium soli DSM 19725; assembly: GCF_000422705.1. Classification (GTDB taxonomy): domain Bacteria; phylum Bacteroidota; class Bacteroidia; order Flavobacteriales; family Flavobacteriaceae; genus Flavobacterium; species Flavobacterium soli. The sequence goes on along the minus strand of NZ_AUGO01000002.1, from coordinate 289,685 downwards.
TATAGTTCCATTGTCATCACGAAACGCTTCATATACAAAATCCATATAAACTGTTTCTATCTTCCCATCTCTTGGCAGTGTCACCGAAAGTTCAACCGCTTTATGGGTTTGTCCTGTTCTAAAAACCTTATTGAGTAATTCCTCATAACCTTGATTTCGTGCTTCAGGAAGTGCTCCAAATATTGGTTTTCCCATAATCTCATCAGCTGGTTTACCCCAAAAATCAAGCATCATATCATTTGCAATTTCAACCACAAAATCCGAAGTTTTAAAAATGCACATGGCAACTGGAGCTTGCAAAATCACGTTTTTAAGATTTTGCTCACTTTTTTCGAGCCTTTTCTTTGCGATATTGAGTTCCGTTACATCTGCAGCGGTATTCATCACGCCATATACTTTGCCTTCGGCATCAAAAAGAGGCGTGAAACTATAATTGAAATAAAAAGATTTTCGCTTGCCGTTGACCATCAGATATATTTTTGCATTCTTATTGTGAAATGCAATTCCAGTATCATAAACTCTTTGAAGCTGTTCATAAATTTCTTGGCCTTCAAGTTCAGGTAAAACTTCTGCATATAATTTACCTATTAAATCATACCCTTTTCCCCAAATATCCATGATCGATTGGTTGACCAATTGTATTCTCATCTCCCTGCCAACATATACTCCAATTGGAAAAGGAGCACTTTCTACCACACTTTTTAGTTTTCTTTGGCTTTGTTCAATTCGTTGCTGTGCAATAATTTTCTCCGTTACATCTACTGCCGTTGACAAGATTCCATATACTTCGCCATCAGCATTAAACATTGGTTTATACCACAAATCAAAATAATAATCTTTAATTATTCCGTCAACAGTATAGTGAACAGAAGTTGCTTTTTGAGTTAGAGGTTTTCCTGTTCTAAAAACCTCATCTAGCAATTTAAGATACGGTTGAGTTGCTAGTTCGGGCATCACTTGAAGCAAAGGCTGCCCAATAATTGATTTGTCTTTTCCCCAACTAGTAAGAACTGTTTCATTAGCTAACTCCACGATCATCTCTAGACCAGTTAGAAAAATGATTCTTACAGGAGATTCGTCAATGACTAAATGTAAGCGGTTTTCGTTATCTTCTATTTTCTTTCGAGCTGTATATTGTTGCGTAGTATCTTGAATGGTTCCATTAAAGCGATAAGCTTTTTTTTCCTCATTAAAAGATGCTTTTCCTTTAGCTCTAATGATTCTTGGAAGTTGTGTCTCAGGATGAATTATGGTATATTCTATATCATAACTACCTCCAGAATTATAATCTAAAGCATTTTGAATTTCCCTGATTACTCTTTTTTTGTCGCTTTCTACTATAGCGTTTATTGCTACATCAAGTCCAATTTCTGCATCATACGGAAGTCCAAACCACTCCTTTAAGGTAGTATTTCCAGAAAATTTGTTGGTTATTGGACAGTAATCCCAAGTTGCCAATTCGGCAGCTTCAATTGCAAAACGCAAAAGATTTTCACTTTCTTGCAGTTTTTGAAAGTTTTTGACACTAGTTGTAGTTTCTACGCAAGTCACAAAAACACCCCCAATTTCACCCGATTCGATTTTCACGGGACTGTAACTGTAAGTCCAATATACATCTTCTAAAGCTCCGTTTCTGTAAATCGGTAACAGCTGATCTTCTTTCCAACTGGCCATTCCTCCCTTCATAATTTCACTAATCATAGGATAAATATCATCCCAGATTTCAGGCCAAACTTCTTTCCCTGGCTTTCCAATAGTCGAAGGATGTTTGCCAATCGCTCCCAAACTTGGTCTATAGGCATCATTATAAAAACAAATGTGCTCTTCACCCCAAAATAGAAACATGGGGAAATTTGAATTTAATATAATGCTTAGGGTGGTTAGCAAACTTTGGGGCCAAGTATCAATAGAACCTATAGGGGTTGATAGCCAATCATAGCTACGTATGTAACTTCCAAGCTCGCCACCATCTGATAAAAACTCTGAAGACTTCATTCAAATAAATTAAGCTTGAAAGTTACTGTTTTTAGCTTATAATTAACAGCAGAAATGTTATAAAATTTAAAAGTCAAGAATCATTTTAAAATATAGTAAAGATGCAATTACTTCCCAAAAGATTAAAACTTGAAAAGAAATATTATCTTTAAAAAAATTTTATCAAAATTTCCTAAAATTGATGACAAAACTGAATGAATTGCACATCCTTATTGCCGAAGATGATCAGGATGACGGTGAAATAATCGAACAAAGTTTTTCTAGACATTCAGCTTTTAGCAAAATCAGTTTGGTTAAAAACGGGAAAGAACTTCTTGATTTCCTGAACAATGAATCCGAAAAACCAGATGTAATATTGACGGATATTAACATGCCTATTATAAATGGCATAGAAGCATTGATGAAAATTGCAAATGACGAAGAGCTAAAAAAAATTCCATCATTTGCATATTCTACTTCTATAAGTAAAGTATATGTTTCAAAATGTATTCAATATGGTGTGAGAAGTTTTTTGGCAAAACCTTTTGTGCTCGAAGAGTTTGACGAAATACCACACAAAATTTATACAATCATTTCTGGAAGCACTATTCAATAATCCACAATAAAACAGGCTTTGAGGTTTGTTTTAATTTGGCATCCAAGTGCTCCATAAATTCATCTGAAACTGCTGGACAACCCCAACTCAAAGGACTAAATTCTGGATAAATCTCTTGATTGGCTACAGCATTCCAAGAATGTAATACCACCACCCTTTTTTCGGCATTAGAATTTTGAGATTCCAAACCATGCAACCAATATTTCACCTTAATTCCCCATGAACTGTAGTCCCTTTTTCCTATTTTAAATTTGCCTTTCGACGAACAGTGGCTATTGTTTGCATTGCTGAATTTCGCTTTTTCCCACTTGGTTGAGTTGGACTCAAATTGATCACAACTGCCATGTGTGGCTAAATTTTGATTGCTTATCTTTTTTTCTTCAAACTCATAAATAAAAAATCTATTCTTTCCTGAATGTATGCTCAAATCAATCAAGAAATAATAACTTTCGTTAAAACTATTCGCTTTACAATAGGCCAAAGCTTCTTTGTGAAATGTTGCATAATCCCTTTTAGGTTTGGTTTCATCATTGTTCTCCACCAGATTATTGCAACTTAAAAATAAGAAAGAAAAGAGAAAAAATGTTTGAATCATTTTCATGCTAAAGATTAAATTAGGTCACTATATGTTTTGCTATAGCTACAACTCTCTTTTTGTTGAAAAAAGTATACGTTATTACTTAAATTTTAAAAACAGAACACAAAGATGGTTTGCAAGACAACTAAACCCTATCTTTGCCAGCTTTTAATTTTTTGAAAATGACAAATAACACAGTAATAAAAGGAGTTGTTTTAGTGGGTCTTGGTGCTACAAGTTATGGTATGCTTGCTACCTTTGTAAAAATGGCTTATGGAGAAGGTTTTACCACTGCCGAGGTGACTTCTTCGCAATTCTTATTTGGTATTTTCGGAATATTACTTATCAATGCATTTCAACGAAAAAGAAATAACAATAGTGCAATAAAAGCTTCCCGCAAAAACATTACCCAATTGATGGTTGCCGGAACTTCAACGGGTCTTACAAGTATTTTTTATTATCTCGCTGTAAAATTTGACATTCCGGTTTCCATAGCAATTGTGCTATTGATGCAAACAGTATGGATGGGGGTTTTATTGGAAATGTTTTTAGAAAAAAAACTACCTTCTTTGATTAAAACAGTTGCCGTTGTTATTGTTTTAGTTGGAACTGTGATGGCTACAAACCTTATCGATTCAGAGATTGCTTTAAATCCTTTGGGAGTATTTTTTGGAATGTTGGCAGCGGCATCTTTTACAACAACAATGTTTACTGCAAATCGAATTGCAACAGAGATTTCTTCCGCTCAAAGAAGCTTATACATGCTTTTGGGAGGTGGTATAATTGTTTTGATCTTTGCATTCATAACCCAGATACTACCCAACCAATTTTCTACATTCGAAAATACTATAGGTGTATTTTCGACTGCAAAAGATTTCGATTTTAGTATATTCTTAAAATGGGGAATTATTCTATCGCTTTTTGGCACTATAATTCCGCCAATGCTTCTAAATGCTGGCTTTCCATTGACAGGAATTGGATTGGGAAGCATCATTTCATCACTTGAGCTTCCTGTTTCGGTGTTAATGGCTTATTTCTTGCTAAACGAAAAGGTAGATTTTATACAATGGATAGGCATAATCCTAATCATTTTTGCAATTGTAATTATGAATATCAATTTGAAATCGAAGAAAACATAAATCGAAATCTATTTAACTTTCCCTGTTTGAATTGTTGTTTTTAAAACTTACATTAGCCTTATTAAAGTTTAATTGAATGGCATTCAACTTCCCTTGGCATTTGTATTTAATGGCACTGCTGTATGTTCTAGCAGGTATAAACCATTTTTTACGACCTAGGATGTATGTCAAAATTATACCACCAAGTTTTCCTAAACCCGAACTTTTAAACAAGATTACCGGCACTGTGGAAATTCTACTCGGTATTCTCTTGTGTTTTCCTTATTTTTCGAAATTCGCCGCCATCGGAATTATTGCATTATTAATTGCAGTTTTCCCGGCCAATTTATATATGTATCAAAATCCTAAAGCGAGCTTTGGTCTACCAAAGTATTTACTTCTTCTAAGGCTACCCCTCCAAGCACTTCTAATGATTTGGGCCTGTTTATATATTCGCTAAAATGAAAAATTTAATCCATTTACAATTTAAACACTTTAATCATGAAAAAATTATTAGCAGAGTTCTTCGGAACTTTTTGGCTCGTTTTCGGAGGTTGCGGAAGTGCTATTTTCGCAGCCGGTATTCCCGATCTAGGGATTGGTTTCGCTGGGGTTGCCCTAGCTTTTGGTCTAACAGTTCTAACGATGGCATATGCTGTCGGGCACATATCTGGTGGACATTTTAATCCAGCAGTATCATTCGGACTTTGGGCGGGAGGACGATTTCCTGCAAAGGAACTTGTTCCTTATATTTTAGCACAAACTATCGGTGCTATTGGTGCTGGTATAGCCTTGTACTTCATCGCTTCAGGAAACAGCAATTTTGCCATTGACAATACTCAGGCGGGTGCTTTCGCTTCCAATGGATACGGACATTTTTCACCAATGGGCTACTCATTAGAAGCTGCTTTTGCGACTGAATTCCTATTGACAATGTTTTTCCTGTTGATTATTCTTGGAGCGACCGATAAATTTGCAAATGGTAAATTTGCGGGATTAGCTATCGGTTTAGGATTGACCTTGATTCACCTGATAAGTATTCCTATCACCAATACATCTGTAAATCCGGCAAGATCTACATCTCAAGCCTTGATTGCTATGGGAGAACCACTGCTACAGCTTTGGATGTTTTGGCTAGCTCCAATTTTAGGAGCAATTGCTGCAGGTTATATTTACAAAACATTGCTGCAAGAAGATTCTTTGAAAAATTTGTAATAAAAACAGACCTCCATAAATTATAAAAAGAGAAGAACTATACATTCTAGCTATAGTTTTTCTCTTTATTTTTGTTGTATGAACTCACTCTTTCCGGAAGATAAAATCATTTTCGACTTGCCAGATGCCGAAATCATCTATTATCCTTCATTTTTTGATGTTGCTACCGCAAATAGTATTTTCACCGAATTACAAAACACTATTCCGTGGCAACAAGATGACGTTAAAATTTATGGAAAAGTTCATCCTCAACCCAGATTGACAGCCCTTTTTGGCAATGAAGGAAAATCCTATTCCTACTCCCATATCATCATGCAACCTCATCCTTGGAATAGTTTGCTTCAAAAAATGAAATTCAAACTAGAAGATGTTGTGGATGCCAATTTTTCGACTGTTTTGCTTAATTTATACCGCGATGGAAAAGATAGCAATGGGTGGCATGCCGACAACGAAAAGGAGCTAGGCCAAAATCCTGTCATTGCATCGCTGAGCTTTGGAGCTGAAAGATATTTCCATCTAAAACATAAATTTGATAAAGAATTAAAGCATAAAATACTTTTAGAACATGGAAGTTTGCTGATAATGAAAGGAACTACACAACATTTCTGGTTGCACCAAATTCCTAAAACCGCAAAACCTATTCCTCCTCGAATTAATCTCACTTTCAGAACAATAAAATGATGTTTTCCTTATATTTGATATAAACTCGATTACATGGAAAGTATTATTAATTATTTCACCACCATTCCATCACTTCATAGGGGTTTAATTTTAGCTGGTGGAATTGCCTTTTTTTGGCTACTTGAAAGTGCCAAACCTTTATTTGTTTTTGACTACAAGAAATGGAATCATGCCGGAATCAACATTTTTTTTACCATTACTACCATAATTGTAAACTTTGTCATGGCATTTATTTTACTGATGACAGCCGATTGGGCCGTTCAAAATAAGTTTGGGATTTTGCAGTGGTTGCCTGAGATAAACATTTGGATCTATACTATCATCGGATTATTATTATTGGATTTGATTGGAGCCTATTTGGCACACCTTGTCCAGCATAAAACAAAATGGATGTGGCGTTTTCACCTCATTCACCACACAGATACCTGGATTGACACTACATCCGCAAACCGTCATCATCCAGGCGAAAGCATAATTCGTTTTATTTTCACAACAATTGGCGTCTTGGTGGTGGGAAGTCCTATGTGGTTAGTTTTTTTATACCAATCGATGTCAGTGGTATTTTCACAGTTTAATCATGCAAATATTTCGCTACCAAAAAAACTTGACACCATTATTAGCTACTTCATTGTTTCGCCTGATATGCACAAGGTTCATCATCACTATGTTTTGCCTTACACAGATTCCAATTATGGAAATATCTTCTCTATTTGGGACCGTCTTTTTGGAACATTTACAAGCTTGCCCAACGAAAAAATCATTTACGGAGTGGATACTCACATGCAACCTGAAGAAAACAACAACCTGAAAAATCTATTGAAAATTCCGTTTCAAAAAGCTAAAAAAATAAATTAACCGAACTTTTAATAAAATATTTTTGAACAGCCGATAAAGTGATTGGTTTTTTTCTTAATATTGAATAAGAATTTAACCCTAAAAAAAATTTATCTGAATTAATTTTCAAGTAATGAAAAAGAGTAAACGCATTGATTTGACCTGGGAACAAAACGAAAAGCTAATAACGCTTGCTTTAGAAGAGAAAAACCCATTTGAGATAATAAAGAAAGAATTTGGATTTGCCGAAAAAGAGGTGATCGAAATCATGAAAAAGAAACTCACTGCCGATAAATTTGAGCTTTGGAAAAAGAAAGCTATGGCCAGTAAGCCGAAACCAAAACCACCAAAGATTGATGATTTTGACGATGATTTAGACGGAAAATACTACATCAAAAATAAATTTGACTAATCAAATAGCTCCTTTTTGGGAGCTTTTTTTATATCTAAAACTAAAATAATTTTAAACATTATAAATAAATATTTAAATATTATTTATTTTTTATTAAATAATATTTACTTTTGTATAAAATTAGTTTAGTTATGAATCCAAAACTTCCTATTAATTGTCCGAGTTGCGAAAAAGCACTTTCAGTCTCGCAACTCAGCTGCGGAAATTGCAATACTACTGTTTCCGGCAACTACATCCTACCCTTACTTCTTCAAATACCAGAAGAAGAACAAAATTTTATCCTTCAATTTTTCTTGTCCAGTGGAAGCTTGAAAGAAATGGCCGTCCAGATGGGCAAAAGTTACCCGACGGTAAGGAATAAATTAGACGACATCATCGAAAAAATCAATCAATTAAAATCTGAAAACAAATGAAAACTATAATTTTTAATCCGTTTGAAAGATATACCGAAAACAAGTTATTGTTTTTTGGAGTGCTATTTACATTAATAGGAAGCTATCTCGGATATGTATTTGAAGCACGATTCGATGGCGTTCTCGATCTTCATTTCCCTGGAGTTCCCACACATTTCAAACCCGTTATCGATAATCTCATCAATATCGTTTCGCTATTTCTGGTTCTATTCTTTTTGGGAAAATACATCAATCCTAAAACTCGAATAATTGACATACTAACATCTGTACTCATTTCTAGATTTCCTTTCTATTTGTTGACATTCATTAACTATCAAAATTTTAGTGCCGATTTAGGCGAAAGGATTCTCGCTTCAATAGACACTAAAAATCTTCAAAATGGAGTAAATATAGCACCTATCGACATGGTAGTAATGATTTTAATTGCCGGAATTACAATGTTGTTTTTAGTATGGTTTGTTATTTTACTTTTTAACGGATTCAAAATAGCTACCAATTCACGAGGAACTAAAAACAATTTATTGTTTGCTGGAGCTATTATTTTAGCCGAAATTATTTCAAAAATTATTCTTACACTTATAAATTAATCATCATGAAAAAAGCATTTTCACTACTATTATTATTCATTTCGTCCCTCTCATTTTCTCAGGAAATAGCAGGACAATGGTTTGGAACCATTGAAATTCAAGGAACAAAATTAAATCTGATTTTTAACATTCGTAAAGATTCTAACGGTTATGCAGCAACCATGGATAGTCCTGAACAAGGTGTTCGAGGTATTCCAATAAATACAGTTTCGTTTCAAAGTCCTAATCTGAAAATGGGAATCGAAATTGCAGGAATCGAATACAATGGAACCCTAAAAGCTTCAAATGAAATCATCGGGACATTTAGCCAAGGAGGTGCAAATTTCCCACTGAACTTAATCCAAAACAAAGATGTAAAAAAACGACCACAAGAACCAACCGAGTTCAATTATTATGTAGAAAATATAACCTTCCAAAACAAAAAGGACAACATCTCTCTAGGCGGAACTTTAACCCTACCAAGCAAAGAAGGTAAATTCCCTGTAGTGGTTTTAATCAGCGGAAGCGGTGCTCAAAACAGGGATTCAGAACTTTTGGGACATAAATCGTTTTTGGTCATTGCCGATTATTTAACCAAAAGAGGAATTGGAGTTCTTCGTTTTGATGACAGAGGTGTGGGCGAATCAAAAGGCGACAGAAACATAGCCACCACAAAGGATTTTGCTACTGATGTTTCGGCAGCTGTCGAATATCTAAAAACTAGAAAAGAAGTAAATATCAAAAAAATTGGACTCATTGGTCACAGCGAAGGTGGAATTATTGCTCCAATGGTTGCGGCAAACTCTAAAGACATCAGTTATATCGTACTCCTGGCCGGAACTGGAATTCCTGGTGATGAACTTTTAATACAGCAAACATATCTCGTAGGAAAAGCAGCCGGAATGAGTGAAGAAGAATTAAAAGAAACTCAAGCTGACAATGCAAAGATATACGACATCATTAAGACTGAAAAAAATCTCGAAACAGCCAAACAAAAATTGACAGCTATCATTCAGGCAAGTTTTGACGAACTTCCTGCTGACCAAAAACCATCTCAGGAAGAAATCAATACAGTAATTTCACAACAAATAGGCATGATTGCATCACCTTGGTTTCAATATTTTGTTACCTACAATCCTTCCTTGATTTTAAAGGATGTGAAATGTCCAGTTCTGGTTCTAAATGGAGAAAAAGATGTACAGGTTCCATCAAAAGTAAATACCCAAGCTATAAAAAATGCATTAGAAAAAGGAGGAAATAAAAAAGTAACGGTTGTAGAATTACCCAATATGAACCATCTTTTCCAGGAATGCGTGACCTGTTCTGTTGATGAATATGAAAAAATTGAGCAAACATTTTCTCCAATTGCCTTGGCCCAAATAGGAGATTGGATAACCAATCAGGTTAAGTAGTTTTTGGAGCGAATCGTTAGATACAAAATAATCCATGTTCCCGCCATCCTTCCTTCCCGATGAAAAATCGGGATTCCCTCCTGTCGGGGCTAGTTAAGTATCTTTAGGCATCTTGGAAACTTTTACACTATTGCGGTAAATAAAAAATCCCGATTGTCAAATGACAATCGGGATTTAAATTTAACTTAGGCTTTTTCAGCAGCTAAAACTACTTTTTAATCACCTTAAGATTTTTAACCAAGCCATTAGAAACTACATTTACAATATAATTTCCTGAAGCAAGATTACTCATATCGATTTTAACTTCTTGAGCATTGTGTGTTTTTTGATACACTCTTTGTCCAAGAACATTAAATACTTCAATAGATTCAATAGTACCCGAATATGTTACTGTCAATATATCCGAAACTGGGTTTGGATAGTATTTTAAGTTTGCAGTATCAAATCCAGGAGTTCTAAGATCTACACCTGCAGTAATCATCAAACGATCGGCACTTTCGCAACCGCCAACTGTTTGAGAAACATAATAAACAGTTCCTGTCGTGATTACAGTAGTAGATGGTAATACGTTTCCGTCAGTTGCAGCATCATACCAAATCAAGTTTTCACCCGTTACGTCAAATGTTGATAAGTCATCCCCTGTATTGAAATCCTGTGTTGGATTTGCAGTTGTTGGAGCGGCTACGACACCACAGTTAACAGTTAGTACACCATTTACATTAGTAGTTCCATTCCAGAAACCTCCATTTGTAGCAGAATATCCGCCATATACAAAGTCTCCACCATTCAATTGGAATCTACTAGCATAGTAATATGTTCCAGCTGTCAATCCAGTACCTAATGCTAATGAAAACTCATCATTATTACCTGACTGTACATTGAAAGTTGCAGGAACCCATGTGAAAGAAGCTGCATTTGGATTTTCGTCAGTTGAGCTATATCCAATCCAAGCTGTAATTCCTGTAGCAGCACCAACCGCTTCGGTAACTCCTTGAGCATAAACTTGAGCATAAATTGTCTCTGATCCACCTACTGTAATTGTTGCAGTACCAGGGAATTGAATGTTAGCATACGTAATTTCAGGTTCTTGAACTGTCAATACACCATTAATATTAGTAGTTCCATCCCAGAAACCACCATTTGTAGCAGAATATCCTCCATAAGCGAAGTCGCCTCCGTTTACTTGGAATCTACTTGCATAATAGTAAGTACCAACCGGTAAAGTTGAACCTAAAGAAATACTATACTCATCATTGTTTCCTGACTGAACATTATAATTTGCAGGAATCCATGTGAAAGAAGCCGAATTAGGATTTTCATTTGTAGAACTATATCCAATCCAAGCCGTGATTGCAGCATTTGCACCAGCAGCCTCAGTTACACCAGCATCATATACTTGTGCATAAATATCAAAACTCCCTCCTTCATTGATTGTTGCAGTACCCGGAAATTGAAGGTTTACATAATCTATAATAGTACTTACAATAGTTACGGTAACTTCAAGTCTCATTGTGCTTTCACAACCTCCAACTGTTTGAGAAGCAAAATACATTCCTCCATTTACAAGTGGTGTTTCAGAAGTTAGTAATGTACCTTCAGTTGCGGCATCATACCATTGAATACCATCTCCTGTAGCGTCTAAATCAGCTACAGTGGCAACATTGTTAAAGGATTGTGCAGCATCACCTGTAGGAGCATCCACCACATTAACTACTACCGAAACCGGAGAAATCACAAAACATCCATTTGCATTTTCAGCTCTGATATAAAATGTACCTGAACTAGCTATTGCATTAGGATCAGGGAAAGTAACAGTTGCGTTTGGATCTGCCCAATAAGACAACGTCAAATCAGCATCTGAACCAGCAGTAACTGCAGCAGCAGTAATATCAACCGTTGAAGGAAAACATACAGCAGCCGGACTTGTGACAACTAGTGATGGCAATGTATTTACTGTTACAGCAACAGAAACAACTTCAGAACATCCATTAGCATTAACTGCTTTAATATAAAATGTTCCTGAGCTTGAAATTGCATTAGGATTCGGGAATGTTACAGTAGCATTTGGATCTGCCCAATAAGACAATGTCAAATCAGCATCAGAACCAGCAGTAACTGCAGCAGCAGTAATATCAACCGTTGAAGGAGAACATACAGCAGCCGGATTGGTAATTACCAAAGAAGGTAGAGCATTAACTGTTACAGTTACATCACTTGATGTAGAACAGTCTGCACTTGTAGTTGCAGTAGCTGTATAGTCAGTAGTACTTACTGGCTTAGCATAAACAGAAACTGCTGGAGTACCTGTATAAGCCACCATACCTTCAGCATCTGTAAATAATCCTGCAATTGGTGACCAAACTACAGGAGTCAATGGACTACAAATAATAGACCTAGTCCTATTTACCGAAGCAGCTCCACAAGCAGCATCAGTATGACTGTAAAATCTTATAGTTGCTGCACTTGTTGAAACCCATTGAATTGGTGAGGGACCTGCAGCCAAAACTGTTGTTCCAGCAGCATTAGAAATAGTCACATAATCACTACCACCTGTAGAAGTAAAAGTATATTTAGTGTTTGCAAGTACATTTACAGAAGAATATTCACCTGCATAAGCATTTGTAACAATATTATTAGCTGTTACACCATCACATGTTGTTGGTGTATAAGTTCCCGAAGGCCATTGACCGTTTGGTGAGGTCAAACATGCTCCAACCGGAGTTGCTACTTGCGGAAGTGCTGTAAGCATAACCGGGCTTCCATCCGTACATAAAGCTGGTGCTGCTGGAGAAAATATAATTGTATTTGGTAATGGATTAACAGTTACTGTAAATTCAGCTGTAGTAGCACATACTCCTGCAGATTGTGTTGCAGAAAGTACATAATCAGTAGTAGTTGCAGGATTAAATACCCATCCACTTGTAGCATCTCCAGTAACTCCTGTTGATGGCGTCCATAAGAAAGTATCATAATCTGTTGCTCCAGCAGTTATAGTTACTGGTTGATCAACAGTTTCTCCAATACAAATTACAGCCGAAGTAGCACTTAAAGTAAATGCTGGTGGAGCAGATACAGTAGCTGCAACAGCAACTCTTGGAGAAGAACAAATTACTAACCCATCAATAATGAATTTAGGTCTAAAGTTAGTTGTTGAGCTAACAGATGTTTCAGCTAACATAGCTGCAGGAGCTAAATTATCTCTTTGTCTATAAGCTGTAGAGACAAATCCAACGTTATCAACTTTCATTGCTGTTCCTGTAGCAGTAGCTGCAGCAGGTACTCTACTCCATGAAATAGAAACTACAATATTAGAAGTTCCATCCCAATTGAAAGAAGTTGCAGATCCTGTACCCGTTCCAAATGCAAGTGTATTAACCGAATTTGATACTGGAGTAAAACCATCATTAGCTTCAGTTCCAGCAAAAACTTGTGTTAATCCTGCAGATAAGAATGTAGTCGTTGGTGCAGTTGTATTTGCTGTGTTACCTATACTTACATAAAAACCTTGGTAAGTTTGACCTGAAATTGTTGGTTCAAAACCTAAGCTAGTAATGTTTCCAGCAGTTAAACCTGCGGCAACAAGTTCTGTTGCTCTAATTATATATTGTGTTTTTGCACCACCCCAGCCTCCTGGAAGCAATGATTGTCCAACACTTGAACTTGTTGTAGCTCCAGCTCCTAAACTGATCATTCCAGCAGAAGAAGTTTCTGCAGCAGCATAATAAGTTGTGTTTTCGCTAATTGCTGGTGTTGTAAATGGCGAACCGCTTCCTAGTGATAAACCACCAGTGGCGTCTGCATACCATTTAATAGTGCTTCCTAAGCTACCAACAGCCTCTAAATCTACAGTTCCCACGCCACAACGTGCTGCTGGAGTAGTACCTGTTATTGAATTATTAAATGTTAAGTGAACCACTGAAGTAGTTCCCGTATTTGCTCCACATGTAACCTGAACTCTATAGTACATCTCTACTGATGGAACCGTTGAATATGTAGAAGTTGTTGCTTCATCTATTGGAGTAAAGTCTACACCATTGATTGAGCTTTCCCAAACATAAGAAACACCTGTTCCAGGAGTATCATTTTGCAATGAAAAATTAACGGTAGTTCCCAAGCAAATAACACTTGATGAAGCGATCAAATTTCCAGGTGTTGGAGTTCCTGAGCAAACATTAGAATTTGCATAAGAAATAAAACCTGTAAAGTTAGCCGCTACTACAGCTGAATTTGATTCAGTTGTATTAGGTGTTCCAGATGTAAACGTAGCTAAACTTCCAAAAGCGTTAGAATACACACCTGCAGCAGAAGTTCCTTGAACAGGAATGCTTGTTGCTACGATTCCAGCTTCACCCACTCTTACATTTATGTCTGTATAAGTTCCGGACAAATTAACAACTTGCCATCTTTTATCTGCCAATGTGTTTATTGTTGCATCGGCTGTACCCGTATTGTTAGCAAAAGCCTCAGCTTTAAAAGACGAAACCGCAGTTGTAGATGGAGCTAAAGCAATAGGAGTATAATCAGTTTTTCCTATTGGGAAAACGATATAATTTGTATTGGCATTTCCTGATACAATTGTTCTTGATAGAGGACCATTAACATACGCTGTAGCACTTCCTCCAGAAATATTTGCAGCCGCTGTTGCAGTTCCTACTGTTAATAAATTAGCATCAGTAGTATTTAATTTTCCAGCTACTAAATTTAAGTTTCCACTCAAAGAAAGGGGAACATTTAAAGTAACACCTGATGCATTTGTATTATTAACAGATAATGTGCTTAAATTAGCTGTTGAACCTGTTAATGCATTAGCATATATTCCAGCACCAGAAATAGTTTGCACATTCAAAGAAGGAGCTACTACTCCATTCAATAAAGATCCTAAATATAACGTTCCCGTGTTGAAATAAGTACCTGAGTTAGAAACATTTCCGGCAACATAAGTGGTATTGGTACCTTCTCTATATTCTCCATTTGCATTAATTACGAAATCTCCATTAACACCGTAAGTATAAGTGCTTGAAACGAATCTATTAGCTCCAGCAGCTCCATTTATTTCTAAATTAAAAAAAGAAATTCTTCCAGAACTTGCCCAAGTATTCATCCTAAATCCATTTGTAGCATTACCACCTGCATCAGTAGAAACTCCATCTCCGAAACGCAATGTGTGGCCTGCGGTAACATTTATAGATGTCCCACTTGTATAAGTAAAAGAATTACTAGCCGTTGGGTTAGCATGTGGATCAACCACTGTAAGTGTTCCTCCAGTCCAATTGATCAAATTGCTATTAAGTTGTACAATCGAAATACTTGAAGCTACAGATGTTGCTGCAGCACCAGCGTCATTTCCATCAACATTGATAGCACCTGCACTTTGATTGAAAGTGGATCCTGAATTATGTGTAAAGCTTCCATTTATATTTAAAACTCCACCAGAAACCGTTAAAGTACCATTATTAACAAACAAATTATTTTTAAGTGTGCATCCAACTGTCAAGTCTCCTGATGCTACACTTAATGTTCCGCCTACGGCAATGTTAACGTCTTTTGCAACATTTGCAGCTGAGTTAACTGTAACTGTTGTTCCTGATGCAATTGTTACAGCATCTGTACAAGAGGGAACAATTCCTTTGTTCCAAGTAGCTGGATTATTCCAATCGCCACTTGCAACTGAAGCAAACAATAAGTCTGCTGAATTGATACCCATATATAATCCCGTTGCAGTAAGTAAATCTGCCTCAGTCATAGTGTTTCTTTGAGCTGATGCTCCAGCAGTTGAGTTCACGTGAGTTCCACTTAAAGCAGCTGCTTGACCGAGTACTCTTCCAAAGCCGTTTAAAGGGTAATAAACATTTGGAGCAAAAATAGTTGCCCAATAACTTGCAGCTACTGGCGATGTTCCTTCAGTCGAAACTTGAAAAGAACCATTCCATCTATCTGTTATAGTATAAGCACCGTCAACAATAGAAAGTCCTGAAGTTACCGTTGACGAATTATTATACACAACCGCATATTCTCCTCCAACTGTTGGCGTAGCTCTTCCTATGTATAAAATCCTTTGCTGACCATCTAAAGTATAAAACGGATATCTTCCTGCAGCTCCTGTTGGAATGCTTGTCGGTGAAGCCGTAGTATAACCAGTAGCTCCAGCACTCCACCATCTAGAAAATTTACCTCCAATAAAACCTCCATTGGTGAATGTAAAGCTACCTAATCCTGTATGAGCTGTAGTACTGGTACCATGAGTAAATTTATTTGTTCCTAAATTTATTTTAGCGTTTGAAATACTAAGATTGTACTCTACACTCAAATTATTAACTTGCCAATCGATATTTGGAATAGCTGTACTTGTATTAGAACATGTTAAGTTTCTAATTTTTCCATTTACAAAAGTTCCAGAACCGCTAACGGTTTGAAGCATACTACCATTTAACGTTAAATTTCCTGCTGAAGTTGTTCCAACAGAAAGATCTACCGTACCGTTATTAACAAAATTTCCAGCAACGTTTATTGTTTTTCCTGTTGTACCATTAAAAACATTTAGTAAACCGCCGGCATTGACTGTTAGATTTCCAAGAGCAGAAAATGAGGTTGGAGTTGTTCCATATTCTAATGTTCCATTTACAGTTACATCTTTAGCTGATAAACCAGTAGCATTAATTGATACAATATGACCTGTGGAAATAGTTGCATTATCCAAAGATCCTGGAACTACTCCAGAATCCCAAATTAATGGATCATTCCAATTTCCTGATGCAATAGTAATGTAATCACCCGGCATTGAACTAACAAAAGAAATATCATCTAGAGCCGATGGAGGATTTGCAATATCAGAAACATCACTTTTCCAGCTGAAAATCAATCTATAAGTTGTCCCAGGAACACCAACAAATTGAATAGTTTCTGAATTCCATGTGGCACTACTTAACTTATACATTCCATTATTGGCGCCAGGCCCAATCAATTGTGTTGCACCACTTACTTGTGATCCTGTTGTTGGAGTTACTGTCACAGGAGCTAACCAAAGCTTTAAATTATCCCAGTCAGATGTCGTAGATCCTTCACCTCCCGCTTTCCATTTAAAAGATAAACTTAATTTAGTTTCACCAGCAGGGATTGTAACATCCCTGTAAATGTGGGTAAAGGTACTTAGTTGAGAATACGACCAAGCAGCTCCTCCATTTGCAGAAACATAAGCACAGTTACTTCCTGTTGCCACCACAGGAACAGATCCTACTGCCCAACCGTCAGTAGCAGCATTCACTGAAGTCCATCCGTTAGCCGTAAAAGATGCTCCTAATTCAAATCCGCCCTCCCCGGCAGGATCAATTAGAACTGTTTGAGAAAAACCTGACTGAATAAACAACATCATCAGCATTAAGATTCCCCAAACATTTTTTTGAAACCTTAATGGATTATACCATCGCAGTTTACATGAAAGTGTAATTTTTCTCATAAAAATGTTTTTGTTAATTAATTCATAAATGTATAAAAATAATTAACAACTCAAAATTTTTTTATTATATTTTTTATTATATCCTTAATTATAGTCTTTATAAATAACAATAGCTCTTTTTTACTGCTTTTGAACTGGTATTTGTTATTCAGAAATAAAAAAACCTTTTCATTTCTGAAAAGGCTTTGATTTTTAGGCTTGACCAGTAGGTCCAAAATTTAATGGTATTGGTGGCTGTTCAGTGTCTTTTATTTCTCCGTGAGCTAATTCATACCTATGTATATTTTCACCCATTGCTTTCAACAATCTTTTAGCATGTTGTGGTGTCAGGATAATTCGTGATTTTACTTTAGCTTTTGGTGTTCCTGGCATGATACAAACATAATCCAACACAAATTCTGATGCTGAATGATTGATAATTGCTAAGTTAGAATAAACTCCTTCTGCAGTTTTTTCGTCCAATTCGATATTTATCTGACCTTGATTTTGATTTTGATCGTTCATAAAATTATTTTTAAAAATTTAAATTAAAAAAACCTAACAGAATGATCTGTTAGGTTTAGTAAATATAGAAAGAATATTTTTGCTTTTAGAATAAATTCTAGTAATTGTACTCTTCTTTTGTAGCCATCATTTCATTGAAATCTTCTTTTGATCCTACGATAGTGTTATCGTATTCTCTCATACCAGTTCCTGCAGGAATTCTATGTCCTACAATAACATTTTCTTTCAATCCTTCTAAGTAATCAACCTTACCAGCTACTGCTGCTTCGTTTAATACTTTAGTCGTTTCCTGGAACGAAGCCGCAGAAATAAATGATTTCGTTTGAAGAGATGCTCTTGTGATACCTTGCAATACAGGAGTTGCAGTTGCTGTGATTACCTCACGTGCTACAACTAGATTCTTATCATTACGTTTCAATTGTGAGTTCTCATCACGCAATTCACGAGAAGTAATAATCTGTCCTGGTTTCAAGTTATCAGAATCTCCAGCATCTTCAACCACTTTCATTCCGTATAATTTATCATTTTCAACGATAAAGTCTTTCGTATGAATCAATTGATCTTCAAGGAATAATGTATCTCCTGGATCTTCAACTCTTACTTTACGCATCATCTGACGAATTACAACTTCAAAGTGCTTGTCGTTGATTTTTACACCTTGCAAACGGTATACCTCTTGAATTTCATTTACCAAGTACTGTTGAACAGCAGCTGGACCTTGAATTCTCAAAATATCGTCTGGAGTGATTGCTCCATCCGACAAAGGCACTCCCGCTCTTACGAAGTCATTTTCTTGTACCAGAATCTGGCTTGAAAGTTTCACAAGGTATTTCTTGATTTCACCAAATTTAGATTCAATAACAATCTCACGGTTACCTCTTTTGATTTTTCCAAAAGAAACGACACCATCAATCTCAGAAACTACAGCTGGGTTTGAAGGATTACGAGCCTCTAACAACTCCGTAATTCTTGGTAAACCTCCTGTAATATCACTTGATTTTGATGAACGACGTGGTATTTTTACTAAAATCTTACCTGCTTTAATCTTCTCACCATTTTCAACCATCAAGTGGGCTCCAACTGGTAAGTTATAAGAACGAATCAATTCACCATCTTTACCATAAACCAATAAAGTTGGGATTAATTTTTTGTTTCTTCCTTCAGAAATTACTTTTTCTTGGAATCCTGTTTGCTCATCAATTTCAACCATGAACGATTGTCCTTGCTCTAGATCTTCGTAAGCAATTTTTCCAGTAAACTCAGAAATAATAACTCCATTATATGGATCCCATTTACAAATTACAGTTCCTTTTTCAACTTTATCTCCGTCTTTCACGAAAATACTAGAACCGTAAGGTAAGTTGTGAGTATTCAATATAATTCCAGTTTTCTCATCAACCAGTTTTAATTCAGTAGAACGAGAAACCACAATATCAACAGTATTCCCTTCAGAATCTTCACCTTTAACTGTTTTCAAATCTTCTATTTCTAGACGACCTGCAAAACGTGTAACGATGCTAGATTCTTCAGATAAACCTCCCGCAACCCCTCCAACGTGGAAGGTACGAAGTGTCAACTGTGTTCCTGGCTCTCCAATTGACTGTGCAGCAATTACACCAACAGCCTCACCTCTTTGAGTCATTTTTCCAGTTGCTAGATTTCTACCATAACATTTAGCACAGATACCTTTTGTAGCTTCACAAGTTAATGGAGAACGTACTTCTACTTTCTCAATTGGAGAAGCTTCAATAATTCTCATTATTGCTTCGGTAATTTGCTGACCAGCTTTCACTAAAACTTCAGTTGTCAAAGGATTGATTACATCTTGCAATGCAACACGTCCTAGGATTCTTTCTCCTAAAGTTTCAACGATTTCTTCATTCTTTTTCAATGCAGAAACTTCAACACCTCTTAAAGTACCACAATCCTCAATGTTAACGATAACATCCTGAGAAACGTCGTGAAGTCTTCTTGTCAAGTATCCAGCATCGGCCGTTTTCAAAGCCGTATCCGCTAGACCTTTACGAGCACCGTGAGTAGAAATAAAGTACTCAAGGATAGAAAGACCTTCCTTAAAGTTAGAAAGAATCGGGTTTTCAATAATTTCTCCACCACCGGCTGTAGATTTTTTAGGCTTAGCCATCAAACCACGCATACCAGTCAACTGACGGATCTGTTCTTTAGAACCCCTCGCTCCAGAATCAAGCATCATATATACAGAGTTGAAACCTTGTTGGTCTTCTCTAATATTTTTCATTGCTAATTCTGTCAATTGAGCATTTGCAGAAGTCCAGATATCAATAACTTGGTTGTAACGTTCGTTATTGGTAATAAGACCCATATTATAATTCGCAGAAATACCTTCAACTTGCTCTCTGGCATCAGCGATTAATTGTGTTTTTTGTTCAGGAATTCTAATATCCCCTAAAGAGAATGACAATCCTCCTCTAAAGGCAAATTTGTATCCCATATCTTTCATACTGTCCAAGAAAGCAGCCGTTGTAGGTACATTGGTAACACTTAAAATGTGACCGATAATATCTCTAAGGTTTTTCTTGGTTAATACATCATTGATATAACCCGCAGCTTCTGGAACTACTTCATTAAACAATACACGTCCGGCCGTTGTTTGAATGATTTTGTATACCAATTCTCCATTTTCATTGAAATCTTTTGCTCTAATTTTCACTCTAGCATTCAATTCCAATCTTCCTTCGTTCAAGGCAATATTAACTTCCTCTGCAGAATAAAAAGTTAAATCTTGTCCTAAGATTTTCATTTCTGGAGTTGAAAGACGCTCTTTGGTCATATAATATAGACCCAAGACCATATCCTGAGAAGGTACCGTAATCGGAGCACCGTTTGCAGGGTTCAAGATATTATGGGAAGCCAACATCAATAATTGAGCTTCCAAAATAGCCTCTGGTCCTAATGGCAAGTGAACCGCCATCTGGTCACCATCAAAATCCGCATTAAATGCCGTACAAACCAATGGGTGAAGTTGAATTGCTTTTCCTTCTATCAATTTTGGCTGGAATGCCTGGATACCCAATCTGTGCAAAGTTGGAGCACGGTTAAGCAATACAGGATGACCTTTAATTACGTTTTCAAGAATATCCCAAACAACTGGTTCTTTCTTGTCGATGATTTTTTTAGCTGACTTAACTGTTTTTACAATTCCTCTTTCGATCAATTTACGGATCACGAAAGGCTTGTAAAGTTCAGAAGCCATGTCTTTTGGCAAACCACATTCAAACAATTTCAATTCAGGTCCAACGACGATTACCGAACGAGCAGAATAATCCACACGTTTACCCAAAAGGTTTTGACGGAAACGACCTTGTTTACCTTTTAACGAATCAGAAAGTGATTTTAATGGTCTGTTTGATTCTGTTTTAACAGCTGATGCTTTTCTTGTATTATCGAATAACGAATCTACAGATTCCTGCAACATACGTTTTTCGTTTCTCAAGATTACTTCTGGAGCTTTGATTTCCATCAATCTTTTCAAACGATTGTTACGGATGATTACTCTTCTGTATAAATCATTCAAATCTGAAGTTGCAAAACGACCTCCATCAAGTGGCACCAACGGACGTAATTCTGGTGGAATAACTGGAACTACTTTCATGATCATCCATTCAGGACGATTTTCTCTGTTCAAGTTAGACTCACGAAAAGATTCAACAACTTGAAGTCTTTTTAAAGCTTCAGTCTTACGTTGTTTAGATGTTTCGTTATTGGCAGCGTGCCTTAAATCATAAGACAAGGTATCCAAATCGATTCTTGCCAATAAATCCATGATACATTCAGCACCCATTTTGGCGATGAATTTATTAGGATCATTATCATCTAAATATTGGTTTTCCATTGGAAGAGTGTCCAAGATATTCAAGTACTCTTCTTCTGTTAAGAAATCTAATCTTTGTAATGATTCTCCATCAGGGTTTTTAGCGATACCAGCTTGGATTACTACATATCTTTCATAGTAAATGATCATATCTAATTTCTTAGATGGAAGACCAAGGATATAACCAATTTTGTTTGGAAGTGAACGGAAATACCAGATATGAGCGATTGGTACAACAAGGTTGATGTGTCCTACTCTATCACGACGTACTTTCTTTTCTGTAACTTCCACACCACAACGGTCACAAACGATTCCTTTGTAGCGAATTCTTTTATATTTACCACAAGCACATTCGAAATCCTTAACAGGTCCGAAGATTCTTTCGCAGAAAAGACCATCACGTTCTGGTTTATGCGTTCTGTAATTGATCGTTTCAGGTTTTAAAACTTCACCTCTAGATTCTGCCAAGATGGATTCTGGAGAAGCCAAACCGATTGAAATCTTATCAAACCTTTTTACGGTATTTTTATCTTTATTATTATTTCTATTATTCATCATAGTTTTTACTATTGATTTATTTGCAATTAAAAAATTGAATTCGCTTATATCAAAATTGAATTCTGACGATAAGCACTACCTCGGATTACTTCTCTAAACTTCAAGCCTTTCTTGAAGTGCTAGTTATTAAACTATTTGCTTAATAAAAAATCGGAACGGTTTACGGGTATAAATCCTGAAAACTAATTAAAAAAAAGTGATCAGTATTCAGTGTTCAGCTTTAAACTGATTACTGAATACTGATTACTGAATACTATTCTTCTAAACGAATGTCTAATCCAAGACCTTTCAATTCGTGCATCAATACGTTGAACGATTCTGGCAATCCTGGTTCTGGCATGCTTTCACCCTTAACGATAGCTTCGTAAGTTTTAGCTCTACCAATAACGTCATCCGATTTAACTGTCAAGATTTCACGAAGTGTACTTGATGCTCCATAAGCTTCAAGTGCCCAAACCTCCATCTCTCCAAAACGCTGACCTCCAAATTGAGCTTTACCTCCAAGTGGTTGCTGCGTAATCAACGAGTATGGTCCGATAGAACGGGCGTGCATCTTATCATCAACCATGTGTCCAAGTTTCAACATATAGATAACTCCGACAGTTGCAGCTTGGTGGAAACGCTCTCCAGTTCCACCATCATAAAGATAGGTGTGACCGAAACGTGGAATTCCAGCTTCGTCAGTCAATTCATTGATTTGATCTAGAGTTGCACCATCAAAAATTGGAGTAGCAAATTTTCTACCCAAGTTCATACCTGCCCAACCTAAAACTGTTTCATAAATCTGACCGATGTTCATACGTGAAGGTACCCCAAGTGGGTTCAACACGATATCAACTGGTGTTCCGTCTTCCAAGAAAGGCATATCTTCGTGACGAACAATTCTTGCAACAATACCTTTGTTACCGTGACGTCCCGCCATCTTATCCCCAACTTTCAACTTACGTTTCTTAGCGATATATACTTTAGCCAATTTCAAGATACCAGCTGGTAATTCATCACCAACAGTAATCGTGAACTTCTCTCTTCTCAATGCACCTTGCAAGTCGTTCAGCTTGATTTTATAGTTATGGATCAAATCATTCACTAACTTGTTAGTTTCATCATCTGCAACCCATTGACCTTTGCTCAAGTGAGCGAAATCTTCAACAGAATTCAACATTTTTTGAGTGTATTTTTTACCTTTTGGTAAAACTTCCTCACCCAAATCATTCATAACCCCTTGCGAAGTTTTTCCGTTTACGATATTGAAAAGTTTGTCAACTAATTTGTCTTTCAATTCAACAAATTTCACTTCAAACTCCATTTCAAGAGAAGACAAATCATCTTTATCTTTACCTCTCTTACGTTTATCTTTTACGGCTCTTGCGAATAATTTTTTATCCAAAACAACACCATGTAATGATGGAGAAGCTTTTAACGAAGCATCTTTTACATCACCTGCTTTATCACCGAAGATGGCTCTTAAAAGTTTTTCTTCAGGAGTTGGATCAGATTCTCCTTTTGGAGTAATTTTTCCGATTAAGATGTCGCCAGGTTTAACCTCTGCTCCAATTCTAATCATACCGTTTTCATCTAAATCTTTGGTAGCTTCTTCAGAAACGTTCGGGATATCGTTCGTTAATTCTTCGTTACCTAATTTAGTATCTCTAACATCTAATGAATAATCATCAATATGTATAGAAGTAAAAATATCGTCTCTAACAACTTTTTCAGAAATTACAATCGCATCCTCGAAGTTATACCCTTTCCAAGGCATAAACGCTACTTTAAGGTTTCTACCTAAAGCAAGTTCTCCGTTTTGAGTTGCATAACCCTCAGAAAGTACTTGTCCTAATTTCACTCTGTCTCCTTTTCTTACGATAGGTTTCAAGTTGATAGAAGTACTCTGGTTGGTTTTTCTGAATTTGATCAAATTATAAGTTTTTTCATCTGGGTCAAAACTTACCATTCTTTCTTCTTCGGTTCTGTCGTATTTAATAGTGATGATATTAGCATCAACATATTCAACAGTTCCATCACCTTCAGCATTGATCAATACTCTAGAATCAGACGCCACTTGTCTTTCAAGACCCGTTCCAACAATTGGAGCTTCTGGTCTCAACAATGGTACCGCCTGACGCATCATGTTCGATCCCATCAAGGCTCTATTCGCATCATCATGTTCCAAGAAAGGAATCAATGAAGCCGAAATCGAGGCAATCTGGTTTGGAGCAACGTCCGCATAATGAATGCTTGATGGATCTACAACCGGGAAATCGCCTTCTTCTCTTGCAATAACTTTATCAGCAAGAATAGTTCCGTCAGCATCAATCTCAATATTGGCTTGAGAAATCATTTTTCCTTCTTCTTCTTCAGCACTTAAATATACTGGAGTAGAAACCAAGTCAATTTTTCCGTTTGTAACTTTACGGTAAGGTGTCTCGATGAAACCCATTCCGTTTACTTTCGCATAAACTCCAAGAGAAGAAATCAAACCAATGTTTGGACCCTCTGGTGTTTCAATCGGACATAAACGACCGTAGTGTGTATAGTGAACGTCACGTACCTCAAATCCGGCTCTCTCTCTCGAAAGACCACCAGGTCCAAGGGCAGACAATCTTCTTTTGTGTGTAATCTCAGCCAATGGATTCGTTTGATCCATAAATTGAGACAATTGGTTCGTTCCAAAGAAAGAGTTGATAACCGATGATAATGTTTTAGCATTAATCAAGTCGATTGGTGTAAACACCTCATTATCTCTAACGTTCATTCTTTCACGGATGGTTCTCGCCATACGAGCCAAACCAACACCGAATTGAGCAGAAAGTTGTTCACCAACTGTTCTAACACGACGGTTTGACAAGTGATCGATATCATCAATCTCTGCTTTAGAGTTGATCAATTCGATTAGATATTTAACGATGGTAATGATATCTTCTTTGGTCAAGACTTGCTTTTCCATTGGGATATCCAAACCAAGTTTTTTGTTCATTCTGTAACGACCTACTTCACCTAAGTTGTAACGTTGGTCAGAGAAGAACAATTTATCGATAATACCACGAGCAGTTTCTTCATCAGGCGGTTCTGCATTACGCAATTGTCTGTAGATGTGCTCAACGGCTTCTTTTTCAGAGTTGGTTGGATCTTTTTGAAGCGTGTTGTGGATGATAGCATAATCAGCTTGATTAGCATCTTCCTTGTGCAACAAAATAGATTTAACGTTAGCCTCGATAATCTCTTCCACATTATCTTTATCGATAATAGTGTCACGATCAAGGATGATCTCGTTACGTTCGATAGAAACTACCTCACCAGTATCCTCGTCCACGAAATCTTCGTGCCAAGTATTCAATACACGTGCCGCTAATTTTCTACCTACATATTTTTTCAAACTTGTTTTAGAAACTTTAATTTCTTCAGCAAGGTCAAATATTTCAAGGATATCTTTATCTCTTTCAAAACCAATTGCTCTAAATAGAGTAGTAACTGGTAATTTTTTCTTTCTATCGATATAAGCATACATTACGCTGTTGATATCGGTAGCAAATTCTATCCAAGAACCTTTAAAAGGAATTACTCTGGCAGAATATAATTTAGTCCCATTTGCATGGAATGATTGTCCAAAGAAAACACCCGGTGATCTGTGTAATTGCGAAACAACAACACGCTCAGCACCATTGATAACAAAAGTACCACTTGGCGTCATATAAGGAATTGTTCCAAGATAAACATCCTGTACAATAGTTTCAAAATCTTCGTGCTCTGGATCTGTACAATATAGCTTTAGCCTAGCTTTTAAAGGCACACTATACGTAAGACCTCTCTCTATACATTCTTGAATTGTATAACGTGGTGGATCAACAAAGTAATCTAGGAATTCCAATACAAATTGATTTCTTGTATCTGTAATTGGGAAATTTTCCATGAAGGTGTTATAAAGCCCTTCGTTGCCTCTTTCGTCAGATTTGGTTTCCAATTGGAAGAAATCCTTAAAAGACTTAACCTGAATATCCAAGAAATCTGGATATTGAGGAATATTTTTTGTGGAGGCAAAATTCAATCTTTCGGTCTGATTTGTTATCATCAATGGACAAAATTTTGATTAAAAAAAAGTAGTTTTTTGCGTTTAAGCAGTAAGTAATCCATACTTTATTTTAAAAACAATACATCTTTAAAAATAAACCAAAGTAGGAGTTTATTTATTTCTTCGTATTGATTAAAAGCTTTTTCGTTTTAACTGAATACTAATAAAACTGGATATAATTTTATTATACGAAAAATGGTTTAGGCCATTGGAACATGTCCAAGACCTAAACCTTGTTTCAAAAACTGGTAGTATTATTTAAGCTCAACTACAGCTCCAGCCTCTTCTAATGATTTTTTAAGACCTTCAGCCTCATCTTTAGAAACACCTTCTTTAACGTTAGCAGGAGCTCCGTCAACTAAGTCTTTAGCTTCTTTAAGACCTAAACCTGTAAGTTCTTTTACAGCTTTAACTACTGCTAATTTAGAAGCACCAGCCTCTTTAAGAACAACTGTAAATTCAGTTTGCTCTTCAGCAGCAGCACCAGCATCTCCACCTCCTGAAACTACAACAGCAGCTGCAGCTGGTTCGATACCATACTCGTCTTTTAATATTGTTGCTAAATCGTTAACTTCTTTAACTGTCAAGTTAACTAATTGTTCTGCGAATTGTTTCAAATCTGCCATTTTTTCTATCGTTTAAAATGATTTGTAAAATATAATTTATTATTGTGCGCGTTTTTTTGACTTAATTCAAAAGAATTAAGCAACCTCTTCGTCTTTGAATTGGTTTTTAAGAGCCGAAATAACTCTTTGAGCAGGAGATTGAAGTAATCCGATGATTTCTCCAATAACCTCTTCTTTAGATTTAAGCGAAGCTAATGAATCTAACAAGTTATCTCCGATGTAAATTTCAGAATTGATGTAAGCTCCTTTAAGAACTGGTTTATCTGATTTTTTACGGAACTCTTTCATGATTTTAGCAGGTGCATTTGCTGTCTCAGAAAGGAAAATAGATGTATTACCTTTCAAGATAGATGGCAAATCACCATACTCTTTATCCGAAGCTTCCATTGCTTTTTCAAGCAAAGTGTTCTTAACAACTTCTAATTTGATACCTGCTTTGAAACAAGCTCTTCTTAAGTTTGAAGTAGTCTCTGCATTTAATCCAGAAATGTCTGCTACATAAACAACATTTGTACCGGCTAACTGTGCAGTTAAATCTTCAATCGCGATTGATTTTTCTTCTCTAGTCATACTAAAAATTTTTAACTACCAATTATACAGCTTTAGGATCTAAAGCTATAGCAGGACTCATTGTTGATGAGATGTGGATACTTTTAATGTAAGTACCTTTCGCTGCAGTTGGTTTCATTTTGATTAATGTTTGAATAATTTCATGTGCGTTTTCAGTAATCATGTCAGCTCCAAATGAAACTCTTCCGATTCCAGCATGAACAATACCAGTTTTGTCAACTTTAAAGTCAATTTTACCAGCTTTAACTTCTTGAACAGCTTTCGCAACATCCATAGTTACGGTACCAGTCTTAGGATTTGGCATAAGACCTCTTGGCCCTAAGATTCTTCCTAGAGGACCTAATTTACCCATAACAGCCGGCATAGTGATGATCACATCGATATCTGTCCAACCGTCTTTTATTTTTTGTAAATAATCATCCAAACCTACGTGGTCAGCACCAGCAGCTTTAGCTTCTGCTTCTTTATCTGGCGTTACAAGAGCCAAAACTCTTACATCTTTACCAGTTCCGTGAGGCAATGTTACTACACCTCTTACCATTTGATTTGCTTTTCTTGGATCTACACCCAATTTTACAGCGATATCTACAGACTCGTCAAATTTTGCAGAAGCAACTTCTTTAATCAATGCAGAAGCATCTTTCAAAGAATACAATTTGTTCTTTTCAATTTTTGAAGCAGCCTCTTTTTGCTTTTTTGTCAATTTTGCCATGTTTCTCTTATTTTAAAGGAGAATCTCCAGTTACAGTTATACCCATTGATCTAGCTGTTCCTGCGATCATACTCATAGCAGACTCGATAGTGAATGCATTTAAATCAGCCATTTTGTCTTCAGCAATAGTCTTGATTACATCCCAAGACACGTTTGCTACTTTCTTACGATTAGGCTCACCTGATCCAGACTTTAGCTTTGCAGCTTCCATTAACTGGACAGCAGCTGGTGGAGTTTTTACAACAAAATCAAATGATTTGTCTTTATAAACTGTAATTTGCACAGGGCAAACTTTGCCGGCTTTATCTTGGGTTCTAGCATTAAATTGCTTACAGAATTCCATGATGTTAACACCAGCAGCTCCCAAAGCAGGTCCAACCGGTGGCGACGGGTTCGCAGCACCTCCCTTAACTTGTAGTTTAACTACTTTACTAATTTCTTTAGCCATTTCTTAAATTTTTACATCTATCAATTGGAAGCGATTGATGCGGTTATTATAATATGTGTGTAACAAAAAATTATACTTTTTCAACTTGCATAAAACTCAATTCCAAAGGTGTTTTTCTTCCGAAAATTTTCACCATTACTTCAAGTTTACGCTTTTCTTCATTGATTTTTTCAACCGTTCCATTGAAACCATTGAAAGGACCATCAATAACCTTGATTGTTTCTCCTATGTTGAAAGGAATAGAATGTGTATCAGTTTTAACAGCCAATTCATCGACCTTACCAAGCATTCTGTTTACTTCTGATAATCTTAATGGAACTGGGTCTCCGTTTTTAACTTCTCCCAAAAAACCAATAACACCTGTAATAGACTTTATAATATGAGGAATTTCACCAGCAAGATTAGCCTCTATCATTACATAACCAGGAAAATAAACTTTATCTTTTGTGATTTTCTTACCTTCACGAACCTGCACTACTTTTTCAGTTGGTACAAGAACTTGAGAGATATAATCACTCATTCCTAATCTGCTGATTTCGGTCTCGATATAAGCTTTTACTTTATTCTCTTGTCCGCTAACCGCTCTAACAACGTACCATTTTTTCACATTACTGTCTGTCATCACAAATTAAGCTTTTATCCAATTAAAAAAACCAGCTAATGCTTTTGCAAAAACCTCATCTACTCCCCAAGTTGCCAAGGCGAATAATATTGAAAAAACAGCAACTACAATTGTAAGACGTTGTACTTCTGCCCATTCAGGCCACGTTACATTTGATCTTAATTCAACAAATGCTTCTGATATGTAATTAACAACTTTTGACATTATAATTTTGTTTTATTGCACGGGCGGAGGGATTCGAACCCCCATCAACGGTTTTGGAGACCGCTATTCTACCCTTGAACTACGCCCGTATTAAAAACCAGTGTCGTCAAGACGACACTGGTTTTGAAAAATATTCTTATAGATTAACCTACAATTTCAGTTACCTGTCCAGCACCTACAGTTCTACCACCTTCACGGATAGCGAAACGCAAACCAACGCTCATTGCGATTGGGCTTAACAAAGAAACATTGATAGTTAAGTTATCTCCTGGCATTACCATCTCTACTCCTTCTGGCAAAGTAATAACTCCTGTTACGTCAGTTGTACGCACGTAGAACTGTGGACGGTAGTTATTATGGAATGGAGTATGACGTCCACCTTCTTCTTTTTTCAAGATATAAACCTCAGCTTTAAAGTTAGCGTGTGGTTTTACTGATCCTGGCTTAATGATAACCATTCCTCTTTTGATAGATTCTTTATCAATACCTCTCAACAACAAACCTACGTTATCTCCAGCTTCTCCTCTGTCAAGGATTTTACGGAACATCTCAACTCCTGTAATAGTAGAAGTCAATTTATCAGCTCCCATACCAATGATTTCAACAGCATCACCTGTATTAGCAATACCAGTTTCGATACGACCTGTAGCAACAGTTCCACGACCTGTAATTGTAAATACATCCTCAACTGGCATCAAGAAAGGTTTTGCAGTATCACGAACTGGCTCTTCGATCCAGTTGTCAACAGCTTCCATCAATTCAAGAATTTTAGGAACCCATGTAGCATCTCCATTCAACCCACCTAAAGCAGAACCCTGAACTACAGGACCATTATCTCCATCATATTCGTAGAAAGACAATAAGTCTCTGATCTCCATTTCAACTAGCTCCAAAAGCTCAGCATCATCAACCATATCCACTTTGTTCATAAAAACAACCATTCTAGGAATACCTACCTGACGACCTAAAAGGATGTGCTCACGTGTTTGTGGCATTGGTCCGTCAGTAGCAGCTACAACTAAGATAGCTCCATCCATTTGAGCAGCTCCAGTAACCATGTTCTTTACGTAATCCGCGTGACCTGGACAGTCAACGTGCGCATAGTGACGGTTAGCTGTTTCATACTCTACATGAGATGTATTAATTGTAATACCTCTTTCTTTTTCCTCTGGAGCGTTATCAATCTGATCGAAAGATTTTGCAGCATTTTTAGAAAAACCAGCTTCAGTCAATACTTTAGAGATTGCTGCAGTCAATGTAGTTTTTCCGTGATCTACGTGTCCAATTGTACCTATATTAAGGTGTGGCTTGGTACGACTAAAATTTTCTTTTGCCATTTTACTTAATTTTTAATCTTAGTTATATATTAGTGTTCAAATTCTTACTTATTGAGCCAACTACGGGAATTGAACCCGTGACCTCTTCCTTACCAAGGAAGCACTCTACCCCTGAGCTAAGTCGGCAGAGTTCTAATTTTAGATTGTAGATTTTACAACTAAAAACCACAATCAAAAGCCTAAAACTTTAGTGGGGAGAGCAGGATTCGAACCTGCGAAGTTCTCACAGCAGATTTACAGTCTGCCCTCGTTGGCCGCTTGAGTATCTCCCCTCTTTTTATATTGTTTTCCTTGACACGCATCGTCAAATAATTGAGCCGGCGGAGGGACTCGAACCCACGACCTGCTGATTACAAATCAGCTGCTCTAGCCAACTGAGCTACGCTGGCAAATACAATAAAAAAAGTCCGCTATTTCTAACGGACTGCAAATGTATATCTTTTTGTTTTTTAATCAAAACATTTTTAATAAAAAATTTATATTAAATATGGGTTCTGACTTTCTCTTTTCTTTTTACCAATAATCTTTCTAATGCTTCAGCAGATTGCTCCGTAGCCTCCTCAAATGTTTTACACTGTTTCTTTACCATAAAATCATCCCCTGGAACATGAACTTTTATCTCCACAATCTTATTTTCCTTATCACTTGTTTTTTCAACTTTTAAAAAAACATCCGACGAAACAACCTTATCATAGTACTTCTCTAATTTATCCATTCTTTCTTGAATAAAATCTACTAACTTTCCGTCAACAGTAAAGTTAACTGCATGAACATTTACCTTCATAATCGATATTTTAATTGGTTATACATTTTTGAATTATTATTTATTTCGCGGATGAGCATTCTTATAAACTTTTTTTAACTCATTAAGACTACTATGAGTATACACTTGTGTTGATGCCAAACTGGAATGTCCTAATAATTCTTTTACTGAATTCAAGTCGGCCCCGTTGTTTAAAAGATGAGTTGCAAAGGTATGCCTTAAAATATGCGGACTCTTTTTTACCTTCTCGGAGACATTACTAAAGTAATAATTTATTAAACGATACACAAGAGAATCATTCATTTTAATACCTTTTAACGTCAGGAAAAAATACTCAGAATCTTTAATCTCTTCCAAACAAGATCTTTGCTGAATATATTTTCGAAATTGTTTAGAAATAATTGGCAAAATCGGCAGTATTCTCTCCTTATTTCTTTTACCCAAAACCTTCAAAGTATTACCAGAAAGATCAACATTACTCAACTTCAAATGAATAAGTTCCGTTCTTCTAATCCCTGTAGCATAAAACAAATCAATAATAAGCTTATTTCGAACTCCTTCAAAATCATCAGAATAAGCAATATGATTTAAAACATCATCTAACTCTTTTTCCGAAAAAGGAATCTGGATTTTTTTTGGAGATTTTAATGCCTTATGCTTCAAAAGCGGACTTGCAGCAATTTGCTTTGCCTTAAGCAAAAATTTATAATAAGCTCTCAAGGAGGAGATTTTCCTATTTACAGAACTATTGGAAATTTCATCATCCACCATCTTAACAATCCAACTTCGGATTTGACTATAATTGACTTCATCAATATTTTGTTGATCAAAATTTAAATGAATAAATCTTTCAAATTCCAATAAATCATCAAAATAAGCCTTGACAGTGTGGGGAGAATAATTTTTCTCCTTTTCCAAATAATCCTTAAAAGACAGCTTGTTATTTTCCATAAAAAAAACCGTTAGTATCAAAAGTATAAAACTTTGATGACTAACGGTAATATTTATTAAGAAGACTTAATTTAGTTTTCTAAATTGTCTTTCATGTTTTGAATATAAGCAGCTTTCTGAATTTTCATTCTGTTTACAACAGAAGGTTTCGTGAAGGCTTGACGCGCTCTTAATTGACGAACAGTTCCTGTTTTATCAAATTTTCTTTTATAGCGCTTTAATGCTCTATCGATATTTTCCCCGTCTTTAATTGGTATAATTAACATAATATGACACCTCCTCTCGTTAAGGGTGCAAATGTAATCATATTTTCGGATTACAACTTACTAATTCCGATTTATTTTACCGCAGGTTTATAATTTTGTTTATCAATGATCATTTTCGATAGAATTTCTTTCAGAATTTCTGAAGTTCCTCCACCAATTGGCCCCAAACGACTATCTCTCCATAAACGAGCTAAAGGATATTCTTCCATATAACCATATCCGCCTAACATTTGCAAACAGCTATAAATGGTTTCATCAGCAACTTTTGTAGATTTCAATTTTGCCATTGTTGCCTCTTTCACTACATATTCTTTTTGATTTAATCTAGCAACTGCAGCATAATTAAAGATTTTACAATGCTCCACATCTGTTGCATGTTCCA
This sequence comes from Flavobacterium soli DSM 19725, assembly GCF_000422705.1. Lineage (GTDB taxonomy): Bacteria > Bacteroidota > Bacteroidia > Flavobacteriales > Flavobacteriaceae > Flavobacterium > Flavobacterium soli. The sequence goes on along the minus strand of NZ_AUGO01000002.1, from coordinate 256,555 downwards.
CAATTGTGTGTCGCAATGCTTGAAATTTATCAATGGTTGTTCCAAAAGCCTCACGCTCTGACATGTAATCTATTGTATATTCTATTGCATATTCAGCTCTGGCATGAGCGTTAATTGCCATAATTAATCTCTCTAATGCAAAATGCTGCATAATATAAGGAAAGCCTTTTCCCTCTTCTCCCATTAGATTTTCTGCAGGAATTTCAACATTATCAAATGCAATTTCAGCAGTATCAGATGCCCTCCAACCTAATTTATCCAGTTTTGTCGCAGCTATTCCTTTCAAATTGGCATCTACCAAAAACATACTGATTCCCTTGTTACCAGATTCTGGGTTTGTTTTTGCAGCAACTACATAATAGTCTGCATAAACTCCATTTGTGATAAACGTTTTAGATCCATTGATGATATATTTATCACCTTGTCTTACAGCTGTTGTTCTCATTCCTGCAACGTCACTACCGCCAAAAGGTTCTGTAATACACAATGCACCTATTTTTTCTCCAGAAATACTTGGTGCTAAATAATCTAGCTTGATTCTTTCGTTCCCTTCAGCATTTAGGTGTGTTTGAGCCAAATAAGCGTGAGCCCACATAGCAGCAGCAAAACCGGAAGATTTAATTTTTTGAAGCTCTTCCAAAAAAACTACAGTATAAAACAAATCTAAGTTCATACCTCCATAAGCCTCTGGATAATTGATTCCAAAAAAGCCCATTTCGCCAAATTTTTTCCAAATAAAGCGTTCGATTGTACCTGTTTTTTCCCACTTTTCAATGTGAGGAACAACTTCTTTTTGCAAGAAATCTCGAAAACTCTTTCTGAACGATTCGTGTTCTTCTGTAAAATATATTGAATTCATATAAATATAAAGGTGTATTTTTATCTTAATTTTTTAGAATTTCAAATATAAGGCATTTATTTTTTTATTTTAAACAGAAAAGCCATTATTTTTTATCAAATCCGCAATTTAAGAAACATTTAAGTCTTGCTTAATGTTTTTGATGGTTAGAGTCCGATGACTCTTTTTTGCAATTGAATAAAACAATAAAAATTTACTGATGAGTTTTTAAAATCCTCGTCAAATTAATACTCCAAATATTTATCAATTATGCTTACCTTTTCAACAGGAAAGCCTTTAATCTTTGACAAATCTTCAGCGCTTTTGATACTACCCTTCATGCTTCTATAAATTACTATTTCTCTCGCTAAAGCATATCGGAAATAAGGAAATTCCGAAAGTTCTTTAATTGAAGCTGTATTTATTTGCAGTTTTTTGACATCAGGAATACTTCTAATTTCAAAATGTTTATTGAGATTCTCAATCACTTCTGGCGAAAGCCCCCAAATGTGCTGGATTTGATCCATCGTCATAAATGACCCAAATTTCGATTTTTCTTTTAAAATTCTTTCAGAAAGGGCTGGACCAATCCCATACACTTTTATCAAATCTTCCTGAGTTGCTTGATTAATATCCATCACCACAGTTTTTTGTTTCTTCTCAAAATTCGGTTTCGAATAGTCTACAAACTGCTTGTTTTTTCTATTATTTACCCAATCTGGAAATTTAAAATAAGGAGCCATCGTTTTCAACAAAGAATCTGATACCATCGTCACTTGCTGAAACTCTTGAGCAGAATTCACATACTTATTTGTTTTACGAAATGCCAATAATCTGTCTATTTCTGCAACAGACATCCCGAGTTTATATCCTTTAAAGTCTGTAATAAAGTTGGGATTAAACGGATAAATCTTTGGCACATAATCTTCTTTTTCTTTTTTCAAAGAGTCCATAACTGGCTGCAATGCAATCCATTTTTGCTTTCGGAGATCATTTTCTTTAGCGACCGAAAAATCACTAAAAAAGTACAACAATTGAATAGCAATTATAATAGAAAGGAGCATAAAAATTCCGTTTCGCTCTATTCGCGAAAACTTTAAAAACATTTTTTTCATAGCAACAAAATTTACAAATCGAATACCGATGTGCGTTTTGCTCTAATCAAATCTTTAAGTTTTATCCAAAAAGCCAAAGTTAAATAGACTCCAAACCAAAGGCCTGCAGTTACAAAAGTGATGTAGATAAAGAACAAACGAACGCTACTGGCTCGCATTCCTAATTTGTCAGCCAATCGAGATGTTGCATTAAAGCCGTGTTTTTCGAAGAAATATTTTAGCCTAATTACGAATGACATTTTGATTTACTTTGGATGGGATAAAATTAATGAATTAAATTAAAAGCAGGTTATTTTTTTAAAAGTTCTGTCCCGATTGCACATTCCATACATTTTCCTTTATTGCAATATTCATTTTTGAGTTGCAGCAAAGCTTGAGTAGAAAAGGCATTTTCGGATTTAATTCCGAACGCAGAAAATTTTTCAATTATGGCGTTATTTTCCGGGGCGATTTCATTTGACAATTCAATAAGGTCTTCATAGATTTCTTTGTTTTGGTTTTTGTAGTAGGTAAATTGAATTGGCAGAATGGTATTGATGATAATCAAATCGATAAAGGATTTAGAAAGTTGTTTTTTCTTTTTTGGACTTTCCTTGTCAAATTGATAATGAGTTTGCCAATAGGGAGCTACCGAAACATCAAGTAGGTCATACACTTCCTTAATCTTTCGAATACTCATTAGTTTTGAGAACAGATTGTGTTGTTGAAAATATAAATTCGCAAATTGCGACAAGCGGATTGTTGGAAAATTATCCGGCCTATGCTTGAAAAACTGCAATGGAGCAATGACTGTTTTTTCGAGCTGGTATTTATGGAGCAGATAAAAATATCGAAATTTCAAATCCTTGAAATAATTATCTTCTTTTTCGTGCTCCAATAATCCTGATCTTCCAAAAAGAAGCGCTTCAAGATTTTCAACTTCGGCACTTTCTTTTCTGATAACTTGGAAAGGTATTGATGTTGCAACTTTAAGAAAACTTTCTCCATTGGTATTCAATCCGAAATTTTTGGCAAGTAGACAAAACAGAACGGCTTCCCAATCTCTATTTAAGGTTTCAAACAATTCTTGTATAGGAAGTGCTTTTCGTTCCAGACGTTCTAGATACAAACGTTCTTTCCAATTTTCCAAAGCAAATTCAGGAATATCGTTCAGTTGTTTTTCACAAAAAATCCATGATTTAGGAGCTATTAAAGACTGATAATTTTCTAAAACATCTTTCGCAACATACTTTTTTAGTTCTAAAACTGGAATTTCGGTATTGTTTTTCCTGAAAATTTCGGCATCATGTTCCCACACTACGTGAAGAATTACATTTTCATAAGCTTCATCTCTTTCGTGATGATGCACATACCAATCAGAAGATTTCAGGTGAATCTCTACGTTTCCAGCCCATTTTTGATTTCCGATTATAATTTGAGCATTAAAAAAATCTGGCCCTGCCAATTGCAAATATTGACCTGAATGAAGTATTGAAATAGATTCTTTGTTTGATGTTTCTAAACTCGAAGTGTCGAATTTTTTGAATTTCCAGAGATAGTGCAAGAAGTCCTCTTTCATCTTGTTGGCATTTAGTTATGTATATGGCTAAAACTCATAACTAAAGTAAAATATTTTTATAACTTAAACAAGTGGATTAGTGATTTTTTTTTAAAATAAAAAAGCCTAACTGCTTTTAGACTGTTAGGCTTTTTAATAAAATTTGAAATGCATTACATTTTGCGTAATTCAGAAGCTTTTATGGTTAGAACTTTTCCATCTCGAATAACAACGACAGATTGATTTTTTTCAATTTTGCTTTGAATTAGTCTTTCATAAGACAACTTTAAACCCTTCATTACCTTAATATGAAAATCATCGTTCTTTGCAGTTTTCCTATTCATCTTTTAATTTTAAAGTTATTAATTGACTCCATCTTTTGCTATCGAAAATTTCATTTTCTTGATTTAGCAAACCTTCAATTATTTCCGGAACTGATTCATTATCATAAATCATCCAACTATCACAGAAAGGTAAATAAATTTTGAATAGATTTTCAATTCCGCGTTTATATCTTCTTGCAATTACGTCACTTGGAATATTATGTCCTCCTTCTGAAACTCTAATTGCAACTCTGTTAATTGCCATTTCAATCGTTGGTAACCAAAAAAACAACAATTTCACCTTAAACCCATTTGCTTTGGCCTGGAGTAATTTATGTTTATATGTTTTGGTTGATAATGTAGTTTCGAAAGCAAAATTTTCGTTTGATTTCAATAAAAAATCAATTCGTTCCAGCATAATTCTACCAGCTTCAAATGCAAATTTTTCAGGCTGAAAAGGCGATAACCCTTTTGAAATCTCATCAGCGTTTACGAACTCTTTACAATCTAATATTTCTGGCAATATTGTAAAAGAAGCTGTTGTTTTTCAAGCTCCGTTACAGCCTGCAATGATATACATGTTTTTTTCTTTCACGCTTTTGAAAATACCTAACAGGTTTTGAAAACCTGTTAGGATGTCTTTATTTTATCGAACCAATAATATCATATTTGGTAATAATATGATGCTTTCCATTTCCTAAATCAACTAAAACTGCTTGATTGTCTTTTGTGAAAAGCTTTGAAACTTCTTCGATAGCAGTTCCAATTTTCACAATCGGATATGGTTTTCCCATTACTTCACGAATTGGTTTTTCGGCTACATTTTTATCTGAAACATAACTTTGAAACAAATCTGTTTCGTCAACAGAACCGACAAAGCCATTTACATCAATAACTGGAATTTGTGATATCTTATATTTTCGCATTCTTTCGATAGCGTGCGAAACTAATTCTTCTGTTCGAACAATTACCAAAGGCTTATCGATATGGTCCTTGATAACGTCTTCTGCTTTTTTGATGTCTTCGTCCAAGAAACCTCTTTCTCGCATCCAATCGTCATTGAACATTTTACCTACATAACGACTTCCTGAATCGTGAAATAAAACCACTACAACATCTTCGGGCTTGAAATGTTCCTTTAATTGCAACAATCCTTTTATGGCCGAACCTGCAGAGTTTCCTACAAATATACCTTCTTCGAGGGCAATTTTTCTAGTATAAACCGCAGCATCTTTATCGGTTACTTTTGTAAAGCCATCAATAAGCGAAAAATCAACATTTTTAGGAAGAATATCTTCTCCGATTCCTTCCGTTATATAAGAATAAATTTCATTTTCGTCAAAAATACCAGTTTCGTGATACTTTTTGAAAACCGAACCATAAGTATCGATTCCCCAGATTTTAATATTTGGATTTTTTTCCTTTAAATATTTGGCAACTCCTGAAATCGTTCCTCCGGTTCCTACTCCAACCACAAAATGTGTGATTTTACCTTCTGTCTGTTCCCAAATTTCTGGTCCAGTTTGTTCGTAATGTGCAATAGCGTTCGAAGGATTATCATACTGATTTACATACCATGAATTTGGCGTTTCCTCTCCTAATTTTTTGGATACTGAATAATAGGAACGTGGATCTGTTGGCTCAACATCGGTAGGACAAACTACAACTCTTGCTCCAACGGCACGAAGAATGTCCATTTTTTCTTTTGATTGTTTGTCGGTAATCACACAAATAAGCTTGTAACCTTTGACAATTGCAGCCAGAGCCAAACCCATTCCTGTGTTTCCAGAAGTTCCTTCGATAATGGTTCCGCCTGGTTTCAAGCGACCATCTGCTTCGGCATCTTCAACCATTTTGACAGCCATTCTATCTTTTACAGAATTTCCTGGATTGAAGGTTTCAACTTTGGCCAACACCAATGCATCAACTTCTTTTGTTACCTTATTTAGCTTTACCAAAGGTGTATTTCCAATGGTTTCTAGTATATTTTTAGCGTATTTCATTTTTATTTACTGTTTTATTGCGAAATCGTTGCAAAGGTATCGATATTTAAATGGTTTCCAAAGTACTAAGGTTTTTTCTCTAACCCTGATTGGAGCAAATATCCTTTTTATTCTTTCTTTAAGAATAAAAAGATATTGTGGAAAGCAGGAATATGGATTGCTGAAAATGCGCGAGCGTTTCGTTCCTAAAAATTATTGGAAGAAATTCCACACTAATCCGAAACGTACCATGAAATCTCGGTAGGGATAATTTGGAGCGGTGTAAAAGTTATTCCCTGTAATGCTTGAATTGAAATGTTCGGCTTTGAGATAAATTCTGGTTTGTCGAACTTTTGCATTTACAAAAAAATCAAACATTGGAAAATCACCAATTTCTTGCTTGTTTTGAACAGAAAAATCCCCTAACAATGGATTGTAATCATTAGCAAAATACTTGGTAAAATAGTTAAAAGTTATACCTGTTTGAAGGAACATTGCTTTTTTGAAAAAGTGATCGGAAAAATAGAGCGTATTTCTAGTTACTAATTCCGGTACATTTAGGATAGGATCTTTTTGATCTACTTTTTGATAGAGAATGGTGTTATCTAATGCAAATTTCCCTACTCTTATCTCTTTACTAATTTTTAATGACAGAAAATTAATGGTGTTATCATATTGCTTTGGCGACACTAAAACAACATCTTCTTCAGTACTGTCGTCACTATAATACAACTTATCGTTTAACGTAGAAACTTGCAAAGAAGCATTGAGCCATCTGGTATTTGCGGTAACTTCGAAATTATTTATTTTTTCATTTTTAAAATCATTTACCCAATTGTATTCTTTATAACTACTTTGGTAAAGATTGTATTGATGGTCTGGAAGCTTGCTAATGTTTTGATATTGGAATGAAAACTGATTCTCGTCATCCAATGTATAGGTAGCTGTCAGGTTTAGATTAGACATATCCTGATCTGAAAGTGAAGTGGAATAAAGCGCTTTTCCATTCCAACTATTCTTTTGATAGGTATATTGCCCTCCGACCGTATTGATTCTATCACTCAAGGAACTAGGTATTGTTGGAGCATTATCAAAAACCAAAATAGATTTATAATAGTGATTGAATCTGAAGTCTTCTGCAAAAAATTGAAATTGGCCTAAGGTCTTGTTTTCATAGGTTGCTCCAATTTTATTATACATCCTGTTATATCTCGTTTTGTCGTTGATATTACTGGAAATATAGGCATCTCCAAATCTAACAAAAGTTTGATTTCCAGCTTCATCAGGAATCACTGAAGCTAAGGTTGGTTGTGAATATTCAAAGAATTTATGTTCGTAATTAAACTGATGGTCGATGTAGAGGTTATTTTCTCCCTCAGTTTTATTAATTCTGAAATGGTGGTCTACAAAATAACGACTTCCGTCGAGCAAAGATTTAGCATCAGTAAGGTATACATTAAGCCGAGCTCTATCCCTAAAGTCGGCATTATTACCTTCAAAATCTTCAGGATTGCTGATTCCTCCGTTTTCACCATTTGACATATCTTGTGCAGTCATGTGCAAATTAACGGAATACCTCTTACTCTCCGTGTGATAACTCATTGTAAAACGAAAATTCCCTGTGCTTGAGAGCTGATTTATATATTTACCTAAAGATCTTACTCCCTTGTATGCTATGGAAAAATTTAATCTTTCGGAAGTGTTAACCGCTATAAACGCATCAACCGATTGTCCCTGCTCCATGACGGTCTTAAAATAAAGCTCCGTTAAAGGTGTTGCAACCGAGTAGTAATTGATTTGATTTGCTTCAAGATAATTGAAGTGTTTTCCTTTGAATCCGAATTCAGGAAATGGAGAATAATCTCTCAAACCATATTGTAAAGTCTGATAGGTTTGCCCTTCATTTGCAAAAGGCAAGAGTCCAAAATTGTCTCTTCTAAGATAATTATAAATGTATTCTTTTTGTATTGACAATGAAGTATCAATGTAGGTGGTATCTTTTTCTAAAGTCACCACTCTATACAAATCGATTGGTGCTTTAGGCGTTTTTGCCTTTGGAGTTTTCTTTTTCTCTTGGTTCCCTTGCTGGTTTGAAGTTCCTTGAATACCCATTCCAGAACTACCTTTCAATTGGTTTTTTTGTGCAAGAGTTATGAACGATAAAAGTAAAAATAGAATTAAAAAAAACTTTTTAGCCATCGATAAGTAACATTTGGGCAAAGGTAATTTTTTTTGTGTTAACTAAAATAAAAAACCCGCTATAAAGCGGGTTATAAAACTATTATATATGGAGCTTACATTAAAGTTTAACAAACTTTTTAGTTAAAGACTTACCTTCTGAAGCAAATCTTACAAAGTAAACACCTGATTGTAGATTAGAAACATCAATCTTTTTTGAATTCAAATCAAATCTTGGAGTAATTAATTTACCAGAAACATCGATAATTGAAATATCACCGATTGTTGACATATCACCTAAATTGAAATTCAAGACATCATTTGTAGGATTTGGAAAAATTGAAAGATCATTAAATTTATAATTAGGAGTTGAAAGAACAGCCGTATTGAATCCAGAAACAATTAAACTGACTGGCTGACTACCTCCTTGCAAAGTTCCTTTATGAGAAATTTCTATTGTATAAGTTCCTAAAGCATTGTTAACCTCAACTCTTTCCACGTTATCAACGGTGTTATCTCCTTTAATGGCTGCTGCAGCAACATTTGACAATTGTAACTTCCAAGGCAAATTTACTTCAGTTCCCTTTTTAATTCTTAAATCCAAATCATTTCTTAAAGCGGCTAATGGAGAATTTGTTTGATTATCTCTTGCTACACCCGCTGGATCCAACCAACAAATACTAGCTTGTAATTTTTGAGCATCAGTAACATTAACTTCTAAAGTATAAGTTTCACCTTGATTTACGACAATTTCAGAAAGCACTGCAGTTGGCTCTGTAGCAAAGGAATTTTGCATTAAAACAGCTGCTTTTTCAGCATCCAACAAACCCCATCCAAATTTAGCATCTGGACCTGCACTAGGACCACTCTCTAATGCGGTATGACACACTAGCCCTTTTAAAGTGGATGATCTCATAAAAGCACCATCTGCGAACTGACTATAATATTGTTGCAACAAAAGCAATGTTCCTGAAGTATTAGGAGCCGCCATAGAGGTACCCGTTAAGGTTGCATACGAAGTTGTATTGGTATTATAGGTCGAAAGAAGATCTGTTCCATCTGCCGCAATATCAGGCTTTATTCTACCGTCATCAGAAGGCCCTTGACTACTAGATGTGTTTATCGGATTTGAGATTATATTACCATTAATTTGGCTTGCAAAAGGATTAGCGTTAGCTACGACTAAATTGTTCTTTGAATTTTTCTCACCCGTTAACTTATCATATCCAGCCATGAGACCGCCTGTATAACTATCGCCACCATTATTACCAGCCGAAGCCACCATGAGATAATATGGTGCATCTACTGCTATCAAATCCCAAGCTCTTGCATCTGAATTGTAACAACCCATAAACCAAATTGGTACATTTAAATTTCCTGCATCATTCAAAACAGGCACTCCATACGAATGATTAGATATTAATAACGCGTTGTTTGTAATTTCAGAAACAACTTCAGCCTCATCATTTATCCAACTATAAGAAACTAAATTGGCTTTAGGAGCCATACCCTTAGCTAAGGGATTAACACCTTTAGCGACCATAGTTCCTCCAACGTGAGTACCGTGATCATCTGTTGGAGCATTTGCTGCTGGTGTATCTGGAGAAGTTACTCTTGATACACTTGGAATTGCATCATTCATAAATTCGACATGATTTGCCATGACCTTTCCCCCATCCCAAATCCCAATTGTCATATTCTGACCTTCCAAGTCTAACCCCAAACTTCCACCATTATGAAGCCTTGAAGTCCTAGTTGCCAATGCTGCTTTCTGATTTTGATTGGAAATGTAAACTGGCTTACCATCAATTATATCTTTAATTTCATATAAGGCCCCATCACTTCCATTAAATCTTTTCTTGAATGATGGATTGTAACTCAAAAACAAATCTATTCTTTCAGCTTGTGCCTTTTCATTTTGCTCAAAATCTTTCGACAACTCATCCAAAGCAAAAGTGTTAGTATTTGATAAAATCAATCTCTTTTGTTCTTCAGTTTGAGCTAACCCAACCCAATGAACAAATAAAACAAAAAGTAACGTAAAATATTTCATAAACAGTAAATTATATAGGAAACAAATATAGTAAAAAAAATGTCAAAAAAAAAGCTATCACTTTTCAGTGACAGCTTTTTAGTTAAAAAAAGATTAAATTTAGTCCAACGTGAATGTATGAACTGATTCTGTAGTAAATGTACCTCCTTGAGCTAGTATGTTACCTGTAGCAACCTCAGTCAATTTAAATGATCCATTTCCACTTGGCCCTGACATTCCATCACCATAAAGATCATACATAACAAACGTATATTCACCAGCAGGCAAACAGAATGAGAAATTTTTAGCAGGCTGAGCAGCATTTGTACTAGTATCCGTGTAAGGACCGCCTGAAGCAATCAGCTCACCTCCTGGACCAGAAAGCTCCCAAATAGACTCAGAACCATATCGGTCTAAAATTAATTCAAAAGCAACTTCATTAAGATCGCAAACCACTTTAGCCAGAAGCTTTAAAGGTTCATCTCCTGTAAAAGTCCCATCCGTAATATCTGCAAAATCAATCGCTAATGTTTTTCCTTCTCCTAAATCAGAAGAAGTAACCGATACAGAGAATGAACCTTCTCTTGAATTAGCAGGTATGGTTACAGTTGCAGGAAGAGTATATTCTGATGGCAACAAAGTCGTAAACTCTTCATTTACTACCAAATTGAACACCCTATCTGACCCAGAACTCTTAGTTGCATAAACTTTTACCTCTTGAGTTGAAGTTGTTTCTCCTGGATTTAAACCAAATATTCTATCATTCTCAAATGAAACATGAGGCACAACCGTCAGGCTATCCGATTCTTCACAGCTCAAGAAAAGTGTAGCTGAAAGAAACATTAATAACAAAGATATTTTTTTCATATTTAATATTTTAGTCGTTAGAATTTAACGAAAATTAATTATTAATTGATTCATCAATAAATGGATTTGCATCAATTTCACGTTGAGGTACTTTTAAGAAAAACAAAGGACTATCAACAGGAACATTAACAACAACTCTGTGAACATTATTTCTAACGATCGATTTTTTCAAACGCTTGGCGTCCATAAATTCTACACCCACTTCTCCATACAATTCTTTTCTTCTTTCCAAAAGAATCTCGTCATACAAAGCAGCTCCGGTATTGGTCGACATTTCTGCATTAGGATCTCTATCAGACTGTAAAGCAAAAAGCAAATCCTTAGCTCCTTGAGTATTTCCTAAATTCAATTGAGCTTCAGCATCAATAAGAACCATCTCAGATTTTCTCATGATAGGTAAATCAGATTCAAAAGTGAAAGCAAATTTTGTTGTAACATACTTTCTCCATGGTGTTGCTACACCATAAATATCAAAAAATTTCTTTCTAACATCAGTATCGGCAAATTGATCAACAAAAACAGAATTCACATAAGTCGCTTGATACGACAAAGTTAAGTGATCTGTCATAGAGTGAGGAGCAGCAAAATAGTAAGTTGTTTCAACCGCATCTTGATACATGGCCCAAAGCCAATCTTGATCCGTCATATCATTAAAACCTCCTGCCCAGTTTGTAGAAATTACAGCTGACGCAGCATTCCCTCCATAAGCAGCAGCAGCAGCAGCAGCAGCACCAGCCCAATCGTCTTGAGTAACAAGTAAAACCTGAGCTAACATACCATTAGCAACTGCTTTATTGATATAACTCTTTCCTAATCTCTCTTCAGGCAAATCAGCTATAGCTTCTTGCAAATCTGTCTTGATCAATTCATAAACTTCAGCTGTCGTACTAGGTACAGCCGGGTCACTAGTACCTGTCACAGGTCCTGTATATATAGGTAACTTTGCAGCGTTCGGGTCTGATGTAAAGTTTGGAGCGAAATCAAGTGCTAATTGAAAATAATGATAAGCTCGAATTGCTTTTCCAGTAGCAATTAGTTCTTTTCTATCAGTTTCCGATAAGTTAGAACTTCTCTCTACTCCAGATATCAATTGATTCGCATGAAATATAATTTCATAATTGAATGTCCAATTGAAAACAGTTCTTCTATAGTTTGGTTCTCGGTTCTCATGAACATAGTCGAAACCATACCAATTGTCACTCTGAATTAAATCATTCCCTTTTATTGTTCTTGCAAAAAACAATGAGTAAAGACCTCCTGCATCTGTAGCGGTATATTGCCCTCTGTATCTTTTCATAATACCAGACACATAAGAATCAGCAAGTGTTCTACTCGAGAAAACAACGTCTGCACTTAAACCAGATTCATCTTTAGGTTCATCCAGATAATCATCTGAACAACTTGTGGTTACTACAAGAGCACTTACAAGTACACAGGTATATTGAATACCTTTTTTAATCAAACTTAATTTTTTCATAATATAATTTTTTATTAGAACGATAAAGTTACACCAGTAGAAACAGTCCTAAATTGAGGTGATCTTCTTGCTGTTGTTCCTGCAAAAGATTGTTCAGGATCAATACCTTTATGAGATTGAAAAGTTACTACATTATCTGCTTGTACAAAAAAGCGAACATTACTAAAACCGATAGATTTGACCATATCAGAAGGCAAATTATAACCCAAAGTCAAACTTTTCAGCCTTAAATAATCATTATCAAACAAAAACCTTGTAGATGTAGCCGCATCATTGTTGTTTCCGATTACTAATCTAGGCACATTTGTGATATCACCAGGATTTTGCCATCTGTCTAAATTATCAGGATGTGCATTACCTCCAGGTGAAGAAAACCCATTCATTAAACTTGAATAGTCAGTATCTAATATCTGACCTCCAACACTGAAATTGAAGATTAAATTTAAATCAAAGTTTTTATATCTCATATTAGAAGTAAACCCTCCTTCAAAGTCTGGCAAAGATGATCCGTGATAACCTCTTGTAGCCTGATCGTATAATTTAGTTGTCTCTCTTCCGATTACATTTCCTTCAGCGTCTTCAACATCTCTAAACCACATTGCCGCTCCATCTGCTGGATCAACACCTGCCCATTCTGGAATAAAGAATTCATATAAAGATTTCCCTACTTCCCATTGTTGAATTCCTCGAATTACAGGATCTTCAGTAGCCAACTTTATAATTTCATTACTATTCTTAGAAATATTTATACTTGTTTTCCAAGTAAAATCTTCAGTTTGAATATTAGTTGAATTCAACATAAGCTCAAAACCAGAATTTTCAACTTCTCCAATATTTGTAGTAATTGTAGAGACACCTAGAGAAGGAGCAAGTGGCTTGTCCAAAATCAAATCAATTGAATTTTTCTTATAATAGTCAATAGAACCTGTAATTCTATCATTAAACAAACCGAAATCTAAACCAGCAGATATCTGAGCTGTTTTTTCCCATTTAAGATTAATATCAGCAACACCATCTAAAAGAACTCCAGGATTCCCTTCATTCCCTCCAATTGCAGCAGAAAACAATGATTGATAAGGAAACAAAACTGTCCCAAGATCAGCATTTCCTAATTCACCATAAGAACCTCTTAATTTTAAATAGCTAAGAGTTTCGTTGTTCTCTAAGAAACTTTCTTTAGAAATAATCCAACCACCACCAGCTGAATAAAAAGTACCCCATCTAACATCTCTATCAAATCTGGTAGAACCATCTCTTCTTGCACTTCCTTCTACAAAATACTTATCTTTATAATTATAATTTATTCTTGCAAGGTAACTATTAATTCTTTCTGTTGCCATTACACCACCAACTGCTTCTGGAGAAGTTGCCGTTCCTAAATTAGCCAATCCTGGCAAGAAACCGATACCCTGAGCATTCATATTATCCAAATTCAAAGAATACGCTTCGATGATTGCATCAGCAGCTAAATTATGATTACCAAAAGTCTTATTAAAATGAAGACCATTAATTGCATTCAAAGTAGTCGTAATGTTTCTCGCTTGTGTTACTCTACCTCCAACAGAAGATGCCGCTCCAAACAAATCATCATCAAAACTAAATGAATCAAACAAGAAATTCTCATAACTAAATCTAGTTCTAAATTTCAAAGATTCAAAAATTTTAGCTTCAGCAAATACTGACCCAACATAACTTGTCCTTCTCAATCTTTCTTTCCCTAAATAAATATTTGCAACCGCATTTTCTCCACCATTCACTGGTCTAGTATTATTTACAGACTGTCCCGGAATAGAACCATTACCAAAATCATATTGACGATTTCCATTTGCATCTAAAAACAATTCTCCATTACCATCTCTTTGATGCAAAGGATATATACTTGAAAGAGCATAAATCCACCCTATAGCTTGAGTTGTAGAACCTGTAGTTTGATCAGGATTGCTTGAATTTGAATATGAAAAACTAGAATTCAAACCAACTTTCAACCAATCAGAAACTTGAGAGTCAACATTCAACCTTGTTGTAATTCTTTCAAAATCCGAAGTAATTACGGGACCATCTTCTTTCAAATAGTCAACCGACATAAAATAAGTTGTCTTATCATCACCACCAGAAATATCAAAACTATGATTTGTTCTCATCATTGTCTGCCTTGTCATCTCTTTCTGCCAATCCGTTTCCCAAAGCAATTGAGCACCAGGCACTAATTGACCAGAAGCATCAATTGGATTAACTACAGTACCATAAGGATTATACCCCAACCTATCAATCAATTGACCAGAAGCGTTTGAAGCTGCAGTAGTACTATTTTGCCCCAAATCCATGTTAGTATTTCTAATCGCCTCCCATGTCAGTTTCATATTTTGCTCTGTTCCTATTCTATCATGTAAACCTACTGCCAAATCAGAAATACCAACTTGCGATCTTACATTAATTCTAGGTGCAGAATTTTTCTTACCTCTTTTTGTAGTAATAAGGATAACTCCATTAGCACCTCTGCTTCCATAAAGAGAAGCGGAAGCTCCATCCTTTAAAACAGATAAAGTCTCAATTTGATCCTGACTTATTGTATTAATATTACCATTAAAAGGAGCGCCATCAACCACAATAAGCGGCCCTGCACCAGCAGTCAAACTTCCGAAACCTCTAATTCTGATTTCAGGATTATTACCCGGTTGACCTCCAGCTGTAATCATACTAACACCAGCAACAGTTCCTTGCAAAGCCTTTAAAGGTGAAGTTACTTGTTGATTACCGATTACATCAGCACCAATAGTTCCAATAGCACCTGTTATAGCTTCTCTTTTTTGAGTACCATAAGCAACCACAACAACTTCATTCAAGCTCGTAGCATCATCAACAGTCATAACAACGCTAATTGTACTTGACGCCCCTACAGTACTAGTTTGAGTTTTCATACCAATATATGAAAATTCAATAACTTCTCCTGTACTTGCCTTGATAGAATATTTTCCATCAAAATCAGTTTGTGTACCTCTAGTAGTACCTTTCACTGCAACAGTAACACCTGGTAATGGCATACCGCTTTCAGTAACAACACCTGTGATTGTTTTTTCTTGTGCAAACGAAAACTGCATAGAAAACGCTAACAATAGCGCAAAAATCCATTTGAATTTCGATCTCATATAAAATTTAATTTGAATTAGTTATTCCGCAAACTTCTTAATAATTTCTTAATTAAACAAATATTTGTGCTGAATAATCTGAAAATTAACTTTTGATGACTTTTCAATAACTCTAGCGTTTAACTACATTATTCTCTGTATAGATGAACTATTTTTAAAAAGGTTGCGTCATTATATTCCTTTTTCTTAAATAATTCTCTGAAACCTTTTTTAACTCCCTCAACTCCATCAAATTAATTCCCTTTGTTTACAGGCCTTACACCTGTTATGACAATTTAACTTAATGATAATATTATACTATAAAATAAATAAAAAAAACTTAATTTTAGCCTTCTAAAATGGCTTCAAAATAACCAAAAAGACATATAATTATTAAAAAAAGTATTTATGCTGCTCAATAATTTTTCTAATTTAATGCCCGAAGCTGGTACCGATGAAGCTGGAAGAGGCTGTTTAGCAGGTCCCGTAACCGCTGCTGCAGTAATTTTACCCGAAAATTTCAGCCTTAATCTTCTAAATGACTCCAAAAAACTGTCGGAAAAAACAAGAGACGACCTAAAACCTATTATAGAACAACAAGCAATTTGTTTTTCGGTTACCCATCTTGACCCCTCAATCATAGACGAAATAAACATTCTAAATGCCTCCATAAAGGCAATGCAGGAATGTATTTTGAAATTAAAAATTACTCCTTTATATATTATAGTAGATGGAAACCGTTTTAAACCTATTGAAAACATTCCACACAGCTGTATCATTAAAGGCGATTCTCTATATACGAGTATTGCAGCCGCTTCGGTTTTAGCAAAAACATATCGCGATGAATATATGAACAAGATTCACGAAGAATACCCGATGTATAACTGGAAACAAAACAAAGGCTACCCTACAAAAGAACATAGAGAAGCCATCCGAAAATATGGCACAACAAAATACCACCGGATGAGCTTTAGGTTACTTCCGGAACAACTAGAGTTAGAATTTTGATTCGAGATTTTAGATTTTAGATTTTAGATTGAAGTTACATTCGAAGAGTGCTGCAAAATGCTTTAGAATTTTTTCTTTAACTTCTGCCTCATCCACTTTTTCAACTCCAAGCTCAACATTTAAGGAAGTCACTGCTTTTCCGCGAATGCCACATGGGATTATATTATCAAAATAACCCAAATCAACATTTACATTCAAAGCTAATCCATGCATCGTGACCCAACGTGAAGCCCGAACCCCCATTGCACAAATTTTTCTCGCAAATGGTGTCCCAACATCAAGCCACACTCCTGTTTCACCTTCACTCCTTGTGGATTTCAAACCATAATCTGCAAGTGTCAGAATAATGGCTTCTTCGAGGTAACGTAAGTATTTATGAATATCTGTAAAGAAATTTTCCAAATCTAAAATTGGGTAGCCCACAATTTGACCAGGACCATGATAGGTAATATCACCTCCACGGTTGATTTTATAAAAAGTAGCACCTTTAGCCTCCAATTGTTTTTCGGAAAGCAATAAATTACTTAAATCTCCACTTTTACCTAAAGTATAAACGTGTGGATGCTCTACAAAAAGCAGATAATTGGGAGTTTCAAAATTTGTCTCTTCTCTCCTATTTCTGATTTTCAAATCAACGATATCCTTAAACAGCGTTTCCTGATATTGCCATGTTTCATTATAATC
Source organism: Flavobacterium soli DSM 19725 (assembly GCF_000422705.1). Taxonomy (GTDB): domain Bacteria; phylum Bacteroidota; class Bacteroidia; order Flavobacteriales; family Flavobacteriaceae; genus Flavobacterium; species Flavobacterium soli. The sequence goes on along the minus strand of NZ_AUGO01000002.1, from coordinate 239,389 downwards.
CCGAATTCCTAAATCCTGAAGATGTACTGCTTTATTCATTTTGCAAATTTACGTCTTTGTTCAGATTAATTTTCAAAACAATCTCACAATTTAATCCTCCAAAACAACTTCCAAAAAAGCCAATTCAGGTTTTTCTAAACAATCCAGCATTGGCAACTTCAATGTCAGGCTTTTTTTATCTTCTGATAAAATCACATCAGGATGTGAAACCGATTTAATTTTTCTTGGAAAATGATAATTTGCTGTATAGCTAAAATTTCCGATGTGCAAGATTTGCTTATAAAGCTGAATCGTTTCCTTATATTCATCATACCGTTCCTGATTCAAAACCTTAAAAATTCGTCGGAAAGTGGTTCCATCAAAATTATAAGTAAAATAGGTTCGCTTTCTACTTGGATCTATGGCGTAATTATTTTGCAAATCATCTACATAATCCGTTACATGCGATAAATCTCCCACCTCATTTATATTTTTAAAAGGTGTAGAAATGGTAGTGCGATATTCTTTTGCATAAGAATCCTTCTTAATATGCACTTTCACATTCTCATATTTTCTCAACAAGGCTTGATGCTCTTCCAGAAAAACATCAAACGTTTTCTGCTCTTTTGCAATAATATCTTTAACCACATAAGCAGAATCAACAAACTCTTGTTCTGCAAAATACTCATCCCCTAGATATTTCATATAAATACTTTCGTCTCGAGTCGATTCGGCAACGACGCTTCCGCTTCCATCTTCAGAAATATAAACATCTTCTTTTAAATGACAACTCGTAGTCAAAAACAAAATCACCAGGCTTTTAAGTAGATTGATTTTCATTTGCATAAAATTTCTGATATAAACTAACGAAAAAAAGAAATGAAAAATTGACAAAAAAACCCCATTAACCTCTCATTAACATCTTGGCTACCAAATTTCATAAACTTTATCAAAACAGGCTCACTTTTTAATACAAAATCCAACCATTTGAAACTTTGCGACTTTCAAACTTATACGCTACATTTGCAACTTCAAAAAATTACATCAAAATGGCACTATCAGAACAAGAAATCATCCGAAGAGAAAAACTCGGAACCTTGCGTGAACTCGGCATCAACCCCTATCCTGCGGATCTATTTCCAGTAAACCACACTTCAAAGCAAATAAAGGAAAGTTTCGAGGAAGGAAAGAAGGTTGTTGTGGCTGGACGCTTGATGAGTGTTCGTGATCAAGGAAAAGCTTGTTTTGCTGAATTGCAGGATAGCGAAGGCCGAATTCAATTATATTTGAACCGAGATATAATTTGTCCAGAAGAAGACAAAACACTTTACAATCAAGTCTTTAAGAAACTGACTGATTTAGGCGATTTTATAGGAGTTGAAGGTGAATTATTCACAACAAAAGTAGGTGCTCAATGTATTAGAGTAGATAACTTTTCAATATTAAGCAAAACGCTTCGAACATTACCGCTACCAAAAGTGGATGAAGAAGGAAAAGTGCACGATGCTTTTAATGATGCAGAATTGCGCTACAGAATGCGTTATGTAGATTTGGTTGTAAATCCACATGTGAAAGAAGTTTTCACGAAGAGAACAAAATTGTTCACCGCCATGCGAAATTTCTTTAACGAAGCCGGGTACATGGAAGTTGAAACACCAATTTTGCAAGCTATTGCAGGTGGTGCTGCAGCCCGACCATTTATTTCACACCACAATGCATTGGATATCCCATTGTATTTGAGAATTGCTAACGAATTATACCTAAAAAGATTAATCGTTGGTGGTTTTGACGGCGTTTATGAATTCTCGAAAAACTTCAGAAACGAAGGAATGGACAGGACTCATAATCCGGAATTTACGGCCATGGAAATCTATGTGGCCTACAAAGATTATAACTGGATGATGGAGTTTACAGAAAACTTGCTACAACATTGTGCAATTGCCGTAAATGGAACAACTGAAACAACTTTTGGCGAACATAGGGTAGATTTCAAAGCACCTTATGCAAGAATAACGATGACCGATGCTATCAAGCAATTTACTGGCTTTGATATTTCTGGTAAAACCGAGGAAGAGCTTTTTGCAGCAGCAAGAGGAATGGGAATCGAAGTGGATCAGACCATGGGCAAAGGAAAACTGATTGATGAAATTTTTGGAGCTAAATGCGAAGGGAATTTTATTCAGCCTACTTTCATCACGGATTATCCAAAAGAAATGTCGCCGTTATGCAAGGAACACCGCGATAATCCTGAATTGACAGAGCGTTTTGAGTTAATGGTTTGCGGAAAAGAAATTGCAAATGCCTATTCCGAATTAAACGATCCGATTGATCAAAGAGGCCGTTTTGAAGCCCAATTAAAATTAGCCGAAAAAGGCGATGATGAAGCAGGACAATTCATCGATGAGGACTTCTTGAGAGCTTTAGAATATGGAATGCCACCTACATCTGGACTTGGCATCGGAATGGACCGCTTGATCATGTTTTTGACCAATAACGCTTCTATTCAAGAAGTTTTATTTTTCCCACAAATGCGTCCGGAAAAGAAACAGGTTGAACTCACAGAAGAAGAAAAATTGGTTATCGCCTTATTAAAATCTAATGAAAACAAAATGGATTTAAATTCTTTGAAATTAAATTCAGGTCTAAGCGGAAAAAAATGGGATACTGCAATGAAAGGTCTTTCCAAACAAGGCTTGACGAAAGTTGTTGTGGACGGTGATGCTAAAATTGTGGAATTGGCTGGATAATTCTCAACACATATAAATAGAAAAGGAGCTCAATTGAGCTCCTTTTTTATGCCAATACAATTCTTTTTAGTAATTATCTGCCGCTCCACTTGCCATTGCTGCAGCAAAAATAGAACCAAAGATAATAGAGAATAGAATCACCAAACCAATAATGATTGCAGCAAAAATTAATTGTGCTTTTGCCCAGTTTTGGCGGTTTTCATTTTCATTGCTTCCAAATGCCCAAACGAACAACATGACTATACCCACAAGAGGCAAAGCAGTTAATAATAAGGTAACTAGCCAATTCTTTACAGACATTGGCTTCTGATTGTGATTGAAATCTTGATCTTCAAATTTTTCCATGATTTTGTTTTAAATTGTTTGAAGCGAATATAACAAAAAAAAGGAACTCAATTGAGTTCCTTTACTATTTCTTAAAAATTTAAGAAATTAATTCAATTTATTAAAGGTATCTGTGTAGTTTCCTGTAATGGTAACATTACTATTTTTAATGACGTTTCCATAAATAGTTATGGAAGAGCCTGAACCTAAAAATTCAAGTTTAGCACCACTATTTAGAATCAAATTACCATAGATTACAACACTTCCCTCTACTCTAAAGGTACCATTTATATTGAAATTGGTTCCATTATTATTGTATTGGCCTTGAGCCAAAGAACCCTTCAAAGTAAAAATTCCATTGCTGTTTACATTCAGCCCTTGTGCAACTGATAATGAACCACAGAAAGTTAAATTTTGATTTACATTTACACCTTGCAAAGCAGCAGAACCTTGATAATTAAGAGTTTGTCCTGAATTCACATTCAACCATGGACCACCACTATAAGTTGCAAAACCAGTACAATCTATAGTTGAAACCGTTACTTTCTTGATGATTTTCAAACCACCAGTTCCTGTTGCAACGAAGATATAATCTCCAGCACTTTTCACATAGTTAGAAGAACCTCCTAGTTGGATAGATCCTAACAAACCAAGATTTGCACCGTCTTTTTTGTAAACATATACACCAGCAGCTCCATTGGCAACATATACGAAATCTCCGTTTACAGAAACCGCATTCGTTACCACATCTGCCTGATCTATATTTGGCAAACCTGTTGGAAGTGACAATGTTTGCAACAAGCTTCCAGAATTCAAATTATACACTTTCAAACCATCATAACCTTCTGAAACCAATAGATTATCACCTTGGAAATCGATTGTTCTTTTTGCATCCAAAACATCTGATGAAGTTGAAAAAGAAGACTGTAACGTTAAGTTATCAGCATTGTAAACTTTAACTCCTTGAGTACCACTCAACACAACGATTTTAGTATTGATTTTTCCAAGAGCTCTCAAATCATCAACAGCGATAGTCGTTTCTACTGTATTATTTGCTTTATTGATCTTCGCCAGGACACCATTATTACCCGAAACACCGTAGTATTTTGAATCGGCAACCGCAAGACCTGTTGCAACATTTCCAGTTAGAGCAACGGCTGTATAATTATTGGTTAAAAGTCCACTTTGAAGTGGCATTTTGGCAACAAAAGCTGGACTCGTTACTCCAGGATTTGCATCTACATTCATAGCTCCAGCAATATAAAGCTGACCATTATCAAACAAAACCGTACTGATATCAGTATTTGGCAAAATTGCTTGGATAATTAATTGTGGATTATTGGGTTGCGAAACATCGATAACATCGATTCCCCCTAAATAGGTATCACCTTGTGTATTATAAGAAACATACACATAATTATCCTTAACATCTACGTGAGAAGCTGTCATACTAACACCATTATAACTTGGTGGATTAACTTCGGCTAACAATGACATTGGAAAAGCAACTGCATTACCATCCATTGGAGAACGAGCTGAAACATCATCTCCAACAAAATTAATAACTCCTGAATTATTATAATTCATTCGGTTACTTAAACTTTCGGCATCAACATTCAATATAACTTTTTGCTCTTGATTGCCGTTTGCTCCATTATCGTCATTTTGACAAGATTGCAAAACAACAAACGCACCTACTACCAGTGCAACTAATTTTTTTTTCATAACAATTAAAAAATGGGGTTTTTCAGGTTGCAAAGTTACACCTTTTTGCACATCTAATTGAAAATCTGATAGTTCTTTAAGCCTGTTTTTATGCTTTTCATCGGATTTAACATTTGAAAAAAATTGCCATACATTAAACCTTTTAAAAGAATGGGTGTCAAAATGGTATAACTTTAAAAAAAATAAAATGAAAAAAATGATTGCAGTTGCATTATTACTTGTTGGAATGACAGGTTTTGCACAAGAAAAAATTTCAATGGAAGACAAAAAAAGCAAAAGAGTGGCTATGGAACAAATGACGCCTGAACAAAAAAATCAGTTGCATTTGAAAAAGCTAACCCTAGAATTGGATCTTTCTGCATCTCAACAAAAAGAAATGGCTACTATTATAGCAGAACAACAAACTAAAAGAGAAGCACAAAAGGCACAATTTATTGCTCAGAAAAAAGCAGATAAAAAACTAACATCTGATGAAATTTTTGTGATGAAAAACAAAAAGCTAGATGAGCAAATTGCAATGAAGGAACGCGTAAAAAAAATTTTAAGCCCTGAACAGTTTGAAAAATGGGAGAAAATGAAAAAAACTGGTGTAAAAAAAGGAATGAAAAAACATTTTAATAAAAAGACATCAGAGGAAAAGATTAAAAAATAATGTTGTGTTTTTATTTAAAATTAATTAGATTTGGCATAACTAAAAACTAATCCTTTACCAATTATGAAAAATATATTTGTAGCATTAGCATTATTTTTTGCTCTTGGAGCAAGTGCACAAGTTAAAAAAACAGTTTCAAATACAGCTCCAGCAAAAGAAATGTCTGCTAACGAAATAGCTCATGAAGCAGCTTTACAAGATTTTGCAGCATTGAGTACTATTGTTAAAGTTACTAACGAAGCTACTAAAGCAAATGTGATCAAAACTTTGGAAACAAAACACAGAGAAATGAAAAATGTAGCTGGATTATCTCAAGAGAGAAAAGACGCAGTTACTAATTTCGTTACTTCAAGATTAGAAGAGCTTTTAGGAACTGAGGATTTTGCAAAATTGAAAGGAAACGCAAAATTGTTTACCAAATTGACTAAATAAAAAATACTTTTTTATATAAAAAAACGTCCTGAATTAATTTTCAGGACGTTTTTGTTTTTAGAATGTTTTCGATACTTTCCTAATTGCTTCTATCGTAAAATCTAAATCTTCATAACTAAGTGCATCCGTTATAAACCAGGTTTCATAGGCCGATGGAGCAATATAAATTCCCTCCTTCAATAATCCGTGGAAGAATTTCTTGAACAATGGATTATCGCCTTTTGCCGCAGTCTTGAAATCCACGACAGGATCAGCATCAAAATGAACCGAAATCATTGATCCGACTCTGTTGATGGTGAACTCCACATTGTTTTCTTTCAAAACCTTATCAATTCCTGCTTCCAGATAGGCTGTTTTTGCATCCAATCTTGTAAAAATTTCTTCATCATCGTTTAAAGCTTGCAACATTGCCAAACCTGCTGCCATAGCCAAAGGATTTCCCGACAAAGTTCCTGCTTGATAAACCGGTCCAATTGGAGCCAAATAATTCATAATTTCTTCATTTGCGGCAAAAGCACCAACTGGCAAACCGCCACCAATCACTTTTCCAAAACAAACGATGTCAGCCTTTATATTGTATAATTCTTGAGCTCCACCTTTTGCAAGACGGAAACCAGTCATCACCTCATCAAATATCAACAATATGCCATTTTTATCGCAAAGGTTTCTCAATCCTTCCAAAAATCCTTCTTGTGGCGGTATACAACCCATATTTCCGGCAACTGGCTCGATAATAATAGCGGCAATTTCTCCTTTATTAGCATCAATTAAAGTTTGAACACTTTCTAAATCATTATAATGTGCCAATAAAGTATCCTTGGCTGTTCCTGCCGTAACTCCAGGACTATTTGGAGAACCAAAAGTAACGGCTCCGCTTCCCGCTTGAATCAAAAAAGAATCGGAATGACCGTGATAGCAACCTGCAAATTTGATGATCTTGTCTCTACTTGTAAATCCTCTTGCTAAACGAATGGCACTCATGCAGGCCTCTGTTCCTGAATTTACAAACCTTATTTTGTCAATTCCCGGCACCATATTTACTGCCAAAGTTGCAATTTCAGTTTCTAAAGCTGTTGGCATTCCAAAGGAAGTTCCTAACTTGGCTCTACTGATTACTGCTTCCACAACCGGTTCATAGGCATGACCTAAAATCATCGGTCCCCAAGAATTGATATAATCTATTAATCTTCTATCATCTTCGTCGTATAAATAAGCCCCACGAGCATATTTTACAAAAATTGGCGTTCCTCCTACTGCCTTGAAAGCTCTAACTGGCGAATTTACTCCTCCCGGAATTACTTTTTCTGCTTCAGCAAAAAGCTGACTACTTCTTTGGTATATCATTTTAGTTGTGAGTTGTGAGTTTAATCTATTTTACGATTAATTTTTGTCCGATAGAAAGCGTGTTATCAGAAAGACTATTTTTCTGTTTTAATTCATCAACCGTCAAATTGAATTTTTTTGAAATGGAATAAAAAGTATCGCCTTTTTGAACTTCATATAAATTTCCAACTTGATGATCGGCAATCTGGATTGGTTTACTTCCTGTTTCAAAAGGCACAAAATCATTTCCTAAAACTTCAGCATCATATTGGTGTAAATTATAACGTTCAATATAACCAATTAGTTTCTCAGGATATTTCGGATCTGTAGCATACCCCGCTTTTCTTAAACCTTTAGCCCAAGCTTCATAATCGTCTTTTTCTAATTCGAATAAACTTGCATATCGACTTCTTCCTGTTAAAAATAAGGCATGGTCTTTATAAGATTCGGCTGGATCTTTATATTTTCTAAAACATTCCTGATCGGCATCATCGTCATGATAAACCCGTTCGCCTTCCCAACCTGTATGACATTTAATACCAAAATGATTGTTGGAATTTTTAGCCAACTCTCCCCTTCCCGCTCCAGATTCTAAAATTCCTTGTGCCAAAATAATACTGGCAGGAATTCCGTAAGTCTTCATGTTTCCTTTTGCAATGTCCTTGAAATCATCCACATAATTAAAAACCACATCACTATAGACCACTGTTTTTGAAGTAGATTCAATCACTTCCTGTCTTCCGTTTGAATTTGTTTTTTTAGAAGCAACTGGCTTTTTTGTTGTAGTCGTTTTTTTAGTACCTACTGATTTATTGGTTTTAGGCGGCGTCTTTTTTGTTGTCCGAACATATTTCTTGGAAGAATTACAACTAATAAAAAGTAGAATGGTGAATAAGAATAGGATTTTTTTAAACATCTGTATTTATTTTGGATAGTTTCTTTTTTTCTAGCAACTGATTCATTCCTTCAATGCCCTGGATGCCACCAGTATGAATGACTAATATCTTGGAATCGTTAGGAAAATAATTGTTTTCAATCAGCTTTATAACGCCAAAAATCATCTTTCCCGTATAAATTGGGTCTAAAAGAATTTTAGTTGTTTCAGAAAATTGATTCAAAAAAAACACTAATTCTTCATTAACTTTTCCGTAACCTCCAAAATGATAGTCTGTTATCAGTTGCCAATTATCGTGTTTTGCAAAATTACGAATTTCATTTTGTAAAAAGTCACCTTTTAACGCAGGAAAACCCAAAACTTTTTGATTGGGCTGAGCCGAATTGATGATTCCAGATATCGTTCCGCCAGTTCCAACAGCACAACATATATAATCAAAAACCGCATCTTCTTCAGTCAAAATTTCCTCGCAACCTTTTACTGCCAATCCATTTGTTCCACCTTCCGGAATCAGATAAAAGTCTCCAAATTTTATTTTTAAAACCTCTAAAAAATCTGAACTTGCTTTATTCGAATAGTCTTCCCTTGAAATAAATTCAAATTGCATTCCGTTTTCCTGTGCGAATTTCAAGGTTGGATTTTCATTTATTTTTGAAGCCAATTCATCGCCTCTTATAATTCCAATTGTTTTAAAGTCTTCCTGTTTTCCAGCTGCTGCAACTGCTGCAATATGATTCGAAAAAGCACCTCCAAAAGTCAACAATGTAGTTTGATTTTCTTTTTTTGCCTGAAGCAAATTGTACTTTAATTTTCGGAATTTATTGCCCGAAACAAACGGATGAATGAGGTCTTCCCGACGAATTGCGACCGTAATTCCGTTTTTTTGAAGGGGAAGATATTGTGTTGGGATTTCCAAAATTTGGTTTATTAATTACTATTCTTTGCTTACAACTAGGATTTATACTGGTTCAGGTATGATTTACCTACATTATATATTCGATACATACACGATACATACACGGCATACACACGACATATATCAGTACCAACAGTGAATCAATTTGCTTAAATTACTGCTAATTACTACTGGTTTTTATTTTTATATATACTAAAAAATTCCAGATTTTTCTATATTTCAAATAATCTAAATTTCGTTCATTTACATAAGCTTCTCTCTCAAAACTGATGTTCCTATAGGCTTTATTTCTGTCTTTAAATTGAACCAATCGAAACAAATATTCTAAAAAATAAAGCAGAAAAAAGGGCAAAATCAAAAGTTCCAATTGCTGGCGAATGTGTATTTTTTCGTGATTCAAAAGCACTTTATTTTCCTTATCGGAATTATTCCGAAGCATTACAAATGGAAACAGCGTCAAGCCATTATAGCCTTTCGGAATTAAATATTTCGTAACGATAACAAACATTTGTTGTAAAGTTTATAAATTTGCCCTTATGAACGAGCAAAATAAGGAAAATAAATTAATTGAGGGCGAAGATTTTTATTATACTCCCGAAGGTTACAAATGTTTTACCGAAAAACACCATCTTAAGCGAGGCTATTGTTGCAAAAGTGGCTGTCGTCATTGTCCTTACGGATTTGATAAAAAAACTGGCGAAATTAGAAAATGAGATAATTAGATAATTTACAAAAAAATAAATAGGCAAGTCAATTTAAGAAAATGAAAGTTCTTTTTATGGAATTTTTCAATCTTTAAATTTTTCAATCTTTAAATTAATAAAAATGACCTTCAAGGAACAAATACAACAAGGAATTCCATCCGTTTTACCACAACCAAAACCTTACGAAATCGAAATTAATCACGCTCCGAAAAGAAAAGAAATTCTTTCGGACGAAGAAAAAAAACTGGCCGTTCGAAATGCTTTACGCTATTTTGAACCAAAAGACCACGCGGTTTTGGCAAAGGAATTTTTGGAAGAATTGAATACCTATGGTCGAATTTATATGTACCGCTTTCGTCCTGATTATAGAATGTATGCAAGGCCAATTTCTGAATATCCTGGAAAATGTGAACAGGCGAAAGCAATCATGCTGATGATTCAAAACAATTTGGATTATGCCGTGGCACAACATCCTCATGAATTGATTACGTATGGCGGGAATGGAGCTGTTTTTTCGAATTGGGCTCAATATTTATTGACGATGAAATACCTTTCGGAAATGACCGAAGAGCAAACTTTGGCTATTTATTCTGGACATCCGATGGGATTGTTTCCTTCGCATAAAGATGCTCCAAGAGTTGTAGTTACGAACGGAATGATGATTCCAAACTATTCAAAACCGGATGATTGGGAAAAATTTAATGCTCTTGGTGTCACACAATATGGTCAGATGACAGCTGGAAGTTACATGTACATCGGACCACAAGGAATCGTTCACGGAACTACAATTACCGTTTTGAATGGATTCCGAAAAATAAAAAAATCTCCTTCTGGTGGATTGTTCGTAACATCAGGTTTAGGCGGAATGTCTGGAGCTCAACCAAAAGCCGGAAACATTGCAGGCTGCGTTACGGTTTGTGCAGAAGTAAATCCAAAAATCACACACATTCGTCATTCTCAAGGTTGGATCAATGAAATTATCGAAAACATTGAAGAACTGGTTCCAAGAGTCAAAAAAGCATTGGAAAATAAAGAAGTCGTTTCGATTGCCTATTTAGGAAATGTGGTAGATGTTTGGGAGCGATTTGATCAGGAAAACTTACACATTGATCTAGGTTCCGACCAAACTTCGTTGCATAATCCTTGGGCTGGTGGTTATTATCCAACAGGTTATACTTTTGAAGAATCAAATGAATTGATGGCGAACCATCCTGAAAAATTCAAGGAAGAAGTTCAAAAAACACTTCGCCGTCATGCCAATGCCATTAATAAACATACTGCAAAAGGCACCTACTTTTTTGATTACGGAAATGCCTTTTTGCTTGAAGCTTCGCGAGCTGGAGCCGATATTATGGCCGAAAATAAAATCGATTTCAAATATCCGAGTTATGTTCAAGACATTATGGGACCTATGTGTTTCGATTATGGATTTGGACCTTTCCGATGGGTTTGTACATCTGGAAACCCAGAAGATTTAGCCAAAACCGATAAAATTGCCTGTGATGTTTTGGAAGAAATGATGAAGAATTCTCCTGAAGAAATCCAACAGCAAATGGCTGATAATATCCAGTGGATCAAAGGAGCTCAAGAAAATAAATTAGTTGTTGGGTCTCAAGCCCGAATTTTATATGCAGATGCCGAAGGAAGAATCAAAATTGCCGAAGCCTTCAATCAAGCGATTGCAAAAGGTGAAATCGGATATGTAGTTTTAGGCCGTGATCATCACGATGTTTCTGGAACAGATTCTCCTTACCGAGAAACTTCAAATATCTATGACGGATCACGTTTTACAGCTGATATGGCAATTCAAAACGTAATTGGAGACAGTTTTAGAGGTGCCACTTGGGTTTCTATCCACAATGGTGGTGGAGTTGGTTGGGGCGAAGTAATCAACGGTGGTTTTGGTATGGTTCTTGATGGCTCTAAAGAAGCCTCAAGACGTTTAGAATCAATGCTTTTCTGGGATGTAAATAATGGAATTTCCAGAAGAAATTGGGCTCGAAATGATGGTGCTATTTTTGCAATAAAAAGAGCAATGGAAACGCAACCTTTGCTAAAAGTTACCATCCCTAATTTAGTAGATGATGCTATTTTAAATTTTTAATATGAAAAAGAAAAGCAGTATTTACCTATTGGCGTTTGGTTGTATCCTACTACCAATAGGCATACTACTCGATAATCGTTTTCTATTATACAGTTCGATCATCTTCAACATAATTGCAATCGTTTTGAGCTTTAAAGAGAAAAATGAACATAAATAAATTTGCTATGAAAACAATACAATTTTTACCCCTATTCATGCTTTTAATCCTAGGTTCTTGTTCCTCAGTTAGAGTGGCAAATGATTTTGATAAGAATGTAGATTTTACGCAGTATAAAACATTCGCTTTCTATAAAAATGGAATTGACAAAGTTGAAATTTCTGATCTGGACAAAAAAAGAATTCTTCGTGCCATTGAAGAACAAATGGTTGCCAAAGGATTTACAAAAAGTGAAAATCCAGATCTATTAGTAAATATTTTCACCAAATCAAGAGAACAAGTAGATGTAAACACTTTCAATGCTGGCTGGGGTTACGGCTGGGGATGGGGTTGGAATCCTTGGATGTATGGAGGCCAAACTTCTGTATCTCGCTCTACAGAAGGAACTTTGTTTATCGATTTGATTGATGCCAAGAAAAAAGAAATGGTTTGGCAAGGTGAAGGTGATGGCAATTTGACCAAAAACACTGAAAAAAAAGAAGAACGAATCAAGGAATTTGTGACCAAGATTTTAGAACAATATCCTCCGAAGAAGAAGTAAACAGTGTTCAGTGTTCATCCCGAAGTTTCGGGAGCAGTATTCAGTGTCTGAAAAATATATAACCGTAGCAGAAATGTTGCGGTTTTTTTTATTTCTAAATGTTAAAATTTCATCTCTTTAATTGTAACTTTGGCGTCCAAAAACAAAAACAAAAGTGGAACAGAAAAAGAAATCTTTACTTCGAAAGATATTAAAAATCAGCGGCATTACATTTGGAACCATCCTCGCGCTTCTATTTATTTTACCGATTATATTTGCTGATACGATTACAGAAAAAATCAAAGTTTTAGCAAATGAAAACTTGGATGGCGAATTGAATTTTCAAGATTCAGAACTTTCATTTTTCAAACATTTTCCCTCATTGACCTTAACCTTGAATGATTTTAATTTGAATGGTTCGCACCCTTTTAAAAATCAATCGCTGGTTTCGGCTAAAGAAATCGGTTTGGGAATTGATGTTCCGAGTTTGCTTTTCGGAAGCCAGATGAATATTGATGAAATTTATATCGATAATGCCAAAATTAATGTTCAAATCAATAAAAAAGGGGAAGCTAATTATAATGTTTATAAATCCGATAGCAAGGATACCGTTTCAAATTCCGAAAGTGCTTCATTAAAATTAGAACGCATTCAAATTGAAAACACTTCATTGATTTATAATGATTTGGCTTCCAAAATAAAAATAAAAGCCACAGGATTTAACTATATAGGGAAAGGTGATTTGGAAAAATCCAATTTTGATTTGGCAACCAAAGCCGAAATTGCAAACCTAGACTTCGCTTTCGATAAAGAAGAATATCTCACCAATAAAAAAGTTTCAGCCAAGCTTTTAACCAAAATCAATACCAACTCACTTTCTTTTGTTTTTCAGAAAAATGACCTTGTCATCAACAAACTTCCAGTAGAATTCAAAGGAAGTTTTGATTTTTTAAAAAATGGTTATGCTTTAGATTTTAATGTAAAAACCGAAAACAGCAACCTCCACGATTTGTTTACGGCACTACCGCCAAAGTTCATCACTTGGTTAAGCAAAACCCAAATTAAAGGTAAAACGGATGCATATTTTACCTTAAAAGGAAAATATATTGCTTCCGAAAACCTGAAACCGAATGTCACTTTTGGATTAAAAGTCCGTGAAGGTTATGTCGCTCATAATAAAACGCCCGAAGCTGCTGAAAAAATATATTTGAATTTCCAAACACAACTGCCTCAACTGGATATTACAAAACTTAAAGTAAACGTTGATTCCCTGTATTTTATGGTTGGAAAAGATTATTTCAGCGGAATTGTAAAAACCGAAGGATTTGGCGAATCTATTGCCATAAAAAGCAAAATAAAATCGGATTTGAATCTTGAAAAACTCAACAAGGCAATCGGAATTAACGATCTGGTTTTAAAAGGGAAACTCAATATTGATATTCTTGCCGATGGCGTTTACAATTCAAAAAACCATAAATTTCCTGTAACAAAAGGAAAATTTCATCTGGTGGATGGATTTATAAAAACCGAATATTATCCGAATCCGATTCAGAACATCAACATCAATGCAAATCTTGAAAACAAGACGGGCAACTTTAAAGATATTGCGTTTTTGATTCCGCAAGCTGGATTTAAGTTTGAAGGAGAACCCTTTGATGTTAAGGCTTCATTCAAAAATTTTGAAGACATTTTATATGATGTAAAAGCAAAAGGAACCATCAATGTGGCGAAAGTGTATAAAGTATTTTCACAAAAAGGATTGGACTTGGACGGATTTATCAAAGCCGATTTAAGTCTTGCCGGAAGACAAAGCGATGCCACCAACAAAAACTTTAGCAAACTGAAAAATAGCGGAACATTAGAGCTTAAAAACATTGTGACTAGAAGCGATTATTTACCTAAATCCTTCACGATAAAAAACGGTCTTTTTACGTTTAATCAGGATCAAATGAAATTTCAGAATTTCAATGGTGTGTATGGTTCGGCAAATGTTACTATGAACGGTTATGTTGAAAATGCCATCAATTTTGTTCTGGCCAAAAACCAAATCTTGAGGGGAAATTTCAGTTTTTCTTCAGATGAATTAAACATCAACGAATTAATTCCGACCGAAGTTGTAAAAACCAATGCTGATGATGAAGACGAACAACAAAAAACGGTTTCGACAGTAATTGAAATTCCAAATAATCTGGATTTGAATCTGCGTTTTAATGCTTCGAAAATTTTGTATGATGATTTGGTTGTGAAGAATTTGGCCGGAAATCTAAAGATAAGCAAAGGCTCGTTATCATTGCAAAATGGAACATTGACCATTATTGATGCTGTGGCAAAAATGGATGCTTTTTACAAAAACGAAGGTACTCAAAAAGCCAAATTCGATTATAAAATAGTAGCCAATGACTTTGATATAAAACGTGCTTATAATGAAATTAAGATGTTTAAAGAAATCGCTTCGGCTGCCGAAAATGCAGAAGGAATTGTTTCTTTGGATTATAAAATTTCGGGCGTTTTGGATAACAATATGCAACCGATTATGCCTTCCTTGAATGGTGGAGGAACACTTTCTGTAAAAAAAGTAAAAATGAAAGGCTTCAAGTTGCTGAATGCCGTTTCGAAACAAACCGAAACCGAAGAAATTAAAAATCCGGATGTTTCCAAAGTGGATATTAAAACGACCATAAAGAACAACATCATCAACATTGAACGTTTCAAGATTAAAGTAGCAGGATTCCGTCTCCGATTTGAAGGCCAGACGAGCCTCGACGGGAATTTGAACCTGAAAATGCGTTTGGGGTTGCCTCCTTTCGGGATTTTGGGAATTCCAATGAAAGTGAGTGGCACTCAAGAAAATCCGAAGGTGAAATTGGGTAGAAAATCGGAAGATTTGGAGGAAACAGAATATGATGAAAATGTTCCGGCTCCTGTGGAAGTGAAGAAGGAAAATGTTGTGGCTGAATAATCCGTATCATTTAAAACATTAAGAAATTAAGTTTCATTAAGAAATCAAAACCGTTGTAGAAATGCGACGGTTTTATTTTTACCTAAACATCAATTTCACCACCACCACCCTAGCCCAGTCCCGAAGCTTCGGGAGGAAAGCTGGAAATAGCTCCTGAAAATTTGGATGAGATTCCTCGTTCCTCGAATGGCAACAACAAAAAAAATCGTAACTTTACGACCAACTACAACGTTTGAAGTTATGACGAATTCATTTGAAAGTAACCCTTTGATTGACAGGTTACCAAAGCATTTAAAGCAGTTTATTAAACCACAGGATTATGCGGATTATACTCCGATAAATCAGGCGGTTTGGCGTTATGTGATGCGAAAAAATGTAGATTATTTGAGTAAAGTGGCCCATAATTCGTATTTGGATGGCTTGAAAAAGACAGGTTTGGAGATTGAAAATATTCCGAATATGTATGGCATGAACCGAATTTTGAAAGAAATTGGTTGGGCTGCAGTTGCTGTAGACGGGTTTATTCCGCCAAATGCTTTTATGGAATTTCAGGCGTATAATGTATTGGTGATTGCTTCGGACATTCGACAATTGGAGCATATTGAATATACTCCGGCTCCGGATATTATTCACGAAGGTGCTGGTCACGCTCCGATTATTGCGAATCCAGAATATGCAGAATATTTGCGTCGTTTTGGTGAAATTGGCTGCAAGGCGATTTCTTCTCACAAGGATTATGAAATGTATGAGGCGATTCGATTGCTTTCGATTTTGAAGGAAGCTGAAGGAACGCCACAAAACGAAATTGACGCTGCGGAAAAGGCGGTGGAAGATTTGCAGAACAATATGGGCGAAATGTCGGAGATGGCAAAAATCAGAAATCTGCATTGGTGGACGGTTGAATATGGCTTGATTGGAACAGTTGAAAACCCAAAAATATATGGTGCTGGATTATTGTCTTCGATTGGTGAAAGTGCCTGGTGCATGACGGATGAAGTGAAAAAAATTCCGTATTCGCTTGATGCTGCAGAGCAAAGTTTTGACATCACCAAACCTCAACCTCAACTTTTTGTAACGCCTGATTTTGCTTTTTTGAGTCAGGTTTTGGAAGAGTTTGCTAACACGATGGCATTGCGAAAAGGTGGTCCAAAAAGCGTTCAGAAATTGATTGACTCTAAAGCTCTGGGAACTATTGAATTGAGCACAGGATTGCAAATTTCGGGTGTTTTCACTAACGTAATTGAACATAACGGTAAATCAGTTTATGTGCAAACGGTTGGAAAAACGGCACTTTCTTACCGAAACAAGGAACTTGTGGGTCACGGAACAAATACACATTCTGAAGGTTTTGGAAGTCCGATTGGAACTTTAAAAGGTATCAATTTGACGATTGAGGATATGAGTCCGAGAGATTTGAAAGCCTATAATATTTATGAAGGCGAAACGGTGACGCTTGAATTTGAAGGTGACATTACCGTTAGTGGCGAAATCATTACAGGTTCAAGAAATCTGCAAGGCGAGATTATCTTGATTAGCTTTAGAAATTGCACCGTGAAACACGGCGAAACTGTTTTGTTCCAACCTGAATGGGGAATTTATGATATGGCGGTTGGAAAGAAAGTGGTTTCTGCATTTTCGGGTCCTGCCGATGTGAATAGTTTTGACTTGATTACTCATGTTCCGTCTAGCAAGACGATTAAGGCTAAAAAATCAGAGGAACGTTCTAATTTGGAGGAATTATATAGAGAAGTGCGAAACATCCGTGAAGGAAACAACAATAACGATTCTTTGTCAACTATTTTTCATACCGTGAAAACGCAACATCCGAAGGATTGGTTGCTATCAATAGAAATTGTAGAACTATTGAAGGATAAAAACGAGCCTGAATTGATGCAGGAAGTTTTGATTCATCTTGAAAAATTAAAAGAAAATCGCCCTGAATTGAATAAGTTAATTTCGAATGGTTTGGAATTGATTTTTGAAAATGAGAGTGTGAATTAGAAAAAAAAGTTTAACACAGATTCCACAGATTAGCACAGATTTTTGTTTGTGTAAATCTGTGGAATCTGTGTTTATTACCCTTTGATATTTGAGCTCAAATCGGTTTCTTTTTCAATGACATTGCCTTCGAATTTCAACGTCCATTCCATAGAATTTGTCAAGATTAATATCTTTGATAATTCGCTAACCAAGCGGTTTTTGGCATTTGATTTTAAAGTTGATTTTTCGATTTTCTTGGCGAGATTTGCCTTTACAGTCTTATTCACTTTGTTGTAGTCGTCTCCCGTAAATTGGTTGAATCGGCTTTGGCTGACATCATAAAATTTGATATCGGGACTGATTTTGATTTCTTCTTCGGGAATATTGGTAATGGTTATGGTTTTGTTTTTCTCGTCTATATCGTATTTTACTTGACGTAAATCATAGGAAACTGTCACATCTGCATTAACAACAATCAACGCTTTTTTCTCAAAAGACACTAAATCCATGAGGTATTTATCTTGATCTTTATAGGTGAGCACTTCGGAAAAATGACCTTCGGTAACCACTAATTTTCCAACATTGAGGATTTGTTGCTGGATAAGGTTGGAGTTATATTCAATATTGGATTTGTCTTTCTTGAAATCGCAAAATTTGAACAACAAAATCACGCCAACAATAATTGCCACTCCAATTAGAATTCTTTTCATTTTAATTTTTTTATAAAAATAAGAAAAAAAAGAAGCAATTGGGTTTTATAATTTTCAGATTAAGTTATTGCTTTTCGCTTTTTGAACCGCTTCGAGTTTGTTGTGAACCTGCAATTTCGAATAGATATTTTCAATATGTTTTCGCACCGTGCTTGGCGATAAAATTAAATTATCGGCAATGGTATTGTAATTTAATCCTTTGCTCAACTGCTCTAAAACTTCGATTTCCCTAGAGGATAATTTAATTTTTTCCTGACATTCTTTATTCTCAAAATCTTGTGGATTTCGAAGCAATTTCAGGGTTTTATAGGCAATTGATGGATGCATTGCAGCTCCACCATTCAAGGTTTCGAGAATTCCCTGATGCAAATCTTTTGGGTTGATTTCCTTTAACAGATAACCATCGGCTCCTGCCTTGATTGCATTGAAGATATTTTCATCGTTATCAAAAACGGTCAATATGAGGATTTTTATCTGAGGATACTTTATTTTAATGCAGGTTGTGGCTTCAATTCCATTCATTTCGGGCATTTCTATATCCATCAAAATGAGATCAACGTTATGATTTATTTCGAGCTTCTCAAGCAAATCTTTACCATCAACAGCGATTAATTTCACGCTTAAATCATCAAAAAAAGATAATTTTTCTTGGGCTGTTTTGATTAGGAATGAATTATCGTCGGCAATTGCTATTTTTATCATCTGCTTCATTTTTAATTTATTTAGGAACTGTCAATACTATCGTTGTTCCGCTTTGAACTTCCGATTTCAGATCGAACCTTCCTCCAATATCTTTTATTCGTTTTCGAATATTTTGAATCCCATTTCCAGGAACGATCAAGTGTTCATCAAAACCAATTCCGTTGTCTGAAATAGTAATTCTTATTTCATCGCCATGACTTTTTACATCGATCGCAATTTCAGTCGCTTTTGCATATTTTATACTGTTATTGATGGCTTCTTGAATAGATCGATAGACATTCATTCCCTTGATAGACGTGAATTTTAGCTGACTTAAGCTTTCATCAATATTAAATTTAAAGTCTATTTCCTCAGTAGCAAT
The DNA here is from genome assembly GCF_000422705.1 of Flavobacterium soli DSM 19725. Classification (GTDB taxonomy): domain Bacteria; phylum Bacteroidota; class Bacteroidia; order Flavobacteriales; family Flavobacteriaceae; genus Flavobacterium; species Flavobacterium soli. Next base: position 220,199 of record NZ_AUGO01000002.1, on the reverse strand, counting down.
TTTAGCTTTTTCGATAAAATTAAAAATCCTCATTCTCAAGTCTTCAAACGAAATCTCATCATTGTTCATCGCCCAAATCGTGTCGCGAAGTTCCACGATTGTTGATTTTGTAAAATTGCTGATGCTTTGCAATTTGCTGTCGAGCTTGGTGTTTTCTAAATCAAAAACATATTTGATATTATCCACTGATGAAATAATAAAGGTTAGTTGGGCTCCGATATTATCATGTAAATCCCTTGAAATACTCAATCTTTGATCCTGCAATTTATTTTGTGTTTCTATTTTTGCAATAGCCGATTTAAGCTGAAACTCTTGTTTCTGTTGCTTATTTTTTAGTTTTTGCTGACGATAAAAAAGATAACCAAGCAAAACAGCAGAAAATACAAGAACCGATAATACGATTAGCAAGGCATTTCTATGCTTGACTTCGGCTTCCTTTTGAATTAGTAATTTTTCTTTTTTTTCGGTATTATACTTGGTTTCCAATTCAAAAATGGCCTTGGTTTTTTCCGTTTCAAAAAGGCTGTCATTTCCCGTTATATATAAATTTGAATATTTATATGCTTGCTCGAAACTTCCTAGAGCCGAATTGGCTTTAGCCAAATTTTTATTGGCATTTACTTCCAAAAAAAAAGCATTTGCCTTCTTCGAAAATTCTTTTGCCTTATTGGATATCAATATGCTTTCTTCAAATTTTTCCTGCTTAATGAGGCATTTCGCATACGCATTACAAATATTAGCCACTTCATATGAATTCAAGTACTTTTCATGTAGCTGAATTGCTTGGATATAATTTTTATTGGCTTCTTGGAATCGGTGTAAACTATCATATACTATTGCAATATTTGAAATGGGATATCCCAAGAACCGATCATAACCCATTTTTTTGTAGCCTTCTTTCGCGATTTGAGAATATCGGAGCGACTCTTCATACCTTTCAAAATCAATTAGAATTGATCCTAAATTTCCCGATGAAACTGTAATGCCAAACTCAGATTTAATTTTCACATATAAATCATTTGCTTTTTTATAATACTGAAATGCTTTTTTATATTCCTTTTGGGTTTTATAAATTATTCCAATATTGGTATAGGTCATAGCCTGTTTCTCTAAGTCTTTCTTCTTGTCATAAAAATAAAGTGCCCTAAAATATTGATGCAACGATTCCGAAAATAATCCCATCGAATCATAAGTAATTCCTAAATTATTGTAGGAGTCTGCCATTCCCAAAGAATCATTGATCTTTTTTCGATAATGCAAAGCTTTCTTATGAAAAATTAAGGCTGAATCGAGCTGACTTTTATACTGAAAAGTGTTTGCAATTGAATTGTAGGAAACGGCAATTAAAGTATCATTATTTGCTAATCGTGCTTTTTCGAGCGAAAGTTTTGCATATTTTAAAGACAAATTCAAGTCGGTGTTGCTATACTCATCTGACAACAATAAAAGTGAGTTGCATCTATTATTGACATTTCCCTTTGAAGCAGCCAATTTTAAACTGTCCATTTTTCGGACAGACAATCCCTGACCAAAAGCAAACAAATTGAAAAACAATAGTGACAAAACATAAAGTTGCTTCATATTTTTAGCGTTTTCGATCGAAAAAATAATTTAAATTTGTTAAATATATAAAACTTATACATTATAATTTAAAATATAACTCGTAAGATTATTTTTTTGAGATGATTTCTAGAAATTCGTGTTGCAATGACAGAATCTCGTTGTTTAATACCAGTTTTGATGCTTTGAAATTACCTTTAAATTCTTCGGCCAAATCGATTTTTTCTTGATTTACTTTTTGATTTCTAGATAGTTTCGAAATAACCAAATGTAGTTCTTCTATTTTTTGAAGATGAACCTCCTTCATATTCCTCATACTCAAATTCATAAAAACAATAGCCGACATCAAAGCAACTATTATCAAGATCAGTACTACAATCATCTTATTGCAATTAAAATTCACAAAAGGAGAAAGCCCTTTTCATCTCTGAAGAAACGGTCCTACACCATTTAGCCATCACGAAAAGGACTTTGCAACCACCCAAAACTCTAGTTCATCAAATCATATCCATAGATTGATTTATCGTTTGCCCTGTAATACAAAACTCCTGCAATTTCATCTACGACATATTCTGGTTTTTTGTCCTTCAGCACAATTTCTTTGTGCTTTTTACCCGAATCTTTATCAACTTTTACAAGCCCTACTCCATCATCAAGTTTGGTCAATATAAACTGTGCATTTTCGGTTGCAGCAGTCGCTTTGAAACGCTTGTTCATTTCAGCAAAAGAAGCCGAGGCAATTTGGGAAAAACTATCCTGAATGTTTTTTGCCTGTTGTCCTCGGTCGTTATACTGCCCGATAGCATTTTTGTTCATTCCCGCTTCATAAGCCGCTGAAGTTGCAACTGCCATAGAAGTTACTGCCATAGCTCCTGCAATAATGGCACCAAAAGCACTCTTCCCTGGAGATCTGTGGTATTCATGAAACTTTTTTGAACCATCAAAATTGAGCATCATTACATTTTGATCTGACGTTAGCAGAAGGCCACCATCTCTAACCTGCAAAGCAGTTGGTGTTTCTTTTTCTTCAAATTTATAATTACAAAAAGTACTAATATCGCCTGAATTCTCGTCAATTGCTAGCATTTCCTCCCCAGTACTAATCAAGTATCGCTTGTTGTTTGCATCATAGGTACTGCAAACTGATTTGGCCTTTTTGTATTTAATAGGTTTGTTCCAAATAGATTCACCTGTGGTTAGGTTTATGATGTCTGCATCGGTATCGGTTATATAGATCATCCCTTTTGGCGTCAAAGCCATTGTGTGGATATTTTCTCCCGTTTTTAACGGCTTCTTGAAAAGCGTTTTTCCATCAAAAGAAATCTTGTTGATACCGCCTTCTCTTATACCAAATAAAATTCCGTCTTCCATCACATAAAAATGCTGTACATATCCTTTGGTTTTTGGAGCCTTGTCCCATAGATCTTCACCGGTTGCAGCACTCATAAATCCAATTTTTGATTCAGCGGCAGCTGCAAAAACGCTTTTACTTCCTGTATCGGCAACATCGCTAACAACCGCTAAACCTTGCGGTAAAATTTGAAAATTACTTACTTTTCCCTTCACCTTTTGAGCTTCTTTCCAAAGAACTTGACCTGTGTTGCTGATTTTATGAATCTTGGTATCGCCACCCGGTTTTTCTTCGAAAGCATAGATTTCCTTCCCCGTTGCATCAGCCGTCATCCAAGTGATATCGTCTACTTTTGTTTCCCAAGTAATGTTTCCGCTTTTTGTATCAATGTGCATCAGGGATTTACTCGTTGGCACAATTATTCCGTCGCCAACCATCAAAGGCCGTCCTGTTACCATTGTTGCAGCACCTTTTAGCTTAAATAATTTTTCTTCTTTTCCAGAAACCAAATCGTAAATAGCCACTGCCATTGCATATTGTTCGGCAGCTTTTCTTTGTCCGCTTACCACAAGTTTGTTTTGTGGCAAGACAATATTGCAGGTATAGGTTAACTTCCAGCCATTTTCTTCGGTTGCAAACAGTTTTTTTCCGGCTACAAAATCGATAACGCTTTTCTTAGAGGTAAAAACGCCACCTTGAGCCACAATCACATAGGGAGACATCGGAATAAATTCCAGTTCCTCCTCTTTTACTTTACCATAATCGTTAAAGTCAAAATGGAGCTTGTCTTGACCTGGCTTGATTCCAGCAAAACCATCGCCATTTGCCACCACTAAGACGCCAGAATCTGTTAGTTTCATAAAATCAATTTTACCGCCAAAGTTGTAGGTAAAATTAGGAGCTTCTGCTTTTTGAGCCCTAAGTTGATGTGTACTGAAAGCGACAAGTATAACACAAACTATTTTGGTTACTATATGTTTCATTTCTTATTTTTTAAGTTTATAGGGAAAATAAACCCGACAATCTTCATCAAATTGTCGGGTTATTATATGGGTTTCACGCCTTAAAATTCCATGAAATTAACGTTGAAAGCTCCATTGGTAACTTCTTTAACGTTATTACTATCTTCCTGATTTCTAGCAGTAAAACTAAAAGACCCTTTAATATTAGTATCAGTGATTTCACTAATCGTAATTGATCCAGAAACTGCATCTGTTCCATTTGGAGCGGCCCAAGTTTGCGACTCAAATGTGGTGGTGTTTACTTCTGTGTAAGTTCCAATGGCCGAAATAGTTGCATTTTGACTGATTTCATACGTTCCTGTCTCGCCATCCACTCCATTTAGAATCAACTGAATGTTTTTTCCTCCTAAGTCTGTTCCTTGAATGGTAATACTGTAAGCTCCACCTGTCGCCACTTTAACGGCAGTAGTTCCTTGTGAAATAGAAGTAAAGTTGCTACCGCCTATTTTTGCCTTAATCGTTCCTTCGGCTGCACTTCCTCCTGTATTTCCGCCACTATCATCTCCTGAACAGGAAAAAAATGAAGTTGAAAAGGCAATTGCTAAAATTAGAGTACTGATTTTTTTTAGTGTTTTCATGATAAAATTTTGTTGGTTAAACGTATTCCAAAATTGCAATTATCTGAAAGCCTAATCAATACGGCATTTGCCCTATTTTTTTATATATTAAATAAGATTGTTGTTTTTAGCCTTTTCAACAGCCTCTAATTTGTTATGAACCTGTAGTTTTGTGTAAATATTTTCGACGTGTTTTCTAACTGTACCCAAAGAAAGAATAAGATTATCAGCGATATTATTATATTTCAGGCCTCTGCTAAGTTGTTCTAAAACTTCGATTTCTCGTTGCGTCAATTTTATTGCATCACATTCGGCTTTGGCTTCAACTATCAGAGGATTTCTAAAAAGTTTAAGGGTTTTTAAAGCTATTGATGGTGTCATGATTGCTCCACCATTTAGGGTCTCAATAATGCCCTGATGCAAATCGTTTGGGCTCACTTCTTTCAAGAGATACCCATCAGCTCCAGCTTTTATGGATTTGAAGATATTTTCATCATTGTCAAAAATTGTTAACATGATAATTTTAATATGAGGATACTTGGTTTTGATAATTTCTGTAGCTTCGATACCGTTCATTTTTGGCATCTCGATATCCATTAAAATCAAATTTATATTATGGTTCGCTTCTAACTTTTGGAGCAAATCCAAACCGTTATTTGCAGTAAATCTACAGGTCAGGTCCTCGAAAAAAGACAATTTCTCTGCTATTGCTTTTTGAAGAAAAATATTATCATCTACGATTACTATCTTGATCATCAAATGTAAGTTTATCAATTATTGCCGTTATTTTTGTTCCTTTTGAGCTCTCAGAGACAATCGAAAATTCACCGTCTATATCTTCTATTCTCTTTCGCATATTATGTAAACCATTTCCAATTTCTATATTTTCTAACTCGAAACCCATTCCGTTGTCTTGAATTTCAATTCTAATTTTGTTCTGAATGCTTTTAACTTCGATATTAATCTTAGAAGCTTTTGCATATTTCATGGCGTTATTAACCGCTTCTTGAATGGTTCTATAAACATTCATTCCAACAATTGAAGTGAGTTTCAACTGATGAAGTTCTTTATCAATTAGGAATTTAAAATCAATTTTTTCCTGTGCTTCTTTGGCCTTTTCGATAAAATTGAGAACTCTAGCGTGCAAATCTTCAAATGTTATTTCGTTGCTATTCATTGCCCAAATGGTATCTCTCAATTCTATTATTGTAGCTTTTGTGAAATTGCTAATGCTTTTTAATTTATAGTCTAATTTTTCGTTTTTGATATCAAATGCATATTCGATATTATCAACTGATGAAATTATAAAAGTAAGTTGTGCTCCAATATTATCATGTAAATCTCTAGAAATGGCTAGTCGTTGTTCTTGTAATTTATTCTGAGTTTCGATTTGTGAAATAGCCGACTTGAGTGAAAACTCCTGTTTTTGTTGTTTGTTTTTTAGATTTTGTTGTCTGTAAATTAGAAATCCTACAAGTGCTATAAAAAATGCCAAAACTGAAACCGTCGTCAAAATAAAATTTTTCTTTTTGGTTTGTATCTGGCTTTTCAAGAGTGCAGCTTTATTTTCGGCCAAAAGCTTTTCCTTCTCTGCTGTTTCAAATTTTATTTCCAAATCGGCAATGCTTTTAGCATTTTCTTCGGAGAAGGTTGTTTTGACATTCTCGATAAAAAGAGTACTGAAACGATCCCCTTCCTTGATGTTTCCAACCATATAGTGGCTTTGAGCTGTATATTGATAAAGTGAATAAATAAAACTTTTGAGGTCAGGATGCTTTTGAATTACTTCGATCCCTTTTTCGGCATATTTTAAAGCCTCATTAGGTTGCTTAATCTCATTATAAGCAGCTACCAAACCTGTATAAACACCAACATAGGTTTTAGGATTGAGGGTAACGGTCGGAGGATGATTCAAAACTTGGATATAATACGGTATGGAGGCCTTAAATTGTCCGTCCGATTGAAGTGCATTTCCGGTATTTTCAAGCAACTTATAATAATCGATCTCATTTTGAGACTCTTTTGCAACTACAAGCCCTTTTTTATAGGTTACAATTGCAGTTTTATTTTGTCCTAATGAATGATAGCAAATACCTATATTGTTTAAAGAGCTGGCTTGGTCTTTCTTTTGATTATCTCTTTTCCTTAGTTCATAGGCTTTTTTGTGGTATTCTAACGCCTTATAATTAAGATGCATCTCTTGATAAATCAAACCAATATTATTGTATAAAATCGAAAATTTAATTTGTTTTTCCTTTGGCAGAGATTCATTTATTTTTAAAGCTTTGAAAAAATAATCTAATGCTTCTTTGAATTTTCCCGTATTCCAATGAAACATTCCCAAGTTATTAACCGTTCGAACCTCGATTGTTTTAAAGTTGTTTTTTTTACTTAATTGATAAGCCTTTTGGAAAAAATATTTAGCGGAATCTGCATTTCCTTTGATGTCCATAAATATCCCCTTGATATTTACAATTTCATTATAGCCATAATGATTGTTGGATTTGATTGCTATTTTTTCGGATTTTTTTAGAAACTCATTGGCTTTTTTGGCATCATTAAAAATATAATGCCACGCCATTTTATTTAAAGCATCTATTTTTAATGAATCATTTGTAGTAGTAGCAATTAGATGTTGAATGCTATCAATTTGTTTTGGATTTTGTGCATAACCAATTTGGAGGTACAATATGGATAAAAGCAACAAAAGAGCATAATTCATTTTTTTCATAAAAACGAAAATTAATTTTTAAATATACCAAAAAGAGTATTATATATTCATTATTTTAAGAATAATTACTACAGTTTTTTTAACATATCTTTTTGTTTTAACAAATCAAGCATTTCATAGTTCAATTTAAAAATATCATTATTCAAAATTGTTCTTGCTGATTTTAAATGCTCCTCAAAATCTGCTGTTAGCTTGAGTTGATCGGATTGTATTAATCGTTTTCTTCTAATTTGGAAAATGATTTCTTCTAAAACCTCTATCTTCTCGCTAAAAATTTTCTTTTGCTTATAAAAATCTAAAATTAAATAAATAATGACGCTAACAAGCACAACAATCAGACTCATCAATACTATAATCATAATGTTTTTTTTTAGATAATTTTACTCTATTATGATAAAAAATACGGCCAAAAGACCGTATTTATTTCATGATTTGAATAGAAGCCTAGTTAATAAAGGTTCCTTTAAAGGTTCCATTTGTGATACTTTTTGTACTACAATCATCCGAGTTTGCACCTGTCATCGTGAAAGTTCCTTCAATTTTAGCAGTATTAAAAGTAGTAACCACCACAGTCGCTGTTCCTGCATCACAACTACCAGACTCCCAACTTGTATTGTTAGCTGATTCGAAATAAGATACAACCCCAGCATTTGTAGTAGCATTTACGGTGTAAGTCCCAGGACCTGTAACATCCATCAAAGCAATCGTAATAACCTTCTGCTCAGTAGCAGTAGCCGATGCCTTAGAAATTCCGGTTACTGTCACAAATGAACCATCTCTGGCAGCCGTTCCTAAAGAAACTCCTTGAATCGAAAAGGTTTCGAAATTTTGACCATCAACTTTTGCATTCACATAAGTATCCAAAGCCAAACCTGTAGCACCACCGCCATCATCTGAGCTGCAAGATGAAAGTACTAAGAATAAAGTTGTCAAAGTTGTCAAACCAATTGTTTTAAAATTTTTCATTGTTTAAATTGTTTTAGAGTATTAAAAAAGTATAATTTATTTTATTAGAAAGCATAAACATCGAATATATTCTCGTCGTTGTTTTCAAAGGGGGCTTCAACAACACCCGTTTCGATGTTGAAAACATAAGTCTTAGATTTTGTATAATCTGCTCCAGCAATTGTTATGACACCTCTTTTTCCATCCGAAGCCATTTCCAGATGAAATAGGCTCCAGCCTGTTCCAAGTCCTGAAATAAGTGGCATCGTTTCAGACGTTTTTGTTGCCATGTCAATTATTCTGGCTTTTACAGCATTCCCTTCTTTATAGGGAATAACAACAAATTTGCCATCAGCAGTAAAAACTCCGTCCTCTATTGTCTCAGCAATGCTCATGTTTTCGGCATGATACAACCCAGGCATTCCATTATCAGCATCGGCATCCAGGATTTGAGGACCAGAACTAGTATTCACAAGATAATATTCCCTGTTATCCGAAACATCAATCACATCCGAACCCCAATTCAAGTCCGTCAAACCGGTTCCGTCAGCATTCATTAGATGCAAATTCCTTGTAACATTAGGGAAATTTGTATAGGTTCCGAAAAAAATCTTGCCATCACTACAAAATTTAATCTTGCCAATATGTATTTCATTGTCAGGAATCTCATAGAGTTTCACATCTCCAGAACCATCAATATTCGCCTTTCTGATTTCTCTAATAAAAACCAAATTGGGAACGGTGCCTTCCATTTGATGATTTACATAAATAAACTGAGTTCCATCAGGACTCAAGCAAAAATCAGCAATATAACTGCTGGAATTGACAAGCTTGTTCAAAACCGTTTGCTCATTTGTTCCCATAACACTAATGGAATTCACTTTTGCAGTATCAATTGCAAAAAGTTTTAACTCGCCTGTATTTACTGGCCCTTCAGGTAGATTCGGCTCTCCCGAATCATCGCTACTACAGGACACCATGGACAAGATAATCACTGCAAAGCAAATTTTAAAAAAAGTGGTAATTGTTTTCATAAGGGTATCTTTTTGATTAAGGCAAAGTTGGACTTAATGCAAAAAGGATACAATACGAAGAAATTCGTATATTAGAAAATACTGCATCCAAATACAGTAAATGAATTTTGAGCTAGAAATATTTTAAAATCGAATGTGTGGAAACTTTTCCTCCACAGATTTTATTTTATCCTGAAGCTGGGATAAAAACTTCTGATGGTCTTTACCATTTGGATCAAAAGGCCTGTGGTTAAGCGATTTTTGAATATTCTCTATCGCATTCTTTGTAGAAAATGTTTCGGCGGAAAAGTGTGCTTCCGCAAAAAGCTTCCAGATATAATCAATCGCAGTTTGGTTAGGATGGAGCATGTCTTCTGCATAAAACCGATAATCTCGAAGGTCATCCATCATGATTTCGTAGCTAGGGAAATAGGTGGAAGTTGGAAGTTGAGAGATGGAAGAATGCAAAGCCGAAATTAAATGTGCCTTGCTGATTTGATTTTCTACAAAGCCATCTTTTATATGACGAACAGGAGAAATCGTAAAAATAAAAGTACAAGTTGGATTGATTTTTTGAATTAAACCGATTGTATTGTGAATTGCTCTCTCGATAGTTTCCAGCGAAAGTAAATCCTTATCAAATTGTTTTTGGGGTATTTTATGGCAATTGGCTACTATTTCAAAATGCTCTTTTTCGCGATACACCCATGAAGTTCCGTAGGTAATTATGAAATGAGTAGCTTCAGAAATTTGGAGATAAAACTGTTCAATTATTTGGTTTAATTTTATAATGAAAGATTCCTTATCGGAAGAACTTAATTCTGAATGGACCTCAAAACAATGCCATCTGTCATTAAAAAAGAAAATATCTTTTTCTGTAAAAAGTCGCTTCTCTACAACTCTCCTGATTATCTTTTCAATAGAAACGGGATTGAAGATAATCCCAAACGGATTGATGGTATTTTGAAACTTGAAATACTCGAATTTTTCACCAATATTCACTGCAAAGCAAGAACCCAAAGACACCAGTTTGGAATTGTAATCTATGGAATGATTACTTTTTGAAATGGGTATTTGGGTTCTGAATTGCATTAAACAATATACCTTTAACTGTCTTTAGTAGAAATAATTGACTTTAGCACTAGTACTACCAATTGTAGTTGTAACAGACGTTGGGTATCCTGCACTATTATATTCATATTGGTTTGAGCTGGTTTCAAGAACAACTTGGTTGGCATCGAGATAGATTGTACTCAGCACATTATGGTAGTTACCCGTTGGTGAAAACAACTTATCCCAACCCAAAACGTTCTTAAATACATTGTTTTGATTGTCGTATGTATAATTAGCGGTTGATGTACTACTTGTATTGATATTGGTGGTTTCGACTTTAGCAACCTCTTGATCCTCATTCAAAAAATATTTTCCTGTTGATCTAAGCTCTGTTATGCTCCCTATTTCGCCTGAATACACTAAGAAAGAAACAGTGCCATCTGGTTCATAAGTAAAGTTTCGAGTTGTCAGACTTGAATTTATAAAATATTTTGATTCTTCCTTTATAAGTCTTTCATTTTCATCATATTGATAAACAACTTCAAATTCCAACATACCATTGGTTGTTTCATAACGCTCTACTTTGGTTATTAGGTTTCCGGTATAAAAATACTTTACTTGTTGACCGTTCAAAACCTGAACCGTGTTAATTTTATTGCCGCTATAAGAATAATTAAACGTCATTCCCTCGCTACCGTCTGCTTCAACCGAGACGGCTTTTTTTACCAGAGTGAAATCCGAATTAGTTGTACCTCCATCGTCACTAGAACATGAACTTAACAAAAGTGCAATTACACTTAAAAGAAATAGTATTTTTTTCATTTTGTTGTTTTTAATTTCTTGTCATATAAATAATTCGAGTCTCAGTGCCACCCGGTATTTCTACTGTTTCTTTCAAACGAAGTTCCTCAGAAGTAATGCTCTCTATTGTATATTCATAGGAATATATCATCGGGTCAAATTCCTGATTGGAAACTGTCAAGATATTGCCACTTATACTCCATTGGGAAGAATCCGTGTCGTTGACTTCGCATTCAACATCATGACCAACAAAGTCTAAATCTCCATTGGCAAAAAACTCTTGGTAATCTTTAGATGTGACACATTCGTGATTATAATTTTCAAAAGCACCACCATTTGTAGTTCCGCCTTTTAAATACCACTTGCCAATTAAATTATTTAGATTTATAGCTTGAGAACCATTATCGTCTGAACTACAAGCTCCTAAAATTACTAATCCTATTATCGCGAAAATATATTTTTTCATGTTTTATTTATTTTATAAAATCAATCGCTTTTTCCAACGCTTTCTCGATCCCCGAAGCATCTTTTCCACCAGCTGTAGCAAAAAACGGCTGACCTCCTCCGCCTCCTTGGATGAATTTTCCTAATTCTCGCACAACTTGTCCAGCATTTAAACCTTTTTCTGCAACCAATTCTTTAGAGATATAGCAGGTTAACATCGGTTTGTTTTCTTCGGCTGTAGCCAAAACTAAGAATACATTGTTACCCAAAGCTCCTAAGTCATACGCCAAATCTTTCGCACCTTCGGCAGATAAATCAACTTGCTTGGCTAGGAATTTCACGCCATTCACTTCCTGGATTTCTTTTGCCAAATCACCTTTTAAGTTTTTTGCTTTTTCCTTTTGCAAAACTTCCAATTGTTTCTTCAACTTTGCATTTTCGTCTTGAAGAGAAAGTACGGCCTTAACTGAATCTTGAGGGTTTTTCAACGCTTCCTTGATTTCCTTCAATGTTTCTTCCTGAGAAACATAATACTCTTTTACATTCTTATTGGTAATGGCCTCAATACGACGAATTCCTGCCGCAACCGCTCCTTCCGAAACAATCTTGAATTGCCAGATGTCGGCTGTATTTTTCACATGGATTCCTCCACACAATTCCATGCTTTCACCAAATTTAATCGCACGGACATTATCTCCATATTTTTCTCCAAACAAAGCCATTGCTCCTTCTTGAACTGCTTGAGCGAATGGAATGTCTCTTCTTTCAATCAATGGCAATTGGTCTTGGATTCTTTCGTTTACAAACGTTTCCACCTGATGCAATTCTTGTTCCGTCACTTTTGCAAAATGCGAAAAATCGAAACGTAAATAATTTGGACTTACAAGCGAACCTTTTTGCTCTACATGTGTTCCTAAAATCGTTCTCAAGGCTTGGTGCAACAAGTGTGTAGCCGAGTGATTGCTTGCTGAATCTGATCTTAAATTCTTATCAACTTGAGCCATGAAGGTAGCATTTACATTTTCAGGAAGGTTTTTCGTGAAATGCAAAATCAAGTTGTTTTCTTTTTTGGTATCTAAAATTTCGATGGTTTCGTTTGCACTTGTAAGTACGCCTTTATCACCAACCTGACCTCCTCCTTCTGGATAAAATGGTGTGTGATCTAAAACAATCTGATATAGTTTTCCGTCTTTTTTAGAATCGATTTTTCTGTAACGTGTGATTTTTACTTCGTTTACCAAAAGATCGTATCCAACGAAAGTTTCGGTGTTACCTTCCACTAGAATCGTCCAGTCGTCAGTAGAAGTTTCGGATGCTGCACGTGAACGGGTTTTTTGTTCGAACATCGCTTTTTCGAAACCAGCTTCATCCAATTCCAATCCTCTTTCTCTTAAAATCAAAGCCGTCAAATCAATTGGAAAACCGAATGTATCGTATAATTCGAACGCTTTTTGACCAGAAACAATTTTTCCTTCTGTTGCTGTGATTACGTTTTCAACCAATTGCAAACCTTGGTCTAGAGTTCTCAAAAACGAAGCTTCTTCTTCACGAATTACATTCGTAACCAATTGTTGTTGCGACTTGATTTCTGGGAAAAATTCGCCCATCTGGTTGGCCAAAACTTCCACCAATTTATTAATAAAAGGCTCTTTTGTATTCAAGAATGTAAATCCGTAACGAATTGCACGACGTAAAATCCTACGGATTACATAACCCGCTCCAGTGTTCGAAGGCAATTGTCCATCAGCAATTGCAAATGCAACGGCTCGAACGTGATCCACAATCACACGGATGGCAATGTTTGTTTTGTTTAGTTCTTCTGATATGTCTTTTACTTCGTTAGAAGTATATTTGAATCCTGTTATTTCTTCTAACTTTTCGATAAGCGGTGTAAAAACATCGGTATCATAATTCGAAGTTTTTCCTTGCAAAGCCATGCACAAACGCTCAAATCCCATTCCGGTATCAACGTGTTGTGCTGGTAATTTTTCAAGAGAACCATCTGCTTTACGGTTGAACTCCATGAATACATTGTTCCAGATTTCAACCACTTGTGGATGATCGTTGTTGACCAAGCTTTTTCCTGAAACCAAAGCTTTTTCAGCTTCCGGACGTAAATCAACGTGGATTTCTGAACATGGTCCACATGGTCCTTGGTCGCCCATTTCCCAGAAATTATCTTTTTTATTTCCTAAAATGATTCGGTCTTCATCAATCAATTCTTTCCAGATGTCCCAAGCTTCTTGGTCGAACGGAACATTTTCGGCTGGATTTCCTTCGAAAACTGAAACGTATAGATTCTCTTTTGGGATTTTATACACTTCTGTCAGCAATTGCCAAGCCCAGTTGATAGCTTCTTTTTTGAAGTAATCGCCAAACGACCAGTTTCCTAGCATTTCGAACATCGTGTGATGGTAGGTATCAAAACCTACATCTTCCAAATCATTATGCTTTCCTGAAACACGAAGACATTTTTGAGTATCGGCTATTCGTGGACTTTTAGGGGTTCCGTTTCCAAGAAAATATTCCTTGAATTGTGCCATTCCTGAGTTGTTGAACATCAGGGTTGGATCGTCTTTTAGGACAATTGGAGCCGAAGGAACTATTAAGTGTCCTTTGCTTTGGAAAAAGTCTAAGAATTGCTTGCGAATGTCTTGTGATTTCATTTTTTAAATTTGATAATTTGATAATTTGGCAATTAGACAATTCGGTTTTTGTAGAACATTTGAACTATTTTCAAATTATCTAAATTTTCAAATTATCTAATCAAAATTCCCCGAACCAATGAAACATTTATTAAATTTGTTCGACCAACCTTTTTGAAGGTGCAAAAATAGCATATTTTAAAATATGAAGAAGGTAAAATATTACTACGATTCTGAAAATTTGGCCTATAGAAAAATCGTTACCAAGAAAAGGAAACGGTTTGGCTATATTGCTTTGTTTTTGCTGTCATCTGGCTTGTTTGGAGTGCTTGGATTTGTGGTTTTATTGAATACGCCTTTTTTTGAAACACCGAAGGACAGGCTTCAGGCTCGTGAGATTGAGAATTTGAAATTGAGGTATTCGATTTTGAACAAGAAAATGGACCAGATTGACGAGGTTTTGAAGAATGTAGAAGAACGAGACAATAATTTATATCGCGTTTATTTTAACACTTCGGCGATTCCTGACGAACAACGAAAGGCTGGATTTGGTGGTGTAAACCGTTATAAGGATTTGGAAGGTTATAACAATTCTGAATTGGTGACCAATACTACAAAACGTGTTGATGTGCTTTCGAAACAATTGGCAATACAATCAAAATCTTTGGATGAAATCTTGAAATTGGCGAAGGAAAAGGAGAAGCTTTTATCGGCAATTCCTGCAATCCAGCCTGTAAAAAATGAACAATTGAAGCAGATGGCTTCGGGTTTTGGATATAGGAGCGATCCATTCACGAAAGTGAGAAAATTTCATGCCGGAATGGATTTTTCTGCCAAGACTGGAACTCCCATTTATGCCACAGGTGATGGCGTTGTTGACAGGGCTGACAACACAGCTTCAGGCTATGGCAACCACATCGTAATCAGGCACGGTTTTGGATATGAGACTTTATACGGACATTTGAGCAAATATAAGGTTCGAGCCGGACAAAGAGTCAAACGTGGTGATGTGATTGGATATGTTGGAAGTACGGGACGAAGCGAAGCTCCACATTTGCATTATGAAGTGCATAAAAACGGAGAAGTCGTGAATCCGTTGAATTTTTATTACGGAAATATTTCAGCTGCAGAGTTTGTTGTTATTTCTAAATTAGCGAACCAAGAAAATCAGTCGTTGGATTAATGATTGAATAATTTAAACTTTGAACCAGAACTAGATAAATGCATATAGATTTAAACCCAGACAAGAGATATTACAGTATTGGCGAATTGGCGAAAGCCTTTGATGTAAATGCATCCCTGATTCGTTTTTGGGACAAGGAATTCGATATTCTGAAACCCAAAAAAAATGCAAAAGGCAATAGAATGTTTACTCCAGAAGATGTCAAAAACCTGCAACTGATTTATCATTTAGTCAAGGAAAGAGGCTTTACTTTGGAAGGTGCCAAAACGCATTTGAAGGAAGGACAAAAGAAAACATTGGATAAATTTGAAATCATCAGCAAGCTTGAAAGTATAAAAGTACAGTTGGTGAATATTAAAAATGAATTATAAAAAATAGAACATTAAAACAAATAAAAACTAAAACAAAAAAGAAAATGAGAAAGTGGTTAATACCTGTAGGAATTATTATTGCGGTTGTAGTAATTATCGGATTTTGGGTCGTTGGAATCAAAAACACAGCCTTGAAACATAACCAAGCGGTCGGAAAAGAATGGGGAAATGTTGAAACAGCCTACCAAAGAAGGAATGACCTGATTGGAAATTTAGTCAATACCGTAAAAGGTGCTGCTGATTTTGAAAAGACAACCTTGACAGCTGTTGTTGAAGCTCGTGCAAAAGCAACTTCAGTGACAATCGACCCAAGTAATGTTACTCCAGAACAAATGGCTCAATTCCAACAAGCACAGTCTAATGTTTCTTCTAGTTTATCTAGATTATTGGTTTCTGTTGAAGCGTATCCTCAATTGAGAGCTAATGAAAATTTCTTGAAATTACAGGATGAATTGGCAAGCACAGAAAACCAAATTTTGACAGCTAGAACAAGATTTAACGAATCAGTTCAAGTGTATAATGGATATGTTCTTTCTATTCCTAACAGTTGGTTCTTGAGTGGATATCCAGAAAAACCTTATTTCAAATCTACTGAAGGTGCCGAGAAACCAGTTGAAGTAAAATTCTAAATAAAATTAAATGTCAAAAGTTGAAGATTTTTTAACCAAAGAAGAAGAGCAAGAAATTGTTGAGGCGATTAGTAAAGCCGAAAAAAATACTTCTGGGGAAATAAGAGTTCACATTGAAAATCATACTGAAAAACCTCCGCTCGAAAGAGCTCAGGAGGTTTTTCATTTTTTAGGTATGGATGCAACCGTTCTTCGAAATGGTGTTTTATTTTACGTTGGAGTTGCAGACCATGCTTTTGCTATTATTGGCGATGAAGGAATTGATAAAGCCGTAGAAAATGACTTTTGGGATTGCACTAGAGATATTGTGATTTCTAATTTTAAGGAAAAGAAATACAAGGAAGGTTTGGTTGCTGGAATTCTAAGAGCTGGCGAAAGACTCGAACAATATTTTCCTTTTACAGAGGGAGACAAGGACGAATTATCGAATGAAATTTCAAAAGGATAAAGAATGAAATTCCAAAAAATGAAAAACACAAATTCCAAATGGAAACTTAAATACTTACTGATTGCTTTCTTGCTTCAAGTTAGTTTTGGATTTGCACAGTTTACTATCCCTAAAAAACCTAGTTTTCAAACAAGTGTATACGACTATGCAAAACTTTTAAACGCTTCTGAAAAATCTAATTTAGAAGATAAATTAATCAAATATTCCGATTCTACAACAACACAAATTGTAGTGGTTACTATTGAAAGTTTGAACGGAGAAGATGTAGGTGTGGTAGCTACGAATTGGGCACACAAATGGGGAGTTGGACAAGAAAAACAAGATAACGGTGTTTTCATTTTAGTTTCAAAAAATGACAGGAAAATGAGTATTCGTCCTGGATATGGCGTTGAAGACCGACTTGTTGCTGGAATTGCGGGAGAAATCATTCGAAATATTATCAGTCCTGAATTCAAAACCGGAAATTACTATAAAGGTTTAGACAAAGGGGCTGACGCTATTTTTGATGTTTTAAAAGGAAAATACAAAGGTGAAAGAAAAAGAAACAAATCAGATGGAAGTCCGATTCCATTTATTTTCATCATCATCTTTATCATCATTATCATCATTATTGCAAAAAATAAAGGTGGAGGAAATTCCGGAAACCGTGGCGGAGGTGGAGGATTCGATTTAGCCGATATGATCATTTTGAGTAGTCTTGGTCGAGGCGGCTTTGGTGGTGGTTCGTCTGGTGGAGGATTCTCTAGTGGAGGCGGTGGCTTCGGTGGAGGTTTTGGCGGAGGCGGATTCTCTGGCGGTGGTGCTTCTGGGGGATGGTAATTTAAACAATTAAAGCATGACAATACAAGAATTAATTCATCAGCAAATGGATCACTTTATTGGAAAATTGATCGCTAAAAATCAGATTTCTATAGAAAAAGTGATTGAAGTAGCCACACATACTGGCGCTTATCTAATTCGGACTCGACACGTTCAAAACAAAGGGATTTCTGAAGATGAAATAAAATTGGTCTTGCAAAGTTTGGCTGATTTTATGAATCGAAATTTTGAGAACCAATTCAATGAAGAAGATTTTATTATGATGAAAGATGAGACGTTTTCTCTTTTGAAAAACCCCGCATTCGATCAGGAAATTCAGGAATATTTCAAACAATTTTATCAATAAAACCACAATAGGATTAAACACAAATTGCACCAATTTTCGCTAATTATTTCGTGAAAATTGGTGCAATTCGTGTTAAAACAACTATTCTAAAAACATCCTATTCTTCCCAAGCATTCTTTTTCTTCCCAGCAAATTTTTCAATTTTATAGGTCAACGAAAACATAGCATATCGTCTCAAAACCGTGTTTTCGACATCCTGAATGGCTGTTGGCGTAATGGTCCGGGTGGCATTCACATTCTGATCCAGCAAGTCATATACTTTCACTTTTGCTAATAATTGATCCTTAAAGAAATTATACCCCAAGCTCATGTTCCACAAATAGAAATCCTTCTGGAAACCATCGGCAATATTAGAATTATAGGTATAACCAAAATCATTTCCAAATACAAAATGTTTCGGCCAATAGGATGTGGTTTCTAATTTGAGATTATGGGTAAAATTCGACGAACCGTCAAGCGAATAATTCTTAAACTTGGTATCGCTAAAATTGTAGCGATAACTTGGAGTGATAGTCAACAATTCGCCATATTCCCATGAGAATTCAACTTCAGGATTTAGCGAAAGTGCCTCAGCTTCATAGGCTTGATTATTGGTTAAACCCTTAGACAAATCATAATTTGCACTTATTCCTAAACTGTATTTAAAAGTATGACCTTCTGTTTTGAAAGATTTGTCCAAACTAAAACCTATATAACCATCATAAGTAGTTCCCGTGTTTTCAAAGGTTGTGCTTCGTTTTGCACTATCGTCAAAAACCGTTGATGAAACGATCTGATTATTGTAAATGGTTCCTCCAGAATACAAATAAAATCCTGAACGTGTGGCATAATCATAATTATTGAAACCGAAGTAAAAACCATGTCTCTTGGTGGGATCCAGATCAGGATTTCCTACAATCGTGTTCAACGGATTCGAAATATTGATCACAGGCAAAATCTGATTGGCAGTTGGCAAATTCACCGAATACCTGTAATTCATGTAAACCGATTTTGATTTCGAAAAGCGATAATTGAAATATCCATTCACTGTTGGAAAAATATAATCTTTGTTCAACTTGGTATTTTCATCCAAGTAATTCGAGAAGTTTTCAAATCGGGTAATTTCGGTTCCAAAATTAATTCTACCACTATAATTCTTTTTTCGAATATTTAAAGAAACGAATGGATTTACAATTTTGGTTGTCGAATTAATGTAATTTGAAAGGGAATCATTTTTAATCGAATATTGGTTGTTTGCTCCATCAAAATTAAAAGTTTCTGTATCATCAACCGAATTCCTCCAAGTATAACGACCTCCAACAGAAAAACTCAGTGAATCCGTTATCGGTTCAGAATATGTAATAGAAGCCGAATACTTGTCGTTTTTATCTTCATTGTTTTCAATCAAATTTCGGCTAATAGTTTCATTTACAGATTCCTTATATAAAACTGTAGACGAAATATCCTGATTATCCGATTGATTATTAGAGTTATCATTATTAAAATTAAACGAAAGACTTCTCCCCTTCTTTTTCATTCTCCTGAAAAAATATAAATCATTCTGAAAAGACATATTATCGGAAGTATTATTTGTATAACTGTTACTTTCGTTTAAAGCTTCGCCAAATTCATCCACTGAATTTTGAGCTCTGGTTGCCGTAAATCTAGAATTGTTTTTTCTTAGATTTGGACGAACACTTAAGGTTGTCAGTGAGTCTAATTTCGCTTCAAATTCGACATTTACATTATGACCATTACTAACATTTCTTGTAGAACCCATTGATTCTGTTGTGAATTTATTTTCTGGCAAAAGATTCTCAATTTTACTTCTTGTATCATTTTCAGTTTCGGCGGAATTGTAAAAATAACTCGCACTCGGATCGATATTCTTGCCTATTTTATCCGAATAATTCAACCCAATCATATTAGACTGTGTGATACCGTTTCCGCCACCAAATTGTTGACCGTCGATATTAAAACTTCCATCACTACTGGAATACATGTTTCGACCACCACCCATTGAGTCAAAAACTTCATCCATCGAAAATCCTACTGAATTGATATTATTTGAAGATCCTAAAAAGCTAAACTTTTGGTCATTCTTGAAATAATTAATCAATCCGCTGGATTCATAACGATCATCGGTTCCCAAACCTCCGCTGAATTTCCCAAACAAGCCTTTGTTTTTGTCTTCTTGAATCGTCAAATTAATCGTTTTTTCTTCAGAACTTGCAGCTTGTCCCGCCAGTTCCTCTTCTTTGGTTTTAGTATCCGAAACTTGTACTTTTTCGATAATATCAGCGGGTAAATTTTGAGTGGCTACTTTGCCATCTTTACCGAAAAAAGGTTTTCCGTTAACCAAGATATTATTGACTTCTTTTCCGTTTACCGTGATTTTTCCGTCAGAAGAGACCTCAACACCAGGCAATTGTTTCAGCAGGGCTTCGACATTTGAATCTGGACGGACTTTAAAAGACGAAGCATTGAATTCCAAAGTATCTTGCTTGATTCTAACAGGTGGAGCTTGGCCCGTCACCACAACTTCATTCAAACTATTGGGTTGATCTTTAATATTTAAAACCCCGAAATCCTTATTCACAGACAATTCGGTAATTTCTTGAGTATAATCCTCAAAACCCATAAAGGAAACTTTCAAAAAAACAGGCTTTGTAATTTTTCTAGTCGATAACGAAAAATTTCCGTTCTTGTCAGAAATCGTATAATCGATAATGGTCGAATCCTGAGCTGAAGTAAGATAA
Source organism: Flavobacterium soli DSM 19725 (assembly GCF_000422705.1). Lineage (GTDB taxonomy): Bacteria > Bacteroidota > Bacteroidia > Flavobacteriales > Flavobacteriaceae > Flavobacterium > Flavobacterium soli. The sequence goes on along the minus strand of NZ_AUGO01000002.1, from coordinate 199,543 downwards.
ACAGTTGCCGATTCCAAAGGAAGTTTCGAAGTATCTTCGATGATTTTTCCCTTAATCGTAATGGTGCTTTGTCCGAAAGATGAAAAACTGACCACTAAAAGCAAGAGCAAGGTCGAATAAGTTTTGTGCATGAATGTTTTGTTTTTTGTTTTTGTTCCAATACTAACTGCGAATTAAGTGATTTAGTATTAAATGAAATAATTTCTTACACAAAATTTAACAGAATTACATTTATGTCAAATTTTTGATACCGAAAACCTACATTTGATAATTGCTGTAAAAGAAATATTATTTACAAAAGGTATTTACAATTTTAGAACACTTTTCAGCTCCTATTTCGTTTAAATGATCCGCATCGAAGAAATCTTCATCCACAAAACGACGGTCATCAAAAAGGTTTAGGTAATAGACATTATCAAGATTAGAAGTTTCTAGCTCTTTACATGTGTCAAATATAAGTTGCAATTTCTCTTTATTTAAATTTTCAGAATAAGCTTTAGAAACTGGCATCGAAACAATCAAAACTTCAATATTTCGTTTTTTGCATTCTTGAATGAGATAGTTAATTCTTTTTTTATTTAGCGTAAAGTCTATAGAACCATCTTCATGGGCCGCTACTCGTTCTTTTGCCACAATATCAGGAGAAATTCTTCTTTCTTTTTTATAATCATTTCCCCAACCTTTTGCATCACAATTTAGTATGGTTCCCTTTTTATAATATTTTGACATCAAATCCAAGGAAGCTCCCAAACTTCTAGTCAAGGCCAAACTATATTTTTTTGGGTCATAATCTGATACAATTGGCACATCCAGGTCCATGAATCTTTCATAATAATATTTCCTAAAAACATCCTCCTGTGTATTATCTTTCTGACTCAAATTGGTATACTCAACACAAAAAACCACTTGTTTGAGTTTAGGCAAACGGTCTATATATTTTTCCAAAAGCAGTTTGTCAAAATAAATAGTCTGGCTGATTCCTGAAAGATTGAAGGTGTTTTTTGAAAAAAATTTAGGGTTTAATCCATACAAACAATGAGAACTCCCAAAAAGCAAAACCTCGATTTCATTGATATTTTTGTTAATGTTTTCATGTTTCGAGGTATAATTATTAGGAACCGTTTGGTAAAAATACTCCACAAAGACCCAAGCCAAAAAGATGGGAATTAAAAAAATAAAAATCTTTTGAATGCTGTTTTTCATTTAGAATTGGAAATAAATAAATTGGCGTTCATTTTCACTGAAATAAAAAATGGCAAATACAATCAAATAATAGAACGTCCATCTAATAAATCTAGGTTGATCTTGAAACATTTTAGCAATGGCATATTCATCTCTTCTTCCGAACCATTCAATAATTATAAAAACAAAAATCAACATAACGGTCGTTTTTGGATGGATTTCTGGCTTTAAAAACAATGATTTCGTAAAAATATTTGATATAAACGAAAAAGCATCCTGAAGACTATTTGAACGGAAAAAGATCCAAGCAAAAGTTGTAAGTCCAAAAGTAAATAGCATCTGTAGAGATTCTTTCATAGAAGGGAAAAAACTTTTAGCTGCTACAATTTCAATATTATTTCGATTCCTATTCAATAGCAAAAGGGGCAAAAAGTAAATTGCATTAATAAGTCCCCAAAAAACAAATGTCCAATTAGCACCATGCCAAAATCCACTCAAAAGAAAAATTATAAATATATTTTTAACCTGTTTTAGCATTGTTCCCCTTGAACCTCCTAACGGAATATAGACATAATCTTTAAACCACGAAGAAAGTGAAATATGCCAACGTCGCCAAAACTCGGCAATATCTCTTGAAAAATAAGGAAAAGCAAAGTTTTTAAGTAGATCAATCCCAAAAAGCCGGGCTGAACCTAATGCAATGTCCGAATATCCCGAGAAGTCTCCATAAATTTGAAACGCAAATAGAATCGCTACTAAGACTAAGGTACTTCCTGAATAATCATCAGAATTATCAAAAACCACATTTACATATCTTGCACAATTATCAGCAATAACAACTTTTTTAAAAAGCCCCCATAAAATTTGCTTCAAACCATCTCTAAAACAAACATCAGAAAAAAATCTTTTTTTCTTAATCTGTGGCAATAAGTGAGTTGCTCTTTCAATGGGTCCCGCTACTAAAAGCGGAAAGAAACTTACAAAAACACCATAATCTATAAAATATTTTTCAGGTTTTATCCTTTCCTTGTAAACATCGATAATATAAGACAAACCATGAAAAGTATAGAACGAAATTCCAACAGGAAGAATTATATTTAGCGTCCACAAGCTATTTTCTACACCGAAAGAGGAAAGCCCTTCGGAAAACGATTCAATAAAAAAATTATAATATTTAAAAACGCTAAGAAAACCTAAATTGATGCAGATACTCAACCAAAGCCAAAACTTCTTTAGCTTGACATTGGATGTATCATCAATTTTAATTGCTGTAAAATAATCCAATCCAGTAGAAAAAATCAACAAAAACAAAAACCGATAATCCCAACAGGCATAAAAAAAGTAGCTTGACAAAAGCAACAATAGGTTTTGAAGCTTTAGGTTTTTTGAAGTGACAAACCAATACAGCACCAAAACAACTGGCAGAAAAATCGCAAAACTAACTGTATTGAATAGCATTCTTGTTTTTTAGAACGATAAAAATAGTAAAATATAAGTGTTTAGAAGAATTGGTATCTGATTTAAATAAAAAACCCGAAACTTTCGCTTCGGCTTTAGAACTATTTTTTATTAATTTCTCTTAGTTGCTGGATATCAAGTAAATCTTTCGGTCGGCTGGCTTTGACTTTACTAGTGATTAAATCTTCTAGCGAAAGTACATTCCAGCTTAAAAAGTCATTGTTTTTTACAGTAACTTTTTCACTATCATTATAAGCTTCATCAAATGATTTATTGACAGAAAAATTGGTGATTAATTCTAAATCCAAATCCAATGGCGAAAACTTTATCGAAATATTTTGCTGTTGATTCTTAACCGTTTCTGGAAAATCGAGTATCTCATATCCCATCTCATTAAAAACTGCCACAAGTTTTCTAAAATTTTCATCTGTAGTTTCAATCCAAAAATCTACATCTGCAGAATGTCGTTGATAACCATGAAAATTAACAGCTCCACCACCAACCATCAACATCCTAACCTTATGCTTATTGGCTAATCTTACAAAGCTTTCAATGTTTTCTTCCCAGGGTTGAGACATTACTTTGACTTTATAGTGATTACAAAATTTCCTGATTTTGATGGTTCTTCCTTCATTGGAAACTGTTTCATCTGATACATCAATCTCAAAAAACTATAAATACGTTCACCCTTGGAAAGTTTCAAAAAATCTTCCAATTGTGTCTTATTGCTTTCGTCTTTAGTTTGAAATTGAATTTTCATAATCAAAATATTTCCTACTCAAATTTAAATCAAAATTTCCGAAAATCTATTTCTCCCTAATATAAATATCTATAGGAACTCCAGAAAAATCCCAATTCTCACGAATTTTATTTTCCAAGAAACGCTTGTAAGGCTCTTTCACATACTGTGGCAAATTCGCAAAAAACACAAACTGTGGCGTTGCGGTTGGCAATTGCATACAATATTTAATCTTCACATATTTCCCTTTCAAAGCTGGTGGCGGATAACCCTCTATTACTTTCAACATATAATCGTTGAATTTTGAAGTGGGTATTCTTAGTTTTCTCGCCTCATATACTTGAACCGTAGCTTCCAAAGCTTTCAACAAACGTTGCTTTGTCAAAGCCGATACGAAAAGAATAGGCACATCCGTAAATGGCATCAATTCTTCCCTGATTTTAGCTTCATAATCACGCGTTGACATCGTGTCTTTCTCCACCAAATCCCATTTGTTTACCAAAATTACAACCCCTTTCCTGTTTTTCTCGGCTAACCAAAATATACTTTGGTCCTGCCCTTCAAATCCACGAGTTGCATCTATAATCAAGATACAAACATCGGCATGTTCAATCGCACGAACCGATCGCATCACCGAATAAAACTCCAAATCTTCCTTCACTTTGGCTTTTCTACGAATTCCCGCAGTATCCACCAAGTTAAATTCAAATCCAAAACGATCAAATTTGGTATCAATCGCATCACGAGTTGTTCCAGCGATATCTGTCACCATAAAACGTTCCTTACCAATCAAGGCATTGATAAAGCTTGATTTTCCAGCATTCGGACGACCTACAACTGCAAAACGAGGCAATTCTATTTCTTCCTGAGTCGGCTGTGGTTTCTCTGGAAAAGCATCAATCAATGCATCCATCAAATCCCCAGTTCCACTTCCAGAAATACTTGCAAACGTATAATATTCCCCTAATCCTAGATTATAAAACTCTATAGCATCTTTTTCACGCATCGCATTATCCACCTTGTTCACGGCCAACAAAACCGGTTTGGTAACCTTACGCAATAACTTCGCAACCGTATCATCCATTGGCGTGATACCTTCCTCAACATCCACCACAAAAATGATTACATCGGCCTCATCGATAGCAAGCTCCACCTGTTTCCTGATTTCTGCTTCAAAAACATCTTCAGAACCTCGGATATAACCACCTGTGTCAATCACCGAAAACTCCTTCCCGTTCCATTCACTTTTTCCATAATTCCTGTCACGGGTCACACCCGAAACCGAGTCAACAATAGCTTCTCTTCTCTTAATCAATCGGTTAAACAACGTCGATTTCCCTACGTTTGGTCTTCCTACAATGGCAACAATGTTATTCATTTTATTTATTTTAGAATGTAGATTTTAGATTTTAGATTCTAAAAACAGCATCTTATATTTTTTGCAAAGGTACTCTTTTTACTTCACAGTTCACAGCAACCCTTTGACGTGATTATTTCTTATGTTTTCTAGGAGCGAAACTAAAGGCATTTGTTCAATCCATATTCCCGCCTTCCTTCCAAATCTTTTTTGTTTTTAAAGGAAAAACAAAAAAGGATTTTCCCTCCATTCGGGGCTATCCCGAAGTTTCGGGAGAAAAACTTTAGGCTTCTATTAATCTTTCCGACAAACTGATCACTAGTAACTGAATACTGACCACTCACCTACTGATTATACCCAAATCGCTTCAACATATTCGCATTACTTCTCCAGTTCTTGTTCACCTTCACATACATTTCAATGTGAATCTGTTTCCCGAAGAATTTTTCCAAATCAGCTCTGGCTTCAACACCAACTTTTTTCAAAGCCGCACCTTTATGTCCGATGATGATTCCTTTTTGTGTATCGCGTTCCACCATAATTAGCGAACGGATTCTGATGATGTTTTCATCCTCCAAAAATTCCTCCGTTTCAATTTCAACGGCATACGGAATCTCCTTGCTGTAGTTCAAAAGGATTTTCTCACGAATCGTTTCATTCACAAAAAAACGTTCTGGCTTGTCCGTCAAAGTATCTTTCGGATAATAAGCTGGCGATTCCGGAAGCAAGTCTATGATTCTGGTAAAAACTTCCTTTACATTAAAATTCTGCAAAGCCGAAATCGCAAAAATTTCAGCATTCGGCACTTTCTCCGTCCAAAACGCAACCTGCTCTTCCAATTGTTCCTGATTCGAATTGTCAATCTTGTTCAACAAGAGCAAAACCGGAATCTTAGCATGGATAATTTTATTAAAGAAAGCTTCATCTTTCAATGCCTGCTCTCCAATTTCCACCATATAAATCAGGATATCAGCATCTTCAAAAGCGGATTTCACAAAATTCATCATCGATTCCTGCATTTCATAAGCCGGCTTGATGATTCCTGGCGTATCCGAAAGGATTACCTGAAAATCGTCTCCGTTTACAATCCCTAAAATTCTATGACGTGTTGTTTGTGCTTTTGAAGTAATAATGGACAATCTTTCCCCGACGAAAGCATTCATCAAGGTCGATTTTCCAACATTTGGATTACCGATAATATTTACAAAACCTGCTTTGTGTGACATTTATTCTTTATTTATATTTTGCAAAGGTAGTCATATCAGCCGAATACAGGAAATAAAACATTTTTCATCAAAATGCTTGTTTTTCAAGATAATCGTTGTAAATTTGCACTCGAAACATCGCGGGATAGAGCAGTAGGTAGCTCGTCGGGCTCATAACCCGAAGGTCATTGGTTCGAGTCCAATTCCCGCTACTAAGTTTTACTGATTCAATTGGTAAACAAAAAACATATTGAGAATACAAACGCACATCGCGGGATAGAGCAGTAGGTAGCTCCTTGGGCTCATATCCGCCGCGGCGGACACAGGTTCTAATCCAATTCTCAAAACAAAACATATTGAAACACAAACGCACATCGCGGGATAGAGCAGTAGGTAGCTCGTCGGGCTCATAACCCGAAGGTCATTGGTTCGAGTCCAATTCCCGCTACAAAGGAAAAGCTTCATAGAAATATGAGGCTTTTTTGTTTTTAAAACAATTTTGAAATGGAAAATGAATTTGTAGTCTACATTTTATATTCTGAAAAACACAATACGACCTATGTAGGTTTCACCTATGATTTAATTTCAAGATTTAAATCTCATAATGAACTTGCAACTAAAGGGCATACTATCAAATTTCGACCTTGGAAAGTAATTCATATAACATTTTTTAATTCAAAAACTGAAGCAATGCAATATGAAAAATATTTAAAAACTGGAGTTGGACGAGAATTTATCAAAAAAATTCCAAAATCATAATCGGAGGGCTCTTATCCGCCACGGCGGACTACAAAGAAAAAGCTTCATAGAAATATGAGGTTTTTTGTTTTATATTACTTTTAAAAAACTTCATTCCTCATTGTTGGGTTTGCAAATTTTGGAGACATTCGCACAGCATTGAAGCAATTGGAAGACTTCAGAGAGGCATAGAAATAAAAAAATATAAAAGTGATTTTAATAGAAATCTCCTCTACTTTTGCCAAATGTTAGAAATCCTATACCAAGACGAATATATTATAGCAATTAACAAACCAAGTGGATTGTTGGTTCACAAATCATTTTATGCACGCGATGCAAAAGTGTATGCTATTCAAGAATTGAGAAATCAAATAGGTCGCCATGTTTACCCCATTCATCGGTTAGACCGAAAAACATCTGGTGTATTGTTATTTGCTTTGGATAAAGAGGTTTTAAAAATTATGAATGATCGTTTTGCCACACGTGAAGTCGAAAAAAAATATTTAGCCATTTTACGTGGTTGGTCACCCGAAGAACAAACCATTGATTATGATTTAACCAATGATGATAACATTATACAAAATGCAATAACCTACTTTCACCGTTTGCAAAATGCCGAAGTGGAACTTGAATTTAACAACAAACCAACGTCACGATATTGTTTGGTAGAAGCGATTCCCGAAACTGGACGTATGCATCAATTACGAAAACATTTCAAACATATCGTTCATCCCATTTTAGGAAGTCGTCCACATGGTTGTAATAAACAAAATAAATTATGGTTGGAAAATTACGACCTGAAAGGAATGATGCTTCATGCACATCAGTTGATTTTTAATCATCCAATAAAAAATGAACAATTAATCCTGAATGCAAAGATTAATGAAGAGTTTAGCAGAGTAGGCACTATTCTTAATTTAGATTTGAGCAAGTATAAATAGAATAATAATTTTCAAATTACTACAATAGTCGTGAAAAAACTTGTTAGCTATTTGAATCCTTACCGCTACAAATAAAACCATTAACAAACCTTAGTTATTCCTATTCAAAATACATCATCAATTTTTCGCGCCAATTCAAAATCTTTATCCGTCAAGCCTCCGGCATCGTGTGTGGTCAATCTGATATGCACTTTATTATAAACATTGGACCATTCGGGATGGTGATTTACCTTTTCCGCCGACAGCGCCACCCTTGTCATAAACCCGAAGGCTTTCACAAAATCCCTGAATTCAAACTCCTTTTCAATCCCGTCGTTTCGGAAGGACCATCCTTTTATCTTTGACAATTCATTTTTTGCCTGTTTTGAAGTATATGTTTCCATTTTTTTATTCTAAATGTAGTACATTTTCTAATGGATAGCAACCATAGATTACTATTGTCGCTCCTAAAAATATATATCCAGTAAACATCTTTAAAAAAATAATTCAAAAATAAACCTTAAAACATTTGGCAAATAATACCGATTGGTATAATTTTGCAGTATCATCTTAGATTATTTAATTATTATGAATAAGGCCGAGAAAACCAAATCGTTTATTATCGAGAAAACCGCAACCCTTTTTAACACAAAAGGTTTCGCAGGAACTTCATTGAACGACATCACAGAAGCAACTGGCCTTACAAAAGGAAGTGTTTATGGTAATTTCAAAAATAAGGACGAAGTAGCTCTTGCCGTTTTTGAATACAATACTAAGAAGATGCAATCCTTGTTTAATTCCGAAGTTGACAAGAAAAAAAGCTACAAGGAAAAACTTCTTGTTTACCCTGAGCTTTATAAAAACTCCTTTACTAGATTATTTGCAACAGGCGGTTGCCCTATTTTAAATACCGCAATCGAGTCGGATGATACACATCCACAATTAAAAGAAGTTACAAAGAACGCTTTTATGTATTGGAAAGACAGCATTGTTTATCTTATCGAAAAAGGAATTGAACAGCAGGAATTTAAACCAGAAACAAATCCAGAAGAAGCAGCATTGACTATTCTTGCTATGATTGAAGGAGCCGTGATGATTACCAAATTAACCGGTAAATTGAATTATCTGACACTATTAATGGATTCATTGAAAACACAAATTAATACATACTAATTTTTTTTAATTAAAAATATACCGATTGGTATATTAAAATAACTTTAAATATGAAAACAAGTAAAAACACAATTTTGGTTACAGGTGGCGGTTCAGGAATAGGTTTTGAAATCGCTAAATTATTTTCGCAAGCTGATAATCATGTTATTATCACCGGCAGGAATGAAGAGAAGCTTAAACAAGCGGCCTCGAAACTTGAAAACGTTTCGACCATTACCTGCGACATTACTAACGAGCAGGATGTAGAAAAATTAGTTAAAAATATTTCAACAGATTTTCCGAATTTGAATATTTTGATCAACAATGCAGGAAGTGCTTCCTATTTTAATCTTTTGGCACCAAACGTAAATGCATTCGAAAAGGCTTCCGACGAGATGAATACAAATTTTCTCTCGGTTGTAAGGCTTACGGAAAAATTATTGCCTATCCTAAATAGCCAAGAAAGTGCTGCAATTGTAAATGTTTCGTCTATTGTTGCATTCGTTCCTACACTTAGATTGGCAACCTATTCCGCAAGCAAGGCTGCTTTGCATTCTTACACACAAACATTAAGAATTGCATTAGAAAATGAATCAAACATAAAAGTATTCGAAGTAATGCCTCCTCTTGTAAACACTGATTTTTCAAAAGAAATTGGTGGCGAAAATGGAATTTCACCAACACAAGTTGCCAATGATCTTTTCAGTGCCTTGGAAGAAAACAGATACGAGATTCACGTAGGCCAAACGTCTGCAATTTATGACTTGTTTCATTCTTCTCCAGCCGATGCTTTAATTGCTATGAATGCTAATTGATTTATAATGAAAAACCACGCTTTTGAATTCCTGAAAAGCCATATTGGGAAGGAAGTTAACAGCTCTCCTTCCCCATTTATGAATTGGCTAAAGCCCAAAATGATTGCTGTTGAAGAAGGAAAACTTTCATTTGAATATACAATCCGACACGAAATGACCAATCCATTCAAAACGTTACACGGCGGTATCACAGCTGCGATAATAGATGATGCCATTGGAGCAACTTTGATTTGTTATGGAGAACCTCATTTCTATGTCACCATCAACAATGCCATTGATTATTTTTATTCTGCGAAGGAAAATGACATTATCATTGCCGAAACTTACATCAATAAAAAAGGAAAGCAAATTGTAAATGCCCAATGCGAAATATGGAATGCTGACAAATCAAAACTTTTAGCAAAAGGCTACACCAACTTACTAAAGACCGACATCAAATGAAACGAAAAATAGCTTTTGCAATGATTATGGGGGTAATCACAACCTGTATTATTTCATTTTTATTGATAGCAATTAATATAGGCTTCACCGAAAAATTCTTTAGGATTTGGATTAAATCGTGGCTTTTGTCCTATACGATTGCTATTCCAGCCATCCTAATCATTGCACCCCGAATTGAAAGATTAGTTGCTTATCTTTTTAAAGAAGAAACAAATAACACTATTTAAGTTCCAGCAAAAAAACATAGTTAATAAAAAACTATTCCATAAAATAAACAATTGTTAATTTTTTAATAAAATTTATTTACTTTTGAGTAACAAAATCTAAAAACAATTATTTATGGAACCAAATTATTTAGCCATACTTGTGGCAGCATTATCAAGTTTTGTAGTGGGTTTTATCTGGTATAACCCAAAAGTTTTCGGAAATACTTGGATGAGAGAAATCGGGATGACCGAAGAAAGCGCCAAGAAAGGTAATATGGCGAAAATCTTCGGACTAACTTTTGTGTTTGCTGTAATGTTAGCTTTTTTCATGCCAACTATGGTAATACACCAAGTTGGAGCTGCTCAACTTGCTGGTGGGGATGTCACTGACCCGGCTTTCCTAACGTACATGCAAACACACGGAGAGAAATTCAGGACTTTCCAACACGGTGCTTTACACGGTTGCATGGCCGCTTTGTTCATTGCCTTGCCTATTATCGCAACTAATGCTCTTTTTGAGCAAAAATCGTTTAAATATGTTGCCATCACAGCCGGTTATTGGGTTGTCGTAATGACCATAATGGGAGCCATACTTTGTGGATGGAAATAATTAACATTTAATTATACTACAATCGCTCTACTTTTGTGGAGCGATTTTTTTTGATTTGAATACGACACTTTCTTATACAATCTTTAATTCAACTGCGGAACTTCCTGAAAACTGGAATGAACTTGCTATTGAAAACATTTTCCTTTCGAAAGAATATCTTAAAGTCCTGGAACAATCTGGCCCAGAAAATATGACCTGTCATTTTATTGGCTTCTTTAAAAATGAAAAACTCGTTGGAATTGCGTTATCTCAATTTCTAGATGTCAATCAATTAAAGTCGTTTGGAGAAAGAGACCGCTGCGTAAAAACATCTGTTCGGAATTTCATCTTTAAGAATTTCAGTTCGCATGTTTTGTTCATGGGAAACAATATGCTGACAGGACAAAATGCTTTTATTTTCTTAGATGAAATCAATCAAAAGGATGCTTTGAAAGGTTTAAAAAAAGCTTCGGATGCCTTGCACCTTGTCTTTAAGAAAAAAGGAAAGAAAGTACACCTCACTTCATTCAAGGATTTTACAGATGAAGAAATCACCGACTTTGAAAATATTGGATTCAAAGACCATTATAAATTTTACATACAGCCTAATATGATTTTCGAAATCAAGGAAAGTTGGTCGTGTTTTGATGATTATATAGCTAATCTTAGCAAGAAATATCGCGATCAATACAAACGAAGCAGAAAGAAAGCAGAAGGTATCGAAAAACGTAAAATGAATCTCGAAGATATCATTAAATATGAAGATACTATTTATGATTTATATTTTCACGTAGCCAAGAATGCCCCATTTAATACTTTTTTTCTAGCTAAAAACCACTTTAGGGTTTTCAAGGAAATGCTGAAAGATAAATTCTTATTTTATGGCTATTTTATTGATGAAAAGCTGATTGGATTCAATACCTTGATTAAAAACGGAACTTCAATGGACACTTATTTTCTTGGATATGACGAAACCATTCAACGCGAAAAAATGCTTTATCTGAATATGCTATATGATATGGTAGCCTATTCCATCAACAAAGGTTTCAAGGAAATTGTTTTTGCCAGAACAGCTTTGGAAATCAAGAGTTCTGTTGGAGCAAAACCGGTAGCTATGTATGGTTACATCCAACACAGTAATTCGCTCATCAATAAGAAAATGGATGTCATCTTTGATTATTTGGAACCAAAAACCGAATGGCAAGAACGAAATCCTTTCAAATAAATCTTATTCCTCTCCTTTATTCTTAGAACCGTCAGCGTGATTATTGTTGGATATTGTTTTCACAAAATCATCCTTGCTACTGTCGGAGTGGGCTTGGTCATTGATGTTGTATTTATCGATGAGTTCACGACTACCTCTATGTTGAGCATCGGCTGGATAATCTGTGTTTATCGCATCTTTAGTATCTCTCTCGGCTTCAGTGTAACTGCTTCCGGTTGTCTCATCTTCGGCAATTCCATCCACAGAAGTATCAAGTGGATTACTTTCTGTACTAAACCCTTTTAATTGTTCCTTGCTGTCTTCTTTACGTAAATCTTCCATGACGTTTGATTTTTAGAATTTAATTCCTATCAAAGTTCAAGATTTCATAAAGGAAAATTTTATACGATTGTAATAAAAGGTTATAGGATTCTTAATTTGCTATTCGAAGTAGCTTATTCCTGTCGATGATGATGATTTTCTTTCCAATCAGCTCTATTGCATTCTCTTTTTTAAGTTCAGACAATAAACGGATGCAGCTTTCGGTAGCAGTGCCAATCATACCAGCGATTTCTTCACGGGACAATTGCAGTTTTAATGATTTATCGGGATTAATTCCGAAGGTTTCTTCTAAATATAATAAAGTATAGGCCAAACGCTCTCGAACAGTTTTTTGAGCCAAGCCAACCAAAATATCATCCGCTTCTTTCAAATCGCCACAAATGGTTTTCATGACATTCATCGAGAAATTATTGTTTTGGTTAAAGAAACCCATGATTTCGTTTTTGGGGATAAAACATACCTGCATATCCTCTAGCGCTACTGCCGAAAGATTGGCTGGTTCGTCACTAATCATAGAACGTTGTCCCAAGAGTTCGCCCTTCTTGACAAGCTTTACGATTTGGTCTTTTCCGTTCTGGCTCAATTTGGTCATCTTGCAAACACCATCTTTTATACAGAAAACACCATTCACATTTTCTCCTTCTTCAAAGATAATTTCACCCTTCTTTACTTGCATTGAGGTCTTGCATTCAGCCATTTTGAGCAACTCGTCTTTACCGAGTGCCTTTAGGGAACTGAATTCTCTAACGATACATTGTTCACATTTGCTCATTGAAAAAGGGGTATTAAGGTGTACAAATTTACAAATTTATATGACAATTATCATATTATAATTCTCACACATACAAGAACTTTGCTTCAGGTAAATGAGCAAAGTTATGGACACACAGAATTGTTTTCACTGTGGACTTACTATTATAAAAGAAGAGGAGATTATTTTTGAAGAATTAAATTTTTGCTGTCAGGGTTGCAAGACCGTGTATGAAATTTTTAGCTTAAATGATCTTACTTGCTATTATGATTTTGAGCAATCGCCAGGAGCGACTCCACTTGATATTAAAGGAAAGTATGATTTTTTAGACAATGAAAAGATTGTTGAAAAACTTCTTGAGTTTCGAGAAGATACGACGGCTATTGTTTCACTTAATATTCCGCATATACACTGCAGTTCATGTATTTGGATTCTGGAAAATCTACAGCGTCTTGAAAAGCAGATAAACTCTTCGCAAGTCAACTTTCATGAAAAAAAAGTACGGATTGTTTATAATCCCGAAACACTTTCACTGAAAGAAATTGTCTATCTCTTGAGTCGCATTGGATATGAACCCTATATCAGTTTAGAGCATTATGAAACTGGCAAATCACAAGCGGATCGAAGTCTTACTTACAAGCTTGGTGTAGCTTTTTTCTGTTTTGGAAACATCATGCTGCTTTCGTTTCCAGAATATTTCGAGGATAAGGAATTTTGGCTTGACCAATATAAAGGATTCTTCAGATGGCTAATATTTGCCTTGTCACTTCCAAGTTTCTTTTATTCGGCAAGTGGCTATTATGTTTCGGCTTATAAGAGTATCAAATCGGGAATGTTGAATATCGATATTCCTATTGCATTGGGGATTATCGTGATGTTTGTCAGAAGTACGATTGATATTGTTTTTGATTATGGTCAAGGTTTTTTTGACAGTTTGACCGGATTAATTTTCTTTATGTTGCTGGGCAAAATGTTCCAGATTAAAACCTACAGTTTTCTGAGTTTTGAACGCGATTTTAAATCCTATTTTCCTATTGCAGTTACAAAAATCATCAACAGAAAAGAAGAAAGTGTTCCCGTTTATGAAATTGAACAGGGAGATCGATTACTAATTAGAAACCAAGAGTTAATCCCTGTTGATGGCATTTTGATTAGCGAAAAAGCTTCGATTGATTACAGCTTTGTGACGGGTGAAGCGATTCCGATCACGAAGCAATCTGGTGACAAAATTTTTGCAGGAGGTAAGCAAATTGGAAAAGAAGTCGAAATGGAAGTGCTGAATTCGGTTTCACAAAGTTACCTCACCCAGTTGTGGAGCAATGCTGTTTTCCAGAAAAAAATGGACCAGCAGTATAAAACGATTACCGATCGTATCAGCAGGTATTTCACTCCTCTCCTTTTGCTAATAGCCTTTGTAAGTTTTGGTTATTGGATTTTCTTTGATACCGGAATTGCTTTTAATGTTTTTACTGCCGTATTGATTGTAGCATGTCCTTGTGCACTAGCCCTAACCGCTCCTTTCACTACAGGAAATGTATTGCGGATCTTAGGCAAAAAGAAATTCTACCTCAAAAATGCATTGGTTATCGAACAACTTGCTAAAGTAGACACATTGGTATTTGACAAGACAGGAACCATCACAACTAATAAACAATCGACTATTGCTTTTGAAGGAACTCCTCTTACTGAACATAATGTTGCATTGGTTAAGAATACACTCCGTTCATCGAATCATCCATTGAGCAGAATGTTATATGACTATCTTCCTGAGACAGCACAACTCAATACCTATTTTTTTGAAGAAATCACTGGCAAAGGAATTATGGCAACCCTTAAAGGAAGTATGGTTCTTATAGGTTCGGCTTCATTTGTTGGAAAAAAAGAAGAATTGGTGCATCAGCAGACTTCAGTCCATGTTAGTATCGACGGAAATTATCTCGGGAAATATATATTTACGAATCAATACCGTGAAGGACTCGAGCAACTTTTTAAAAACTTATCATCAGACTATCAAATTAAAATACTTTCGGGAGATAATGACGGTGAACGCGAAACATTAGAACAAGTTGCACCAAAAGGAACCGAACTGGTATTTAACCAAAAACCAGAACAGAAGCTAGAATTTATCAAACAATTGCAAGAAAAAGGTCGAAATGTGATGATGATAGGCGATGGACTGAATGATGCTGGTGCATTGGCTCAAAGCAATGTTGGGATTTCGGTTTCGGAAAATGTAAATGTTTTTTCACCTGCATGTGATGCCATACTTGACGCGAGTGAATTCAAGAAACTCTATTACTTTTTGAAACTTTCTAAAAAAGCAATTACTACCATCAAGATGAGTTTTGCACTTTCACTTTTGTATAATGTAATCGGACTGAGTTTTGCCGTCACAGGTAATTTATTGCCACTAGTTGCAGCAATCATAATGCCTTTGAGTACTATTACCATTGTGAGTTTTGTGACGTTGATGAGTAATTATTATGCTCGGAATTTGAAATAACAAAGAGACGAATTCCACTAATTTTCACTAATCAATTCGTGGGAAATTCGTGTCTAATAATTAATTATTTCGTTTGTTCTTTCTTAATGTATTTTGCCACATCAAGCATAGTAGCCACCCAAATGTCTTTTTCTCTTTTCTTGAGATAGTCTAATAGTTTCTGATGTTCTTTTAGGTCAACATTCATGGGGTGTTCTCCGCCTACACCATGAAATACAAATACAACAAACGACTCAGCTTTTTCCGCGGCTTCAATCTCAGCTATCATTTGTTCGGCGGTGGAATTCACTTCTACAAAGCCGGTAATATTTGACAAGTTGACTTGCTTTGCAATTGGATACTCTGGAGTGGCACCTCTTGCACCCGCAAAATCCTTTTCTACCAGATCATAAAAAGTTTTTCCTCCGATTGTTAGATCTACACAAGGATAGGCAAATGTTCGTTCGTCTTTGCCATCGAGTGCTTTCAGGAAAGTGTTTGTCATGTTTATTTCATGGATAGCTCTTTCAATGCTATAACGAGAAAGATCGGCTTCGGGGTTTACCCATTCACGTCCTGGCAAACTTCCATCACAAGGATGATTAAGTGTGTGGTTGCCTAACTCATGTCCGTTGTGAGCTATGGCTCGCCACTCGTCGAGTCTATTGGCTATATTTGGTGAAGAAGCAATGACGTAGAACGTTCCTTTGAAGCCATATTGATCAAGCGAAGGAACTACATTATCTAGATGCACATTCAAAGCATCATCATACGTGAGGACTACTGCACATTTCTTGTTGTTCCATTTGCGCGAACTTTCTTGGGCGAAAGCCGAAAATACAACTAAAATCAACCAGAGGAAGTATAGTTTTTGTTTCATGTTTTGGATGTTGCTGTAAAATAGTAAGTAAAACGAATGTATAAAAAAACTCCCATATTTGCTTTAGCCTACCCTAAAATAATCAACAGATTACCTCCAAAATTTCATAAAAAAAGCCGGAATCAATTCCGGCTATCCTTTATGCATTATCAATCTCTTCTTGTATCACTTCCCATTCTTCTAGAAGACGGTCTAAATCTTTTTTCTTTTTGTTATAGGCCATAAAAAAAGAAGCGTCTTCGATATGCTTGTCATAATTCGCAGCAAGTGCCTTGTCATCCTTCTGGATATCAATCTCTAGTTGCTTGATCTGACTTTCCACTTTACTTAATTTATTCTGCAACGATTTATTTTTCTTCTGATCTTCATAGGAAGCCTTGTTGTTTTCCTTTGGATTTTCTTTTTTTGCAATATCCCTTTTCTCTACCTCACGCATATTTTCCATATTACGTTGTTCCAAGAAATAGTTGATATCACCAAGATATTCCTTAATCTTCTGGTCCTTGAATTCATATACCAGATTAGACATTCCTTGCAAGAAATCCCTGTCGTGCGATACTAAAAGTAATGTTCCCTCGTACTTTTGTAGGGCCGCTTTCAAGACATTTTTCGATTTGATATCCAAGTGATTCGTAGGCTCATCCATTACCAAGACATTGATAGGTTGCAAAAGCAATTTACACAATGCCAAACGGTTTCGCTCACCACCGGAAAGTACTTTGACCTTTTTTTCTACATCATCACCTCTAAAAAGAAAAGAGCCCAACATGTCACGCACCTTTGATCGGTTTGTGTCGGTTGCAGCATCTTCCATTGTTCTTAACAAAGTAATCTCACCATCTAAATATTCCGCCTGATTTTGAGCAAAATATCCAACCTGAACATTATGTCCTAGTTTTATATTTCCTTCATATTCAAACTCATTCACAATTGCCTTGATAAAAGTAGATTTTCCTTGACCATTCTGTCCCACGAAAGCAATCTTACTACCTCTTTCCACTAATAAAGAAATATCTTTCAAGATGGTTTTATCACCATAGCTCTTTGTTACATTCTCGGCCTCAATCACCACTCTCCCTGGCACTTTCGAAACCGGAAAAGAAATATTCATAACCGAGTTATCATCTTCATCTACTTCGATCCTTTCAACTTTATCTAATTTTTTTATAAGAGATTGTGCCATTGAAGCTTTTGAAGCCTTTGCCCGGAATTTCTCAATCAACTTTTCCGTCTCTTCAATCTTCTTCGCCTGATTTTTTTGTGTAGCCAATTGCTTTTCGCGAATTTCATGACGCAATTCCAAATACTGTGAATAGGGTTTATTAAAATCATAAGCCTTACCCAGTGAGATCTCTATTGTTCTGTTCGTTACATTATCCAAGAACATTTTATCGTGTGACACAATCACCACAACGCCAGGAAAATTTCTTAAGAAACTCTCCAACCAAATAATACTCTCGATATCCAAGTGATTTGTTGGCTCATCCAGAAGAAGGATATCGTTTGATTGCAAAAGCAACTTAGCGAGTTCAATTCGCATTCTCCATCCACCTGAAAAAGTCTCGGTTTGATTATTGAAAACCTCTCTCTTAAAACCTAATCCAAGTAAAATTTTCTCAGTATCGCCCACATAATTATAACCTCCCAACAATTCGAAACGATGGGTATAATCTGATAAGTCTTCAATAATTTGGCTGTATTCGTCACTTTCATAATCGGTTCTTGTAACCAACTGATGATTGATTTCTTCAAGCTTTTTCTCGACCTCTTTTATTTCTGTAAAAGCCTGATAGGCTTCTTCTAGAACAGTTCTTCCTTGTTCAAAATCAATATCCTGACGTAAAAAGCCCATTCGAACTTCCTTCTCTTGAGAAATAGCACCAGAATCTGGAGCAAAATCCTTAGCTAAAATTTTTAGCATAGTAGATTTTCCTGCACCATTTTTCCCAACAAGACCAACACGGTCACCGGCTCCTAAACGAAAGGTAACTTCTTCGAACAAATAAGTTCCTCCAAACGAAACCGACAAATTATGTATATTAAGCATTTAAGTATTGATTAAAAGATTGCGAGATTTAAGATGTAAACCTCAATTAAGTCGTAAATTTGCATGACCAATGAATGGTTCAACCAAATTTTTTGCAAATGTTAAAAAAAGGATCCAAATTATATAGCATTTTAACAGGAACTTGTCCTAAATGTCAGAATGAGAGTATGTATGAGGATCAAAACCTCCTGCATTTGAGTAAAATTATCAAGATGAAGGAAAAATGTAGCCATTGTGGTTTAAAATACCAGATTGAACCATCTTTTTTTTATGGCGCCATGTATGTTAGTTACGGATTGAATGTAGCGATTGGAATTATTGCTTTCATCATTTGCTTTCAGTTTAGCAAAAGCATGCTTATAAATTTTGCAGTAATATTTGGATCTATCATTTTATTATTTCCACTTGTCATGCGACTTTCAAGAAGTATTTACATCAATATGTTCGTTTCGTACGATAAAAATTTTAAAAAGTAATCCATTTTTTTTTATCAAATCTTTTGATATCGCAGGATTTTTCTAAAGGTATTCCATTTTCAATACTCTCGAATAACGCTTTCGCCATAGAAGGTCCAAGCATCACGCCCCTAGTTCCCAAGCCGTTTAAAATATGGATATTGCTGTAGTCAGGATGCGTTCCCACTAAAGGTCTTCTGTCTTTTACGGTTGGACGAACTCCCGCAAAATGTTCTATAATCTCAAAATCACAATTTAATATTTCTTTAATTCTTGCAATTAACTCCAGCTTTCCTTCCTCAGTTGGCTGATCGGTTTTGTCAGACCAATTATATGTTGCACCAACCTTAAACAAATCATTCCCCAAAGGGAGAATAAAGACACTAGTGTTTACGATCACATCCAGATCGAGTCCTGAAGCCTTGATGATAAAAAGTTCGCCTTTAGTTCCGTCAAGCGGAAGATGTCTAAAATAGGGATTTAAATGCATCCCAAACCCTTCTGCAAAGACGATATGCTTCGCTTTTATATCCATATATCGAACTCCATCAGCATTACTTTCCAATAATGCATAATCAAAAGTAACTTCACGAAATAAATTATTCTCTTCCAAATAACTTCTGAACTTATCTAAAAGCAAAGCCGTGTCAAGATAGCCTGTCTGCAAAACTTCTCCATATCCAAAAGGAGCATCAATGCCATCATACTGTTTAAATAACAAATTAGTAGAAAGAAAAGGAGCCAATCCTATTTTATCCGAAGCAATAAACCAATTGTTTTGTTCCTCTATCGAAAAAAATTTTCTGAGGATAGGAAGTGGGAAATTGATTTTAGCATCAATTCTCCTTTCGATGGAACTATAAAATGAATTAAGCAAAATTAATTGTTCTTGTGCATTTTCAAGTTTGCTGAATCGCTTTAGGATAACAGGATTGTATAACCCTCCGGCAACTTTAGAAGAATTCTGAGAATGATCATCCAAAACAAAAATACTTTTCCCATTCTGAATGCAAGTTTCTGCAAAAGCAATTCCTGCGAGACCTGAACCAACAATTAAATAATCTATCATAGTACAAAAATAAAAAAACTCTTACCGTTATGGTAAGAGTTTTAGTTTAAAAATCGAAACTAATTAATAGTTCCACATATCTTGTTCGAAATCTCTGATTTTGTCTTTCACTCTTTCAGATTCTAACAACTGCATTTGCGAATTGTCTTTCATATAATCTTCGATTAATCGATCTCCATAAACATTTTCTTCTTGATAAATCGTAGAATTAAAACGTCTTGAGTTTAACAATCTATCGAAAGAGATTGGCATTGCTGAATTCCTGTCATTGAAAGCATAAGAAGCATGTAAAACATCTCTAGCTGCTGGGAAATAAACCCAGAACAATTCAATAACATCTGGATTGTCACTACCAATTTCTCTTGCTTCTGGAGCTACAGGACAAAGTCCCAACAAACGATACTTTAGCTCACCTTGACGTTTGTCAAAATACCAAAACCCTTTTATTTTATATCCCGAAATATGGTAACCTGTTAAATCTTGTTTGTTGATATATTGAGGATCTAATACTTTTGCACCTGACTTATAATCATCAAAGTAGTTATTGATTTCATCTATTCCTGATGGAATAGTATCAATATAAGTAAAAGAAGACTCCATTTCTTTCAACGTCTTTTTTGTGTTGAAATAGCTATCACTATAAACCTCAGTAATCTCTCCAGATTTAATACCTTTGATAATTACATCAAACAATGACCTTCTATCAGAACCAATATTATTGGTATCTACAGGAAAATACAGAGGAAAATTAATTCTTTCATCCAAATCAATTATCTCCCAAACCGCTTTACCCATCAAGATATCTCTGTCGTCAACAAAACCATAAGGTAATGGCTTGTCGTTATCAGAAACCAATTGAGCGGCAGTTTTCTTTCCTATCTCGTCAGGAGTTTTTGCATTCAACAGATTTGATTGAGCGAAAGAAGAAAAACTTCCTGCTACCAAAACGATTAATGATAAAAAATTTCTACAATTCATAGTGTTTATTATAAGTAGTTCAACCTAAAAACGTCAAACCTCAATTATTATTGTATTTCGTAAACTACAGGAGCAGTTTTTCCTGTAATAATATTGGCACTTACACCAACTATCTTAGTCTTGATGTCTGTTATAGTAATAACATCTCCTCTACCTGCTTTTGCTAATGCAGCTTTACATTGTGCATTAACTCTATCACCATTTACTATTACTGCTGCTTGACCAGGAACTTTAAATGTAAATTGGGTAACTTGGAATGATAAATCATACAAGAAATCAGGAAGCAAAGCAGATATTTGAGAAACTTCCAAACGAGATTTAGCTCCTTTAGTATTTCCAATTACACCACCAATTGCACCTTGTGGTCCAGGAATATTTTTAATTCTGAATGTTTTCTTATCTGAAACAGATTTACCATCAGTCATTTTACCAGTAACACTAACTGTAACTTCAGTACCTTGACCTGGATTAAGATTATATTTACCATTTCCACCAGCTTTAGTAAGTCCAGGTGCAGATGCTGTAACCTTATCATCAGAAATACCCGCAAACGAAATAGTCATTGGATTAGGCAAGCCTCTATATACAACATTCATTTTATCAGCAGAAATATTAGCTGAATTTGGACGTGGCACAACAACATAAGTTCCTTCAAACTTTAATGGAATAGTTTCTCCATCTTCAACGAAAGTAAAGGTACCACCAAATTTTTGTTCACCAATGTTACCTGCAGTCATAGAAATAACAGCTTGTCCGTTTTCAATTTTACCTGGACCTGAAAAAGATGTTGGCTTAGTATTGGCATCATATTTCCCTAAAACAACTTTACCTGTAACTTGTTCTCCTTGAAAATATACATTTTTATCAAGAGCTACAATCGCTTGGAAATTCTTCATAGAAGCAGCTTCTTTAAATGTATTCCCCATTAAAACGTTGTAAACACCAGATTCCATCATTTTAATGTCATTTTGCAAAGCTGAAAGTTTTGTTAATGAGGCAATTGCAGGAAAGCCTTTATAGTGATAATCTAAAAACTTTTTCTTTACACCATCACCATCTTTTACATCAGCTGTTGAAAATTTAGCTTCTAGTTCCTTAATGATAGGTTGATATTTTACATCATTACCAAATATTGACTTCATATCGGTTACAAACTTGTTAAAGGTAGATACAATTTCTTTACCTTTTGGAGAGTAACCGTCTCCTTCAAACCAAAGCTCATCAATTTTATCTCCTTTATCCATTGCCTCATAAGGCAATTTTCCTGTTTTCTCATCAATTTCATATCCACCAGAAATTTCCTTTTTAAGACCTCCTAAATAGGAATAAAAAGATTCTGATAACTGAGAAACTTTTTTTGCTTTATCATTTGGTTCAGAAAATTTTAAAGGATCTTCAGAAGCCTTTGTTTCTAAAACCAACAAAAGTTTTTTATTGTAATCAGTTGTAGAGATGTTAGATGCATCAAATTTTTCATTCATCAATCCAAAAGCTGATAGTACTTCTTTTGACATATTCAATGCCAACATAGCGATGAAAACCAAGTACATCAGGTTAATCATCTTCTGTCTAGGGGTTAATTTTCCTCCTGCCATTTTTTCTTAATTAGTTTAGTTTATTTTGTTTATGAAAATATAGTAATAAAACTAATTATCCTTTGTTACTCATTGCAGAAAGCATTCCACCATAAACATTGTTTAACGAAGCAATGTTTGCTGTCATAGACTGCATTTGATCTTTTAATTTAGAAGCGTTATCAGCGATTTCTTTGTTAGCTTCAGCATTTCTTGAAGCACTTTCTAACTGTACTTTATAAAGACTGTTTAGAGACTCCATTTGAGCAGCAGCCATAGACAATTCTTCACTGTATTTTTTTGTAGCAGCAATTCCATCAGCAGCTGGAGAAATTCCTTTAGCAGCAGATTCGAAATTTTTGATACTATTTCCTAAGCTCGCCATCAATTCACCATCGATTTTAGCTTCTTTTAACAAGTTGTCTAATTTTTGAGAAAGTAAACCTTGAGCTTCAGTTGGGTTTTCTTTCTTTACATCTCTCTTTTTCCCTTCTCCTCCTGCTAATTCAGGATAAACAAGTGTCCAATCAAGTTCAGTATCAACTGGGTCAAAAGCAGATAGTCCGAAAATTAACGCTTCTACACCAAGCCCAATGATCAACATTGCACTTGCACCAGGCCAGTGTTGCAATTTAAAAAGAGCTCCGATGATTACAACTGCCGCTCCCATACCGTAAGCGAAATTCATTACTTTTTTGCTTAAAAATGCCATAATAATAATAGTTTTTTAGTTAATTAGATAGTTTATAAAGTTTGGTTTAATAATTTAATTTCTTGGTGCGTTACCTGTTGTTTCAGTTCCCATATAATCTTGAACTGTTCTGAAACCGATGTAACTTCTTGCAGTATCTGCATATTCAAAATCACGAGTACTCACTTGCAACATGTAAGCAACATCTTTCCATGATCCACCTCTTACAACTTTACGTTGATTTTTAGCATCTGGTACATTTGGATTCATTGTTGAAACGAACTCATAAGCACCAGCATCGTATGACGAGTTTGTCCACTCTGCAACGTTTCCAGCCATGTTGTACAAATTATATCCGTTTGGATCAAAAGATTCTGCTTCTACTGTATACAATGCTCCATCAGCAGCATAATCCCCTCTGTTAGGCTTAAAGTTTGCCAAGAAGCAAGCTCTATCATTTTTAGTATAAGGACCTCCCCAAGGATAAGTTGCAGATTGAAGACCACCTCTAGCAGCATACTCCCATTCTGCCTCAGTTGGCAATCTGAATGAATTGATCAAGTTACGTCCTTTTTTCTTTTTAGATTTAATGTAAGCATTTTTATGCAAAGTTCTCCAAGCACAGAATGCTTTAGATTGCTTCCATGAAACACCCACTACTGGATAATCACTATAAGCTTGGTGCCAAAAGTAGTCATTATGCATTGGCTCATTATAGGAGTAAGAGAAATCCTTAATCCAAGAAGTAGTATCAGGATAGATTTCTACAGGCTCAGACTTTTTGATAAATCCTTTTCTTCCTTTTTTCTTTACCGCTTCATTTAAGTCAACTTCCGTGTAACGGAATTTCAACTTACTATTATCGATAGTTCTCAATCCATTGTATGACTCTTCAAGAGGCAAATACATTGAATCCATAACTTCTGTATAAAATTCATCAGGATACTTAGAAGTATCTGTAATCAATTTTACTTTTTTGTTTAATTTTCTACCAGCATACATGTCATCTTCCGTACCTACACTATAGTAATTTTCATACATATACTTATCGTATGGAGTCATTTTTTCAGGATCAGTATCGGCGAAAGCAAAATCTCCAATACCTGTAGCGTTTTTACCACCACCTGTTCCAGCAGTTTGACCTTGCTCATCAGCCATAATAGCCAAACGAACTCTGATAGTAGAATCCTTTACCCACTCCACAAACTGACGGTATTCACTATTTGTGATTTCCGTTTCATCCATATAGAAAGAACGTACTGTTACAGTTTTAGTTGGAGCATCTCCAATATTAGCTAAATCATCATCTGATTTACCCATAATATAGGAACCACCTGGAACCAATGTCATTCCGTAAGGTTTCTCCGGATGCCATTTCTTTCCTTTTACTCCTACTAATTCCCCTTTGTCGCTAGAGCCACAGCTAAATAATAATGATGATAATGCTGCAAATGCAATGAACTTCTTCATATAAATTTGGGTTATAATATATTCTTAATTTAAGGCCGTAAACCTATTTATTATTTTTCTAAAAAACAATTTTTTTACTAACAAAAACTTAAAATTATGTGAAATCAACGTTATTTTTTCATTAACTACTTCACTATAAGATATTTTTCCTTTGAGCCTTCCACCATCTCTCTGGAATTTCTTGATTAGTAGCTCCTAAATAATCATCATAGGAACATGGTAATAACGTATTTCTTTTTAATTTATTATTAACACTTGAAATAAATGGTATTTCTATCCACCATCTTTCGGTTTTATCACTCTTATAAAACACTAATTGTTCGTCTTCTAAAGGCACAATGTATTTTAAATAGCTCTCCTTACTTCCAAAAGGGTATTCATTTGATCGATAATGATAACCTTCAATAAAGTACCAAACAATTTGAGCAATCAAAACTGCTTCCTGTTTTGAACTATTGTGATTAAAAATCCCAAATAATGACACTTTATCGCTTATTCCAGCATATCTTGATAAAGAACATATTTCCTTACCGTTAAATCCGTTGGGGGTAAAAGTAATAAAATTACCCGAATCACAAGACTTTACGGATGTTAAATCTAAAGATATTATATCAGCATCACGAAAAACAGGTTCCGAAATCGAAATATTATTGGAAATCTCTCCCAAACGATAGGCATCAAAAAAAAGTTTTTCTATCAAATCAATCTCTTCTTGAGAGTTATAATAGGTTTGAAAGCCAATATTACTGTAATTAAAAAGATTATTTGGCTCTTCTACTATCATTTTAGTAACATAAGAAGTAGCCGATAATTCCGAAGCTTCCTTTCCAAAGTCAAACTTATTATCTATCGACACCAAGTTGACCATTTGCTCAAGCTCATCATAAGCTCTATACAAAGGATAAGTCAAATCTTGAGTTCCTCCTATTATAATAGGTATAATTTTCTTTTTGATAAGTTCGGCAGTTACTTTCTTTAAAGCAAAATAGGTATCATTAACGGAATTACCCGATTCAATATTTCCCAAATCGGCTATCGAAGCATGCCAGTTACCCGGAAAAAGACTGTACAATTCTTTTCGAATAGGAATCAAATCGACATCATTTACTTCATTATAGCCACCTCTATTTTCCAAAACACCAATAATAGCAATATTGATTTTATCAAGATCTGGAAATTCTTTGGACGAATGCATCACGACCTTACTTCCCAAATGTTGCGAAGAAAGCCCCTTTACAAAGTCTAAAATTTCATCCTCTAACGGCGATAAAAAATCAAATTCCATATATTATTTCTTTTTGGCTACTGCTTTTTTTGCAGCAGGCTTTTTAGTGGCTGTAGTTTTTTTCGCTGCTGTTTTTTTGGCAGGCGACTTTTTCTCGATCATTTCCTGAACTTCTGCCAAAGTCAATTTCGTCGCATCAACATCCTTGCTCAGTTCAATCTTGATTTTCCCTTTGGTAATAACTGAACGTCCCCAACGAGCTTTTTCTACTTTGATTCCTTCGTCTTCCCAATGATGCAAAACCTTGTCAATTTCTTTCTGAAGCTTATCTTCAATCAGTTCAACAATATCCGATTGTGAAAGATTGTCAAAATTATATTTCTTACTTACATTGATAAACATTCCGTTCCATTTGATGAACGGCCCAAAACGACCCACACCTTTTTGAACGGGTTCATTTTTATAAGTTGCAATTGGAGCATCGGCTTCTTCTTTTTCAGCAATCAATTCTTTGGCTCTTTCAAAAGTCACATCCAATGGATCTTCTCCTTTCGGTAAAGAAATAAACATTTTTCCAAAACGAACATACGGACCAAAACGGCCATTGTTCACTTCTACATCTTCTCCTTTATGTGTTCCCAAATTTTTCGGAAGCAAGAACAAATTCAAAGCTTCTTCCAAAGTAATATTCCCGATATTCTGATCGTTCATCAAACTAGCAAACTGCTTTTCTTCATCTTCCGCATCGCCAATCTGAGCCATCGGACCAAATTTCCCTAAACGAACACTTACCGGTTTTCCTGTTTTTGGATCTTTACCTAAAATTCTCTCCCCAGATTCTCTTTCAGCATTTGCCTCTACATCTTTCACATTAGGATGAAACTGATCGTAGAATTCCTGCATCATTTTTGCCCAATTCACATTTCCTTCTGCAATTTCATCAAAATCCTGTTCTACTTTTGCTGTGAAATTATAATCCAGGATTCTTTCAAAATTCTTAACCAAGAAATCAGTAACAATTGTTCCAATATCTGTCGGCACCAATTTTCCTTTGTCAGAACCTGTAGTTTCCTTCAACATTTTTTCACCTAACTTTCCAGATTGCAAAGTCAATTGCGTATAATTTCTTTCCTGTCCTTCCAAATTTCCTTTCTCAACATAATTTCTGTTGATGATCGTAGAAATTGTTGGAGCATAAGTTGACGGACGGCCAATTCCCAGTTCCTCCAATTTCTTCACCAAAGAAGCTTCCGTATATCTTGCCGGCGGTCTTGTATATCGTTCTGTTGCTGTGATAAAATTATTTTGTAATTTCTCATTCACTTTCATCGCAGGCAACATTCCTTCTTGTTCTTCATCATCGTCATCACTTCCTTCAAGATATACTTTCAAGAAACCTTCAAAAAGCAAAACTTCTCCAGTTGCTGCAAATAATTCTCTGTGATTGTTCGCTTCGATTTTCACATTGGTTCGTTCCAATTGAGCATCGCTCATCTGGGAAGCCAACGTTCTTTTCCAAATCAAATCATACAAACGCGCTTGATCTCTGTCGATATTCACAGTATGACGCGACATATCCGTCGGACGAATCGCCTCGTGAGCTTCTTGAGCTCCTTTGCTTTTCGTTACAAAACTTCTAGGTTTTGAAAACTCTTTTCCATACGATTTAATGATTTCAGCTTCTGCTGCATTCATAGCATCTGCCGAAAGGTTCACGCTGTCCGTTCTCATATAGGTAATCAAACCGGCTTCGTATAAACGTTGTGCCAACTGCATCGTGATTCCTACCGGAAGATACAATTTTCTCGCCGCTTCCTGTTGCAAAGTCGAAGTTGTAAACGGTGCTGCAGGCGATTTTTTGGTAGGTTTTGTTTCCAAATCCGCTACCTTATATATAGACCCAATATTTTTATTCAAAAAATCTTCGGCTTCTTTCTTCGTATTAAAATTCTTTGGCAATTTTGCCTTGAAGGTTTTTCCCGCTTCATTGGCAAATTCAGCTACGACAGAATAGCTTGCAACCGCTTTAAAATTCTGGATTTCTCTTTCGCGTTCCACAATCAATCGCACCGAAACCGACTGGACTCTTCCCGCCGATAAACCGCCTTTTATTTTTCTCCAAAGCACAGGCGAAAGTTCATAACCCACCAATCGATCCAAAACCCTTCTCGCCTGCTGAGCGTTTACCAAGTCATAATTAATTCCCCTCGGATTATCAATCGCCTTCAAAATGGCCGTTTTGGTAATCTCGTGAAAAACAATCCTTTTTGTATTCTCTGACTTCAAGTTCAATTCCTCAGACAAGTGCCACGAAATGGCCTCTCCCTCACGGTCCTCATCACTCGCCAACCAAACCATATCGGCTTTCTTGGCAAGTCCTTTTAGCTTCGTCACCAACGCTTTTTTATCAGGGGAAACTTCATATTTCGGCTTAAACCCATTTAACACATCTACCCCTATTTCCTTGGAAGGCAAATCTGCAATGTGCCCATAACTGGACTCCACCTGGTAATCGCTTCCTAAAAATTTTTCTATGGTTTTTGCCTTCGCAGGCGACTCAACTATCACTAAATTCTTTGCCATAATGCTTCTATTTCTGTCGCAAAAGTATGTGAATTTTTTAAATATTGCGTTTTTAGATTTTTTTTAATTCAAATTCGCTGATTTCCAACGTCCTAAAATATAAAGATTTTTTATTTTCATTAGAAGCAAATCGATAGTGATTATCATGAATCCATTTTCCCGCTGGATGCCACTATCTTTTATGCTCCCGAAGCGTCGGGACCGCCACAAAAGGATAGTAGCAACCATCGGGGCTATTTGAAAATCCATTTGTCCCGAAGCTTCGGGATTGGAATCTTCCAGACCAATATTGTAGAAAATTTGGACTGGCGAAAAAAATTTAAAAAGATATATATTAAGGTATAAATATTTTTCAAACATAATCTTTCAGTCAAAATTTAGCTCCATCCAAAATCTTTAAATTTTTCAATCCTTCAATATTTCAATCTTCCTCAAAAAACATTGTTAAATCTAATTCTGCCATCTTGTCATATCGCTTAAATTTGTACTATATTTGTAGCTTGAAAAAATTCCGCTGAAGGAAGACCTATGGAAAAGATTATTGAAGAAAACAAACAAGGCGAAAGCTTAGTTTTAGAACATAAAACGGGGAATACCAAAAAACTTTTTATAGAGAGTTATGGTTGTGCGATGAATTTTTCGGACAGCGAAGTCGTGGCTTCCATCCTATCTGAAAATGGTTTCAACACCACCCAAATTCTCGAAGAAGCCGATTTGGTTTTGGTAAACACCTGTTCCATTAGAGACAAGGCCGAACAAACGATTCGAAAACGTCTGGAAAAATATAACGCTGTAAAACGCATCAACCCAAAGATGAAAGTTGGGGTTTTGGGTTGTATGGCTGAACGTTTGAAAAGTCAATTCCTCGAAGAAGAAAAAATTGTGGATTTGGTCGTTGGTCCAGATGCTTACAAAGATTTACCGAATCTTCTAGCCGAAGTTGAATCTGGAAATGATGCCATCAACGTCATTTTATCAAAAGATGAAACGTATGGTGATATCTCACCTGTTCGATTGAACAGCAATGGAATTACGGCTTTGGTTTCCATCACAAGAGGTTGCGATAATATGTGTACGTTTTGTGTGGTACCATTCACGCGAGGTCGCGAAAGAAGCCGTGAGCCACAAAGTATTATGACCGAAATTACCAATCTTTGGAATCAAGGTTATAAAGAAATTACGCTTTTGGGTCAAAATGTCGATAGCTATCTGTGGTATGGCGGTGGCTTGAAAAAGGATTTCGAGAAAGCGTCGGATATGCAAAAAGCAACTGCCGTGAATTTCGATACTTTATTGGAAATGGTCGCGACGACTTTCCCAAAAATGCGTGTCCGATTTTCAACATCGAATCCGCAAGATATGCACGAAAGTGTGTTGCACGTTATTGCAAAATATCCGAATATTTGCAAGCATATTCACCTTCCGGTGCAATCGGGAAGCGATAGAATCTTGAAAGAAATGAACCGTTTGCATACACGAGCTGAATATTTCGACTTGATCACAAAAATCAGAACGATAATTCCAGAATGCAGTATTTCGCAAGATATGATTGCTGGTTTCCCAACCGAAACCGAACAAGATCACCAAGATACCTTGAGCTTGATGGAATTTGTAAAATATAATTTTGGTTATATGTATTCCTATTCTGAACGTCCGGGAACCTTGGCGGGAAGAAAAATGGAAGACGATGTTCCAGAAGAAACAAAAGCGAGAAGATTACAAGAAATTGTCGATTTACAACAAAAACACAGCTGGTTTAGAAGCGAGGAATTCATCGGGAAAACCGTCGAAGTTTTAATCGAAAAGACTTCTAAAAAATCGGCAGCACAATTTTCAGGAAGAAATTCTCAAAGCATCACGGTTGTTTTTCCTAGAGAAAATTATAAGATTGGCGACTTTGTGAATGTAAAAATCAATACTTGCACCAGCGGGACTTTGATTGGAGAAGTTGTGGGTTATAGTGAAATGAATTAAAAAAGTTTAAAGTTTCAGGTTTAAAGTTTAAGGTTCGCGAAACGTTAAACTTTAAACCTGAAACAAAAACAACAAAAACATATATGGAATCAGTTCAGGCCATAAAACAGCGATTTGAAATCATCGGGAACGACCCGAAATTAAATCGTGCGATTGAAAAAGCAATCCAGGTTGCACCAACGGATATTTCGGTTTTGGTTGTGGGAGAAAGTGGTGTCGGGAAGGAAAGTATCCCGAAGATCATCCATTCGCTTTCACATAGAAAACACGGAAAATATATTGCCGTAAACTGTGGTGCTATTCCAGAAGGAACCATTGACAGTGAGCTTTTTGGTCACGAAAAAGGTGCTTTTACAGGAGCAACTTCAACGCGTGAAGGTTATTTTGAAGTAGCAGATGGCGGAACGATTTTCTTGGACGAAGTGGGAGAATTGCCTTTGACAACACAAGTTCGTTTGCTTCGTGTTTTGGAAAATGGAGAATTTATCAAAGTAGGTTCTTCCCAAGTTCAAAAAACAGATGTGCGAATCGTGGCTGCTACAAACGTGAATATGTTTGATGCTATTGAAAAAGGAAAATTCCGTGAAGATTTATATTATCGTTTGAGCACGGTTGATATTCCGTTGCCACCATTGCGTGACAGAAAAGACGATATCCATTTGCTTTTCAGAAAATTTGCTTCGGATTTTGCCCATAAATATAAAATGCCTCCGATTAAATTGGATGAAAATGCGATTCAATTTTTATTAAAATTTCGTTGGAGCGGAAACATCCGACAACTTCGAAATGTTGCGGAACAAATTTCGGTTTTGGAAACCAATAGAGATATTTCGGCTTTGACCTTGCAATCGTATTTACCTACTGAAGGAAACAATTTACCTTCGGTAATTAAAGACAAAAAGAGCGAAAACGACTTCAGTACTGAAAGAGAGATTTTATACAAAGTGCTTTTTGATATGAAAAGTGACTTGAACGATTTGAAAAAGCTGACGTTGGAATTAATGCAAAACGGAAGCTCGAAAGTTCAGGAAACCAATAAAAATCTGATTCAGAAAATATATGGTTCACATCAGGACGATTCGGAAATTGATTATGAAGATCAGAATGAACTTTCTGTAATTCCTGTTCAGAATGTTGTTCCTAAAAAAGATTTTGAAGAGCAGGAAGACAGTTATCTTTTTGCAGAAACGGTTGAAGAAGAAGAAATTCTGAAATTAGAACAGAAAGAAATCGAAATGATCAAGAAATCATTAGAAAAAAACAAAGGAAAACGTAAAGCTGCCGCTGATGAACTCGGAATTTCTGAAAGAACCTTGTACCGAAAAATAAAACAATTCGATTTATAGTATATTTGAATCTTTTTAAAAATTAAAATGAATAAATTAAAACATATCTCTCTACTAACCATAATTGTTTTGACTTTTAATGGATGTGGCTATTATAATTTTACAGGAACTGGACAAATTGATGCAAAGACTTTTCAAGTAAATTACTTTCAGAACAATGCGGATTTGGTTGAACCCGGAATAGAACTACAGTTCACCCGAGCTTTGCAGGATTTGATTCAAAACCAAACTAATTTAAGCTTAACAAATTCAGGTGGAGATTTAGTTTATGAAGGTGAAATTGTAGATTATCGAATTAGTCCAATGACTGCAACTGCTGATCAAAGGGCTGCACAAAACCGATTGAATATTAGAATAAATGTTCGTTTTACAAATAAGAACAAAGAGGCCGATGATTTTGAAAAAGGATTTAGTTTTTTTTATGATTTTCCAGGTGCTGAACTACCAACTGGAGGCCAACTTACAACTGCATTAGATGCCATTTTCGAAAGAATCACACAAGATATTTTCAATGAATCCTTAGCAAAATGGTAATTTAAAACCAAAATTTGAAACTGTGAACACCTCTGAATTAACTTATCTTCTCAACAAACCCAATGCCATCAGCGATAGGCATACATTGGTATTGGAACGAATTGTAGAGGAATTTCCATATTTTCAGAGTGCAAGGGCTTTATACTTGAAAGGACTTTACAACCAGGACAGCTTCAAATACAATCAGGCTTTGAGAGTGACAGCTTCCTATACAACAGACAGAAGCATTCTATTCGATTTTATCACGACAGGAAATTTTGCAACGCTTCAAAAAACCTTTTTGGAAGAAAAAGAAGCCGTGATCCATAATATCATGGTCAATGAAAGTGAAGTTGTAGCGATTACTATTTCTGAAGAAAAAATTTCTGAACCCATCAATAAATTGGAGCAATCGATTTTAACTTCTATCAAGGAAGCCATTCCCGAAATAGAAACTGAAATAGAAATTCAAGAAGAGCCTGAATCAGAAACAATTGAGGAAAAACTCGAAATTGGAAAACCGCTAGACTTTTCTAAAGAGGAAAAACATTCGTTTCAGGAATGGTTGCAACTGGCCAGCTTCACGCCAATAAACCGTGAAAAACAAGAAGTTGAGGAAAAATCAGATGCATTGGAACTTGAAAAAAAGAAAAAATTAGAAATTATCGACAAGTTTATTGAAGCCAACCCAAAAATTCCACCAATCAAACAAACAAACGCCAATCCTGTAGTATTTTCGCAAAATGAAGCCGACACTTCCTATCTGATGACAGAAACTTTAGCCAAGGTTTACCTCGAACAAAAAAAATATCAACGAGCAATTCAAGCTTATGAAATATTAATTTTGAAATATCCAGAAAAAAGTAGTTTATTTGCAGACCGAATTTCGGATATTAAGTCTTTACAACAAAATAACAATTAATTATAGCATTATGTTTTCAATTTTTTTAGTACTAATCACAATAGTATGTTTTCTTTTAGTAGTAGTAATAATGGTTCAAAACCCTAAAGGTGGTGGTTTGTCTTCTACATTAGGTGGATCTCAACAATTAGGTGGTGTTCAAAAAACTACTGACTTCTTAGATAAAAGTACTTGGACTTTAGCGACAGTTTTAATCCTTTTGATTTTATTCTCAAGCTTAAGCTTTACATCTGGATCAGAAACTAAAATCATTGACGACTCTGAAATTGCAGCTCCAAAACCTGCAACACCAGCAACTCCTGCTACTCCAGCTACAGAAACTGCACCAGCTACAGAAACTACTCCTGCTACTCAACCAGCAGAATAGTTTTTAACTATCATAAAAGTAAATGCCAGCTTATAATGCTGGCATTTTTTTTAGCTGAAAATTTGTCAGCAAACCTGTTACTGGCACAATTTCTGAAAAACAGATTTCATCTTAATTTAAATTATTTAAAAAAATATAATACTATGGCATTAAACATTAAACCACTTTCAGACCGCGTTTTAATTGAGCCTGTTGCTGCCGAAACCCAAACAGCTTCGGGTATTTTTATTCCTGACACAGCAAAAGAAAAGCCTCAAAAAGGAACCGTAGTTGCTGTTGGAAATGGATCAAAAGATCACACTATGACCGTTAAAGTTGGAGATACTGTTTTATACGGAAAATATGCAGGCACCGACTTAAAATTTGAAGGAAAAGATTATTTGATTATGCGTGAAGACGATATTTTAGCAATTATCTAAAAGGTATTAAGAAGTAAGTAAAGTATTAAGACTAGTAAACAAACAAATAAAATGGCAAAAGATATAAAATTTGATATTGAAGCACGTGACGGATTAAAACGTGGAGTTGACGCTTTGGCAAATGCAGTAAAAGTAACCCTTGGGCCAAAAGGTCGTAATGTTATTATCGGAAAATCATTTGGTGGACCAAACGTAACCAAAGATGGTGTTACAGTTGCAAAAGAAATCGAATTGAAAGATCCATTGGAAAATATGGGTGCTCAAATGGTGAAAGAAGTTGCTTCTAAAACCAACGATTTAGCTGGAGACGGAACAACAACTGCTACCGTTTTGGCACAAGCTATCGTAAAAGAAGGTTTAAAAAACGTTGCTGCAGGTGCAAATCCAATGGATTTGAAAAGAGGAATCGACAAAGCGGTAGAAGCTATCGTTGCCGATTTGTCTAAGCAAGCAAAAGTAGTAGGAAGTGATTCTGAAAAAATAAAACAAATTGCATCTATCTCTGCTAATAACGACGAAGTTATTGGTGATTTGATTGCTACGGCTTTCGCCAAAGTAGGAAAAGAAGGTGTTATCACGGTTGAAGAAGCAAAAGGAACGGATACTTATGTAGATGTTGTGGAAGGAATGCAATTTGACAGAGGCTATCTTTCTCCATATTTTGTGACCAATCCAGAAAAAATGGAAGCAGAATTAGAGAATCCTTACATCCTTTTATACGACAAAAAAGTATCTTCTTTAAAAGAGTTACTGCCAGTTTTGGAACCAGTTGCCCAATCAGGAAAGCCATTGTTGATTATTGCTGAAGATGTTGATGGAGAAGCTTTATCAACTTTAGTTGTAAACAAACTTCGTGGAGCTTTGAAAATTGCTGCTGTAAAAGCACCAGGTTTCGGAGACAGAAGAAAAGCCATGTTAGAAGACATTGCGATTTTGACTGGAGGAACTGTAATTTCTGAAGAAAGAGGCTATACTCTTGAAAACACGACTATTGAAATGCTAGGAACTTGCAAGAGAGTTACTATCGACAAAGACAATACTACGATCGTTAGTGGTGCTGGTGAAGCGGATATGATTAAAAACCGTGTAAACCAAATCAAAGGTCAGATGGAAACTACGACTTCTGATTATGACAAAGAAAAATTGCAAGAACGTTTGGCTAAATTAGCTGGTGGTGTTGCTGTTTTATATGTTGGTGCTGCTTCTGAAGTGGAAATGAAAGAGAAAAAAGACAGAGTTGATGATGCACTTCACGCTACACGTGCTGCAGTTGAAGAAGGAATTGTTGCTGGTGGAGGTGTTGCACTTCTTAGAGCTAAAAATGCCCTAAAAGACATCACAGCGGATAATGCTGACGAAGCAACCGGAATCCAGATTGTATCTCGTGCAGTTGAAGCTCCTTTGAGAACTATCGTTGAAAATGCAGGTCTTGAAGGTTCTGTAGTAGTTGCAAAAGTAGCCGAAGGTTCAGGAGATTTTGGTTACAACGCTAAAACCGATGAATACGTTGATATGCTAAAAGCAGGAATCATCGATCCTAAAAAAGTAACCCGTGTGGCTCTTGAAAATGCCGCTTCCGTTGCAGGAATGATCTTGACAACTGAGTGTGCTTTGGTAGAAATTAAAGAAGAAAATGCCGGAGGCGGAATGCCAATGGGAGGTGGAATGCCAGGGATGATGTAAGATTTATCTTTGTTAAAATTTAAAAGGCGAATTTGATTAATTTCATACTCGCCTTTTTTGGTATAATTTTTGGTTGTATTTTATTACAAAAAAATAAAACATGAAAAAAAATTATATTTATCTCATTGCTATATTGATATTTTCAACTAGTTATTGCCAAAATAGCTCAGATGAAAACAAAGCAAAGATAGCTTCGGTTTTTGAGAATTACTTTAATTTAGAAAGAGAGACAATACATCTGCATCTAAACAAAACCATATTCCTAAACAATGAAACTATTTGGTTCAAAGGATATGCAATAAATAGAAAAAACTCAAAACCATTTTTTACAACTAATGTATTTCTCCTATTGTTGGATGAAAAAGGAAATCAAATCTCCGAACAACTAATATATGCCAATAATGGAAATTTTTCAGGAAAAATAGAATTGGAAAATAATATGAATTCAGGAAATTATTATATTCAAGCCTATACCAACTGGATGAATAATTTCAGCGAAGACGAATCAACTATTTCTAAAATAGCAATTATCAATCCTTCTGAAGGCTTAAAAAATTATAAAAAAGTGAATCCTGAAGCTTTACAAATTACCATCAATCCTGAAGGAGGAAACTATATAAGAGATACTGAAAACACAATAGGGATTTCATTTTTAGATTGCAGAAACAACACAGTCAACGAAATTGAAGGGCAGCTAAAAACTCTTGATGATAAAATTTTAAGAACCTTTAAACTCAATCTATTTGGACATGGAACCATTACGATACCTCCAACAGATGAAAAATTAAAAATAACATTTGAAGTAAATGGTGAAAAAATAGAAAAAGAGCTTCCTTTACTACAAGAATTTGGAATAGCCCTTTCCGTAAACAATTACAGCAATGAGCAAAAAACTTTTATCAATTTAAATACAAATTCAGCAACTCTCAAAAAGTTAAGCGATAAAAAGTTATTTCTTGTAATCAATAAAGATGAAAAATTAATCATACAGGAATTTTCTTTTCAAAACCAAACGCAAAAAAGGTTTACAATAGAAAGCAACAAGCTATTTAAAGGTGTTAATACGGTTAGGATTATTGATAGTGAACTCAACCAAATATGTGAAAGACTTATCTATTCAGATTCTATTAACAAAAGTCTTGAAACACCTATTTCTATCATAAAAAATAAAATAGATCAAGGACAAATCAATTTTGTTGGTTACAATAATTTACCGAATTCCAATGTTAGCTTATCATTATTGCCGGAACTATCCAAAAGCAACGATTACAGCAAGACTAATATTAATGTTGGAATAAACATTAATCCTTACTTGACAAATTCTCTTGAAAATGCAGCCTATTATTTTGAAAAAAGAAATAGGTTAAAAAAAATGGATTTAGATTTAGCACTTTTAAATCAATCTACTTTGAAATACAATTGGAACAATATGAAAATGAATGTTCCTAAATCAAATTATAGTTTTGATATTGGGCTAAATCTTGCTGGAAAAATTGAAGAAAACATAAAAGATAAAGACATGCATAAAGTAAGACTTTTATCACATATTGATTTCATTAACAAAATTTCTGATGTAGACAAAACAGGTCAGTATACTATAGAAAATTTTATAATTGTAGATAGCACATCCCTTGATCTTTCTCTTTTAAAATTACCATCTCTTGAAAGGATTAAGTATCAATTGAACCCAAAAGTATCAAACCGAAACAGACCCTTCTATAAAATTTTTAAAAATAAATGGGATAAAAATTGTGATGTATTTGAATACGAAACTGTATCATTTGAATATCCCAAACTATCATCTAACATGATTGAATTAGATGAAGTTGAAATCGAAAATAAATTAAAAAAACCGAAACTGGTTTTTAAAAATGAATTTGGAAATCTAAATTTTAGAGGATTTAAAATCGATGAAACTTACACAATGACTTTATTACATTTTATTGCATCAAATGGGTTTAGAGTAGATAGAACTGGTGGCCAAGTTACAATAACAAATCGACAATCTGCAAGTTCATTTACTGATAGGGGTGTCACAGTAGAAGTTACAATTGACGGCAGAAGACTATTTTCTCTCAATGAACTAGATTATACCCAAATGAGCGAAATCGACGAGATTTATTTAAATCCGAATGCAATGATTACTGGCATAAGAGGAAGGTTAGTGTCCGGAGAAATAAAAATCTACATGAAAAAAAACACAGGCAAAGAGGTAAAATCTAACACATTTAATTTTATGATAGAGAAAGGTTTTTCCCAACCTGTAGAATTTAAAGGAGAAAAATATACCAATACTGCCGAAAAAGGTTTTGAAAACTTTGGTGTGATTGGATGGTGTCCAAATATCATATCAGACAAAGATGGCCTATTTACATTTGAAATTTTAAATCTAAATCAACAAAAAGGAATAATTGATATAGAAGGAATTGACCCAAATGGCAATATAATTCAACAGCAAATGATTATGAGTTTAAATTAAAAATAAAGAAACCCCGTCTGATAGTTTCAAACGGAGTTTTCTATTTTTCAAACTTATTTTTTTATTCTTCTGTCTCTGGATTTTCAGTTTTCGATTTCTTACTGAATTTCAATATTACAGGAACAATAGTAATCAAGACCAAAACGATTACAATTAACTCTATATGATGCTTCAAATCGATTTGATAATTTTTCAAAAGAAATCCGTAAAGATAATGTCCGGCAAAAATCAAACTAAACGACCAAACAAAAGAACTGATGATATTATAGAACATGAATTTCTTTTTCTCCATCATCACAATTCCTGCAACAATTGGTGCAAAAGTTCTGAAAATAGGCAAAAATCGGGCAAAGATGATTGCTCTTCCTCCATGCTTTTCGAAAAAATCCTTTGATTGCACCAAGTATTTTTTCTTGAACCAAAAGCTATCTTGCTTGTTATATAAATAATATCCACTTTTAGAACCGAACCAATATCCAACCATGTTTCCTAAAATTCCAGCTAGAGCTACAAATGTTGCCAACAATGTTACATTTAGCAAATCATTATCAATAAACATAACGTTTTGAATCAATTCACGATTGTAG
Source organism: Flavobacterium soli DSM 19725 (assembly GCF_000422705.1). Lineage (GTDB taxonomy): Bacteria > Bacteroidota > Bacteroidia > Flavobacteriales > Flavobacteriaceae > Flavobacterium > Flavobacterium soli. Next base: position 160,700 of record NZ_AUGO01000002.1, on the reverse strand, counting down.
ATTCCTGCCAAGAAAAGCAAGCTATCTCCAGGAAGAAAGAAACCAGCAAACAAGCCTGTTTCTGCAAATACAATAAATAATACTAAGTAAAGTCCAAGCTTGATTCCATTGATATCAAACTGTATATAAAAAAGCGGATCAATAAGGTTTTTCCAGTCGAAATTGCTCATTTTTGGGTGGTTAAAATTCGAGCGTGAAAGTAAGAATTATTTAGTTGAAGTACAATTATATTCAGATACTTTTAGTTTTTTATAACACTTTGAAAACACTCCACTTTAAAAATATTCATGATCTAAAAAAAAACCGAGGAAAAGCCTCGGTTTTAATATAATTTATAGTCTTTCGTAAGAGCAACAGGTGTGCAATTTTTCATAATCTTCATCACTAGCTTTCACAACATCGGTATCATGGCCTGCTTTTGCTACAGCATTTTTCACATCCAAAGTAGAACATTTCTCTTCGTTAATGATAAGATGCAAAGTCGTATCATCTGCATGCCACTCTGCCGATTTCACACCTGGAACAGAATAAGCTGCTTTCTCGATTCGTTTTTTACACATTTCACAACTACCGTTTACTTCCACATCGTGTCTGGCATTTTTTTTCTTTTTTTCTTGTGCTTGGGACGAAAGTCCAATTAAGGAAACAAAAAGCACGAACATTAATTTTTTCATTTTTATATTTTTTAAGTTTTAATTGAACGTAAATTATAATTAAATTATTTGATTTTAAATCGTAATCCTGCATAAAACATCTGCCCGAAAACTGGAGCATAAATTATTGAAGTATCAAAATTGGAACCAAAAGGATCATTGCTTCCCAAAATTGCTTTATCTTGTTGATAATTTCCTAGATTTTCCACACCTGTATACATTTCAAAAACAGAAGAAAAAGTTCTTGTGATTTGTGCATTCATTAATGAAAAAGAAGGTGAATAATTTGAAAACCTCTCGCCAACTGGATTAGATGCCGTGTTTGGAAGCCTTTGTTGCCCCATCCAATTATAAGTGAAATCGAATTTCCATTGCTTTCCTCCTTCTACAATATGGGTTTCGTATGCCAAATTAGTAAAAAAACGATGCTTGGCTTGCAAAGGTCTCTCGGCACTTCCGCTCAAATATTCGGCTTGGATGTCATAATATTTATAAGCTGTTCTCAAATTGAAATGCTTCGCAAGTTCATAATTCAACTCCACCTGAAGACTGTTTGCATACGATTTCCCGTTGTAAAACAAGGCTTGTTGTGGTCCTGCATACAAATCTACAATTGCCTGATTTTCGAAATCGGTTCTGTAAAAATCAAACCCAATATCACCTGAACGCTCAAAAAGATAGAAACCTTGCATGAAGCTCACACCATAATTCCAAGCAATTTCGGCATCCAAACCATAGATTCTGCCATTTGCATTCAAAACATCAAAAACTCTTGAACTTGCAAATAGCTGCTGATTTTCGGCAAAGATATTAGCAGAACGTTTTCCCCTTCCAGCCGATGCTCTCAAAACAGCTTTGTCCCAAGGATTGTATCGCATGTGAATTCTTGGTGTTGCAAAAAGTCCCAAACGATTGTGCTTGTCCACTCTTCCTCCAGCAACTATACTGAAATCGTCAGTATTATCATAAGTGTATTCAAAAAAAGCACCAATCGAATTGTCTATTCGGTCATAGTTTCCATCAATATTTGGAACACTCACGAATTCGTTGTAATCATCATAAGTGAAATTCAATCCCGTTGCAAATTTATGCATGGTATTGCTAATGATCGAATTGAAAATAAGATTCGAATAAAAACTCTTTTGATGGATATCATATTGATTCAAACCAAAATAAGAATCCTGTTTGTGCATGTTAAATGAATTCTGAAAACCAATGCTTTGAAAAGGCATATCTGGAAAAACATACCCTATTTTGGAAGAAACATCAAATTTTTCAGTATTGATTTCTGAACCCCAATAATTAGTTGTTCCTCGATCTCGGTCTTTGTCAAAATCAAGTTCTCCTGTTTGCTTTTCATCTTTCATATAGCGAAAATTGATGAAACTCACCCAGCCTTTTTCGGCATTGGTATATTGCCAACGATTGAGCACATTGATTTGTTTTCCCAATGGATTATCAAGAAAACCATCGTCGTTCATATCGTTTTTGGAAACCCTAGTATTTCCATGAACAAACAAGCTACTGCTCCATTTTTCTGAAAACTTTTTGTTGAAATGGGTATTCAATTCAAAACGAGAATCGGTTGAACCATAAGCATTCAAAAAGAATGGTATATCGCTTATTGGCTTAATTAATTCGGTATTGATTTGGCCCGAAATACTTTCATAACCGTTTACAACCGAACCTGCTCCTTTTGTTATTTGGATACTCTCAATCCAAGTTCCAGGCGTGAAGGAAAGTCCATAAGCCTGAGAAGCACCACGAACTGAAGGTATATTTTCTTCGGTAATCATTAGATAAGGACTGGTCAAACCCAGCATTCTGATTTGCTTGGTTCCCGTCAAGGCATCCGAAAAATTGACGTCGATTGAAGGATTGGTCTCGAAACTTTCGGCCAAATTACAACAAGCTGCCTTTAACAGCTCCTTGCCCGTCATGGTTGCCGAATTGGCAACATCTTTATAAGATTTTCTTATACTTTTTGTTTTTGTTTCGACTTTAACAGCTTGCAAAGTATCCTGTGCAAAGGAATTTAAAGACAAAAACAGCAATAAGAATATTGAAATGTGTTTTTGCATGATGTAGTATTAATGTTTAATAAAAAAGTCGAATCGCGAAGTAGTGCGATTTCTTTTAAACATTAAAATCAGGCATAAAAAATATATTGACTGTAGAGTTTGAATAAAGGTGGTGCATTAGCATCACAATAATAAACAATCTTTTCTGCTCGTTTCAAAGCAACAATCTCATTGAAAAGTAACGGTTTCCAATCTTCCAATAAAAAAGGAAGATCAATTTGGAAGGAAAAGGTCTTAATGATTGTATCCGGAGATTTATCATCAAGATCTACAACTTTATCTTCACAACATTGCTTGTGATCTTTTGATGCTGTAGCACAACAATTTTCTTCTGAAACAATTTTTTCTGGGGCGTCACACGTTTCTTCGACATTATAAACAGAAGAAATAGAAGCGATTTCTCCTTCACAAAAATGCACATTGAAAGCCAACCCAAAATTGGAAACCAATAATAGGACAGCTAAAAAAAGACTGGTGCATTTTTTAATGTTCATACGACAAAAGTATTGATTTTTTTAATATTGAACACTTTACAAAAAATTATTTTTTTAAAACCTGACGTTGATAATAAAACCCTGGAATAAAAAGCAATAAAAAAATCGGCTGAATGATAAACCTTCGAATGTAGAAGATAACAAAATTGTCTTTATAAAAAGCAACCGCCAAGAAGAATAAGACTATAAGTATTATAAAAAATACTAAGTATAAAAAAGAGCTAATTGTTATAATTTCTCTTTGTTTAAAAATTATATATAAGATACCCAATGAAATCGCCGTGTTGAGAAAATATCTGAAAAAGAAACTTGCAAAAAGTTTGAAGCTATCAAATTCAGGAAGTGCTTGGTTTTGATAATTCCCTTTAAAAAAATGAAGAAATGGGTCATAAAAAATTTGGCTTTCATAATTTCTGATGATTGCCAAAAGCAAAATCAAGCCAATTATAGAAAAAGTTTCAGTTTTATGATCTAAGATTTTTTTTAGCATCAGATTGAAATTTGTTAACCCAAATCACCCACAATAAAAACACAAAACCATATATAATTAAAGGAAAAACAACTCCGTGAAGCAAATGTTCGTATTGAGGTAATTTTAGGATTCCGATGATTAACAAAACAATTCGCAAGACGTTTAGAATATGAATCAGAATAACACCTAAAACAATAAAACCAAGTGTTTTGGCAAATGTTCTACTAAAAGAAACGATGAAAGCTGCAAATAAAATCATGACACTGATTGCGTTACATCCTTCTATGATTCGCACTACTGAACGACCATCGACGGCAACTAAAATTGAAGCATCCTTTGAGTAAGGTCTCAACGAAATCGAATAATCAAAAAAAGACAAGACTGATTTTACTTGTTCGGCAACCAAGTGTGTCATGCCATCTACTTCGAAAGCTTGCTGATCAAATTGACTTAAATACCATTGATACAAAACAATCAAAATCAAATAGCTCAGCAAGAATTTGCCAAGAAACATCAAAAAAGGACGATAAGCTCTAAAGATATCTTTCACAAATTACTTTTTAACAAATTTATATAATTTTAGCATCAACCAATTAAATACTTTTGTAAAAAATAAAATTATGACTTTCGAAGAATTAAAACCAAAAGTACAAGATATTTTACATCATACAAGTATTTTGAGAGATGAAAAACTATTGCAGATTTGTCATTTGCTCAAAGACAACATCGATTATTATGACTGGGTTGGTTTTTACTTTGCCAATCATGAAGAAAAAACCTTGCATCTAGGTCCTTATGCCGGAGAGCCAACAGATCATACCGTAATTCCTTTTGGCAAAGGTATTTGTGGACAAGTGGCGGTTTCCAATGAAAATTTCGTAGTTCCAGACGTGAAAGCACAAGATAATTATATCGCCTGTAGTTTTACAGTAAAATCTGAAATTGTAGTACCGCTTTTTGTAGACGGAAAAAATATCGGGCAGATTGATATCGACTCGAATGTGATTGACCCTTTTACAGAACTGGACGAGCGATTTTTAGAATTTGTAAATGAAGAAATTGCCAAATTGTTTTAATGTAACAATTTTTAGCGATTTGTTTAATTTTAAATAATCATTAAATTTTTCAACCTTTAAATTTTTCAATCCCAAAATAATGGTTACTTTTGCACTCGAATAAGACGAACTTATTCACTACATAATAATCATTAAACAATATTAGCATGTACTTAACTAAAGAAGTTAAAGAAGAAATCTTCGCTAAACACGGAGGAAAAGCTGAAAACACTGGATCTGCTGAAGGGCAAATCGCTTTATTCACATTTAGAATCAACCACTTAACTGGTCACTTGAAAAAAAATCGTCACGATTATAATACAGAGCGTTCATTGGTGAAATTGGTAGGTAAAAGAAGAAGCTTACTAGATTATCTTAAGAAAACGGAAATCAACAGATACCGTGAGATTATCAAAGAATTGGGTATTAGAAAATAATCCATACAGAAAAGAGGTGCTCACGCGCCTCTTTTTGTTTTTACATTATTGCAGAAAAAGTTTGGTTTTTCATTGGGTTTTAGAACAATAACTACACACAACAACTACAACACAACTAAAACCCATTGTTTAATCAATTAGAGAATTAATTTATGATTCCACAATTATTTGTAGAAAGCATCGATTTAGGTGATGGCAGAAGCATCACAATCGAGACAGGACGTTTAGCAAAACAAGCTGACGGTTCTGTAGTAGTAAGAATTGGAAAAACTGTAATTTTAGGTACAGTTGTTTCCGCAAGAAAAGCAAGTCCAGGTATCGACTTTTTACCGTTAACGGTAGATTACAGAGAAAAATTTGCTGCAGCTGGTCGTTTCCCAGGAGGTTTCTTCAAAAGAGAAGCTCGTCCAAGCGACAGCGAAGTATTGACAATGAGATTAGTTGACCGTGTTTTACGTCCGCTTTTCCCATCAGATTATCACGCAGAAGTTCAAGTTATGATTCAGTTGATGTCTCATGACGAAGACGTTATGCCAGATGCATTGGCAGGTTTGGCCGCTTCGGCAGCATTGGCGCTGTCTGACATTCCTTTTGAAACTTTGATTTCTGAAGCAAGAGTTGGAAGAATTGACGGTAAATTCATCATCAATCCATCTCGTGCACAATTAGAATTGTCAGATATCGACATGATGATTGGAGCTTCAACCGATTCTATCGCAATGGTAGAAGGTGAAATGAAAGAAATTTCAGAAAAAGAAATGGTGGAAGCCATTAAATTTGCTCACGAACATATTAAAGTACAAATCGCTGCCCAAGAAAGATTGGCTCAAGCTTTTGGAAAAAAAGAAGTTCGTACGTATGAAACTGAAAAATCAGATGATGCTATTTACGCTAAAGTAAGAGAAGCAGCTTATGATAAAATTTACGCTATTGCAAGCAAAGGTTCGGCTAAACACGAACGTTCGGCTGCATTTGATGCTGTAAAAGAAGAAGTAAAAGCATTGTTTACGGATGAAGAATTGGCAGAAAATGGAGATTTAGTTTCTAAATACTTCTACAAAACCAATAAAGAAGCCGTTCGTAATGTTACTTTAGATTTAGGAACGCGTCTTGACGGAAGAAAAACTACCGAAATCAGACCAATCTGGTGTGAAGTAGATTATTTACCATCAGTTCACGGTTCTGCTTTATTTACACGTGGTGAAACTCAAGCTTTGGCAACGGCAACTTTAGGAACTTCTAGAGAAGCGAACCAAATTGATTCACCATCTGAACAAGGAGAAGAAAAATTCTATTTGCATTATAATTTCCCACCATTTTCTACAGGAGAAGCTCGTCCGTTGAGAGGAACTTCAAGAAGAGAAGTTGGTCACGGAAACTTGGCACAAAGAGCCTTGAAAAACATGATTCCTGCTGAAAATCCTTATACCATCAGAATTGTTTCTGAAGTATTGGAATCTAACGGTTCATCATCAATGGCAACAGTTTGTGCTGGAACATTGGCTTTGATGGATGCTGGAGTTCAAATGATTCGTCCGGTTTCTGGAATTGCAATGGGATTGATTACCGATGGAGAACGTTTTGCTGTTTTATCTGATATTTTAGGTGATGAAGATCACTTGGGAGATATGGATTTCAAAGTAACTGGAACTTCAGAAGGTATCACAGCTTGCCAGATGGACATCAAAATTGACGGATTGAAATATGAAATCATGGAGCAAGCTTTGGCTCAAGCTCGTGATGGACGTTTGCACATCCTGGGGAAATTAACTGAAACATTGGCTCAACCAAGAACTGACGTTAAGGTTCATGCTCCAAAAATCATCATGAGAACCATTCCTGGTGCTTTCATTGGTGCATTGATCGGACCTGGAGGAAAAGTAATTCAAGAATTGCAAAAAGCTACAGGAACAACTATCGTGATCAACGAGGTTGACGAGCAAGGTGTTGTTGAAATCCTTGGAACTGATCCTGACGGAATCGCTGCTGTATTGGCAAAAATCGATTCTATCATCTTCAAACCACAAGTTGGAGAAGCTTATGAAGTGAAAGTAATCAAGATGCTAGATTTTGGTGCAGTTGTAGAATATACAGAAGCTCCAGGAAACGAGGTTTTATTACACGTATCTGAATTGGCTTGGGAAAGAACAGAAAACGTAACCGATGTGGTAAACATGGGTGATGTTTTCCAAGTGAAATACTTAGGTTTAGACCCAAAAACAAGAAAAGAAAAAGTTTCTAGAAAAGCACTTTTACCAAGACCTCCAAGAGATGAAAATGCTCCAAGAGAAGAGAGAGCTCCTCGCCCAGAAAGACGTGACGATCGTAGAGACGACAGAAGATAAATTAAAACTGTAAAAGGTTTAATTCAACTAAAACCCCATTTCATTAATTTGAAATGGGGTTTTTAAGTTATAATTGAAAATGCTAAAACACTAATCTTGTTAATGTGTGGTGCCGTTAGTGCATCTTCACCTCTTATCTTCATTGATTATTTCCAATGCTTTATCTAAAGCATTTTCTGATTTTACCTCAACATCAGGCTGCACTCCAACTTTGTCCAAACGAACACCTTCATACGTATAGAAATCGGCGATGGGTAGCATAAGTATATATTTTCCTGAAACCACAAAAGGAGAAGCTGCCAACATTGCTCCAGCGGTTTTTTCTCCTATAATTGTAGCTTTCTTGTTCGTTTTCATGGCATACACAATAGGCTCACAGGTACTTCCTGTATTGCCATTGGTCAAAACATATATCTTTCCTGAAAACACTGGATTGGTTGGTTTTTTAAAGATAAGTTTAACTCCTGATGTTGCTTTTAGCTCATTGCCAAAATCTTCGGTGTTCTTGGGCTGCAGTTCAGCTAACGTATTAAATGATTCGGGCTGATAGCCAGAATATTTCAATTTATTTGTTGGAAAATAACCTACTTCCAAATCTTCAGTAACTATGTATTTTGCCAGTGCAAAAGCAGCACTGATCCCTCCGCCCCCATTGTCGCGTAAATCAATGATAAGATTCTTATAGGCCGTATTTTTAACTATTTTGGGTAAAACTTCAGCCAATTCATCTGTCGAACTGCTGAAATTCTTAATTTGCAAATAAGCAGTAGTTGTATTTTTTTCTTCAAAAACAACTGATTGCTTTGTGCTTGCTGTTTCCTCTTTGTCAGCACTTACGACTTCGTTATCATCTTTTGTATCCTCCGTAATTACTAAAGTTAGATGGGTAAATGGAAGTTTTTGGGCGAGCATATTAAAGCCGAAAAACAGTTCAATATCATCATGGGCATTTTTACACAGTTTTTCAAGTTTCTTTTCGAATGTTGCCCATCCTTTAGTTTGTAAGGCATCTTTCGAATAAATATTATCCTGTATGGTTTTTAGCATTTTGGGATAAAGTTCATTATAGCTAATCTTGTCTTCGGTAGATTGTACGCCATGAACTGTCCCTACAGGTTTCCCGTCACTATTTAGCAATTTTCCACTTACTATTTCATTCTTTACAATTCCCTTAAATTTTAATTTTCCGAACATCGGAATTTTTGTGTCACCAAATAAACTGTCAGCTTTCTGTGTTCCTTTGATGGCAATAATGATTCCTTTTTTAGGTAGCTTTCCTAAAAGTCGCCCTAATTTTGCTTTAGCTCCACCTACCATTCGTACATCGGCATTTTTGGGAGAAGTTATTGTAAATTGATTTTGGGCTACACTAACATCAAAAAAAGTAGAAATTACGGTACCATTACCAAAATCTATTTCACTTTTAAAATGCCTAGGATTGTTTTGTGCAAAAGAAGAATTAAAAAGAAAAACCAGTGCGAAATTCAAAACGATGAATTTCATTTTTGTGTTGCTGTGCATGACTTGAGTGATTTAAATGAGTGTCCAAAGTAAATGCGAAATACTTTGTCATTCAATTAAATGTGATGAAACGATTAGCTTTTTTGACGACTGGATAGGTTATGCATTCCCTTTTTCTTCCTAAAGACTAGGACCTACTATTTTTGATCGCCTTATAGTAGGTTTTCGATAACGGAATTTCCTTTTCACCCACTACAAAAATGATCTTTGCACCCTGCGAATTACCCACTATTTCTTTTATCGTGCTCTTATTGACAAGATAGGATCGGTGGCATTTTTCTAAAAAAGGCAATTGGAGGCAAACATTGGAGAGCGTTTGCCGGAATGTTTTGGAAAGGACTTTTTTGTTTTCATCCATAAAACAAATTTCCACATAGTTCTCTACAGCCCTGATAAATAATAAATCGTCTTTTTCTAAGCTCAGGATTTCGTTCTTGTTTTCTCCAATTAATTGGAAAAAATTTTGAGGGAGCGGAATAATCCGTTCGCCAAACTTCTGTCTTAAATAAAGCATTGGGGGAACAAAAACAGGAAGCATGCAGGCTGTGGTAACGCTTATAAAACGCCAATAGGTTATTAAGGTATAATCCAAGCCATTATTTACTATAGTTCGATTATACAAATAGAGCACCGTTCCCGAAAGCAAACAATAAAGTAATGTAGAAATGATTTCATACCGTACCACCCAAACTTTATCTACCCTAAAATACCACCTGTTTTCAATACTGCTATAGATAAAATATAAAACAAAAATCAGGATGCCATAACCGGAAAGTAGGGCTATTTTATGATCTGCTTCGAACTGGCTTGTATCAAAAGGCTGGAGAACAATCACGATAAAGGATAAATACAGACACAAAATAAGGCCAACCAGTACTTTTCTTCCTATTGATGCTGTAAAGTGTATTTGCTTTTTTAAAGAATTCAATGTGTATGCTATTTGAAAAGCGAATATAAACAAAAAACCTCAAGTTGATTTGCGGTTTTTTGTTTGTCGGTAAGGATTGAAAATCTTTGCTGACTGTTTTGGATATAAGAGTGAACGGGGTTTTCATTTATCTTTTTGAGGTCGCGACAACTTCAAAAATGTCAATAAAATAAGTATGAAAAATATTTTGCAGCCATGGAAGCCAGTTTGAATTAAAAAGGCTGTTTTTGGATAGTTAGCCTTATACCAATCATTGTCATCGAAAAAAAAGTATGTGTATGAGTAAATAAAGTAACCAATTATCAACAAGCCAAGTGCAAGTAATAATGTATTTATAAAGCGCTTATTAAAAATCGCTTGGAAGAAAAATAGTATTGTCACCGTAAACAACAATTCAGATTTACGGTAAAACATAACATCGCTTGACATTCTTAGTCTTTGCAATAAAGACAGATACCAGAAAAGCAAAATAGAGAAAACGCAAACATTCAAAATTCTTTGCGTTCTGCTATCCACAATTGCATATTTTTTTTGAAGGTCGTTTAATAGTTTCATTATAGACAAAGATAATTATTTCATTTGCAGGAGTGAGATGGCCGTACCAAATGTATTTTTTTCATTCAAAGTATTCATATTTAAAGTATAACGGAACATAACCTATTATGCTTTTCAGAAGTCCTTTCTTGTCATATTCGTATTTCAGTTCGTATTTATTTACTCTGTCGTTCATAAATATCGAATGAATGTAAGACTTAATGAGTTGACCTTCTTCATTGAAAAAATTTGAAATAGCTACATCATCATTAAATTTTTCCAAATCTTTATAATCTTTGTAAGCAATAGTAGTAGGATTTCCGTTAACAGAGTCAATCACTCTTTTAAGTTTTGGCTCTAAAGAAAATCTGTAAAATCGATTTATATAAAATTCCTTATCGTATTCTTTAGTTTTTTGATAAAGGATAATTGAATCTTTTTTTCTAGTTGTTATCGTTTTTAAAGGAGCATAAAAGTATTCTGTCTCATAAATAAAATTACCTGAGTTTTTTCTCGAAAAATATAATTTTCCGTTCTCGTTGTACTCAAAGGTCATTGAATCAATACCAATTGAATCCTTAATATTTATCAATTGGTCAGTAGTATTGTATGTGTAAATATTGACTTTATCAGTCCATTTAAATTTTCGGGTTCTACGATTATATGAAGCACTATATTTAATCGACCGAATTCTTTTACCTGCTTTGTCAAATTCAACAATTTCTGACAAGTCCTTTGGTGAATTTTCATAAACGTAAATTGTTTTGACATTCCTGTTTATGTAAATACTATCAGGCTGCCAACGATTTTCAAGCTGAGCATAACTCCAACTTGCGTTCAAAAAAACCAAAACTAAAAATAAAATTCTACTCATATTAGTTATCAGTGTACTCCTGCTAGCGAGAGCACAATGTCATTAAGTTAAGGATATAAACAGTCCGTTTTGTCTTTCCGAGGAACGACAACTAAACGGCTTAACTTAATGACATTGTTCGCACGTTATCGGGGAACTGTTGTGGATATTCGACTATCGGATTACAAATTTTTTGAATTTTTAAAGTAACACTCAAATGACATTTCTTTTACCGACACACTGTTTTCTATAAAAATTTTAGCTGAATTGAAAGGTCTCCCAACTCTACTAAAGAAAACTTTTATTTTTGAGTTTTTAGCATTAGCTGTTCCTCCCAATAACATATTTTCACTTTCACTTGTATCAATACTTGTCAAAATGTCTTTTGGATCTTCTGCATATAGCATAAATTCATTAATAAAACCTTTGAACATTTTATAATGTTCATCTAAAAAATATTTAAATAGTTTGCTGTTTAGGTTATTGATCTCTATTAAACGCTTTACCTCTGTATTATAAGATTTTTGACTGGTTTGTTTTAAAATACTTAATTTGCTTAAATCAATCATGGCAATCTTTAAATCGTTATTTTGAAAAATTATTGTGTTACGTTTTTCCTTAAGTTTATCAATCATGATTATCGAATTATTAGCATAATCTGGAAAGAAGTATTTTATTTTTCCTTTTATAGATTTAACATCTTTTATTTCTTTTTTGCTTACAAAAGATATTCTCAAAATACTATCCGTTCCTTCGTAAGGCCAATCCGAATAAAAATAATCCAATTTGTGTTTTCTAGATAAACTATCTTCAAGCTCGGCTTCTAAAATTTTAAAAGCATGAGAATTGTCATTTAATATATTTTCTATTTTTAATTCAAAAAGGTGTAATAGCTTATAATTATGAAGCGTATCGACAAATCGGTTTAAATATTTTACTTCTAAATTTTGGGCTGATAAAGTGAAGCAAATAATAAAAGACAATATAACTGTCAAGTTTGTTTTCATAGAAGACGTTTTTATAAATAGATATAACGTTATGTTACTAACACTTCTTGTGCTAGTATATCACTCGTTCACAGAAAGTAGATTATTTTACAGAATCAGGTATTAATTCCTGCTTGTGTCCTAGACCGTGTTTGTCTTTTATATGTTATTAGTCCTTTCAAAAGCCCCCATAAAATAAGTAAGATGATCAAAATAATCAAACCGTTTAATATGTTTAAAGTTGCCTTGTTCAATGAAACTGCAACAGAATTTATATCAGGTCGATTCGCGTCTGATACTGCTCTGAACATATCCGCAATATTAAGCATCTGTCCAGCTAGTCTAATTAAAAAAGCGATTAGGCCCGAAAGCCAAATTCCATTTAACCAATCATCACTAATATCCTTCGATTCAAAAATTTTGATCAGTTTGTATATGCAAATAAAAATACCTGCTAGACCACAGCTATTTGATAAGATATTTGCAATATCATTAATCATCATGTCTAAATTTTTCTTTCATAACTTGTTCGTTTTGACAAAACATATTATCCCAAACATCTCGTGGTTAGAGGGCTGTTGCCGAAAATTTTTTCTTTACTACACCTCATTACCATCCACATAGCGAATATAAACAAAAAACCGCAAGTTGTTTTGCGGTTTTTGTCTGTAGTGATTAAGTGTAAAATGCAACCTTATTTTAGGACAAGATACTTTCTAAAAATTCCAACTTCCTGACACACCAATATTGAAAGACGAAGCTCCAAAGTTTCGCTCCGCTTTTGAGTTGAACAAACCGTATGGTGCATAATGATAACTACACTGCACCCCAAACCCATGGAACATAATCTTCACACCTTGGGACAAGCCAATAGTATTTAGCGTCGGACTAAAATCTATTTCATCATAAGGTTCACCCTCGGGCTTGCTGTAATGCAGGTATTTCCAGCCTATTCCAGAATTGGTTTCGATGTGGAAATTTTCATTCGGTGATTGGTACAAAAATCTTGTATAACGAAAGCCCAACAAAAAAGATGTCCTGCTACCTTCCAATAGTATCGTTTGATCATTGAGTTTATATTCAACACTCCTTCCTTTGATTATACCGCTAAGTTCAAGCCCAAAATCTATAAATTGTCGCTTTGCAATTTTTGTTCGCATATAAAAAGCCGTATTGATCGAGCCCTCATATTTATCGGCCAAATCACCAAGAGGCATGCCATAACTCACCTCCAATAGGTTTCGTTTATATAAATCTATTTTTGGAAAAACAATGGTGTCTTGTGCATTCATCTTGAAGGCAATGAAAACTAAAAGGATCACTTTATTCATTTTGTAAAAGTTTAAATTTATTATCTGATTTAGAAGAACTTCCCGCGCCAAAAAACAGCAGCATTCCTTCGCTCACATAACTGTCTTCAAACATTATCTCGTTGTCCGTAGGCATAAAGACTGAATATTTGGTAACGCTCTTGGTTATAAAAACAATAGGAAAGGAAATGGTTTGGTAGTTGGTATAGAACACAAATTTGCTCTTGTGCCGTTTCCCATAGAATTTCAAAACATATTGCTTGGCATGGACATCCTCAAAACTCAAATACAGTTCCTTCTCCTTAATATCAATCTTTATAGGTTTTGAATAGTTGATATTATCAATATTGGCAAGCTCTTTCATAAAGCTCTTGGTATAAATCCTATTGTTATATTGCGCTACAATAGTATCCAATTGATCATAGAATTTACCTGAAAAATCGCTAGGGATGCTTTTATAATCCTCGCGACTGACATGATTGTGAACGGTGCAGGAAGCAAAACACAACACTACAGCAAATTGCCATTTTCGCTTTAAGCACCAATTGAGGAACTGCGAAAGCGATTCAAAATTTTCATAAAGTATTCTTTTCATAAGATGTAGAATTAAAATCACATCACAAACCTATTGCGATTATCACATATAAAATTGCGAAAATCAATTATATAAATTCTTATATTTGTGATTATCGCAAATTATGAACTACCAAGAACTACTTTTAAAGGCTATTAGAAAACAAATCCCGAAGTCGGTTTCGATAATTGATGAAATTGCTTCGGTATTGAACATCAGCTATGATGCCTCACACCGAAGGATTTCGGGGAAGAGTAAGTTTTCCATTGACGAAACTATCCAGCTGGCAAATCATTATACCATTTCGCTGGACCATTTATTTTTAAAGGAAGAAAAAATCATTGTAGAGAAAACCATTGAGATTGAAACCTTGAAAGACATGCTGCAGTATTTCAAGAAATCAGCCGAACAGATTGATCTGTTGGCCAAGCATCCAAAGGCCATCCTGTTTTATTCTGCCAAGGATATTCCGTTGTTTTATTTTATGGACAGCACGATCCTATCCAAATTCAAAGCTTATGTTTGGTTGAACTTGCTGAACCCGAATCAGAAGAAGGTGAGCTTCGAAAACTTTGTCGTGGATGAATCCTTTTTGGAATATATGCTACAACTCAAACGCATATATGAAACCGTGAGTGTCAAGGAAGTTTGGAACGACACCACGATTAACAGTAGTTTGCAACAGATTTTATATTTCTATGAAGCCGGAATGCTCAACCTGAAAAGTGCCAATGCCTTGTGCAAAGATTTAAAAAGAATCATCAGCTTGATTCACGACAAATGCAACAAACCTGATGGGAATTTTTCGATCTATTATAATGAATTGATACTACTCAACAACAATATGCTGATTGAAACGGAGGAAAAACTGACGATGTTTGTACCTTATACGTTGTTGGGGTATTTTATTACAGATAATGAAAACGCTTGTAAAAACGTGCATCAGTTTTTTAAACAGCAAATCAACAATTCAAAGGCCCTGAACCAATCAGGCATAAAAGAGCAAAACTTGTTCTTTAACAGGGCCATTCGAAAGATTGACTATTATACCGAAAGGTTAAACAATCAGGTTGATTTGATGTTTTAGTAGTTAAGAAATTTAGCTTTTCTTCAACAAGATTTTTTCCTGTGTAAATTGATAAGCCGCTTCCAGGAACGCAACCATTTTTCCCCAATTGGCATTTGGCTCATAATAGTTTTTATATTCTTTGAATGTTTTAATCGTCAAGAGATTTCCTTTTACAGTAGCGGTACTGCTAAACATTCCGGTTTCGTTTTCGACCTTTTTATTCAGCTTTTCTAAACCTGTAACGGTATAACCTGCTGGAATTTCAAAAACAATTTCATTGTCAAACGATCGCGGATAGCTCATATAGACGTTGTTGTCGCGTTCTTTTTCTTTCTTGTCAATCTCAATTTGGTCAGTTAGAATTTTACCAATTTCGATGATATAATTTTCTCCAGCTTTCTTGACAAGGTTGTTTTTTACCGAGAAATCTTCTTTGTAAACAAAAGCTTGGTTGCTACCAAAACGCCCCGTGTTTTCCACTTCATAGGCCACCTCATCGATTTCAAAACCAAATTCTCGTGAAACCGATTTTTTTAGCTCTTCTTTTTTCTTGTCTTTCAATTTCGCAATCAAGGACTTGAATTCTTTTTTGTACTGCTCTTGCTTCTTTTTGTTTTTGATCAAATCAAACAAAGACTCCGTGTTGTACTTTTTATAATCCTCATCAACGAAATCATAGAAGTCCATTTTATCCGATTGCTCATATTCCTTGAAATGCCCAAAGAAAGAGGAAACCCGGCTAACATTCAAGTCAGATAGATTTTTTCCCAAAGTGATTTTGGAAATTCTTTTCGAAACATTATCTGCCGAAGTTGTCTTTGGCAATGTCACATTTTCAGCATCTACAACACGTTTCCCTTTTGAAAGCTGAAGCGAATAGGCCTCTGTGTTTTCCAAATTGTAGTTGAACTGTTGGGCACTTGAAAACGGCGTGAAAAACTCCAAATAAATAGGCTCCTTGGTTTTCACTTTCAACAATAAGGTTACATTCTTTTCGATCAATAGATCATTTATAGGTCCGTTATACCTTGCCGTTCCAATGATGATATCATATTCTATTTCATTCTTTTTCAAAAAGGCCATGAAATGGTTGATGAATTGTTCCTCGGTATTGATAAAAATAGGATTATTGTAGAACCCAAAAGGATAGAACATGTTGGTTTCATTGGCTACAAAGGCTTCAAAATATCGAGTAAAATAGATGTGACGGGTATAATAATAGACTTCCCTAACTTTCTCCTCATCACTCTTAAAGTTTTTAGATTTTATAAAAGAATTAATCTGGCTGATGTCGCCGGAAGGTCTAAATTTGTTGCTATAATAATTGAAAACATCGTCTTTGGTAACTGTTTTTTTGATGATACTTTCCTTTTCCGACAGGAAGGCTTCGGCTCCAGCCTCAAAACGTGAAGAGCGTGCAAAATAAACCTGGAATTTATAAAATGGCAATTCTACCGCTGGATAAAACCATCTCGGGAATTCATCTTTTTCTATATCTTTCGCAACCAGTTCATACTTTCTTTCGCCACCTTTATTGAAGGTTTCTTTTAGTTCTGGCGCTCCATTATAGGTATTGAAATTGATGAAGAAATCATTCTCTGTTTCAAACTGCACCTTCATTTCCATGGTTGGATAAATATCGCCAAGAGTAGTTTCAACTGGATCAAAACCTACTTCATAAAACGATTTAAAAGGTTCAACCGTATAATAATAAAAATCGATGATGTCGCCAATTTCTAAATTTGCAATCGCTACTTTCTTTTCGTCATCAATTGTTTTGGCTTCTTTTTCTACATCAATTTCAATCTCGGTGCCATTTGCCTTTACAATTTTCACACCAATGGTTGTTGTTCCTTTTTTAAACGAAAAACCTTTATTGGTATAAAATCTTTCATTAAAAGAAAACTCCGAAAACTCAAGAACGGCAGCTGCATCAAGCAGTTTAATTCTTTTTCTAACCGCCGAAGTATAGGTAACGCTTTTTCCGAATTTATGGAAGTTATAATAATCATTTTTAAAGATAATCACAGCCGATTCGCCTTTCCATTTATCGGGAACCGTATTGGCATTTTTGAAGGCATCTCCTTTTCCCCAGAAAAATTCCTTGATTTCAGCTTTATCTTGTGCAAATGTCGCTGCAGAAAGCAGTACTAGAAAACATAGTAATAGTTTTTTCATTCGTTTTTGTTTATTGTTTTGATAAGATAATTTGTTGGTTATAGGTTTCTTGCAGGTTTTTTACAAATGCATTCCATTTCTCCACTTCATTTGCCTTGATCACGCCATTTTTGAATACAAAAGATTTCTTGTACGAAATTTCATTGCCTGTTTGAATAAATTTCACATCAACTGCAAAATTATTTTCATTGATGGCGAGGTTTTCTGGCATCTTGGTCACCTTGTATCCCGCCGGAATTGCAAGCGAAACATTCGATTCATAGTTGGTTTTATAATCAAACTCGTAGTCGGTTTTACGGTCTTTGAGCTCGAAGTTTTTATATTCGTTCATGTATTCTAAATCGATATACATGTCATTATCAAAATCCGAAACCCTGTTTTCTACTGCAACTTCATAATCCATCGTCAGCTTTTGATCCCTGTTTTTTAAATCCGAACTCTTGATGTTTTGAACCTTGATGTTCTTATCGCTTTTTGAAAGATAGCGTTCCAATGCCTCATCCTTTTTATCACTTTTAAGGGAATTCATGATGTGTAAAAGCTGCGAACGACTTTCTCCTGCAAAACTTTTAGAACAAGTTCCTTGCAATTTCCCGTCAACAATTTTCAAATTGGCTTTAAAGATTTCCTTGTTGAACTCACTGCTAACGCTTGGCACCTTTTCGATCAGAAATTGGTCGCCGTTTTCAATCATCACTTCCTTGTTTTGAATTCGCTCCGCATATTCACCAAAGGAGTTGAACTTTTCAGTACCATCTAGAAAATATTTTTTCCCTTTGTAAAAAAGCGTACAAATCATGTGATTGTCAACTGCCAGAGATGGTGTGGTATAATCATAGGCAATATGTTTTGTCCCAATCCATGTCAAACGGGCATCAAAACCTGCAACCGTAAGCATTTGCTTGATTAGATTCCCCATTCCTTTGCAATCGCCATAACGTTTACTGAAAACATTATTAGACTCATCCGGCTTGAAACCTGCAATTCCATCCTCAAAAGCGATGTAGCGAATATTGTCCTGAACCCAATAATAGATGTTCTTGATTTTTTCTTCGTCAGTTTTAGCAGTGGCAGTTAGTTCAGCAACTTTGTCCTTGAATACACTTGGATCGTCTTGCATCATGCCAATCAACGACTTGTACCATTTATACAAATCAGCAGTCGAATTAAAAAGAGTTACTTGATTGTCCTTATTCTTAAAAGATTTAGCAATCACCAAAATATGAGGATACAAATAGCTTCTTCCTGGAGCATTTTCTTCATCAAAATGAGCAGGAACATTTTCCATTGTATATTTATATACGGTAGCCTTGGTTGCGGGATCAACCGATTTTGTTTTCTTGATGTTACAACCTTCAAAATTGAATTCTTTTAACTCCACCGTTAACCATTCCGGAACTGTGATCAAAAATTCTTTTTTTAAGACTGGAAATTCATCATTAAAATATAGAGAAGTAAAATACTTGACGTCATTATATTTTTTCTTGACTTGATAATTATAGGAGTATCCTTGAACCGGAAAGTCAATTGTCATGTATTTTACACGAGCATCCATATAAAACAGATCCTTGTCCTTATACATTTCATCTTTGATTGCAAAAGGAGTTGTTCTATCATTTCGATATTTCAAACTGAAACTTTCTATCTCCGATTCATTGTCGTAAAATTCATATTTACGGATATCAGCCCGGTGATTGATGTTAACTAATTCCTCATTGGTTATATTACTAACCGTAACTTTTCCATCACTTTTATTCAAGTCGAAAGAAATAACTTCGCGACTTTCCATGATGGCTACATCATCTTTAGGATATTTTTCTCGAAGTTTTCTGGCATTTTGAACATCAATTGGGGTTGGGTCTATATTTTTTTGAGCAAAAGCTGGGGTACAAAAAAATATGAAAAAAAAGACTGAAATTATACGAATTTTCATCAGATATATTTTTCGGAAATATACTAAATAATCAAAACAATTATTAAAATTTGAAAAATATTTCTATTCACTGTAACTTTTTTACAACTCATTACGTATAATCATTTGTACTCCTATCAAATTAAGTACACCCCTACAATGAGACAACTTAAAATTACCAAGCAGGTAACCAATCGTGAAACTGCTTCTTTAGACAAATATCTTCAGGAAATCGGAAAAGTTGACCTTATCACAGCCGATGAAGAGGTAGAATTAGCACAACGAATTAAAGCCGGAGACCAGAGAGCATTAGAGAAATTGACCAAAGCCAATTTACGTTTCGTGGTTTCGGTTGCAAAACAATATCAAAATCAAGGATTAACACTTCCAGATTTAATTAATGAAGGAAATTTAGGTCTTATCAAAGCTGCTCAACGTTTCGATGAAACACGTGGTTTTAAATTTATATCTTATGCGGTTTGGTGGATTCGTCAATCGATTCTTCAAGCTTTGGCCGAACAATCTCGTATCGTTCGTTTGCCTTTGAACAAAATTGGTTCGATCAATAAAATCAACAAGATGTATGCCTTGTTAGAGCAATCTAACGAAAGACCACCTTCTGCTGAAGAAATTGCAAAAGAACTTGACATGACTGTAAACGACGTAAAAGAGTCGATGAAAAACTCTGGACGTCACCTTTCGATGGATGCACCACTTGTTGAAGGTGAAGATTCTAATCTTTATGACGTTTTGCGTTCTGGAGAATCTCCAAATCCTGATAGAGAGTTGATCCACGAATCTTTACGTACAGAAATTGAGCGTTCATTAGAGACTTTAACACCTCGTGAAGCTGATGTAGTGCGTCTTTATTTTGGATTGGGCGACCAGCATCCAATGACTTTGGAAGAAATCGGAGAGACTTTTGACTTGACAAGAGAACGTGTTCGTCAGATCAAGGAAAAAGCAATCCGCAGATTGAAACACACTTCTAGAAGTAAGATCTTGAAAACCTATTTAGGATAATTGGCACGCTAATTGAAACTTATTTTTTGTGTTATCAAATTTATTTGTATTTTGCACAACCAATTTTACACTAATTACCCAATATAGTAAAAGCAACAACAGTCTGATTAACTGTTCGTTTTTTGATTGATGATTGAAACTCCGGCTGATTACCGGAGTTTTTTTGTTTTAAAAAAAACTCTCGGTCTGTTTTCAGCCAATGCGGATCGGGTTTCTAAAGCTTCTTATTTTTACTTAAACCATTCTTTATGAACTTTGCGTAAATCCTTGCGAACTTTGCGGTTAAAAAGTACCTTTGCCAAAACAACACTAACTACAATGAAAAATACTTTAATAGCACCATCAGTGCTTGCTGCAGATTTTGCAAACTTGCAACGCGACATCGAAATGATCAATAACAGTGAAGCCGATTGGTTTCATATTGACATCATGGATGGTGTTTTTGTTCCGAATATTTCGTTTGGAATGCCAGTTTTGGAAGCCATTTCAAGACATGCAAAAAAAACAATCGATGTGCATTTGATGATTGTTGATCCAGATCGTTATATCAAAACTTTTGCCGATTTGGGAGCTAATGTACTAACGGTTCATTATGAAGCAACAACACACCTTCACAGAACCTTGCAAGCGATTAAGGCAGAAGGAATGAAAGCAGGAGTTGCAATAAATCCACATACGAATGTGAGTTTATTAGAAGATGTCATCAATGATATCGACTTGGTTTGTATCATGAGTGTGAATCCTGGTTTTGGCGGACAATCTTTCATTGAAAACACCTATAAGAAAGTAAGACAATTAAAAGAGATTATTACCAGAAATGGAGCTTCAACTTTAATCGAAATTGATGGTGGAGTAACTAGCAAAAACGCAGTTCAACTAGCCGAAGCTGGAGCTGATGTCTTGGTTGCTGGAAATTTTGTTTTCAAAGCTGAAAATCCTACTCAAACTATTGTTGATTTGAAGAAGTTATTGGCTTCTTAATCAAAATCAAATAAATTATTTTGTCCCGGTTTTATAGTTGGAACCGGGACATTTGTTTTTAAAGCCTTGTTGAGTTTTTCTATAAAATCTTTAGCCAATAAAGGTGATTCTACTTCGGCATTCTGATGCACAAAGAAATATAATTTTTGCAAACCTTCCTCTTTCCATTTTTCAAGTCTCGGAATCCAATCTTCAAGCCGTTGAGCATCTGATGCATGATTGGCTCCAACATAGCGTATAAAAGCAACTGGACTTGTCAATCGCATGTGGAGCATGTCGCGTCTTCCGGCTGTATCTACAATAATATTGGCTACTTTATGTTTTTCTAAGAATTGACAAAACGTTTCCTGGATTTCGGCATTGTCAAACCATTCGCTATTTCGCACCTCTATTGCAAGCGGAACACCTTTTGGAAACTCTTCTACTACCTTTTTTAATCGGTCGAAATCTTTTGGTTTGAAATTGTCATGAAGTTGCAGGAAAGCCATTCCGAGTTTTTCATCAAAGTTGCTGATGGCATTACAAAAATCATCGACTACTTCCTTAACCTCAATCAAGCGTTTAAAATGACTGATGGTATTGGTTAGTTTCGGAAAAAATTTAAAATTATCGGGCGTTTTATTTTTCCATGTTTCGATTTGTTGCCAAGAAGGCATTGCATAAAAAGTGGCGTTGAGTTCGATAGAATTGAATTGGGTGGAATAATAAGCCAATTCATCTTTTGTTCCTCTTGGATAAAAACCTTTTAGATCATTTTTATTCCATTTTGCACAGCCAACATAGGCTGCAAAATCATTGGTTTTATTTGCCGATAGGATTTGCTTGGTTTCTGGAGCATCTTTCGGGAGCTTGAAATCAATTGAAGCAGGGTCTTTTACTTTTCCGAATTCCATTTTTACTTTTTTATTATAGAATTAAAGGTACGAAAACCAATGTATAAGCCTTTTATTAAAAAAAATTAATTTTAATTTATTTCTATTTTTTGTAACTTTAAGTAAAAAAATTTATGCTACTAGAATCCCTCACACAAGAATTTGAACAGGAAGTAAAAAGCACACGAAACTTGCTACAGGCTGTTCCCGAAAAAGACCTAGATTTTAAACCATCACATATTTCATGGTCGATGGGTGAATTGGCACAGCACATTGCCACTATTTACTATTGGTATGTTGGCACGCTAACTCAAGATGTTTATGACATGGCTGCCGACGAACTTAAACGCGGTGACACCAATGATATAAAAGCTACGTTGGAACTTTTTGAAAGCAATGTAGAAAAAGCAAGAGCTGCACTAAAAACACTCACTGAAGAAAAATTGAAAGCAGATTGGACGATGAAAGTAGGAGACCGTGTTGTATTAGGTCCTTTGGCAAGAGGAATCGTGGTGCGAAGTTTTCTTTTCAACCATATTTATCACCACCGGGGAGAAATGATCGTGTACCTTCGAGCTACCGGAAATAAAGTCCCTAGCCTATATGGACCGACCTATGAAGACGAACAAAAAAATTAATTATCACAACTAAAAGGCTTGAGACTATTTACTCTCAAGCCTTTTAGTTTTCAATAAATCAATTCTAACAAAGGAGCTTTTCGTCAAAATTAATCATCCTCCTTACACTTTGAAACAAATCAGGAAATTCTGCCTTGAAAATATGTGGCGTTTCGAAGAAATGTTCCAATAAAACAGATAAAAATTCAAATTGATTTTCATAGGCATATTCTCTAAAATAGGCTTTCTGGTTCAACTGAGCATTCAATCCTGCATCATTATAGTATTTGATGACTTCCATAAACTCATCATAAAAAATAATGGCGCTAGAATCTTTACCTTTTAGGGCATGAAAATGCAACACATGCGAAAACTCATGCAATCCCAAGTTGATGTTATTGTTAGTGACCTGGTGTCCCGAAACAAAATCCTCCCAAGAAAAAACAACTGCTTTTAGACGAGGGTTAAATTCTCCTTTGTGGTAGTGTTCCGTTATCGTAGAATAATATACTGTTGGATACACTATAATTTTATTAAAAAGTGGAACCAAATAATTTCGCATACCAAAAGTAAGCATAACATAGGTTCCTGCAATAATGATCCGAACGTCATTCGTAACCACAATCTCATTTCCAACAAATTTATAAGTGAGAAGAAACGATTTCACACGATGTTCAAAGTAGGTTTTCTTTTTATCCGAAAGTTTCCTGTAGAACGAAAATTCTTTTTCTAAGATTTGCCTTTGATGTTGGTTTAATTTTTTAGGAATAGGATACCAATATAAAAAAACGGGTCTCTTGAAGATTAATATAAAAGCAGGCTCGAACATAAACTTGAAAAAACCAACGAATAGCAGTAGCACCACAACCAATGAAAGCAGTATTGTTAGTAGAAATAAAAGCACTCCATCCATTTTTTATGTTTTGACGCTAAATGTATAAAAAAATGAGAGAAAATACTTTATTTCTTCTAAACATCTTAGTCTTTAAAAGCTATTTCCAAAACACAAATGAACGGAAATTATTGTATCAAACTCTATCATAGATAAACATTTCTTAATCTACAATTAATGCTTATCGCTGTTTGCAATAGTAGTTTTGTGCATTACACAATCAAAAATCATGATGCTCAAAATACAACAAAGAAGCACTTTACCTATTCTTATGGTAGGGATCGTTTTATTGCTATTTGCTTTTTCTCAAAAATCGTTCACTACAAAATCAGAATATGCATCAAATTATTTTTCTGACATTAATAGAGCTTTTAGCCAATTAGAATTGGCAGCCGAAAATTATAGGAACAATAAAATTGAAGAAGATTCACTTAGAAATGTTTTTCTAAAAGCTCGAAAAAGCTACAAAAAGGCCGAATTCATTTTAGCTTTTTTTCATCCAGAATATGTGAGTGAATCAATTAATGGAGCTCCTTTACTCCATTTGGAAAAAGAAAATTCCCGTCCCTTGGTCGCCAACCCTGTTGGATTGCAAGTATTGGACGAATTGATTTTTTCCGATGAAATTGAGGAACAAAAAAATGAAATCGCCAATTTATCCCGACGATTGAAAGACAGCTATGCTATTTTATACGAAAAAATAAACCTTCAAAATTTCGACACTCGTTATACTTTCGTAGCAATGAGGCTGCAACTTGTTCGGATATTCAGCATGGGAATTACTGGGTTTGACACTCCTGGTTCACTTAATTCTATCGACGATGCAGTTGCATCTCTGGAAGGTATGCGGAATTTTTTAAAAGATAATAATCCAAAAAAACAAAAACACGAAGCTATCCTTGAGTTAACGGATGAAGCAATTGCCTATCTAGAACAGGCACCATCATTTGAAGAACTTGACCGACTCGAACTATTAAAAAAATACATCGACCCTCTTTATAAAGCATTGGGAAACATACAAGGAAATGTTGACACCGAGTTTTTGTCAAATACTACTTCTTGGAATCCAAACAGCACCTCCATTTTTGCAGAAGATTTTTTAAATCCTTATTTTTTTACTGAACTCCGCAAAGAAGAAGACACGGCTGATTTGAGAAACTTGGGAAAAGAATTGTTTTATGACCCGCTGGTTAGTAGCGACGGCAAAATGAGTTGTGCTTCATGTCATCAGCCAGAAAAAGCTTTTACTGATGGGGTTTCAAAATCAATAAGCAATATTCAAGGAAAAACAGTATTACGCAATGCACCAACCCTTCTAAATTCAGTGTATGCTGATCGCTTCTTTTATGATTTGAGAGCTTTTACCCTTGAACAACAAGCAGAACATGTGATTTTTAATTCCGATGAATTCAATACAGCTTACAACATCCTACTGAAAAAGATAAACGATCAAGCAGCCTACCGGGCAAAATTCGAAGAGGTCTTTGGCAAGGAAGGCATCAATCGTAAAAATTTTTCCAAAGCCTTAACTTCCTTTGTGCTTTCGCTAAAATCGTTCAATAGCGAGTTTGACCAATATGTTAGAGGAGAAAAAAAAGAAATTCCCGAAGATGTAAAGAAAGGATTCAATCTTTTTATGGGAAAAGCAAATTGTGCCACCTGTCATTTTGCTCCAACTTTTAGCGGATTGGTTCCGCCACTTTTTAATGAAAATGAAAGCGAAATTCTTGGTGTTTTAGAAGCTCCCAATACTGTAAAACTTGATACAGATCAAGGACGATATGCTAACACTATAGGAAGTGAGAAGGCTTGGATCTATGAGAAATCGTTTAAAACAACCACTGTTCGAAATGTAGAACTAACTGGTCCTTACTTTCATAATGGTGCCTACAAAACTCTTGAAGAAGTGATTGAATTTTATGAAAAAGGCGGTGGAGCAGGAATTGGGCTTCATGTTGAAAACCAAACTCTATCTCCAGATGTTCTAAACCTTACGGAACAGGAAAAAAACGAACTTGTTTCTTTTCTAAAATCCCTGACTGATAACCCATCGAAATAAACCTGCCTTATAATAACAATAGTTTAAAATCCTTAACACTATTTTACATATTTGATAAACCAGGATTAAGACTAACACAACACGCGACCTATACCTTTGCGTCAAAATAACAACTTAACCTGCACAACTATGAAAAAAGTAAAACTACTTTTTCTGGGTCTGATGGCCTCCTTATCAGGATTTTCACAGGCACCACAAACACTTTTGGCTAGCGGATCTCAATGGTCTTATCTTGACAATGGAACCGATCAAGGCACTAACTGGAGACAACCAGCATTTGATTACTCAACATGGGCTACTGGAGCGGCACCTCTTGGATATGGCGATCCTATGACCACAACCATTTCGTATGGCTCGGATGCAAACAACAAGCACATTACGTATTATTTCCTGAAAGACATTGAAGTAGATCTCAATGACCTTCCGGATGAAGTAAAATTCGGAATCAGAAGAGATGACGGAGTTGTGGTGTATGTTAACGGAGTTGAAGTGCTACGTGACAATATGCCAGAAGGCCCAATTACAAACACCACACTTGCTCCAAACACAATTGGTGGTGGTGACGAAACAACCTTTTTTACATTCGAGCTTCCTAAAACTATTTTCCAAAATGGTACCAACAGGATTGCTATCGAATTACACCAAAGAGATATTTATAGTTCAGATTTGGGAGTAGACATGTATATAGAATACCAAGAAGCATCAGCAATTGGAGCATTTCCTTTAACCAAAGGTTCTGAATGGTCTTATCTTGACAATGGAACTGACCAAAGTGCTACAGGATGGAATCAGGCTTCTTTTGATAATTCTTCTTGGGCTATTGGAGCCGCTCCCCTTGGATATGGCGACCCAATGACAACAACTATTTCATATGGATCTGATTCAAACAACAAACATATCGCCTATTATTTTACAAGAGATATCGAAGTTAATCTAGCAAATCTTAGCGAAGAAGTAACTTTTGGAATCAGGAGAGATGATGGGGTTATCGTTTATGTAAATGGTGTAGAAGTGATTCGTGACAACATGCCAAGCGGAACTATCACTCATACAACTGGTGCTTCAAATACCGTTAATAGTGGCGATGAAACCAATTACTTTTTGTTTGATCTTCCTAAAACCGTTTTCCAAAACGGTGTAAATAGAATATCGGTACAATTACATCAAAAAGATGGTCAAAGTTCTGATCTTGGATTTGATATGTTCCTAAAAAATAAAATAGCTCCTGCACAATATCCATTGCAAAAAGGTACTGAATGGTCGTATTTAGATAATGGAACCAACCAAAGTACTACTGCTTGGAAAGAGCTTACTTTTGACAACTCTACATGGGCTACAGGTTTTGCTCCACTAGGATATGGAGATCCTGCAGTTACTACTATTTCTTATGGTCCAAACTCATCAGACAAATATATTACCTATTATTTTTCAAGAGATTTAGAAATTGAGCTTGCAAACGTTGCAGATCAGGTTGAGCTTGGTCTAAGAAGAGATGACGGAGCTATTATTTATGTGAATGGTGTAGAAATTGTGCGTGACAATATGCCTGCCGGAACAATTGACAACACTACATGGTCAGTAAATACTATTGATGGAGCTGATGAAAAAAGATACACTTCTTATTTTCTTCCAAAAACGATCTTCCAAGATGGTGTGAACAGAATTTCAATTGAGATACACCAAAGAGATGGTCAAAGTTCTGATCTTGGATTTGATTTATACATTCAGGACAAAGCACCAGAATATGTTTGTGAAGAAGGACATATCGCCTGTTTTACCTCTATCAACCCAACGACTCAAACTCCTGTTTTGATCATCCCAGAAGAACAACGCTTTCAATTATTATTCAAGCAAGGTTCAGCTTATATGGACGGATCAGGAACCGTTCCTGGAAACCATGACTTTACAGGATACATTCCTTCTACTGGCGAAACTGCAAATACATTAGGCTGGTTATCCGTAAATCACGAAAATAACCCAGGAGGAGTTTCTATAGTAGATATCGAATTGAATGATGATGCACTTAACCCGCTTTGGACTGTAAACAACTCTAGAAAAGTAGATTTCAGCACGCCAGATTTGGTAAAAACCGAAAGAAACTGTTCTGGTGGTATTACACCTTGGGGAACTGTAATTACAGCAGAAGAAAGTACAAGTGCTGGAGATACCAATGGTGATGGTTTTGAAGATGTGGGATGGTTGGTAGAAATTGATCCCGTTACTTCGTCTGTAATGGATTATAACAATGATGGTGTGAAAGATAAACTTTTTCACTTAGGTCGAATGAACCACGAAAACATTGTGGTTAGTAATGATGGAGCTTTGGCTTACTATGGAGAAGATGGTGGAACACATTGCTTATATAAATTTGTAGCGAATACTCCTGGAAACATTACAGCAGGAAATGTATATGTATTGAAATTAGATTTAGAACTTTCTAATGATGAACCGAGTTCTTCAACTGCAGTGTGGATACAAGTGCCGAATATTACTCCAGCAGATTGTAACAATATGCGATCTAATGCAGCGGCTTTGGGAGGTACTAATTTTAACGGAGTTGAAGACGTAGAAATCGGACCTGATGGAATGATTTATTTTACAACAAAAGGTAAAAACCGCGTATTTCGTTTTAAAGATAATGGAACCACTGTTTCTGATTTCGAAACTTTCGTAGGAGGAATGAGCTATCCTATCGAAACTGCTGAAGGAACTGTTACTGAATCTTGGTCGGATGGTAATGATAA
The DNA here is from genome assembly GCF_000422705.1 of Flavobacterium soli DSM 19725. GTDB lineage: Bacteria > Bacteroidota > Bacteroidia > Flavobacteriales > Flavobacteriaceae > Flavobacterium > Flavobacterium soli. The sequence goes on along the minus strand of NZ_AUGO01000002.1, from coordinate 132,110 downwards.
CCTTGCCTTTGACGATAAAGGAAACCTTTGGGTGGTTCAAGATGGAGGAAGAAACTATATCTGGGTAGTTCGTCCAGGACACAGACAAAGTGCTCCTCAAGTTCTTTTACACACTTCAGTACCTGCTGGTGCAGAGCCAACAGGGCTTACTTTTTCTCCAGATTTCAAATACGGATTCTTTTCTGTTCAGCATCCAAATGGAAATACGGATTCTCAAGAAGATGCTACTGGAGAAAATATAGCGTTTAATGCTTCAGCAGCGTTAGTTTTTTCTAATCAAGCTTTCCTTGGAGCTCAAGAGCCTCTTTCTAATGGGAATGATAATTTAGCCAGCTTTGTTCGTTTGTATCCAAATCCTACAAAAGATGTGGTTACGCTTTCATTAAACGAGAACACTGGCGAAAAAGTTATGATAGAAGTATATGATATTTTAGGTAGAAAAGTGCTAGAAAACAACACACAAACCACTGGTTCTAACCAAAACATCGAATTAAACCTTTCTCAATTTACTGGAGAACAAGTGTTTTTAATCCGTGTTAATGTAGGTCAAAAATCAGGAACTTATAAAGTTGTTAAAACGAATTAATTCTTATTTATAGTTAAAACTAAGGTCGGTATATCGCATACCGACCTTTTTAAATTAAACATTTACGATGAAAAAAATATTTTTTCTTGCTTTATTTTTTTGTTTTTTAACGCTAAAAGCACAAGATAAAAATCCAGTCAAAGATGTGATGTATTCGAGCCTAACAGAAGCCCAAGCATCTAAAAAAAAAGTAACAAGGATTAATCTACGTGATCAAAATTTTTTTAGGATTCCAAAAGAATTAGAAAAATTTGGCGGACTGAAGTTTCTAAACCTGATGCAAAATGACATTGAAAGCTTTGATAATTCTTTCTTTAAGCTCAATAAGCTAGAAACGCTCATCTTACGTCAAAATGCAATCAAGTATGTACCGAAAGACATCAAAAAAATGAAACATCTCAAGGATCTTGATATGGCAATTTGTGATCTTTCGAGCCTTCCGGCAGAAATAGGAAAACTAGAACAACTTGAGTATTTGAGGCTTTCACTTAACAATATTATCACGTTACCAGAAGAAATAGGAAACTGCAAAAACTTGACTGCCTTAGAACTCGACCACAACCAATTGAGCTATCTTCCCTCTTCTTTTTCAAATTTAAAACAACTAAAAAATCTTATTCTGACCGGAAATCAGTTTTATGAGTTTGATAAAGCGTGGCTAGGTCTAACTTCTTTGAAGGAACTCAATCTAGAAAACAACCAATTACAATCGTTTCCCGAAGAAATAAAGCTACTTGAAAATTTAGAAATATTGTTACTCAATTATAACAAGCTTGAAAACTTGCCTGAAAACATTGTAGAACTCAAAAAACTTTCCCTATTATCGCTTTCCAATAACAACTTGAAAAAGTTGCCTCAGGATTTAAATAAACTCACCAACTTAAAAACCCTGATCCTAACCGGAAATCCATTTTCAGAAAAAGAAAAAAGACGTATAAAAGCAACATTGCCTGACTGTGCCGTTTATTTTTAAAAACAAAAAAAGCCTGCAAAAAATGCAAGCTTTAAAAGATAGTGACCTCGAAGGGATTCGAACCCCCAACCCTCAGAGCCGAAATCTGATATTCTATCCAGTTGAACTACGAGGCCATTTAATTTTAGAGTTTAGATTGTAATTAAAAAAAAAAACCTAAAATCTGAATTCTAAAACTTTTTTCTTATGTCAACAATTTTTTTACGATTGTGGATATTGTTTTTCCTTCTGCTGTTCCACCTAATTGTGCTGAAGCAAGTCCCATTACTTTTCCCATTGATGCAATTCCCGATGCTCCTGTTTCGGCTATGATTTTTGCGATAACAGCTTCTACCTCTGCTTCAGAGAGTTGTTGTGGAAGGAATTTTTCGATTACTGCAACTTGTGCCAACTCTGGTGCTGCCAAATCCATACGGTTTTGCTCCGTGAAGATTCTTGCACTTTCTTTTCTTGTTTTTACTAGACGTTGCAGGATTTTTATTTCTTCGTCTTCAGTGATTTCCTCTTTTGAACCGGATGCCGTTTGTGCTAAAAGCAATTCCGATTTTATAGATCTTAAAGATTCTAATGCAACGGTGTCTTTGGCTCGCATTGCATTTTTAATTTCGTCCATTATTCTTTCTGAAAGACTCATTTATTTTAGATTTTAGATTTTAGATTGCTGATTTTAGATTTATGATTCTAAAAAACATATTTTTGATTTTAGATTGTCGCTTCGCAGTTTATGATTTGCCCTCTAGCCCTGATGGTGACATTGTTTGAGCTCTTAAAACTGTGACTAACAGTTTTAAAGCGAGTGGCTCCAGCAGGAAAATGGATTGAACAAATGCCCTAACCTTTCGCTCCTAATTATGCTACACAAACCGGATGCGAAGGTAAAAAAAATAACCCGAAAATCACAGGGATTTTTCGGGCTATTTAGAGTTTGGTTTGAGTTAATTAATCCACGTTGTCGTGAAGGAATGAATTGTTGGAACGTAACTGAATGTCATCGTTACTATCAGTCCCCAATGAAGTTCGGGATTTATTATTGTTTGCAGGAGTACTTGAAATGTCGATTCCGAGACGCTTGTAAGCCGGCTCTTTTTCATATTCCTCTACTCTAGACGGATTGTTGTGAAATTTATAGTTGAATTCTTTCAACTTTCTTCTTCTTTCGTCGGCTCTTAATCTTGAGGCTTCTTCCAAAGACATTTCGGTTGGAGAAATGGCTTCGTAGTTGTTTCCAAAATTAGAAGGTTCGTTCACTTTCATCGTGATTTTCAACTCTTCGTTTTCTGGCTCTGCTACTTTCGCAACTGGTTTCGACTCCAAAAGGCTGTTTTCGACTTCCATATATTCCTCTAAAGAATAACGGATTACACCATTTTCGTTCAACTCGGTCATTGGAACTACTTGAACGGGTTGGTTTACCTTGATTTCACGCGTTTCGTTTGTTAATTCGAAAAGCATTCTGTCCTCGTTTGGTTTCTCTACCTTGCTGATTGGCAAATCGAATGAAAAAGTGATTTGCTCTTCTTCACGAACTACAAATTCTGGCTCACGAACTTCGATTTCCTTAACTTCTGGTGAAGTGAAATAGAAATCATCTGAAGAAACTGGCTTTGAAGCCGATGGCGAAACGATTTCGAAAGTCACATCTAGATTCTTGATAAACTCGGTTGTTGGAACCAAATTGTATTCAAAAGCTGGCTCTTCTTTAGCAACTGGCTCTGTAAACAAAGGCATGTCGAAAAGAGGCTCTTCTTTTACTGCTTCTACAATTAGAGGCTGCTCAAAAGTTGGTTCGTCTTCCATCAAATCGTGAACGATTTTTTCATCATTCTTTGCGGATGGAATTGGGGCTGAAAAGTCGAATGACTCAATCACTTTTTGAGACAAATTGTGTGTCAATTTTTGCTCATCTTCCAAAGAATGGATAATCTTTTTTGGCTCTGTATTTACTATTTCATTTTGTTGTTCAACATTGAAACCTGTAGCAATAATGGTAACGGCAACTGAATCGCCCAAAGATTCATCTTCACCAACTCCCATAATGATATTGGCGTTGTGACCTGCCTCAACCTGAATATGGTCGTTGATTTCTCCGATTTCGTCAATCGTGATTTCATTGGTTCCAGAAACGATAAGCAACAATACGTTTTTGGCTCCTGTGATTTTGTTGTCGTTCAATAATGGAGAGTCTAGAGCAGAAATAATTGCTTCTTTCGCTCTGTTTTCGCCACTTGAAATGGCAGAACCCATAATGGCAGTTCCGCTGTTTGACAATACCGTTTTGGCATCTTTTAAATCGATGTTTTGGGTATAGTGGTGCGTGATTACTTCGGCAATACCGCGAGATGCAGTTGCCAAAACTTCGTCAGCCTTAGAGAAACCAGCTTTGAAACCAAGATTTCCGTAAACTTCTCTTAGCTTATTATTGTTGATCACGATAAGTGAATCTACTTGCTTTCTTAGTCTTTCCACACCTAAAAGCGCTTGTTCCTGACGCACTTTCCCTTCAAACTGGAAAGGAATGGTCACGATACCAACCGTTAGGATATCTCTTTCTTTTGCCAATTGAGCAATTACTGGAGCAGCTCCCGTTCCTGTTCCACCACCCATTCCTGCAGTGATGAAAACCATCTTGGTGTTGCTGTCGAGCATTTTCTCGATATCGGCAATGCTTTCGATTGCTGATTGTTGTCCAACTTCCGGATTTGCTCCAGCTCCAAGACCTTCAGTAAGGTTTACACCCAACTGAATTTTATTAGGAACAGAACTGTTTTGCAATGCCTGAGAATCAGTATTACAAACGATGAAATCTACTCCTTTGATGCCTTGCTGGAACATGTGGTTGATGGCGTTGCTACCGCCTCCACCTACACCGATTACTTTAATTACATTTGATTGGTTTTTAGGTAAATCAAATGAAATACTTCCAAAATCTGAGTTGCTTGTCATATAATTTGGTATTTAATTTTTAGTTTTTATTTTCTTTTTTTATAGCTAATTTTTATTCTTTTTCAATTATTTTTTCAAACCAAGGATTATTAGTTTCTCTGTACCAAGAGTGCTTTTCTTTTTTCTTTATTAGTTTTCCTTTATTATCAACTTCATATAATCGATCCTTTTTATAAAACATTCTATCCAAAGTTTCAAGTTGGTAAGCAAATGCCGAATATACATCTTCAGAATTTGTAAATAGATTTGCTATTCTATCGGTTGATCTATACACTCTCTCTTTTTCTCCAACAATTCTTATTGTGTCATATATAGGGATTACTTCAAAATAAATAGTATCATTACTACATTTCCATTTTCCGCTTGCCCAAGAAACATACATATCAACTCCGCTATTATAAAAAAATGTAGAATCCTTATTCAATACAATAGCTTTATGGGCACCCCTGTAACTTCCACAAATATTTTTCTGTTGAATAGAACAAAAAATTGCAATAATGAATACTGATAAGAAACTTTTCATTTTTTATGATTCATTTAAATTTTCCCCCTACCCTCAATATTATAATCACTTTCACTTATTGCTGTTTCAATAATGTATATGTTTTTGTTCCATCTTCTTTTTCAATTTCTATAATTCCGTCGGCTATAATATTATCAAAAATATACGCATTCGAATTTTTAGCACTTGAAGACTTTTTAGCATTTATAGATTCATTGATTCCTAAAATATCTTTTAAGGAAACAGTTCTTACATTACTTTTTTCATTATTTAAAATAACCGAATCTTCTTTTTCGCAACCGAAAAAAAAGGTTATTGTTATACAAAACAATAACTGGACAAAATAATTATTTGCTTTTTTATTATTTATTATGATATAAATTCAATCTAAATTATTCTGCATTGTCCAGAAAGTCCCTGATTTTGTCTACATATTTATCAAAAAATGATTTTCTGATTTTTGTTTCTGTAGATTCAGGCTCTTTTGCTTTTGCTGCTGGACGCTCTTCTTCCTGCACTTGCACTTCCTCTTCATATTGCGTTTGAACTTGAGGTTCCGGTTGTCTGTAAACCACCTTCACTTCTTTTTCAACCTCAATAGCAACGGCACTTTTCGTATTGTTTTGGATAGAATTCATTACCAAACCAACTGCTGTTGCATATAACGGACTAGAAATTTCCTCGCTTGAATTACCCGCCAAATGCTCGTTTGGATATCCAATTCTGGTGTCCATTCCTGTGATATATTCCACCAATTGCTTGATGTGTTGCAATTGAGCTCCACCACCAGTTAATACAATTCCTGCAATCAATTTTTTTCTTGGGTCTTCGTGACCATACGCTTTTATTTCTGCAAAAACCTGCTCAATAATTTCAACCACACGTGCATGGATGATTTTTGACAAGTTTTTCAACGAAATTTCTTTTGGTTCTCTTCCTCTTAAACCTGGAATGGAAACAATCTCGTTGTCTTTATTTTCACCAGGCCAAGCTGAACCAAATTTCACTTTTAATAATTCGGCTTGTTTTTCGATGATTGAACATCCTTCTTTTATATCTTCTGTGATCACATTTCCACCGAAAGGAATTACGGCAGTGTGGCGAATAATTCCGTCTTTGAAAATGGCCAAATCTGTTGTTCCTCCACCAATGTCAATCAATGCAACTCCTGCTTCTTTTTCTTCCTGACTTAAAACCGCATCGGCTGAAGCCAAAGGTTCCAAAGTCAATCCAGACAATTCAATTCCTGAACTTTGGATGCATCTTCCCACATTTCTGATAGAAGAAGCTTGCCCAACTACTACGTGAAAGCTAGATTCCAATCTTCCGCCGTACATTCCGATTGGTTCCTTGATTTCAGATTGTCCGTCGATTTTAAATTCCTGTGGCAAGACGTGGATGATTTCTTCACCCGGAAGCATTGCCAATTTATGTACCTGATTGATTAACAAATCAATATCCTTGTCTCCAATTACTTCTTCAGGATTATTTCTGCTGATGTAATCGCTGTGTTGAATGCTACGGATGTGCTGTCCTGCAATTCCCACTACAACATCTTTAATCCTGTAACCTGAGTTCGTTTCCGCTTCTGCAATCGCTTGTTGGATCGACTGGATGGTTTGCGTAATGTTATTCACAACACCTCTTGCCACACCAAGACTTTTGGATTTTCCAACGCCCAAAATTTCTAATTTTCCATATTCATTTTTCTTGCCAATCATTGCAACAATCTTTGTTGTTCCAATGTCTAAACCAACAGCAATATTTTCTTTTTCCATAACCATTTTATTTTGTGCACACTACCTGTTGCGTAAACTTCAGATTTATTTCCTTGTATTTACTAATCGAACTATCTTGAACTGCCTTTTGAAAAAACGCTTTATAGTTGTTGAATTTCTTCTCAATATTTATTGTTTTTCCAAAATCGATGACATAATTAAAATTTCTATTCGCCATTTTAACGCTACCTCCGTGCAAAACTTGAATACCGATGATGTTTTTTTTCAAAAAATCGTCGTTGTAAATAACCTTCAGCAATTCGTATAAATCCTTACTATTCGCTTCTTCAATTTCACCAGAAACCAATAGAACTCTTGCCGTATTTACATCAGACAAGGGCATTCTATTCCCTTCTAAATCAATGTAAAAAGATCCATTCTCATCAAACACTCTTGCGATTGGGGTTTTCTGTTTTACGACTGCTTTCAGGACACCATCGATACTCACAAATACTTCTGATTTCTCAACCATATTGTGTTCATTGATGGATTTTTCCAGTTTATTCAAATCTAAATTAACTTTCCCAATAGTTTGTCGCTCTTGATTATTTTCTATTAACAATTTATTAACCGATTCGTGTGTCAAAAAAAGACTTCCTTCATCGAGAAATTCCACTATTGGTTTCTTGATTTTTCGTTCTTCATTTCGCTTGGAAGTGAAGGAATACAAGAACACAATCACTGCAAACATTAGCAGTAACCTCACATTTGTCCAAATAGTTCTCCAATTAAGCTTTTTCATTCAATGCTTCTTTAATCGGTTTTACCAACTCTCCAATATCTCCAGCTCCAATGGTTACGATAACCTTTGCGTCACTTTTTAAAATCGTTGAAATTAAATTTTCTTTTAAAACTAATTTCTTGTTTGCATTTGTCATTTTTCCTAACAGCCAAGCCGAATTTACATCTTCAATTGGAAGTTCACGAGCCGGATAAATATCCAACAGGATTACTTCGTCAAAAGCCGAAAGACTTTTTGCAAAATCATCAATAAAATCTCGCGTTCTACTGAATAAATGCGGTTGAAAAATCGCCAATACTTTTTCGTTTGGATACAATTCAGAAACCGCCTGATGTACTGCATTTATTTCGGTTGGATGATGGGCATAATCATCGATATACACCAAATTATTCGTTTTGATTTGGTAGGAAAATCTTCTTTTTATTCCTTTGAAAGAAGCTAAAGCCGAGATTATCGCTTCGTTTGATGTTCCGTAGGTTTTGGCCATAGCCAAGGCTATCAGGGCATTCATCAAATTGTGTTTTCCTGGCAATCCGAATTTTATATTTTGTATTGTTTCCGAGGGCGTTTCTACATCAAAAACATATTGACTATTTTCTATTCTGACATTTACCGCTTTATAATCTGCCGATTCATTTACTGCAACTGAAATTCCCTTTAAAGGCAAATCTTTTGCAATAAACAATTTCGATTTGTCTTCGATTTTATCTGCAAATTCAACGAACGAAGCTTCGATTGAAGCACTGTCGCCATAAATATCCAAATGATCGGCATCCATTGAGGTGATACAAGCGATATTTGGATGGAGGTGCAAGAACGAACGGTCAAATTCGTCTGCTTCAACAACGGTTACAGTTTTTCCGTTTCCTATTAGATTTGAATTATAATTCTCTACGATTCCGCCAAGGAACGACGTTACATCAGCTCCACTTTCATACAAAATATGTCCCAGAATGCTTGAAGTTGTCGTTTTTCCGTGAGTTCCAGCAACAGCAAAACAGAACGTATCTTTAGTTATGATTCCTAAAACTTCAGCTCTTTTTTTGATTTTAAAATCTCTTTCCAAGAAATAATTCCACTCCGAATGTGTTTTTGGAACTGCTGGCGTGATAACTACAAGTGTATTTTCGATGTAAAAATCCTTCGGAATCAAATTGATGCTATCTTCAAAATGAATATCAATTCCGCTTTCGATTAACTCATCTGTTAATGTCGTTGGTGTTTTGTCATAACCCGATACATTTTTCCCCAAGGTCTTGAAATAACGAGCAAGAGCACTCATTCCGATTCCTCCGATTCCGATGAAATAAACGTTATGTATCTGATTTAAATTCATTTTTTTTTATAGTTGCTGAGTTTCTAAGTTTTAAGTTCATGAGTTTTTCTCATTGCACTGAACTCTTGGCTCTATTCTTTTGGCTATTGCCTATTTAATCAATTTTACTATTTCGTCCACGATATCTTTTGTGGCATTCACTTTTGCTAGTTTTTCGATACTTTCAGATAAGCTTTTTTGCAAATTATCATCATTCAATAAATTATTGAAAGTCGTGGTAAATTTGGTATCCAACTCCACTTCCTTTACCATCAAAGCTCCATTTTTTTCAACAATTGCATTGGCATTCTTCGTCTGATGATCTTCTGCAACATTTGGAGACGGAATAAAAATAACCGGTTTTCCAACGATGCATAACTCCGAAACTGAAGAAGCTCCAGCTCTTGAAATCACAATATCTGCAGCAGCATACACCAAATCCATTCTATCTATAAACGACAAAACCTGAACGTTTTCATTATCGTTATAGCGTTGGTATTCGTCGAAATATAATTTTCCGCATTGCCAGATGACTTGAACATTTTGTGAAGTGAAATTCACCAATTCTTTTGCAATAAGCTGATTTACTCTTCTCGCACCTAAACTTCCTCCAAGTACCAAAACCACTTTTTTATCTTCGGCTAGACCGAAATATGCTCTAGCTTCTTTTCTTTTATTTTTGATGTCAATCAAATCCTGACGGACTGGATTTCCTGTGAGAACAATTTTATTCTTTGGAAAAAACTGTTCTAAATTTTCATAAGCTACACAAATCTTACTGGCCTTTTTGCTCAACCATTTGTTTGTAATTCCAGGAAAAGAATTCTGTTCTTGGATAACGGTTGGAATTCCTGCAAAACCTGCAACTCTCAATAACGGTCCACTTGCAAAACCTCCCGTCCCAATTACTACATTTGGCTTGAAATCTCTGATGATAGTTCTTGATTTCAATAAACTGTCCAATAATTTTACTGGAAAAAGTGAATTATCAAAAGTGAATCTTCGTTGAATTCCAGCAATCCACAATCCTTTGATTTTATATCCGGCTTGCGGTACTTTTTGCATTTCCATTTTATCTCTCGCTCCAACAAATAGGATTTCGCAATCTGGGAAACGAGACTTTAATTCATTAGCAATAGCGATTGCCGGGTAGATATGTCCACCTGTTCCGCCACCGCTTAATATGAATTTTAAATTTGCCATTTCTTTTAGTTGCTGAGTATCCGAGTTTACCGAGATACTGAGTTTATTTATTTTTGACAGCATCCATTGGATTTGCTGTTTCTTCTATTGAATAATTTCCTTCTGTAGCCAATTCAGGCTGTATTTCATTTGCCTCATTTTCGAGAGCTTCTTCTTCCAATTGCTTATCGATTAAGCGTTTTAAGGCTTCGTCACGTTTTTGTTTTTCGTCCAATTCTGCTGCAATTTCCTCTTCTTTCTTGGTCACGCTCAAGATGATTCCGATAGCGATACACGTCATCCAAACTGAACTTCCTCCACTACTTATCAAAGGCAAAGGTTGCCCTGTAACCGGCAATAATTCTACCGCAACTCCCATATTGATTAACGCTTGGAAGATTATCGGAAATCCCAATCCTACGACCAATAATTTTCCGAAAATCGAATTCGACTTGTGAGCGGCTACGATAAATCTGAAAAACAACAAAAGGTATAGTGCGAGAACTCCCAAGCCACCAATCAATCCGTATTCTTCGACAATGATGGCGAAGATAAAATCGGAAGACGATTGAGGCAAAAAGTTCTTCTGAACACTTTTCCCAGGACCAGTTCCATAAATTTGACCCGAAGCGATTGCAATCTTTGCTTTTTCAATTTGATAATCGTCTTCACCAGGCTTATCACTAAAAAAATTTTCTACCCTTTTTTCCCAAGTATCAACACGATTATTGAAAGCATCAGGAAAAGCTTTAGCCACTAAAACAAAAAAGGCAAGTGAAAGAATTCCCATTCCAACTACAAACCCAATATATTTCAACGGATATCTTCCGATAAAAACCAGTAACAACACCATTGAAAAAATCAAGGCTGCTGTTGAGAAATTTGCAGGTAGTATAAACATTAGCGTTACTCCAACTGGTGTCCAAAGTTCCCACAAGGAGTTTTGGAAAGTTAGCGGAGTTTCTCGCGTTTTAGATAAATATCGTGCCACAAAAATCATCAAAACTATGGAAGCTAATGTGGAGGTTTGAAACGTAATCCCAACGAAAGGTACTTGAATCCATCGGCTTGCATTTGCTCCATCGATAACAGTTCCTTTTAGTAATGTATAAGCCAATAATAGCCAAACTACAGGTAATGCAATTCGGGAAATTCCTCGAAAATAATGATACGGAATTTTGTGCATTTGGTAGATAATGATGAATCCAGTGATGATGCTCATCCCATGTTTCAGCAAATAACCAATAGTATTTCCTGTCCCTTTTCCACCCATGTAAGCCAAATTACTACTTGCACTAAAAACAGGCATAAAGGAAAACAGGGCCAACAAGGCCACGAATGACCAAATGCCTTTATCTCCTCTTAAACTGTTTATTAATCCTTTCATTTTTAAGGTTTATGGGTTTTGGGTTTTGGGTTTTGGGCAACCTGTACCCAAGACCTAAAACCCTTAACCTTTATTATAAATTCTGAACTGCTTGTTTAAATTGCTTTCCTCGGTCTTCGTAATTTTCGAACAAATCAAAACTTGCACAAGCTGGAGACAATAAAACCGCATCTCCTTTTTCTGCCAATCTTTGTGAAGTTCTCACAGCATCTGACATATTTGAAACTTCCACCATCACATCAACAACATTACCGAAAGCATCAATTATTTTTTTATTATCAACACCAAGACACACAATCGCTTTTACTTTTTCGCGAACCAAAGACATCAATTCTGAATAATCATTTCCTTTATCAACACCACCCACGATCCAAACCGTTGGAACCGTCATACTATCCAAGGCAAAAAATGTAGCATTCACATTCGTAGCTTTAGAATCGTTGATGTATTGCACATTTTGAATCTTCAACACCTTTTCCAAACGATGTTCCACACCTTGAAAATTCGACAAGCTTTCTCTAATGGTTTGCTTTCTGATTTTCATCAATTGTGCTACAGATGCAGCAGCCATTGCATTTTTCATATTGTGCTTTCCTTCGAGTGCCAAATGTGTTGTGTCCATTGTAAATTCTTCGTCTTTGATGTTTATTTTCATTGTCTTGTCTTTTATTGATGCCCCTTCTTCAAGCTCTTTTGATATTGAAAAGGGTACTTTTTGTGCTTTTGTTTTGTTATTTTGAAACCATCCTGCAATAGCTTCGTCATCATCGTCATATATCAGGAAATCTTCCTTTGTCTGATTCATCGTAATCCTGAATTTCGAATTGATATAATTTTCATATTTGTATTCATATCGATCCAAATGATCCGGACTTATGTTCGTAATTACTGCAATATGCGGGTTGAACGTATAATTTCCATCCAATTGAAAACTGCTCAATTCTAAAACGTAGGCTTCAAACTTATCTTCAGCAACCTGCCAAGCAAAACTCTTTCCTATATTCCCACCTAATCCTACATTTAATCCGCCTGATTTCAGCAAATGATAGGTAAGCATTGTTGTGGTTGTTTTTCCGTTGCTTCCCGTTATTCCGATTAGGGTTGCATCTGTCCACGGAGCTGCAAATTCAATTTCAGAAATCACCGGGATTTTCTTTTCAAGGAGCTTTTTTACTATTGGTGCTTTTTCTGGAATTCCAGGACTTTTCATTACCACATCGGCATTCAGAATCAATTTTTCCGTATGCTGTTCCTCTTCCCATTCAATCTTATTAATCGTAAGAACTTCTTTATAGTTTTCTTTTATCTTTCCGAAATCGGATACAAAAACATCATATCCTTTTTTCTTTCCGAGAATTGCCGTTCCAACGCCACTTTCTCCTCCGCCAAGTATCACGAGCCTTTTCATTATCTCAGTTTCAAAGTCACAATTGATAAAATGGCCAATAAAATTCCAACAATCCAAAAACGGGTTACAATCTTGCTTTCATGATATCCCTTTTTCTGATAGTGATGATGTAAGGGCGACATTAGAAAAATTCTTCTGCCTTCGCCAAAACGTTTTTTGGTATATTTAAAATAACTTACCTGAAGGATTACCGATAAATTCTCTGCAAAGAAAATCGCACATAAAACGGGCAGTAACATTTCTTTTCTAACGGCAATTGCCAAAACAGCAATGATTCCTCCAATGGTCAAACTTCCTGTATCGCCCATAAAAACGGCTGCAGGATAGGAATTATACCAAAGAAACCCTACCAAAGCTCCAACAAAGGCAGCAATAAAAACCGTCATCTCTCCTGAATTCGGGATGTACATAATATTCAAGTAATTCGAGAAAACGATGTTACCCGAAACGAATGTAAAAATCCCGAGTGCTAAAACCGAAATTGCTGAAGTTCCTGCTGCAAGACCGTCAATTCCATCGGTTAAATTCGCACCATTTGAAACAGCTGTAATGATGAAAATTACAATCGGAATAAAAATCAACCACGCTAAATTTTGATAACCATCTCCTGTCCAAGCTAACAACTCTGCATAATCGAATTCATTATTTTTAAAGAACGGAATGGTTGTAACGGTTGATTTTTCTTCCAATGGAGTTTGCGTAATTACATTTTCTGTTTGTGCTTTATATGTAAAACTTCCACCTGTATCTTGTCTAACTGTAACCCCCGGATTAAAATACAAAACAAGCCCTACTATCAATCCTAGACCAACTTGTCCTATTACTTTAAACTTTCCCTTTAGACCTTCTTTATCCTTTTTAAAAATTTTAATATAATCGTCTATAAAGCCGATCGTTCCCATCCACAAAGTTGTTACAATCAATAATACTATATAGATATTATTAAGTTTAGTTAGCAGAACAACCGGAATCAAAGTCGCAATGATGATGATCAAACCTCCCATTGTTGGCGTTCCTGCTTTTTCATTCTGACCTGCCAAACCAAGTTCTCTAACAGTTTCTCCAACCTGCTGTCTTCTTAAGAAATTAATAATCTTTTTTCCGAAAACGGTAGAAATCAACAACGATAACAAAATTGCCAAAGCTGATCTAAAAGTGATGTATTGAAAAACTCCTGTTCCTGGAACATCGAGTGTCTTGTCTAAATATTCGAATAAATAATACAGCATAAGCTTAAAATTTCAATGTTCAAGTATCAAATCCCAAATAATTTCCAATTTTCAAATTCTGAAACTTTGGGATTTGAAATTTATTTTTTGTTATTTCCCGAGTTGTTCTAAAAATTCCTTTACAATTTTCATATCATCAAAATCGTATCGTACACCTTGGATTTCTTGATAAGTTTCGTGACCTTTTCCTGCAATCAAAATGATATCGTTTGGCTGAGCCAGTTGACAAGCGGTTTTAATGGCCTGCTTTCTATCGGTAATCGAAATTGTTTTTTTAAAATTCTGTGGCTCCACACCTTTTTCCATTTCAGCGATGATAGCTTCTGGGTCTTCCGTTCTCGGATTGTCAGAAGTAATGATAGCTTTGTCGCTCAATGTTGAGGCTATGTTAGCCATAATTGGACGTTTGGCTCTATCTCTATCGCCACCACAACCTACAATTGTAATAAGCTGTTCGTTTTTTGTACGAATATCATTGATCGTTTTCAACACATTTTCCAAAGCATCAGGTGTATGTGCATAATCCACTATCGCCGTGATTTTTTCATTCGAAATGATGAATTGAAATCGTCCCGAAACACTCTCCAGTTCAGACAATAATCTTAAAACTTCTAGTTTATCCAAACCTAATTCAACGGCAGTTCCATAAATAGCCAATAGATTATAAGCATTGAAAGTACCTATTAATCTAACCCAAACCTCATTATCGTTTATTCTCAACAACAAACCTGAAAGTTGATTTTCTAGGATTTGAGCTTTATAATCAGAATATGTTTTTAGAGCATACGTCAATTTTCTTGCAGTTGTATTTTGTAACATTACCTGACCATTTTTATCATCAATATTGGATAAGGCAAAGGCTGTTTTTGGCAAATGGTCAAAGAACGATTTTTTAACGTCTCGGTATTCTGCAAAAGTTGGATGATAATCTAAATGGTCATGCGAAAGATTGGTAAAAACGCCACCTTCAAAATGCAAACCTTCAGTTCTTTTTTGATGAATTCCGTGAGAACTTACTTCCATAAAGCAATATTTAACACCAGCTTCGTTCATTTCCTTCAAATATTTATTGATGGTTAATGAATCCGGAGTGGTGTGGGTTGCTTTGTATTCAATATCATCCACCAAAATTTTCACGGTTGAAAGTAAACCCACTTTGTAACCTGCTTTTTTGAATAACTGATACAAAAGCGAAGCAATCGTGGTTTTACCATTTGTTCCCGTAATTCCAATTAACTTCAGGCTTCTCGAAGGATTTTCATAATAATTTGAAGCCATAAAAGCCAAAGCCGAATTGGTATCTTTTACTTGGATATAGGTAATTCCTGTAACTATTATTTCTGGAAAAGTGTCACAAACAATAGCAATTGCACCAAGATTTATAGCTTTCTCAATAAAATCGTGTCCGTCAGAAACGGTTCCGCGAATGGCAACAAAAACATCATTCTCTTCAATCTTCCTTGAATCGAATTCGATTTTGTTCACAGCGGTTTCTGTCGTTCCGTGAACCGACTCAATTGCTACTTTATATAATATGTCTTTTAAAACAATCACGATAATTCGAGTGTTATAGTTTTATTTTTTTCTAATCTTTCTCCTGCCGAAAGCGATTGTTTTTTCACTTTCCCAATTCCGATAACTTTTACTTTCAATCCTAAATTCCCTAATAATGCCACAGCATCCATTCCTGACATTCCATGAACATTTGGAACTAAACTGGTTTTTGTTTCCGCTTTCGCGTAATACGTACTGTAGTTTTTTTCCTGAATCTTATCTTTCTGTTGAAGATTTTTCACTTCGTTAGTTGTTGGCGAATCGGTAAAAATCTTTTGGGCTACTCTTTTAAAAACTGGTCCGGCAACATCGGCTCCGTAATAATTATTTTTTGCAGTGTTAGGCTCATGAACCACGACAATGCAAGAATATTTTGGTTCATCTGCAGGAAAATAACCTGCGAATGATGAAATATAATGTTTCTCTGAGCCGCCTTTTTTGGCATAATTGGCTTGAGCTGTTCCCGTTTTTCCTGCCATCGAAAAATCCTTTGAATATAATTTTGCACCAGTACCTTTTTTTACGGCATTTTCCAAAACAGCTTTTACTTTTGCCAACGTTTCATCCGAACAAATTTTCGGATTCATTACTTCTTTTTCGTATTTCATTATAGTTTTATTCCAAGCCTTAATCTCGGAAACAAACTGTGGTTTTACCATTTCTCCGTTGTTTGCAACGGCATTATAAAAAGTCAAGGTTTGCAAAGGCGTGATCGAAACTCCATATCCAAAAGCCATCCAAGGCAATGAAATGGCACTCCAACGCGTGTCTTTTGGATGTGGAATATAAGGTTTACCTTCACCCTTGAAAGGCAATCCGAGTGGTTTGTCTAATCCATAATTGTGCAAATGATTTACAAATTGAGTTGGATTATCTTTATAGGCATTGTAAACCGCTTGAACCATTACCGTATTGGAAGAAACTTCAAAACCACGTGCAAGTGAAATCTTTCCATAACCACCTTCTTTAGAATCACGAACTTTCTTCCCTGAATAGGTTACAATTCCGCCAAAAGTGTTGTAAACATCGCTTGTGTCGGCTTTTTTATCTTCCAGCAAAGCCATCAAATCGGCCAATTTGTAAGTCGAACCTGGCTCGTGCGATTCTGCAATGGCATAATTTGTTGTTTCATAATAGGAACCATCTTTTGCTCTTCCGAGGTTTGAGATAGCTTTCACATGCCCTGTTTTGGTTTCCATTACTACAACACAACCATGTTCTGCTTCATATAATTCCAACTGCTTCAACAAGGCGTGATGTGCGATATCTTGAATATAAACATCAATTGTTGAGATTACATCATAACCATCTTGAGGTTCAATTTCATTGACATCGCGAATAGGTTTCCACTGACCTTTTGCAATTTTTTGTTTTAAAATCTTACCGTCTTTTCCGTTTAGATAATTGCGAAAAGCCCACTCGATTCCCTTTCCATCTGGAGTTCCGTTAGGGGTTATCCTTTCATAACCAATGGTTCTCTCAGCAATTTTTCCAATTGGATGTTCGCGAACTGTTTGCTGGTCCACAATTATTCCTCCTTTATAAACGCCAAGATTGAATAATGGAAAACTTTTTATTTTTACATATTCGGTATAACTCAAATTTCGAGCAATCAAATAATACCTATTTTTATTGGTTCTGGCACGTGTCAATTCTCTTTCGTAGAAACTTTTTGGCTTGCCTAACAAAACCGAAAGTGAATCTGCCAAAGGCTCAATATTCTTTTGAAAATTTTCAGCTGTTGGCGCCAATGCATCAAACCTTATATAATAATTAGGTATCGATGTGGCAAGCAAACTTCCGTCAGAAGAATAAATATTTCCTTTATTAGCTGGAATTACAAACTTTTTAACCGAACGATCCTTGGCTAATTTTCTGTAATAATCGCCTTCAACCCATTGAATATTAGTTAACTTTATGACAATTGCAGACGCCATCAACAGTATTGCAAATGCAAACAGATAAATTCTATAAGAGATATTTTTATCTTCTACTGCCATAATTTTTTATACCAACTTTTTTCTTCTTCTTTAACTACTTTTATTTTTACCGGAGGAACTGACGATGGCACAATTCCTTTTTCTAACATTTTCTTTTCGATGGTCGATTCGAGCTTTAGCTCCATCAACTCCGATCTCCTGTCTACAAACTCTGATCGTAGCTCTTTCACCTCTTCCTCTAAAGCCTTTATTCTAAAAATCTTTCGTTCGTATCGATTCGTATTTGCAATCATCACAATCGCCAGAAGAATCACAAAAACTATGAAACGCCAGTTTTTATTTGCATCCTCGTTTACGAGAAATCGAGCCTTGAGTATGTTGTAAATTCCACCTTTCATTCGAGTTAAATCTTTTCAGCAATTCTCAACTTTGCACTTCTCGCTCTATTGTTGATTCGGATTTCCTCATTTCCTGGAACGATTAATTTTCCGATGGTTCTGAATGGAACTGAGAAGTTACCAAAGAAATCACGTTCTGGTTCACCTTCAAACATTCCGTTTTTGATAAATCTTTTTACCAATCTATCTTCTAAAGAATGATAGGAAATCACACTCAATCTCCCTTCTGGATTTAAAATCTCCAATGATTGCTCCAAAAATTCTTTTAAAACATCCATTTCTTGATTCACTTCAATTCTGATTGCCTGATACATTTGAGCTAGAATCTTGTGACTTTTATGGGCTGGTAGAAATCTACTTAAAACCGTTTTCAATTGTTCGGTGTTTCTAATTTCCTCTTTTTCTCTTGCTTCCAAAATCACTCTTGCAATTGCCGGAGCATTTTTTAATTCGCCATAATCCAAAAACACACGACGAAGATTGGCTTCATCATATTCGTTCACCACTTTATAAGCACTCAAATCATTTTTCTGACTCATTCTCATATCCAATTCGGCATCAAAACGAGTAGAAAAACCCCTTTCGGCGACATCAAATTGATGAGACGAAACACCTAAATCAGCCAGAATTCCGTCAACCGATTTAATTCCATGGAAACGTAAAAATCTTTTTATGAACCTGAAATTCTCATTTATAAGTATAAACCTTTCATCTGGCAAGGCATTCGCCAAAGCATCTTCATCCTGATCGAAAGCAAACAGTTTTCCGTTTGGACCCAATCTGCTCAATATTTCTTTTGAATGACCACCCCCACCGAAAGTCACATCCACGTAAACTCCATCTGGTTTGATATTCAAACCATCAACAGTTTCTTTCAATAAAACCGGATTATGATATTCCATTGTCGTCGTCATTTAAATTTCCCATTACTTCTTCTGCCAAATCTGCAAAATCAATATCATCATCTCCAATTGATTTTTCATATAAATCCTTGTCCCAAATCTCCACAATGTTCACTTTTGATGAAAGCACCACATCTTTTGAGATTTTACTGAACGAAACAAGGTCTTTCGGAATCAATAACCTTCCCAGATCATCAATTTCAATCACTTTTACACCCGCCATAAACTTTCGAATGAAATCGTTGTTTTTCTTATTGAAGCGATTCAGTTTGTTAATTTTTAACATCATCAAATTCCATTCTGCCATTGGCCAAAGTTCAAGACAAGCATCAAACACAGAACGCTTTAGCACGAAACCTTCCTGCAAAGACGCCGTCAATTGCTTCTTCAAGGGCGATGGCAACATCAGCCTTCCTTTAGCATCAACTTTACATTCGTATGTCCCGATTATCGTATTCAAGTCGTTCAGATTTGTTTAAGGACAAAAATATAAAAAATAATACCACATTTTACCACTTTATCCCACTTTGTTGATAAGTTTTACCACTTGCGTATCAAAAAGCTTAGCTGTTCGATTTCAGATTATTAGAATTTCTTTGATTATATTTTAATGATTCAGTGAATTTGGAAAATAATTAGCAACAATCAGTTTATTTTTGCTCATCAATTGGTTTATCTTCAATAGCAGAATTACATCAGATATAATTACAAATTTTAACTTGGATCATTGTAATTGTTAAAATCTTACAAATCATTTTCAAGTAAATTGCATAGTTGTTAAATAATAAAGAAGTAAAAAATAGTTTTTACCCATAAAATCATATATTTGTTGTTCCTGAAATTTCGGGATAAAAATGCCAAAACAACAATGGAACACGAGTTAAAAAAAGACGGAAAATACAAATATTACGAAGCTGGTGAAGGAACACCAATCATCATTTTGCACGGTTTAATGGGAGGCTTGAGCAATTTTGACGGGGTTGCCAATTTTTTTCCAAAATATGGCTATAAAGTAGTAATTCCAGAATTGCCAATCTACACCCAAAGTATTCTTAAAACAAATGTTAAGGCTTTTGCCAAGTATGTAAAAGATTTCATCACTTATAAAGGTTTTGACAGGGTTATTCTTCTTGGAAATTCTCTTGGCGGGCATATCGCTTTGTACCATACGAAAATGTATCCTGAAAAAATGCTCGGACTTATAATCACAGGAAGTTCAGGTCTTTATGAAAGTGCAATGGGCGACAGCTATCCAAGAAGAGGCGATTATGACTATATTCAAAAGAAAGCAGAGGATGTATTTTATGACCCAAAAATTGCCACTAAAGAAATTGTTGACGAGGTTTATACAATGGCCAATGATCGAATAAAATTAATTAAGACCTTAACAATTGCTAAAAGTGCGATTCGCCATAATATGGCAAAGGATTTACCAAAGATGCACGTTCCAACTTGCATCATTTGGGGCAAAAATGACAAAGTGACACCTCCTGAAGTTGCAATAGAGTTTGATAAACTACTACCAAATTCTTCCTTATATTGGATTGACAAATGTGGCCATGCTGCCATGATGGAACATCCTGATGAATTTAACGAAGTGATGCACAATTGGCTGAAGAAAGCAAATTTATAACACTACTGAATGACAAAAGACCACTATTTTACTGAATTTGATTCAGAAAAGTAGTGGTCATTTTTTTTGACTAACTTTGCCCAAATCTATTGAAATAATGAAAATTAATACCGCCGAGTTTATAATAAGTAATTCTGAAGTTGCAAAATGCCCAAAAGATCCAATTCCTGAATATGCTTTTATTGGGAGATCTAACGTTGGGAAATCTTCGTTGATTAACATGCTGACGAACCATAAAAATTTAGCAAAAACTTCTGGAAGACCAGGAAAGACTCAACTTATTAATCATTTCAAGATCAACAATAATTGGTTTTTGGTCGATTTGCCGGGTTATGGATATGCAAAAGTTTCAAAAAAAACCAAATCTGTTTTCCAGCAGTTTATTACTGATTATTTTGAAACAAGAGAACAATTGGTTTGTGCTTTTGTCTTGATAGATATTCGTCATGAAGCTCAGAATATCGATATTGAATTTATGAACTATATGGGCGAAAGCGAAATACCTTTCTGCATCGTTTTTACTAAAGCAGACAAGATCAGCAAGACAAAAATCGACTCACATATTGCAGCTTACAAAAAACAAATGTTTGCTAATAATTGGGCCGAAATGCCTCCTTATTTTGTTACTTCATCTCTTGATGCAATTGGAAAAGAAGAGCTTTTAGATTACATCGGAGAAATTAATGATGAAATGTTTAAGAATAATTTGTTGTAGACAATACTTTTAAACAAATTGCACCAATTTTCACATATCAATTCGTGAAAATTGGTGCAATTCGTATTTAATTCCTAAAGCTTCTACCCCTTCAACTCCATCTTCTCTGCAAAATAATCGCAGAAATCCTTCATCGTATCGGTCATTTTTTCATCATCGGTAGCACGCTGAAAAGTATCGGCCATAGCCACAAGCGTTTGATGGAAAAATTTTTTCATTTCGTCTACCGGCATGTCTTTCGTCCACAAGTCGATTCTCAAGGTTTCTTGGGCTTTACTGTCCCATATTGACAGCATTAGTGCTTTTGCTTCTTCAGCATCCACTCCGCCATCTTGAGCCGTCCAGCTCAGTTTTTCGGGAACTCTATTTTCGTCTAATTCAACTAGGAATTTTATTTCTGAGGTAATTGTATTGGCCATTATTTCTTTGGTTTATATTTTGATTTATTAAAAATTTCAACAGCATCCATCTGCAAAAGCTGCTCTAAACTGACATCATTATTTTTTGCAAACGAACGAACAATTTGCCATCCCACCCAAGTTCCAACTCTACCTGGTGTTTCATTATCTATCTCCAGATAGAATTTAGAAAAGGGAGCTTTATTGATAAAACGATTTCCTAATCGAGAATCTGAATCATATAAAAGATTCCCTTCAATAAAATAACGCCACATGTATTCTTCATTTTCATCACACCAAGCAATTTGTTCTTGTGTGTATCCAATTTTGTCGGCATCAGAAACGTCCGGAATTAGCAAGTCCTTAATATAGAGTTCCTTTCCTGCAAAGACCATCTGGGATAGTAAATTTTTAGTGGCTGGTTCCGATATCTTTCCTGTACTAAAAGCCGAAACAATATCAGGCATCAATTGTTGCTTTTGAAAATTTTGACGTAGATAGGCAGGAAATTCACTTTGATAGTATTCATGATCTTTCCCTAAATACAATTCCATTGAAATTAAAAGCAAATTACCGGTGTAAATCACCTTATTATTATAGTCCATTTCTCCAATCACTGTTATAACTTCTGGCGTTTGGGTTTCTGGAAAATAGTACTTTGCATGTCTAAAAACATCCTCTATCGCCGTTTTCTCAGATCCAAAATCACCAAATGTCTTTTGAACTTCTGCATATAATTCCCTCCACAATGGATTACTCATTTTTTCAATCCAAACCTTATCTTCCACACCATCGGGGAAAAATTCGGGATATAGTTTTTTAATTTTTGGCAAATCAGCTACTGGCGTCTCAAAGAAAACTTTATCAAATCGTTCTACTTTTACTTCAAGTGGAATTTCTTCAACTTGCTTTTCGACCTTTGATTTCTTGTCGCAAGAAGCCATAATAATAATTAAGGAACAAAGTAAAAATGCCTGTTTCATGAATAGTTTTGTTTTTACAACCAACAATTACGAAGTTTCGTAAGAAAACCCTTTAGACCAAGCCTTCAGCGAAATAAATTATCCCAATAAGTAGGTATAATCGCCTAATGTTTTAGTGAAATTCCGTAACAATCAGTATTTTTGTTTTTTATAATTTTAACCACTTTAAAATACAGTGCAAATATACACTGCTGTTTTTTTAGATATCAAAATATTATGCAAAAAAAGAATTCAATTGCTATTGAAAAAGTAAATGAACATATTGTAAATTGGTTGAAAACCTATGCAACTAACGCAAAAGTGAACGGTTTTGTTGTAGGAATATCTGGAGGTGTCGATTCGGCTGTTACTTCGACACTTTGTGCTCAAACTGGCTTGAAGGTTTTATGCGTAGAAATGCCCATTCATCAAGATCCGAAACAAGTTAATCGTGGACAGGAGCATATTGAACAATTGAAAAGCCGGTTTCCGAATGTTACCAATGTGATTGCAGATTTGACTTCGACATTTGAAACGTTCAAAACAGCTGTTCCTGAAACAGATGATATAGCAAAACTAAATCTATCGCTTGCCAATACTAGAGCAAGACTACGAATGACTACCTTATATTACTTTGCTGGAATTCATGGCCTTTTGGTTGCCGGAACAGGAAACAAAGTAGAAGACTTCGGTGTTGGTTTCTATACCAAATATGGTGATGGAGGAGTAGATTTGAGTCCAATTGCTGATTTGATGAAGAGTGAAGTATATGCTTTAGGCGAATATCTTTCCATACCACAGTCTATTTTGAAAGCAGCCCCTACAGATGGACTATTTGGTGATGATAGAACTGATGAAGATCAACTTGGAGCGAGTTATGACGAACTAGAATGGGCAATGATTGCTGATGAACAAGGAAGAACTTCAGATGAATTTTCTGGCAGAGAAAAAGTTGTTTTTGAGATATATAAGAAATTAAATACAATAAACCAGCATAAAATGCTTCCTATACCTGTTTGCAACCTTCCAAATCAATATTAATAGTAATTTTTTAACATTATTATAACAGTATTTATTTTTTTTATTTAACTTTACATGCCCAAATTGATTAACGTTTCTTAAATTTATTATTATGATTAAAGTAATTATAGCAGATAATCAACCTGTAGTTCGATTTGGAATTAAATCGTATTTTAAAAATCATTCTGATGTAAGTATCTCAGGAGAAAGCAATGATTTTTCCGAAGTTTTAAGTACTTTGAAAAACAAGGATGTTGATGTCTTAGTTCTAGATTTAGAACTTGAAGGTCTAAAAAGTGTGAACGTTATTAAAGCGATGGTTAAAGATCATCCTAAAACCAAGATACTTATTTTCACCAATCTTTCTGAAACCATGTATGCTCCAAATCTCTTGAAAACAGGAGTTGCTGGATTTATTCACAAAACGGAAAGCTTAGAAAGCTTAGAGTCAGCAATTATCAATGCTTCAAAAGGCGAAGTTGTTTTTAGCGAATTGGTAAAAAGAAATATCGCTATGGCAGCCAAACTTCATAAAAGCGAACGCCTTTACAGAAAACTATCTACAAGAGAATTGGAAGTTTTAAGGTATTTGAGTGCTGGTAAAAAGAACCACGAAATATCAGAAATTCTTGGATTAAACGAAAAAACAATCAGTACCTACAAATTGAGATTGCTCAATAAATTGAATGTAACGAATCTTGTTGATTTGGTAAACAAAGCCAAAACATTGGATATCGTTTAGTGATAACGAGACATTACTCTTCCTAATTTAGAAGAAAAAGAATTAATTAATTTATAATAATCCATAGCCGTTGAAAGGATTTCAGAATTATCAGCACTAGGTTCTGGCGATATTTCTCCTTTTAATTCTTCGATTATTTTATCCACTAAAAACCATCGTAACGTCAGTATTGTTTCAGAAACATACTGACTTATGGACTGGTTTTTTTGTTTTACGATAATGTTCTGGGCTTCCCAATTATGAAGCGCTACTTTTTCATCTTCCATCAAAATATCAGTTACTTCCTGGGCAAAATCTTGGTTGAGTTGCATCAAGTAATGCTCCATATTGAAGTTTTCGGCTTGATGAAAATAATTAATAAGGTCGTTATAAATTTCTCTAAATAGCGGATTGGCAAGCTCTACCTCATCTTCCTGAAGGCTCAAATAAATTCTTTGATAAACCTTATAATTCTTCTTTTCGGTAACGGTTTCAATATCACCTTCTTCGTTTGCCCTCATCAAAACATCTTCAAATTCATCCTCAACATTTCCGTAGAGCAACAAAATTTCGATTATTTTTCGTTCTAAACCATAAAGAATATCTACTTTTTCTGGAGTGACAGCCTCATCTTCAGACTTAATGACGTCAAATGCCTTTTGCTCTTGCTTCAGCTTCTTTCCAGTTTCAGTTATGTCTTTCTGAACGAGTTGAGCAAGGGTGCTCACCAAAACCTGCTCTGAAATATCCATAATCCTAGAACATTCCTGAATGTATATTTCCCTTTGAATTCGATCTGGAATCTTCGAAATACTTACGACAATTTCCCGAATCAAATCGGCTTTTTTTACCGGGTCATTCTTGGCATCATCCATCAAGAGAGAAGCTTTGAATTGGATAAAATCCTTTGCATTGGTCTCCAAATAAGCTACTAAATCTTCGTAGGATGTTTTTCTGGCAAAACTATCTGGGTCGTCTCCCTCAGGAAAAGTACAGACTTTTACATTCATTCCTTCCTCCAAAATCAAATCGATTCCACGGATGGAAGCCCGAAGTCCGGCAGCATCGCCATCAAACAACACGGTAATATTTTTGGTCAATCTATTAATCAATCGAATCTGATCTGGCGTCAGGGCCGTTCCAGAAGAAGCTACTACATTCTCTATTCCGGCCTGGTTGAACTGAATTACATCAGTATAACCCTCAACCAAAAAACAATTGTTTTGCTTGGCTATGGCTTGCTTGGCTTGATAAATTCCGTACAAAACCTTGCTCTTATGATAAATATCGCTTTCGGGCGAGTTCAGGTATTTTGCAGCCTTTTTATCATTTGTCAAAATCCTACCACCAAAACCCAATGTTCGTCCCGACATACTTTGTATCGGGAACATTACTCTTGCACGAAAACGATCTAATAATTTCTGATCGTCTTTTACAATCGTCAATCCCGTGCTTTCAAGGAACTCCAATTTATAGCCTTTCCCAAGAGCTTCTTTAGAAAAAGCATCCCAAGATTCTGGCGAATATCCCAACCCAAATTTCTTGATGGTTTCGTTAGAAAATCCTCTTTCCTTGAAATACGAAAGACCGATGGCCTTGCCTTCATCTGAATGCAAAAGCGTGTCGTGAAAATATTTCTGGGCAAATTCAGAAACCAGAAACATACTTTCCTTCAAATCAACATTGGCTTTTTCGGCTTCCGTCTGTTCGGTTTCTTCAATTTCGATGTTGTATTTTTTTGCCAGATAGCGAATGGCTTCCGGATAGGTAAAATGTTCGTGCTCCATCAAAAAGGCGATGGAATTCCCTCCTTTTCCAGAACTAAAATCCTTCCAGATCTGCTTTACAGGCGATACCATAAACGACGGAGAACGCTCGTTAGAGAACGGACTCAATCCTTTAAAATTACTTCCAGCTCTTTTGAGCTGAACGAAATCGCCGATAACCTCCTCTACTCGGGCGGTTTCGAAAACAGTATCTATGGTATTTTTGGATATCACTTTTGCAGAAAAAATTCAATAGTTGAGAGGCTCAAAGATACAAAGTTTTTGGGTCTATAAAATAATAAAGGCTCACTCAAGAGGTTTGCTGTTATCCATTAACTGTCGGGAAGCAAATCAAGGAGTTGAAAAATTCAAATTCGATTGGCGGAAGCCGACAAACCCCTTGAAAAGTCTAAATTCGCATGGCGGAACTCAACCAAGGCCTTGGAGCGTTCAAATTTGCTTGGCGGAAGCCGACAAACCTCTTGGGAACCTTTTTGAAAAATGGTTTACCTCCAAAGCGAATAACAGAAGGCTTTCTCTCAATAAAAGATTTTTTTTCAATATGTTTTCCTAAATCAATCAACAAAAATCCGTCTGCAAAACAAAAAAAGTGCCTCCGGAAAGAAGCACTCTTGCATTATAAACTAATAACTAATCAAACTTTTAATTTAAGTCGAAACGAATTCCTAAAGAAATATTATTTTGGTCGATGGCATTGTCTTTAAATAAAGGACTCAAATCGTATTTTAGATACAAACTGGTTTCTTTATATCCGATGTAAGTACTGACTCCGTAAACAAAATCATTGACATTGAAACTCCCTTTGGTTACTTCCTTGGTTTTATAGCCATCAATATCATATTTGATGATTTGTTTCGATTTTACATTCACACCTGCATAACCTCCAATTCCAAAGCGAACACTTTTATGAGATCTGAAAACAGGTTTCCCGTCGTGTTCTATTTTTTTGCTGAAATCAAATTCTAAATGAACCGGAACTACAAGATTTAAATTACGAAAACGAGAATCTTTCATATTTACAGGAGAAGTTTCAAGATCAGTTGTTGTTCCATTGTCTACAAACAATCGATTATCTGTAGCACGAAGGTTGTTATACTGAAAAGAAAAACCATATTTCAGATGCAAAAGGTTGCTATTTTTTGCCAAACGTGTGTTCCATGTAGTTCCCCACTCATAAAAATGGGATCCCCAATATCTAAAATCTGAATTGGCAACAGCTCCATCGGTTACGAGATTATTGACACCTGCTGCAAAAACGAATTGTGAAGTGGTTCTTCTTTCAGAAGTTATATTTTGTATCGAATCCCTTTTTCGCACATCCTTTTTCCAACTATCAGATCGCCAAACAAATCTAAATTTTTTAATAGTATCAGGGTCTTTTATTTTTCCATCTACTTTTTGTTGTACAATCTCTTTTAATTCAGATTCATATTGAGCTACTTTTGTTTCAATATTGTTCGATCTGATTTCGGCCAATTGCAATTTCTTTGCATCTCCTTCTTTATAGGTTAATTTTCCAGCTTCTACTTCCTTGTTTACCTCGTCAACTTCTTTTTTAAGCAACGCTTTTTCTTCTTTGGTTACAAGTTCAATTTTTTTAGCAATGTCTCTAACTCTTTCGTCGAAGGTTTCTTGGGCAGACACTTTAGTTACTAAAAGGCATGCCGATACTGCTAAGTAAATGGTTAAATTTCTCATGATAGTTTTGTTTTAAAATGATTGATGATTTATTCTTGGTTTCGTGTGGTTAGTGCCACTTTTACTTCTTGATAATTTTTAGTTACCGATTTGATTACTTTTTGCCTGAAAGAAAGCTCCAACTCACCATCTACTTGCGAAAGCAAATCGCTTGAATTTACTCTAACAGTAGCCTTGTCTTGAAAAAGCTTGTCTTTCTTGTTTTTCTTAACTGCCGCCAAAAGCTCGTCAACATTGGCATAGTCAGATTTTTGTGGTGAGGTTTCAGTTGTCAGTTGTCCATTATCCGCTATTTGTTGCTGCTTTTCAACAATTTCATCTTGATGACGTACAACAGTTTGGTTTTGATTGATTGAATTTTGATTGATGATTGAGTTTTTATGCTTTTTACTTAATTTGTTTTCTGTTTTTGCTACAGTTTGTTCTTCTTTCGGAGTGATTGTCTCCGTTTTAACGACTTCCTCTTCAGAAGGAATTATGGTTGTTTCGTTTACTATTGGTGCTTTTTCAACATCAATCAATTCTTCTGTTTGACTTAAAAAAACTGTAACAATTAATATAAATCCAAGAAAGCTTGCCGCGATGTGCATCCAACTGAAACCTCTTTTTGATTTTTTCTTCTCCTCAACAGTATTGTTCGAGTCGGCAACCGCAAGCATTGCATCAAGACGGTCCCAGGCGTTTTCAGAAGGCTTGATTTCCCTGCTGTTTAGCTTTTCTCTAAACTGGTTATATATATTATTATTCGGTTCCATTGTCATAATTCTTTAACTTGTTAATCTGTTCCTGCAACATTTTCCTAGCATGCGATAACTGTGATTTTGATGTTCCCTCATTAATCCCTAACATCTCGGCGATTTCCTTGTGCTTATAACCTTCGATGGCATAAAGGTTGAAAATCATCTTATAGCCATCTGGCAAACTATCTATCAACGATTGAATATCTTCTACAGAAAAATTGCTTTCGATGTTGTTGAAACTTTCTTCCTTATAATATTCGTCTTCCAGAAAGCTTACTCTTTTTTGGGCTCGGATAAAAGATATGCTTTCATTCACCATAATTCTTCTAATCCAACCTTCGAAACTTCCTTTGCTTTCAAAATTCTTCAGGTTGGTAAAAACTTTCATAAAAGCAGTAATCATAATATCTTCTGCCTGATGAACATCTTTTATATATTGACGGCAAACGCTTAACATTTTAGGCGAAAATTTAGAATATATTTGATGCTGAGCGTGCCTGTTGTTTTCGGCAGCCTGTCGGATCAAATCCTTTTCGTCCTGATGTAAATTAATTACCTTCAACTTTGTTTTTGTTTTGTTTTTGATTGAAATCCTGTTTCTAACCGACTTCTATTACATAGACGAGAAGGGTTGAAAAATGGTTGCATAAAGAATTAAAAAAAGTGCTAAAAAATATTTTAATTCAGCAAAATCAATACTTTACAGCGATAAAAAAATTATTTTTTTCTTTCGATAACGTAGTTGACCATCAAGGTCAAAGCATCTTTGTATGGAGAATCTGGATAATTTTCGATTAGAGATAAGGCTTCCTGTTGGAATTCTACCATTTTATCTTCGGCATACGAAAGTCCGTTATTGTTTTTTACAAATGCAATAACTTCCTTCACCCTTTTTTTATCCTTGTTATGATTTTTGATCGAATTGATAAGCCAATCCTTTTCCTTTTTTGTGCAGTTGTTGAGAACATGAATCAAAGGCAAGGTCATTTTTTGTTCCTTGATATCGATTCCTGTTGGCTTTCCGATGGCATCATCTGTATAATCGAACAAATCATCCTTGATTTGAAAAGCCATTCCGATTAGTTCGCCAAATTTTCGCATATTCTCTACCTGAACCTCATCTTCAATTACCGATTTAGCACCAAGAGCACAACAAGCAGCAATTAAGGTAGCGGTTTTTTGTCGGATGATTTCGTAGTAGACGTCTTCGGTAATGTCCAGACGGCGTGCTTTTTCTATCTGAAGTAATTCGCCTTCACTCATTTCGCGAACGGCTACGGAAATGATCTTTAACAAATCGAAATCGCCATTGTCAATGGAAAGCAATAACCCTTTAGAAAGCAGATAATCGCCAACGAGGACGGCAATCTTGTTTTTCCAAAGCGCATTGATGGAAAAAAAACCTCTTCTTCTATTGGAATCGTCCACCACATCGTCGTGAACCAAAGTTGCAGTATGAATCAATTCAATTACCGAAGCACCACGATAGGTTCGCTCGTTTACCGTTCCGCCCGAAAGCATTTTGGCGGTTAGAAAAACAAACATCGGTCGCATTTGTTTTCCTTTTCGGTTGACAATATAATAGGTGATGCGGTTGAGCAAAGCCACTTTTGAAGTCATGGAATCTTGGAACTTCTTTTCGAAAAGTTCCATTTCCTTTTGAATGGGCTGTTTTATTTGCTCGGTAATTTTCATTGATGGCAAATATACGGCTATTGATTTTAAAATTAAAAGATTTAAAGATTGAAGGATTAAAAGATTTGGGCTGTGATTAGCGTGAAAGTTTAAAGAATGCCTAAAGATTTTTCCCTAGCCCCGTCCCGAAGCTTCGGGAGAATTGGAAATCCTTTTCTTTTTTTTCTTAAAAAAAAGAAAAGATTGGGAACGAAAAGCGGGAAAATGTCCCGAAGCTTCGGGATGAAAATGCCCTAACGATTTGCTCCTAAAAAACTATGCTTCTTTATTAGCCAATTGTCCACATGCGGCATCGATGTCTTTTCCACGGCTACGACGTACTTTTACTACGATTCCGGTGGCTTCGAGTGCTTTAATGTAGGCATTTATAGATTCCTCTGAAGCTTGCTGGAACTCGCCATCGTCGATGGGGTTGTATTCGATCAGGTTGACCTTGCAGGGAACATATTTACAGAATTTCACGAGTGCATCGATGGATTCCTTGTTGTCGTTAATGCCTTTCCAAACCACATATTCATAGGAAACCTTGCTTTTGGTTT
This sequence comes from Flavobacterium soli DSM 19725, assembly GCF_000422705.1. Taxonomy (GTDB): domain Bacteria; phylum Bacteroidota; class Bacteroidia; order Flavobacteriales; family Flavobacteriaceae; genus Flavobacterium; species Flavobacterium soli. Next base: position 101,363 of record NZ_AUGO01000002.1, on the reverse strand, counting down.
TTCTATACCAATATTCTAATGCTTCGCGTAAATCGGCCAGTGGAAAATTCTTGCTGAACGGCATGATTCGAGAACGAATTTCGTCGATTGCGGAATGAAGGGAAACGGCAAGTTTGAATTTTACTTCATCGTCTGCCAACTTTTTAATCATTTTTGGCACTCCTGATGTTGAAACCATGATGCGCTTTGGTGACATCCCCAAACCTTCTGGCGAAGTAATCATTTCGATGGCTTTGAGCACGTTATTGTAGTTCATCAACGGTTCGCCCATTCCCATAAAAACGATGTTGGACAAGGGATGGTTGTGGTACAAACGGCTTTCACGATCGATGGCTACAACTTGGTCATAGATTTCGTCTGGACCAAGGTTTCGCATTCTTTTTAATCGTGCGGTTGCACAAAAATTGCAATCGAGACTGCAACCTACTTGGCTCGAAACACAAGCCGTTGTTCGGGTTGCGGTTGGAATCAGAACGGATTCTACCACAAGACCGTCGTGAAGGCGAACGGCGTTTTTCACAGTTCCGTCCTCGCTTCGTTGCATTTGGTCGACCTTGATGTGGTTAATGACAAAATGTTCTTCGAGCATCTGGCGTGTTGGTTTTGCTACATTGGTCATGTCATCAAATTGATGAGCTCCTTTGCTCCAAAGCCATTCATAGACCTGATTACCGCGAAAGGCTTTGTCTCCATTGGAAACAAAAAATTCACGCAATTGGTCTTTTGATAATGCCCTGATGTCCTTTTTCTCGATTTGCATGGTGCAAAAGTACTGAAATTGTTTTGCATAAAAAAAGGGAGCTAAAATGCTCCCTTTTTGTATTATTCTTTTATAAGTTTGAAATTCTTGGTTTTGTTTGAAACCACATCGGTTACTTTTAAAAGGTAAACGCCTTCTGCATTACCAGATAAATCAATTTGATGCTGGTTGCTATTTGAGCTTCCTTTTTTGATGGTTTGTCCTAATAGATTATACACTTCAAATTGAAAATCCACAGTTGTATCAAATTTCAAATTGAAAATTCCGTTTGATGGATTTGGATATACTTTTAAGAAATTTGCAGAAGCAAAATCATCTGTAGAAAGGTTTTCAGAAGCTCCAAAGGTTATGGATTCCCCACTTCCGAAATCACCTCCTTGGATAATGATGACATTATCTGTCGTTTTTAGTGAATAACTTCCGAAACCATAATCACAACAAATTCCGTCAGCGGCATCATCATTAATCGTAAAAGTGTAGCAGCCATCAGCTGGCAAATCAATTGTTTGGTTTATGGTAGTTTCATTAGGATAATTTCCGCCAGAAGCAACGACAACATCATTAGCATCTTTTACGTCCCAAGATGTTTCATCACCATAATCATCAGTATTCAACTGAAAAACTACTTGAGTGGTTTCGTATGTTGTCACTGTACTAAAATTAAATAAAGTTGTATTGTCGCTTGGAAATCCGTCAACTGTTCCGTTTGGACTTTCAACGGTAGCATTGAAAGTATTTTCGCCATTTGCAACTGTTAAAGTTCCAACTGCAACATCTGCACTTTGTCCTTGTAACAGGTTACCAGTCCAGTTGATTGTGGTTTGGGGATTGGTATTCAAATTGTATTTTAGTGTAGCCGATGTTAAAACACTGGAACCATTATTCGTTATTTTTATCGAAGGCGTAATTTGAGCACTACACAATGGGGCAGTAATTCCAACAATTGAAGCTTTTGCATTTACGGCATACACCACATCTGGAGGATAGACATCTGTAGTCATCAAATTAGTGTTTGTAGGATCCAGCCAATCTTTTAATCTTGATGCTGCTGTTGTTCCTGTATTCCAAGACGTATTGAATCTCCCATAATCATCTGACCCACCATTATCCACAATTCCGCTACAAGCTGCCGAACCTCTCCATAATTGTCCAATAATTCTACCTTGATGGTTAAAAAGTGGAGAACCTGACGAACCTCCTTCAGTAACACCTTGAGTCCAATCGTTTACCTGCCAGTAGTTTCCGTTATCATTAAACGAAGATGGAGCTCCGTTATCTAAACACACTTTCATAATCGCTCCAGCAGGATGGTGAATCCCAAAAACCGATGGTGGTGCAGTTGTACTTCTATCCCAACCGGCCCATTTCACATCCCAAGTGGACGGAATTGCATTGTTTATTTGAACCAGACAAAAATCCGACTCATAACGTTTTGCCTTTAAAGTTGCACCACTGATGGTTAAATACCCCGTCGTGTTGGTACTTTGCAAATTTTGAGCACAAACTGGGTTGGGACTGATCCACTTGAATCGGAACGACCAAGTTGCAGGATTAGAATAGCAATGATTTGCAGTCAAAAAATAAGGAGTTCCATCGTTACTGGTATTGTTGATCAAGGCTCCCGTACAAAAACTATTGTTATTGGTTATCATTAAACCAACCGATTTTTTGTTGATGTTTTTCATGGAATCAATGCTTCCCATTACACAATCGACATCGTAGTTGCATTTTCCAGCCGAATTCAGATCATCATCAACAGCTTTTAGATTTTCGTCAGATGTTCTATAACCATGAACTACTTTAAAAATTTCCAGTTTCCCTTTATCTAGTTGAGCTTTTGGTTCGAAATATTCCAGCCAAATATCAGCTCCGTTTACCAACCATGTTCCTAAAACCCTTTGATCATTATTTTGTTTTGCATCATAGGCTCCTAACAAATCCGTATGTGTACTATTATAAAGATATAGTGTTGCTCCTTCGGGCATATAAAAATCGCTAAAGATAAAGTTCATCGTTTTTGCACCTTTCGATTGAAAACGGATTCTCCAAATTCTATCGCCATTGTCCAATGTGGTCCATTGTCCTGAATTCCCTAGGTTATAATCTACAATGATTTCTTGTCCAAAACGCCAAGGCAAATCTTTTCGCTGGTCGTTTATTGCATCTTCGGCCTGTAATGTTTTTAAATCAATTTCTGGAAGTACTATCGGAGCTAATTTTTGTTTATACTCCAAACTCCAACTTACTGGCTTTCCTTCATTAGTAACCTGTGCATGCATTTCTAAAAAGGAGATTAGAATACAGAAAATGGTAATCTTAAATTTCATTATGTAACAAATTAATTAATTTTTGTAAAAATATAAAAAAATATCAGATATGAAATTATAATCCTTCCATTCTTTATCTTTGCAAAAAAAGGAAGAAATGCATTTTATATCCCAAGAATTAGAAGACTACGTTTCCAATCATTCTGAAAACGAACCCGCACTTTTATCTGCCTTGAATCGTGAAACACATCAGAAAATTTTATTACCACGAATGCTGAGCGGTCATTTTCAAGGACGTGTTTTGAGTATGCTTTCAAAATTAATACGACCTGTAAATATTTTAGAAATTGGCACTTATACCGGTTATGCTACTTTATGCCTTTGTGAAGGAATGCAGAAAAATGGAACCGTTGATACAATCGACATCAACGAAGAATTGATGGATTTTCAGAAAAAATATTTTGATTTATCTGATTGGAAAAGCCAAATCTTTCAGCATTTGGGAGATGCCACTGAGATTATTCCAACTTTAGATAAAAAATATGATTTGGTTTTTGTGGATGCCGACAAGGAAAATTACCTTACCTATTTTGAAATCATTCTTCCTAAAATGAACAAGGCCGGTATTATTTTATCCGATAATGTGTTGTGGAGCGGGAAAGTTTTGGAGACACCAAACCCTAAAGACTTAAGTACAAATGTTTTATTGGAATATAATAAAAAATTAAAAGAAGACCCTAGAGTCGAAACCGTCTTGTTACCAATTAGAGATGGATTGACTGTTAGTCGGGTGCTATAAAAAAACAAAACGCTTTCTAATTGAAAGCATTTTTGTTTTGTTTATCGGTCGGTCAAGTTGTATTTTGTATGCAAATAGCAGAATAGTTTGTAAAATCCAAATCCACTCATCAATCCGAAGGCATAACCTGCCAGAATATCACCCGGAAAATGCAATCCCAAATAAATTCGGGTATAGGCAAAAAGAAGTGGGAAAAGAAACATTAAAAAGGCGTATTTATAGTATTTTCTTAAAATTAAAAATAAAATTAAGGTTGAACCGCTAGAATTGGAAGCATGCCCTGAGAAAAAGCTCCAACTACTGCTCGATTTCACAACACGAATCATATCTTTTAAACCTGGATCATTTACGGGTCGGAAACGTTCGACAGTATTTTTGACCAAGTTGGTCATTTGATCTGTGAAAACAAAAAAGGCTGCCAAAACCAAAACCAATAATAAGAATTGTTTAGGGGTTATTTTTTTTAGGAGTAAAAAAATAAGCAGTAAAAAATAAGGCCACCAATTGAGTTGTTTTGTAATATGGAGAAAAAAAGCATCCCATCTTTCAGAGCCCAATCCATTTAGGCAAACAAAAAGATTACGATCAAGTTCTATTAAATAGTCTAACATTATCGCTGTCTTTTGATAGGTCCCGTCATGTCTTCGATATTTTCCTTGGCTTTGCTGATCTCAGATTCAATATCACCAGTAATAGAACTGATATTTAACGGATTCTCTGGCGTGTTTTCACCAACCATCTTATTAAATCCTTGCTTTACATTATCAATTTCTTCGGTAAATCCACCCGTCAAGGTTTTCCTGTCTAAACCGCTATCTTCGGCACTTCTCTGGATTTCACTTTTAATATCGTTTGTTGCATTTTTCAGCTGGGCCATTCCTTTACCTAGAGTCCTAGCGATTTCTGGTACTTTATCAGCACCAAAAAGCATCACGACAACTATAATAATAAAAAATATTTCTGAACCGCCTATTCCAAACATTTTGCTTCTTTTTGAGAGTGCAAAGTTAACTAAAATTTGGTTTTAGGCTTTGCCAATTATCTTAAGATTTTCCTATTTAAATGAAATAACATTAGTCAAATTTTGACTTCGTTGTTTCGTTTGGCCAACTATTATTTGTGGTATCAATATCAGCAGTCAATAGTTTTGGATCGATAACAATTTTTGAAATTTTCTTTTCTGTTGCAAAAATACGGTGTACTTCCTTGTCATTCATGCGCCAAATTTGTGCTGGAAACGAATGGTTTTCCGTTGTTCCATCTTCGAATGTAAGTTCGACCAACAAAGGCATCACCAATCCTCCAGGCTTATCAAATGCTACTTGATAAAAATACTTTGGAGCTTTTAGCTTGCTTCTTTCTTCTTCGGTAAAATTGGACTTCAAATATTCGTCAAGGGTTTTAACATCTTCAACTTTCAAGGCTTTGGTTTTTCCATGATTGCTATCTTCTACCAAATACACCATTTTTCCTGTCAAATTAAACCTTCTTCGTCTCGAAGGCTGCTCCACTTTCAATCCTTCAGGAGCTTTATCCGTTACAACGAAACTTTTCACTTCTTTTATGCCAATGTCATTCACATCTGTCGTATAAAACCAGCCTCTCCAAAACCAATCCAAATCTACTGCCGAAGCATCTTCCATCGTTCGGAAAAAATCCTCAGGTGTTGGATGTTTGAATTTCCATCGATTGGCATAGGTTTTAAAAGCATGATCAAATAATTCATGCCCCATAATCACTTCTCGTAACATATTGAGTCCTGTTGCAGGTTTTGCATAAGCATTACTTCCAAATTGACGGATACTTTCTGAATTGGTCATAATAGGCTCCAAGCCAGACTGATCACCACTCATATAAGGAACGATCAATCTCGCCGGACCTCTTCGAAATGGATAATCGGCTTGAAATTCGGTTTCAGCAAGATATTGCAAAAAAGTGTTCAATCCTTCGTCCATCCAAGTCCATTGACGTTCATCAGAATTGACAATCATCGGGAAATAATTGTGTCCCACTTCGTGAATAATCACACCAATCATTCCATATTTTGTACCATCTGGAATAGTACCGTCTTTTTCTGGTCGTCCAAAATTCCAGCAAATCATAGGATATTCCATTCCTTGATCCTGTGCATTTACAGAAACCGCTTTTGGATAAGGATAATCAAATGTATATTTTGAATAGCTCCTTAGCGTATGAGCCACAACTCTTGTAGAATATTCTTCCCATAATGGATTTCCTTCTTTTGGATAAAGTGATGCCGCCAAAACATCTTTTCCACCAAGTTTTACCGCCATGGCATCATAAATGAATTTTCTAGAAGTTGAAATTCCAAAATCACGCACATTTTCGGCCTTGAATTTCCAAGTTTTCTTTTTATCAGAGAATGATTTCTCGGCTTTTTCAGCTTCGGCTTGAGTAACGATTATCACAGGATTGTCATACGATTTTTCGGCTTGAGCCAATCTTTTCAGTTGTTCTGGTGTAAAAACTTCATTTCTGTTTTGCAAAACTCCTGTCGCTTCCATGATGTGATCGGCTGGAACCGTGATATTTACTTCATAATTTCCAAACGCTAAAGCAAATTCGCCACTTCCCCAAAATTGCATGTTTTGCCAACCTTGAACGTCATTATAAACTGCCATTCTAGGAAAAAACTGAGCCAAAACATATAAATTATTTCCATCTTCAAAACGCTCATATCCAGAACGCCCTCCATCAACCATATAGTTATTGATGTTGTACCACCATTTTATAGAAAACGAAATTTTCTCGCCATGCAACAAAGGTTTTGGCAAATCGATTCGCATCATGGTTTCGTTAATCACATACGGTAACGCTTTTCCGTTGACATCTTTTACGAATTCGATATTGAAACCGCCTTGAAATTTTTCTTCTAAATAATTTTTTGAAAACCCTTGAACACTTATAGCAGGATCTACTTTATTGCTGCTTTTCTTTTTGGTAACCGAATTCGGATTGTGTGAATTTTGATCCAATTGCAACCACAAGTAATCCAATTGTTCTTTGGCATTGTTATGATAGGTAATGGTTTCCACACCACTCAATCGTGCATTTTTATCGTCCAGCTCGATATCCATCTTATAATCGGCTTGTTGCTGATAATATTCTGGACCTGGAGCTCCCGAAGCCGTTCGATACATATTTGGTGTCGCCAAAAGATCATACATCTGGCGAAATTTATCGACATTGACTTCGGAATTTTGTTTTTCAGTATCATTTTGCTGTGCATTTGAAAATTGAAAAACTAGGATAAAAATCAGGGAAATATATTTTTTCATATAACTAAAATTGATGCCTAAAAAAATGCAAAAGGCTAAAAGTACTTATTTTTAGTGAAAATTCTAAAACTTTAAGATATCTGAATAATTTTCACCTTCAAACATCATACTTTTCTTTTTGCCGTTAATATTAGTTTGGATGATATTTTGCTGATCAGAATTCAAATCAAGTAGTACTTTATTTTCGATTTCGATCGAACTAATCTTTGAAACTTCATTTATTCTAAGGTAACTAACCACCACATTATTATCAATTTCCTTGCTCAAAAACTGAATTGGCTTTGCTTTTCCGTTTATTTTGATAGTAAAATTATCTTCAAGGTATTTTTTCAACATCTTCAGGTCTTCTTCATTTTCAGATGTTTCCCCAATATTGGCTCTTTTTTTGAAGTTTTTTTCAAGTACAACATTCAAATCGTCCATAAAAATTCGGGAAGTTATTTCAACCCTTTTTTTATCTGAAACAAAATTGATCTGATAAATGGAAACATAGAATTTGTGCACCCCAAAAGAGGACAAACTCAATAATAAAACCATCAAAAACAGTAGGAATCCTTTACTTTTCATGCTTCAAAAATACTATTTCTTTTCGAGCGACTTGATATATTCGGGTTTTTTAGAAATTAAAAAATCGATCAATTCAAATTCTTTGTTGGCATAAAGAAGCCCTTGTGCTTTTGGATCATTTTCGCAAAAAGCCAGAAAGAGTCCAATCTCGTCTTTCTTGAGTTTCAATGTATCTCTGAAAAAAGTTTCCGGCAGTTTTTCCTGAACCGCTTCTGGAAATATTTTGGTAGAAGTATATTCTGCTTTCTTTTCTGTTTTTTTTCCTTTGAATAAACCGAACATTTTTACAATCTTGATTAAATCAGGCTGATAAAGCGTCTCAACATGTCCTGCCCCACGAATAGCGGTATTGGTTACTGAAGTTTTGTCATCAGCCTCAAACTCTTGAACCAATGCATCTTTCATGTTTACAGCCATATCCAACTGCGTGACTTTTATATTTTTAGCATCTTTTTCCAAATCACCAGTCAACGAATTTGGATCAATTATTACTTCATCCAATTGAGTAATATGGCTTTCCAATTTGATCTTTAACACCTTCATTTTCATATCCGAAGCATCGAGAACAACCGATCTTGAAGAATAATTCATGCTGGAAAACACCAACGTATCTTTTTCCCTGGCATATAAAGTAAAATGACCCTCATTGTCGGAAACAGCATATCTATTGGTGGTTTTATTGGTAATCATGATTCCTTCTACACTAATAGAATCAGCAATGATTTGACCATCCAGAATTTCTCGCGGTAGCTGTTGTGCAAAAAATAACTGGGTCATAAACAATAAAACGATGGTAAGTGTACTATTTTTCATTTGATTTTTTTTTATATTCCTGTGCAAGTCCGCCAATCAGGAAGGTTGCCAAGAATTTGTTTTTGGAATTAAGGGCTTCTATAAATCGTTCATTATAAATGATATAATATTGAAAAGATTTGATGGCTTCTTTCTCTATTTTTAATTTTTCGGTGTAATAACTTTCTTCAAATAAAGTATTGAGTTTGCTTAGAAGAAACTCTTTTTGCTCCACTTCAACTTCTTTCTTCAACATTGCCGTTCTTCCCGACATCCAATTGAAAAGTGGATCTAAACCAATCGATCCTCCCATCATCGTTCCAACGTTTGCCGTAGGATATAATCCTGTGGCGGTTTGTAGTCTTCTTTCGGCAGGAGTATACACTTTTGCAGGTCGGGATAAAATTCCAAGACTCACAGCGTTTATATTCGAAAAAACTCGAACCTCAACTTCTTCCAGCTCATTGATTTTAGATGTCATTTCAATTATCAAAAGATCCGAATTATAATCTTCAACTTCAATAAATTTTCGCATAAAATCCAAATGAACTGCCGAAAAAACCAGCAAATCTTCGGGTTGGATCCAAATGCTAAATTCACCTTTGCTATTGGTCATTACTTCCTTTTCACTAACCAGATTCACAACCTTGACACCCCCAGCCGTTGCATCTTTCACCACAACTTTACCTTTGATAAGCTTTGGTTCCTGACCAAAAGTTATCTGACAAATCAAAATGAAAGCGAAAAGGATTCTATTTCTCATTTATCGAATTGTATTTTGCAGCAATTTCTATCAATAGAAATGAAGCCAATGTTTTATCTTTTGATTGCAAAGCTGCTGCAAATCGGTTATCTTCTACAAGAAAATAATGAAAGCCTTTAATGTTTTCTTTTTCGATATTTAAATTTTTCAGATAAAACTCATCCGAATATAATCCCTCCAACTGTTCCAATAAAAATTCTCTTTTTTCTATTTCGACACCTTTTTCAAGCATCTTGGTTCTTCCTGAGATTAAGTTAATCAGAGCGTCAATTGGAGAGCTTGTTGCTCCAAACAATCTTCTTTCAGCTGGAGTATATTCCTTTGCTGGTTTTGACAAAATCCCTAAAGCTACAGCATTTATATTCGAATAATTTTTAACTTCAACTTCGTCTAATGCATTGATTTTGGAGGTCATTTCTATTACCAAGACACCTTTTTCATAATCCTCTTGCTCAACTATCTTTCGCATATAGTCCAAATGTCCTGCCGAAAAGACCAACAAATCATCAGGGCTTACTAAGATAGTAAATTCTCCTTGATTGTTTGTTATGGTTTCTTTGTCTTTTGTTAGATTAATCACATGAATATCATTGACCATTGCATCTTTCACTATAATTTTTCCGCTGATATTTTTGCCTTCTTGTGAAAAAGCAATGTGCACGACAAACACCAAAAAAAAGAGAATACTACTACTTTTCATTTGAAATTAAATTATTATAATCTACCGAAAGTTGGCTCATGACAAACGCGATTTGCGATTCATTGCTTTTATCCAAAACAGCAACAAATGCATCATTTTCAATCAGATAATATTTAAAACTATCCACAAAATCAGCATTGATTTTTAGTTTTTCCGTAAAATATTCTGCTGCATACATTTCTTCGAGTTGAGACAGATACTGCAGTTTCCTTTCCGTTTTGATTTCTTTTTTCAATCTTTTGGTCCGACCATTAATAGCATTCAACACTGGGTCAAAAGGCATCGAACCCCCTAAAATACTCAACAAATGTATCGGTTTGAAATCGCCTGCTGTTTTCAATCTTCTTTCGGCTGGAGTATAGGTTTTGACGCCATTTGTAATTCCGAGACTTTCAGCATTCAAATGTGAATGATCCACAACTTCCACTTCATCAAGCTGATTGATTTTGGAAGTCATTTTAATAACTAAAACCCCAGATTCAAAATCTTCAGCTTCAATTATTTTTCGCATATAATCCAAATGATTAGCCGAAAAAACGATCAAATCTTCAGGTTTTGCAAGAATTGAAAAGTAACCGAGACTATCTGAAATTGTTTCTTTTTCGTTGGATAAATTCAGAATCAGGACACCTTTTGGAGTGGCATCTTCGACAACAATTTTGCCATGAAGGAGCTTTTCGTCTTGAGAAAAAACGAAATTTGTGAACAACAATAAAAAAATAGGTAGCGTAAAATTATTCTTCATTGGCCATCATTTTTTTATATTTAATTGCCAGTTGAGTCAAAACAAAATCTCGAAGTGTGGTATCATTTCCTTCAACCAACTCTACAAATCTTTTATTTTCGACTAAAAAATATTGAAATCCTTTGATATAATCCGCTGGAATTTCAAGCCTATTGATTAAAACAACATCTTCAAAAAGTTCTTCGATTAATTTCAGCCATGCTTCTTTTTTTTCGGTTGCAACATCTCGTTTTAACTTTGCAGTTTTGCCAGAAAAAAAGTTCAAAACCGGATCTACCGATAAAAATCCTTTACTCGCTGCTTTCAATTTTCGCTCGGCTGGTGTATATTTTTTTTGATTGGCAGAAACAATTCCAAGTGAAACCGAATTGATGTGATTGTAATTAACTACTACAACTTCGCTCAATTCCTTGGCAACGGTTTCGAGTTTCACGAACAACAAATCCTTCTCCAAATCTTCTTCACAAATCAACATCTTCAAACCTTTGATATTCGTTCCCGAAAACATCAAAGTATCGCCTTCCTTTGCTTCAACCGTAAAATAACCACCCGTTTGAGTTCTTTTGAATTTTTCGGTTTGAACATTGATCACATCAATATCTTCCAAATCATACAAATCAACTAGTATTTTCCCATTCAAGAGTTTTCGCGCTGTTTCTTGTGACCAGCTATTTGGCACAATAATCAGAAAAAAAATAAAAGCGATCAGGAATCTTTTCATGTGGAAGAATCTACTATAAAATTGTTTGCAGTAAAAGTATCCTAAACCCTTCCAAATTAATTATTAACGCACTTGTAAATTTATGTTAATTAAAAAATATATAAATTCGATTAGATACACATTTAAGATTTTTATCTTTAACCAAATTTCTGCCCAATTATGAAAAACCTTATTATTGCCAGTACTTCGACACTTCATGGAGGTGAATACTTGGAATATATTCTGCCCGAATTAAAACTTCATTTTAAAAGTTGCAACACGATTCTCTTTATCCCGTTTGCTCGACCAGGAGGCATTTCGCATGACGATTATACTAAAAAAGTGAAGTCGGCTTTCGCCAAAATCAATCTGGATGTTAAAGGATTGCACGAATTTGAAAATCCTGAACACGCCATTAACCAGGCCGAAGGCATTTTTACAGGTGGCGGAAACACCTTTCTTTTGGTTGCACAACTCTATAAATTCAAGGTTATGACAGTTTTGGCGGAAGCCTTAAAAAACGGAATTCCCTATCTTGGAACCAGTGCCGGAAGTAATATCACCGGGCTTTCGATGCAAACCACCAATGACATGCCCATTGTTTATCCTCCAAGCTTTCAAACCTTGGGAATGATTCCGTTCAATTTGAATCCGCATTATTTGGATCCTGATACGAATTCAACCCACATGGGAGAAACCCGCGAAACCAGAATTCAGGAATTTCATCAATTCAACAGCATTCCTGTTTTGGGCTTGCGAGAAGGAAGTTGGCTGGATGTAAAAGGTGAAAAGATTATTTTGAAAGGAACATTGACCGCCCGACTTTTCAAGCAAAATCAAATTCCCGAGGAAATAGCAACCGGAACTGATTTGAGTTTTTTAGGAAACCTTCAATTTTAAGCATAAAAAAAGCCTCAAATTTTCATTTGAGGCTTTTGAGCGGAAGACGAGGCTCGAACTCGCGACAACCAGCTTGGAAGGCTGGAGCTCTACCAACTGAGCTACTTCCGCTTATCAACGGTGCAAATATAAGCAATAAGTTTTTTTAGTTGCAAGCTTTTTTGAAAAAAAATTATTGGATTTACCTTTAAAAAATGACTTTGAGAGCATAATTCATTTACAATTAAAAAGTTATCGGATCAAAAAAAATAAAAATATTTTTCAAAATCATCTAATATGTATTGGTTATTGTAGCTTTTGAACATCCAATAGCTCGAAAATCATTCATGAGATGTAGCCAAAAAGCACTAAAAACAGCTTGATTTAGGCCTGTCTTGAAAAAATTGAGAATAATAAAACAAAAAACGGCACTTTCTAATTCAGAAAAAGTGCCGTTTCGTATTGGTATGAAGATCCAAAATGTCTTCGAAATCTACTTAATTATGAAACCAACCTTCCTAATCCTTTTTTGTTAGCCGAAGGGTGGTAGATATAAAGACATGATTTATCTTTAATCGTATTGATGATTTCCTTTGTCATTCCAACTGGAATTGCAGGACAACCAAGACTTCTTCCTAAACGTTTGTTTTGTTTGATAAACGATTCTGCTACATAATCTGCTCCGTGAATCACAACTGCTCTTTCTCTTGCTTTATCATTCACACCTTTTTCAAGGCCATCCAATTTTAAAGAAAGTCCGTGTTTTCCTTGATATACTTCACCTGTTGCATAAAAACCTAGACTGCTTTTATACGATTCAGGTTGGTTTGAAAATGCTTTTGCAAATTCATCACCCGTATTTCTTCCGTGAGCTACTAAAGAGTTGTACAGGATTGTATTTGTAGTCAAATCAATAATCCACATTCTTTTGGTATTTGAAGAAAGACTAAAATCAACCAATGTCAAGATATCTCTTTTGATTTTTCCTTTTTCTTTCAAGTCATAAAAACCTTCTAAAGCTTTAGTAAAGCTTTCTAATTTTGGTAATGAAAGATTGTTGGAATTTAAATTATTGTAAAGTGTTTCGGCCTTTGATGCGAAACTTATTTTTGTTGTTGAGGCTACTAATTTTGGCTCTGTAGGTTTTACTTCGTTTGAACTAAATGTCGAAAACAGAAATAATAAAATTGGGGCTATTTTATAAATCATTGAATGTGTTTAGGTTATACATTTTTTTGATGGTGGCAAATATTATAAAAATAGTTTACAAATTCTAATTGAAAGACAAACTTTAACAATGTTGTAATATTTGCTGATAATAATATAAAACGAGTGTTTTTGAAATTTATTATAATAGAAATTGTTAATCTTAGTTAAATTATTACTTTTGTTATCCCGAATTAGACCTTATGCAACCATTATTTCGAGGGATTTTAACATTCCTTTTGTTCTTTACTTCTACTATTTACAGCCAAAAAAAAGCGGTTGAAGCCAAAACTATATCTGAAAAAATAGTTATTGATGGCGAACTCGATGAGAACATTTGGAACAGTGCAAAGGTTGCCACTGATTTTGTCATGCTAGAACCCGATAATGGCGTACCCATCAGTTCGGAGAAAAAAACTGACGTCAGGATACTCTATGATAATGAGGCCATTTATGTTTCGGCTCTTTTATATGACAACCAGCCCGATTTGATTTTGCGAGAAATGACACAGCGTGACAATTTTGGAACGGCTGATCATTTTGGAATTTACATCAATGGATTTAACGATGGACAACAAGATTTTCGCTTTTTTGTAAGTGCAGCAGGAGTCCAAATGGATTGTCTTGCCACCGAAGCCGACGAAGATTACAGCTGGGACGCTATTTGGAGCAGCAGCGTGAAAATAACTGATTTTGGCTGGGTGGTCGAAATGCGAATTCCCTATGCCGCACTTCGATTTTCGAAGGAAGACAAGCAAACTTGGGGCCTCAACTTATACCGCGAAATAAAAAGAGACCGTCAAAAATATACTTGGAGTCCTATTGACATGAAAATTGGAGCTGTTTTGCCACAAGCTGGACTTTTGGAAGGAATTGAAAACATCAAGCCGCCGGTTAGATTATTTTTTATTCCCTACTCCTCTTTTTATCACGAACGAAACGAAGTCACGTCTAGCAATACTTTCAAAGCCGGAATGGACATTAAGTATGGCATCAATGATTCGTTTACTTTAGATGCCATTCTGATTCCCGATTTTGGGCAAACGGTTTATGATGACGTACAGCTAAATCTTGGTCCTTTCGAACAACAATTCAATGAAAATCGACCTTTCTTCACTGAAGGAACCGATATTTTCAACAAAGGAAATTTACTCTATTCGAGACGAATTGGCGGAAGCCCTTCCCTTTACGCTTCAAGCGAAAACAGCGATGATGAAGTTAAAAATCCTGCTTCGGTGAATTTAATTAATGCCATAAAAGTTTCGGGAAGAACTTCAAAAGGTTTGGGAATTGGCGTTTTGAATGCAGTTACCGAACGAACTTTTGCGACAATCCGAAATACCGTTTCTGGAGCTTCTCGAAATGTCGAGGTAGAGCCTTTGGCAAATTATAATGTCTTTGTTTTAGATCAACGTTTCAATCAAAATTCATCGGTTGCCTTTGTGAATACGAATGTAACCCGAAACGGAAATTATCGCGATGCGAATGTTTCGGCTTTGGTGTATGATTTGAATACAAAGAACAATAGATATAACCTTTCTGGAGACTTCAAATACAGTTACATCAATGAATATGCGGATTATGATAACCAAAATGGAATCAATACTACACTAGGTATTGGAAAAAAAGGTGGTAAATGGAGGTATAATATTGGCGGAAATTATGTTTCTGACGAATATGACGCTAATGATCTAGGTATCACTTTCATCAACAATTATCACGGTGGTTATGGAAATTTGGGATACAGAATTCTGAATCCAAGCGGAATGTTCAATACGTTTAGAATTAACACCAATTATTATTTAGAGTTTCAAAATACAACAGGACGTGCCCAACAAGCACAAATCAACATTGATATCATTTCGACAACTAAACAGAATGATTATTTCAGTTTAGCAGTTTATGTCAATCCGTTTGAAACCTATGATTTTTATGAAGCCCGAAGAAGTGGCAGATTTGTAAACATTCCGAAAAATGTTTACAGTTCGTTTTATATTTCGACCAATTATAACCGACCATTTGCCTTGGATATGAATCTTTATGCTACAGCTACAACCGAAAGAGATCGTGAGAATTTAGGCTTTACCTTCGCGCCAAGATATCGTGTTAATGACCGACTATTATTGAATTCTTCGACTGATTTTTTCAACCAATATAGCGATAAAGGCTGGGTGGCTTTTGACGGAGATGATATTGTTTTTTCTGAAAGAGATCGAAAAACCATCACCAATGAATTGGCTGTAAAATATGCCATCAATCCAACCATGACCGTTAATTTAACAGCTCGTTATTACTGGTCGTATGCCGAAAACAAACAATTCTTGACCCTTCAAGAGAACGGTGTTTTGACTCCAAATTCTACTTTTACAGAAAACAGAAACTCAGATTTTAGCACTTGGAATTTCGATTTATCCTATTCGTGGTGGTTTGCCCCAGGAAGCCAACTTTCGGTTTTATATAGAAATAATGCGTCGAATTTTAGCAATGAAATAAACAAAAGTGTTCGAAGTAATTTCAGCAGTTTATTCGAAAATAATCTCAACAATATCTTCTCGGTTAGCTTCCGCTATTTCATCGATTACAATTCGATTAAAAACGTTTTCTAGGATCAAGAGTAGCAAGTGGATTTTAATTTACAGATTTTTAATTTTTTATTAAGATTCACTACAAGGTTTTCGTAATTTGTCCCAATATCCGTTTCTGTATCAATACTTTTTAACATTGAAATCTTTTATCTTTGTTTAAAATATTTTTAAAATGAACAAAAAAGTAATCCTTATGATACTTGATGGTTGGGGAACATCTCCAGACCCAAAAGTTTCGGCCATCGATAATGCAAATACTCCTTTTATTGACAGTTTATATACAAAATATCCAAGTGCTCAACTTCGAACCGACGGCTTAAATGTTGGTCTTCCCGAAGGACAAATGGGAAATTCAGAAGTGGGTCACATGAATCTTGGAGCCGGAAGAATCATCTATCAGGATTTGGCAAAAATCAATCTTGCAGTTCAAAACAAAACCTTAAATCAGGAAAAGGTATTGGTGGATGCTTTTCAATATGCAAAAGACCATAACAAAGATGTTCATTTTCTAGGATTGGTTTCGGATGGCGGTGTTCACTCCCATATTGAGCATTTGAAAGGTTTGGTTGATGCAACTCAAACTTTTGGTTTGGAGAAAGTATTTATCCATGCTTTTACAGATGGTCGTGATGTGGATCCAAGATCGGGAACTTTCTTTTTATCAGATTTAGAAAATCATATCAAAAACACTACTGCAAAATTAGCTTCGGTTATCGGAAGGTATTATGCCATGGATCGTGATCGCCGTTGGGAACGCGTGAAATTAGCATATGATTTGATTGTAAACGGCATTGGAACACATTCTACAAATGCTATTGACAGCATTCAGGATGATTACAAAAAAGATATTACGGATGAATTTATTCAGCCAATCGTAATGGTAGATGAAAACGATCAGCCAGTTGCAAAAATAAAAGAAGGTGACGTGATTATTTTCTTCAATTTTAGAACTGATAGAGGCCGCCAACTAACGGAAGTATTGACACAATTCGATTGTCACGAACAAAACATGCACAAGTTTAATGATTTGTATTATGTGACCATGACCAATTATGACGATACTTACAAAGGGATGCATGTGATTTATGACAAAGACAATATCACAGAAACACTTGGGGAAGTATTGGAGAAAAACGGCAAAAAACAAATCCGAATAGCCGAAACAGAGAAATACCCTCACGTGACTTTTTTCTTTTCGGGTGGTCGTGAAGAGCCTTTTGTTGGCGAAAGCCGTATCTTGAAAAACTCTCCAAAAGTAGCAACTTATGATTTGCAACCCGAGATGAGTGCTTTTGATTTAACCGATGCCTTGGTTCCAGAATTAGAAAAAGAAGAAGTCGATTTTGTATGCCTGAACTTTGCAAATGGCGACATGGTGGGACATACGGGTGTTATGGAAGCTGCAATCAAGGCTTGTGAAGCAGTTGATAAATGTGCAGAAAGAGTCATCACAACCGCTTTAGAACATAATTACACGACGATTGTAATTGCAGATCACGGAAATTGCGAAACGATGATTAATCCTGACGGAAGCCCAAATACAGCTCATACCACCAATCCAGTTCCGATTATTCTAGTAGATAAAGATTTAAAAACAATTCATGATGGAGTTCTGGGGGATATTGCACCCACAATTCTAGCTTTGATGGGTGTTGAAAAACCTGAGGCAATGAATAGATATTCACTGTTGTAATTTAATAATGTAAAAAAAAACATAACCAATATCTGCTGATTTTACAGCCTGATATTGGTTATTTTTGTAACAAGTTAAGGTTGACATCAAAATAAATACAACAATTTAAAAATTTCTTAGTTTCTTTGCGAATACAATACCCACACACTTAAAAAACAAATTACCCCAGAATGAAAATATTTCAAAAAGTCTTATTACTCGTTTTATTAATTTCTATTGAGCTGGGATATGCTCAAGGTGGTGCTTCGTCATGCAGCGAACTTCAAGCAAATTTTGAACAATATCAATCTTGTGCAACCAGCATCCCTTTTACAAATTCAACCAATAACATAAGTGGAGAGAACTTTGTCACATCCTGTATCGGTGGGGCGTTTCAAGGACCTACATGGTTTTTTATGAAAATACAAACCTCTGGGAATATTTTCTTGCAAATCGCACAGCAAAACAATGCTGGAGCCGGAACAGATGTTGATTTTGTTCTTTGGGGACCTTTCAATAATTTAAACAATATTTGTAACCAGTTAGGTCCTGCAAAAGAGGTTGATTGCAGTTATGAACCTGACAGTATTGAGAGCGTTCAGTTGCTTAATGCAGTTGCTGGCGAATTTTATATTTTACTAGTAGATAATTATTCTAACACACCTGGGCAAATCACCATATCCCAAACCGGCGGTAATGGAAGCTCGGATTGTAGTTTTCTTTCATCGGTTGAAATTAAAGACACCACAGGAAACGAAATAGTACAAGCCAACTATTGCAAACCCGAAACAAAAGACCTCGTTGCGACAATAGATGTTAATGATTTTCCTGGCAATGTAGCTGATTTAAGATTCAATTACAAATGGTACCGGGATGGTATTTTATTGACCGAAATATTAGATTCAACTTCAAATACTAATACTTTTACAGCCACAGTTACTGGTCTATATAAAGTTGAAACAACTGCTTATGATTTTACAGATCCATCTGTTGATCCAGGTGATTTAGTAATTAGTTCAGATGAAATACAGTTGAATTTTTATGACAAACCTGTCTTGAATGCTGGTCCTCATGCTTTGCAACAATGTGATTTTATAGCACCAAATAATGATGGAATCGCTTCCCAAAACCTAACTGAATTAGCTGCTGTTATCACAAACAATGACAGCACAATCAGCTTGAGCTATTTTACAGATGCTGGACTAACACAGCAAATTACCACTCCTCAAAACTTTACAAATACAACTGCCTTCAACCAAACCATTTATGTTACGGGAAGATTTGGAAACGAACCTTTTGTTTGTGATTCGAATGCCGTAGAAATTCAGCTGACTGTAAATCCTACAAGCGTTTCTACCTATCCTGATATGGCTCCAGCTTGTCCAGTATTGAATACGAATGCTACTACTTTTGATTTTGATGCTCAAAGGATTTTAATAAAAAATACTTTTTTCCCAACGACAACCGTAGATATTCGCTTTTATGCAACTCCTAACGAGGCTTCGGTAGAAGAAAATGAACTCTCAAATACATCAAGCTTTACTGCTGGAGTTTATACGATTTACACAAGAGTTGAAACTGGAAATGATTGTGAAGGGATTGGAACTTTTGAAATAGAAGTCTATGAAACTCCTAATCTAAATGCAGTCGATCCGATAAATATCTGCGAAAGCGAAACCCTAATTTTAGCGGATAAAGATGCTGACATTTTAGCTTCACAGAATCCTAATGTTGTCACCCGTTATTTTAGTTCTTTTGAAAATGCAGAAGACAACACTAATGTTATCAACAAAAATGCACCTTTCAACCTTGTCGTAGGTACAACCACTATTTTCGTTCGCTTGATCAATACTGACAATCAATGTTTCTCGATTGTAGATTTTCCTTTAAATGTTTTTCCATCTCCTGTAATTGTAAATCCAACACCACTTTCTAGCTGTGGAGACAATAACGCAACGGTTTTTGATTTGAATTCTAAAATTGCAGAAATAACAGGTGGCAATCCAAATTATGTGGTCCGTTTTTATGAAACTCAAGCCGATTTGAATGCTGGAAATGCAATTCCAAATCCTGAAGCTTATGATTCATTTTCCAAAACACTTTTTGTTCAAGTTGAAGATCCTACTGGAAATGGGTGTACTTCCGAAACAACTTTGTCCTTAAATGTTTTGCAAGTACCAGGAATTGATACGGTTCCGCAACTACTTGAAGAATGTGACGCAACAGGTTTTCATGTTTTTGATATTACTGAAAGAGAACCTATCATGAGAGGAACTACACCTGTAAATGAAACGGAGTTTAAGTATTATATCAATTTAAGTGATGCTCAAGCCAATAACAACAACACTATAAACACACCAGAAGCTTTTACAAACACTGTAATTGATTATCAAAAAATATACATTCGATTAAACAGCACCGTAAATTTCGATAGTGAAACTGGAATTCCTTGCCATCGAATTTATGAACAAGAAATTTTTGTTCGTCCTTATCCAGAAGATTTATTAAAAGATACTTCCTATAAGATTTGTATCGATATTGATGGAAACGTTGTAAATGAAGCCTTGGTGGATG
Source organism: Flavobacterium soli DSM 19725 (assembly GCF_000422705.1). GTDB lineage: Bacteria > Bacteroidota > Bacteroidia > Flavobacteriales > Flavobacteriaceae > Flavobacterium > Flavobacterium soli. The sequence goes on along the minus strand of NZ_AUGO01000002.1, from coordinate 81,055 downwards.
CCGGATTACCTGATTCCGAATATGATTTTGATTGGTATAATGGCTTTGATGCTTTAGATGGAAATCGAATTTCAAATGGAAACGGAAGGATTTTCACAACACCAGAAGCTGGTGAATATTCTGTAGAAATTACCAATATAACAAACGGTGCCCTTTGTTCTACTATCGTAAATTTTACCGTAGAAAACACCTTGATACCGTTTTCTATCGTAGGCGAACCATCGGAATTGGTAGGCTTTGGGATTGACAACACCATCACAGCCATTGCAACTCCTGCCTCACCCGATTTTGAATATATGTTGAACAATGAAGGTTGGCAACAAGACAATGTTTTCTATAATGTACTTCAAGGAATTCACACTTTGACAGTTCGAAATAAATTTAGCTGTGGAGAAATTAGCACGTTTGTGGTCATAACAGATTATCCAAAATTCTTTACTCCAAATGGAGATGGTTTCAATGATTATTGGAATATTGGAGGAAGAATTGGAGTAGATACCTTGAAAGTATATGTTTTTGATCGTTCAGGAAAGTTAATCATCGATTTAACCAATAATGAAAGTGGATGGGACGGAACTCTGGAAGGACGACCACTTCCTTCTGATGATTATTGGTTTAAAGTGATTTATGCTAAAAACGGAATTACCGGAGAATATTTGAACCATTTCACACTAAAAAGATAAATCAATCCCTCAAAAAAAAAGCTGTTCATCCGAACGGCTTTTTTTATAAATAAAAGTTAAATTCTCAATATTAAAAGTATTACTATTATATTTGCATTAAATATTTTTTTTATGAAAAATTTGCTTTCAACTATTAAGATTCAGGTGAATAATAAGATATACGTCAAAGATCCAGAAACATCGGAACTTGGCAAAAGAATTATTCAAAACAGCATTCTATTGATTGATGAAATAGGTTTTGATAATTTCACGTTTCGAAAATTAGGCGATCTAATTGGTTCAAATGAAAGCTCCATCTACCGATATTTTGAAAACAAACATAAGCTTTTGGTTTACCTCTCCTCTTGGTATTGGAGTTGGATTGAATACCGATTAGTATTTGCAACAAGCAACATCGATGATCCCAAGGAAAAGCTGTTCAAAGCAATTACAATTGTGACCGAAAACATTGAAGATGATTTAAATACCGAGCATATCAACGAGTCGATCCTGAACCGAATTATCATTACAGAATTCACGAAAACGCTTCATACCAAAGAAGTAGATATTGAGAATAAAGAAGGCTTTTTCCTGATTTATAAACGAGTAATCAATAGAATTATAGCAATTGTAGAAGAGGTCAATCCGGAATATCCTTTTGCAAAGACCTTGATTTCAACTATAGTTGAAGGAGCTTTGCATCAGCACTTCTTGAAAAACCATCTCAAGACTATTACGAATTGTAATGAGAATATTGCCCCATCGGAGATTTATATTGATATGATCGAACGCATTTTAAAAAATTAAAAATGAAACAAACGCCATTACAACGCTATTTCAATCTTCTAAAATTAGACAAAAAAGATGTCTATCAGATTTTTTTCTATGCCATTTTTGCTGGATTAGTGAGCTTGTCTTTGCCTTTGGGAATTCAAGCCATCATCAATTTCATTCAAAGTGGCCGTGTTAGTGCCTCTTGGATTTTGCTTGTATTCCTTGTAATTTCGGGAGTTGCATTGGTTGGAATTTTGTCATTGATGCAATTGAGAATTACCGAAAATCTTCAGCAAAAAATATTTGTACGTTCCTCTTTTGAGTTTGGCTATCGTCTTCCGAAGCTAAAATCAGAATCGATCTACAATCAATATCCGCCAGAATTAGCCAATCGCTTTTTTGACACTTTAACCCTTCAAAAAGGAACTTCAAAATTACTAATTGATTTTTCATCGGCCTTGCTGCAAATCATTTTTGGTATTATTTTGCTTTCGCTTTATCATCCGTATTTTATTTTATTTGGAATTTTGCTATTGATTTTGTTGTATTCTATTTTTAAATTTTCGTTTGATAGAGGTTTAAGCGAAAGCTTGAAAGAATCAAAATACAAGTATAAAGTTGCTAGTTGGCTTCAGGAAATTGCCCGAAACAGTTTCAGCTTCAAGAAAAAAGAAAATTTTGATTTTGGAATGGAAAAAAATGACAAGCTGGTTGCGGAATATCTTTTTCATCGAGAAAAGCATTTTAATGTTGTCAAAAGACAATTTACACAACTCATCATTTTTAAAATCGTTATTACAACGGGTTTATTACTAATTGGAGGATTTTTGGTAATCAATAATCAAATGAACATCGGGCAATTTGTGGCTTCGGAAATTATTATTTTATTGGTAATCAATTCTGTAGAAAAAATAATCATCGGACTCGAAACCCTTTATGACGTTTTAACATCAGTTGAAAAAATCGGACAAGTTGTAGATTTGGAAATTGAACCTGATGCTACTCAAGAAGTTCAAAGTTGCTATACCAGTATTTTTATCGAATGTGAAGCGATTCAGTTTAAATTTCCAGATTCAGGCAGTTCAGTCCTCAAAGATATTTCAATAAAGATTGAACAAGGTGAGAAAATTTATCTTGATGGCGAAAATGGTTCTGGAAAAAGCACACTGACTAGAATTTTAGCGGGACTGTTACAACCCACTTCGGGAAGATTTTTTATCAATGATGATATCTATCGGAAAATAGACCTTGCCAATTACCGCTCACAAATTGGAACTATCCTGCAAAATGAAACACCTTTTGAAGGTTCTATTTTAGAAAACATTACACTTAACAATCCTAATATTTCCTACGAAGATATCAAATGGGCAATAGAAAACGTGCAACTTGCTTCATACATACAAAAATTACCAAACGGACTTGAAACAAGAATTTATCCCGAAGGCAAACAATTATCTTCTTCCAATGCACAAAAAATTCTTTTGGCACGAAGCATTATTCACAAACCAAAAATTCTTTTTTTCGAAGATCCACTGGACAAAACAGATGAAGAAGCTGCACGAAAAATAATCGATTTTTTAACGGATAGCAAAAATAAGTGGACCCTTATTGTTTCGGCAAAAGACGATTATTGGAAAGCAAAATGTGATCGAAATATCACACTTCATAAAGGAAAAATTGTTGCAGACATTAAAAGATAAAAAGCATGCTAAATATATCAGAAAATAAAGTCAACATCAAGAATATCGAGCAGTTCCAAACCATCAAGGATTTAGCAAATCGACCACATTATAAGATCCTGAACCGCATTATAATTGGGGTTTCAATCTTTGCTGTATTGGTGTTGTTTCTTCCATGGACACAAAATATTTCAGGAAGTGGAGCCGTAACCACCTTGAAACCCGATCAACGACCACAAACGATTCATAGTGTTATTGGCGGAAGAATCGAAAAATGGTATGTTCAGGAAGGCGATTTTGTAAAAAAGGGAGATACTATTTTATTTATTTCGGAAACCAAAGAAGAATATTTTGACCCAAACTTGATTAAAAACACCGAAAATCAAGTAAAATCAAAGAAAATGGCGATGGATTCCTATGAGGGGAAAGTCAGTTCGCTTTCCGATCAAATTAAAGCGATTGAAACAGAACGTAAATTGAAATTGGAACAATCCCGAAATAAAATCCGCCAGGCACAACTCAAGATAAAAAGTGACAGTATGGATCTTGAAGCTGTTAAAACACAAATAAAAATTGCCAACACACAATATAACCGTTCGTTTCAACTCAACAAAGAAGGCTTAAAACCAATGACGGATGTGGAAGAAAAACGATTGAAACTTCAAGAAGTGGAAGCCAAAATCATTACGCAAGAAAATAAATTATTGGCCAGCAGAAACGAACTTATCAATGCAAAAGTAGAAATCAACCGTATCACGGCTGAATATTCTGAGAAGATTTCCAAAACCCAAAGCGACCAGTTTACAGCCTTGAGTAGCCAATATGACACAGAGGCACAAGTGACCAAACTGGAAAATCAATTTGTGAATTACAGCATCAGAAATGGGATGTATTATATCAAAGCGCCTCAAGATGGTTATGTCAACAGAGCTTTGCAATCTGGTATTGGTGAAACGATTAAAGAAGGTATTCCGATTGTTAGCATCATGCCTTCGAACTATGAAATTGCCGTGGAAACATTCGTAAATCCTATCGATTTGCCACTTATCCATAAAGGCGAGAAAGTTCGAGTTTGGTTTGATGGATGGCCAACAATTGTCTTTTCCGGTTGGCCCAATATGTCCTACGGAACTTTCGGTGGGAGAATTGTCGCCATAGAAAATTTTATTAGCGTGAACGGAAAATACCGCGTTTTGATCGCTCCAGATAGTGAGGAACAGGCATGGCCAAAACAACTCAGCATTGGAGCTGGTGCTCAAACAATCGCGCTATTAGATAATGTTCCCGTTTGGTTTGAAATATGGCGAAGTATTAATGGCTTTCCGCCAAATTATTACCAACCTGTTGCAAATGCAGAAAAAACAGCCAATAAAAAATGAGAACAATACTCTTACTATTTATCACATTTGCATCTTTTGCCCAGCAAAACCCAAATGAACTCACCTATAATGAGTTTCTGGGTTATGTGAAAAAGTTTCATCCTGCCGTAAAGCAATCCAATCTCACGCTTTCCGAAGCACAAGCCAATTTGATGATGGCTAGAGGTGGTTTTGACCCGAAGATTGAAGTCGATTTCAACGAAAAGCAATTTAAAAGCACCGAATATTATTCGATTCTAAACAGCAGTTTCAAGATACCAACTTGGTACGGAATCGAAATCAAGGCAGGTTTTGACAATAGTGAAGGAGTTTATGTAAATCCGCAAAATACAACTCCAAACAATGGATTGACTTCTTTGGGAATAACCGTTCCCGTAGGTCAAGGCTTATTCATCAATCAACGAATGGCCGATTTGAGAAAAGCAAAAATACAAGTACAATTGAGCCAAGCCGAACGAAAACTCGAAGCCATTGAAGTGTTATATGAAGCTTCGGTTGCCTATTTTAATTGGAAAAGAAGTTATGACGAACGAATGTTATATGAAACCTATTATGAAAATGCAGAAGTTCGTTATCAAGGAGTTGTAAAACTTATTGAACAAGGCGATCAATCTGCAATTGACAGTATCGAAGCTGGAATTACGGTTAAAACCAGACTTTTAAATTTAGAAGATGCCAAACTGAAATTGGTAAAATCCAGACTCGAACTTTCTAATTTTCTTTGGCTTGACAATAATATCCCGCTCGAATTATCCGAAGAAATGATTCCCGAAGTTAATCTGGATGCAACGGTTGAAGCTACACTTCGAACCAATGACTTGTTGCAAACTGAAAGTCCTGTTGCCAATCATCCAAAATTAAATGCCTTGCAAAGCAAAATAGAATTATTGGATGTAGAACGAAGATTTAAAGCGAACTTCCTTTTGCCAAAAATTGATCTTGGCTATCATTATCTTTCGAAACCACGCTATTTTGACAATTATCAATTTGAAGATTATAAATTTGGTGTCAACTTTAGCTTTCCAATTTTCTTGCGAAAAGAACGTGGAAGCCTTCAACTTACAAAATTAAAATTACAAGATGCCCGACTCGATTTGGAACTCGAAAAATTGCAACTCAACAATAAAATAGAAGCCCAAAAAGCCGAAATCAGTAACTTGGCAATTCAAAAAAATATTCTGGACGGCCTTGTTCAGGATTACAGCACCATGCTTTCGGCCGAAGAACGAATGTTTCTCTTAGGCGAAAGCTCATTGTTCTTGATCAATTCGAGAGAGAACAATTTGGTTACGAGCCAACTTTCCAGAATCAATTTGGAAAACCGCTATTTTCTATCTAATGCAACGCTTTTCAGGATAATGGCAAATCCAGATTAATTGGAAAAATTATAGCTTGTGTAACAAATCAAAATATCCTTTTTCAATATTTTCCTGATGCATCGGATGGGCAATTTTCACCATTTCTAGCATTCGTTGCTTCAAGGTTTTTCCATATAAATCTGCAATTCCATTTTCGGTAATGATGTATTGAACGTGAGAACGCGTTGTCACCACTCCAGCCCCTTGACGTAAAAATGGTACAATCCTGCTTTCGCCTTTTTTGGTTACAGAAGGCAATGCAATAATAGCCTTTCCTCCAGTACTCAAGGATGCTCCTCGAATGAAATCCATTTGTCCGCCAACACCCGAATACATTTTGGCACCAATAGAATCTGCACAAACCTGACCTGTAATATCAACTTCAATAGCCGAATTTATCGCCACCATTTTCGGATTTCTGCGAATGACAGAAGTGTCGTTTACAAACGAAGATTCACGCATTTCTACAAAAGGGTTGTCGTTCACAAAATCATACAAACGCTGTGAACCAATTAAAAAAGTAGCCAAAGCTCTACCTCGTGCAACACCTTTAAAATTGCAGTTAATAACGTCATTCTCAATCAAGTCTACCACTCCATCGGAAAACATTTCTGTATGCAAGCCTAGATTTTTATGATGAATCAATTTGGTTAAAGCCGCATTCGGGATAGAACCAATTCCCATCTGCAAGGTACTTTCATCTTCAATTAACGATGCAACATAGGTTCCAATTCTATCTTCTTCTGGAGAAATCAACGCCATTTCGTGACTGTGAATGGGAACATCCACTTCTACCAAATAATTGATTTCGGAAACGTGAATCACCCCATCTCCAAAAGTTCGTGGCATTCTTGGATTGACTTGTGCAATCACATATTCTGCATTTTCAATAGCTGCCAAAGTTGCTTCAACCGAAACACCTAACGAACAATAACCATGACGATCAGGAAGCGAAACATGGATCAAAACTACATTTAATTTCAGGACCTTTTTTCGGAACAAATGTGGCAATTCACTCAAAAAAACGGGTGTGTAAGAGCCATTTCCTGCTTGAAGTGTATGGCGAACATTTTTACCAATAAAAAAAGAATTGATATGAAAACTCTCCGATAATTCGGGATTTGCATAAGGAGCTTCGCCTTCAGTATGCAAATGACAAATCTCTACATCTCTTAATTCTGGTGCTCTTTCAGACAAAGCTTTTGTTAATATTGTTGGCGTTGCAGCTGCAGCCTGAACATAGACTAGATCACCCGATTTTACGATTTTGACCGCCTCTTCGGCAGTAACATATTTACTCATACCTTGAATTTTTAGCAAAATTATTTCTGAATTTATAGATAAAAAATGACAAATCTCATATTCCAAATAAATACTTACTTTTGCAGTCACAAATTTTTAGATATGATTATCCCAAAAACGAGAGAAGAAATAGAATTGATGCGCGAAAGTGCCTTATTGGTTTCTAAAACATTAGGCATGATTGCTGCGGAAATCAAACCCGGAGTTACAACTTTGCAACTTGATAAAATGGCCGAAGCTTTTATCCGCGATCATAATGCCGTTCCTGGTTTCTTGGGATTATACGGTTGTCCTTCTACACTTTTAACGAGTGTAAACGAACAAGTGGTGCACGGTTTGCCAACAACCCGTCCGATTGAGGAAGGTGATATTGTTTCGGTTGATTGTGGTGCTTTGAAAAATGATTTTTATGGCGATCACGCTTATACTTTTGAGATTGGCGATGTGAATCCTGAAACTAAAAAGCTGTTACAGATTACAAAAGAATCTTTATACGTTGGAATCCGTCAATTCAGAGCTGGAAACCGTGTGGAAGATATTGGAAATGCGATTCAAACCTATACAGAAGCTCAAGGCTATGGTGTGGTTCGTGAGTTGGTCGGACACGGTTTAGGCAGAAAAATGCACGAAGATCCAGAAGTTCCAAATTATGGGAAACGTGGTAGAGGAAAAATGTTTGTAGAAGGAATGGTAATTGCCATCGAACCGATGATCAACATGGGAACCCGTAATATCAAGACCTTAAAAGACGGTTGGACAATTGTAACGGCTGATAAAAAACCAAGTGCTCATTTCGAACACGATGTAGCTTTGATAGATGGAAAACCAGAATTGCTTTCTACTTTTTCGTATATCTATCAAGCGTTGGGAATCACTTCTAATGAAGAAGATGAGTTTAGAAAACTGCCGATTATTTTATAACACAGATTTCACAAATTTTCACAGATTTACTTTAACTTGAAAAAGTAAAAATGACATTCTAAATCTAAAAGCCAAACAAATGGAAGAATTTTATTTAAAAGAGGAAACGTATAAAATAATTGGTTTGTGTATGGAAGTACACAAAATACTAGGAAAAGGTCATAGCGAAAACATTTATGCTGATGCTTTGGAATACGAATTCAAATGTAATTCTATTCCTTATGAAAGAGAAAAAAAATACAACATTGAATACAAAGACATTATTCTTCCGAGATATTATTTCTCCGATTTTACTGTTTTTGGCACAATAATTTTAGAGCTGAAGGCTATTGAAAAGTTATCCAATAGCGAAATTAAACAAACATTAAATTATCTAGCTGCTTCAAAAAACAAAATTGGATTGCTAATCAATTTTGGAGAAGACAGTTTAAACTACAAAAGAGTTATTCTTTAATTAATCTGTGAGAATCTGTGAAATCTGTGTTTAAATTTATACTCAATACAATCCCCCGTCCATTCCTCATCCGTTTGAGTTATGTAATCCGTCCTGTTTTGGCTTTTGCCTTAAAAGGAAATAAATTTACTGACCCAATCGATGGAAGAAGCTTCAAGAGTTTTTTGCCTTATGGATATGGAACCCAACGAAACAATGTGCTTTCGCCAAGTACGCTTTCACTCGAAAGACACCGCCTGTTGTGGCTGTATTTGAAAAATGAAACTGATTTTTTTACGGCTCCAAAGAAAGTATTGCATTTTGCACCCGAACAGGCCTTTTATAAGTTGTTCCGAAATCAGAAAAATCTAGAGTATACTACAACCGATTTGTTTTCGCCATTGGCTGATGTAAAAGCGGATATCTGCGATTTGCCGTTTCAAGATAACTCGTATGACATTATCCTTTGCAATCATGTTTTGGAACATATTCCAGACGATACCAAAGCGATGCAGGAATTATACCGCGTTCTAAAACCTGGCGGAATGGGGATTTTTCAGATTCCGCAGGATTTGAATAGAGCCACAACTTTTTCTGATGACACGATTACCGATCAAAAAGAAAGAGCCAAAATCTTCGGGCAATATGACCACGTTCGTATTTATGGAAGGGATTATTTTGACAAGTTGAGAAGTATCGGTTTTACCGTAATTGAGGAAGATTATACTAAGAAAATCATGCCTGAATTGGTTGAAAAATATTGTTTGGCTAAGGGAGAAATTATTCCGGTTTGCTACAAATAAAAAAAATCCCAAACTCACGTTTGGGATTTTTCATTTACTGCTAAAATCAATTAGCTTTTTTCTGGCATCAAAATACCTACAACTTTATCTTTCGTGAGGTATTTTTTGGCTACAGCCTGAATATCTTTTGCCGTAATAGCATTCACTTTTTCTTCAAATTTCAGAATATCTTCTGCACTCGTTCCATTTGTGTAGGCTTTACTAAAGTTACTCAACCAAGTTCTATTTTCTTTGATGTCTTTCTTATAATCAAGTAATTCTGCTTCTTTAAATTTCACAACATCGCCTTCTACAGGACCGTTATCGATAATTTTTTGAAGTTCTCTCAAGGCTGAAGCCGTAAGTTTTTCAGCATTTTCTGGTCCACACGGAAAACCGATATTGAAGCTATAGGATCCGTTTGGAATTTTATTCATACTTCCTCTGGCACTAACACCATAAACTCCGCTTTCGTTCTCTCTCAATTCCTCAATCAATTTGATGGTCAACACTTCGCCTAGAGCTTGCATTGCCAAAGCTTCTTTTGCAGAATATTCAGCATCGCCATAAAACATGATGGTTACAGAACTTTTTGGATCTGTTCCTTTATTTACGATTTTTTTATGTTCGCCTTTTAGCATTCGGTACCCCAAATCAACTGCTTTTTCTTTTTTATCATTTGCTGGTAAAGAAGCCAAATATTTAGCCGAAAATTCCTCGATCGCTTTGTCATCTACATTTCCTACGAAGAAAAATTCAAAATCTCCAGCATTAGCAAAACGCTCTTTGTATTTGTTGTAGGCCAGTTCATAATCGGTAGTTTCCCAAGCTTTATCATCCGGGAACATTCCGAAAAATCTAGGATTATCTTTCATCAAAAATCCATAAAACTCCATTTGAAAGAAAACGTTTGGCTGTGAAGATAAGTTCTTGAAAAAAGCCGATTGCTTTTGTTTGTAACCTTCAAAAGCTTCTTTGTCTAAGTTCAAATCTGTAAAATAAGCATGAACGGTTTGGAACAAATATTCCAAATCTTTTGGCGTTGCATTTCCTCTAAAACCTTCGGTAGTATTACCAATATACGGACTTGCAGAGGCAATTTTTCCTGCCATAAATTTGTTGATGTCATTCAATTTCAAACCTGAAAAACCTGCTTCGGTCAAAGCTCCATTTGCAAATTGCGTTTTCTTGGCCTCTTCATTCGAGTATAAATTTGTTCCTCCAAAACTGATTCCTTCCATCAAAATTTCGTCATTCTTGAAATCAGTCTTTTTGTAGGTCACCTTCACACCATTTGATAAGGTCAAGGTTGTAGCTCCAATATTTGCATTGAATTCTTTTTTCACCACCTTTCCCGGCTGTACTTCCTTTCGCAACAAGCTTGAAGCTAAAGCTGTTTCTTCATACGGTTTTACATCATCAGAATTTACTTTTAAAGTATTCAAAACCTCTTGTTCTGTCACTTTTTTTAATCCGTCTTTTTCTGGACCTGTAATGATTACAACACGATTGTCATCTTTCACGTATTCTTTTACAAAACCGGCAACATCTTTCAATTCTATTTTTGGAAGCATTTGTTTCACAGCTTCAAATTCCCAAGCAATTCCTGGAGCTGGTGTTCCTTCTAGAAAATGAGATTGATATTCTCCAACAAACATTTCTGAATTTGATTTGTCTCTGTCGTTATAGGCTTTTTCATATTGAGCCAAATAATCCGACTTTGCACGATCTAATTCGCTTTGCGTAAAACCATATTTTTTAGCTCTTTCATTTTCAGTAACCAAAACTTTCAAGGCATCTAGTTGCTTGTCTTCTTGTGTCATGGCAAACGATTGATAGGCTTCTTTGGTTCTGGCCCAAGTTCCACCATGATAAGAATATCCAAATGTGAATGGAGGTGTTGGCGAATTGGTCAATTCATCCAGCCTGTTGTTCAACATTGTAGTAAAAATTCCTTCTACTAAATCAGCTCTATAATCTGCAACCGTAACCGTTTTTTTAGGCTCGTTATAATCTTTATAAATCAATTGCACTTGAGTTCCCGAAGCTTCTTTGTCGCTTTCAACCGCTACAAAAGTTTCCTTATGATTGGGAACATCGTATACTTTTCGAGGTTTTTCATTCTTAGGGTTTTGATATTTTCCAAAATGATCATTGATTTTTTTCTCCATTTCGGCAACATCAATATCCCCAACCACAATCACACTCATCAAGTTTGGACGGTACCAATCTTTATAGAAAGAAGTTAATTTATCGTATTTGAAATTCTCTAAAATTTCTTTTTTCCCGATAGGCAAACGATCTGCATAATGTGATTTGTACATCATTTTTGGCATGTAACGGCCCATCATTCTTTTGCTTGCTCCAAGTCCGAGGCGGTATTCTTCTAGAACCACACCTCTTTCTTTATCGACTTCTTCTGGCGTTAGAACGGCATTAAAAGCCCAATCTTCGATAATATTGAAACCATTTTCTAATTTTTCTGGATCATCAGAAGGAATCGGAAGAAAATAAACCGTTTCGTCAAAACTGGTATAGGCATTCAAATGCTGACCAAATTTCACCCCGATACTTTGCAAATAATCAACCAATTTGTTTTTAGGAAAACGCTTGGTTCCATTGAAACACATGTGTTCCATAAAGTGAGCCAAACCTTGCTGTTCATCAGTCTCTAAAATAGAACCTGCATTAATTACCAATCTCAAATCTACCTTATTTTCGGGCTTGGCATTTTTCTTGATGTAGTAGGTCAACCCATTTTTCAGTTTTCCGGTTTTGACACTTGGATCAAAAGGAATCGGACTGTCGGCTTTTAAATCTTGTGCTACGATTGTTAGTGGCAAAGCCAATAAAAAAAAGAGCGTTCTTTTAATTTGTTTCATAAATAATTGTTTTTTGTTTTGTCGAATTTAGATAATAACTTCAAAAAATATTTTTTATTATACTATTTTTAACAGAAAACCCTTATATATTTGGAAGATTGCACTAAATCCAACAAACGCTATGCTAAATTTCCTGAAATGTTGTTATTGTAATTTGCTATCTTTACTTTTTTGAAATTAAATTCAATTCTAAAATGTCTAAAAAAGTCTATTCCTTACTGTTGCTAATTTTCTATTGCTCTACTGGTCAATTATTTGCTCAAGAAAAAGAAATCAATCCTCCCTATAACATCAAGACGGTTACTTTCCTTCAAAACAATCAAAACACGATTCCACTCTTTAGGCTGAACGATAGCTTTCAGTTCCAATTCGACGATTTATATGGAGACGAAGCAAATTATTTTTATACTATTACCCATTGTGACTACGACTGGAAACCTTCGCAATTATCTAAAGCAGAATATATCGATGGTTTTGACGATCAAAGGATTCAGAACTATACCAACTCCTTCAATACCCTGCAATTATACTCGCATTATGATTTGACTTTTCCCAATAAATTCACGCGTTTTAGAGTAAGTGGCAACTATGTCATCAAGATTTTAAACGATAATAAAGAAGTTGTTTTCAGTAGAAAATTTATCCTGTATGAAGAATTAGTATCGGTTCCTATGCAAGTAAAAAGGGCTCGAAATGTAAACGAAATCAACTACAAGCAAAATTTAGACTTTGCCATTCGTTCCCAAACCATACAATTTCAAACTCCGTTGCAAAACGTAAAAGTATTGTTGATGCAAAACGGACAATTCAATGGCGCCATCACAAATGTAAAACCGATGTACACGATTGGCAATGATTTAATTTATAAATATGATGCAGAAACCCAGTTTTGGGGTGGAAACGAATTTTTATTTTTTGACAACAAAGACATTCGAGCAGCCAACAACAGTGTTTCGCGTGTTGATGCAAAAGAAATCTACAATTCGCATCTTTTCACCAATACTCCAAGAGCTGATGTTCCTTATACTTTTTTTCCTGACGTAAATGGAAATTTCGTAGTCCGAAACCTAAACGCCGAAAACAATACCATCGAAGCAGATTATGCCTGGGTATTTTTCTCCCTCAGTGCTCCAGCCTATTATGGCAAAAACGACATCTATGTAACCGGAATGTTCAACAACTATGCTTTGACACCGGAGTATAAGATGGAGTATAATAAGGATAAAGGCATTTATGAAAAGGCATTGATGGTCAAGCAAGGATTTGTCAACTACCAATATACTATTGCCGATAAAAATGGCAAAATCGACCATCAAAATGCTATTGATGGCAACTTTTATCAAACTGAAAACAATTATTCGGCAATCGTTTATTATCGTGAAAACGGACAACGTTATGACCGAATTATTGGAAAAGGAATTGCAACTTCGATTGACATCATCAATTAAAAATATAAGAATCTGCTACAAAACCATTTAACTAAAATTTATATCCCTAAAATGCAATTCCAAAATTAAAATTTGTAATTTTGGTACACTTATTCAACAGATATGGTTTCACAAATCACCAGAGGTATTAAAATATCGGTTCTTACTAGTTTTGAAGGCACCTACTTCAAGAACTATAAGATTCATTTTGCCTTTAGCTATGAGATCACTATCGAAAATCATAGCAAGGATTCCGTTCAACTCATTTCACGTCATTGGGAGATTTTTGATTCACTCAACGATACAGAATTCGTTGATGGCGAAGGAGTTGTTGGCAAGAAACCAGTGCTAAAACCAGGAGAATCTCACACTTATAGTTCGGGTTGTTTGTTGTCGTCCCCTTTTGGTTCGATGAAAGGTTATTTCAACATGATTAATTTTACTACAACAAGAAGTTTTAGAGTGATGGTACCTACTTTCAAATTAAGCACTCCATTTGCTTTAAATTAAGGAGCTAATTCCAGCTTTTCATTTCAAACAACGTTCACTGAACTCTTTTGAAAAATATTTTCCTGTGAAGTAATCTGGGCTAGGGCATTAGAATAAAAATCAACTTTATTTTTTCCGATTAACGTTTCTGTACTAAAATCACCTCATCCTTTGCAATTGCATAAACCAAGTCATTCCCCTCTGGAACCATAATATATTTCCCTGTAAATTCCCCAAAAGCAGGTAAAATCATCTGATTTTCTTTCTGAAAAAAACAAGGCAATTTTATGTGATGTCCCCCAAAACCTCTTAATGAAACTCCTGGATGAATATGTCCAGAAAAATTAAACAGACCTTCCTTTTCTGTGGGATGATGCGTCAATAAAAAATCTTCAATTTCCAATTCCTTGAAAATTTTCACCCCAATTTTATCATAGTTTTCCTTTCCAATTATATCGTGATTTCCAGCAATCAAGATGATTTCTGCCACACAACAATCCGACCATTCTACAAATAAATTCCATTCGCTATTTTTAGAACTATGAAATAAATCTCCAAGAAAAATAACGCTTTCTGGATCAAAATAATCTACAACTTCTGTCAATCTTTGAAAGTTTTTTGAAACCGCAGTATTCGGAATTGCAACACCGTGTTTCCTGAAATGCGAAACCTTCCCCAGATGCACATCTGAAATTAAAAGGGCTTTTCTATCTTCCCAAAACAAAGCACCACTTGGATGCAAGATAAAGGTTTGTGATTTTATTTTTATGGTAATTGTCATCCCTGTTTTTTTTTAGTATCCTAACAGGTTTTCAAAACCTGTTAGGTATTATAATAACCCCAACAAAAGGACTTCAAACAAACCTAACAAGTTTTGTCCCGAAGCTTCGGGACTGTTAGGATGTGAAAATTACTTCATATAAGAAACTGTCATTTTTTTAATTCGTTCTGCCAACGTTTCACTCGATAATTTTTCTCGAAGTCTATCCGTAATTATCGGAAAGCTGAAAGGTGTTGGTTTTTCGCATCTTTTCCAAACAATTTCTTGATTAGAAATTCGTTCCAAAGCCAATAATAATCGGCCTTCTTCCAACTGATGTTCAAACGTTTCCCGATAGGCTTGCTGAAACAATAAATTCTCGGGCTCATAATCCCTAAATACTTCAAAAAGCAATTGCGAACCACTTTGCAAATGTTTGGTCTTGATCATTTTCCCTGGCATCCCTGTAAAAACCAAACCTGCAATTACGGCAATATCTCGGAATTTTCTTCTTGCCATTTCGGTTGCATTCAAGCTTTTCTGCAAATCAGAATGTACATAATCTGTTGAAAAAAGATTGTTGTCCAATACTTCCTGCATATTGATTTCTTGGTCGGAAAGCAATTCAAAACCATAATCGTTATAGGCCAACGAAAAACTTATCGGCGAAAGCAAACTGATTCGATACGCCAATAAACTCGCCAAAGCTTCATGCACAAACCGACCTTCAAATGGATAAAATATCGCGTGGTAACCTTCTCTGGTTTTAAAGGTTTCAATCAAGAATTCATTGGCATTTGGAACAATTGATTCCTTTCTTTGCCTATGAAACATCGGTTGCAAAGCCTTTAATTCTGGCGATAAATCATCGGTATTTGCCCGATACAATTCCTGACGAAGCAGTTCACTCATTTGAGCCGAAAGCGCCATCCGTCCTCCCATCCAACTCACCAATCTCGATTTCTTTGAAGGATCAGCTTTTCGAACCAAAACCTGCATGTTTTTTATTCGGTATAGTTCTAACTTTTTTCCACCAAACGTGAACGTATCACCAGGATTTAATTTGGAAATAAACCATTCTTCAATAGTTCCGATGAAACCGCCACCCATGAATTTCACATTAAGAGTTGCATCACTCACAATGGTTCCAATCTGCATTCGGTGGTGCATGGCAATCATTCGGCTGTTGATTTTAAAACGACCGTCCTCTTCAATTTCTACTTTTTTATATTCGTCATAAGCCTGCAAACTTTGGCTTCCGTTGACAATAAAGTTCAAAATCCAGTTCCAATTTTCCCTTGTCATCGCTTGATAGCAAAAGGTTGATTTCACTTCTTCGTAAATTTCATCAGGAAAAAAACCATCGGAAACAGCCAATGTATTCAGGTATTGCACCAAGACATCCCAACTGTTCAAATACGGAACTCGATCCTCGACAACCGTATTTTTAACTGCTTTTTTCAAGGCCGAAGCTTCAATCAATTCGATGGAATGGGTTGCTAGAAAATAAATATTGCTTTCTTTTCCTGGCTGATGACCGCTTCGTCCAGCACGTTGTAAAAACCGAGCAACGCCTTTCGGACCTCCCACTTGAATAATCGTTTCCACTGGAGCAAAATCGACACCCAGATCCAGGCTTGAGGTACATACCACGACTTTCAATTCTTCATCCCGAATGGCTTGTTCCACCCAAAGTCGGGTTTCCCTATTGATGCTTCCATGGTGCATCGCCATTTCGCCAGCAAACTCTGGATATTTTTCCAAAAGTCTTTGAAACCATATCTCGCAAGCAGAACGGACATTGGTAAATAGCAACGTTGTTCGGCTAGCTTTGATGATTTTCGCCACCTCATCCACCAAGTGCAACCCCATGTGACCCCGCCACGGATAGGTTTCCATTTGGTTCGGAATTATCGAAATGACATTTATTTTTTTATTGATGACCGCCTTGATTAAAACCGAATTTTTATAAGCTTCCGAGTCCATTCCAAGTAAAACTTCCTGAGCTTGTTGCAAATTGCCGATTGTTGCCGAAATCCCCCAGATTCGCATATTCGGAGCGATTTTTTTTAGTCGGGATAATGCCAATTCCGTTTGAACGCCACGTTTTGTTCCCAATAATTCGTGCCATTCATCAATGACAATTGCCGAACAATCTTTAAATGTTTTTTCATAGCCTTTCGATGCCAAAAGCAATTGCAGACTTTCTGGTGTTGTCACCAATAGATCAGGCATCTTTCCTTTTTGCTTGGCTCTTTCATTTGCCGAAGTATCACCAGAACGAATCCCGACTGTCATTTGTGTACCCAAATCATTCACAATTCTTTCGGCAGATTGCTTGATTTCTACCGACAGTGCCCGAAGTGGCGTTATCCAAATGGCTTTCAGTCCGGGCTTGTGTTTTTCTTTATAATCAGGATTTTTTTTGATGTAATCGAGAACAATCGGCAACCATAAGGCGTATGTTTTTCCACTTCCTGTTGGAGCGTTTAGCAGGCCGTTTTTACCTTGCAAGAAAGCTGTCCAAGTTTGTGTTTGGAACGGAAAGGGTTTCCATCCTTGTTGACGGAACCAGTCGCTTGCTAGGTTAAAAAGTTGTTCTCTGTTCATTTAAAATATTTATTTTGTTTTGAACCATTAAGTCCCGAAACTTCGGGATAAGAAAAATTAAGAATTAGCTTAATGAAACTTAATCCCTTAATGGTTTAAATCTTTTTTTAACCACAAAGAGCACAAAGGTTTTACACAATCCCGAAGCTTCGGGACGCAAAGCTTTTTCGCTAAAAATCTGTGCTAATTTGTGCAATCTGTGTTGGTTATCTCGCAAAGACGCTAAGTCACAAAGTTCTTTCTTCTTGTTTCTTGCCTCTTTTGTCTTGCCTTACTCAAACAATCATACTCTTCAAATCTTCAATAGAATTCGCTTCCTCAATTTTCTTGTCGATTCGCCATCTGAGGATTCTTGGAAAACGGGTAGCAATTCCGCTTTTGTGTCGTTTGGACAATGAAATTCCCTCGAAGCCAATTTCGAAAACCAACTTCGGTGTCACACTTCGAACAGGCCCAAAACGTTCGAGTGTGTTTTTCTTGATGAAATCATCGACCATCCTGAATTCGGCATCCGTTAAACCTGAATACGCTTTAGCGAAAGTCACCAATTCACGTTCGCCATTTTCGTTGTCTTGCCATAAAGCGAAGGTGTAATCGGTAAACAGATTCGAGCGTCTTCCGTGACCCCGCATGGCATACGTCAGGACGGCATCGATGGTTAAGGGCTCGACTTTCCATTTCCACCAATCGCCTTTTTTTCGTCCTACGAGATATGGCGAATCTTTTCGCTTCAGCATCAAACCTTCGCTTTTCATTTCCCTTGAACGGATTCTTTCTTCCGCAACCTCTTCCCAAGTCGAAAAGGTGACGCGTTCTGAAAGTTGAAGCGGTAAATTTTTATCTTTTATTTCTTCGTATAATTTTTCGAGCAGAAGTCGTCTTTCTTCAAAAGGAAAGTTCCGGATATCCTCTCCTTTCCATTCCAATAAATCGTATGCTTTGATGATAACCGGATTGTTTTTCAAGATGGATTGCGAAACTGTTTTCCGACCAATTCGGGTTTGCAAATCATTAAATGTTCCGATTTCTCCGTCTAAAAAAGGAAGAATCTCGCCGTCGATTACTGTTCCATCGGGAATAACTCCAATGAAAGAGGCGAACTCTGGATATTTATCGGTAACCAATTCTTCTCCCCTGCTCCATACATAAATCTCGTTATCACGGATGATAGTTTGCGATCGGATACCATCCCATTTGTGTTCGGCACTCCAATCTTCTGGGTTTCCTAGATTAGAAACTTCTCCTTCAATCGGATAGGCCAAATAAAATGGGTAGGGTTTCGACAGATAATCACTGCTTTTTTCGTCTAAAATCAATTCTTGAAAGGTGATAGTATTCGGATTCCAATCACCCATTAATTTATAGGCCAAAGCATCTTCTTCGATATTTTCGGCTTTCGAAAGTGCCCTTGTCATCAGTTTTTGGCTTACACCAATTCTAAAACTTCCTGTAATTAATTTGGTAAAAACAAAGCGTTCGTAATAATTCAACGCCAACCAATTTTCATGCAGGTATTCCCTTTTTTCTTCGTCGGTTTTCTTTTTAAGGGCGATGATTTCCTGCAGATATTCTGTCAGGCTCTTTTCCGAATGTTCTTTTGTAGTTGGGATGATGAGTGCAATGGTCTCCGCCAAATCGCCAACGATATGATAGCTTTCCTCAAACAACCAAAGCGGAATATTCGCCAATTCATTTGCCCATAATCTTAATAATGTCGTGTTCACGGGTCGGGGTGGACGGCGGTGGGAAAGGATAGCAATCGTCCACACCTTGTCCTCATCACTTGCGTTTTTGAAGTAATTGGTGAGTGCTTCAACTTTTATAGATGTCTTATTGGAGCTGTCCAGGGATTTTATTAATTCGGCGAAGTTTTTCATATCTTTTTTTTACCTCAAAGAACACAAAGGTTTTTCGCAATCCCGAAGCTTCGGGACGCAAAGTTTTGAACCATTAAGAAATTAAGAAAAATAAGCCTTATGCCTTAATGAAACTTAATTTCTTAATGGTTTAAATTCTCATCTTTCTTGCTTCTTTCATCTTTTTTCTTTTCTCTATTCTCTTTCTACATTTTCCTCTCCCACCTCTTTTTTCGCATCCATTTCTCCTGATTCGCCTTCGTATTGGGTGTTGGCAGTTCTTGCATCATATCCCAGTTCCAGCAAATACTTTGAAAAAATATCCGAGTAGCCGTGTGTGCAAATTACTTTTTCGGCTCCCGTTGCTTTGATGCTTTCCAGTAATCCTGTCCAATCGCAATGGTCACTCAGGACAAAACCCCTGTCAACAGCTCGCCTTCGTCGTGCACCCCGAAACGCCATCCAGCCACTTGCCGAACCGGTCACGAAGGGTGTCATCTTCCTGATCCATGTGCTTCCGTGAGCACTTGGTGGAGCCAGGACAATGTTTCCCAGTAGCTCTTCTTTTTTGGTTTCACGTGTAACCAAAGTTGTAGGCGGAAAATCCACAATGGGCCTCAACACTTCGGTCATGTTTTCAATCGCTCCGTGGGTGTATATTTTTCCAATATCGGTATCTAGATATTTCAAGAGGCGTTGTGCTTTTCCGAGCGAATAACCAAAAAGCATCGATGTCTTTCCTTCTGCCCTGTTTTCGGCCCACCAGTTGTTGATGTCGGTCATGACTTCGGCTTGAGGTGTCCATTTGAAGGCTGGTAATCCGAAGGTGCATTCGGTTATAAACGAGTGGCATTTTACGACTTCGTAGGGGGTTGAAATGCCGTCATCTTCGGTTTTATAATCACCTGTAAACACCCAGACTTCGCCCTTGAACTCCACCCTGATTTGGGCAGAGCCAATGATATGTCCGGCGGGATGAAGAGAGAATTTCACCCCATTGATGGTGAAGGTTTCGTTCCAATCCTTCCCTGTCACGTTTATGGGGCCGAGTCGGTGCTTGATAATCGGGACATTGGTGTGATGGGTAATATAATTTTGATGGCCCCAACGCGAATGATCGGCATGACCGTGGGTAATGATGGCATTCGTGACAGGTCGCCACGGATCAAGATATACATCGGCTTGCTGACAATAAATGCCTTTATCGTTAAAGGCTAAAAGTGGTTGTTTCATAGCATCTTTAGGTAATCCGTTGGAGATTTTGGGTTACCTAAATTTAAGGCTACATTTTTGGAGAAGGAATATATTTGTAACAAGTTTAACTTTTGTTGAAACGCAAAATGTGCTGTTGCTTATGCCACCTTTTCTCTTCCAACCAAATACAACAACATCCCCGGACCCGATTTTATCCTCTCTATCTGCCATTCATAATGCTCCGTATTATTAAGACCCTTCACCAACATTTTCATTTCGTCAACCGAATAGGTTCTTAAAGACGATACTACACCATCCCACAAAACAACCAACGGAACAA
This sequence comes from Flavobacterium soli DSM 19725, assembly GCF_000422705.1. Classification (GTDB taxonomy): domain Bacteria; phylum Bacteroidota; class Bacteroidia; order Flavobacteriales; family Flavobacteriaceae; genus Flavobacterium; species Flavobacterium soli. Next base: position 60,207 of record NZ_AUGO01000002.1, on the reverse strand, counting down.
TAGGAATCAAATAAGTAAAAATAATGCGACTGATTTTAAAAGGCCTTATAAAGGGTGTCATAAAAAAAACGGTGAAAGGCGAGAACAGCATGGCCAAGATACTTGGAAAACTTCGCTCCTGTGCTTCAAAAATAGCAATGGAAGAATGAGAATCTACTGCATTTTGCAAAATCTGTTTTGCATCTGCTGGCCTAAAATGGTGCAACGACAAGAATTGAGTTCTCACGCCTTTCAGTTCTTCCGGAACATTTCGGGCATCAACCGGCTTTTCATAATAATCAAAAGTATCTGATTGCTGTTTCGTATAGACAAATGCTGGCAGGTTCGGATAGTAATCCGTAAGGACAATTTTCAACCCTGGAACTGTCTTTTTCAATTCCTTGCTCAGTCCCAGAAGTCCACCTCCGCCACCTGAAGCAAGGTCGATTATAGTTGCTGTTTTACCCTCTTTCAAAAGTGTTTCAAGGAGAGGTACTGCTGGTTTGAACATCCCTGTTTTATTGGACAGGAACTGCAAAAAATCGGTTACATAGTTTCTCAAAAAAGCTGGAAACCATTCCTGGTCTTCAAATTCAAATAGATGTATTCTTGCCATGTTTTTTAGTCTAAATTGTACTATAGTAGTTTTTTAATCGTTGTATAAAGATAAAAGTTTTTTGCATAATTTTCTCGTTGACACTTACCCTAACTGCTTTTTATATGGCAAAAACAACGTTGCTTTCCGTCTTGCTATTAACATCACTCCTTTTTGGTTGCAAGAAAAAAAACTTCAAAGACGATCACATTTCCTACCGAGCCATTAACGGAAGAGATACGGCACTCCTGGATATTGTGGTAGATGAAAACCATTTTTATGGCCAATTTGAAATGATATATGGCAAGAACGGCAAGGATTCTGGAGCCATTCGGGGGCAAATTTATGGCGACACCTTGAAGGGACTTTATGAATACCGCTCCTATGGTGGTAGCAACAGCCGTAGGCCTATTGTTTTTTTAAATAGGGATGGGAAATACCGTTTAGGGAAAGGACTACCGACAACTTTTGTAGGCATTCCCTTTTTTGTAAAAGATGTCCCGATTGATTATGAAATTGGGTTTGTTTTTGAGGAGGTAAAATAGCGGGATTAAAGAGGATAAGACAGGGGATATTAGCAGAAAAGGACTGAATTAAATAGTATTGTTACCGTACTCTTTTTGGATTTTACCGTACTCTTTTGGATTTCTACCGTACTTTTTGGGGTTGTCCCGTACTCTTTTGGATTTCTACCGTACTTTTTGGGGTTGTCCCGTACTCTTTTGGGTTTTTACCGTGCTTCTTTTGGTTTTACCGCACTCTTTTGAGTTTCTACCGTACTTTTATGCTGGCAGGGAGGTTTTGTATGTTTGATAAAGGTGGAGCTACAATTTGTAGAGATGATTTTATGTATATTTGAAGGAATAAAAAACCAAAACTTCGCATATACATTATAAATGGGTGGATTGGCGAAGGTTTGTTTTGGATATAAACAAATTGGTGACAATTAATATGAGTGAGAGAGAAAATTTCATCAAAATAATTTCAGAACATTTTTCAATTTGGGAAGTCAGATTACAAAATCTTTCTTCTCTTAATCTTTATGATGCAAATAGTTTTTCTGAATACACTATTACGGAAATCTTAAATCTAATTTTCGGTTACAGCTTAGAGAATTTAAATTTACTTAAAATGAATTTCCCAGCCATCGACTTGGGAGATAAAATAAATTCATTGTGTGTCCAAGTCACTACAACGAAATCAAGAAAAAAAATTCAAGATACGATTGATAAATTTTTAGAGCAAAAATTAAACGCAACATATTCTGAAATCTTTATTGTTGTTTTAGGAAAAAAACAAAGGAAATATAGTCAATTTCAAAATTTAGGGTCGATTAGTTTTGACCCGGATAATCAGATTTTAGATTTCAGAGATTTATTACGTCTTATTCAAAGTAAGCCAATTTCCACATTAGAAAGGATTGTGAAAATTCTTCAAAGTGAAAATTCAACATCCAATAAGACCAAAGCCAATCCAAATGAAATAAAGATAAAGAAGAATCTTGCAACTAAGAGAAAATTGCAGAAAGCCTTACTGAGAAAGCTGGAGCGAAGTGACTGGGAATTATCATGGTATGAACCATGGATAGGTTTTGTATATAGTCAAATACTAATCAGGTCAGTTGATGATATAAGCTGGCCAAATTCTGAAGAAAATTCAACAGGGGAAATCAGCTCTTGGTTTAAAGGTAATTTTTCAGAGTTTTACGAAAACGGAATTGAATTGATTACTCATGGTGGTCGTGCTATTTTTGATGAAAACGGAAATTGGGACTTACTTGATACATTTTATGATAAAAGAGAAAACAATCCTAAATATGAAGTGAAAAATTATAATCTATTTTTAAGAATCCCATTTGATTACATCGTCGAATTAGATATGGATACTGATCCATATGATGGTTTACCTACTATGTTCGTCAAATATGAAAAGAACAACATGCCTTACGAAAGCATTCTTTATGGAATTCCTGGATCATATAATCTTCGTAGGCTTAAATATATATTTGATAATGAATTTAGAAAGCTCCTAGAATAACAGGCCCGGCAACCGCATTTTATTACAAACAGAAGAAAAAAACATAACAGCACATTTACAATTGCCTAAAACCATGCTAGAAAAACTAATCGAAAGAACAAATGCCATTGAGTTTTATCAAGATTGTAACTTGAAATTTATTTCCTATTCCATCAAATCTCATAACAAAGTAGAATTTTTATTTTCAATAAATCAAATCAGTTATGATGTTCCAATTGAATACGAAGAATGGAAGATCTCGTGTGAAAACTTAAAAGAATTTCAAGGCTTTGAAAATGAAATTCTCATGCCTTATCCCAAAATCAGACTTTTCGATCATCATTCATTACTTTGGAAGTTTAATGAAAAACATTTTGAATGCGACATTAACAATTATACTAATGACGTAAGCAAATTAATCGGAGACTTATATCTTGAGTTAGAAGATAAAACTGGGAATTGGATAAGGATTAACGATTATATTTGGAATATTCGAGATTATTTTGATGAAGATTATAATCGCTCGTTAATCCTACCTGAATCGTTAGCAATGATTGTAAAAAATGTCTTTACAAAACATCATTTAGATTTCAAGATTTTAAATAATGACAGTCAAGATAAATGGATTAGCGAACAACCCTCTAAATTACTAATGTTCGGAAACAACGATGTTAGCCCGTATAGTTTTAATCTCCATCAACATTATATTATCTCTGAAAATTTTGTAGTTGAGAGAATTAAGTAATTCCTGGCTACCGCATTCTATTATAAAAAAACAACACTCCGATAATGAAATTCAACTTTTTTAAATCAAAACTGCATTCTGAAAAGCAATCAAAATCTGAAAATAAAGATATTGAGAATTTGGAAGAAAATGAGCTGTTTGAATATGACAAAAATGTTGACTTTTATTATACTAATCTAATTAACTCATTAATTCTTTTTACTTATAATTCTGATGAACTAGAACAAATGGAAAATGTTTTAATTGACCCTTTGACAGAATTATACGAGGAGATAGACTATGCATTTTTGCCAGCTTGTTTTGAAACTATATTTAGAAATAATGTAATCGAAGATAAATATAAAGATGAACTTCTAAATTTTAAAAAATTAGTTGATGAAATTCCGAATGAAATTTGGGATTACGAATTTATTGGAGTAAGTGAAAAATGGACGGAAGTTAAAAATAACGCTGAAAACTTATTAAATAAACTACGAGTTGAAACTAGAATTTTCAATACAAATTACCACAAAACAATAACCAATGATGGCGAAAAGAATTTTGATGGTAAAAACAAATAAAAGAAACTACCGCTAATAAGGGTTTTGCCCCTGCTGGGTGAACTTCTAGCTCTAATAAAATTTAAAAGTATTCTGTTTGAGGCCACGAGCTAGAACCTCTCGGTAGCATGAGGAAATGACTCAAAACCAACACCCTTATTTTAAATTTATAAGTCTTCAGGTATTCGTAGAGAAAACTAAAGCACCTGTTTTTATAAAAACTGAAATTAAAAAAGAACCTGTAAACTGGCACACATTTTGTCGAAGGAATGCAACCCTCTACCCCTCGGCTTATGAAAAGAATAATTACTCTTTTTTTACTGATTATTACTACAACCAGCCCTGCACAACTTAATGATACCGAGGCAGGCCTTTACAACATCGGACTGGGTTCCTTGACGGGAGGCATTGGCGCCATGATCAATAAGAAACCCGATGAAAAACTTGGATCGGTCTTATTGAAAGGGTTATGGCAAGGTGCAGTTGGCGGGTATACTATCTTCGAAAGCAAGCGGTTAATAAGGCTTGTGCATCAAAACAAGGAATTGGGTTTTTCATGGCCTTCCAAGATTGTAAATGCAGCAGGAACTTCGATTGTAGAAAATGCAGCAGCAAATAGGAATTTCTGGGAGAAGTGGCACCTCAATTATGGCTTCAACCGAATTGAGCTGGACCTCTCAGATGGTCCCAAGGTTCAGTATAAAGTGATGCCTGTGTCTTTGGTCCACACCATCGGGATTGCCTTTCAGTCTAAATTTGAGTTGGAAAAAACATTGCAAACGGGCCAGTTTATCTTTTCGACCAACACGAAAAGATGGGAAGAAACCAATAGTGTGGGGATTGCCTTTCCGGGCAATATTGTGTATAAACCAGACACACCCGGATTTTATAATTTGATTTCGCATGAGATTATTCACCTCTATCAACTAAACGATTTTAATGGAATCAATACTTACTTGGATAAACCGCATGCTTATTTGGTCAGTAAATCAAGCTTTTTCAAGACATTCGATAAATGGGTGGCGATTGAATACAATAGTGCAGTGCAGCTTTTCCTTTATGGATTAGAAAACAGGAACAGGATTAACTACTATGATAATTATTTTGAGCATGAGGCAGGCTACTATAGCAATACCTTGACCGACCACTAATATTTTGTCTTTTTCTTTTGTCTTTCTTCTTTGCTCTTTTTCCTACTATGTGAAGTGTTCATTATTAGTAGTGAAGTTCTACTAAATCTCCCGATTTCACATCCAACACCATGAAGCACCAAGTCCACATCGGTTTCACGTATTGGCTGATTCTACTTTCCTTACCCTGCAATTGAGCTATCCCTGCAAAGCGACTGGCCTTTTAAACAAAGTTCATTTAGACGTTTGAACAAAGTAACTACACTAAATACCTTCTAATTTTGTCCCAACACATTAAAATTTTAAAAATGGGACAGCACAATTATCAAGGAGCGTTACAGCAACCAATTGGTTCAGGATTTAACGCAAAATCTACCACTAGCGAAGTTATAAAAGGCATTGACCTTACGGGTAAAATTGCCATCGTAACAGGAGGCAATTCGGGTATAGGTCTAGAAACCGTGAAAACACTTTCTAAGGCAGGTGCCACGGTTATTGTTCCGGCAAGGGACATTGAAAAAGCAAAAAGAAATCTGGACGGAATTATAAATGTAGAAATAGAAGAAATGGATTTAATGCATCCCGATTCTATTGATGCTTTTGCAGAAAATTTTTTGGCTTCCGGCAGGCCCTTGCATCTCCTCATCAACAATGCAGGGATCATGTGGGTACCTTTGAGAAGGGACAATCGCGGATATGAATCGCAATTAGCAACCAATTATCTGGCACTTTTTCAGCTCACGGCCCGATTATGGTCGGCCTTAAAAAAAGCGGATGGTGCAAGAGTGGTAAATGTATCTTCTGGCGGACATCAATTTTCTGATTTTGATTTTGAAGATCCTAATTTCCTGTATCGTGAGTATGAAACATTGGAAGGATATGGACAATCAAAAACAGCCGTTAATCTTTTTTCGCTTGAATTGGACACAAAGGCAAAAGCCCATAATGTCCGAAGTTATTCCTTATGCCCGGGTGCTGTTGGTGAAACAGAATTATCGAGAGAAGCACCAATGGATTTGTTTTATAAATTAGGCTACACTGATGCCGATGGGATTATATTGCCTGAAGTTGCCTCTTCGTTAAAAACCATTCCGCAAGGTGCAGCGACAACAGTTTGGGCTGCAACAAGTCCGATGCTCAACAACATCGGTGGCGTATATTGCGAAAATGCTGATGTAGCACTTTTAAGTACTGATGTTTCCCTTATTGGTGGTATCAAGCCGTATTCCCTGGACGAAGCCAATGCAAAGCGTTTATGGAAATTAAGTGAGGAAATGACAGGAGTAACATTCAATTTTTAGTGATATTTGTATCTTCTACCAAACAAGCAACATGGAGTATCAGGTAAATTATATAAACCCCGAAATTAAACTTTCCGACTATACGGGCAAGTTGTTTAAAACGGAAGCCGCATTTGATGATCATTTGCTTGTTTGGCTACTATCCGGCGAAACAAAAATTATCCAGGCCGATCAACGTTTTATATTTGGTGCAGGTAGTACTTTTTTGATTCCAAGAAATCAATTGGCTACTATCATCAATATTCCAAAAGACGGACTGCCACACAAAGCCGTCGCCATGCACTTATCGGTTAAAAGACTTCGGGAATTTTATGGTTCTGAAAACCGAAAACAGAAAGTTGCACCAAACAGAATTTTCAGTTTTAAGAAGCATCCATTGCTCGAAAGTTGCTTGGCTTCGTTGATTCCTTATTTTGAAATGCAGGAAAACTTTCCAGAAAACATAGCGTCTTTAAAAATTACGGAAGCGATTTCTATCCTGACAACTATTGACAAGGACATCGACTCAATTTTAGCAAACTTTGAAGAACCGGACAAGATTGACTTGGCTGCCTTTATGGATAAAAACTTTATGTTCAACATGCCGTTGGAAAAATTTGGGTATTTGACAGGTCGTAGCCTCACTACTTTTAAACGTGATTTTTATAAGATTTTCAACGTTACACCTCAACGTTGGCTCACCAAAAAAAGGTTAGATTTGGCACATTATGAACTTGCCGAAAAGAATAAAAAACCTATTGAAGTATATTATGAAATAGGGTTTGAGAACTTATCGCATTTCTCTTATGCGTTTAGAAAACAGTTTGGATATTCGCCAACAGAGTTGATAGGACAAAAATAGAAACTTGTGGAGTACCAATTTTCTCTTGCATCTTCAGTACTTGTTATTGATTTGGTAAATTTTTCCTATTTCGGCATTGATTTTATATCTTTGTACAACGAAATTTTGATAATTTATAAAAATACTTCAATATGTTAAAAGGATTCTTTCACGTACCAAAAGCAGTAAACGAGCCTGTAAAATCGTATGCCCCAAACAGCCCTGAGAAAGCGGCAGTATTGGCTGCCTACAAAGAAATGTGGAACTCAAAAATCGAAGTGCCACTTTATATCGGTAGCGAGCAAATTAAAACCGGAAACACCCGTAACATGACCGCTCCACACGACCATAAACATGTAGTAGGAACCTATCATTTAGCAGAGAAATCCCATATCGAAAAAGCTATTGCCAATGCTTTGGAGTCAAAAGAACAATGGGCTAATTTGGCTTGGGAACAACGTGCCGCTATCTTTTTGAAAGCTGCCGAATTAATCGCTGGACCTTACAGAGCAAAGATCAATGCTGCAACCATGATTGCACAATCTAAAAATATCTTTCAGGCAGAAATTGATGCTTCTTGCGAATTAATTGATTTCTTACGCTACAACGTAGAGTTCATGACGCAAATCTATAACGACCAGCCAAAATCGGATTCGTCTGTTTGGAACCGTTTAGAATACCGCCCGTTAGAAGGATTTGTTTATGCCATTACACCTTTCAACTTTACTGCCATTGCTGCAAATTTACCTGCAAGTGCTGCCATGATGGGGAATGTTGTGGTTTGGAAACCAAGCGACAGTCAAGTGTTTTCTGCAAAAGTAATCATCGATGTGTTCAAAGAAGCTGGTCTTCCTGATGGTGTGATCAATGTGGTTTTTGGAGACGCTCAAATGATTAGTGAGACGGTTTTTGCAAGTCGTGATTTTGCTGGAATTCACTTTACAGGTTCTACTCACGTTTTTAAAGACATCTGGAAAAACATCGGAAACAACATCCACCACTATAAAACCTATCCAAGAATTGTTGGAGAAACAGGTGGTAAAGATTTTATCGTTGCCCATCCAAGTGCAAATGTAAAACAAGTAGTAACTGGAATTGTTCGTGGAGCATTTGAGTTTCAAGGACAAAAATGTTCGGCGGCTTCAAGAGCTTATATTCCACAAAGTTTATGGCCTGCGGTAAAAGAACAATTGACAAAAGATGTTCAATCGTTAAAAATGGGTTCTCCGGAAGATTTCGGGAACTTTATTACAGCAGTTATCCACGAAGGTTCTTTTGATAAATTGGCGAGCTATATTGACCAAGCTAAAAAAGATGCAGATGCTGAGGTGATCTTAGGAGGAAATTATGACAAATCTGTAGGTTATTTTATTGAGCCAACAGTTATCGTCACTACGAATCCAAAGTATACTACTATGGAAACCGAGTTGTTCGGACCAGTTATCACTATCTATGTTTATGAAGATGCGAAATGGGCTGAAACGTTGAAATTGGTTGATGGAACTTCAGAATATGCCTTGACGGGAGCTATTTTTAGCCAAAACCGTTATGCAATTGCTGAAGCGACAGAAGCATTGAAAAATGCAGCTGGTAACTTCTACATCAACGACAAGCCAACTGGTGCTGTTGTAGGAATGCAACCTTTTGGAGGAGCGAGGGCTTCAGGAACAAACGATAAAGCTGGTTCTGCATTGAACTTACTTCGTTGGGCTTCACCAAGAACGATCAAGGAAACTTTTGTAACTCCTGAGGATTACAGATATCCGTTTTTAGGAGAATAATTTTATTCAGTCACAGTGGTCAGTTTTCAGTTTCCACTGTTTGAGATAAAAGAAAAGCCGATTCAGTTTTTGAATCGGCTTTTCTTTTTAAAAAATTTAAACCATTAAGGAATTAAGAAAAGTTAAGCCATTCAAAACTTAATGAAACTTAACTTCTTAATGGTTTAAAAATATTACAACTTAAATTTAAGGGGCAAATGAACTACCTTTTTGGTTTCAAAGAATTCATCTTCAAAGAAATTGGCAATATTGTATTCTGTTGCTTTTGGGAAGTCTTTTAATTCCTCGGTCAAATCGCCTCCCTTTAGATATAGAATTCCGTTTTTGAGTTCGTGTTTTTGTTGCTTCTTGATTTTATCTTTTATCCAAGAAACAAAATCGGGCATATTCGTAACAGCACGACTTACGATGAAATCGAAATCTCCTTTTACGTTTTCGGCACGGATTTGCTCAGCTTTGACATTCTTAAGTTCTAATCCTTCGGCTACAGCTTTTACTACATTAATCTTTTTCAGGATGACATCAATAAGATAAAAACGTGTTTCAGGAAAAAGAATTGCCAAAGGAATTCCTGGAAAGCCACCCCCTGTTCCTACATCTAAAATATAGGTTCCTGGTTCAAACGGTTGGATTTTGGCTATAGCCAAAGAATGAAGCACATGTTTGGTATATAATTCATCAATATCCTTGCGTGAAATGACGTTGATTTTTGCATTCCAATCATGGTATAATTCCTCTAATTTTTGAAACTGTTCTTTCTGAATATCAGTCAGGTTAGGGAAATGCTTTAGAATTTCTTCCATTTTAAAAAAATTTACTTTTTAAATTCCGATAAAAAATATCGGGTCACAAAAGTAATGCTTTTCGTGATGAAATTTTTAACCTTTTCCTGCGTTTTGATTATACAATAATATTTATCTTTGAAAATTCTATTTTAGATTAATTATAAATTATATATGAATACCACAATTCCAACCTTTTCCAAACAAGATAGCCTGAAGTTTTTCAGGACATTGAACACGCGTGTGAACAATTACTTCAAGGAAAATAATATCAAGAAAACCGGTAACTGGAAATTGCATTTGAAAGCAATTATCATGTTCGTCATTTTCTTGACGCCTTACTTTTTAATTCTAACTTTAGAAATGCCTTTCTGGGTGATGCTATTGCTTTCGATGGTAATCGGAATCGGTATGGCTGGAGTTGGAATGAACGTGATGCATGACGGAAACCATGGTTCGTTCTCCAACAGGTCTTGGCTGAATAAATTTATGGGCGGAAGCATCTATATTTTGGCAGGAAATGTTCACAACTGGCAAGTTCAGCACAACGTTTTGCACCATACTTACACCAACATTCACGGTCATGACGAAGATTTAGATGCGGGAAGAATCATCCGTTTTACCCAAGAAGCAGAATGGAGAAGGTTTCACAAATTCCAACATTACTATTCGGTTTTCCTTTATGGATTATTGACCTTCAATTGGGCCCTTACTACTGATTTCAAACAGATGAAAGCCTATTTGAAACGTAAGTTATCGTATGGAGAACCACAAAGTCCAGCTAAATTATGGACGGTCTTAGTGATTACAAAAATTATTTACGTATCGCTTTGGTTGGTCTTGCCAATGATTATCGGCATCACTTGGTGGAAAGTATTAATTGGCTTTTTCGTAATGCATTATACTGCTGGTTTGATTTTGAGTATCGTTTTCCAATTGGCACACGTTGTAGATGAAACTACAAATCCAATTCCGAATGCTGAAGGCGAAATCGAAAACACTTGGGCAATTCACCAATTATACACTACTGCTAATTTTGCTCCAAAAAACAGAATTGTAAACTGGTTTACAGGCGGATTGAACCACCAAATTGAGCACCATATTTTTCCACACATCAGCCACGTTCATTATGGCAAGATTGCAGAAATCGTGAAGGAAACTGCTAAAGAATGTAACCTTCCTTATCATGAATTCAAAACCATGAGAGGTGCTGTTATGGCTCACTTCAAACATTTGAGAGATTTGGGTCAGGAGCCTCAAATGGCATAATTATACTACAACAAACCAAAAACATCAACACACAATTTTTTTTTCAATGAACCATTTATCGGATAGAATTAACAGCTTATCAACATCACAAACCTTGGCAATGGCGGCATTGGCAAGAGAATTAAAAGCACAAGGAAAAGACATTATTAGCTTAAGTTTGGGCGAACCAGATTTCAACACGCCTGACTTTATCAAGGAAGCTGCAAAGAAAGCCATCGATGAAAACTACAGCACCTATTCGCCAGTTGACGGATATGTCGAACTAAAAGAAGCCATCTGTAGAAAATTCAAAAGAGATAATAATTTAGAGTATAAACCAGCAAACATTGTTGTTTCAACTGGTGCCAAACAATCTTTATACAACATTGCACAAGTAATGCTAAATGACGGAGACGAAGTTATTCTTCCCGCTCCTTACTGGGTTAGTTACTTTGAAATCGTAAAAATGTCGGGCGGAGTTCCTGTAGAAGTTCCTACTTCTGTAGAAAGCGATTTTAAAATCACTCCGGAACAATTAGAAGCTGCAATTACACCAAAAACAAAAATGATTTGGTACAGCTCGCCTTGCAACCCAAGCGGTTCGGTTTACAGTCGTGAGGAATTGACAGCTTTGGCGAAAGTATTGGAAAAATATCCAAATATATTTGTGGTTTCAGATGAAATCTACGAACACATCAACTTTTCGGGAACATTTTGCAGCATTGCTTCGATTCCTGGAATGTTAGAAAGAACGATTACCGTTAATGGTGTAGCAAAAGCATTTGCCATGACAGGATGGAGAATCGGATATATTGGAGCTCCAGAATTCATTGCAAAAGCGTGTACCAAAATGCAAGGACAGGTAACTAGTGGTGCCAATTCTATTGCACAAAGAGCTACCATTACTGCTGTTGATGCAGATCCAAGTGTTTTGAACGAAATGGTAGGTGCTTTCAAAAGCCGTAGAGATTTGGTTGTGGGATTAATTAAAAATATTCCAGGATTGAAACTGAATGTTCCAGAAGGTGCGTTTTATGTTTTCCCAGATGTTTCTTCTTATTTTGGAAAAACATTGAGAGGAACAGAAATCAAAAATGCTGATGATTTTTCGATGTATCTTTTGGCAGAAGCCAATGTAGCAACTGTAACAGGAGATGCTTTTGGAAACCCTAACTGCATTCGTTTTTCATACGCTACAAGCGAAGAAGTATTAACGGAAGCTTTGAAGAGAATTAAAGAAGCTTTGGTTTAATATATAAAATGCCTCAAGGAAACTTGGGGCATTTTAATTTACTATATAGTATGAAAGTGTCAAACGAGAATATTAGAGGTTTATATGCCTTACTTGTTGGTTTCCCATTCAGCTGTATTCTTTCTTATTTGATTTTTAAACCTACCAATGTTATCGAATTATTTTTAGAAATTGCTGATTTTGGAGTTCAAGGATCTTCCTTGTTTTGGGGAATTATCTATCCAGTTTTATATCTAATCATATTGTTTACAACAGGTAAAAATATAAACCATTCAGAAAACAATACATTCTTTCAAAAAGTATCTAAATTTTCATTTTCGGCAACTTTAAAAGTTATCGCTATCTTTATTTTTCTTTTTTTAGGAGATAAGATTTGCAATGGCATTTCAACTACCGTAATTCCTTTAATATCAGTATTTCTTTTCTCTCTAATCATGCTGTTATTCATTATTTTGACATCAGCAATTATAAACTTCATAATAGGTTTTTTAACTGTAAAGTTTATTCAGAAGAAATAAAAAACTAATACCCCGAAAAAGTATATCCAATCCCAACATTCAAAAATGGATATTCTTTCTCATTTTTATACACCATCGGTCTTGTGATTCGTTCCCATTTTGTAATATCGCTGAATACATTTCTAAAATAGGTCAGTTGACCTTTTGGAGCTTCAACCAAGGCATAATTTGGAAGGATAATCTTGAGGATTTTCTTTTTTCTATCAGGTAATTCACGAATAGCATACGGCATTTCGGGCACATAGATTCCTTGCTTATTGGTTTTCCCGATGATAGTCATGGCGACAAACAAACCTTCTTCGGGAATTTCAATTTCTTCTTCAAAATCTATCGTGATTTGTCCCGATACTTTGCCTGAATGAATGATGACTTTCTTTTCATACTCATTTAATTTCGCATCGGGTAAGTTATTGGCACTACTCAAAAATTCAACTTTAACCATCGTTCCATAGGGATTGATCTCAAATGAATCTTCTGCCATTCCTTGATGAATATCTTGCACAATTAGCGGAATCGTAATGGATTTCAGAATTCCGTCTTCTTTTGAACTCGGAATATAAAAAGCATATTGTTGCCCTATTGAAGACCAATACATCTTATTGATATTGTCATGCAATTGAGGTTTTACAGTAAAATCTTTTCGTGTTTTTTTATTCTTTTTCGAAGCTACCACTTTCACCTCGCTTAATGCATTGGCTTCAGGCTTCAAGAAAATAATAGTATTTTTTAATTGACTAATCGAAACCGTCTTGGATGCATATCCTACATACGTAATCTTGATTTTTTCAGCAGCATCCTGTCCAATTGTTACTTGTCCGTTATCGTCTGTAAACATCCCGAAACCATTAAGCAAACTCACACTTGCAAAAGGAAGTGCTTCATTGGTTATAGAATCCTTGACCGTCAGAACGCGTTGTTGAGCATTGCCAAAGAAAGAAAAGAAAAATAAAAAGAAGAAGAGTAATTTATGCTGCATTCAAGATGATTTAAAAATTAAAGTGACAACCCTTTACCATAACTTAAAAATCTTTTCAATAGTATACAACTCCAAACATTTCTTGCCCAAAAGTTTTAAACTTGTTACCTTTAAAGCTTCTAACAACACAACAATGCAAAAGAAAATACTACTACTAGGTTCTGGAGAACTCGGAAAAGAATTCGTTATTGCTGCACAACGAATTGGACAAACTGTTATCGCAGTCGACAGTTATGAAAATGCTCCAGCCATGCAAGTGGCTCACGGTTTTGAAATCATCAATATGCTCGACGGCGATGCTTTGGATGCAATCGTTGCCAAGCACCAACCCGATTTTATAGTTCCTGAGATTGAGGCGATTCGGACAGAACGTTTCTATGATTATGAAAAACAAGGAATCACAGTGGTTCCATCTGCGAAAGCGGCAAATTTCACCATGAATAGAAAAGCTATTCGCGATTTGGCTGCAAAAGAATTAGGACTGAAAACTGCCAATTACCGCTATGCCACTTCAGCAGAAGAACTTAATAAAGCGGTTCTGGAAGTTGGAATTCCATGTGTGGTAAAACCGCTAATGTCGTCTTCTGGAAAAGGACAATCAACAATCAAATCGGAAGAAGATATTGAGAAAGCATGGAACTATGCTGTTGAAGGTTCGCGTGGTGATGTGGTGGAAGTAATAGTGGAAGCTTTCGTAAAATTCAATTCAGAAATCACGCTTTTAACGGTTACCCAAAATAATAATCCGACGCTTTTTTGTGCTCCAATCGGGCACAGACAAGAACGTGGCGATTATCAAGAAAGTTGGCAGCCGGCTCGAATTTCCGACAAGGATTTATTTGAAGCACAAGATATGGCCGAAAAAGTGACCGAAGCTCTTGGCGGTGCAGGTCTTTTTGGTGTGGAATTTTTCTTGGCAGATGATGGGGTTTATTTCTCCGAATTATCTCCAAGACCACACGATACTGGAATGGTGACTTTGGCAGGAACACAAAACTTCAACGAATTTGAATTGCATCTTCGTGCGATTTTAAGCCTTCCAATTTTTGAAATCAAATTGGAGAAACATGGAGCTAGTGCGGTAATTTTGGCTTCCGAAAATTCATCGAATCCAGGCTTTGAAGGATTGGAAAAAATTGCAGGACTGGCCAAAACCGATTTCCGTATATTTGGAAAACCAACTTCAAGACCTTATAGAAGAATGGGAGTTGCTTTGGCAAATGATACTTTGGAAACACCCATCGAAGAAATTGTAGAACGAGCGAAAGATGCTTCGAAATTAGTAACTGTAACCTATAAATAATATGAAAAACATATTTACAATCGCATGCTTTCTGTTTGCTTTCGGAGTAAATGCACAAGAAAAAAAGATTACAAAACCTCAAGTTGTAGAAGCTTCTTGTGGACAATGCAACTTTGGGATGAAGGATAAAAAAGGGTGTGACTTGGCGGTAAAGATTGATGGAAAACCTTATTTTGTTGATGGAACGAAGCTGGACGACCACGGGGATGCCCATGCCGAAGATGGTTTTTGTTCCAAAATCCGTCAAGCGGAAGTTACAGGAGAGGTAAAAGATAATCGCTTTTTGGCAAGTTCGTTTACATTATTGCCTGAGAAAAAAGTAAAAAAAGCAAAGAAAAAATAAGTTCTGCAATTTTAAGAAAAAGAAAGCGTCTAGAAATAGATGCTTTTTTTGTTTAACGAAAAAAAGAAATTCAGTCTTCTTTCAGATATCAATAAATTTAGAATAGAATAATTTCGATATTACACCAAACAAGCCTAGAGCTATACGAATTCTTCAAAAATCACCATGCTAGTTAGTGGTTTTACATAAATTTAAGAATTCAATTAGTATTTTTGTATTCCTCTTTACCCTTAAAATTATTCCTATGAAGTTACTCGTTGTGGAAGATGAGCCCAATTTATTGTCGGTTATCCGAAAAGGACTTTCTGAAAACAACAACGATGTGAGTGTTGCTATGGATGGCAGGACTGCTTTGGAAATGATTCAAAATCACACTTTCGATGTGGTTGTTCTAGACATCATGCTACCAGAAATCAATGGAATTGAAATTTGCCGAAGACTTAGGGCATCAAAAAATTTCGTCCCAATTTTACTTCTAACGGCTTTAGGAACAACTGAAAATGTGGTAACAGGATTGAATGCTGGTGCAGATGATTATTTAGCAAAACCCTTTAAATTCTCGGAACTCGAAGCTAGAATTAGTGCTTTAGCACGTCGTGCCAATCAAGATAACAAGCCAAACGACATCATCACGATTGACGATTTGGAAATTGACGGACGGTCGAAATCCGTGAAACGCGAAGGCGACATTATCACTTTGACAGCCAAGGAATTCAAGCTATTGTATTATCTCGCTAAAAATTCGGGTACCATTCTATCAAGGGAAAAAATTCTTGACAATGTTTGGGACATTAATTTTGACATGAATACTAATGTTGTAGATGTATATATTAATTATTTGAGAAAAAAAATCGACAAGCCCTATCAAAGCAATCTTATCCAGACCATCAAAGGTTTGGGATATGTCATAAAATCATAGTATGCAAATTCGGAAAAAAATTACGGTAACCTATATCGCACTTTCCTGTTTCAGCACCTTGCTGTTGAGCATCGTCGTTTTCTTTTTATTCAAACAAAATAACCAATATTATTTTCTAAAAAGACTTCATGATCGTGCTAAAATCGCAGCATCGATTCATTATCAGAACGATCCTGTAAAGGCAAAATATTTTCAGGACTTCAAAAAAGAAGGGCTTGAGGAATTGATTGAAGAAAAAAATTATGTGCTGAAAATAAACGGAGAAAACAGTTTCGAATATAATACGGAGTTGCACCTTGAACCCGAATTCTACAAGGAAGTGATGAAAAATGGTTCGGGTTGGACCGAGGAAAATCACATCTACCATTATGGTCAGGTTTTTAACGAATCGGGTCAGAAATATATGGTAATTGTAAGTGCAAAAGACCGTCGGGGAAACACCAGTGCGATTTATATCATCCAAATTATGCTTTTTGGAGGAATTGCTTTTGTGGTGATGGCCTACTTTTTTGGAAGGTTTTTAGCCAAAAGATTCATCAATCCTGTTTCTCGAATCACCAAAGAAGTAAAGCGAATCAGTGCCTCAAATCTCCACAACCGACTTCCTGATGTTGACAATTCGGATGAAATTTCGGACCTTACCAAAACCTTCAACGACATGTTGGATCGATTGGAAACTTCCTTCGAAATTCAGGCCAACTTTATCAACAACGCCTCTCATGAACTCAAAACTCCTATAACAACTATCATTGCCGAAAGCGAAATCATGCTGCTAAAGGAACGTGAAACAGCAGATTATATCCAATCGCTCGAAAACATCCACAAGCAAGCTTCCAAACTTGGCAACCTAACCGAAGGTTTGCTCAAGCTTACCCAAACGGGTTATGACGGTAACAAGCAAGTGCTCGATATTGCGAGAATTGACCAATTGCTGATGGACGTGAAAGTTGATGTCGATAAAATTTATCCCAACAACCGTGTGAATATAAAATTGGGCAATCTTCCAGACGACGAATATTTGTTGACCATTCCTTGCAATAAACCTTTATTGGAACTTGCCTTGAACAATATCATTTCCAATGGTGTAAAATATTCTGACAATGATGAAGTCTTCGTATCGTTATTGGCAGAAAAAAATTTCATAAGAATTACGATCACTGATATTGGAATCGGAATTCCGCCTGAGGATATTCCGCATTTGTATGAACCTTTCTTCCGCGGAAAAATTGCTTCAAAGTATACCGGTTATGGTTTAGGACTTCCATTGGCAATGAAAATCATCCGAATGCATAATGGCGAAATCCAAGTGCAATCAGAGACAGGAAAAGGAACGGTGGTGAATATTATCTTCGATAAATCCAACATTAAAAATTCTAATGTAAAATCTTAGGGAATTCTAATTTTAAATTAAGGTTGCTCTAAAGTTGCAGTGGTTACTTTGTATGTATAAAAAAATAAAAAGCTATACATATGAAAAATTTACTGATCCCTACGACACTTGAAGCAGATACTGTCAATGCTGTAAAAACTGCAATCCGACAATTTAAAGACGAAAATTGCACGATCATGCTAATGATTGTAGCAGAAGTTCCTGATACTGAATCGCCCTCTTTTTTTCTAAGAAGCATCAAAAGCGAAATGACGGTTTCCCAAAAAAATGTCTTGAATGACATTCGTCAAATCGTGAACGAAACCGAAAATTGCACTCTCAAGGTTCACCATCAATATGGGATTTCTTCTCCCTTGATTAAAAATCTGATTGAGTACCACAACATTTGCCTTACAATAGTTACTCCTTCTTATAAGGCTTCCGCCAAAAGAATACAGCAACAATGCCTTCAACTTTTATGCAATTGCAAATCACCAATCCTTCATTTGACGGAAAATTGTGAAGAACAAGATTTATCAAAAGCATTATATATCGAGACCATAAAATCGAGATTTCAAGCAGAAGACGTACAGCAATTGATCCAAAACGACTTTGATTGCAAGATTGTAAGCCAGGCAAAAATGCTCGAAAGTCAAGTGCCTGAAGATATGACCTCTATCCTTTCTGAAGCCATTTCTAAAAACAAAATCAATTTACTGATTGAAACTAGAAAACCTGAGAAAATTTCGTTCAAGAAAAAAAACAAAATTGCTGTAAACGAACTACTTGGACTTCCTGTTCTTTCGGTTTACGAAGAACTTGTATAAAAACGACACGCTAAACGATGTGATCGTTATTCATCTTAAAAAAATAATTTATGCTACTAAATAAGAAAATCCCAATGAAATATGTCTTGGGAAAGATAAAATTCGAGCTGATATTGGTGATCTTTTATGTGATTGCCTTCGAAGTCGCTCACTCTTTTTTTGAAGCAAATGCATTGAATATTCCAATCGCAATTCCAACGATTATTGGAACGATTATTTCCTTGCTATTAGCCTTCAAATCCAACCAAGCTTATGATAGATGGTGGGAAGCCCGAATCATTTGGGGTGCTATCGTCAATGATTCTAGAACCTTGGTCCGACAAGTTATGACCTTCTATAAAGATCCTGATTTCTCTGTAGAAGCCAGTGATTTCAAGAAAAAATTTGCCAATCGACAGGCGGCTTGGTGCTATAGTTTAGGACAAGCTCTTCGTGGTAAAGACCCCATCAAACCTATAAAAAATTTGCTTTCGCAAGAAGAATTGCGATTTGTAAAAAAGCACAAGCACGTTCCGAATGCCTTACTGATTTTGCATTCAAAAGACTTGAAACTTGCCAGTCAAAAGGGATATCTTAATGTGTATCAGCAAGTAGAAATCGACAACACATTAACGCGCTTATGTGACTCTATGGGTAAATGTGAACGGATCAAAAACACAATTTTCCCAACTACCTATAGCATGTATATCCGTTTCACGCTGTGTTTGTTTTTGATCTTGTTGCCTTTCGGATTAAACGATTTGATAGGATGGTTGCAAATCCCGTTAGTAACAACAATTGGAGCCGCTTTTTTCTTGATCGAAAAAATGGCAATTCATCTTCAAGATCCATTTGAAAGTCGTCCAACTGATACTCCGGTTACTGCGATTTCAAACAATATCGAGAAAAATTTGATGCAGATGGTCAACGAATACCGTGATGAATTTGAGGAAGACAAAATTGAGGCACTTCCAAATGAACATCATATTGCACCTCTGAAAAACACCTATTTTGTTTTATAACAGCCTTTTATAATATAAAAAAGCGTCTAATTGTAGACGCTTTTTTATATTATATACTCATCAAGAACCCTATCAGATTTTCTTTTTTATTGAGCCCAAGTTTTTTTCGTAATCTGTAACGGGCCAGTTCTACTCCACCACTCGATATGTTCATGATCTCTGCAATTTCCTTGGTCGACATATTCATCAAAAGATAGGTCGAAAGATCGAGCTCACGAGGTGAAATCGTGGGATATTTTTCTTTTAATCGTTTCAGGAAATCAAAATGAACATTCTTGATGTGCTTCTCTAAATCCTTCCAACTTTTATCAGCATTCACTTCCTTGACGATACTTTTGTTGAGTTTGCCAAATTGAAACTTCACCGAATCATCAAGGTTTTCTACATCAATGTCTTTCAGTTTATGAATAATACCATTCAAAATTTTATTCTTTTTCACTACCTGAAGCGAATTGTTGACTAACTCTTTGTCTTTCGCCAAAATTTTAATCTTCAGCTTATCGTTTTTGAGTCGCTCTATTTCTTTCTCCAGTTCAAATTGTTCCTGCCTAATTTTAGCTTCTTTTTCCAAATAAAGCCTTCGCTGTTCGACCGTTTCATAATATTTATTTTTTCGGATTTTCATCTTAATGCGATATCGAATGACGTAAACAATTCCAACGGCAGCCATCAGATAAAAAATATAAGCTAAAAAATGCCTGTAAAAGGGAGGTGAAACTGTAAATGCAACCTCATCTGTTTCTGAAACAATCCCGTAACTGTTTCGAACTCTCACTTTCATTATATAATCGTCTTCTTGTAAATTGGTATATTCTTTCATCGAAACACTGCTCCAATTGCTCCATTTTTCGTCAAAACCTTCAAGCTTATAGGAAAATTCTACATTTTCAAGATTTTCATAAGTGGGCGACGAAAAAGTAAATTTCACATTATTGGACTTGTATTTAAGTGTGTAGGGACTTTTACTTTTAGGAATGTTACCAACAATCAAAGTGTCATCTGGAAAAGTGAAACTCTTGATAAACACTTTTGGTTTGGAAGAAAAGTTAGTGCTAAGTTCCGGATCATAATGTGCCAATCCATCCGTCATTCCAATAAAAATATTTTGTGGATCGATTGTATTAATAGACAGATAATTAAATAAAATATTTCCCGTTAGATTAGAAAAAGGTGCCAAAATATTCCTGTAACCCGATTCGTTATCTTTTTTCAGCACGCCTATCGATTCATCATAAACATACCAAATGTTTCCGATCTTATCCTGAAAAGACGAACGAATAATAGGCAAATCTTTGAATAAAATACTAATTTGCTTGTCCTCAAAAAATAAATCCCTTTCGGCAGAATACCTATAAAAATGATTGTTGTTCTGAAAATATACCCTGTTGTTAATCAACTGAATGCTGGAAATACCTTTTTCAGTTGGCGACAAATTGTTGTAGGTTTTAATCGATTTAAACTTTTTAAAATCAGTACTGAGTTTCATCTGATATAAGAGTTCATCTTTTTTGAGCCAAACATTGTTGTTTTCTATCTCATAAGTATTTGCAGATTTGGTCATTCCTTCAATTTGATTTCGAAGACTCCAAACGCTACCTATTTTTTGAAAAATCGAAAAACCGCTGTAGTGACAACCCAGTAAAAGATTAGGCTGATTAGGGATATTTTTCAAACCCCAGTAGCCATTCGAATCCAAAGTGCGAATCACTTTATTGCCAGAAACCTGAAGCAATCCTCTATTATGTCCACAAAATAATTGTCCGTCTATTACCTGAATGTTCCAAGCTTGTCCCGTAGTTCCTTCTACTAATTCAAAAGAATCTTCCTTGAAGGTTTTATCCCATGAATGGTAAAAAAGCCCTTGATTTGTCGCGACATAAAGCGTATTTTGATAAACAACCGAAGCATAAACCGTACTGATTCCATAGCTGAATCCGAAATAAGTAAAAGGTGAACTTTCGTTTATAAAGGTAATTCCGTTATCGAGTCCCAACCACAAGTTATTCTTGCTATCAATAAAAGAGGCCAAGACAGTGTTGTTTTGCATTCCTTTTTTTCGGTTAATATGTTGCACAATTCTTCCGTTGAAATCGGTTATCAAAATTCCATCTAGCACTGAATTAAAAGCTAAAAACCTATTCTGAATCACAACTCCTCCCAAACAGCTGTTTTGTTGCAAGAAAGAATTGGCTTCGGTTTGCCACTGCGTTAGTTTGTTATTTTCATATAAAAACAACCCTTTGTCTAGCGTCGTAATCAGCATCTTTGTTTTTGATAAGGCAAACATTCCCCAAACTTCTGTAGCATTCAAAGACATTGTTTCGGGTAGCGGGACCAATTTTCCGTTCACATATTCCATTAATCCGAAAGAACTGTCTTGGAAATATAATCGATCATTTACCACAAATGAAAATTGAAATTTCCCGGGAGCTTCAAGTATTTTTAAGGTTTTACCATTATAGATGTAGGCCTTCTCGAAAGCCTGAAAAACAATTTCATTTTTAAATTGATGCAATTTCCAAATAAAATCAATTTGTTGTCTATTATTTTCATTCACCAATTTAGCAACCGATTGATAAATGAATTTACCTTTTTTATTGGGTTGAAAATAGCCAAATTCATTATACCCCCCCACATAGATCTTGTTAGCATCTCCAACCTTCAACGATCGGATGGAAGAATTATTGGGAAGATGAAATTCATGCCAAGCCGAACCATCAAATTTTAGAAGACCAGAATTATTAGCAAAATATAAATTCCCATTTGCATCTTGATCGATTCCCCAGTTTTGAGTTCCACCTTTATAATCTGATCTTTTATAATTGGTAATTTCAGGCAGACCGATATTTTTTACTTGACCAAATACATCTAATTGTAACCCTACCATAAAAACGGTAAGCATAAGAAAAGTTGAAAATCTCATAATGACTAAATAATGGGGTTGTTTACTCCTCATTTACTGTTAAGTAATACTTAAAGACCAATAAATGATATGTTAATTCAATAATTCTATAAATGTAGTGTTTGTTTTTTTAAGTTAACGTTTTCGTAACATTTAAAAATAATTTTCAACTGATTAATTATCAATTAATTAAAAATTATTTGATGTGTTTTTGTTTAGTAAAAATTACTAAGTTGATGTGTTTTTGTAAGGATAATTAATTGCTGATTTAAAAAAAATAGGTATAATATTGCTTCGAATCAATAATTAACTAACCAAAATTTTCAGAATTATGAAATTTACAAAATTACTCTTTTTTTGTTTTTCGTCTATTCTATTCTCACTCAACATCTATGCTCAAGACATTATTGTGAAGGGAAATATTGTAGATGAAGTAGGCCTTCCAATGCCTGGCGTGACAGTTGCAGTGAAAGGAACTACATCCGCCACTTCCTCGGATATGGATGGAAATTATCAAATTACTGCTCCATCAAGCAGCACATTAACGTATAGCTTTATCGGCTATGCAACGGGTGAAGAAGCTGTAAATGGTAGAAGCACCATTAATTTTTCCTTAAAACCTGACACCCAAAACTTAGAAGAAGTTGTAGTGGTAGGTTATGGTACACAAAAGAAAAGTGTTGTTACAGGTGCTATTTCGAGTGTAAAGGCAAAAGATTTAGAAAATTTGCCGATTACTCGTGTTGAGTCAGCATTACAAGGCCGAGCTTCCGGGGTTACAATTGCTGCAAATTCTGGGCAACCAGGTTCAAGTGCAACAATTAGAGTTCGTGGTATTACTACTTTTGGCAACAACGAACCACTTTGGGTTATTGACGGTGTTATAGTGGATGCTGGAGGAATTGGTTTTCTTAATCAATCGGATATCGAATCGATTGAGGTCTTAAAAGATGCCGCTTCGCAAGCAATTTACGGGTCACGATCTGCAGCAGGTGTGATTTTAGTGACCACAAAAAAAGGAAAAGCAGGTAAAATTAGCGTCAATTATAACGGATTTACAGGTTTTTCATCTGTTGCCAGAAAACTTGATTTATTAAATGCGGATCAATATGCCACTTTAATAAACGAGTCTTATACCAATGGATATTCAGGTGAACCAGCTGATTTTACTCTTCCTGCTCCAAATGCTGGATCATATGGAAAAGGAACAGATTGGCAAGATCAAATTTTCAGCAAAAATGCACAAAGACAAGGCCATGAACTAAGCCTTAGTGGCGGAAATGATGTTTCAAACTTTTATTTTTCATTTGGTCTTTTAGACCAAGAAGGTATTGTAGCATCACAAATTTCTAACTTTAATAGAAAAAACGTACGTATCAATTCTACCCACAAGATTTCTAAATGGATGACTTTCGGGCAAACTTTATCCTACACTGATACAAAAACTATTGGAATTGGCAATACAAATAGTGAATTTGGAGGACCTTTGGCTTCTGCAATCAATTTGGATCCAATTACACCAGCTGTGGTAACAGATCCAGCTGTAGCCAATATGGCACCCTATTCTAACCAAGCGGGAATTTTTAGAGACGAAATGGGGAATCCTTATGGAATTTCTTCACTAGTGCTTCAAGAAATGTCAAATCCATTAGCGTATACGAGATCTCGTTTAGGAAACTACGGTTGGTCTAACGATTTAGTGGGAAATGCATATCTTGAAGTTGAGCCGTTAAAAGGTTTAAAATTCAAATCAACCTTTGGTGCTAAAGTGTCAAACTGGGGGAATTATAGTTTCACACCCGTTTCCTATTTTAACTCTTCATTTGCCGTACCAGTAAATAATATTTCTCAAGATTCAAATAGAAATTTTCTTTGGAATGTTGAAAACACATTAACCTACACGAAATTAGTTGGGAAACACAATTTTAATGCTCTTGTAGGTCAAGGTACCTATGTAGATGGTATATCTAGTGGCAATGGTGTAACATATCGAAATATTCCAGCGGATGATTATCGTAATGCAGCTTTTTTTAGCGGACATCCAAGTGAAGATATAACTGCTTACGGATATAAAAACTACAGAGGATCTGAACACAGGGTAGTTTCCTTATTTTCAAGATTGAACTATGACTATGATGAAAAATATTTATTTACAGGAATCGTTCGTAGAGATGGATCTACTAATTTTGGTTCTAACAAAAAATATGGCCTTTTCCCTTCGTTCTCTTTGGGATGGGTGGCATCAAGAGAAGATTTTTGGATAGAGAACAAGGCTATCACTCAATTGAAAGTTAGAGGTGGATTTGGAGTAACAGGAAATGATAATATTGGAGCTTTTAGATATTTATCTACTGTTTCAGGAGGACGAAATTATTCAATTGGACCAGATGGAACTGTGATTCCTGGATATAGTCCGGATGCACCCTCAAATCCAGATTTACAATGGGAAGAAACCACTCAAACCAATATTGGATTTGATGCTACACTTTTTGAAAATTTCAATCTTACTTTCGATTTATACAACAAAAAAACAACTGGTATCTTGATGGATGTAATCATTCCTGGATATATTGGAGCTACAGGAAACCCTGTAGGAAACGTAGCCGATATGGAAAACAAAGGTTTTGACATCGAATTAGGATACCGTAAAAGAATTGGTGAAGTAAACCTATCTCTAAATGCGAATGTTTCTTTCGTACAAAACGAAGTTACTTATATTGGAACTGTTGACCATTTAACAGGACCAACGGTACAATCTGGAGCATTTCCAATTACAAGATCAGAGGTTGGTGAAGCTTTTAATTCATTCTATGGCTATCAAACCGCTGGAATTTTCCAAAATCAAGATGAAGTTAATGCTTATACCAATACAGATGGAAATTTAATGCAACCAAATGCTCAACCCGGAGACTTCAGATGGAAAGACATCAATGGTGATGGTACTATTAATGATGATGATAGAACTTTCATTGGAAATCCGCTTCCTGACTATACTTTTGGTTTTACCGTAAACGTTGAATATAAAGGATTTGATGTATTGGTTTTTGCTCAAGGAGCTGCTGGAAACCAAATCTATCAAGGTTTAAGAAGATTGGATATTGGATATGCCAATTATCAAACTGAAGCTTTAGGAAGATGGGTTGGTGAAGGAACTTCAAATACATATCCAAGATTGACTTCTAATGATACGAACCGAAACTTTAGCAATCCCTCAAACTTTCATTTAGAAGATGGGGATTATATAAGAATTAAAACAATTCAATTAGGATATTCTCTTCCTACAAAACTTATAAATTCTATTGGTATTCAAAAAGTCAGACTGTATGTAACAGGCGAAAACTTATTCACTTTTACAAAATACACAGGATATGACCCAGAAATTGGGGGTGGTGTTCTTGGAATTGATAGAGGTTTCTATCCTCAAGCTAAATCGTATATGTTTGGTGTTAACATGCAATTTTAATCATAAAAAAAAAGAAATATGAAAACAATACAAAAATCAATAATTGCTATTTTGCTGGTGTTTCTAGCTGTTGGTTGTAGCGACGATTTTATAGAAGTTACTCCAAAAGGGAGTTTCTTAGAAGACAATTATTATAAAAACGAAGAAGAGGCTTATTCAGGTCTGATTTCGGTTTATGACATCATGCGAAAACAATCAGGTGGATTTGAAAACATGGTAGCCATGCTAAATGCAGGATCAGATGATTTTTATGCAGGTGGTGGTGGTGCAACAGATGGGACAGGAATACAGTCGTTCTCAAATTATACCATAACTCAGGCAACCATTCCTGGAAGTTTTTGGAATGATTTCTATCAGGGAATATTTAGAGCCAACACCTTATTGCTTAAAATTCCTAATGTTCCTATGGATGAAAACACGAAACTAAGATATACTGCAGAATGCAAAGCCTTGAGAGCTCATTACTATTTTGAACTTTTAAGAACATTTCGCAACATTCCGTTAATTACGGAACCTGTTCCTACTTCCGAAATTTATAATGTCACCCAAGCTGATCCAGCTGATGTGTATACCCAAATTGAAACTGATTTAATGGAAGCCATGGCCGATTTGCCTCCAATGGTTGCTACTGCAGAATCAGGCAGACTATCAAGAGGTGCTGCTCAAGCTTTGTTAGGAAAAGTATACTTATACCAAGGCAAGAACAGCTTGGCTGCTACAGAGTTTGCCGAAGTAAATGGAACTCCAGGGGGAACAAGCCAATACGGATATCGACTTCTAGACAATTTTGCTTCGCTTTGGGTTATCGACAACAAATTCAATACCGAATCCATTATGGAAGTTTCACATACCGCAAAAAGCAATACGGGTTGGGGAAATTGGGGTTCAGGAAGTGACGAAGGAAACAGCCTTAACACGATGCTAGGACCAAGAGGATACGTTAGAACTGAGGGTTCAACTGCACCAGATTATGCAACAGGATGGAGTTTTAATACCGTTACGGAAGAATTGTATGATGTTCTACAAACAGATCCTCGTTTTGATGCTACAATTGCTGATGTAAAAGCATTAGTTGAAGCGGGACAAGCAACTTACACTCCTGGATATAAAGATACTGGATATTTCTTGAAGAAATTTATGCCTTTAACTACTGATGTAACTCCTGGAGGAGAACCTGTTTTAAATTACAGACAAAACTCCTATATCATCCGTCTAGCAGATACTTATCTGATGGAAGCCGAAGCTTTAGGCGGTACTGGAGCAAGAGCTCAAGCTTTGCTGGATGCCGTTAGAGAAAGAGTTGGATTAGGTCCAATTCCTGTTTCGATGGAAGCTATCATGAACGAAAGACGTTTAGAACTTGCAGGCGAAGGACACCGTTGGTTTGACCTAGTAAGAACAAATAGAGCTGCTCAAGTATTAGCTACAAGAGGTTTCGTTGCTGGAAAACATGAAATTTGGCCAATACCTTTTAGAGAACTTGAAAACACACTTATCGAGCAAAATCCAAACTATGAGAATTAATCTTTATTCCTTATAACAATGAAAAAATATATCTATATAGTATTGACAACTATTTTTACGGCAACTGCCTTAACAAGTTGTCAACCCGAAGAATTTGACGCTGGAAACGGATTGGCAGATCCAAATGTTGATGCCAGTTTTGCAGTCAGTCAAGTTGATGATGCTGGAAACCGTTACGAATTACTACCAACAAAAGACGGTGTAATCAGACATCTATGGGAACTTGGAGACGGAAGTCCTGCCTATTTTTCAAATAGTGATACTGAAGCTGTATTTTTCCCAGATGCAGGGACCTACACCGTTTCGCATACAGCATTTGGAAGAGGCGGATTATCCAATACCACGATGCAAGAAATTGTGGTAGCAACTTCAGACCCTGTGGCAGGAAATCTTGTAAAAGGTGGGAAATTTGAAAATGCCGAAGACCATGCACAATGGACGGTTCTAAACATTGGAAATCCAGGAACAGCTTGGACTTTTAACTCTGGTTCTGCAACAATTACTGGTGGTGGATGGAACCAACAAGCAATCTATCAAGCAATCCAAGTTGAAGCTAACAAAGAATATTCAATCGACATGATTGTTTCGGGAGCGGGATCTGTAAACACTTGGTTTGAAGTCTATGCTTCAACAACAGCTCCAACTCCTGGTTCAGATTATTCTGCAGATGGAAGAAGAATGGGATTGAGTACTTGGGACGGATGTGCAACAGCTTCTTTCAATGGAAAATTATCCATTGTTGGTTGTGTAGGTTCTGGAAATGTGGTGAGTTTTCCACAATCAGGAACCATCTATTTACTCATCAAATGTGGTGGCGAAAATATTGGAACAACTGGAATCACAATCGACAATGTCGAATTCCGTGGAGTTCCTCAAAATTAAAAAATAGTTTGAGTTTGAGTTAGTTGAAATAGCCTGTGCTGTTGTGGGTTACAGGCTATTTTTTTTGAATATCACAAAAAAAATTACAATGAAAAAAAACAAAATAGTCGTTTTATCACTTCTTCTTTCTTTTTCTGGCTTTAGCCAAAATACCACAGTTGCTGCAAAGAAATCATTTTCTACCGATGGAAAAAAAATCACGGTTTACACCACAGCCGATAGCATCAACCTACGATTAACACAAACCGATAATTTGGTTTTTAAACCTGCCAAGCAACCTTTGGAAACCGAAATATCTGTTTTTGTAAATCCAAATAAAACGTTTCAAAGTTTTATGGGAATTGGTGGTGCCATTACGGATGCAAGTGCCGAAATATTTGCAAAACTGCCGAAAAACAAACAACAAGAATTTCTAGATGCCTATTATGATACCGAAAAAGGTATTGGATATTCACTATTGAGAACCACCATCCACAGCTCAGATTTTGCAAGCGGAAGCTACACTTACATCAAGGAAGGTGACAAGGATTTAAAAACTTTTAGCATCGATCACGATAAAAAATACCGCATCCCGCTAATAAAAGCTGCAACCAAAACTGCTGGCGGAAAACTGCCTCTTTATGCAAGTCCGTGGAGTCCTCCCGCTTTTATGAAAGACAACAATCACATGCTTAAAGGCGGAAAATTATTGCCCGAGTATTACCAATCTTGGGCAAATTATTATACAAAATTCATCAATGCCTATGAAAAAGAAGGCATGCCAATTTGGGGAATCACCATTCAAAACGAACCAATGGCGATACAAAAATGGGAATCTTGCATTTTTACTGCCGAAGACGAAAGGGATTTCTTGAAAAACTATCTAGGTCCAACAATGGCCAAAAGTGGTTATGCCGATAAAAAAATTGTGGTTTGGGACCATAACCGCGATTTGATGTTTCAACGTGCCAACACTATTTTTTCAGATCCCGAAGCTTCAAAATATGCTTGGGGAATGGGGTTTCACTGGTATGAAACTTGGGCTGGTGGTGAACCAATGTATGAAAACGTAGCAAAAGTATACGAAGCTTATCCTGATAAAAAACTACTATTTACCGAAGGTTGTGTTGAAAGTTTCGATGCTAAAAAATACCAATTCTGGGCAAACGGAGAACGATATGGAGCTTCAATGATTCATGATTTTAATAACGGAACAGTTGCCTGGACGGATTGGAACATCCTTTTGGATCAAAATGGAGGTCCAAATCACGTTGGCAATTTTTGCTTCGCTCCTATTCATGGCGACACTTCGACTGGCGAGTTGATCTACACGCCTTCTTACTATTACATCGGGCATTTTTCAAAATTTATTCGCCCAGAAGCAAAAAGAGTAAGTACCGTTGTGAGTCGTAGCCAATTGTTGAGCACTTCTTTCTTAAATACAGATGGAAAAATGGTTACCGTTGTTATGAACAAAAGCGATAAAAAAGTAACCTACAACCTTTTTATAGACATGAACAAAACCGTTGTCGAAATTCCTGCACATGGGATTCAAACTTTGGTTTATTAAAAAATAATTTTATGAAAAAAATAATTTTACTTCTACTCATAAGCTGTTCCCTATCCTCTTTCGGACAAGGATTTCTGCATCGTGATGGACAAAATATCGTAGATGGAAACGGGCAAAATGTAATCCTGAGAGGTCTTGGCCTTGGCGGATGGATGGTTCAGGAAGGATACATGCTTCAAACAGATGCTTTTGCAGGACCTCAGCATAAAATCAAGGAAAAAATCACACAGCTTATTGGCGAAAGCAATACGCAAGAATTTTATCAAGCTTATCGAGCCAACGGTATTACCAAAAGGGATATCGACTCGCTTGCTGCTTGGGGATTCAACTCGGTTCGATTGCCAATGCATTACAATTTATACACATTACCAATCGAAGACGAACCCGTTGCTGGTGAAAATACTTGGCTTGAAGAAGGTTTCGAAATGACCGACAATTTGCTGGCTTGGTGTGCTGCAAACAATTTATACCTGATTTTAGATTTGCATGCCGCTCCAGGTGGTCAAGGAAAAGATGCTAATATCTCCGATTATGACAGTACAAAACCATCACTTTGGGAAAGTGTCGACAACCGAAACAAAACGATTGCCTTGTGGAGAGAACTAGCCGAACGATATAAAGACAGTCCGTGGATTGGAGCTTATGATTTGATCAACGAGCCTAACTGGAACTTCACCGGATCTAACCAAAATGGCTGTGACGAACAAAACAACGGTCCTTTGAGAGCTTTGCAAATGGATATAACCGAAGCCATCCGCGAAGTCGACAACAACCATTTGATTTTTATCGAAGGAAATTGCTGGGGAAATAATTATAACGGAATGTTTCCGCTTTGGGATGATAATTTGGCCTTGAGCTTTCATAAATATTGGAACTACAATACTACGGCTTCGATCCAAGGTATATTGAATTTAAGGACTCAATATAACGTTCCTATTTGGTTGGGTGAAAGTGGCGAAAACTCAAATGTTTGGTTTACCGAAGCGATTTCGCTGGTCGAATCAAACAATATTGGATGGGCTTTTTGGCCAATGAAAAAAATCGAAAGTATTGCTGGAGTTACCGCCGTTACTAAAACTGCCGACTATCAAACCTTATTGAATTATTGGCAAAATGGTGGAACACAACCTACTGTAGCTTTCGCAAAAACGGCCTTGATGCAAATTGCCGAAAACTATAAGATGGAAAATGTAACGGTTAAACAAGATGTCATTGATGCCATGTTCCGCCAAGTACAATCTAGCGAAACATTGCCTTATAAAACCCATGCTTTGCCAGGAAAAGTATATGCTGTAAATTATGATTTGGGTCGAATTAATCATGCTTATTACGATACTGATTTCGTAAATTATAGAACCGATACTGGAACTTTTGCCGACTGGAACAAAGGTTGGACCATGCGAAATGACGGTGTTGATATACAAACCTGTAATGATACTGACACAAATGGCTTCCAAGTAGGATTTATCGAACCAAAAGAATGGTTACAATACACAATTGATGTTGATGAATTGACTGCCTACGATGTTGACATTCGCTATGCAAGTCCTTCCGCTGTTGCAAAATTATATCTGGCTGACGCCAATGGTCAAATTTCCGAAACCATCACACTTCCTTCAACTGGAGGTTATACAACTTGGGGGACTGCCACTCTTACTGATGTTTTATTAAACCAAGGCACTAATAAAGTCAAGATTTATTTCGAAGTGGGGAACTTCAACCTCAACTTTATCGAATTCAAAAACCCAACTCCTTCAGCTCAAGCAGCTATGAAAGTGGTTGAAGCTTCGACTTCTATCTTGGGAGAAAAAGTGAACGTTACTTTCAACAAAAATCTACAAGCTGGAATTGATTTTTCGACCAGTAATTTGCAGCTTTTTGTAAATGGAACACAACAAAATATCAGTTCAATTGCTATAAATCCTGAAAATCCAAGAGCGATTGTAGTGCAACCTGCAACTGCTATCAATGCTTCTGATGTAATCACACTTTCCTATAACGGAACCAATATTTTAGCCAATGATGCTACTGCTCAACCCATTTTTACCAATAAACCGGTGAAAAATAATGTCGGGAATATTTTAGGCATTTCAGGAAAAATTGAAGCGGAAGATTTTTATCATAATCAAGGAATGACAATAGAAACCACCTCCGATATTGGAGGTGGTTCTGCTTTAGGCTATACAGATAGTGGCGATTATTTGGATTTTTTGGTCAACATTTCCGAAGAAGGAAATTACAAAATTGAATACCGAACTTCTGGACAAAATGCAACCGGAAAAGTAAACCTGCAATTAATTGGCGAAACAACAACCACTTATCAAACCGTGACTTTGAACCCAACTGGGGCTTGGACGACTTGGGCTACTACGGTTTCAAATGCGACACTTCCTGCAGGACGCTATATGCTTCGAATAAATGTTGTCGATCCTGGTTTCAACCTCAACTGGGTTCGTTTTTCAATCATGCAACCTGATGACGACAATGATGGCGTTGCAAACGTAGATGATGATTGTCCAGATACACCAGCTGGTGATGTGGTAGATTTTAATGGCTGTACGATTTTTGCTTTAGCCTATGATAATTTCAGTGTAAAAAGCACCAGCGAAACTTGTAGAGATGCTAATAACGGAAGTATTGAAATTACAGCAAATGCCAATCATCCTTATGTGGCAACACTTTCTGGAAACGGCATCAACTTGAACAATTCTTTTACTCAAAATACGGCTTTCGCCAATTTGGCTTCGGGAACATATACCGTTTGCATCACCATTCCAACATTGACCGAAGCACAACATTGCTTTGAAATCGTGATTCAGGAACCTGCAAATTTAGCGGTAATGGCAAGAGTTTCAAACGAACGAAATAGCGCTACTTTAGATTTAAGTGGTGGGAATTTATACCGAATCAAACTCAACGATCAGCTTTTCATAACCGATGAAAACACGTTTACGCTAAACCTACAAGTTGGAGAAAATGCTGTTTCGGTAGAAACTGACAAGCCTTGTCAAGGAGTTTATCAAGAGAAATTTTTGATGGAAAATAAGATTTTTGCTTATCCAAATCCGGTGAAAGATCATTTTCTCTTCGTAAATGTTCCTGCTAAGAAAGACGAAACCGTTTTTATCCAGGTCTATTCGATGATGGGAAAATTGGTCATTAACAAACAATTTCAATTTGACGGAAGTGCTTTTTCTATCGATATGAGTTCGCTTTCTACTGGAACTTATGCTTTAAAAGTAGTTTCAAACACTTCAATGTATAATACTAAAATCATCAAGCAATGAGAATCATTTTAAAAAACATAGCCGTTACTTCTCTTCTATTGCTTCTTGGATGTGGATCATCTGAAGATAATGGAGATGCTTCTGGAGGAAATCCAAATGCGGCAGTTTTACTTTTTCCTCTTAACAATTCAGAATGTACGACTGGAACAGAAGTTTCGGCTACACAAAGCAAGGTTACTTTTGAATGGAATGCGGCTCAAAATACTGAACTCTATTATGTGTATGTAAAAAATCTCAACACCCAAACACAGTTACAATTTAATGCTGGAAACGCTACCTCAATAGACATCACTATTCTAAAAGGAACACCTTTCTCGTGGCATGTTGTAGCAAAAGGTACCAATGGAACTTTGGTTGAAAGCGAAAAATGGAAATTCTATAATGCCGGAGACGGGATTGAAAGTTATGTCCCTTTTCCTGTTGATTTGGTTGCACCAATGATGAGCAGCACCGTTCAAGATCCAGCTGTTGATTTGGAATGGTCCGGAAACGACATCGATAATGATATTGTAGATTATAAAGTATATTTTGGAACAAATCCAAATCCTACGACTCTTATTGGAACTGTAACCGAAGAACGATTAAATCAGGTAAATACAACTTCAAACACAAGCTATTATTGGAAAGTAATAACCACCGACGAAGCTGGAAATTCCTCAACTTCAACTATTTTTCAATTTAAAACTTTTTAGATAGAAATTTAGCTTCATTGTTTTTTGTGAAAAAGCTCCGCTAGAAATAGTGGAGCTGTTTTTTTTGATTTATAAACAAAAAAAGACCCTCAACTAAGAGGGTCTTTTCTATAAAACATAAACTAATTACTTTATGATAATCTTGCTAACAAGTCCTTCAGATGTTTTTACAAAATAAAGTCCTGTTGCTAAATTTGACGTATCGATAGTTTGAGCTTCTTTGGCTTGTAAAATTAATTTTCCAGTTCCATCATATAATTCGATATCAGCTGTACGATTAAAATAAACCATTCCTCTATCCGATGGATTTGGGAAAACTACAAACGTTTTTGGGTCAGTGTTTGCGTGATCTGGAGTAGAAAGCGTTGTAGCATCTACTTCAAAAATAGTGATCGTTCCACTGATTTCATTGGATACCAAAACATACCCTTTATCGTCTGGACCATTTGTTGGTTCAATATAAATAACACCTTCGGCACCATGGTCACCACTATAAGCTGAAGTGCTTCTTGTATTTTTATAATCAACGAAAGTTGGATTGTTTGGATCCGTAATATTATATACCATCACACCACCAATTCGTTCCAAACCAATAAAAGCAAAAGTTTGATCGGCAATTGTTGCAACCGTTACCCCTTCTGGCTCTGGACCTTTTGCACGGCTTCTCACTTTTGCTGCATTCTCTTCGTGATCTGCATTAAAAATAGTTGGATAATTTTCGGCCGTATAGCGTTCAAAATCATCACCACTATCATAAACAATTTGTTGAGTAGCGGTATTGAAAATAGAAAATGAACGTGATCCTACACAGTTGATTTCTTCAAATTGTGCATCGCCATCCAAGTTTCCGTTTAGGTTAGTTACTCTAAAGCGACCCAGGTTATGCGATTTTTTCAGCATTTCAACATGAGGAAAATTAGTTCCGTCTAATTGGTAAGAAGCAGCTCCAACAGTTGTTCTTTCTTCAAAACCTGTATATTCTTTTTCGTCACCTTCATTGGCTGTAACCAAATAGGTAACGCCACCAACTGTATAACTTGACATTGCATCTGGAAGGTAAAATGCTTTTACTGGCCAGTTTGCAATTAATATTTCGCTATTATTATCTGAAGCATCAAAACCATTTCCTGGCAAGCTCATGTCTTTTGTCCCTAAAGCCCAAACACTAGTATAGGTATTGTTCGTCAAATTGATTGCAGCAATGGCATTGTTTTCCTGCAAAGAAACCCATGCAGTCTGGCTATCGTCACTTATTGTAATATATTCTGGCTCAAAATCTTGCGATAATGTACTTGTCAATTTTAATTTTCTAACACCAGAAGCCATCAATGTAGTCTCTTGTGAGTTGAATTGCGTGAACAACATTGTCGTCACGTTAGACTGCGTTAATGCAGGAATTCCACCTGAAATATCAATCACACTCACTGAACCTTCTGGATCGATGGAGTAATTAGCGTTTGGTTGTCCTTCATTTGCTGTCAAAACTTTCGTTCCGTCTGGAGTAAAAGTAATCATATCCGGCAAGGCACCAACCGTCACTTGTTTTTGGAATACACCATTGGTATCAAAAAACACTACTGAACCATCAAGAGCTTCATTTGCATTCGGTGAAGCAACTGCTACAATTCCGTTTTTCACCGCCACACTTGTCAGACCTCCATAAGTATCCATGTTTATTGACGTAATCAATGTTGGTGCTGTTGGATCACTGAAGTCGATGATGTCTAAGAAATTTGCAATAGCACTTGTAGCAAACAAACGTTGACTGATCGGATCATGAGCTACAATTTCGCAAGTACTGGTGTTGTTTCCAGAAGGATCAAAACTTCCGATGTAGTTCAACTCAATTTCTTGAGAAGGAACTGGAGCTACATTGTCATTATCGATAATATAAATAGTTGCAAAAGAATCTCCATTTATGGTCAAGCCAATAGGATTTTCTAAACTCAATACAAAATATTCAGCTTGTTGTTCTATCGTACTGTCATCGGTGATTGGAATTGTGATGGTTTGTGTCAATGAACTCGTTCCAGTAAAATTCAGAGTTTGAGTTGTCAATGTGAAATCATTGGCGTCAGCCGTACTAAACGGAGCTCCTTTCACTACTAGATCTACAGAAGCAACTGCAGGACTGTCCAAATTGATAACGAAGTTCAATGTTCCCGCATTCTCATTTACTTTAACAAAACTTGAAGCAAGACTCACGCTTGTATCGAAACCGAATGTGAAAGTAAACGGACAAGACATTGGAGCATTGTTCACGTTTTGAACATTATCTACAACTAAAGCATAATCTGTTGCAGGTAAAAATGGAGTTGAATAGGTCAAAGTAACCTTATTATCTGCCACTACAGCCGAAGTTAAATTCGCAACACCTGTGTAATTTGACAATGTTGAAGCTGAAGCCGCATTTACACTTTGATTGAAAGTTACTTCAATCGTAGTATTGTTGATTACTACCGCATTCAACACTTGAATCGTACTTGGGAAATTCCATGTTGGCCAAGTTTGAGGAGCTGTTCCACCCTCAACCGCTACCCAATTGGCAGGGTTTAAAATAGCCGTTGTTAAGGTTTCAGGTGTTCCAGATTGAGTTCCATTATAGAAAGCATTTACAGCGTTTGCAGCAACATTTCCAGTAGCTGTGCTTGTGTTTAAAGCTGTTGAACCATCCGTCAAACCAGCTGGAATCATGGAAATACTTCCGCCACATGTGGTGTTAGAAGCAACCCATCCGTTTGAACTTAAAGCTGTGATATAATTTGGTGCAGCAGCCGTTCCCGTATATACAATCACTTGATCACCTCCAGAACTTAATCCGAAACCTGAACCTGTAACCGTTCCTTTATTGGCAATCAATGCCGATGTTTGAATCGTGATTACCGAACCAGCAGGAACACATTCGTTAGCTCCTAAAGTCCATACAATTCCGTTTGGACACTGTGGTTGAGCATTTGTAGTATATTTCGAATCAGTTAAATTGATAAACGTTCCTGGTTCGATGTCAACCATTGTCAACAAAGCAACCTCATCTTCGGTAGCTGTAGCATTCATTCTGTAACCTACAAATACTAAATCGCCAGCTTGAAATTGCGTTTGAACAGCAATAGTTGTAAAAGTACTTCCTGTAACAACCGTTACTGCATTGTTACTAAAATCTTCCACCATATTTGGTAACAACGTCACAAAATAGGTTTGGTTATTCGTTAAAGCAACTGTCGGGATTAGTGTAATTGTATTGTTTTCGAATGTAGTTGTGAAAGGTACTAAACCACCTGTAGCATTATTTAAACGCAATTCTACAACAGTAGCTGCATTTGTATTGGTTATTGCTTCGTCATTAACCAAACGTACATTTTCATTAAATGTAACAGTAGGATTTGAAGTAATGGCAATGTTCGTAGCATTATTTGAAGGAGAAAATGTAACAACTGGAGCGATAGCATCACCTCCACCGATTGAAGTTCCGTCAACAGTGAGATTGTCAAAACGATTGTTACCAACGGTTCCTCCAGTTCCTTGCTGAAAAGCAACTCTCAATTTAAAGTTAGGATTATTATTTACTGCTTCAATAGCTGAAAAATCTAAAGTTTCCAAAACTGGATTTCCACTTATTGGAAGAATCGTTGCAAAAGGAACATAAGTTGTTCCATCCACACTGTATGACCAAAGTTGTTCTCCCGCTCCAGAACCTGAACGACGAGTAGCAAACTTTATCATAACATTCTCGAAACCTGTCGTTGGCAAGTCAAATTGCAATTGACCTCCAATTGGATCATTGAAACGCAAATGAGCTCCAGCAACATCACTGTTTCTAGCGTTTAGATTATCAACATCAAAATTCTGACCTGTTCCACCAGCAGCATCAATAGCACTGATTCCACCTGCAATTGCAGTAATTCCAGCTCCAGTTACAACTGATTCTGATATAGTTGTAAGATTGGCAACAGATGAGTTATCATTAAAATTCCAGTAATGAATTAAAGCAGGAACTGAAACAACATTTCCTTCCAAAGTAAAATTATCAAAACGATTGTTCCCAACTGTTCCTCCAGTTCCTTGCTGAAAAGCAACTCTCAATTTAAAGTTAGGATTATTATTTACAGCTTCAATAGCTGAAAAATCTAAAGTTTCCAAAACTGGATTTCCGCTTATTGGAAGAATCGTTACAAAAGGAACATAAGTTGTTCCATCCACACTGTATGACCAAAGTTGTTCTCCCGCTCCAGAACCTGAACGACGAGTAGCAAACTTTATCATAACATTCTCGAAACCTGTCGTTGGCAAGTCAAATTGTAACTGACCTCCAATTGGATCGTTGAAACGCAAATGTGTTCCGGCAACATCACTGTTTCTAGCGTTTAGATTATCAACATCAAAATTCTGACCTGTTCCGCCAGCAGTATCAATGGAACTGATTCCTCCTGCAATGGCAGAGATTCCAGCTCCTGTTACGAAAGTTTGCGAAGGTGTTGTTAGGGTTACAACAGTTGAATTGTCGTTGAAATTCCAATAATGAACTAGTGATTGTCCCCAAGAACTGGTTTGCATCACTACCATCAACAGGAATAAAAAACCTTTGATTTTGTAGTTTTTAAACATCTTTTTAAGTTTAGATTAATTTGCTACAAAATTCAACACAACTTGTTAGTGGTATTTTACCATAATAATAAATAACGTTTAAATGGCTTTCGGGCTATGTTTAGAGAAAGTTAAGGGGTAATGTTTAGGTAATAATTCGGTAATAGTACTGATCAAGATTGCAAACTAAAACTCTAAACCTTTTTTAGGAGGGTGTCAAAAAAAAGATTTTTTCTAAAATTTTAAAACTAAAAAAACTCTTCTGTTTCCTAAAGAGTTTTTACATGTTTTTTTAAAAATCTATTTGAAACCCTAGACCTTTATTATTGGCTACAAATTTTAGTTCAGTGTTTTCTAAAAATACTGTCTTGTTTTGGGGCAGAACATTATATCCTTCAATGGATTGTTTCACTTTTTTAATTCCGCCTAACTTAATGGGAATACCAATTATAGAAGTTGCCAAGCCCACAATTAGAATCGCTGGAGAACCTCCTTCTTGATTGTTTTTTGCAGCATTCAAGTTTGCCAAACCACCTCCAACGAAGAGACCAATTCCTCCACCAATCAAAATATCACCAAGTGCTGCTTCATTTTTCCCTTTTTTGTATTTTGCGTAAACATTAGTATTGGTCTGCAATAAAAGTTCTAAATTTTCACGGTTCAATTTTTCATCTCCTTGAAAAATTCTCGATACCGATTTATAAACCAAGGGTTCTGTTTGCACTTCAGTACTTGAAATTGCTTTTTCATTTGCATCATTCAAATCTTTTTTCTTCGCAACAATTTTTGATGCTTCGAAAATTGTTATCCCGCTTCCATCTACAATATTCTTAATGGATTGTAATGAAAAACTCATTTCAGTTTTAGCAACTTCATTATAATAGAATGCTTTTTCGTTTTCAATTGTTAGGTTTTTAAATTCCAACATCGATCCACTATTAAAAGTGATGTAACCTGATGTGACGGTTTTCTTATCTTGAGAAAAAGACAATAAAGGCAATAAGAATGCCAACAGAAAAAGTAGTTTTATTTTCATAGGGTATTTTATTAAGATCACAAATGGATTTCGCAAAAGTAAGTAATACAAAAACAATTCTGTATTAAGTCTAAAAAGCTTTTATCAAGAATATAGAAATGACTTTATTCCAAAAAAAAACTCCAACATTTCTGTTGAAGTTTTGTGGGCGATGAGGGGTTCGAACCCCCGACCCCCTCGGTGTAAACGAGGTGCTCTGAACCAGCTGAGCTAATCGCCCTATTTCAGCAACTTAGTTTCCCTTATTGCGTGTGCAAATATAAGCCTCTTTTCGGTATTTGCAAACAAATATTTAAAAAATTATAAAATTTCTGCCACTACAAATGTGCTTCCACCAACATAAATAAAATCAGTTTTAGCAGCCACTTTTAAAGCTTCTTGATAAGCTTCTGGAATTGAAGCATATACTTTTCCTGTCAATCCAAAATCATTTGCTTTTGATTGTAAAATTTCTGCATCAAGTCCGCGAGGAATGTTCGGTCTTGAAAAATAATAGTAGGCTTTTTTTGGAAACAAAGGCAGGATTTCTTCCAAATCCTTATCATTTACAACCCCTAAAACAAAATGAAGTGCATCAAATTTTTCCTTTTGAACCTGATTCAACACAATTTCCAGTCCATGTTTGTTGTGTGCCGTATCGCAAATAACTTTTGGTTCGGCATGAAGTTGTTGCCATCTCCCTTGAATTCCGGTGTTTTCGACAACTTTCCAAAACCCATTTTGGATATTTTCTTCAGAAATGATAAACTGCTTTTGATCCTGCAATACTTTTATAGTTTGCAAAACTGTTTTTTTATTGTGCTTTTGGTAGTCCCCAATTAAAACCGAAGGATAAGTTTCGCTAATTAAATCGGAAGCAAAATAAATTTTGGAATTTGTTTCTTGGGCTTTCGCCAAAAAGACGCTCTTGGTTTCTTGGACATATTCTCCAATTACGACAGGAACATCCCGTTTGATAATTCCTGCTTTTTCAGAGGCAATTAACCCTAATGTATTCCCTAAAAACTGAACATGATCGAGTCCGATATTGGTAATAACCGAAACCAAAGGTGTGATTATATTTGTAGAATCGAGTCTTCCTCCCATTCCAACTTCAATAATGGCAATGTCAATATTTTTCTTGTTGAAATAATCAAAAGCCAAACCAACTGTCATTTCAAAGAAACTCAATTGATTTTTTTCGAAGAACAATTTATTTTCAGCAATAAAATTACACACAAATTCTTCAGAAATAGTTGATCCGTTGATTTTGATCCGTTCCCTAAAATCTTTTAAATGTGGGGAAGTGTATAAACCTACTCTATACCCAGCTTCTTGCAAAACCGAGGCTAATAAATGTGAAGTTGAACCTTTTCCGTTAGTTCCAGCTACATGGATGGCCTTGATATTTCGCTCTGGATTTTCGAGATAATCTGCTAATAGAATTGTGTTGGTTAAATCTTTTTTATAAGCCGATGCTCCTTGCTGTTGATACATTGGCAATTGGGCAAACATCCAATCTAAAGTTTCCTGATAGTTCATCGAAGCTAATTATTCGCCTAATTTAAAGTTCACCACGATAAATCCGATTTGAGTTTCGGGAGCATCTGGATCAGGTTGCCATTTGTATTTTTTTGCAGTTGCAATAGCTGGATTTACCAAACACGGATTGGTGTTGGTGGTTCCTTGGGTATATTTTGCAGCAATAACATTACCGTTTCGGTTCACTGTAATCTGTACGACAACAGTTCCCGATTCGTTGCATTTTTGCACTTCTTTTCCGCTACTGCTTAATTTTCTCCCATTCAAGCCCCAGCCACCTCCACCTTTTCCGTTTCCGTAAAAGTTGTTAGAATATTTGTCGCCGTTAGGATCGCCTTTGTCTCCTGGAGTACCGTCATTTCCATGACCGCCTTGCACAGCTCCATCAGATTTTGGTCCGTTGAGCAAACTTGAAAGCGCATCAGTACTTGCTTTATTGGGTTTTGGAGCTTCAGCCGCTTTTGGCTTGACCTCAGTTCCTGTAGTAGCTTTTTTTGTGTCCGATGATTTAATTACCGGAGCTGCAGTATTAGTTTGTGTTGTAATATTTTGTGCAGCCGATTTTGCCGTTTCAGCAGCAGCTGGTTGTGGAGAAGTTTTAACAGGCTCCATTGGTTGGACATCACCTTGGCCCACATCTGAGGTACCGAAATTGATAGCAATCTCGCCACCCTCAAAAACTTCCGGGATATTCGGGTCGTCTTTCAGAATATATAAAAAGAACCATATAAACATCAATACAAAAATAGCTGTAGTGATGCCGAAGGAACGTTTTTGATATTTAGTTTCTAATAGTACCATATTTATTTTGGCGCTACAGCCAATACAATTTTAAACTTATTTCGATAAGCGATATCCATTACTTTTACGGCATTTTCAATCGGAACACCTTTTGCCACATTCAACACTACATTCGGTTCTTTTTGATCTGCCAAAAGTGCCTTTAATGCATTTTCCAACTCTTCTTCTGGATATTGCTGCTTGTCTATATAATAATTCAATTTCTCATCTACACTAACGGCTACAGTTTCTACCTCATCGGCTTTTCCGTCAGAATTTGGCAATACCAAATCCAAAGCATTAGTGGTTGTCATCGTCGTCACTGCTATCATAAAGAAAATTAGCAACAAGAAAACGATATCCGTCATGGACGACATATTAAAGTCGGCATTGATTCTATTTCTTCCTCGTAAATTCATAATTATACTGGATCATTTAATACATCTAGGAAATCTACTACACTCACTTCCATCATGTTCACTACCTTATCCGTGATACTCACCAAGTGATTGTATCCCACATAAGCAATAATTCCCACAATTAACCCAACAACTGTTGTCATCATCGCGGTATAAATCCCTTCGGCCAAAACACTCATTTCGATTTTATTAGATGCACTAGCCGCCATTTCGTGAAACGCCATTACCATCCCGACAACCGTTCCGAGGAAACCAGTCATTGGACCTGCTCCCGAAATCGTAGCCAACAAACTAACGTTTCTCTCTAGTTTATAGACCTCTAATTTTCCTGCGTTTTCGATTGCAATATTGATGTCATTTAAAGGTTTTCCGATACGGGAAATTCCCTTTTCGATAAGTCGTGCTACAGGAGAATTTGTAGAAACACAAAGCATTCGGGCATTTTCTATCTTGCCTTGTTGCAAATACATTTTGATTTGGGTCATAAAGGTCTGATCCATTTTGGATGCCGCTTTTATCGCCATCAATCGTTCAAAATAAAGATAAATTGCAAAGAACAGCATGATAAAGATAGCACTCATAATGGCTATCCCAACAGGACCTCCACTAAAAATAATACTCATCAATGTGATTTCTTTTGTTGTTGCAACGTCTTCTGCAATTTGTGTTGCCGCTTGGCCTAAAGTATCTGCCTGAAGTAGTAAACTCATAATTGTTTTGTATTTATAATGGTAACGCTAATATGATTTAAAAATTGTTGCGTAAATATATCCTTAATTTGACTTAAAACAAAAATTCCTTTATCAAATAAAGGAATTTTAAGTTTTTATATAGAATTTCAACGATTGTTTACACCAATTGCTTCAATGCTATTTCGAAAGCTGTTGCACTGATATTGGTTTTTGAATTGTTGATAGTATGTGCCTTTACAATTGCATTTTTGATGATTTCCGAAGTATCGTTGAAGATAGATTCGTCTGTCATTTGCACTTTTTTCTCCATGAAATAGGCAAAAACACGAGCCATTCCGCAGTTTGAAATAAAATCTGGAATCAAGCTAACTTTCGCATCAACGTTTTCCATAATAGGCCCAAAGAAAATTGCTTTATCAGCAAAAGGAACATTAGCTCCACACGAAATTACTTCTAATCCTGAAGCAATCATACTATCTACTTGATCTTGAGTCACCAATCTTGAAGCTGCACATGGTGTAAAAATTTCAGCACCAATTGTCCAAATTTTAGCATTGATTTCTTCAAAAGGAATCATATTTTCGGCAACCAATTTGTTTCCGTCTTTGTTTAGGAATAAAGTTCTGATTTCTTCGAAAGTAAAACCTTCTTCTTTTATCAAACCACCATCACGGTCGATGATCCCTACCACTTTCGCACCCATATCGGCAAGGTAGAAAGCCGCTGCAGAACCTACGTTTCCGAAACCTTGAACGATTGCTTTCTTGCCTTTTACTGAACCTCCATAGATATCATAGAAATGACGAACGGCCTGAGCCACGCCATATCCTGTAATCATATCAGCAACGGTATATTTTTTAGCAACATCTGGAGAGAAAGATGGGTTTTCAATCACCTTTACAACTCCTTGACGCAATTGCCCAATGCGGTTGATTTTATCAGCTTCGGTTGGTTTGAAATGTCCGTTGAAAACACCTTCTTGTGGATGCCAAACACCACATTCTTCGGTCATTGGAATTACTTCATGGATTTCGTCAACATTCAAATCGCCACCTGTTCCATAATAGCTTTTCAATAATGGAGAAACCGCTTTGTACCAACGTTGCAGCACTCCTTTTTTTCGAGGGTCATTAGGATCGAAATTGATTCCAGATTTTGCTCCACCAATTGCCGGACCTGAAACCGAGAACTTTACTTCCATTGTTTTGGCAAGCGAAAGTACTTCATTCATATCCAAACCTTTTCGCATACGAGTTCCTCCACCTGCAGCTCCTCCTCTAAGTGAGTTAATAACTGTCCAACCTTCGGCTTCGGTTTCGGCATCTTTCCAATTGAATACTATTTCTGGCTCCTTATTTTCAAATTTATGTAATAAATCTTTCATTATGTTGCGATATGTTTAGTTTTTGCAAATATAAAAAATAGGTTGATGAGAATTTGGTATTTTTTGTGATTTTTTGGAAAGAACTGTTAGAGGAGGGTGTAAGGTTCTAGGATTAGAGTTTTGGGTTGAAATAGGTGTTACACAAAGTGTAAAAAAAGAAAAAAATCTTTTCTTTATATTATTTAAGTTTTACAAGGTGATAATTCTAGTATCGTCTGTGCTCATATAGATTCGAATTCTTGTACTCTGTCCTAGTAATTCATTGATTTTTTTATTTAGCCCTATTTCAATTTCAGTATTGCATATAATTATATCAATAGAATTCTTATTTACAACATTAAAATTTCTATTGAATAAGTTTATGAATTGATTTACTAACATTATAAGTTGATTCACCTCTTTTTCAATTACATTTAGTTTATCATTAAATGATTGATTTTCATAAATCGTAATTCTTTCAATTATTTGAATAACAGTTTCGATTTGTTTTTTCGTTATTAACAACGCTCTGACATCATATTTTAATCTTTGAACATTATTTAAATCATACTCTTTGAAAAGTTTTAAAAATTTATTCAATTCCGAAATACTCTCTATTCTTTTTTTTCATTTTTTTTTAGTTTAACTATTGATTTATCAAAAATAAAGCATCCTTTAGACATCACCAAAAAGGTTACAAATCAATCGTCTAAACTCTAAAACAGAGAAAAGCCAGATGTCATCTAACAATGA
Source organism: Flavobacterium soli DSM 19725 (assembly GCF_000422705.1). Lineage (GTDB taxonomy): Bacteria > Bacteroidota > Bacteroidia > Flavobacteriales > Flavobacteriaceae > Flavobacterium > Flavobacterium soli. The sequence goes on along the minus strand of NZ_AUGO01000002.1, from coordinate 15,319 downwards.
CAGAATTGAAGTTGGATCATGTTGATATGAAAACTGGTCGTTCCTACAGAACTTGTTTTTACGGAATTTGCATTTACTTTTAGAAGTACTTATCATCATAATCCTTAACCAAAACCATCAACAATTCTAATTCATCGCTTTCTGGCCTATGGTTGTGCATGGAAAATTTCAATCAATCAAGCGCTAAATTTATAATTGAAAACCTGACAGGTTTTTAAAAACCTGTCAGGTCTAGCAAGAAGAATATCACAATTTTACTCTAACCCTTGATTCGTATAAATAACCCCACTCGAATGATCCTTTGTTGCCCCAGTAACACTACACAAAACATTAATTTCATTCCGTAATTTTAAAACACCTAACAAAGCAAAAATTAAAGCTTCCTTGAATTCGAGGATTTTACTTTCAGGAATGATGATTTGCATTTGGGGTAAATGAAATTGAATTCGGTTGATGAGGAATTTGTTGTAAGCTCCACCGCCCGTGATGAACAGCTTTCCTTCTTTTACCTTGAGTGCCCAACCAATTTGACAAGCAATATGTTCGGTAAACGTGTGCATCTTATCTTCTATCGGAATTTCAAAACTTTCGATTAACGGGAGAATTGTTTCTTTTACAAATTCGAAACCCAATGATTTTGGATAGCTTTCTTGATAAAAATCGAGTGCATTGAGTTGATTGTATAAATCAGAATTTACCTTTCCCGACTTTGAAATTTTTCCTTCGTCGTCATAATCGAATCCAAGTTGATTGGCATAGAAATTCAAAACGGTGTTGACAGGCGAAATATCAAAGGCAATTCTTGTATTGTTTTCTTCGAAAGAAACATTTGAAAAACCACCAAGATTGAGGCAATACTCATATTCTGAAAAAAGAATTCGGTCACCAATTGGTACCAATGGAGCCCCTTGCCCGCCTAATTCAACATCCTGGATACGAAAATCGCAAACTACTTTTTGATTGATAATTTTCGATATTTCGGGAAGATTGCCAATTTGCAACGTAAAACCGTTTTGTGGCTGATGCAAAATCGTATGTCCATGAGAACAGACGGCATCGAGGTTTTCGATTTTATGCTTGGAAATAAAATCAGAAATAATGGTTCCTAATAACAGTGTATAATCTGCATTGAGTTGCTTCAGTTGCTTTTCTGAATAATCGACAGCGTTTTTAAGTTTGTTTATCCACTCCTGAATATACGGAACCGTTTCACTTTCAAATATTTGAAACTGCCATTTATTATCCAGTATTGAAAAATGAATATGTGCCAAATCGACTCCATCTAATGAAGTCCCCGACATTACTCCGATAACGTTATAGTTTTGCTTAAACATTGGCTAAAATTATAAAATTGCATTGAAAAATTGACAATAAAAATTTATCTTTGACCACATTTTTTAAATATACGACAATTTTTATTTTATAAAATTATGGATTTCAATCTAACCGAAGAGCAATTAATGATTCAACAAGCCGCTAGAGATTTTGCACAAGCAGAACTTTTGCCAGGTGTAATTGAGAGAGATGAACATTCTAAATTTCCAACGGAACAAGTCAAAATGATGGGTGAACTTGGATTTTTAGGAATGATGGTGGACCCGAAATACGGAGGTTCTGGATTGGACAGCGTTTCCTATGTTTTGGCCATGACCGAAATTGCAAAAGTTGATGCTTCGGCAGCCGTGATCATGTCGGTAAACAATTCCTTGGTTTGTGCAGGTATGGAAAAATACTGCAACGAGGAACAAAAAATGAAATATTTGGTGCCGTTGGCAAAAGGAGAAGTAATTGGTGCTTTCTGTTTGAGCGAGCCAGAAGCGGGAAGTGATGCGACTTCGCAAAAAACGACTGCTATCGATATGGGCGACCACTATATATTAAACGGTACGAAAAACTGGATTACAAATGGTGCAACTGCTTCAACTTATTTGGTAATTGCACAAACCGATGTTGAGAAAAAACACAAAGGAATCAATGCTTTCATCGTGGAGAAAGGATGGGCTGGATTTGAAATTGGTCCAAAGGAAAAGAAAATGGGAATCAGAGGTTCTGACACACATTCTTTGATGTTTACGGATGTAAAAGTTCCAAAAGAAAATAGAATTGGCGAAGACGGATTTGGTTTTGCATTTGCCATGAATGTATTAAATGGTGGACGAATCGGGATTGCTTCTCAAGCATTAGGAATCGCAACTGGAGCTTATGAAATTGCTTTGAAATATTCGCACGACAGAAAAGCTTTCGGCAAGGAAATTTTCAACCACCAAGCTATTGCCTTTAAATTGGCTGACATGTATGTGAAAGTTACTGCTGCAAAATTATTGGTAATGAAAGCGGCTTGCGAAAAAGATGAAGGTAAAGACATAGCACATTCTGGAGCGATGGCAAAATTATATGCCTCTGAAATTGCTTTGGAAGTGGCCAATGACGCCGTTCAGATTCACGGTGGAAACGGTTATGTGGCCGAATATCATGTGGAGCGAATGATGCGTGATTCTAAGATCACCCAGATTTATGAAGGTACTTCTGAAATTCAAAGAATCGTTATTTCTAGAGGATTGGTTTCATAAAAACTACATAGCAAAATATAATAACCCTTTCTTGGTATTTTACCTCGAAAGGGTTTTCTTTTTTGAACCGTTTTTTTATACTTTTACATTATAAATTGCTATCTGATGTATGATGAATTAAAATATTGGTATTTGCGAGACCATAAGTTATTTTGGACGCTAAGCATGTCGCAAATCAAGCAGTTATGCATCATAACAGGATTCAAAAAAGCCAATAAAGGCGATATTATTTATTTCTCTTCATCAGAAGTTCCTCGGATTTATTTACTCAAAAAAGGAAATATAAAAATTGTTTCTATAGATGAAAACGGGAATGAAACCATCAAAGAAATTCTCCAGAAAGGCGATCTTTTTGGCGAACTATCACTGGAAGCCGATGAAAACATTAATGAATATGCCAAGGTTTTAACCGATGAAGTCTCCATTTGCAGTTTTCTCCTATCGGATTTTGAAGATTTATTGGTTCGGAATCCAACGCTTGCCTTGTCCTACACTAAATTTGTGGGATTAAAAATGAAGCGCTTTAAAAACAATTATTCCAATTTGGTTTCTAAAGATGCCAAAACCAGATTGTGTTCTTTCTTGAAAGATTGGGCTGAACGTGAAGGCATCCAAGATGGCCTTAAATACAGACTTACCAATTATCTGACTCAAGTTGATATTGCTCAGATTATTTGTACTTCTAGGCAAACTGCCACTTTACTACTCAATGAATTAGAAGAAAAAAAGATTATTTTATACAATCGAAAAGAGATTATAATTGAAGATATTTCTAAATTGAACTAGTATTTATAAAGGTTTGTAAACTAGCCGACAATTTGCTTTTTCTGCAGTACTTATTTTTGTTTCAATAAAAATAAAATTGCTATGAAAAAACTTTTATTACTTCCTGTTCTCTTCTTTTTATTTTCTTGTGAAAATGAAGGTGAACTAACTAGAGATGGCTTGCTAGACGAAACCATTTCTGAAACAAGTGTTTTGAACTATACTGGTTTGTTTTTGCCAACCTCCGGAATAACGGTTACTGGAAGTGCAAAAATCTATTTTGAAAACAATTCCTATAAATTAAAACTGGATGATTTTAGTATTTCTGACGGTCCCGATTTGAAGGTTTACCTCTCAAGATCAGCTTCTCCTAGTGATTTTGTTACTTTAGGCAATTTAACTTCATCAACGGTATATTCCATTCCGCAGGCTGTTAATCTAGCTTCTTATTCTCATGTTCTGATTCATTGCCAACAATACAATCATTTATTTGCAATCGCGGCATTAACTCAAAATTAAAGTATGAAAAAAATATTTATAACATTTGGCCTACTCTTAACCCTATCCTCAGTAAAAGCCCAAGGTTGTAGCGATGCTGGAATTTGTTCTGTTGGAAACAAATGGGAGGCTAATGATCAATCAACGAAAAACACCTTAGAAATAGCCACCGTCTTTGGTGTTGGGGAAGCTGATGTAACTTATATTTCACCCTTTATAGCCTATACTAGAAAATTCTCAGAAAAATTCACACTCACAACCCGTGTCACCTTTTCGTCTGCTAATGGGAGTTTTGGCACAAGAGCCAGTTTTGGTGATGCTTTTCTAATTGGAAATTATGCCTTTAAGGAAAAAAACCAAAAGCAATGGAGTGTTTTGAGTGGGTGGAAGTTTCCCTTTACAAGTTCCAATCTTAAAATCAATGGATATTCGTTACCATTAGATTATCAAGCAAGTTTGGGTACCTTCGATTTATTTCTAGGAACTAATTTGAAATATAAAAAATGGGATTTTAATGCCGTTGTTCAACTACCCGTTTTCAACAATAACAAGAATTCCTATTTTAAAGAATTTTCGGGTACTGATGATTTCCCTACCACTAATTTATTTGAACGAAAATCAGATGCTTTATTTAGAACAACCTATACTTTAAAAACAAAAAATGAAAAACTTGTTTTTAAGCCAAATGTGCTTTTTATCTATCATCTTGGTGAGGACAGCTTTAAAAATCAATTTGGCAAGAGCGAAACTATAAAAGGTTCTGATGGATTAACTATAAATGGAAATCTCATTTCAGCCTACCATTTTAACACTAAAAATTCGATTGAAGTGTCACTAGCTGCTCCATTTGTTGTTAGAACTATTCGTCCGGATGGATTGACAAGAGGCTTTGTTGCGGGAATAAATTATATCGTTTCCTTTTAATTGATGCCAAATGTAAACTAGCAGACATAACAGCTTTTGCTATCGAACTATTTTTGTCTCATAAAAACATAAAAAATTAAAATCATGAAAAAAGCATTTTTATTATTCGTAATTTCAGTAATGTCTATGACAGCATTTTCTCAAAATGCAGCCAAAAGAACCAGAGACTTCAATCTTGAAGATAAGGTTGCAATTCAAGGATATGATCCCGTTGCCTATTTTACGCAGAAAAAAGCAGTAAAAGGAAAATCGTCCTTAACAGCAACCTATGAAGGTGTTGTATATAATTTCTCCTCACAATCAAACAAGGAATTATTTTTAAAAAATCCTTCAGGTTATGAGCCCCAATATGGAGGATGGTGTGCATTTGCAATGGGTGATTATGGTGAAAAAGTTGAAATAGATCCAGAAACTTTTAAAATTATAGACGGTAAATTATACTTGTATTACAACGCCTTTTTTAACAATACCCTTAAAAGCTGGAACAAAGACGAAACAAATTTGAAGAAAAAAGCCGATGCAAATTGGAAAAAAATAATCAATTAACTTTATAAAAAAAATTCAATGAAAAACTCAATATTTACTTGGATTGTTAAACTTGTTGCGGTTGTAATTTTGGTTCAAACTTTATATTTCAAATTTACGGGTGCAGAAGAAAGTGTCTATATTTTTACGACTTTAGCAATGGAGCCTGTGGGCCGAATTGGTTCTGGAATTGTTGAACTTTTAGCTTCAATTTTAATTTTATTGCCAAGAACTACCTTGCTTGGAGCAATTACTGGATTGGGTACAATGGCAGGAGCGATTTTTTCTCATATATTTGTGCTAGGAATTGAAGTAAAAAATGATGGTGGAACACTTTTCGCTTTGGCGTTAATTACTTTTATTTGCTGTTTGATTTTAATAATTCAGAACAAAGAAAAAATTCCAGATTTACTAAAATTTAAAATTTAAAAATGCTTCTACCTTCTATTCACAATAGCTTGAACGAATTAGTTGACTTACTGGATCAACTTTCTGATAGTGAATATGCTAAACCGTGTCCACAGTTGAGCAATGCAACTATCGGAGAACACACCCGCCATATTATTGAAATGTTTCAATGCCTTGAAAATTTTTATGAAATTGGCTTGGTAAATTATGACAAACGTGAACGGAATATTCTAATTCAAACCAGTACTGAATTTGCTAAAAGCAAAATTGTTGACATCAAAAACAACTTGGACAAACCTAACAAAAAAATCGAATTGCAACAAATAATTGATGGAGAAGAAATTAGAATTGACAGCAACTATCACCGTGAATTGCTTTATAATCTAGAACATTGCATTCATCATCAGGCATTGATAAAAGTTGCGATTTTGCAATGCGAAGACATCCAAATTGATGCTAATTTTGGCGTTGCACGTTCCACTATAGAATACAGAAGTAAATGTGCACAGTAAGTTTTGTTCCTTCAAAAGATAAAATAATTATTACCTCCAATCGTGACGAAGCGGTTTTGAGAACGGCTTTGCCCCCCGAAACCTATTTGATAAATCAAAAAAAAATTACTTTTCCTAAAGACCCAAAAGCGGGTGGGACTTGGTATGCCGTTGCAGAAAACGGAACCGTATTGGTGCTCTTAAATGGTGCCGATGAAAAGCACAAACACCAACCACCATATAGCAGAAGTCGGGGTTTGATTGTTTTGGAGCTCATCAGTAATGACTCGCCAATTAACCATTGGAATGCAATTGATTTAGAAAATGTAGAACCTTTTACATTGGTCTTATATCAAGATTCAAAATTGTATCAGTTACGTTGGAACGGAAGTATCAAAAGCAGGGTCGATTTGGATACATCCAAAAATCACATTTGGTCGTCTTCTACTTTATACCCAAAGGAAATCAGGGAACAGCGATCAGAATGGTTTTATCGCTTTATGCAAAATAAAGAAGATGCTTCAGAGGACGAAATGTTTGGCTTTCATCGTTATACTGAAAACTCAAATGCTGAAAATGGTTTAATTATCAACCGAAATGATGCGTTGAAAACTTTGACGATTACACAAACAGTTCTTCAAAACGATAAAATAATTATGAATCATTATGATTTGATAGATGGAGAAAATTATAATGTGTTAGTTAACAGCAATACTAAATTCTCTTGAAATTATTTTTTCACAAACTGACACATTGGGAATACTGGCCATTTTTGGTGGTGTATATTCCAGTGTATTTTCTTTGGGCATTTTATGCTTTGAGAGCGAAGTCGATTTTCTTTTTTAATGCCTGTAATCCCACTATCAAGAATGGCGGTTTTATGATGGAATCGAAAAAAGCCATTTATGACTTGATTCCACAGCAGTATTATCCAAAAACCGAATTGATTAAAGAAGGTACTTGCTATGAAAAAGTTCTGGATGTCATCCGCGAAAGCGAAATAAAATTTCCCTTAATTGCAAAACCAGATATCGGTTTGAGAGGTTCTGCTGTGAAGAAAATCGACACTTTAGAAGATTTGAAATCCTATACCGAAAAAGCCGATTTTGATTATCTGGTTCAAGATTTGATTCCCTATCCAAATGAAATTGGGATTTTTTATGTGAGATATCCTCATGAAAAAGAAGGAAAAATAACAGGAATCGTTGCGAAGGAGTTTTTGATTGTAACTGGAAATGGTTTTGCTACAATCGAAGAATTAATTAAAGAAAATCCTCGATATGAATTGCAGTTGAAAGCCTTGAAACGCGAATATGGTAACAAGCTTTTAACGATTCCCGCTCAAGGCGAAAAGATAAACCTTGTGCCGTATGGCAATCATGCCAGGGGTGCGAAATTTATTGATGGAAGTAACTGGATTACTCCAGAATTGAATACAACTTTAAATAAAATATGCCTTCAAATTGATGGTTTTTATTTTGGAAGAATGGATTTGATGTACAATTCATTGGAAGAATTAGAACGTGGCGAGCATTTTTCAATCGTTGAGTTAAACGGGGCTGCAAGCGAACCGACTCATATTTATGATCCGAAACATTCGATTTTTTTCGCTTGGAAAGAGTTGTTCCGACATATTACCTATATGTATGAAATAAGCGTTGAAAATCATAAAAGAGGATTTCCGTATTTGGAACATAAAACCGGAATGAAAGAATACCGGATGCATTTGGAACAAAGCAAAAAAATCGTAAATTTCTAAATGCTAAAAGCTTTAAAAAATATATTCGTTGGATTCTTGGTGAGCTTTATTGGCTCGATTCCATTGGGATACCTCAATATTATAGGTTTTGAAGTATATTCGAAAAGCGGAATAAACAGCCTTTTGCTCTATCTTTTGGGAGTCATAACTATCGAAGCCATTGTCATTTATTGCACCTTACTTTTTGCAGATAAATTGGCACGAAATAAAAAACTGATGAAATTTATCGACTTTTTTTCGATTATTTTCATGCTGGTTTTGGCGTATGTCTTTTATTCCCAATCCAAAACAGATGGCACAACCGATAATCAATTATCAGGTTATATACAGTATTCGGCCTATTTGATTGGGATTATTTTTAGTAGTTTGAATTTTATGCAAATCCCATTTTGGTTAGGTTGGAATGTGTATGTCGTAAATGCGAATTATATCACTTTAGGCAAAAAATTAAATCTTGTTTATTTGACAGGAACTTTAATTGGAAGCTTTTCGGGAATCTTGACGGTCGTAATGCTTTTGAATTTGGTTACAGAAGGCACGAGTATGCTATCAAAATATTTGCTTTCACATATTATTCCTTTATTTTTTGTGGGAATGGCGGTTTATCAGGCTTACAAGTATTACAAGAAATACCAATAAGATTATCGTTTCATTGCAAAATGACCTTTGTGTGTAGTTCCGTCTTCTCTGATCACTACAAACCAATAATCGGTTGAAGGCAAAAGATGTCCATTATAGGTACCATCCCAACCTGGACCATCTCCATATAATCGGATTAAAAATTTTCCATATCGATCAAAAATATCAATATGCATATTGGGTTCAAAAGAAGCAAATTTGATGTTCCATGTATCATTATAACCATCTCCATTTGGCGTGAAGAAGTTTGGATAATTGAGTAAGGAAAAGGTGTCCTTGATTGTTCCGCATCCATTCAAATCTTTTACATAAACGGTATATTCTCCTGGTAATAAATTTGTAAAAGTATTTTCAACTTGAAAATTTACGTTATCCAAAGAGTACACATAATTGCCGCTTCCAGAAACCAGAACCGTTATGGTATTGTTTGAAGCCGTCCAATCCAAAGTATTTATATTCACAAAACTTGCAATCCCAGAACCTGTAACAATGAATTCTTTTGAACTATCACAAGTAAAATCTTGATACACATTCTTGACGGTGACACCATAAGTCCCAGGTTGTGTAATGACAATCGAAGGAGTAGTTTCGCCAGTTGTCCATTCATAAGCATCAAAACCTGGATCGGCATTTAATGTTCTGCTGTTTCCTTCGCATACAAAAATTGGAAGAGTTGGGGTTAGTATTGGATTATTACCAATAAAAATTGGAAAAGAAGTTGTGGCATAACAATCCGAGAGCGTTTTATGAGTCACCCTAGCATAAATGGTCTGCGGATTCGAAATATTAGTGTAAGCCTCATCCAAAGGAGCGTTTCCTGAATTTGCATCCTGTTGGCTTAGATGATAGGTAACGGAATAATCATTTGGATTTTGATTGCCTAAAATTTGAATATTTTGGTCGGAAAGAATAAAAACCCCCACTTGATTAGTATCAGTTCGACAGACTAGCATACTTTCTGGTGTATTGGCTCTAGCCAAAGGAAGAAGGTTGCCTACTTCTACCCTGGTATTTTGAATGTTTCCGCAATTGTCCATTACTTCAAAGTCATAAATACCGGGTGCTAATCCAGAAAACACATTGCTATTTCCGTTATCAAACTCAAATGGAGCTGTAATACTAAAGGTGAAAGGCGCCACTCCAACAACATCTAAAATAATATCTGAAGGGCCAGAACCTCCATTGCAGTCGAGACTATAAGCACCATTGATGATTAATTTTTCTGAAATCGTGAATAGTGCATATTCATCCAAACAATTTGTATTTCCTGTACCACTGTTATAGGATGCAAATACTTTGATAATCCTGAAATCTCCCAGTAAAAACAAATTATAAATCACATTGAAGTTTTGAAGTTCAATCGCATTTGAAGAATTAGGAACTGTTCCTTCTACATAACTTCCGCCGATATAGGGGTGTCCCCAAGAATTTGTTTCGGGAAAAAATCTTTGAAACCAATATTGTTGATCGGTAACGGTCGTATCCGTGTCACTTAGCCCGAGATTAAAGGATCCGCAATTTCGTGTAAGTTGCCATCCATCTGGAGTAGTAGTATATCCGACAACTTCTTGAGTGATTTCCAACTCAAATCCACATTCGTCTATTGCCTCGAAGGTATATGCTCCAGCAGGTAAATTACTCATATAAAAATCCCCGGTTGCAGCATCAATATTGAATGTTACATCATAAGGCAAAATTTCATTATAGGTTAATGGAGCACCCGTCATCTCTATCGAAACAAGATTTCCATTTCCGCTTGAAACCATTAGCGATCCGCTACCAGGGTCACAATTTGGCAAAGCCGAAGCTGCTAATTCTTGCATTTCAAACTCTGGAACATCTTGCTCAATTAAATATTCATAACCACAATCATCAATTATTGTAATTTGATAATCTCCAACTGGAAGATCAGCCAGAAGAACTCCTTCTGCATCAACAAAAGAAGTAATATCCGATGGAAGAGGCTCTGTATAAGCTGGTGGAGCAACGGTAATAATTGCAGAAACGATTATTCTATCATCTGGAATCGCTACCCTAATAACTCCTGGACCTACACCACATTGACCACTACCACCACTTACTATTGGATCTAGTTCAGTTTCTTCTACTTCGAGTTCAAAACTCCCAATTCGTCCACAGGAATCTACTATCGAAACAATATAAATTCCAAAAGGTACTGGATTTTCCTCATCTCCAAAATCCAGAAGAGGATCTGAAGCTGGTCCAGGATAAATTGGATTAAAGTCTGCAGGAATAAAATCATCTGGGGCTTCATCAAAATTAATTGTGTAGGGAGGCAGAAAGCCTTTAACTGAAAGTGTAAAATAATGATTTGCACATGGAGCATCCCGCAATGACAACTCAACAATTGGATTTGGATCGATGGTATTGACTATTGTATATTCCGTTTCACAATTATCGACTACTAATAAATCAAACTCATAAACTTGATCTCCATATAAGGGAAGCGTGTTTGTGAGCTCTATAATATCTGAAGGCCCAGATGTTAGGTTTTGAGTTACAACTTGATCTGGAGAGCCATCTGGCGGATGCAGTGTGTAGGTTATTGTTAATGGATATCCAATTTCACCACCTGCTGGACCAGAAATGGAATTTGTTACCACTACCTCTGTACAAGAGTCGTAAATTATGGGATAGGAAGCTACGCCAATTTCCAAACTGTTACCTGGCAAGAACATTGTATAGGTTTTAGAAAGAGCATTTTCACAATCATCAAAAACTCTTATAATATAGGTTCCAGCAGGCAATCCAGGAAATTCATTTGATGATTGCTGAGGAGCAAGGACAGGTCCTGATATAATTTCGTAGGAAACTGGATTTCCAGCTATAACATCCACAGAAATTGTACCCGTAACATCGCATTCCGTAACCGTAGTAAACGAAAGACCATAATCTAAAGTTTCTACAAAGTCTTGAATTACTACATCTTGTTGCTGAGAATTTGAGAGTCCTGTTAAACTTTGAGTTGCTATAACCCTATAATTCCCGGCTTGCAAACTACCAAATGAATTTATAGAAGTTTCGGCAATAGCATTAGTATAATCAGGCGATAGGTAAAGGCTATATATAATTTCAGATCCAGGAGTTGTATTTGAAACTGTCATTTCTAAAGTTCCGTTTCCTGAACAGGTTTCGTCGGTAGCAACAACATTTAAATTAAAATCTGCTAACTGAGAAAAACCGATAGAAGTTATAAAAAAAAGAATAGTAGAGATTATTTTCTTAAATGCCATCTTAACTTGGGGAAAACCTATTTCTAAAAAGAAAACAAAATGGAAATACTTTTAGGAATAAGACATAGTTTAACATAAATACCTTATCAAATATACAATTTATTTTCTTTGAGAAAAAAAGTCAAAAGTATTTAACAAAATATCAGAAATCAGTTTTTATTTTTTTCCTGTATCCATCTGGACATATATTCAGTACTTCTAAGTGTATGGTGTTGCAATAAAGCTCCCATAAAATTTTTCTTCCGATGATTTTTTAATTCCGCTTTAATTTTTAGAACATATTCTATGAATGAAGGAGCAAACAATTCCTTCCTATAACGGTTATTAAGTATTTCAATACCATTTGATCTAGCTTCGTTCCATAATTTCTCGTCGTTGTATAAAGTAATAGCATGGTGTGCAAAAGTTTCGACATCATCTGTGATAAAACCATTCCATTTTAAATCAACATTCATACTTTCGGCACCAATCGAAGTTGTAACACTTGGAGTACCATACTGCATTGCTTCTAGTAGCTTTCCTTTAATTCCTGCTCCAAAACGCAAAGGAGCCAGAATAATTTTTGCAGTATTAAATACCTCTGCAGCATTTTCGGCTCTTCCCATAATAAGAAATCCTTCCTTGTCATTATGTAATTGAAATACCTTATGAGAAGGATAGGCTCCATAAATTTTCAATTCGGCATTCTTCATCTTTTTACGAATAAGAGGCCAAATTTCTTGTTTTAAAAACTGAACAGCATTCCAATTAGGCTCATGAAGAAAATTACCAATGAACATAAAATCTTTTTTTTCTTCAAAAGTTTTCCATTTCGAAATAGAATCATTGTTTAGTTCTACAAAAATTGGAAGGTAAAAGAGGAGACTCTTGTCAATTTTGAAGAGTGATTTCAAAATATTGATTTCAAATTCTGATACTAATAATGTGATGTCGCACCTTAAAATACTCGCAATTTCTCTCTTGGTAATTTCTTGCAAAAGTAAACTATCAATTTCAAAATCTATCTTTTCCTTAAAGGCGGTTTGCCTAGATGCTCTTAGACTATGTAAATCTTCAGTATCTAAAATTCTTAAAGCATTCGGACAATTCGAAGCAACTCTCCATCCGAATTGTTCCTCAATCATAAAACGATCAAATAAAACGATTGAAGGATTAAACTCCCTTAAAAAGAAATCAAATGTATCTGAATTAAGCTCAATTCTTATAGTATCAACACCTATTGAAGAAAGATTGACCATATAATCACTATCCAATGCCGTTGACGCAAAAGTGACCTTATATCCCTCTGCTAAAAATATTTCAATTAATTGTAGCATTCGCAAGCCTGCTGCAGAAGAATTAGGCTCAGGCCAAACAAATCCTATGACTAAAACTTTCATCGTATGTTTCATTGTTTAAAGTAATAAACTATATATGCTCCTACTTACGATTATCGCAATTTGAAATCAAATGTAGATATTCTATAGTTAATAGCATTCATTCGTTTAGTATTTATAAAAACTCATTATATCTCTTACTTTTTACAATTCTCAGCAAATTTTATTTTCACATATATCAATTTTAGATATTCAATTTCAAAAGAATAGATTTACAAGATTAATAGTTTTCTTTTTTAAACCATTATCATAAGGACAGTCATGCTTTTGTGGTTGATACGTAATATTTCTATCCATTTATAGAGATTTCCAATAACAAATTTCTGCCATTTTATTTCATCAATGCTTCTCAGTTGGAAACCCAATACCTATATCCAGCATACCAGCATCATGACTCGTCCTAAAAAATCGATACAGATTTATTAGACAAAAATAATTAATGAAACACTTGCAAGAGCGTTCTTGCAAGTGTTTTTTGTTTTATAGGTTTTCATTTTCAATTTATTTTGTTGATGCATTTGATTTGGTGTTAGCATGTGATTAGAATAATGAGGTCTTTGTTCATTGTAAATTTTAATAGTTTCTTTTATTATTTGTTTCATAATTGGTAAGTCTTTGTTGTATTTATCAATGTTGAATTCTTGTTTTAAAATACCATTAATTCTTTCTGCTATAGCATTTTCATACGGATCGGAGTTTTGTGTCATACTTGGTTTTATCTTGTTTTTGCTTAATAGCTTCTGATATTCATTGGCACAATATTGTAACCCTCTATCAGAATGATGTATTAAAACTAGATCCTTATTTTTTCTTTGTTTTATAGCCAATCGTAATGCCACCAAACTGCTTTCAGTATTTAAATTGTCAGATACGTTATAACCAACAATCTTCTTAGAATACGCATCGGTTATTAAACTCAGATAGCAAGGCTTTTCTCTTTTTCCTATATAGGTTATATCAGATACCCAGACTTGTTCTGGCTTGTTTATTTCTAAATCTAGTATTTGATTATTGTATTTTCTAAAGCGAGAATGTGAGTTTGTTGTAATATGATAAGAACGTTTTGGAGTAATGAGTAAATGATTGGCTCTAAGAATATCAATAAACCGATCCCTGCCGATTTTTAAAACCCTTAAATCTTCATTTAATAGATAATACAATTTCTTGGCGCCAATTCTTGGCATTTGTGATCTGATTTCTAAAACCATATCAACAACTAACCGGGCTTTGTTTTGCTTGTTAAAACGACGTTTGATCTTTCTATAATAAACCTGTCTATCTATCCCGAACAAGGTACAGGCAAACTTTATTGTTTGTTTTTCTTGTTCTTTGAATTGGTCGATTGTTCGGGTGGCAAGTTTTTTCGTATGTCGATTTTATACTCTTGTTCAGCAATATTAATCATCATATCAAAAATGATAGCTTTCTTATCGGCAAGATAAGCTTGTTGTTCTAAAAAGGCTTTTTGCTTTTCTAATAATTTGACTTGAGCTTCAAGTTCCATTATTTTTTGTTCTGTGATTTTGGCATATTTGAAGGGATTTGGTTCTCCCAATCAAAGTTACCAAATTTCTTGAGCCATTCTACAACTGTTTTCCTACATTGAATTCCATACTTCTTAGTTGCTACAGAAATAGAGAGCTTGCCAGTTTCTATTTCGTGAACAATTTGAAGCTTTAAAGACATTGGGTAATCTTTCTGTGTTCGCTTTACATAGCGATTTTCTTGAAGGGTTTCCATAACGATGAATTTTGTGTATCGCTATTTCAGGACAAGACATATCTAAAACAAAAAACCCCTCATCGAATGATGAGGGGTTTTCAAAAGAAAGGCGACGACATACTCTCCCACATAACTGCAGTACCATCTGCGCAGGCGGGCTTAACTTCTCTGTTCGGGATGGGAAGAGGTGAGCCCCGCCGCAATAACCACCTTAGGTCGTTACGCGATCGGATTCGATCACATTATATTATCAACACACTGAGATAAAGAAAAGTATATATTAGAAAGTTTCTCCCCGAGCCTTGCGGCCCGGGAAAAGGATGTACATAAGCTTACGGGTTATTAGTACTACTCGACTATGACATTACTGCCTTTACATCTGTAGCCT
>NZ_AUGO01000001.1 GCF_000422705.1 Flavobacterium soli DSM 19725 | reverse complement strand
CTAAACTGGGCCATCGAAAACGTGGTCATCCAACAACAACCTCTGATCGTCAAGATTCAGCTTCAAAACGGACAGATCCTCAATAAAAAGATTGTCTATTAGGAAGGTTAAAACCTATGGAACAAAAAGCCTAAAAATGATATAAAAAATCAAAAACTAAGACCAATACCCAAAAAAAATCTTGTACTGAAAATCACTGTGCAGGATTTTTCGTTGGAAAGACTAACAAAATCCCTTCACAAAAAAACTACTATAAGTTTTATTCGTATAGACTTTAAACCCAAAAAAGAAAGAGTTCAAATTGTAGTTTTAAATAGAGTAAAGCCGTATCAAAGCCATACCAAAGCCGTATCAAAGTCGTACATAAGCCGTACAAGCCTATGTAAAGTTACTAGGTATATGGCGATACAGCTGTTATTTTAAAAAAACAAACCACCACATCCCCGATTTTTTATCCCTGATTCTACTTCTAAAACAGAAAGTTATAAACACGAAAACGTTATAGTTGTGTTTTTTTAACGCAACCTTAAAATCTTGTAAATTTTTTGTTAAATTTACTATTCCCAAATTCTTTAAATTACTGCAACTCATACATTTTGGAAGCTTGATTATTACTTTAAACAACTTCCGATGATGTCAATAACATGCGTACGTGTTAGCTTTTTTTTAAATCACAACCACAAAAAATGTTATGAGAAGAATTATTTTACGAATGGGAAAACAAAGGGGAGGAAAAACAATTCCAAATCCTCTCAAACCAATGTTTCAAATTCACAAAGTGGGAAGAAGCATCTACTTGTATTTATTTTTAGCTTGCAGTTTTATTTTTCCCAAAATCCTTGTCGCACAGACTACTGTTGTTTATACTATGCAGGATGCCTATTTCCCAACACAGTTTAATGACGGAGGGGATTTTTTTAATAACGGCACAACCGAACTAGGCATGTGGGCAAATTCTGGAAATAAACACACTGTTGCTTGGCGAACGTTTAAAACAGCAGGAGATGGTTCAGGGTCTAATCGAGAACTTCAAGTGGGTGATGAATTTAAAATTACGGTCAACAGCAGGCAGGTTCGTGGAGAAATTGGATTTTCATTAAACTCAGGAGGAAGCTCTGGTTCGAGTTACACCAATAGGACGAGCGGATCGAGATTAAATTTCAAAACAGAAAATTTCACTGCTTGGAACGCCATCGGAACTGCCATATCAAGTTTGTCCTATAATCCTTTTGGAACTGCCAAAAATTTTGAGTTTACCATAAAAATAACTTCCAATTCCACGGCAAATGTACTTCTAACGGTTGACGGAACAACCTATCCAGTCAACGGATCCGGATATAACGTTTTTATGAATGGTTCAGGAAATATAGATTCTTTTTCTATCTATGGCTTTGATATAAATGACGGAAGTAGCAATTTCGATGTTTATTGGAAACAAACCTCAACCGTTACCAACACAAAAACAGTAGAGCTGGGCTATTTTTTAGCTTCTGGAACTTATACTCCAGGCCTTATTACAGATGGTTTGGAAGCCAACAGTACAAGTACTAATTCTGTTAATGCTATTCTTGTTGGTGGAGATGCTGGTTCATCTGTTGTGTTAAGTAGTGCCAATACTTATACAGGAACAACAACCGTAAATAATAATGCCACTTTAAAACTAGGCGTTTCATCCTCCGCTTCTACTTCAGGACCTGTAGGAACTCCCACAAATGGAACTACCGTAAATTCTGGAGGTGTTTTAGATTTGAATGGTTTTTCGCTAACAGGATCAGCTACCGAAAACCTGACACTTAATGGAACAGGAATTTCGAGTGGTGGTGCTTTAATCAATTCATCTGCAACAGCATCAGAATGGCAAGGAAATGTAAACCTTGCTTCAAACAGCCGAATTTCTGGAACTGGAACCATCACCTTAAATGGTGTTGTTTCAGGAAGCAATGCTTTAGAAAAAAACGGAACTGGCACACTTGTTTTGACCAATGTTTCTAATACCTACACTGGAACCACAACAATCAATGCTGGAGAATTTAGACTCAATCCAAGCACTACCACAGCAACTTTTGCCTCTCAAATAAAACTTAATGGAGGAAAATTAGGCACTACAGGAATTGCGACAGGAACAACCATAACCAGTTCCTCTACCTTGAGTTTGGATGCTAATAGTACGATTGAGTTAGGCAGCAACAACCACTCCTTCATATTTGCCAACAGCAGTGGAGTAACTTGGTCAGGAACAACACTAACCATTACGGGATGGACTGGAACTGCTGGAACATCTGGCACGGGAGGTAAGCTCTTCTTTGGCGTTGGCGGACTAACTTCAACACAATTGGGTAAAATTACTTTCTCAGGATTTCCAGGAACACCTATACTTTTAGGAACGGGTGAGTTAGTACCTCCTCCTGTGCCAATAATTACCAGCTTTACACCATCATCTGGCTATACGGGAACAACAGTTGTCATTACAGGAACAAATTTTACAGGAGTAAGTGCTGTCAGCTTTGGCGGAACAGCGGCTGCCACTTATACATTTGATAGTGATACTCAAATAACTGCCAAAGTTGCTACAGGATCAACAGGAAATATAAGCATTACTACTCCAGCAGGAACAGGAAACAGTTCCACTACTTTTACATTTAATACTGGTTATGCCACCAAACAAGATGGCGATTACAATATACCAGCAACTTGGTTGCAAGGTGCAGTACCTCCTGCTGGAGCAAATGTGGTAATCGATCATGCCGTTACATTATCTGCTGATGCAACAAATACCCCTACTTCTGTAACCATCAATACTGGCGATTCACTAACTTTTGATAATATTTCTTCCCAATTAACCACTACAACTCTCACAAATAATGGGACTTTAAATTTTACTGCAGCTGGAACTTTAAACATAGCTGCGGGAGGAACATTAACCAACAACAACACCTTTACGTCTGGGACGGGACTGGTAAACTTTGCCGGTGCAGGAACTGTAAACGGAAGTTCGGCAATTACTTTTAACAACTTTACTATTAATACTGGCGAAGTAACACTTCCAACAAGCTTAAGCACCATTTCAAGAATTAAAGGGATATTGGAGATAAAAAACGGTAATATTAAAAATCCTGTCATTTACGAAAATACCTCAACACTTCTATATAACGTTTCCTATAATCGTTTCGATGAGTGGAACCACACAGGTATAGGGACTATTGGCACCACACCAGGATATCCAAACCATGTTACCATAAATGCTGGAACATTTAATGTGGTTAATGGAGCAAACGCTGCACGTGCTTTGGCGGGTAATTTAACCGTTAATAACGGAGCTTCATTTAATTTGAATGCAAATAATGCTATTGTAACGGTTGGCGGAAATGCAACTACAAACGGAACAGGTGCACTAAATATGGGAACTACAAATCAGCCCTTAAACATTTTAGGAAGTATCTCCAATAATGGATCTCTCACACTATCTGCTACTTTTGGAGGCGATTTAAATGTGGGAGGGAATTTTACAAACAATGGCACATTAACTCACAACACTCGTGCAATAACCTTTAATGGAAGTATTGCACAAAGTATTTCAGGAACATCAACCAGTACCATTCCCTATTTAATAGCAAGTAACACATCGATAAATCCAGTTAGCATTGATGTTGCAACAAATATTTCAACTTCTGGAACTGTAAATTCAGGAATCCTTTTATTGACGAATAGCACAAATACCTATACTGGAACCACGACAATTAATACCTCTGGAGAATTCAGACTCAACCCAAGTAGTACAACAGCAACTTTTGCTTCTCAAATAAAACTAAATGGTGGAAAATTAGGCACTACAGGAATTGCCGCAGGAACAACCTTAACCAGTTCCTCTACCTTGAGTTTGGATGCTAATAGCTCAATTGAGTTAGGAAGCAACAATCATTCATTGGTATTTGCCAATAGTAGTGGGATTACTTGGGCAGGAACAACATTAACAATAACAGGCTGGACAGGGACTGCTGGAGCTTCTGGAACTGGAGGAAAACTGTTTTTTGGCGTTGGAGGGTTGACTATTGCACAACTTGATAAAGTTACATTTGATGGATATTTAGGAGAAGCTATTCTTTTACCTTCGGGGGAATTAGTTCCGTCATCAGTTACGGTAACTAATTTTAATCCAACATCAGGCTATACCGGAACAACAGTTGTTATTACGGGAACAAATTTTACAGGAGCAACTGCGGTTAGTTTTGGCGGAACGGTTGCAACCTCGTTTACAGTTGATAGTGACACTCAAATAACTGCAATTGTAGGAGCTGGAACAAGTGGCAATGTCAGTATTACTTCACCAGTTGGAACTGGAATTAGAACAGGCTTTACTTATATTTCGGGCTACGTTACCAAACAAAACGGCGATTACAATACCGCAGCTACTTGGCTACTCAATGCCGTTCCTCCTGCTAGTGCAAATGTGGTGATCGATCATGCCGTTACATTATCAGCTACTGCAACAAACACCCCTACTTCTATAACCATCAATACTGGAGATTCACTAACTTTTGATAATGCTGCTTCGCAATTAACGACTACAACTCTCACTAACAATGGTACTTTTGTTGCTGGACCTGGATTAGTAAACTTTAATGGAGGTGGAACAATTGGTGGAACAAACTCAACCACATTTAACAATATCACCATAAACGGAACAGTAACACTTGCTACCATTCCAACCATTAACGGAATATTTACAATAAATTCAGGAAACGTAACGGCTGCACCAATTTATGGAAATGCCTCTACTTTGGTTTACAACACTGGAGCGCCTTATACAGTTAATGTTGAATGGACAGGAAATGCTACAACAGCAGGAAACGGTGTGCCTCAAAATGTAACTGTAAACAACTCGACTTCTCTTACATTGCCAACAGCCAGCAGAGGAATGGCAGGAAACCTCGACATTACAAGCGGAACCTTAACCTTGAGCGGAACAGTAAGTACCGATTTATATGTTGCTGGAAATTGGACAAGAGCTTCCGGAGCTACTTTTAATCCAAACGGGAGAGCTGTTTTCTTTAACGGAAATGCGACACAAGTTCTAACCGTTACAGGTGGGGGAACAGAAACTTTTAATTATCTACAGATAAGCGGAAGCGGAACTTTACAACTAGCAACAGGAACAAATGCAACTATCAATACAAGCAATGGATTAACACTAGTTTCAAGCAATGCTACAAGCACCTTAGACCTAAACGGACAAACCTTTACCATTTCTGGCGGAGGAAATTTAGACCTAGCATCGGGCAACCGAAAAATAACAAGCAGCCTTTCAGGAGGAATTTTCAGAGTAACCACTTCACATTTAGCCGTTATAAATCCTGGAACACTTGAACTGGATACCGCAACCACTTTAGTATTAGAAACAGGACTCAATTTTGGAACAGGAAACCCAACAACGATCAATGGCACACTCCGATTGAACTCCGGTTCCTATGTAGATTTTCACGCCCCAAAATATGGCTCCTCCTCTACATTAAATTATAACTCGGGAGGATCCTATGATCGACGTATTGAATGGACATCCAATATAGGAGGAACTTTTGGGGTTCCACATCACGTTACATTGTCTAACAATACGAACCTAAATTATTCCTTTCTAACTGGAGCAAGAGGGATGACAGGCAATCTAACAATAAATTCTGGCAGTAATCTCTCCATGGGGAGCTGTGGAGGACCATTAACTGTGGGAGGAAACATTTCGTTGACAGGTTCAATGACCTTAGGCACAAATGCTGGCGATGATTTAAAAGTAGGCGGCGATATCACCTTTAATACTGGATATACTTTTAATGCAAACAATCGTGCCATTTTCTTTATAAAAAATGCAAGCTCAGGAACACAAACCATAACAGCACCCGTTGCCTCACCACCTACTTTTCATTATGTTGTTTTTGAAGTTCCGTCAAGCGGAAATGCCACTGT
Organism: Flavobacterium soli DSM 19725; assembly: GCF_000422705.1. Classification (GTDB taxonomy): domain Bacteria; phylum Bacteroidota; class Bacteroidia; order Flavobacteriales; family Flavobacteriaceae; genus Flavobacterium; species Flavobacterium soli. Next base: position 674,496 of record NZ_AUGO01000001.1, on the reverse strand, counting down.
AGTATTGAATACGGACTTGTCTATAACCGCCCCAAACACTGGAAATGTAATTTCTTTTGGCAGTGCCAATGACATAATGGATTTGAATGGAAAAACGCTGACATTAGGAACCGCCAGTATAAACAATACTATTTTTGGCTTGGGTAGCTTTAAAGGAAGTAACTCGTCTAACATGAATCTTTTAGGAAATGGAAGTATTGGTACGGTCAATTTTACAACAGGCAGCCAAACTCTAGGTAATTTAACCATAAATCGTCAAGATAACACAATTGCAATGACACTGGGAACTCCCATAAGCATTGATGCTTCTTTAACCTTAACCAAAGGATTAGTAGATTTAGATGCCTATGATATGTCACTCGATCTTTCTACTACAGCAACTGGAGGGCCAACAAGCTATGTCATTGCTGATGAATCTGGGCCTTCTGGACGATTAAAAAAACGAGTAACCCTTATTAATAATACTTTTACTTTCCCAATAGGTGATAAAAATGCCTCCGCAAATGGTTCTCAATATACTCCAGCAACGGTAACTTTTAATACTGGAACTTTTTCAACCGCTTACATGATGGTATCAGTTCTCGACGATAAGCATCCTGAAATGGAAGCCTCTGCTGATTATCTCACTCGATATTGGAAACTTACTTCAGAAGGGATAACAGGTGCCGCAGGATATACTTTTTCAGGCAAATACCACTCAAGTCCCATGAATTATGACGTTTCTGGAATAGAAAGCAACTCAAAACCTGGAAGGTGGAACGGCATCCAATGGACAGAAGGTGGAACGGCAATTGGCACAACTGCAAACACCTTGGAAATTACTGTAACGGATGATGCCACAAGTTCCAGTATTAACGAACTATCGGCTGGATTTCCTCTTGGAGCTCCAGAAATTAATGTCGTAGGGAATAATGAAAACATTCCCGATGGAGATACGACTCCGGATGAAACTGACTTTACTGATTTTGGCTACAGCCCCACCACTCGATCAAGTACTTTTCTAATTCAGAATCTTGCTGGAGCAAAAGGGAATCTTGAAATCACTAACGTAACCATTGGAGGTACTGACCCATCCTATTTTAGCATTTCGACTTCTCCTGCTTCTTTAGTAGCAGTTGGAGGCACCACTTATTTGGTTATAAAATTTACACCATCAAATACAGATACTGAAATTCGAACTGCTACTGTTACCATCGAAAGTAATGACCCTGATGAAAATCCTTATACTTTTAATATCCAAGGACAAGGAATCGATTATATAGAATGCAGCTATGGTACTGAAGAAACAATTGCCATTCAAGATTTTGAGGACAGTCCTGCAACTCCAATTTGGGGTTACACCACGCCACTTCCTGCTGGAGCTACAGTTACTGGCGGAACGGCTTATGCAGCATTTGGAGATGACGGAAACTCTGATAAATTTATTGGAGCAAAAAGCCTTCAAATAAACAACGCTACTACAGAAATTATTTTTGACACAATTGACACTTCTCTTTTATCAGATGTAAATATATCAATGAGAGTTGGAGCATTTTCGACTGGCTCTTCATCAAACGGAATGGAAGGCGATGACACTGTTCGGGTTTCGATCAGTAAAGATGGGGGAACAACTTGGACGGACGAAATAGCCGTATCGGGATGGAGCCTGCAAAGCAAATGGAGTTTTACCAGTGGAACAGGCATTGGCACAGCCGTTTATGACAATAACGGAACTGTAGAAAATCAGTTTAAACCTCAAGTTGGCGGTTATTGTACAACAGATGGTTATAGTAGTTTGCAAATAACAAACTTGCCTTTGGTAAATTCATTAAGAATGAAAATTACTATTGAGAATGATAATGCAAACGAAATCTGGGCCATCGACAACATCGAACTCAAAGCAAAAAGAAAAGTATCAAAAACTTGGGACGGAACTGTATGGAGTGGTGATGGAAATCCTCCAACTGCTTCAGAGATTGCGATTATTGATGGAAACCTTACTTTGCCTTACACGATTGGAGCAACCACTTATGATACACTAGGAGGATGCGAATGCCAAGTAAATTCAGGAAATATGTTAACTGTTGGAAATGAGGATGGGACGATTCCAGCAAGCCTAGACTTTCAAGGTGCTTTACAAAATAGTGGTACTGTGCTACTCAACAATAATAGCAGTTTGTTGCAACACAATGACCTTGTTGTCAATACAGGAACTGTAACCATAAAACGAACCACGCCAGATTTGTTTCGCTTTGATTATACCTATTGGAGTTCCCCATTAACCTTGGGTTCAGGATATAAATTAGGAACAGATCCCGTAAGTCTTTCTCCACTAACTTTATTCAACAAGTTCTTTAAATGGGAACATGATGCCGATCCACAAGGTTGGGATCAAATCCCTTATGGAAACGAAGTGATGCAACCTGGAACGGGCTATATTGTTCGAGCCCCACAAACATTTGATGTTGAAGGAGCCGTTGGAGCTACAGCAACACCTTATACAGCCACATTTGTAGGAGTTCCAAACAACGGAAGGGTAGAACATCCTGTTACAGGAGATGAAACGGTTAGTAAATGGAACTTGATAGGAAATCCTTATCCATCAGCGATTGATATAGAATCCTTCCTTTTGTTTAATGAAGATTATTTGCATGGAACGATTTATTTGTGGACCCATAACACCCAGATCCAAAATGTTGGTGGAACAGGAACCTACCAATATAGCCCAGATGATTATGCTACTTATAATTTTAGCGGATCGACAGCTACAGCAGCAGCTGATTCCGGAGGTCTAGTTCCAAATCAATTTGTGGCAACTGGTCAATCGTTCTTTGTTAAAGGAATGATAGCCTCTTCGGCAAATGTTATTTTCAATAATTCTATGAGAGTTACCGAAAACAACAACCAATTTTTTAAAACAAGCCCAACCGAACCCGTAAGTAATTGGGAAAACACAGGAAAACACCGGATATGGCTAAACTTAACTGGAGAAAATGCTTTTAATCAAACAATGGTAGGCTATATCCAAAATGCTACAAATGGTTTAGATTGGGGATATGATGCAGATCAATTTGGAGGCAATAAAGTATCTTTATATTCTATCTTAGAAGACAAAAAATTGACCATCCAAGGTCGTGCACTACCATTTGAAGATGAAGATGAAGTGCCACTCGGCTACAAAACTACTTTGACAGGAAATCTAAAAATCAGCATCGATCATTTTGATGGACTATTTGAAGGACAGGATATTTATCTGGAAGATTTACTTTTAAATACCGTACACAATTTGAAAGCATCCGACTATACGTTTACGACTGTTCCAGGTACTTTTAATAATCGTTTTGTTTTGAGATACCTTCCCGAAGAAGTGCTTTCAACCCCAACAATTGATAAGATTGCAGGAGGTGTCATGATTTGGAAAGACAAAACGGAACTAAAAGTTACATCACTGTTTGAAAAGATAAGTAAAGTAAACGTTTTTGACATCTTAGGAAGAAAGGTTTTCGATGAAGATGCAATTAATTCAGAACGATTTAGCACGGACAATGTTGTACATCACCAACAAACCTTAATTGTGAAAGTCGTATTAAACGACCAAACCATTGTCACCAAGAAAGTGATTTTCTAAATTAGCAAACCTATTAGGCCGGAATATTTTTTTTTCCGGCCTCTTTATTATAGCTTACAAATATATTAATGTAGATATTTCTTGAAATTCTAGTAATGATTGGCATCAAAACAATTAATCCTGCAAAAATTGCAATAAAAATATCCAGCAACCCCATCTTGAGACCATAATAACAAAGCAAAAAAATCATTATTCCTGTAAAAACCGAAACTGCATAACTCACAAACATGGCTCCAAAAAAGAAGTTAGGTTCTACTTTATAGCGAAAACCACAATTGTTACAAGTATCATGCATTTTCATTGTTTGTGTTAAAACGTATGGATTTTTGTTCACATACATATGATCGCCATGACATTTCGGGCATGTTCCTGTAAAAATGCTGTAAGCTTTTGTTCCTTTACCAAACATAATAATAGTTTTTAATAAATTGATAGTGAAGGTATCCTTCCCTATTTATAGAACAAATTTACAACTACAAGAATACTTTCATATTGTGGAATTGTCGTAAAAAATTGGACTTTTAGGACTCTATTTCCTTTCTTTTGGCATCTCCAGCTTTTCATCTCCACAATCCACAAAACCATCATCTGCTAAGGGTTCTAATCCTATTTCAATCCTTGCTTTATTGGTGGCATCTTTCGTTTGTATACAAGGTTTACCAAATTGGGAGCCATAAAAAACCCTTCGGTTCTCTTTGTTTGTGCTTTTTGCCCAATAGTATTTGTCAAGAATAGAAGCGAAGTAACTTGCCTTTAAATTTCCTTTTTTTACTTCGCTTAAAAACAAATCGAAGTATTTTTGCTCATTAACCAAACGATGTGGGTTATGCAGGAGCACTGCTGTAAATGCGGCTCCAACACATTCATGTTGCATATTTTTTTCTCCTAGCAAATCCTTACTTGGATATCCATTTTGTGTCAAGAAAGAAACTATTCTATTAAAACTTAAAGTATCAATCTTAGGCATAATCTCCCTTCTATTAAAGTTTAAGCTAAAATCTCTAATACCTTGGTCTGAGCCATATATTTTGCAAAGCTCAAAAGCCAAACTGTCTTTGATAAAGTCCGATCGATCTGTTACAGTTTCACTTATCTTTGATTTGGTTTTGCATCCAAAAACGATAACTAAAAACAGTACTACGAAAATTAAGCATTTATATTTCATAAATAATGATTTTGAAAATTAAAGATAATATTTCTTCGTTAGAAACTACAAAAAACAGAAAAGCCCCTTCTTTCGAAGAGGCTTTTGTACCCGGAGCCGGAGTCGAACCGGCACGGTTTCCCACAGGTGTTTGAGACCAGCGCGTCTACCAATTCCGCCATCCGGGCTTAGCAGACGAAGAAGCAACAGCTTCATCGCAATAGAATTGATTGTAACACCAATTCCTTTAACACGGTGCAAATGTAAAAAATAATTTTACATATTCTAAAAAAAATACTCGAAATTTTCCTTTCAGAGTTCATTTTTATTCCTAAATTTGCACCTCGTTTCGGCGACACAACACTAACTAACTACTAAACAACAAATTAAAATGCCACACCAAGAACCGGAAGCAAAAATTTTTGCATGTTCTCAAAGTGTATATTTGGCAGAACAAATAGCCAAAAGCTATGGAGTTCCGCTAGGTAAAGTAACGTTCTCAAAATACAGCGATGGTGAATTTCAACCGTCATTCGAGGAATCTATCAGAGGTTTAAGGGTTTTTCTTGTTTGCTCTACCTTTCCAAGTAGCGACAACTTGATGGAACTTTTACTGATGATTGATGCTGCCAAAAGAGCTTCGGCTCGACACATTACAGCTGTAATACCTTATTTTGGATGGGCACGTCAAGATAGAAAAGACAAACCTCGTGTTCCGATTGGAGCTAAATTGGTTGCAAAACTTTTAGAATCTGCTGGAGCAACGCGTATTATGACAATGGACTTGCATGCAGATCAGATCCAAGGATTTTTTGAAAAACCAGTAGATCACCTGTTTGCTTCAACTATTTTCTTGCCGTATGTAAAAAGTTTAGGTTTAGACAATCTAACGATTGCATCACCAGACATGGGAGGTTCAAAAAGAGCTTATGCCTATTCTAAATTTTTAGAGTCAGACGTGGTGATTTGTTACAAACAACGAAAAGCAGCCAACGTGATCGACACGATGGAACTTATCGGAGAAGTAAAAGGAAGAAACGTCATCCTAGTAGATGACATGATAGATACCGGAGGTACTTTGGCGAAAGCCGCCGATTTAATGATGGAAAAAGGAGCATTAAGCGTTCGCGCAATTTGTACGCATCCAATTCTATCGGGAGAAGCCTACGAAAAAATTGAAAATTCCCAATTAAAGGAATTAATTGTTACCGATTCTATTCCGTTAAAGAAAGAATCAAACAAAATCAGAGTCGTGAGTTGTGCACCACTTTTTGCAGAAGTAATGCAAATGGTACAACACAACAACTCTATCAGTGGAAAATTCTTGATGTAGTCAGGAACAAACACTTTAACTAGTATTTTTTATTAATTATATATTTTTACAATGAAATCGATTACAATTAAAGGATCAGAAAGAGAAAGCGTGGGCAAAGTAGCTACTAAAGCCTTACGTAATGCTGGAGCGGTTCCTTGCGTTTTATACGGAGGAGATCAACCAGTTCATTTTTCAGCAGATGAAAAAGCATTCAAAAACTTGGTTTACACTCCAAACGCTCACACAGTTGAGATCGACCTTGAAGGTGGTAAAAAATTCAATGCAATTTTGCAAGATATTCAGGTTCACCCTGTATCTGACAAGATTTTACACATTGACTTCTTCCAATTACACGATGACAAAGAAATCACTATGGAAGTTCCAGTAAAAGTAACAGGAGTTTCTCCAGGTGTACTTTTAGGTGGTGTTTTACGTTTGAACACTCGTAGATTGAAAGTAAAAGCTTTACCAAAAAACCTTCCGGATTTTGTTGAAGCAAACATTTCTGAACTTGAAATGGGTAACAAATTGTATGTAACAAAACTTGTTGCAGATAACTACAAATTACTTCACCCAGACAACACTGTTGTAGCTCAAGTAAGAATTTCTCGTGCAGCGATGAAAGCAGCTCAAGAAGCAGCAAAAGCAGCAAAAGCACCTGCGAAAGGAAAGAAAAAATAATCTTACCATTATATTTCAAAAAGCACCAGCCTCAAAACTGGTGCTTTTTTTATTACAACCATTTCAATTTTCAGGAACGAATCGGTAGAGCATTTTCATCCCGAAGCTTCGGGACATATTCCTGCTTTCCACTCTATCTTTTCCTCGCTAAAGAAGCGAGAAAAAGGATGCCGTTTCAACCATGTTCACCGAACACTTATATCAATAAGTGCAATGTGAGACAATCAGGGTTATCCCGAAGCTTCGGGACAAAACCATTTGTGTGTTTGTAAACTTTCCTATCTTTGCCACATGAAATGGCTTACCAATTTATTCCAGAAACAAGAAACAAAAATTACAGAAAACACAGACCCAATGAAGAAATTCTTAATCGTTGGCCTCGGCAACATTGGAGCAGAATACGTCAATACACGTCACAATATAGGTTTTAAAGTCTTAGATTTTTTCGCCAAGAAAGAAGCCCTCACTTTCGAAACCGTAAAGCTTGGCACTTTAGCCGAATATAAATTCAAAGGCAGAACGTTCCTTCTACTGAAACCAAATACTTATATGAACCTTTCTGGGAAAGCCATAAAATTTTGGATGGATAAGGAAAACATCCCATTAGAAAATATATTGGTCATCACCGACGATTTGAACCTTTCTTTCGGAACTATCCGTATCAAACCCAAGGGAAGTGATGGTGGTCATAATGGTTTAAAAAACACCAACTTGGTTTTAAATACACAAAATTATGCCCGATTCCGTTTCGGCATCAGCGACCAATTCAAGAAAGGCCAACAAGTAGATTATGTTTTGGGTGAATGGGACGAAGCCGAAAAAGCAGCTCTTCCTGAAAGACTCGAACTAGCTTCAGAAATCATTAAATCTTTCGGAACTGCTGGATTGGAAAACACGATGAATGCTTTTAATGGAAAATAATTGTAAGGAAATAAGAAGGTTCCAGAAAACCACTGAAAACGGTGACCGTGACTGAACACTCTTTTTTTTATTATCTTTAGAAACAAATTAATTTTCTTGCCATGAAAAAAACAATTTTATTATCGCTTATTTCCTTCTTGATGTTGTCCTGCAACTGCAAGAAAAACGTTTCTCAAGAAAGTAAAAACATAAAACCACAAATTTTAAGTTCTTGTCCAGAAGATTACGAATGCTCCTTGGAAGTATTTCCTAACAAAACCATGATCGTCAAAACCGATGGCATTGGTGCAACCTTTTTTGAACTAGAAGATTTTAACGGAACAACTGTTTATCACTATACTTACAACCAAAAAACCGACAAGCAATATCAAGATGCGGGTTATAAAGAAGAAATAATTTTCGAACTCAACTCGTCGAATACTACGGATCTAAAATTATCGAACAAAGAACTTCAAAATACCAAAATGCTATTCGGCGTTTGGTGTTACTGCAAAGGAAAAGCAGGAAATTATAAAATCACAAAAGGCAATTTTTCTAAAATAGGAAACGAGATTTCGATAGATTTTCCTGCCGTTGTGGAAGATCAAAAAGTGACTAGATTGAAAATTAATCTGTAATTAAACGACTTTCAACTGACTTTTTGCTAATTCATCAATAAAGTAAGAAGGCTTTAAGCCAGAATAAAGCTGAAACGCATCAGAGAAATGTTGTGTGGTTGTAAAACCTGTCATCTCGCCTAAAGCTTTGATGCTGTACTTTTGCGTAATTCTTTCACTTTTGAGCAGGTCGATGGCATATTCAATTCTCAAATCGTTAATATAAGTACTAAAGTTTTTACCGGTGTAATGATTGATAACTTTAGACAAATAAGTAGAATTGGTTTTGAATTGATCAGCAAGTTTGTTTAGCGTAATTCCTTTTTTAAGAAAGAGCTGTTCTTTTTCAAAACGCTCGATTTTTTTTAATAAATTGTTCACTACTTCTGGATTGATACCGATATTTTTAGCAATTGGTTTCGGAGTTTCTTTAACTTCCACTTGCTCTTTTTGCCTTAACAACAAAGCTTCAAATTTTTGTTTGTATAATCGTTGCTTTTTAAAATATAAATACACGATACTCCCTAAACTTATTACCAGCAAAGCTACAAAACCTATATATATCCATGATTTAGCTTCTTCCTGCGAAAGTTCAGCTTCTAGGGATTCTTTTGCTTCAAGCAAACCTTTAGTATCATATTCCTTATGAATTTTACCTGACAAGTATTGATAATTTTGATTCAACACTTTATCAGCATCAATAAGCCGGTTGACATATTCCAATTGCTTCTCGATATTATTTTGTTTCTTATAATGATCGATGAGAATTTCGAAATTCTCTCTCAATTCAGGCGTCATAAAGGTTTCATCCGCCAAAACACTATCTACTTTAAAGAAATAAGACATAGCTTTTCCTTGCTGATGGAGTGCCAACAGGCTTTTCCCAATATAAAAATATAAAGTTGTTTCGGCAGAAATGTCTTTATTTTCTATAATAGTAGGAAGTGCCTGTTCTAGTTGCGAAACCGCCACCTCATAGTTCTTTTTAAAATACTCATTAATTCCTTGTGTCTTGGCAAAATATTGAACATCGAAGTCAAAGTTTTGTTCTTCTGCCGTTTTTATTCCTAATAATAGAATGGTAGAGGCTTGATCATATTTCCCTAAACTTATATAACATTTGGCCAAGCCACTTAACGATTTTAAATATCCTTTTTGATTATTGTAATCCTTTTTTTGCCCAAAATAGGACTCACATTCTTTAAAAAGAACAATAGCGTCTTTGTAAAAACCTAGATACAATTTTATGTTTGCAATTCTGTACTTAATTTTGGCTTTGAGATAATCATCATTTGTTTTCTCAACATACTCATTTGCAATTAAAGTAGCATCAAGCGATTCTTTGTATTGCTTTCTAAAAAAATAGACTACGCTTTTAGAATAATAAGCATCTCCTATTAAAGCATTGTCTTTTATCCTTTTAGCATAATAAATAGCACTATCTGCATAAACAAAATGTTTGTTTTCCGGATAATAAAAATGATAATATCGATAAAAATGGCATAACTCATGCAGATTATTTTCATTTCTTGCTTTTTTAACGAAATAGTCAAGATGGATACCTAGTTTTATACTATCTTTTTCGGAGTTAGAGATTTGGTTTTTTAAATATTCGTAGTCCTTGTTGACAAGAGTCCCTGAAATAGCTATTGCCTTTTTTTGAGCAAAAAAATACTGACTTGAAATAAAAAAGGCGAAAAAGATTAAAAACTGGCGTTTAAGCATTAACATAATCTGATATTTACTTACAATTATAACCATTTTTAGCACACCAAACACATTTTTTTTACCAGTTTTTTACGAAACACATCCCCAACGCAAAAAGCCAATAAAATCAATACTTTACAGCTAAAAACAACACACCGAATTTATAAATTCGGTGTGTTTTGGGTACCCCGAATTTATAAATTCCACGTTATATTGGTTGTGAAACTTGATTTGACCCCATAGATTTGTTGAAAAAAATATCACAAAAAAGTGATTTTACTTTACAGAACGAAAACCGGTAGTAGTTCATAAAAATGATTTTAAACCCTACACCAAAAGTGTGGACTAACTCTAAATTTTATGATTATGAAAAAAATTGCCGTTTTATTGTTTTTGACCATCAGTACATTGGCTTGTACAACAGATGATAACGAAATTAATATAGAGGTTAACACAACAGAAGTTGTAACAGACTCAACTCCTCCAACACATGATAAAGATTGGGGGAAAGATGAAAAGGTTGTAAAAGGAAATTAAGATATTAAAAACATTAAATAGCTACGAATTGCGAGATTTTTGCAACCCAAATAAAAGACAAAATGGTGCGACTATGTGTTTCACGGAAAAAAGAAACACAAGGTCAATTAACGTTCAAGAGCAAATGGAACAAAAAAGTCATTCTTTAAGGAGCTGTTTTTTTTGTTAATAATAGTGTTATACAAAATTAAAGAGAGTTCTGAATTAATGCTAAACATGGAATTTGTATCTGTTTACGACAAGATATTAGGTATATGGAATATAAAAATTATAAATCTAAGAACTAATGAAGTCGTTTATGAAAATAGTTTTAAGAACCATTTGAGAAAAATTACGGTTAAATAATTTTTATACTAAAAATATTTTGTGGCCACGAAGTTGAGGGATTTTACCTATTAAACCCAAAGAAAAATAAAATAAGGTGTAGGAAAAGAATTTGATTACCGAATTAATCATAAAACCAATTGTTTAATCATCTAAAAACCAACAAAGATGAAAAAAATTTTAATAGCTGCAGTAGCAGTAGGGTCGTTTTCATTATTATCATTTACTTCAGTAGATACAAATAGTGATAAAAAAGAGGTTAATCTTGAAGTGATTACTTCTTATGAGAATTTAATAACAGCTGCAAAAGAAATTTTCACAAGAGATGAAAAAACTTTTCCTGATAAGTTCTCAACAAGAAGAAGAACGTATGAGCCAGCTGTATTGGCAGAATCTAATGTAATTGAAAATTACTAATTTTTAATTTTTAAAGTTGGGCAAATCACTTGCCCAACTTTAATTCTTATTCAATATGAAAAATAAATTTTTTATAGTATTCTTTATCGTTCATTTTGCTTTCATTTTTTTTCATTCAATTAGTTTGGTTTTTTTTGACTATTTCGAATTTAAAAAAATTAATAATAAAATTGTAGACAATATTAATTATTCATCAACATTAATACTTAATAATAGTGCTACTGATTTTTACAAAAGGTATTCTGGATTGAATACAGGTTATGGTTTTTTTGGAATTAATGTTGCGACAGAAAGTTATTATAAAACTGATATTTATAATAAAAATCAACTCGTTTATACTACAACAAATAACAATTTAAAATCTAAAAACTCTTTGATTAGGTTTTTAACTATAGCTTCTTCAGAAATGAACTCACTATCTGCAATAGACGATTTTAAAAAAACAAAAAATACTAAAACAAAAAAGAGTGATTCGTTAAATATTGAAAACAAGATAAAATATAACGATAGGATATCAAAATATATAGGTTTGTTTAATTATAATAATTTCAAAATTAAAAATATTGATCTATCAAAAAATTGTACGCATTATGTTGTTACACATTATTGTTTAATACCAAGCGATATATGGAAATATGAAGAAGAAAAATTAAAAAAATACATTTTAAATGAAAAAATATATTATGTTAAAAATTGAAGAGTATTTTTCAAATTCTAATGCTAGTTATAGTTTCATAACAATATTTTTCAGGATCTCGATTGGTTTATTAGCTTTAATAGATGTATTATCAATTATTTCAGATATAAAATCTTTCTTTTCAAAAGATCAAACAATTATTCCGCAAGAATTGTTATATCTATATAGTGATTATTATGGGTTTCTAAAACCGATCTATGTATTTTTAGAGACCAATAATTATTTAGACCTATTTTATAACAACATTATACTACTATATATTATAGCACTTATTTTATTTATAATTGGATTCAAATCAAGATTGGTATCAATAATTGTTTTAGTATTACAGCTGATAATTTTCAAGTCATTCTCTTCGTTTAATTATGGATTTGATAATTTTTTAACCATTTCTTTTTTCTACACTGCACTATTTCCTGCTACTTTTTTATACAAAGAGGACAATATAACTTATAGCCTTTTTTTAAGACGATTTTTACAAGCACATTTGTGTATTGTTTATTTTACATCTGGCATCGCAAAATCAATAGACACGGGTTGGTGGAATGGAAATGCAATTTATAAATCCATAAGCTCTATCTATAAATTCTCAATAGAATTGCCTCCAACAATATATGCTGTATTATCTTTTAGCATATTATTGATGGAAATATTTTATCCATTAATACTATTTAAAAGATTTCGAAATATAATTCTAATCTCCATAATTTCTATGCATCTAGGAATAGCCTTTTTTTTGAACTTGTACAGCTTTGCAACCATTATGATAATTTGGAATATTACTGCATTCTGTAAAGATTTTAATTTCGTTAAACCTAAAGAAGCAGTACTAAATTGATACGTAATTTTTTTTTTTTATTGCTTTTTATGATCTCTTTTATTTCTTTTTCACAAGAAATAAAAGGCAAAATATATGATGTGCAGCAAAAGCCAATTGTGTCGGCTTCAATTTTATTGTATGATTTAAACAATAAAATTATAAACTATACAACTTCAACTGAAGAGGGTTTTTTTAAAGTCAATTACAAGGGTAAAATTTTTAGGATAGAAATATCGAGTATCGGTTACAAAACAAAAAATATAAATTTTGAAGGATTAGAAATCTATGATATAGAATTAGAAGAAGAAAATTTTATTCTTAAAGAAGTTGAGATAACAGCCAAAATACTTAAAGATACTGTTGATTTAAAAATAAGTGATAATCTTACTGAAGAATCAACCTTAAAGGATATCCTCAACAAAAATAATGAGTTACAAATTTCAGATAATGGTACCATTTTTTATGAAGGAAAACCCATAAATAAAATATTAATTAACCAAAAAGAAGTTTTTATAAATCAAAATAATTTGGCACTAAATAATATAACTAAAGAAATGATAGAAAAAGTCCAAGTAGTAAATAACTATAAAGATAAATTTAGTTTTGATTTTGAAAGCGAAAGGAATTCTGTGATTAATATAGATACCAAAACTAAATTTAAAGGTTTATTAAAAGGCAATTTTGAAACTAGTGCGGGTTATTCAAACAAATACTTAGTTAAAATAAAAACCATGTATTTTTCAGATAAACTAAATTTTTTCTTTACAAATAATACTAATAATGTCTTAGAAAAAGATTTAAAATTTGAAAACAATAGTACAGAAATAAATAATTTATCAAGTAATTATTATAAAAACTTGATTTATGATTTTACATCAGAAAATAGGAACGTAAACACTTCTTTCTTATCCTCATCCAGTTTAACTTTAAGAAAAGAAAAGAAAAACTCAAAATTTAACTTCATTGTTTATCAAAATACACTTAAAAATATTTTTGAAACAAAAATTGAACGAAATGAAATTGATAAATTAATTAACTATCAAAAAATTGAAAATGAACACAAGGGAAGTCTAAACCTTTTTAATGCTCAATATACAAAAATATTAAACCAAAATAATATTTTAACTTTTGACTCAAACATTGGCTATTCTAATAAAAGAAAAGAAAATTCAACATCAACTTTATCTTATAATCCAGAGACTTTATTTGATACTAATGAAATCATTAATCTAAAAGTTTTAAACATCATTAATACAATTTCATTAAAGCAAAAATTTAAAAATAACTTTGTAGGTGCGTTTGATTTTCATCTTTATAATGAAAACTCAACTGATGTAGTGCAAAATAACATGCCAATACCTCAAAATCTTGACCAGAACATCAATCTAAAATCAACAAAAATTAAAACTAATTATTTATTTGACTATAACTTCAATAAGCATAATTTTAATTTTGGATTAGAAGTTTTGAATAATATTGAAAGTCTGAGCATCAATGCTATTAATTTAGAAAATACGGAAACTATATTTTCATTTCCTTTAATTTTTAGAGGAGATTATAAAAAAATAAATTATTTTTTTAAAACAAATGCCTCCATTTGGGAAAATGAAATAAATGACATAAGCATTAAAAAATTTATTATTCCAATATCATTATCGGCATTCATTAAAATTAATAGAAAAAAAAGTGTGAATTTATTTTATGAGCGAACTTTAAAAAAAAATGATATAATCCAAACAATTCCAATTTATTACAAAGATAGTTTTTCTAGATATTTATCAGATACCGCTTTTAACAATCAATTAGTAACCAATAATAATCTAGGGTTGCAATACACGTTCTATAATTTTTCTAAATCAGAGTATTTATCATTATCAACAAATGGCTCCCTTAACTATAATGCTATAAATTATATTTTTAATAGCATAGATAATAATCAGCTTGTCTATAATGCAATTATATCAGACAAACAAATAGTAACAAATAATAATGTAACCTATTCAAAAGGTTGGTATTTTTCTAAACAATTACATAAAATTACCATTAGTCCAAAATATGAATTTACTTTTATTCAAAACAACATTAATCATTCAGTAAAATTTAACAATCAAAATTTTATTCAAAAATATAACATTTCTTTTGAGCCTAACAAATGGTTTATTAAAGAGGCATCCTTGAATTATTCAATTAGTAATACAATTTTTTTTGAAAACAATTTAAAAACAAATACAGTAATCATAGATAAATATAATTTGTCGTTTTTAGCCGAAAGCTCTAAAATAGAATTTAAAACAAATTTTTATATAGAAAATTTTAATTTAGGTTCAACAAAATTTAAAAGACATGACATAAACTTAAATTTTATTTATAAATTTTCTAAAACATTTAATTTAACGATCTCCGGAAATTCCCTATTAACACTATTTAATTTAGATAATCCCATTTCTAATATTTCAACAAACAACAATCAAGGCATAACTACAACAACAACAAACCCTAATATATTAGGATATTTATTAACCGGAATTCAATTTAAACTTTAATTATCATGAACCATTTTGCTTTATTTTGTACTGTCTTTTTTTTAAATTTCGCATTTTCTCAAAGTGATAAAAATATATTAAAAATTAATTATAGTCTATTGCCAATCAGTCAATACTACTTTAACCATGATGCTTCAACGCCGCAAGAAGAAAAAGATTTCGACATTGCTTTAAGAACAGGTTACAATTACAATTATTCGCTCTATTATAATTTAAAAGAAAAAAAATCTTTATTTGTTTTAGATACTTTAATCGTTACTAAAGTAAAAGGTAAGGAGGATTATTGGACAGACCCTGAAAATAAAATAAATTTTTGTATCATTCAAAAAGATGGTTACTATAAAAGAAAAGAGCAAATATTTGATCAAGAAATATACATCACAGGAAAAGACAACATAGAATGGGAAATATTAAACGACACAAAAGAAATTATGGGTTACAAATGTTATAAAGCAATTTCAAAAAATAAAGATTTAATGTTTACGGTATGGTTTACAAAAGAGATTCCCGTGCAAACAGGACCATCACTCTATAATAATTTACCTGGTCTTGTCTTATGGGCAGAGGATTACTTTAGTACAATTTCTGTAACTAAGATTTCTTATGAAAAAAATTATAGTAATTACACAAAATCTGAAAGCACAATTAAGAATGAATTAAAAAATATTAAACAAAATGATTTTACAGAAGAAACCGTATTTTTATTAAAGAAAACTAATTTAGTTTCACAATTTAAAAAATGAAAAAAATAATTGTTCTCTACGACAATTGGTGTCCTAATTGCACTAATTTTATAAATACCATTCAAAAACTAGATTACTTTAAACTAATAGATGCTAAAAAATTAAGAAATATAGATAAAAACACCTATCCAAACTTAAATCTAGAATTAGCAAAAAAACAAATGGCATGTTATAATGGAAAATGGAACTATGGTTTTCAATCCATATGTTTAATATTCTCAAAATTACCAATATTTTGGTTAATTACCCCATTACTTTTGATTTTAAAAATAACTAGAATAGGAGAATACATTTATAATGAATTAGCAGTTAAAAGAAAAATAATACCTATACACTGCAATTCTAAAAGTTGCGAAATATAAAAAAGGGAGTGTACTAAAAATAGTTGATGAGTTTTTAAAATTATTATTTTGTTTATGCAAAATTCAGTAGAACTATTTTCCATAGCCTTAGAATGAACTGAGCGTTTTTGCCACTTTCATCAAACATTGACATTATCTAGAACCTATAAAATTTAATTTACATTCATCCTAGTAGGTCTAAAATCAATTTCAAAAACATGGTGAACAACACGAATCTGAGAGAAGTTAAAAGCCTCAGTACCGATTATGGTTTTGAAGTCCGTTCTGGTTTTAGAGGCATTTTCAATTACCACATTGGCTCAAAATGGAATTACAATCAAGTGAAAACTACAATTGAGAACTCCTTTACGGACAAAATGAGTTTTCTGGATTTTTCTTTTATGTTTAGCGATAAATTTAATGTTCAACTAAAATCTGAACGTTACTTTTTTGGAAATCTCGATCGCGAAAACAACCAATATCATTTTCTAGAGCTAAAAGCTCGGTATGTGCTTACAAACAATAAACTCACACTTTCACTCTCTGGGAACAACCTTTTCAATACTGAAACATTTAGAAATTACAGCATCTCCGACATCACTATTTCAAAAATAGAATACCGTTTGCAACCAAGATATGCTTTATTGAAAATGGAATATCGATTTTAGTTTTTTCTGCGTTCCAAAAAAAACCGCTTCATCAAATCCCTAGCTTCCTTCGCCAAAACACCTCTCACAACAGTAGTTTTAGGATGAATCTGAGTACCCATTTTCTCAAAACCGCGTTGTTCATCACTTGCTCCAAAAACGATTTTAGAAATCTGGCTCCAATATAAAGCTCCAGCACACATTTGGCAAGGTTCTAAGGTTACGTAAAGCGTACAATTTTTCAGGTATTTACCGCCAAGGAAATTTGCTGCCGAAGTAATAGCTTGCATTTCGGCATGAGCCGTAACATCATTCAACATCTCGGTCAAGTTATGGGTTCGAGCGATGATTTTATTGTCGATTACAATCAAGGCTCCAACAGGGATTTCGCCTTTCTCAAAGGCCATTTCGGCTTCTTGAAGGGCTTTTTTCATAAAATATTCGTCGGTAAAAATGTTTTCCATAGGTACAAAAATACGTTTTTGATATCATTTTCCGTTATCTTTAAAAATGACTCTTACTTATGGAAACTAAATACAAAATTGAAATCCCAAAACCTTGCTCTAAAAGCTGGGAGAAGATGACACCAAGTGAAAACGGAAGATTTTGTGACACTTGCATGAAAAATGTAGTCGATTTTACCAATTGGAATACATCAGAAATCCAGCATTATTTAGTAGAGAATCAAGTGAAAAAAGTTTGTGGACGGTTCAATCAAAAACAATTAAGCACCATAACCATTCAAATTCCAAAACAGATTTTAGTTTCTCAAGTCCAGTTTCATAAAATGTTCCTTTTGGCGTTATTGGTCACAATGGGAACTACATTATTGAGTTGTTCTGATAAAAATGGCGACAAACAAAAAATTGACAAGGTTGAAATTGTTGATGACACAACACATCCTGTGACTACTATGGGATTGCCTCTCCATCCTGACACCTTGGAACAAAATAACCAAACACTTCAAAATGTTACAATTGACACTGCCAAACTTGTAGCTCCAACTAGCGTTGGTAAAACCAAGTCAGTAATAAAAAAGCAACCTAAAAAACCTGCTGAACCTATCGTTCTTACAGGAGCGGTAATAGTTCGCGAAAAAGACTCTTTAAAATAAACAGAGAAATAGAAATTCGATTTTATAATGTAAATTTGCTTCTCTATGGATACTATGAATCGCAATTTACTTTCACATATCAATTCCCCAAAAGATTTACGTCTTATTCCCGAAACGGAATTGCCTCAACTTGCCAAAGAATTACGCGATTTTATCATCGATGTCGTTTCAGTAAAGGAAGGCCATTTGGGTGCGAGTTTAGGCGTTATAGAACTAACGATTGCCTTGCATTATGTCTTCAATACTCCCGAAGATTTATTGGTTTGGGATGTTGGTCATCAAGCTTACGGGCATAAAATTTTAACCGGTAGAAAAGATAATTTTCACACCAACAGACAACTGGGAGGAATTTCTGGTTTCCCAAAAAGAGTTGAAAGCGAATACGACACGTTTGGCGTAGGCCACTCTTCTACCGCAATTTCAGCCGCTTTGGGAATGGCAATTGCATCGAATTTAAAAGGTGATTTTGAAAAAAACCATGTAGCAGTTGTGGGTGATGCTTCGATTGCTTCGGGAATGGCTTTTGAAGGTTTGAACCATGCCGGAGTTACCGATACAAATTTATTGGTGATTTTGAACGACAATGCCATTGGAATTGATCCAAGTGTTGGAGCTTTAAAAAATTATCTGACCGCGGTAAAATCTGGAAAAAATCCGAGGCAGAATAATATGATCAAATCGTTGAATTTTGATTATTCAGGACCAATTGATGGTCATGATATATTTACTGTAATCAAAGAATTGAAACGATTAAAAAATACAAAAGGCCCCAAGTTCCTTCACATCATCACGACAAAAGGAAAAGGTTTGGAGCAAGCCGAAAAAGACCAAGTAAAATACCATGCTCCTGGAAAGTTCGACAAATTAACGGGTGAAATCATTCAGAAATCTGAAGAAAATCTGCCTCCTAAATTCCAGGATGTCTTTGGCTTGACCGTTTTAGATTTGGCCAAAAACAACGAAAAAATTATCGGAATTACTCCTGCAATGCCATCGGGAAGTTCACTAAAATTCATGATGGATGCTTTTCCAAACAGAGCTTTTGACGTTGGAATTGCTGAGCAACACGCTGTAACTTTGGCTGCTGGAATGGCAACTCAAGGAATGATTGTGTTTTGCAATATTTATTCTACTTTCTTGCAAAGAGCTTATGATCAAGTAATTCACGATGTGGCGTTGCAAAATCTTCCGGTTATTTTTTGTCTGGACAGAGCTGGTTTGGTTGGCGAAGATGGTGCTACTCATCATGGCGTTTTTGATATCGCCTATTTACGATGCATTCCAAATATGATCCTTTATGCTCCAATGAATGAAATGGATCTGCGAAATATTTTATATACAGCTCAATTAGGCCTGAAACATCCGATAGCGATTCGTTATCCTCGTGGTCGTGGACTGCATCAAGATTGGATCAAACCTTACGAAGAAATCGAAATTGGAAAGGCAAACTTGATAAAGAAAGGTTCGAAAGTAGCTGTCATTTCAAATGGGTATATAGGCAACAGTGTGACTTTGGCTTTAGCCGAAATAAAAAATAAAGACCAGTTTGCCCATTATGATTTTCCTTTCGTAAAACCATTAGATGAGAAGCTTTTACAATCAATTTTAACCCAATTTGAACACGTTATTACCGTTGAAGATGGGGTTATAAAAGGTGGTTTTGGAACTGCTATACTTGAATTTGCTGCACTTCATCATTATACATCAAAAATAAAAATTCTCGGCATTCCAGATGAATTTATTGAACATGGAACCGTGAATCAACTACAACGTTATAGTGAAATTGATGCAAAAAGTTTGCAAATAATTTTTGAAAGCTATTAAAATTATGGATTTTTGCATTACCCTAATTTGATTAATTGCTTCACTATGAGATTTTTTTCCTTGACCTTTTGGTTGGTACTTTTTGTCGGGTTCAGCTCTTTTGCACAATCTGTAGACACGATAAAAGTAAACCTGCCAGATTCTACCAAAATAATTAAAAGCCATTGGAAAAAAGAAAATATTGTGGGTTTTGACTTAAATGAAATTGCATTTGTCAATTGGAGTGCCGGTGGAAACAGTTCTATTTCAGGTTTATTAAAAGGAACTTTTACTCGAAATTATAACAATGAAAATCTAAAATGGTCTAACGAATTGATTGTTAGATACGGGATTAGCAAGCAGGATGGTGTAGAATTGCGTAAAACTGATGATGCTTTCCAAATCAACTCCACAGTTGGTTATCGAAAAGACACCACATCGAATTGGTACCATAGTGCGAAATTCAATTTCAACACACAATTCACGAACGGTTATGCCTATCCCAACACGGATCTAGCCATTTCCCGTCTTTTTGCTCCAGCCTATACTTTTCTGGGTGTCGGTGCCGAATATAACAATAAGGCTAAGAATTTACAACTCTATATTTCGCCATTGACGATGAAAAACACCTTGGTTTTGGATCAAAGATTAGCCAACCAGGGAGCTTTTGGGGTTGAAAAAGCGATTTATGACCCTATAACAGAAGAGCTACTTCGAGAAGGAAAAAATTCTAGAACGGAACTTGGTTTCTTATTTACCAGCAATTATAAGAAAGAAGTTTTCAAAAATATTAAACTCGATAATCGATTGAATCTTTATACCGATTATCTCAACAATTTTGGAAATATCGACATCGATTGGCAAATGAATTGGGAATTTATTGTCAACAAACATGTCCGAGCTACAGTAAACACTCATATTATTTATGACGATGATATCAAGGCAAAAGAAGAAATTGATGGTGTTCAAGTTACTCTTGGTCCCAAAATGCAATTGAAACAGATGTTAGGAATTGGTTTAATTTATAGCTTCTAGTCAGTCTATAATTTCTTTCTTCCATTTATTGTTTCAAATAATTCTAATGCATTTCCATCAGTTAATAGTGAAACGTAGTGGCAAATGTGAAGCAATCTTTTGTATAAATCATCCTTCTCTTCGTGGAATTTTTCAGGCAGCATTTTCAAGAGTAAATTATCATAATTCGAAGCTTCCCCGTTGAATTTATTGTTGAAAGCCGTGATGAATTTGTCCAATAAAGTTTGGATAATCTGATAACCAACCACTTCTTTTTCGACCACTTCCCTGCTTTGATAGATATTTTTGACACTCAATTTAATGATGTCATCCATCTGTACTTTATACTTGCTTTTATCGGTCAAGGCCGAATGGAATTCGCCTCTTAAAATGGCTTCCTCGTTTTCGATAAAAACCTTTACTGCATCGTTAATCAAGCTTCCGATAGCCAAAGCTCTCAAATAACTGATTCGGTCTTCTTTTGTTGTGAGTTGATGAAATTTAGAAGAATCAATGCTGTCTTTTACTAAATTAATCAGATATTCCAAGGCGAAATCCTCTGATACCAAACCTAAATTGATTCCGTCTTCAAAATCGATAATCGTGTAGCAGATATCATCGGCAGCTTCAACCAAAAAGGCCAAAGGATGTCTTTGAAAAGCGATGTCCGTTCCTGTTTTTTTGATCATTCCCAATTCTTCGGCAACTTCCTGGAAAAATAATTTATCAGCTTGAAAGAAACCGTATTTTTTATCCGAAATATTTGGAGTGGGCTTTTTTGGAAGTGATTCTTTCGGATATTTCATAAAAGCTCCCAAAGTAGCATACGTTAATCTTAAACCGCCAGAAACTCCCGGTCTTGTTCCTGTTAAAACGTATAATCCATTTGCATTTCCCTCAAAATCAATCAAATCCTGCCATTCTTTTGGCGAAAGCTGATCTTTGAATTGTTTGCCATTTCCAATCTTGAAATATTCTCCAATTGCCTTTTCGCCCGAATGTCCAAAAGGTGGATTTCCAATATCATGCGATAACGAAGCAGCAGCTACAATTGCACCAAAATCATTCGCTTGATAACCATGTATTTCTTGAAGATGCGGATATTTTTCAATGATTTTTTTGCCTACCAATCTTCCGATAGAACGGCCTACAACCGAAACTTCCAAGCTATGGGTCAAACGTGTATGCACAAAATCAGTCTTTGAAAGCGGAATAACCTGTGTTTTATCCTGAAGGCTCCGGAAAGCCGACGAAAAAATAATCCGGTCATAATCTACTTCAAAACCAAGCCTTGTATCGTCTTGTTCTTTTCGTAGTCTTTTGCCTTTGTCGCCTTGTCTTTTTAAGGATAAGAGTTGTTCCCAGTGCATCATTGTGATTGTAGAGTTTAGATTTTAGAGTTTAGATTGAGGAATTAGGATTGAGGATTTCACTTCAACTGATCACTGATCACTACTCCTTTTCGTTCGCCAAGAAAAAGTTTCTTGATTTTTTCGGATATAGATTGTAGCTTCTATCACTTGGATTTACAATCACGGTTTTGATATTAACTTCATCTCCTAATTTGAAATTCGCAACTGTATATTGATAATCCAGCAGGTATTCTCCACAGAAAAAATTTCCGTCGGCATCTTGCTCTATAATTCCGGTATAGACTCCTTTTTCCTTTGACATTTTAATGTTTTTTAATTTAATTTATTCATTTCATCCGAAATGATGTTGTTTTTGACTTGCCTAAAGATAAGGTCTTTTGCTTCAGAAAACGAAATTCCATATTGCTTTTCGATGTTTTGATATTTAGCAGGAAATTTAGACAGTAATTTGGTGTAAAATGCTTCCAAAACTATTTTTGAAGGTAAGGCAAATTCAAGCCGTAGTTCAAATCTTCTAATCAAAGCTTCGTCAATCATCTGGATTTGATTTGTAGCTGCAATTAAGATAGAGTTTTTGGGGAAGTTATCAATTAATTGAAGAATGGCATTTACCACTCGTTTCATCTCGCTACTGTCTTTATTATCATAGTCTCGAATTTGTCCCAACGAATCGAATTCATCAAAGAACAAAACCGAATTTTCATAATTGGATTCCTTGAAAATGCTTTGGACATTCTTCGCCGTTTCTCCCAATTTCGAAGAAACAACCGAAGCCAAATTGACAATAAAAATATTCTTGTTGAGCTTTTTTGCAATGGCTTTTGCCGTCATGGTTTTGCCACAACCTGTTTTTCCATACAATAAAATCTTGTTGGCTACAGGAAGTTCATACTGTTGCAGAATTTCAGCAAACTGATGTTCCTTCAGGAATTGCTGGATTTGTTCGGAAACGGAATGTTCGAAGAAAACATTTTCCAAATCAACATTCTCCCGATCTCTAAAATATAATAAACTCAAGCTTTTTTATTTTGATGCAAATATACGAAGACTGAAATTAGTGCTTAAAAAAAACAGCCGTCATTTGACAGCTGTTTTCTAATTTTTAAATTATAATTCTTATTTACGAACCACACATTTCACAATCATCTGGTTCAGCAGCTTGTGCTCTTGCCAACATTGCTTTGAAATCATCAACAGCGATTGGAGCAACGGGTTCCTGCACCATGTTTACAACTTCTAAAGGAGCTGCTACTGGAATTGGTTCTACTTTTTTATCATTGTTCAATGTAAATTTAATCGCATCAACTGCTGATTTTGTTCTCAAATAATACATTCCTGTTTTCAATCCTGATTGCCAAGCATAGAAATGCATCGACGTTAATTTTGCATAATTCGCATCTTGCATAAACAAGTTCAACGATTGCGATTGATCTACGAAATATCCTCTTTGACGCGACATATCAAGGATATCTTTCATCGACATTTCCCAAACGGTTTTGTAAAGTTCTTTCAAATCTTGCGGAATCACATCGATATTCTGAACCGAACCATTATGACGCATGATTTCTTGCTTCAAGTTTTCGTTCCACAATCCTCTTTTTACAAGGTCTTCCAAAAGGTGCTTGTTTACTACTATAAACTCTCCAGAAAGTGTTCTTCTGGTATAAATATTAGATGTATAAGGCTCAAAAGCTTCATTGTTTCCAAGAATTTGTGACGTAGAAGCCGTTGGCATTGGCGCCACCAAAAGTGAATTTCTAACACCGTGTTTCAATACTTCTTTTCTCAATCCTTCCCAGTCCCAACGACCTGACAAATCAGAATCCTTTAATCCCCAAAGGTTGAATTGAAATTCTCCTTGCGAAATTGGCGAACCTTCATACGATGAATATGGCCCTTCTACTTTCGCAGATTCCATCGAAGAAGTTACGGCTGCAAAATAAAGCGTTTCGAAAATTTCTTGGTTCAATTTCTTGGCCTCATCACTTGTAAAAGGCATTCTCAACATAATGAAAGCATCGGCCAAACCTTGAACTCCCAAACCTACTGGTCTATGACGTTTGTTTGAATTTTCGGCTTCAATTACAGGATAGTAATTTCTGTCGATTACTTTATTCAAGTTTAGGGTAACGCGTTTGGTTACCTCATATAATTTTTGGTGGTTGAATTCGCCATCTTCCACAAACATCGGAAGTGAAATCGAAGCTAAGTTACAAACCGCAACCTCATCTGGAGACGTATATTCAATGATTTCCGTACATAAATTAGACGAACGGATAGTTCCAAGATTTTTCTGGTTGGATTTTCTGTTGGCTGCATCTTTATACAACATATAAGGAAGTCCAGTTTCTACTTGAGATTCCATGATTTTCTCCCAAATTTCTCTTGCCTTGATGGTTTTTCTTCCTTTTCCTTCGGCTTCATATTTCAAGTATAAAGCTTCAAAAGCTTCACTATGATTTTCGCTCAAACCTGGACATTCGTTTGGACACATCAACGTCCAAGTTGAATCTTCCTGAACTCGTTTCATGAACAAATCTGGAATCCACATTCCCAAGAACAAATCGCGGGTTCTCATTTCTTCCTTACCATGGTTTTTTCTCAAATCAAGGAAATCCATGATGTCAGCATGCCAAGGTTCGATATAAATCGCAAAGCTTCCTTTTCTTTTACCTCCACCTTGATCAACATAACGAGCTGTCATGTCATACACACGAAGCATTGGCACAATTCCGTTAGACGTTCCGTTTGTTCCGCTGATGTAAGAACCTGTAGCTCTCACATTGTGGATAGCCAAACCGATTCCTCCCGCTGATTGCGAGATTTTTGCCGTTTGTTTCAACGTATCGTAAATTCCATCAATACTGTCATCTTTCATCGTTAGAAGAAAACAAGACGACATTTGTGGCTTTGGTGTTCCTGAGTTGAAAAGTGTTGGTGTAGCGTGTGTAAAGAACTTTTTCGACATCAAGTCGTAGGTTTCAATAACCGCTTCAAGATCGTTCAAGTGAATCCCGACAGCAACACGCATCAACATGTGCTGTGGTCTTTCGACGATTTTTCCATTTATCTTAAGCAAATACGAACGCTCTAAGGTTTTGAACCCGAAGTAATCGTAATTGAAATCTCTCGTATAAATCACATGCGAATCCAAGAATTCAGCATTTTCCATAATGGATTCATAAACTTCATCAGACAATAATGGAGAAAGTTTATTAGTTCTCGGATTGACATAATTATACATGTCTGTCATGGTTTCCGAGAATGATTTTTTGGTATTGGAGTGCAAGTTAGAAATCGCAATACGAGCCGCCAACTGTGCATAATCCGGATGTGTAATGGTCATTGCCGCTGCCGTTTCTGCCGCAAGGTTATCCAGTTCTGAGGTAGAAACACCGTCATACAAACCTTCGATAACACGCATTGCAACTTTAACAGGGTCAACCAAATGATTCAGCCCGTAACATAGTTTTTTAATTCTTTCCGTAATCTTGTCGAACATTACCGGCTCTTTCTTGCCGTCTCTTTTTACTACATACATAAGCTTTTGTTTTTTTTTGTGAAACCGAGAATCCCTTCCCTGATTTCGGGTTATTTGTAATATATTTTGCCGTCAAGGCATAAAGTCGCTACGCTATGATATTGCAACGTTATTTTGAAGTTTAAGTTGTCTTAAACTTTGATTATTAATTTTGATTTTGGCTTTTGCCTAAAGGCAGAAATTTAGAAATCGGCGTCGAAGCTTATTTTTTGGCTATCGCTATCGTTTGCTGTTCCGCTGTTCATTACACCCGCTTTTTGGTATTCTGAAACTCTTTTTTCAAAGAAATTTGTTTTTCCTTGAAGTGAAATCATGTCCATAAAGTCAAACGGATTGGTAGAATTGTACACTCTTGCACATCCTAATTCCACTAAAAGTCTATCGGTTACAAATTCCAAGTATTGTGTCATTAATTTTGCATTCATCCCGATAAGGCTTACAGGAAGTGACTCGGTAACAAATTCTCTTTCAATATCTAAAGCTTGGACTAAAATTTCCGTGATTCTCGCTTTCGGCACTTTATTTATTAAATGGTGATTGTGCAAATGAACCGCAAAATCACAGTGAACACCTTCGTCACGAGAAATCAATTCGTTCGAAAAGGTCAAACCTGGCATCAAACCACGTTTTTTCAACCAATAAATCGAACAGAATGCACCTGAAAAGAAAATTCCTTCAACGGCTGCAAAAGCAATCAGTCTTTCAGCGAATGAATCGGATTCAATCCATTTCAAAGCCCAATCCGCTTTTTTACGAATCGCTGGAAACACTTCCAAGGCATGAAACAATTGGTCTTTTTCTACTTCATCTTTTACATACGTATCAATCAAAAGCGAATAGGTTTCACTGTGGATGTTTTCCATCATGATTTGGAAACCATAGAAAAACTTCGCTTCGGCATATTGCACTTCATTCACAAAATTCTCCGCTAGATTTTCATTTACAATTCCGTCAGAAGCAGCAAAAAAAGCTAAGATGTGCTTGATGAAATACTTTTCATCCTCGTTCAATTTATTGTTCCAGTCGTTCAAATCTTGGTGAAGGTCAATTTCTTCAGCAGTCCAAAAGCTGGCTTCCATTTTCTTATACCATTCCCAGATATCGTGGTGTTTTATAGGAAAAATTACGAAACGATCTTTGTTCTCTTGTAAAATTGGTTCTATTGATGACATACTGGACTGACTTTTATTGTATTATGAAGATTAATTTTTGCCGTAAAGGGTGATACAAAGATTGCGATTTCTTGCGTTAAATAAAAGCCAAACTTATCCACAATTGCCGATAGTTTTTAACAACGATAAAAATTGTGAGGCGTTTTCATACAATTTACAAAATACTGAAAATCAATATTTTAAAAATAAAAAAAGAATGCGAAGTGCTGTAAAATATAGGAATCTATTACAAATAAAAACGAAAATAAATACTATTGTTGAGTTGTTTATTTTTTGAGTTCGGCAGCCACTTTTTCAAGTTCAGCATACCAATCTTCACCAAATTTTCGAACCAAAGCTTCCTTTACAAATTTGTAAACAGGAACTTCTAATTCTTTACCCAAAGAACAGGCATCATCACAAATATCCCAACGGTCATAATTGACAGCTGCGAATTCAGAGAAATCTTTTACTCGTATTGGATATAAATGACAGGAAACAGGTTTTTTCCAATCAACTTCTCCTTGATTATAGGCTTGTTCTATTCCGCAAAGTGCGGTTTTTCCATCAAAAATAACGTAAGCACAATCCTTTTCATCAATAAGAGGCGTTTCTAAAGTTCCATCGGTTCCCACAACCCAAGTGCCTTGAGCTTCGATTGCCGCGATTCCTTCCTTGCGAAGAAAAGGCTTGACTTTTGGATAGATAGCTTCCATGATTTTAGTTTCCTCTTCGGATAATGGAGCTCCTGCATCACCATCTACACAACAAGCACCCTTACAAGCCGAAAGGTTGCACACAAAATCTTTTTCTAAAATGTCTTCGGAGACAATTGTTTTTCCTAGTTGAAACATGCTGCAAAGATACGATTAGAATTTAGAATTTAGTCCCGAAGCTTCGGGATTAGATTTAGGCTTTAGGATTTAAACTCACAACGTTTTGATTTTCAACAGATAAACATCTAAAAAAATTAACTAATACTTGGCAATGTTCTCTATAAAATAAAATACTTTTGCGGTCTGAAAAAACCCCTCTCTTATGAACTTTGATTTCAAAGAAATGATTACTGTTGGAATGGTATTATTTGCAGTAATTGACATCATCGGAAGTATTCCAATTATTATTGATTTACGATCAAAACACGGCCACATTGAGTCTGAAAAGGCCTCGCTTGTTGCCGGAATCATCATGATTGTTTTTCTTTTTGTTGGAGAAGAAATCCTAAACCTGATTGGGATTGACGTAAATTCATTTGCTGTAGCAGGTTCATTTGTATTGTTTTTTCTTGCTTTAGAAATGATTCTAGGCATTCGAATTTATAAAGATGAAGAAGCAAGTTCGGCTTCCATTGTTCCGATTGCCTTTCCTTTGATTGCTGGAGCTGGAACCATGACAACTTTATTGTCTTTGAGAGCCCAATTTCAAACGGTAAATATCATCATCGGTATTATTCTAAATATTATTTTGGTCTATGCCGTACTAAAATCGTCTTCAAAAATCGAGAAAATGCTGGGCAAGAATGGCTTAGGAGTCATCCGAAAAACATTTGGAGTAGTGCTTTTAGCGATTGCTGTTAAATTATTTGCATCTAATGTTAAAGCACTGTTTATTTAGGCTA
The DNA here is from genome assembly GCF_000422705.1 of Flavobacterium soli DSM 19725. Classification (GTDB taxonomy): domain Bacteria; phylum Bacteroidota; class Bacteroidia; order Flavobacteriales; family Flavobacteriaceae; genus Flavobacterium; species Flavobacterium soli. Next base: position 645,842 of record NZ_AUGO01000001.1, on the reverse strand, counting down.
AAAAATACTAATTTCACTTCCTATAAAATATATTTAATGAAAATTTTCACTTCCATATTAATAGTTTTGGCACTTGCCCTAATTGTTTTCAACATCACGCTTCTTGACTTCGATAATTTATTCACAGGAGATAGTTTGGTTGGATTGATTGGAATTGCAGCTTCATTTTGTGCTGTTTTTATTCTACTTATCTTCAGAATGTCGAAAATGATTGAAGAAAAAACAAAAGGCAATTAAGCATGTTTGATGTTCTAATAATTGGTGGCGGAGTTTCGGGAGTTTCATGTGCCTTGGTTCTAGGTTCTGCCTATAAAAAACCTTTTGCAAGCGATAAAAAAATCGGAATCTTTACTCATCAAAAAAGTTCAAACCTTCAAGAAGCCTTGTTTAATAATGCCTACGGAATTCCAGCAGGAAAATTAGGTTCCGAATTATTGACTGAAAGTCTTGAGCATCTATCCGAAGCTTATCCTCATATCGATCAAATTCCCAACGAAAAAGTATTCAAAATTGAAGGTGAATATCCTGATTTTTTGGTTGTAACTAATAAAAAATCCTACCGTACACAAAATATTGTTGTAGCCATCAATACTTCGAATACCTTTGCGATTGAAGGCTTGATGCAATATGTAGAGCCTCACAGAAAGGCTATTCCAGAGAAAAACCGAATTCAACTAACAAACGTTGACCATAAAGTTACTGAAGGAATTTATGTTGCGGGAACTTTAGCGGGTTGGAGAAGCCAGCTTTCTATAGCTTCGGGAAGTGGTGCATCCGTTGCTACCGATATTTTGACTTTGTGGAATAATGGAATTCATTCTCAAGCTCACGATAGTATAAAAAAATAAGTTTTGTTGTCGCAAAATATATCAAGTCCGTAGGGATGACATTATTTCTTAGATAAAATGTCACCCCTACGGGGTTGTGATGATTTACCAACAAACATTCTACAATAATGTCACCCCTACAGGGTTTTTTAAATGTTGTAAAATTATGCTATAATAATTTCAGCCCTCTGGGCTTATAAACTTGATTTATAATATTTCGCACTTGGATTTTCTTTTCAGTTAATGATTTCCTTCTGTTTTGAATCCATTAACTCATACCCTTACTTCTTCAAAATTGCCTTGATCATCGCATCTTGTTGCAGAATGATTTCAAAATACTTCTCTTCTCCAAAAAGTTGTCCGGCAAATTCTGCCATGATGTATCTTTTAACCATCTCCTTGTTTTTATCCAATTTCAGATCGATTTCATTTTTCTTGAGATAGGCTTTGAAATTAGTATAATACAAATCCGTTTTTTGCATTTTGGCTACTAATTGCTCAAATGTAAGTCCTTTAAAAGCATTTCTGTCTTGATCCAATTGCTCGAAAGCATAATTCCCAACCATTGGCGATTGCATGATATAGACGATACTTTCCTGACCATGTTCTACTTGCAAAGGCACGAAAACATCGGGTACAATTCCGCCACCACCATATACAATCTTACCTTTTGGTGTCTTGAATTTCAAAGTATCGGCGATTTTGATACTGTCTTTTGAATATAATTCGCCCGTTTCAAAACGATGCCCAAATTCCCTGAAATAATCTTCGTTTCCTTCCTTGTATGATTTTTGAATCGAACGACCTGTTGGTGTAAAATAACGGGCAACCGTTAATCGAACAGCCGAACCATCACCAAAATCCATTTCGCGTTGCACCAATCCTTTTCCAAAAGAACGTCTTCCAACAATTGTAGCTCGATCATTATCCTGCAAAGCTCCAGCCAATATCTCACTCGCTGAAGCTGAATTTTCGTTAATCAAAACATATACATTTCCGGTTTCGAAAATTCCTTTTTCGGAAGCAAAAGTCTTGTCGGTTCTACCTTTTTTATTTTTTGTAAAAACAATCAATTGGTCTTTTTTCAAGAAATCATCGGCTATTTCTACTGCTTTTTCGAGATAACCACCGCCATTATCCCGAACGTCAATTACCAATGCTTTTGCTCCTTGTTTTTTAAGCGAAAACAAACCTTTCTTGAATTCATCATAAGTAGTTTCGGCAAAGCGATTGATCTTGATGTAACCCGTTGTTTTGTCGAGCATCAAAGCCACATCTACACTTTTTATGGGAACTACATCTCTAATGACTTTTACATTGAACTTTTTATTTTGGGTTTTCCTATAGACCGTCAATTGCACTTCTGAGCCAACGTTTCCTTTTAATTTCGAAAACAACGTATCCTGATGTATTTTTTTTCCGAAGAGCTTGTCTTTTCCAGCAAATAAAATCCTGTCACCAGCTTGAATTCCAGCTTTGGCTGAAGGACCGTTTTCTACAGGTTTGATGACTGCAATAGTATCTCCTACCATATAAAAATTAATCCCAATCCCTACAAAATCGCCTTTCATGCTTTGGGAAACACCTTCCATTTCTTCTGGAGCAATATAAACCGAATGTGGGTCGAGCTTTTCGAGAATGTTATTTACGGTTAGATCCACAATAGAATCGGTATTGACACTATCAACATATTCTGCATCAATAAAATCAATCAGCTTGTTGAGTTTGTTTTTATGATTATTTGCCGAAGAAAAATTTCCAGGAACGGGAAAATTGAGCATAGTTCCAAGAACAACGCCAATTGCCAAGGTTGCAAAAAATAATATGGGAAGATATTTTTTTGTGCTTTTCATTTATTGCTCTAATATTGGAATATGGACTACTTCTACTCCTGCTTTTATCAAAAATTGAATTCCAGAATCGTCCTTGTAACCATTTTGATAGACTACTCTTTTAATTCCAGATTGATGGATGAGCTTACTACATTCCTTGCATGGTGAAAGTGTGATGTATAAACTTGCTCCTTCACAGGATTGTGTGGATCGTGCTACCTTTAAAATAGCATTTGCTTCGGCATGAAGCACGTGCCAATGTGTCAATCCTTCTTCGTCTTCACAGCAGTTTTCGAATCCACTTGGAGTTCCGTTATAGCCATCGGAAATAATCATCCTGTCTTTTACGATGATGGCACCAACTTGTTTTCGTTTACAGTAGGACAGAAGACTCCATTCCTTTGCAATTCGGAGATAGGCTTTGTCGTATTTATTGAGTTTCTTCAGATTCATTACTTTGTTTACAAAAATTCAAATGGTTTCCTTTCTAGCCCTGACTGGAGGGAAAATCCTTTTTATTTTTTTTCTTTAAAAAAATAAAAAGATTTGGAAGGAAGGCAGGAAAATGGTTTACAAAAATACGCAAACGTTTCGCTTCAAAAGCTATTAATTCCAAATTTCGCTTTCTATTAACATCGGGATGATTATTCCTATTATAATCGACGAAACGATGAGAATCCAATCGCGTTTTGAGTTTCGGAAAAAATTTTGAACGATGAAAGAAAGAACGAGAACAAGCAAGACTACAATTATTTGGGCGACTTCAATTCCTAATGCAAATTCAAGTAAAGGCAGTAATTTATCTCCAGCCGAACCTCCTAGTATGGATTTGAAATAGTTAGAAAACCCGAGTCCATGGATAATTCCAAAGAATAAAGTGATGAATCCTGTGACGCTGATATTTTCTTTTCTGACTGATTTTCCAGCCGTAAAAAGGTTGTAAATTGCTGTACAAAGAATTGTTATAGGAATAAGGAATTCGACCAAGCTTGCTTTTATAGTTACCACTTCTAAAACCGATAGCAGTAAAGCCAAGGTGTGTCCGAGTGTGAAAATAGAAACCAAAATCAATACTTTTTTCCAATCCTTGAAGGCATAGGGAACGGTTAATGCCACAAGAAAAAGAATATGATCGTAGGCATTGATGTCTAGAACGTGGCGAAGTCCTATTTCGAGATATATCATTAATTCTGACATAGTAAATAATTTTTAAACGTTTTTGGGGAAGTCAAACTTACAATTTATTTTGCGAATAAAGAATTCCTATCTTTATAACGCAATGATTTGTTTTTATTGATAAAACTTTTAAAATTATACGGCTAAAATTTTTGAAATAGAATTATATTTGCAGGATATTTAAAACATTAATTATGTCATTTGCAGAATTATTTGATAGCGGATTTAAAAACAGAAATAAAGGTCACTTTTCTTCTATTGTGAGAGTCGCAATGGAGAATGGACACTTGAGCGAAGAAGAAAGACATTTCTTGGACAAGTTGGCCAACCAATTGGAAATTTCTTCGGAAGAATACAAAGAGATTCTCGAAAATCCTTTGAAATATCCAATTAACCCTCCTTACTTGCACACCCAAAGGTTGGAGCGTTTATACGATTTGTCGAGAATGGTTTATGCAGATCACGTTCTTGGCCCAAAACAAAAAGAAATTTTGACTCGTTTTGCATTGGCATTAGGTTTTACACCAGGAAACGTTCATTATATTGTAGACAAAGCTTTGTCTTTATTAGTATTGAATGTTGATTTGGATACTTTCCTTTTCGAGATGCAACACATGAATAAATAAGAAAAGTTGCTGAGTGGCTAAGCTACTAAGCAACTGAGTTTTTAAAACCATTAAGGTATTAAGAAAAATTAAGCATGACTTAATAAACTTAACATCTTAATGGTTTTTATATTTTTATAAAATAAAGAGCCACAAAGAAATTAAACTTTGCGGCTCTGCGTTTTTGCGAGATATGTTACTGATTTAGTACTTGCTCAATTTGGCCTTCATCATGAAATCTTCGGCCTTTTCTACCATATTCAAGCTTCCGCAGAAAAATGGTACACGTTGATGCAATTCTGTAGGTTCAATATCCATGATTCTACCAAAACCATCCGAAGCTTTTCCTCCAGCTTGTTCCACAATAAAAGCCATAGGGTTACATTCGTAAAGTAAACGTAATTTCCCGTTTGGAGCTTTTGAACTTGTTGGATAAATATAAATTCCTCCTTTAATCATATTTCGATGAAGATCGGAAACCAAACTTCCGATGTAGCGAGAAGTATAAGGACGATCACCTTCTTCTGTTTGACAATATTTGATATAATCCTTAACTCCTTGTGGGAAATGGATATAATTTCCTTCATTGATAGAATAGATATTTCCATCTTCCTTAAATTTCATATTTGGGTGTGAAAGATAGAATGTTCCAATTGCTGGATTCAAAGTAAATCCATTAACACCATGTCCTGTAGTGTAAACCAACATTGTTGAAGTTCCATAAATTACATAACCTGCAGCTACTTGAGCTGTTCCAGGTTGTAAAAAATCTTCCAAAGTAACAGGAGTTCCTATTGGCGTAATCCTTTTATAAACCGAAAAAATAGTTCCTACCGAAACATTGACATCGATGTTTGAAGAACCGTCAAGCGGATCCATCAATACTACATATTTATTATTATGACCGTTGTCTAAACCTTCTACGGTAATGAAATCGTCGTTTTCTTCGGAGGCAATTCCGCAAACAATTTCACGATTGATTAGCGTTTGTATAAAAACTTCATTGGCATACACATCGAGTTTTTGCTGATCTTCACCCTGAATATTTTGTTCTCCTGCAGCTCCAACAATATCTACCAACCCTGCCTTATTCACTTTGTAGTTTACAACTTTCGCCGCCAAGCGGATAGAATTGATTATTTTTGATAATTCTCCAGATGAATACTGGTGGTCTTTTTGTTTTTCGATGATAAACTCACCTAAGGTTTTGTTACGTTCTTCCATTCCGAAATCGTTGTAGTTATGTGGTACAAATATCGGTTTTTTTGTGAAAATGGAAGCCTTTTTATTGGATAGTTTCCGAGAATTGTATATTTGCCCAAATTATTCCCAATGAACATTCGCAAAGGCACTAAACAAGACATCTATTCGGTTTTAAATCTGATTAAAGAACTAGCGGTTTTTGAAAAAGAACCTGATGCAGTTGTGATTACAGTCGAAGATTTAGAACGTGATGGTTTTTCGGCAACTCCTTTGTTCCATACTTTTGTTGCCGAAGTTGATGCCAAAATTGTTGGTGTTGCACTCTATTATTACCGTTATTCTACCTGGAAAGGCAAAACCATCCATCTGGAAGATTTGATTGTAAATGAAAAAATGCGTGGAAAAGGTTTAGGGTTTGCCTTATATTCTGAAGTTTTGAAACAGGGAAAAAGAGACAATGTGAGAAGAGTGGAATGGAATGTCTTGGATTGGAACACACCGGCCATTGATTTTTATGAAAAATCGGGAGCTAAATTGCTAGAAACTTGGCGAGTGGTCCAAATGGACGAAAAGGGGATAGAAGAATTTTACAATCTAAATACCAAATAAATTCAGGTTCAGGAAAATCCTAATTCCTAAATCTAAAATCTAAAATCTAAAAATGAGAGTATTCAAATTTGGAGGTGCTTCTGTAAAAGATGCTGCCGGAGTGAGAAACGTGTATGACGTTCTTCAAAAAGTGGGTTATGAGGATGTATTGTTAGTGGTTTCCGCAATGGGAAAAACTACTAACGCATTGGAAGTGGTAATAAAGAATTATTTCGAAAAATCGAAAGAATTGCAAGCTTCAGTTCAGGAAGTCAAGAAGTATCACAACGAAATTTTGATGGATCTTTTTGAAGACGAAAGGCATGTTGTGTTTAAAAATGTGACTACCCTTTTTGCCGAATTAGAATATTTCCTCAACCATAATAAATCGCCAAATTACAACTTTGTTTATGATCAAATCGTGAGTTTCGGAGAATTGATTTCGACTACCATTTTGAGCCATTACATGAACTATCGCGAAATAAAAACCAACTGGATTGATGTTCGCGATTTCATAAAAACCGACAGTAACTACCGCGATGCAGGAGTAGATTGGGATTTGACACAGCAAAATATTTCGAAAAACGTAAAGCGAAAAGTGCTGAATGTTACCCAAGGATTTTTAGGTTCTGATGAAAATAATTTCACGACAACTTTAGGACGTGAAGGATCAGATTATACCGCTGCTATTTTTGCCTATTGCTTGAATGCCGAAAGTGTAACGATTTGGAAAGATGTTCCCGGAGTGATGAATGCAGATCCGAGATTTTTTGAAAATGCAACTTTGCTCAACCAGATTTCCTATCGTGAAGCGATCGAATTGGCTTTTTATGGCGCAACGGTTATTCACCCTAAAACCTTACAGCCATTAAGAAAAAAAGAAATTCCGTTGTTTGTAAAATCCTTTATAAATCCTGATTTACCAGGAACAAGCGTTAGCAAAGGTGCCGATCTAGAGCCACACTTGCCTTGTTTTATTGTGAAAAAAAGTCAATTATTAGTTTCGCTTTCTTCCATAAACTTCGATTTTATTATGGAAGAAAACATCAGTGAAATCTTCGGTTTGTTCCACAAATATAAAATGAAGGTAAGCTTGATTCAGAATTCTGCCATTAGTTTCTCCGTTTGTATCGAAGACAAATTTGGCAATTTTAATGAGCTAAAAAATATACTTTCTAAAAAATTCCAAGTTTCCTATAACGAGAATGTTTCGCTCTACACGATTCGCCATTTTGATGAAAAAGCTTCTCAGATGGTAGAAAAAAACAAAGAAGTTCTTTTGAAACAAGTCAGTCGAGAGACGATGCAAATTGTGACTAGGGAAGTATAATCCAAAAAAAATTAAACCACGTTAACAGCGTGGTTTTTTATTCTATGCATTAGAGGCTAAAGTCGCAAAGTTAATTTTAGGATTTTAAATACTACTTTTGGGCTTTTAGAGTTATCTATCTATGCTTAAAAAACTTCTTTTTTGTCTTGCAATTGGATTCTTTTCTGGCGTTAATGCCCAGGAAATCAATTCGCCCTACAAGACAAAAAAGATCTTTCCTTCTCGTGACACCATAAAAATTGACAGTGTAAGTATCAATCCGAGTTTTTTTAAAGTGATTGACCAAGCTGGCACTACCGTTGATACTTCCTTTTATAAGATAAACTTTCAAAAAGGAACTTTAGTTTTCAATGAAAATTATGCAGCTTCTGATACTCTAATTGTTCGTTTTTTCAAACTACCCAATTATCTTACCAAAGAATACAGCATTTACGACAAAAGCCGTGTTGTTAGCAACGATGCTTCTGGCGGTTTGTATAAGGTTTCACGTGATCCTGCAAAACGATTTGTTCCCTTTGATGGATTGAATACATCGGGCAGTATCACTCGTGGCGTTACCATCGGAAACAATCAAAATGCGGTTGTGAATTCGTCTTTGGATTTGCAGATTACAGGAAAAATTTCGGATAAGGTCAGCTTGAGGGCCTCCATTCAAGATACAAACATCCCACTGCAAGAAGGGGGTTATTCTCAAAAACTCGATGAATTCGACCAGATTTTCATTGAACTTTTCAGCGACAAATGGAACATTCGAGCTGGAGATTTATTTTTAGAAAACAGAAAGTCTAAGTTTTTAAATTTTAATAAGAAAGTACAAGGTTTGGCTGCCAATTTCACTTTTGGCGATGACGAAGCCAAAACAAATGTTTTTGCCTCGGCTGCTTTGGTTCGGGGACAATATGCCAAAAGTACTTTTGTCGGTCAGGAAGGCAATCAAGGTCCATATAAACTTCGTGGTCCAAATGGCGAATTGTTTATTCTCATCATTTCAGGTTCGGAAAGGGTTTTTGTAAACGGAATTTTGCTAAAACGTGGTGAGAATAATGATTACATTATCGATTACAATGCTGGAGAAATCATCTTTACATCACTTTTTCCGATTACTTCGGAGATGCGAATCAATATCGAATATCAATTCTCGGATCGAAATTATACCCGTTTTGTAACCTATGCTGGTGCGACTCACGAAAGAAAAAATTGGAGCATTGGCGGTTTTTTATATTCTGAAAATGATGTAAAGAATCAGCCTTTACAACAAAACTTATCTCCTGAACAAGCACAAATTTTGGCAAATGCTGGAGACAATCCCGATTTAATGACGGCTCCTTCTGCTTATGTCGACTCCTATTCTGAAAATAAAATCCTATACCGTAAGACTTTTTTTAATGGTGTAGAAATTTTTGAAGCTTCAACCAATCCAGATGAAGAATTGTACAACGTGAGGTTTTCGCTTGTTGGTGCCAAGATGGGAAACTATGAATTAGAAACCGTTACCGGAACAGGAAGAGTTTATAAATATATAGCCCCCGAAAATGGGGTTCCGAGAGGCGATTATGAACCCATCAGCCGATTGGTTCCGCCAACAAAAATCCAAATTGCTACCGTTTTGGGAAAATATAATCCATCAGAAAAAACAAATATTGATTTTGAAATCGGACTTAGCAATAACGACCAAAACTTATTTTCGTCCATTGATGATAGTGACAATCAAGGTCTGGCAGGAAAAATCAACGTCAAACAACGTTTACTTTCAAAAAAATGGCAGATTGATGCTTTTGCGAATTATCAATTTGTTCAGAAAGAGTTCAAAACAATTGAGCGTTTGTTTACCATAGAATTTGACCGTGATTGGAACCTGACCAACCCGACAGGCAACCAAAGCTTGTTGATTTCGGGAGCTTCGTTTACTTTACCAGAAAAAGGACAATTGACGTATCAATTTGAGAAACTCGATTTCTCGGATAGCTTTTCGGGAAATCGTCATGTGATCAACGGAAATTTCAAGTTAAAAAACTGGAGCTTTCAAAACAATGGAAGCTATTTGCAAAGCGACGGATCACTCTCGACATCGAAATTCTTGCGTAATCAAACCCAAACTCGATATCATTTCAAGAAAAATTGGGTTGGTGCTACGTTACGACTAGAAAACAATCAGGAAAAAATAAAAGCAACGAATTCTTTTTCGGCTTTAAGCCAAAAATTTACAGAATATGGAGCTTTCATAGGAAGAGGCGATTCTACGAAAGTATATGTCGAATTGGGCTATTTGAACCGAGTCAACGACAGTTTGCAAGATGGTTTCCTAAAACGCGTGAACACCTCAAATTCTTATTATTTGAAATCAAAACTGATTCAAAATGACAAAAGTGATTTGTCTCTATTTGTAAATTATCGAAAATTAAAATATGAAGATAAGGCTCGTGAAGATGAGCCTTCGTTGAATTCGAGATTGCTTTATAATACACGATTTTTTAATCAACTGATTCAACTTACAACGGCTTATGAAACCACTTCGGGACGAATTGCCCAACAGGAATTTTCGTATCTCGAGGTAGAACCCGGTCAAGGCGTTTATACTTGGAACGATTACAATGAGAATAGTATTCAGGAATTAGAAGAATTTGAAATTGCTCCGTTTCCCGATCAGGCAAAATATATTAGGGTCTATTTGCCAAATCAGGTGTTTTTGAAAACCCATCAAAATAAATTCTCACAATCGTTGACCTTGAATCCAACACAATGGCAAAATGAAAAAGGCATTAAGAAATTCCTGTCGTATTTTTACAACCAGACTTCTTATCTAACAGAAAGGAAAATTGAACGCAAAGGCAGTGATTTTGACTTTAATCCTTTTAGCTCAAATGATACTAATTTGTTAGGATTAAATTCGAGTTTCCGCAATAGTTTATTTTACAATCGTGGAAAGCAAAAACATTCTGTGACTTATACTTATCTTATCAACCGGGTTCGGAATTTGCTGTCGGTTGGTTCTCAAGAGAATAATAATAAATCGCACCAATTGCAATATGCACATTTGCTTCAAAAAAGTTGGCTGTTCGGGTTTGGTGGAAAAACAATCGAAACTACTCTTTTTTCTGAAAATTATGGTTCTAAGAACTATGAGTTGAAAGGTTATCAATTGGCTCCAAAAATTTCCTATCTTTTTTCAAAAAGCACCAGTTTGGATCTTTTTTATGAATTTCAGAACAAAGAAAACACCATTGGTACTTTAGAAACTTTGAAGCAGCAGCGATTTGGAACTTCATTTACCTATGTTAGCCAGAAACAATTCACGATGAACGGAGAGTTTTCGTTATATCAAAATAATTTTTCAGGAGATGTTTTGTCGCCCGTTGCTTTCCAGATGCTCGAAGGATTGCAAGCTGGCGAAAACCTCACGTGGCGTCTATTGGTACAAAAAAACCTGACACAATATTTAGACGTAAATATAAATTATCAAGGGCGAAAAAGTGAAACCAGTAATGCTATTCATACTGGGAATATACAACTCAGAGCTTTCTTTTAAAAAACACACCAAAAAGTAAATTTTTACTCATAAAAAAACACATAAGTATTAATAAATCAATAATAAACACATAAAAGTTTTGTCTCACAATTTTTTTTTTTACTTTTACGACCTATGAAAATTGAAATGAAGAAGTATATTTTAGTATTGGTTTTATTTTTGAACGTCGCCTTGGCGTTTGCTGATGATGATGGTGCTCCTCCTCCTCCAGATACAGATTGTGAGTGTTGTATTGGATTACCACCGGCAGAAGAATCCGATTGCTTGATAGCTTGTGAGGCTGATCCGGAACAAGACTATTGCGATACTGTAGTGCCTATAGATTCCAATATTTTGATTTTATTAGCTTTAGGTATTTCATTTGGAACATACACCTTCTATCAAATAAACAAAAAAAGACAATTTGAAAATTAATTCAAATTGTCTTTTTTTATTTAAAAACGGTTTTTATTTTCTACAAATCAAACTTAATTCCTTGTGCCAATGGCAAACTCGTCGTATAATTGATTGTATTAGTTTGTCTTCTCATATAAATTTTCCAAGCATCAGAACCTGATTCTCTACCTCCACCAGTTTCTTTTTCTCCACCAAAAGCACCACCAATTTCAGCACCAGAAGTTCCGATGTTAACATTGGCTATTCCACAATCTGAACCTTGAACTGAAAGAAAATATTCTGCCTCACGCAAATTATTGGTCATGATTGCAGATGAAAGTCCTTGAGCAACACCGTTTTGAACGTCCAAAGCATTTTCTACACCACCAGAATATTTCAACAAATATAAAACCGGTGCAAACGTTTCGTGCTGAACGATTTCAAAACTATTATCAGCTTCAGCAATTGCAGGTTTCACATAGCAACCACTTTCATAACCCTCGCCAGAAAGAACACCACCTTCAACCAATATTTTTCCGCCTTCGGCAACTACTTTTTCTAACGCTTTATTGTACATTTCAACTGCATGCATGTCAATTAGCGGTCCAACGTGATTATTTTGATCCAAAGGATTTCCGATTCTCAATTGCTTGTAAGCCGAAACAATCGCATCTTTTACCTTATCATAAATACTGTCGTGAATAATCAAACGACGAGTAGAAGTACATCTTTGTCCAGCAGTTCCAACCGCTCCAAAAACAGCACCAATAACCGTCATTTTGATATCAGCATCTGGAGTAACGATGATGGCGTTGTTTCCCCCCAATTCTAATAACGATTTACCTAAACGTCCTGCAACCGCTTGAGCCACGATTTTTCCCATACGGGTAGAACCTGTAGCTGAAACTAATGGCACTCTTTTATCCGCCGTCATCAATTCTCCAATTTTATAATCTCCGTTGATTAAACAAGAAATTCCTTCTGGAAGATTGTTTTCCTTTAAAACTTCTGCAATGATATTTTGGCAAGCAATTCCGCAAAGTGGTGTTTTTTCAGATGGTTTCCAGATGCAAACATCACCAGCAATCCAAGCCAAAGCCGTATTCCAAGCCCAAACGGCTACCGGAAAGTTAAATGCCGAAATAATCCCGACAACTCCAAGCGGATGATATTGTTCATACATTCTGTGTCCAGGACGTTCAGAGTGCATCGTCAAACCGTGCAACTGACGTGACAATCCAACAGCAAAATCACAGATGTCAATCATTTCCTGAACTTCTCCCAAACCTTCTTGCAAAGATTTTCCCATTTCATACGAAACCAATTTTCCTAAAGCATCTTTCTTTTGACGTAATTTTTCTCCAAACTGACGCACGATTTCTCCTCTTTGTGGAGCTGGCATCACGCGGAAAGTTTTGAAAGCTTCGGTTGCAGTTTGCATTGCTTTTTCGTAATCTGCTGCAGCTGATGTTTTTACTTTTCCAATTAATTGACCATCAACTGGTGAAAAACTTTCTAAAAGTTCCCCATTAGAAAACCAATTGTTTCCTGTTGATGTTCCTTCATTTATTTCTTTGATTCCTAATTCCTTCAAGGCTTCGGTCATACCGAACTGGTTTGCTATTGTTGCCATTTATAACTATTTTATGGTAAATTGTAATATTTTTTGCGAAGTTATGATTTTTGGATTAATTCTGCCAATTAAAAATACATTTTTGATAATATGGTTTTGCTAATTGAATTATGAGGAGCGAAGCTTTAGGGCATTTTAGGAAACCCATATTCCTGCTGGAGCCACTCGCTTTGCAACAGCTCTGACGGCAGTTGCAAGAGCTCAAACAATGTCTCCATCAGGGCTAGGAGGGAACTATTAGAACTTTTGGAAACTTCTCTAGCCCAGATTGAAGTGGAAAGCCCGGAAATAAAAAAAGCCAGTGTTTTTTGCTCCAAAAAAGCGACCAACGGTCCCGAAGTTTCGGGACTTTTTGGGGCTTAAAAACACGGCTTTTTTTTGTCCCGAAACTTCGGGATGTAACGGAAAGCTGGAATAGCTTCAAAAAAAAAAATTATTTCTTGATGGAATATCTCGGGTCAGCTTCCATCACGGTGCCGCATTTGTCGCAGGTTCTCAAATGTTCGGAGTTGTAGAAATGCTGGAAATGTGGCAGAAAATCCTTTTCAATATCATGTAGCTCAAAATAAACTTCATGCAATTTATGGTTACAGTTGTCGCAAAACCAAAGCAATCCATCTGTGAAACCTTTTCCAGCACGTTTCCTTTCGATTACCAATCCAATAGAGTTTTCTGAACGAACTGGAGAATGTGGGGTTTTGGCAGGATGCAGATACATATCCCCAGCCGTGAGTTCCATTTCTTTTCGTTCACCATTTTCCTGAACGATTACTTTTATCGCTCCTTCTAATTGATAGAATAATTCTTCGGTTTCGTTGTAATGGTAATCTTTTCGGGCATTTGGTCCGGCAACAACCATCACGATATAATCCTGGGAATCTACATATATATTTTTGTTACCAACAGGAGGTTTCAGGAGATGACGGTTTTCATCAATCCATTTATTGAGGTTGAAAGGTTTTGATAGTGGCATACTGATTATTTTAGAGCTAATTTACGGAAAATAAAAAAGGCTAGCATCTCGCTAACCTTTTATTTGTTCTTATTTTATTTCCTTTATCAGATAAATATAAACCGGAAAGTGATCACTATATCCTGGTTCACTTGGAGAATTTCGCAATGGATATCCCTTATATTGTCCGGAAGGGGTAATAAGGAATTGTTTGTTATAAATTCCAGCTTTCCAATAACGAAGTGAGGAATAATCGTTTCTGATTAATGACTCAGAAACCATAATTTGATCAAAAATATCACCTGAATCTCTGTAAAACAAACTTGCATTACCGTCTTTTGCCATTTGTTCAAAAGGATTGTAGATTCCAAATTTTTGAACTTCTGTCTTTTTCAACTTTGCTCCAATACCTTCTTTTACACTCTTATTATAGGCTCCATCATTCAAATCTCCCATAGTGATGATTTTAGCATCTGGATTGATTTTGAACAAAGAGTCCATTATCTTTCTGTTCAGTTTTCCAGCTGCTTCTCTATAAGGACTGCTTCTTTTTTCTCCACCTGAACGAGAGGGCCAGTGGTTTACAATTACATGAATTTCTTCTCCTTCAAGGATTCCGGTAACCAATAATTGATCACGAGTATAAACTCTTTTGCTTGTTGGATCTACTTCTGGTTTCTTCACGTCATCCGATTCATCATACTTATCGTTCTTTACCTCTTTCAATTGATCTTTATAAATGTAAAGCGGAATGTTTTTATAGCTTGTTGGCTTAAAATATTTTTTTTGATATAAAAAACCAACGTCAATTCCTCTGGCATCTGGTGAATCAAAATGCACAATCCCGTAGTCTTTTGACGCCAATTGAGGATTTTTCACAAGATCTTCCAACACGCTTCTATTCTCAACTTCACAAACACCAATTAAAGTTGGCGCTTCCTTTTGTTGATCATTAGTTCCAATTATCGGTAATACTTTTCCAAGATTGTTTAGTTTCTTTTTATACTTTGATGATGTCCAACCATTACTTGGGAGGTATTCTTCATCAAAATTAGGCCCTTTAACTGTGTCAAAAAGATTTTCCACATTATAGAATGCAACCGTATGCACTTTATACTTTTTTTCTTGTGCATTGACTGTAATCATTGAGACAAAGGCAATTAAAACGGCTACTGAATTTTTAACGCTCATACTTAGATATATTAATTTATCATGAAGTTTAACATAAACTTGGGTGCAAAAGTAAATAATATTAATTTAAAATGTAACTTTGCCGCCGTTAAGAAATGATTATTTTAACAAAACGGATTAATCTTAAATTTATTTATGAAAAAACTTGTAATTAGTATTCTGTTTGTGATGCAAGTAGTTTTTGGATGGTCTCAAGACAAAACAACCAGTATCACTGGTAAAGTTGTAGATTCTAAAACACAAAAGCCTCTAGAAAATGTAGTCACAACAATTCAAAACACAACATCTACCCAGATGACAAATGCCCAGGGTATTTTTGTTTTTGAAAATGTAGTTGTAGGAAATCAAATGCTGGAAATCACCAGTACGGGTTATTCTCGACAAATTTTAGCCCTTGAAGTTAGCGAAGGGACTACTTTGGATTTAGGTGTTATTGTTTTGGAGGAAGATATTACCTCAGAACAGCAATTGAGCTTGATTACCATTACTGAAAATGATTTGGGTGATGACAACAGTGGTTCAGAGAGTACTTCTGGGTTGCTTCAAGCAACAAGAGATGTATTTAATCAGGCAGCGGCATTTAATTTTGGACAAGCACGTTTCAGAATTAGAGGTTTAGATAATGAATATGGCAAAACCATGATTAACGGTATGCCAATGGACAAAATTTATGACGGAAGACCACAATGGGGTAACTGGGGTGGTTTGAATGATGCTACAAGAAATCAGGAATTCACAAACGGATCTGCGCCATCGGATTATACTTTTGGAGGAATTCTTGGAACTCAAGAAATCAATACAAGGGCTTCTATTTACAGACCTGGGACTAGAATTTCATTCTCAGGAACTAACACCAACTACAATTGGAGAGCGATGGCTACTCATGCTTCAGGAATGGACAAAAACGGTTGGGCTTATGTAATTTCTGCTTCAAGACGTTGGGCTGTAGAAGGTCACTTTGAGGGAACTGATTATAGTGCAAATTCATTTTTTGCAAGTGTTGAGAAAAAAATCAGCGAAAGCCACAGTTTGAATCTTACTACAATTTATGCTCAAAACAGTAGAGGTAAAAACTCTCCAAATAGCGAAGAAGTAAATGATTTAGCTGGAATAAAATATAATTCATATTGGGGATGGCAAGATGGCAAAAAGAGAAATTCAAGAGACAAAGATCTTGAAGAACCAATCTTAATTTTAAGCCATTATTGGAAAATCAACGAAAAAACAAACTTAAACACAAACGTATCCTACCAATTTGGAAAAATAGGGAATAGTCGTTTTGATTTTAATGGTGCCAACAATCCTGATCCTACCTATTATAGAAACCTTCCAAGTTACTATTCAACTATGCATGATGATTTTGGGGACTATATTGGCAATACTCCTCAAAACTTAGCAAACGCTGCAGCGTCTAGAGAAACTTTTTTGGCAAATAGACAAGTGAATTGGGATGCTATTTATGATGCAAACGTAAACAATGGTGGTGAATCTACTACCATTCTTTATGAAGATAGAACAGATGACAAATTGTTTTCTGCAAATTCAATATTAGCTTCTCAACTATCAGATAATATCATCCTGAATGCTGGAGGAACTTATAGAAAATTGAAATCTGAGAATTTCCAAAATGTTTTGGATTTATTAGGAGGCCAATATTATAATGATGTAGATCAATTTTTCGCAGGTGATCAATCGCAACCAAACTTGCTAACACCAAATAGACAAGTTGGCGAAGGAGATCGTTATGGATACAATTATATTATGACGGCTGATGTCTTGGATGCATTTACGCAATTCAAGTTCTCATACAATAAAGTTGATTTCTATTTGGCACAAAACTTCTCTAAATCGGTTTACCAAAGAGAAGGTTTATACCAAAATGGTATTTATCCAACCAACTCTTTTGGAAAAAGCAAATCATTAACTTTTGAAAACTTTGGTTTCAAAGGGGGATTGACTTACAAAATCACAGGACGTCATTTATTGGATTTCAATGCAATTTATATGACAAATGCTCCAACGATGCGAAACACTTTTCCAAACGCACGTTTGAACAATACTGTAGTAGCTGATATTAAAAACGAAAACATTCAGAGTTTAGACGCAAGTTATATCATCAGAATGCCAAAATTGAAAGCTAGAATAACAGGTTATTATTCTAAAATACAAGATGCTACTGACATCGGATTCTTCTATTCTGAAGGAGTTGGTGTTGTGAACGAAGCTGGAGAGTTATTAAATTCTACTGGAAATGCTTTCGTTGCCGAAATTGTAACTGGTATCAATAGAAAAAACATTGGTGGAGAATTAGGTTTGGAATACCAACTAACCTCTACTCTTAAAGTGACTGGTGCTGCTGCTTACGGACAATATACTTTCGACAATAATCCAAATGTAAAATTAAGCGTTGATAATGTTCAACGAGTAATTGATTATGGAGAAGCTAGCATGAAGGATTATAAACAAGCTGGTACACCTCAACAAGCCTATTCGGTAGGTTTAGAATATAGAGATCCAAAATTCTGGTGGATTGGTGCTAATGCAAACTACCTTGCCGATAACTACGTAGATATTTCGCCACTATTGAGAACTTCAAATTTCTATACAGACCCTACAGATCCTCAAGGCCTACCGTTTTATGGTGCAACTGAAGAAGAAGGTAGAAAATTGTTGAAACAAGAAAAGTTTGATCCAATTACTTTAGTTAACTTAGTAGGGGGAAAATCTTGGAGAATTAGCAACAAAAACAGAAACACAGTTGGTTTCTTTGCTTCGATAAACAATGTTTTTGATGTAGAGTACAAAACAGGTGGATTTGAACAAGCTCGTAACGCAAATTTCCAACAATTGCAACAAGATATGCAAGGACCCGCACGTTCCTTTGGACCTAAATATTTCTATGGATATGGCAGAACTTACTTTCTTAATTTTTACTTCAATTTCTAATAAAAATTTTATATAAAATAAATAATATGAAAACAAATTTTTTAAAATCAATCCTTTTCTTCGTTTTAACAGCAGGAATTCTTACTAGCTGTGTGAACGATGATGATTATAGCACTCCAAGTCTTGAAGATTTTGACTGTATTGCTGCTGATTCCTTAGTTGCTACGAAAACAGTAAAGCAAATTATTGAAGGAGCTACGGCTTTACCGGTACAATATACAGCTGATGATATAATCGAAGCTTATGTGGTATCAAGCGACAAAGGAGGAAACTTCTTTAAAACAATGCATTTGCAAACTAAAGACAGTGCCGCTTTCACTGTTTCATTAGACCTTGCAAATTATGCTACTCATTTTCAAGCAGGAAGAAGAGTTTTTATCAAGCTAAAAGACCGTTATATACAAATTAAAGATGGTGGATTATTAATTGGTGAATTAGACGGAAACTCTATCTTCAGAATTCCAGCTCCTCTTGTTAAAACATCTATTTTAAGAACTTGCGAATTAGCAGAAGATGATGAGCAATTCGTTCGTAGAATTTCTATCGAAGATGCTATTGGAAGTAACGAATATTTAAATATGCTTGTAGAATTTGATAGCGTACAATTTACTTCAAATGCCGTTGGACAACCTTATCACCTTCCTGCTAATGGAAATTCTGGAACAAACCATACAATTACAGATATGAATGGAAAAACAATTATCGTAAGATCTACTAGTTTTTCTAAATATGCTGTTAAACCTGTCCCTGAAAACAGTGGAAAAATTAGAGGTATATTGACACGCTTTGGTACAACATACCAATTTACACCACGTTATGAATCTGATATTATGTTGACTGAACCAAGATTTCATGTAAACACTTATGTAGGTGGTACAGATATTCAGTATTTAGGATCATTTACAGAAAATTTCGAGAGCTACCCAATTACAAATCCTCTTTTTACTGCATTTCCAAAATACATTAATGACTATATTTCAAATTCTAGATATTGGCAGCTAAAACAGTTCCCTTCAGGAACAGGAAATAAATTTATAGAAATGACTGCATTTGCTGGAACAGGTAATCCAGGAGTAGAAGGAAAAACTTATTTCTTTGTCCCTGTTGATTTTACTGCTGCAAATACATTTTCTTTTACTAAACAATTTAGATTTATGGCAGGTGAAGCTCTAAAAGTATATTATGTGACTTCTGAAAATTACACAGCTGGTGGTGCAATAAATATTAATAATTTTATTAATATCACTAGTAGTTTTACAGGACTTACATATCCTGCTACTGGACAATCGCAAAATACTTTCACAACTGCTGGAACTTATACTATTCCTGCATCTTTAACTGGAAATGGTTTCTTTGTTTTTGAGTATACGGGAAGTACTACAGTTACTACAACAGTTCAAGTTGACGATATTACAGTAAACTAATATCAAATCATATATTCTAAAAAGACCGTCCTAACCGACGGTCTTTTTTTATGCCCAAAACTTTAACAGCCCACAAAATATCTTGACTTAACTTTAAGAACCATCGTGCTTAACTCTGTAACTATGAAAAATATCAAACTAAGCGTGCTCGATCAGTCGCAAGTTCGTCGGAATGGAACTACAAGACAAGCTCTTGAAGAATCTGGAGAATTGATTCAATTGGCAGAAAAATTAGGCTATACCCGCTATTGGGTTTCCGAACATCATAACTTTAAAATGGTAGCTGGAACCGCTCCAGAAGTACTCATCCCCTATCTGGCATCCAAAACAAAAACCATAAAAGTAGGTTCGGGCGGAATAATGCTACCCAATCACAGCTCCCTGAAGGTTGCAGAGAATTTCGGGTTGCTCGAAACCTTGTTCCCTACAAGGATCGACCTCGGAATTGGTAGAGCTCCAGGTGGCGACAGGCTTTCGTCTCATTTATTAAATCCTTCCAATACTTTTAGTGAAAAAGAATTTTTTCAGCAACTCATCGATCTTCAAGCCTTCCTTCGCCATGAAGAAACACCCGACACGGTTCATGAAAAAGTAAAATCCTATCCAAGTCCTGAAGAACTCCCTGCTTTATGGTTATTAACCTCAAGCGGCGGAAGTGCACAATTTGCTGCACATTTCGGCATGGCGCTTTCCTTTGCTCAATTCATTAATCCTGAAGGTGGTCCTGAAACCGCCGATTTCTATCGGCATAATTTCAAGCCTTCCCCTGAGCTAAAAGAACCAAAAGTAAACGTAGGTATTTTTGCATTCTGTTCAGAAGACGAACAAAAGGTGAAGGATTGGATCACCGAATTCGACTATAGAATGCTCCATATAGAATCTGGTGCTTCGGGCGATTTGCCTTCATTTGAAGAGATCAAGAACTTCAACTATTCGCTACAGCAAAAAGCAAGAATCACTTATAATAGAGGAAGATTTATTGCGGGAACACCTGAGAGGCTTAAAGTCGAAATTGAAAAGATTGCCGAAAAATATGAAACCGATGAAGTCATGATCGCTACCATTGCCGAAGATTTTGAGGATCGGAAGAAATCCTATGAATTGCTTGCCGATTTATTTCTAAAACCATGACATCAAATCCGTTTAAAATTCTTAAAACGGATTTTTTTAATTATTTTTCTATCCATAAATTTTGCATTCCAAAATATCTTAAATTAGCAATAACAATTGTGAAAACATGAGTCCAGAACAAGAAAATTTATGGCTCCAAATTAAGAATTTTGAATTGGATGACCCCAATTCATCGTTATCCTTCAGCGACAGGCTTTCCAGAGAAAATGGTTGGACGATAGAATACTCCTTAAGATGCATTGAAGAATATAAAAAATTCATGATGCTGATTTGTAGTGCCACTCATCCACTCACACCTTCTGACCAAGTCGATCAAGTTTGGCATCTCCATCTTCTTTATACAGAATCCTATTGGATCGACTTTTGCCAAAACATACTCAACCGACAAATACATCACGGCCCAACAAAAGGTGGCCAAAAAGAGAACACAAAGTTTACGGATTGGTATTTAAAAACAAAAAATCTCTATCAGGCTACTTTTAAAAATATTCCTCCTCCAGATATCTGGCCTTCTTCGGATATACGATTTAAAAATACCAATTTCCAAAGAATCGATATAAATAATACTTGGATCATTACTAAACCTGATTTCTTAAAAAAATGACACATCTATCAAAGTTTACTCCAGCAGAATTGTTCTTCCTTTTGAGAAAAGAAAGAAGAAGATACTTGAAGGAATTATTAAAAGTGACCTTTTTGGATTTATTACTCAAACAAATATTAGTCATCACTGAAGTCGAAAAAGAAGTAGGCAGAACAACACAAATATATAGATATGTTGAAGATGGTAGACGATTTTTTGGCTATCGACCATTGGATCACGAAGCAATTTTTATAGACCCCTTCAGGAAAGACAATGATATCCGAATTCTTTTCCAGAGTATGGTTAAGATAGGATTTCAAAACGCAAAGAATTTTTCACATTACAAGGCAATCATTATTAATCGTCTGATAAGCACAGGACACATCAGCCAAAATATATTCCAACAAATTTTTGGCTTGTATTCGCTTACAAATCAAGGTTTGGATATCGAATCAAAAATTCGCACCGAAATCCACCAGCTAGAAAAAGAACTCCCAACTCTTATAAAATCGACTGATGAAAGGGCGACAGAAATCCTAAAAACCATAAATGGCAATGTTTTTTTAATTGATAACATCAGAATGGATTTGATAGACTATATCAACAAAGCCTTTTTAGCCACGACAAAAGAAGACAAGCAAGATGGTGATTATGGCTTTGCCTGTTCTCACTATTATGGATTTTCTGATTCTTTTGATAATAGTTGGGAGAGTTCAGGTAGTTCTGGATGTGGAGGTGATAGCGGATGCAGTGGATGTGGAGGTTGTGGGGGTGATTGAAACATAAAAAAACTTTACAAAAACACTACAACCAGGGTTTTCGGGAAATGAAAGCAATTTATATTTTTAATTTTAGCCTCCAATAAAATTAAAATACATGAAATCCATTTTCAAGACACTCTTTTTCGTAGCACTTATTTCACTTTCAGGTTGCAGCAAGAAGCTAAACGAGGCAACCGAGACAACTTCAAAACAAAAAACGTCGGTAGATTTTTGGCTGACAACCGGAGACAAATCAGCTTTGCTGGAAAAACAAAATCCGCTAGTCTTTGGCGAAAGCCAGAACAACAATCCCACTATAAAACTCAACCCTTCGAAGACCTTTCAGTCCATGGACGGTTTTGGCTATTGCCTAAATGGTGGTAGTGCACAATTGATTTCGAAGATGGACACGGCTAGTAGAAACTCCCTGTTACAAGAGCTTTTTTCCACAACGGGCACGAACATCGGGATCAGTGTTTTACGATTGAGCATTGGAGCATCTGACTTGGACGACCGTGTTTTTTCGTATAATGATTTGCCCTTCGGCGAAATTGATCCTCAACTCAAGCAGTTTAGTCTGGCACATGACCACAGGACGGGTCTCATCCCACTTCTAAAACAAATCCTAGCCATCAACCCGAAGATACAAATCATCGCCTCACCATGGTCGGCCCCTACTTGGATGAAAACCAATAATAACACCAAAGGCGGAAGCTTGAAGCCTGAATATTATGAAGCGTATGCCAACTATTTTGTGAAGTACATTCAGGAAATGAAAAAGGAAGGCATCACGATTGATGGCATCACGATCCAAAACGAACCGCTGCATCCAGGAAACAATCCGAGCATGTATATGGAGGCAAAAGATCAGGCCGTTTTTATCAAGAACAACCTTGGTCCTGCCTTCAAAAGAGCCCAACTCAACACTAAGATTATAGTATATGATCACAACTGTGACAAACCCGAATATCCTTTGGAAATCCTCAATGATCCAGAAGCCAATGCCTTTGTAGATGGCTCTGCCTTTCATCTCTATGGAGGTAAAATAACCGCCATGTCAACTGTTCACGATGCTTATCCTAACAAGAATATCTATTTTACTGAACAATGGACGGGAGGACCGGGTAATTTTCCTGAAGACTTGAAGTGGAACATCGAAAACCTCATCATTGGAGCACCACAAAACTGGGCGAAGCACGTTTTGCAATGGAACCTAGCTGCAGATCCTTTATATGACCCGCACACGGATCAAGGTGGTTGTACTTCCTGTATGGGAGCCATCACGATTGATGGCTCAAAGGTTACTCGGAATATCGCTTATTATGTAATGGGACATGCTGCGAAATTCGTCCGACCCGGATCAGTTCGGATAGAGAGTACAGCAGTTGCCAATCTTCCAAATGTGGCCTACACGACACCCGATGGAAAACAAGTGCTTATTGTTTTGAATACAAACAGTACTACTCAGCAATTTACTATTCAAAACAAAAATAAAACTGTAACGGCGGTACTACAAGCTGGTGCTACGGGAACATTTATATGGTAAAACCTCCTAAACACTTGTAACCACCATTTGAACAGAAGCAAATGGTGGTTATTTTATTTTGTAAAACCCTTTTTCTATAACTCGATATACTACTTTATACCCTGAAACATTTGTATTATACAATATTGGTGTATTATACTGTTCTGAAACATTTATTTTAAACCATATTAATGCACTAACCTATCTTGAAGCATTTGTTTTAGAATATATTAATGTACTAACATGCCTTAAAACATTTGTTTTAAATCCTATTGATAAACTAACCTTCCATCAAACATTTGTTTCAGACTATGCTGATGTACCAACCTACACCAAAACGATTTTGAAAAAGGCATAATAGCTCTATTACTAAGGTATTTCGGGAGCAAAATAGATATAGCATAATCCCCTACTGTCTCGTTTTGATAGGAATTAAATACAATAAAATCGTAAATGACCAGAAAAAAATATAAAATATAAAAATACCGACTCATATCTGATAAAATCACAAAAATTGAAATAACACCCCCTAAAAATATCAATACGTTTTAAATAATAAATACATTTTTTATAATTTTACCCCTAAATAAAAAGGGTATAACATAAAAATATATAGTTATGAAAATAGAAAAACGCTGGGTAATTTCGTTTATCATCATCAGTATCGTTTCCATAACGGGTTTATTATGGCCTGATGCAGTAGCCACTCCTAAGATAATTTCGCAGTTTGGAACCGTCGAACAAATTGTTCCTGCTGATGTTGCGTGGTTGCTAACCGCCTCATGCCTTGTCCTATTGATGACACCGGGACTGTCCTTCTTTTATGGCGGAATGGTGGGTAAAAAAAATGTGATCTCGACCATGTTGCAAAGCTTTGTATGTCTCGGTGTGGTTTGCCTTCTCTGGGTTACAGTTGGGTTTAGTTTGGCTTTTGGAGATCCTGTTGGTTTTCATATTGGAGATGGATTCTATAGTATCATAGGCGATCCTACTTCCTATGCCTTTTTCGACCATGTGAATGTATTGCCTCATAACAAGATGGCATCTACAATCCCTTTTATATTATTCGCTTTGTTCCAGATGAAGTTTGCCGTCATCACGCCAGCTATCATTACGGGTTCCTTTGCTGAAAGAGTCCGTTTTATATCTTACCTCCTATTCATTTGTTTGTTCACGCTCTTGATTTATGCACCTCTTTGTCATGCTGTATGGCATCCCAACGGAATTTTAGGCACTTACTTTGGTGTGAAGGATTTCGCAGGCGGAACGGTGGTACACATGAGTGCTGGGTTTGCAGCATTAGCAGGAGCTTTAGTGCTAGGAAAAAGAAAAAACAGCAAGCACATCCCCACAAACATCCCCTTTGTACTACTAGGAACAGGAATGCTTTGGTTTGGATGGTTTGGATTCAATGCAGGTTCTGCCCTTGCGGCAAATGGTACTGCAGCAATGGCCTTTGCTACTACCACTACCGCTTCTGCAGCCGCCATGCTAACATGGGTGTTTTTTGACCGATTGCATGGCCGAAAAGTATCGGCACTTGGAGCTTGTATCGGAGCCGTTGTTGGGCTCGTGGCCATCACACCTGCCGCCGGATTTATCACGATTCCCCAAAGTATGTTCTTCGGGTTTATAACCGCTATTGTTTCAAACAAGGTGCTGTATTCAAAAGCCATGAAAAAAATCGACGATACCCTAGATGTATTTGCTTGTCATGGTGTTGGCGGAATTATGGGGATGATCCTAACAGCAATTTTTGCTCAAGGCGAAAATGCAAGCCTCGTGCATGGCGGATGGAATGTTTTTGGTCACCACATGATGGCCTTGGTGCTGGTATCAGTGTTTACGTTTTTGGGATCATTACTGTTGTTCAAGGTAACTAACTTTTTTATTCCGCTTCGTGTCTCTGAAGAGTCGGAACATATTGGTCTTGATATTTCGCAACACGACGAGACACTCGACCCTCATAAAGATGCCGCATTGCACAACCCCATGCTGGAGCTCGTTAAAGCAACCGAATCCCAAGTCTCGTGAGGTTTAGCAAAAGTTGATTGTATCAACACAGGTCCTATTCTAAAAATAAATCTTTTGGCGTATGCCATATAAAAATTCTTTATTTTCGTAGCAAAACCTTTTACTATGAAAAAAATTATTGTCGTAATACTAGTAGCTACCACTTTTATTTCCTGCAAAACCTATCAAACTACACCTAACAACGAGCAAATAATTGAGGAAACACTAGAAAAGTGGCATAAGGCTGCCGCCGAAGCAAAATTTGACAACTACTTTTCATTAATGACCGATGATGCTATTTTTATCGGGACCGACCCTACAGAAAACTGGGACAGAAAAGCATTTGAAAGCTATTCCAAACCACATTTTGACAAAGGAAAAGCATGGTATTTCACCACAATCGAACGAAATATCTTTATAGATGAAAGCGGCAAAATCGCTTGGTTTGATGAGTTGTTGGATACCCAAATGAAAATATGCCGTGGATCAGGTATCCTGAGAAAAGAAAATGGCGAATGGAAAATTGCCCATTATGTGTTGTCCATTACAATACCAAACGACAATACGAATGAAGTTGTCAAGCAAAAAACTAAATTTGACGACGCCTTAATCAACACCCTGAAAGCAAAAAAATAAAGCACCATAACCTTCCCTAAATTAGAACTCCAAGCATTCATTTGTTTGGAGTTTTTTGTTGATTTAGGGTTATTGTATTCTAAATGTATTATTTAGAAAAAATATAAATAGGCAGCTTTAATACTTTTTTAAGAACTGTTTAAAAACCAAAGCCTTTTTGTATTCGTAAATTTAATTTAAACCGATAAAATCAAAGCTATGAAAATTCACAAAAGCATTAAAATAGCGGCAATAAGTATTGTTTCTATTTTTCTAATCTTGTTTACGGTACTTGTTGTACATATCGTTACGGCAAAACCAGTACAATATGACAATGCAACCATGCAAATTAGCCGTATTGACTTTAAGGAGCCAATAGATTCGCTCAAGGCAAAAGAAATTCACAGGAACATGAAGAGTATTGCGGGAGTAAAAAACCCAAAAGTATTTCCAGAAAAGAATGTAGTGGTGTATTATCATGACATTAAAACCGTGAATTCAGAACAAGTGTTTGCGCAACTGATGGCAAAAGGAAACTACAAGGCTGAGAGGCTAGTAATCCCAGTAGATATTGCATCCAAAGGAGTTTGTCCTGTAATGGATGAAAGCAGTTTTAAGTATAAGTTTTCCAGAGGAATAAAAAGAATTTTTAATTAACTATAAATACCTTTATTATGAAAAAGTTTTCAAAATTCGCGCTTTGCGCCATGACCATTGGAGCGGGTGTTTTCGCTGTCTCGTGTGACGGTGATGCCGATAGCCCAACTCCTGTTCCACCAGCAGAATTAACACTGTATGAAAAACTAGGCGGAACTACTAAGGTTGCTGACCCTAACAATCCTGGACAAATGATCGAACAGGGTCGTTTGAGCTACCGTTCAGTTGTAGATTCTACTATTACCTTAATTGTTGCTGATATTGTAGCAGGAAGCAATGGCAATTTAGGAGCTCACTTTGCTCCAATTGTTGGTGAAGTTTCAAATGGAAATGCAACCAATGTAGCTGTTTTAAGTAAGAACCTTACGGATTTTTTCTCAGCCAATACTGGAGGAGGAGACACTAATACGTATTCTGGTTTAGGAATGGTTGAAGCACACGATCCTGCACAAAACCCAAGAATGGGTACTAAAGCAAATGATGCAGATTATACTAAATTTATAGGATATGTAGGAGCTGCCGCTGGATTAAACGGTGTTACAGACCAAGCCTTGATTGGTGATGTAGTAGCCGTTTTAGAATCTTTGAGAGATCCTATCGTTCAAGAATAAGTTCCCCTGAGTTAGTTTTGAAGAAAAACGCCATTCATGATTAGAATGGCGTTTTTTATGTTTAGGACAAATGCTCCAGCATGTCTTGAGTCATCGAATCCAAATCAAATTTGTGGTTCCAGCCCCAATCTTCTCGTGCACTACTATCGTCAATACTAGCTGGCCAACTGTCGGCTATTTTTTGACGGAAGTCTGGATTGTATGTAATTGTGAAATCTGGAATATGCTTCGTGATTTCGGCAGCAATTTCCGTTGGCGTGAAACTCATTGCCGCTAAATTATAGGACGAACGGATCTTGATCGCTTCAACAGGAGCCTGCATGATTTGGATGGTCGCGTTAATGGCATCGTCCATATACATCATGGGCATCTTCGTTTCTGACGAAAGGAAACATTCATATTTTTTGTCGCTCAAGGCTTTGTGGTAGATATCCACAGCATAATCTGTAGTACCGCCACCAGGAGGCGAAGACCAGCTAATTAATCCCGGATAACGAATACTTCTCACATCGACACCAAAGATATTATGGTAATACTCACACCATCTTTCACCAGATTGTTTGCTGATGCCATAAACCGTTGAAGGTTCCATGATGGTATATTGAGGGGTATTTTCCTTTGGAGTCGTAGGTCCGAAAACAGCGATACTCGAAGGCCAAAAGATCTTTTTTATTTTTCCGGCTTTCGCCAAATTCAAGACGTGGAAAAGCGAATTCATATTCAAATCCCATGCAAATGCAGGATTTTTTTCGGCTGTAGCCGATAGTAAAGCTGCCATCAAGTAAACATCTGTGATTTGATGCTTTTCGACAAGGTGTTCGATTTGATTGAAATCCAACGCGTTTACTACCTCGAAAGGTCCTGAATTGACAACGTCGGTATTTAGTTTTCTAATATCGGAAGCAATTACGTTTTCGGTGCCATAAATGGATCGAAGCTTTTGGGTAAGCTCGGTTCCAATTTGACCACAGGCTCCGATGATTAATATTTTAGTACTCATTTGAGGTGTTGTTTAGTGACGCAAAGATAACGTTTTCGCAAAATATCTTCTTTCCAGAATTACTTTTTTGAAAGGTTTTTATAAATGTAACAGAATCGTTTTGACAAGTGCTACTTTTCAAGAAAGATTAATAGAAGCCTAAAGTTTTTATCCTAGCCCTGACAGGAGGGAAAATCCTTTTTATTTTTTTTCTTTAAAAAAATAAAAAGATTTGGAAGGATGGCAGGAATATGGATTATTTTAAAACCTAGCCTTTCGCTCCTAAAAACAAAACAACATTCGTTAATAATTCTTAATAGACAACTTATAATTGGGAATTCATCTTTAACTTTGTGGTTCTAAAACGCTTTTGATGAAAATTAAGTTGTATTATATTTTTTTGCTGATGGTTATCGGGGTTTCGTGTCAGGATGATGAGGCAAAACGTGAAACGGCACGAGTGAAAAATCTGGAAAAAAGAGAACAGGTTTTTGAAACGATTAGTAAAAACTGGAACTTTAGCGAAAGGCCAATGAATAGCGAAACCCAAACATGGGTTAGCAATTGGGAAGAATGGAAGGGCTTTTTGACCGAATTGAAACAGAAACCTAAAAGTTCGATTGGTGCTTTCAAGAAAAAATCGAAAACGCTGTCACAAAAGGTGTTTTATCTTAATGCAAATATTCCTCCGAAGTTTAACAATCCCCAAGTAAAAAGCAGGATTTCGATTTTGACGACTCAAATAAATTCGTTGGATTTGTATATGAATTTGGATAATATTCCGGCTAATAAAGTGGTGACTTTGGTTCCTGAAATCAATACTGCTATAGCTTCGTTGCAACTTCAATTTGAAGAAATTGTGCGGAAAGATAAAATTCCGATGGAACAAGGAGAGTCGGACATGATTCGAATGCTCGATACTACACGAGCGATTCCATCGGCTCCAATTAACAAAACTGTGCCGAAAAATTGAGCAAAGCATCGACAACCTTACAGAACCGCTACGACAAATCGCCCAAAATCAACCAGATTGCGGAACAGCTCGACATTCGCGAACAAAAAATCCATTTGAAGGGATTGATTGGCTCGTCGTTGTCGTTTGTGGTAAAATCACTTTTTACAAAATCGGAGAATCCTTATCTACTGATTTTGAACGACAAGGAAGAAGCGGCTTATTATTTGAACGATTTGGAGCAGCTGATAAACGACGAAGATGTGTTGTTTTATCCAGGTTCCTACCGAAATCCCTATCAGATTGAAGATGTAGACAATGCCAATATCTTGCTTCGTGCAGAGGTTTTAAACCGAATCAATTCCAGAAAAAAGCCCGCCATAATTGTCACGTATCCCGAAGCCATTTTCGAGAAAGTGGTTACTAAGAAAGAATTGGACAAGAATACTTTGAAAGTGGCAGTTGGGGACCAGATTTCGATTGACTTTATCAATGAGGTTTTGTTTGAATATGAATTCAAGCGTGTTGATTTTATTACGGAACCCGGAGAATTCTCGGTTCGTGGTGGAATCATAGATGTTTTTTCGTTTTCGAATGACAATCCGTATCGAATCGAATTTTTTGGGAATGAAGTCGATAGTATCCGAAGTTTTGATGTGGAAACTCAATTGTCCATCGAAAAGCAAAAGAAAATCAGCATCATTCCAAATGTTGAAAATAAATTTTTTCAGGAAGACCGAGAGAGTTTCTTGGAATATATTAATCCGAAAACGGTTCTCTTTATAAGCAATACGGAAGGCTTGTTCAGTAAACTGGATAAATTATTTGAAAAGGCAGGTGTTGCTTTTGAGAAATTATCGAAAGAAATAAAGCATTCTGAACCTGAATTATTGTTTTTGAATCAGGCTTCTTTCATTAAAAAAGCATTGGATTTTACGGTGGTGGAATTTGCTTCGAAGGCTATTTTCAGAACCCAGAAATCTTTTGAATTTCATATCCAACCTCAACCATCGTTCAACAAACAGTTTGATTTGTTGTTGAACAACCTCAACGACAATCATTCGAACGGGATCAAGAATTTCCTATTTTGCTCGAACGAGCAACAGGCAAAACGTTTTCACGATATTTTTGAAAGCTTGGACGAAGTGAATTATGAAAGTATTGCAAAGCGATATGATACTGTCGTGATGCCTTTGTATGAAGGTTTTATTGACGAGGAATTGCAAATTGCCTGTTATACCGACCATCAGATTTTTGAGCGTTACCATAAATTCAGCATCAAGAATGGCTATTCGAAAAAACAGACGATTACTTTAAAGGAACTGAATACGCTTTCGGTTGGCGATTATGTAACCCATATCGACCACGGAATAGGACGCTTTGGAGGTTTGCAAAAAATTCAGGTGGAAGGCAAAACACAGGAAGCCATTAAATTGGTGTATGCTGATAATGATATTGTTTACGTTAGCATTCACTCGCTTCATAAGATTTCCAAATTTAATGGAAAAGATGGAGCTCCACCAAAAATATACAAGCTGGGCTCGAACGCCTGGAAGATTTTAAAACAAAAAACAAAGGCAAGGGTAAAACATATTGCCTTCAATTTGATTCAACTTTACGCAAAGCGAAGATTAGAAAAGGGATTTCAATATAAACCAGACAGCTACCTGCAAATGGAACTTGAAAGTTCGTTTATCTATGAAGATACTCCCGATCAAATTACCTCTACACAAGATGTAAAAGCCGATATGGAAAGTGACCGTCCTATGGACCGATTGGTTTGTGGTGATGTTGGTTTTGGAAAGACGGAGGTTGCGATTCGTGCTGCTTTTAAAGCTGTTGACAATGGAAAACAAGTGGCGGTTTTGGTTCCGACTACGATTTTAGCCTATCAGCACTTCAGGACTTTTTCTGAGCGTTTGAAGGAAATGCCAGTAACCATTGGCTATATGAACCGTTTTAGAAGCGCGAAGCAAAAAGCCGAAACACTGAAAGAGCTTGCTGAAGGAAAATTGGATATTGTGATTGGAACACATCAATTGGTCAATAAAAATGTTATTTTCAAAGATCTTGGTTTATTGATTATTGACGAGGAACAAAAGTTTGGCGTAAACGTAAAAGATAAATTAAAGACGATTTCTGCCAATGTCGATACGTTGACGTTGACGGCAACTCCAATTCCGAGAACGTTGCAATTTTCGTTGATGGCAGCGAGGGATTTATCAGTTATCACTACTCCTCCACCTAACCGTTATCCGATTGAAACCAATGTTGTTGGGTTTAACGAAGAGTTAATCCGTGATGCGATTTCTTATGAAATTCAACGAAACGGACAGGTTTTCTTCATCAATAATCGAATTGAGAATATCAAGGAAGTGGCCGGAATGATTCAACGTTTGGTTCCTGGAGCCCGTGTTGGAATCGGTCACGGACAAAT
Organism: Flavobacterium soli DSM 19725; assembly: GCF_000422705.1. Classification (GTDB taxonomy): domain Bacteria; phylum Bacteroidota; class Bacteroidia; order Flavobacteriales; family Flavobacteriaceae; genus Flavobacterium; species Flavobacterium soli. Next base: position 613,970 of record NZ_AUGO01000001.1, on the reverse strand, counting down.
GGATGGCAAGAAACTCGAAGAATTGATGTTGGCTTTCATGAACGGTGAATTTGATGTTCTGGTAGCTACAACCATCATTGAAAGTGGGTTGGATGTTCCGAATGCGAACACCATTTTTATCAACAATGCCAATAATTTCGGACTTTCAGATTTGCATCAGATGAGAGGTCGTGTGGGTAGAAGTAATAAGAAAGCGTTTTGCTATTTTATTTGTCCGCCTTATTCAGCCATGACGGACGATGCCAGGAAACGAATTCAAGCTTTGGAACAATTCAGTGAATTAGGAAGCGGTTTCAATATCGCGATGAAGGATTTGGAAATTCGTGGAGCTGGAGATTTATTGGGTGGCGAACAAAGCGGTTTTATCAACGAGATTGGTTTTGAAACCTATCAAAAAATCATGAACGAAGCCATCGAGGAACTGAAGGAAAATGAATTCAAGGATTTGTATCCTGAAGATGAAAATGCTCCCGAGAAAGAGTTTGTGAAAGACATCCAAATCGATACGGATTTTGAATTATTATTTCCAGACGAATACATCAACAATATTTCCGAACGATTGAATCTTTATAATGAATTGAGCTTGATCAAGGATGAAGAAACTTTATTGGCTTATGAAAAGAAACTGATTGACCGTTTTGGACCTTTGCCTAAACAAGCGGTGTCGTTATTGAACAGCATCAAAATAAAATGGATTGCAACAAAATTCGGAATTGAAAAACTGATTATGAAACAAGGGAAGATGATTGCTTATTTTGTTTCGGACCAGCAATCGGATTATTACCAGTCTAATAGTTTTCATAAGGTTTTGCAGTTTGTACAAAAACACCAGACTTTAGGAAAAATGAAAGAAAAGCAAACACCAAATGGCTTGCGATTGTTACTTACTTTTGAGAATGTGAAATCGGTTAGAAAAGCGTTGGAGTTAATGGAAATGCTTTAAAAACAAAAAGCGTCTTGAAAAATCGAGACGCTTTTTTTATATTTAAAAAGAATTACAAATTCTTCAAATCCTTAATTACTTTGAAAGCAACATCTACCTTATCGTCTCCTACGAAGATTGTAAACTCATAAGATGTAGAAATTACCTCGTTGATGATGATTCCTTCCCAAGCCAAACGTTGGAAAATAAAATAATAAACCCCTGGAGTTGAAACGTTCTCTTTTGGAAGTTTAATTGTGATTGAAGCTAGATTATCGGTTTTTTCCAACAATTTCTCAGTTGCAAAATGTTTTTCAACCAAATGAGCTACACTTTCGCTAACTACAATGTTCGTTTCATTTACACCTCTTGATGACGTATAAAAAATATCTGGATAAGTGTTGATTTCCGAAATTAACTCTGCTTGACTGTTCAAGATAGTTTCAGAAACCCCAAAATTAAAATCAACTAATGAAGAACGAACTGTGATTTCACCAATATTTTTTAGAACCTTAGAAATCTTGTGGTTTACTCTAAAATCCAAATCGTCTGAAAGTCTTTTCAACGCCATTACAACAGCTCCTTGTTTTACTTCCTTGCCAAGTTCCACGTCTAATTCAGTCATAATATTTCTTGCCAAAGAGGTCAAATTAATGATCCCTTGAGACAATGCACTCAACAAAAATGGTTTTGTTTTAATGTAATTTTCTACTATTGAAGAAACAGTTTTCATATTTTTAATTTAGAATTGATTTTGCAAATATATATTTAATTACAATTTGTTACAAATTTAACCACAATATTTTACATTAAAAGTGATAAAAAGCGCTTTCAAGGTGTTCTATAACAAACTCATTAGGCGTTTTGTGTATTGCAATGATATCGAAACGCACCTCAACATCTAAATCATTTATTGTGATATATTCATTTACAGCTTTTACTAACAATTGAATTTTTTTGGGCTTTACAAATTCCTGTGGCAATCCAAAATCGATACTCGAACGCGTCTTTACCTCAACAATAGCAACGGTTTCGTCTTTTCTAGCTATGATATCTACCTCTGCCTTTTGAAAAACCCAATTGGTTTCAAGGATTTCATAGCCAGCCTTTTCCAGAAATTCAACTGCCATTTCCTCGCCAAGTTTTCCGAGTTCGTTATGTTCTGCCATTATTCAAAAGTTAAAACTGATTCTTTTTCGTTCACTTCTAACGTCACACTTTTTCCAAGAATCAAAGCACGATTATCTTTTATATGACCTGCGGGAAAGTTATAAATTATAGGAATTTTCAAATCTTTTACAATATCTTGGATGATTTCCAGCGAATCATGACCCCATGGAATGTCATTATCATTCATAGAAGTCATTCCGCCAATGATGATTCCTTTGAGATCTTTTAACGAACCATTACGTTTCAGATTCATCATCATTCGATCAATATGGTATAGATATTCATCCAAATCTTCCAAGAAAAGGATTTTCCCTTTCATATCAACTGCCGATTCCGAACCTTGAATGCTGTATAAAACCGAAAGATTTCCGCCAACTAATTCGCCTGTAGCTTTTCCGTCTTTGTTGAAAGCATGATGCGGAATATGATATTCGAGTTTCTCTCCGAACAAAGCCTTTTTAAAAGTGGCAATTGCTTCGGGAGTAGCGGTTTTTACACTAATTGCCATAAGAGCATGCATCGTTCCAATATTCATATTATTGATATGACTGTGCAAAACCGTAACATCACTGAAACCGATGATCCATTTTGGTTTCTTCTTGAAATTGGTAAAGTCAATTCTATCCACGATTCTAACCGTTCCATAACCGCCTTTTGCAGCCCAAATGGCTTTGATGTTAGGATTATCAAGCATTTCCTGAAAGTCGGTTGCTCGTTGCCAATCGGCTCCAGCGAGTTGATTTTGTTCCTTTCCGATGGTTTTTCCAATAACGACTTTAAGCCCCCAACTTTCCAATAATTTGATTGCTGGTTGAAGCGTTACTAAATCAATTTTTCGGGCTGTGGCCAAAATGCCAACGGTGTCACCTTTTTTTAAATATTCGGGCATAGTGAGTTTGGTTTGAGAATATACAAAGCTATTAAGATTCAAAAATAAAAGAAGTAGGAATAATTTTTTTATAAACATTCTTTTTTGTTTAATTGCATTACCGTGAGAACGTAAATTTAATAAAAGTAGCACTTCTTGCTGTAAAAATTCTGCCAAATAAATTAAACTCTTTTTATTTCGTGACCCACAAATTCTTCTAAAGTTTCAAAAATTTCATCTACTGAAAGTACTTCAAAATCCGGATGCGATTTAAGAAAATTGGCATTTAGCGTGATAAGATTTTCTTCCAATTCGAAGAAAGTGTCGCTGTTCAAAGAATCTCTTACTGGATTCACACCTTCTAATTTTCCTTTCAGAAATTTATTGAGTTTGACACTGCTCATCAATTTTACTTTTTTGGATTGCTGTTGGAATAATTCCAAATGTTTTTCGGCACCAATCAAAGCCAAACCTTCTTCTATGAGTTCGTTCAGTTCTTTGTCCCAACCTGATTTGTGGACGAATTGAGCAAAGTTTCCATCCGAAAGCTGTGTCCAATAATAATCCAGATAATAGCTCATCAACGCATCTTCGTGAATCAAATCGTCGTTCACACCTTCTTCCCGCATTAAATTGATGATCGAAATATTGGAAAGAATCACATCATGTGGATTCTCACTATTCATTGCATTTTCTGAAACTATTATTTTACCGAATTCCATATTATTTAATTTTAAAGTATCGTATGCAAATTTCTAATAATTTATCGAGTCTTTACTGTTTTTTGAACTTAACTGAAACAAAAAAGCCACATTCTTAAAATGTAGCTTTCTGTAATAATTTTAAAGTTTCTTTATTTAGCTTTCATCGGTGGCAAATCGAATGCAGTTGCATCATGTTCGAAACCATTTCGGTGTGCTCCATCACAAAAAGGTTTGTTTGCCGATAATCCGCAACGGCAAAGTCCTAGAGCGGTTCTGCCTTGCAAATCATACACGTTTCCTTCTTGGTCAACAATTTCGAAATCGCCGTCAATTTTTATAAATCCGTTTTTAGTAACGGTTAATTTTGTTTTACTCATAATGCTACTTTTTTGAGTTCAAAGATTGCAAAATATATTTGAAGGAATTGTTGTTTTTGTTGGGTTTTTGAAGATAGAAAGGTCAATTTACAATGGTTCTAATTTAGAGGAGGAATTTATGCCGTTTCCGAATCTTCATCCTTCTTTTGCTGATTCATCTTGGCAACCAAAGCTTTTAACCGTAATGCTTTTTCCTTTTTTTTAGCTTGAAGTTTTGCCTTTTTTCGATTTAATAATTTGGTGTGCAACGCCTTGTTTTTCGTGTTCTTTTCTGGTCCTTTTGCCATGATTTTTAATAGTTTTTATGCAACCCAAAGCCATAAGAAATTCCTATTCCAAAATAAGAACTTTTAGCCATATTTCCACTGAGTTTAAATCCAAAACTTCTACCAAAAGCAACTTTCTTTTTCCCAATGGGAATGATGCCATAATAAGCTCTAAATCTGGATTTTTTCGATTTAAACCATTTCAAACTTACTTCTATAGGAACACCAAAAAAGTCTTCATTAAGCTTTTCATAACGATCTTCCATTTCTTCATAATAATTTCTATTCACAAAAGAGATTCCACTAGAAACACTTACTGAAAAACCATCATCTATCCATCTTTTACCATAAAGCACTGCATATTCCTCTAGCGATTCTTTTCTTACAAAAACCGGAATAGCCGAAAAACCAATCACAATATTGTCTCTTTTACCAACTGCGACTCCAGAATAACGTGCAGTTAGTAAATCTTTTTCATTAAATTGATAATTGAGAGCCAAGCTCCAACTCCAAGCACCTCCATAAGTTCCACCACCAAAACCACCAAAAATTTCTGCAAAAAGTATGGGATTTGTTTTTACTAGAGAATCGTTAGCCGTATTATTTTGTCCTAACACCTGCAAACAAAAGAAGAAAAGGACAACTAACTTTTTCATAGATAGGATTTATTTCAAAAATAAACAAAAAGATATAATTAGTCGTTATTTAGTGGCTAATGATTTATTTTTGCAGTCTTATTAAAGAAATCCATGATACAGAATCCAAAAAGATATACGATTACGGCAGCTTTGCCTTATACTAACGGTCCGATTCACATTGGGCATTTGGCGGGCGTTTATGTTCCGTCTGATATTTATTCACGCTATTTGAGGTTACAGGGTAAGGATGTGGCGTTTATTTGCGGAAGCGATGAGCACGGTGTGGCGATTTCGATGAAGGCCAAAAAAGAAGGAATCACACCTCAGGAAGTGATTGATAAATATAACGGAATCATTAGAAAATCGTTTGAAGATTTCGGAATTTCTTTTGATAATTATTCGCGTACTTCGGCGAAAATCCACCACGATACGGCTTCGGAATTTTTTAGAAAATTGTATGACAATGGCGATTTTATCGAAGAAACGACCGAACAATTGTATGATGCGAAAGCCGATCAGTTTTTAGCAGATCGTTTCGTGGTTGGAACTTGTCCAAGATGTGGTAATGAAGGTGCTTACGGAGATCAATGCGAAAATTGTGGTTCGACGTTGAATGCTACCGATTTGATCAACCCAAAATCTACCATTACAGGCGAAACTCCGATTTTGAAATCTACAAAACACTGGTTTTTGCCTTTGGACCGATATGAGGATTTCTTGAGAGAATGGATTTTGGTTGGACATAAAAATGACTGGAAACCAAATGTTTATGGTCAGGTAAAATCGTGGATTGACGGTGGTTTGGAGCCTCGTGCCGTTACCCGAGATTTAGATTGGGGAATTGATGTTCCGGTTGAAGGTGCCGAAGGAAAAAAATTATATGTGTGGTTTGACGCTCCAATTGGCTACATTTCTTCTACGAAAGAATGGGCTTTGAGAGAAGGAAAAGATTGGGAACCGTATTGGAAATCTCAAGATACAAAGTTGGTTCATTTCATCGGGAAAGACAATATTGTTTTCCATTGTGTAATTTTTCCTGCTATGTTGAAAGCTGAAGGAAGTTATATCTTGCCAGACAACGTTCCTGCAAATGAGTTTTTGAATTTGGAAGGAAACAAACTTTCGACTTCTAAAAACTGGGCGGTTTGGTTGCACGAATACTTAGAAGATTTTCCAGATAAGCAAGATGTTTTGCGTTATGCTTTGACCTCGAATGCTCCAGAAACAAAGGATAATGATTTTACATGGAAGGATTTCCAGGCGAGAAATAATAATGAGTTGGTGGCAATTTTTGGTAATTTCATCAACCGTGTTGTGGTTTTGACGAACAAATATTATGACGGAATTGTTCCAAATCCAAACGAATTTTCGGAAGTGGACGAAGCAACTTTGGCGGAATTAAAAGCGTATCCAGCTGTAATTGCAAGTTCCGTAGAGCGTTACAGATTCAGAGAAGCTTTAGGCGAATTGATGAATGTGGCTCGTTTAGGAAATAAATATTTGGCAGATGAAGAGCCTTGGAAAGTCATTAAGGACAATCCGGAAAGAGTTAAAACACAGATGTATGTTGCCTTGCAAATTGCATCGGCTTTGGCGACTTTATCCGAACCATTTTTGCCATTTACCTCTAAAAAATTGGCTAAAATTTTAAACATCGAACCAAACAATTGGAATTTAGATTTTGAGGATTGGAATTTGACAAAAGCTGGACATAAAATTGGCGAGGCCGAATTGCTTTTCGCTAAAATCGAAGACGAGGAAATTCAAAAACAAATAGATAAATTGGAAGCTACAAAAACAGCGAACAAAGCCGAGAATAAAAAATTAGAACCACAAAAAGAAGCTATTCAATATGATGATTTTGCTAAAATGGATTTGCGTGTTGGAACCATCTTGGAAGCAGAGAAAATGCCTAAAGCAAACAAACTTTTAGTGTTGAAAGTCGATACTGGAATTGATGTGAGAACCATCGTTTCAGGAATTGCCGAAAGTTTTTCTCCAGAAGAAATTGTGGGTAGAAAAGTTACGGTTTTGATAAATCTTGCCCCAAGAGCTTTAAGAGGTGTGGAAAGTCAAGGAATGATTTTGATGACTACAAATCCCGAAGGGAAATTGGTTTTTGTGAATCCTGATGCTGAAGTGGGGAATGGGGAGACAATAAATTAAAAAAACAGAACACAGATTTCACAGATTAGCACAGATTTTACTCAAACCTAATTTGTGAAAATCTGAGAAATCTGTGTTTAAACATAAATACAATGAACATAAAAGTAATCGCTTTCGATGCAGACGACACCTTATTTGTGAACGAACCTTATTTTCAGGAAACAGAGGAAAAATTCTGTGGCTTGATGAATGATTATCTTTCAAAACAAGGTATTTCACAGGAACTTTTTAAGGTGGAGATTGATAATTTGCCACTTTATGGTTACGGAATCAAAGGCTACATCCTGTCGATGATTGAAGCCGCGATGAAAATATCCAACAAAACCATCAGCATTCAGGTTGTAGATAAGATTTTAGAATATGGAAAAGAATTACTGCAACGTCCAATCGAATTATTAGACGGGGTCGAAGAAACATTGCAAGCCTTACACGGAAAATACAAATTGGTTGTGGCTACAAAAGGCGATTTATTAGACCAAAGAAGAAAATTGCACAATTCAGGTTTAGGACATTATTTTCACCATATCGAAGTGATGTCAGACAAGCAGGAAAAAGATTATCATGATTTATTGAAGCGTCTGGAAATTCAGCCTGAAGAGTTTTTTATGATTGGAAATTCATTGAAATCAGATGTTTTGCCTGTTTTGGGAATTGGTGGGCATGCCGTTCATGTTCCGTTTCACACGACTTGGGCTCACGAAAAAATAGACCACGAGGTGAAACACAAAAACTTTAGAGCAGTTGAAAAAATAACTGAAGTTTTGCCCTTCTTATTATAAGTTAAAATTGCCCGTAATTTAAATTTGAAAAACTTGCGGTATTGTTTTTGAGCATCATTTTAAAAATAAAGACCCCATGAAAAAATTACTTTTTGCATTTTTTACACTTTGTTTTACTCCATTATCTTTTGCCCAAACTCTACTGATTGCTACCGATTTGGAGTTAAAAAAAGCCTCAAGCCACCATCAGGCTTTAAATGCTGTGAACCTCAACACCAACGAAGTTTTTGTTTTTGCTTCCGACAAGGAAAAACTCACAGCCTTTAAATACAACACTGCTCTTTTTTTTAAAGACAGCATGAGCACCAAAAGACCTGACAATGATTTTGACCGACTTTCTGGTTATAGTTTTAATGCAGAAGGAAAACCCGAAATTTATTGGCTGGACAGTGACTTTAAAAAACTGCATGCCGTTTCCTTCGATTTACAAAACCGAAATACAACTGAAAAAACCTTTGAAATTCCTCTAGAAAAGGAAGTCGTGTTGAGCAGTTTCAACGAAAATAATGTTTTCTATATCTTATCAGTTCTCAAAACGGAAGATGTATTAAAACTTTATATTTTTCAGGATGGAAAAATAATCGAAAAATTTATTGATTTTTCTGAATATAAAATTGCCGATCGAAAAAACAACCCTATAAAACTTTGGTCGCTTTTAGAAGAAAACCATCTTGAAAAAATGGAAATCGACGAGTTAAATCCTTTATATTTTTCTACTTCAAAAGCAAAATTTTATGTGCTAAACGAAAAAATAATTTTCACTTTCGATCATAACATGAGTGAAACACAGCTCTTCGAAATTGACTTGGATACCTACAAACTTTCGGAACGAAAATTTCCGCAGGAGATGTTGAAAAATGTTGAAGGCAATTCAAATTCTTATTTTAGTGAGGCCAAATTATACCAGCTAAAAGCCAACAAAGATGAAATGATTCTTGCCGTAAAAGACTATGATTCAGGAACAATACTCAATTCTCTTACGACATCAAAAGACGATATTATTCATCATAAAAACTCTCCTTTGTTTAGCCAAACTGGAAAGCAACGCCCTAAAGAAATTAAAAACACTAAGAAATTCCTGGAAAGAATCCATTATTCAGCCATAGGCATTACCGTTTATGAAACGCCTAATGCCTCGTTTATCACCATTGGAGGACAACGAGATGTGGCCTCTACAGGTGGAATTATGTTAGGGATTGCAAGCGGAGTTGGGGTTGCTATTTCTGGAGGTTATGCCGTGAATGTGGATGATTTTTTTTACAGCGGAAATCTTCAAGTAAATTATTTTGAAACACATCTTGATCTTCAATCCCAATATTTGAAGAAAGAACAGGAAGTTCTTGCAACCGATTATATTGGTCAATTTTTAGATCAAAACAAGGATATCTCCCTTGCTTCTACTTTCAAATATAAAGACTACTACATTCTGGGGTATTATGATGCGAAAGCAAAAAAATATGTGTTGCGAAAATTCCAAGATGATTTTTTTGATTAAATCTTATATAAAACATTTCCCTTTTTAAAAATGAAAACCATTTTAAACATTGACAATTGGCCGAGAAAAGAACATTTTGATTTTTTCAGAAAATTTGAAGAACCTTTTTTTGGAGCAACTGTCGAGATCGATTGTACCAAAGCCTATGAAACTGCAAAAAGCTTAAATGCTTCATTTTTTATTTATTATTTGCATAAAACCCTCGCTGTCGTGAACTCGATTGAATGTTTCCGTTACAGGATTGAAGATGATAAAATTTTTGTTTACGACAAAGTAAATGCTTCGGCAACCATCAGTCGGGAAGACGGTTCATTTGGCTTTTCATTGATTGAATATGATGCTGATTTTCAAAAATTTACTTCAATTGCATTGGCAGAAATTGAACGAATTAGAAACACGACCGGACTTTTTACCCGAACTTTTGACGAGGACAACCTGATTCATTTCTCGGCAATTCCGTGGGTAAATTTCACCTCGCTTTCACATGCTAGAAGTTTCACTTTTCCAGATAGTTGCCCGAAAATTTCCTTTGGGAAAATGATGGTTCACGAAAACGGAAAACGAACAATGGCAATGTCGGTTCATGTGCATCACGGCTTGATGGATGGTTTTCATTTGGGTCAGTTTGTGGATGCTTTTCAGGAATTGATGGATAGATAAATCAAAGTGTTCTCCATTGATTAAATTAATTGATCAATGCCACAGATTTCACTGATTATAGCAGATTTTTATCTTTTAATCGCAAAAAATCAGTGAAATCCTTTAAATCTGTGGCAAAAAATTAATACCGAGATATTTTATCTAAAACTACTATTAAATTAAATCATCTAGCTAAAACGGTATGATTATAAGTATTTTATTTCTCTAATCCCAATCTCAATATCTCCTTGATTCCTTCAATATGATTCGTAAACTCGGTCATTTGCGACAATACTTGGGCCATATTGTTACTGTCGCCAAACGCTTTTAGCTTGTTGTTTTTCACGAAAGTAATCTTGATGTCTTCCCAGCGTGATTTTTCTTCTTCCGAAAGTAAATTTGTCATTTCCTTAAATTTCAACAAATTGGCTTCTGCAGCACTGGTCAACGTTTGGGTTTCGTTTTGATAATGCGAAAGCAAAAGCGTCTGGATTTCGGCATCGTTCATCATAGGGACAATTTTGGAAACCAATTTGTTCATATCGCGATACGAACCTTGCAGTCTAAACGGCGGTTCCACACGATAAGCATCTTCCATTGCCGCCGAAGCAATATAAGCTGAATTGGCTTGCAAAACTACATTTCGAACCTTGATGACTTTGTCTAAAATAGCCAAATACGATTCGATATCTTGTTTGGAATGATTGCCTTTCAAGTCAAAACCGTCTCTTTTTCCACTCGAAGCCATTTCAATCAGCGGATACAAATCTTCATATGATTTTGAGGCCAATTGCGTCAAAAGTGGATTCGAGGTCAGGGCATTTTCAATCAAACTCAATTCAAAAAGTGTACTTGTATTTCCAATAACATCCCCCAAATTATAAATATCGGCACGGTTGGCCAACATATCTGGAATTCGGAATTTCTCACCTGTTTCTGTATAAGGATTTCCGGCCATTACAACACAAAACTTCTTGGATTTCATGTCATACGTTTTTGGATTTCCGTTGAAAATACCTTCTATTTTTCGGGTTCCATCGGCAAGAGAAATGAATTTTTGTAATAATTCTGGATTGCAATGCTGAATATCATCCAAATAAAGCATCACATTATTTCCCATTTCCAAAGCCAAATTCAGCTTCTTCAACTCTTCTCTTGCCGCCGAATTTGTAGCCGATTCAGGATCAACCGAAGTGATTTCGTGACCAATTGCTGGACCGTTTATCTTCATGAAAACAAGTCCTAATCTGTTGGCCAGATATTCCATCAAGGTGGTTTTTCCATAACCTGGAGGTGATACCAAAAGCAACATTCCTGAACGATCGGTTCTTCTATTTTCGCCCGCACTTCCCAATTGTTTGGCCAAATTATCCCCAAAAAGTGGCAAATACACCTGATCAATCAACTTATTCCGAACAAACGAAGTCAGAACTTTAGGCTCAAATTCGTTCAATCGTAAATCGTCTTTCAACTGAAGCGTCAGCTGATGTCTTTCGTTTCTGAATTTTTCAAAACCTGGGACATCTGATTCAAAATAATGCTCCATCAACTCCACAAATTGATGGTAATTGAACTCGAAATTTCCTTCCGAAATTGTGGAATGTGAGCCTGATAATCCTTGAATTAAAGCATCGGCTTCAATCGTAATTGTTTTTTCGCTACTTTCGCTCGCAAATAGCAATAAAGACACTATCTCGAAAGCATAAGCCAAATCATGGGCCGTTTTTGCATCTGATAAATAGGACAAAACCCATTGTGTTGCTAATTGGATTTTTGCTTCAAGGTCTATCGCTTTTTCAATTCCTTGTTTGAATTTTAGCAGTGTTTCTTTTGCTTCAAGCGTTTTTTTGAAATCTTCCAAAAGCTGTTTCGCCTTCAAGCTCGAAACAAAGATATCGTCCTGTCGTAATTCTTCGAAAATATACAAAGCCATTTTTTCCTGATTGACAGCACTATTTTTAGCAAAGCTATATTTTTCTAAAAACAGTCCTACTTCTATTTCAATCTCCAAAAGAATGTAGTCAAAAGCCGTGCTATTTGTAAAAATCGATAAAACTTCGCCTGCCGATTTTATTTTTTGATTCAAAATTTGTCTTCGATCCTCTTCCAAATCATTCCAAAAAAACCGTGCAAAAGCTCTGGTTTTGGAATCATATCGAAGCATTCCTAAAGCGTGGTGTTTTTCTAAAATCACTTTTAAAATCAACAATGCATCAGCATCATGAACTCCTTTGATATAACCTTCGGCATAATTTTTTGAGGTTTCATCGGCAACCAAATTTTGCAAATTTTCAAATGTCAGTGCCATCAATTTCTCAATCGGATGATTTTTAAAAATCTTATACGCCAAATAGGAAGCTCTGTAAATCTGATCATTTTCAGAAATCAAATCCTGGTTCCAATATTTTTTTCCTGAATTTAAAGCCTCGCTTGTCAACGGTTGATAAAAATCAGTTCCCGTTAAATGATACTGCAATTTTTCGTCTTTAAAAACGATAGTTAAATCAAGAGCCTGACGGTTTACTGCAAATTTATGCTTCCCTAAACGGATGATATTTTCGCCATCTTCATAGAGTTCATGTTTGTCTTTTAGCTTTCGCAAAGCATCTTCACGAGCCGATTTTAGCTCGGTTTCAATGGTTTCGGCTTTGCCAACATCTTCCAAATCGTGCAACTGTTTTACCAGATCACGCAATTTAGAAATCATCAAATCAGAAGCAAAATATCCGTTTATTTCTTCGGCAGAATTAAACGTCATTGCTTTTGTGGCAACACTTTTCAAGATTCTCTTGGAAGCATTTTCAACCGCAATTGCCTTTTTGTTTCGTGCTTCAATCAGGCTATTTTTCTTAGCTTCAAAAGCCGTGTAGATTTCCTCCCTCTTTTCGATAATTAATCCCGTAAACTCTTCGAAATCGGCAAAACGAGCTTCCAAATCTTCCAACTGAACCGACATTTTGTTGAGCGATTCGGCAATTTTTTCAGGCGAATCAGCACGATCAATAGCATTGACAATACTCTGATCGATCAATTTCATTTGGGCTACAAAATCTGCCGTGGCTTCTTTTCCGCCAAGAGCACCCATCTTATTTTTGATTTCGGCTTTGACTTTATTTAGCGTGGCAAAAATCAGCGAAATCGTGTTGATGATTTGTGTCGCGTGTGAAGTATCTTCGATTTTCAGATTAGAAACGATGTCAATCAGCATTTCCAAATCAGTCGTAATCTGGTTGACTTCCTGCTCTAGTTTCTTTCCTTCTGCCACTTTTGAAATACTTTCAATAGCATTTTGTTTTTCGTTGACACGGATATGATAAGGCTCCAAAGCTTTTTCATCCAACAGAAATGTAACGCAATGCTGCGAAATTCGTTCGGTTTGCTCGATGATTTCTTTCTCAATATTTGCAATAAAAGCCACATCCACATATCGAACTTCTTTCAAGCTGATAACTTCACCTCGAAGCATTCTCAGATTCGCCAAATTACTAACAAAAACATCAATATTATCTAATGGTGCTGATTTTATAGTGCTGAAAAGCTTGTTGGCTTTTTCTTGGGTTTGCTCTGTAATTTCTTTGGCGTGATGACGCAATTGCACCACTTTTTCGAACTCATCGATAGCGGCATTTGCCGTATTTTTTATTTCCAAAAGCGGAACCTGAAGCTCAAATGTTTCCTTTCCAGCAATCCAATAATAGCCATCTAAAATGTTTTGGGATAGTTTTGCCAAATCCACATACAATCCATCGTAGTCATCATTTTTATTCAAAAGTGTGACAATAGAATTGGAATCGGCCATTGCTTTCACGATGTCTTTATTCCCAATTTTATAAATAAAACTGTCTTTGTGTTGTGACGGAATAATTGTGCCTTTGATGAACGGCGTTTGCCAAATTTGTACAACATGATTTTTTGTCTGTTCGTTTTCGGACTTGAAATAACACAATTCCCCATTCTCCAAGATGGTAAATCCGTTGCAAATAATCGGTGTATTGACTTCATGCGAAATCAAATTATAAGAAATCAGCACATATTGACCGTATTTTTCTTCGTAGAAAACATACATGAAATCTTCCCCGTTTGGCGAAGCAATCCGTTCCTGAAAAAGTAAATTCTCGAGGCTGTTTTCAAATATTTTGTATTCTCCAGTTTGGAGATAATAGCCATTGGAAAAAATCAAACCGTGATTGTCTGGCAACAAAATTGCAGCATTCTTGATACTGTCGATCTTTTGAACTTGTTGTAATTTATGGTTGTAAACAAAAAAACGAGCCTCTTCTTGAAACGGTTTTATTTGCAAGGCAATCAGGTTTCCAAGATCGGCAAATTTATAGTTTCCATCATCTAATGTTTGATCAGGATGTTGCACTTCTTCTTCCAGAATTCCTTTTCCAGAAGCCGTGTTGTCTTCAATTTTAATGGTCAAAGTTCCGCCAACGGTTTCTACAAAAACTTTGTCGAGAATGGAAACGTGAGGATGTTTTCCATACTTCTGCATTTCTCTTGTAGTTTCCAGCCAAATAAAATCGTGTTGTTTCGGAAACTTATATTCGTGATCGCTCCGGTTGTCAATATATTCCAAGCTGTTTTCACGAATGAGCCATTTGAAGGTTTTGATATCCGAAAGTCTGTCGCTCAACTGAAACACCATGTGAAGGTAATTTCCGGCAATGAAAAACTTCCTAAATTCAGTATCGCGATAGTATTTGTAAAGATTTAGAAAATCGAAAAGAAAGGCTTCATCATTAATCAAATCCAAATTTTGAGGCTTGAATTCTTGGTTTTCAAATTCGTAGATACTAAAAACGTCCTCTACCTTGATTTCTGTTCGAAGTCCAAAATGAACATTATAACCAAAGATGCACAAATCGCCAATGCTAACAATATCACTCGAAATGCAATTGTTTTCGGTGATGATTCGGTTATTGGCAATCAGTTTGGTTTCGATACTACCAAAAACTTCTTTTCGGGCTTCATTGAGCTGTTTCAATCTTTCGATTAAATCCTTCTTTTGAGCCTCTAAACGGTTTTGTATAATTTCGTAAGTGCCGCCTTCTAGTGCATTCATACTATAAAATGTAGTTGGTGGTTAATATAACTAAGTCTGATTTGGTTATTCAGTCTTTAAAAATTCCTGCAAAACCAAAGTCTTGCAGGAATAAAATAAGTAATTTTTAGCCTAATTTTTTATCGGTCAAGCCAAAATTCTTGGCCATCGACATCAAGTTTGAAAACAAACCTTGTTCGCTTTCGTCACTGCTTCGTCTTTGCAATTCAAGCAGCAAGCCTGAAACGGTCAGGTTTTTAATATCTTCCGATGAGATGCCGTATTTATCAGCAAAACCTTTTATTTTGTCCAAAAGATTTCCTTGATCCAAAGTTCCATCACCAAGAATTGCTTCTTTGATTTCTGTAATATTTTCAGAACTGTTTACCAATCTGTCGAAACCTTTTGCTCTTGTAATCTGACCCACAATTTGGTCAAAGAACATCGTTTCGCCACCTACAATATCAATTTTAGCAGCTTTTAAGGCTTCGCCAATCACGCTAGCTTGAGCATCTGCAATGTCTTTTTGGATGTTGATGTGTGCCAAATCCACCTGCAATTCCTTGTTCAAACGCAATTTGAATTCTTCGTGTTCTTTTCCAACACCGTCGAGTTTCTTCATTGCATTTGCTTTTTCTTCGATTCCGGTTGCTTCTGCCAAGGCTTTTTCCCTAACTACTTCAGCTTCGGCTAAACCAAGATCTTTAGATGCTTCGGCTTTTGCTTTCATTCCGGCTGCTTCTGCAAGAGCCATTTTCTCGACAATAACTGCATCTACAATTCCTTGTCTTTCGCTGGCATCGGCTTTTGCATGCATTACTTGAGCTTCAGAAAGTCCGAGTGTTGCATCTTCTTTGGCTTTGGCTTCCGCCAAAATTTTCCTAGCTTGAGCTTCTTTTTCACTCGCAATCATTTGAGCTTCGGCATCAATATTGATTTCTTCTGCTCTTTGTTTTGCAGCTTCTTTTTCGGCTTCGGCAGCTCTAAGGCGTTTAATGTACAATTCTTCGCTTTCCTTTTCGGCCAAAGTAACGGCTACTTTTTTCTGTCTGTCGGCGGTTTTGAAAGCTTCGATATCTTTCATATTCTCCTGTTCTTGCACCACTCCTTTTTCAAGAACAACCCTGTCGCGAATAACATCCTGGATGTTTTTCTTTTCTACCTCAACGGCTTTGTCTTTTTCGATTTGGGCCAAGGTAACGACCCTTTCGCGTTCGGTTTGTTCCAAAGCACGGTCTTTTTCGACTCTTTCGGTTTCGACAGCTTCTGTTCTTTCCTTGTTTTTTAGGGCAACAATTACCAAACGGTCTTTATTTTCTTCGGCTACAGCCACTTTTTCAGTAGTGTTGATCCTTGCTGTTTCCGATTTTAGTCTTTCTTCTTCGGCAACTTTCAAAATTTCGGCCTCTTCGCGTGATTTGATATTGGCAATTTCTCTTTTTTGTTGTTCTTCTTTTTCGGCTAATTGTCGGTCGAGTGCCAAAATTGCTTCCCTAGCTTCAACATCCTGTTTGCGGATTGTTTTTTCTTCGTCTCTGCGAATGAGATTCGACTTGATATTTTGGGCAGCTGTCAATTCGGTGATTTTCTTGATACCTTCAGAATCCAAGATGTTATCGGATTTCAAATGACTCAAAGAAGTTTGTTCCAAATCATCGATGGCACAGTCATCCAGAATGTATCCATTCAAATCAGTACCGATGATGGAGATTATTTCTCCACGAAATTCGCTTCGAGCTTCATATAATTCGATGAAATCAAATTTCTTTCCGACCGTTTTTAAGGCTTCGGAGAATTTTGCATCAAATAAAGTTCTCAAAACTTCCACTTCCGAAGCTCTTTCACAACCAATCGTTTGGGCAACATTTATAATATCGGTTGTAGATTTATTTATTTTGATGAAAAACGTCACTTTGATATCGGCACGAATATTATCCTTACAAATCAAACCGTTAGTTCCGGTTCTTTCGACATCGAGTTTTTTTACCGAAATATCCATGATTTCCATCTTGTGCAGAACAGGAACTACGAGTCCTGCATTATAGAAAACTTTTGTTCCTCCAGCTCCAGTTCTCACGATTACTTTTCCTTGGATGATTTTTTTGTACATCGAAATGATCCAAACAAGAAGCCCGATTACCACCACGATTATGGCAATCATTGTAATAAGTAAAGAATTTCCTAACATGTTTTTGGTTGTTTTTAAATTATGATTGATTTTTGTTTTTTTATAAGAAAGAAGATATTACGACAATTAATAGTTGCAAAAAATAGGCAACTAAACAAACTATTATTGTAATCATTTTTTACTGTTTTAATAGTCAAATTTTTCTACGAGGTAGTATTTTTTATCTTCGCTTTCGCCAACAATAATGGCTTGTTGACCAGCGATTAATTGCTCTTCGGTATTGCTTTTGGCTGACAATCGCATCGGGTCGCCATTGACTGAAAGTTGGATTTGACCTACTTTATTTTGATCCATAGACGAAAAAACAACACATCTTCTGCCAAGGAAATCAATTTCGGGTTCGCCTTTGTGGTTGACCTGTTTGTAGAGATATGACAAAGGTTTGCTGAAAATTTTTACAACAAAAAGACTCACGATAAAATTTGGAATCAACAATAAAAAACCCAACAACGTACTTTCGACACCTAAATAATACGTTACATTAACTCCGATGAGCCACATGCTGAAGAAAATAATCGTGAGGATGAACATCAATGGCAATTCATCAAAATTGAAGAATTCCAAGATTTTCATAAAACCACCATCGCTTGAAGTTTCGCTTCTGTCTGGCAAATCTTGAGTGTGATGATCAAAATCGGTTTCTAAATCAGCAGAGTCAAAATCGACACTCAAAAGATCCGGATCGATTCCAGCTACAATTACCAAAATCCAATACAGGACCATGATGATAGACATGATGCTGAAAAAGGCATTCACTGGCGAAAACGAAATTTCTATCAGTTCTTTCATTTGATTTTATTCTTTTGGACCACTAATTCCCAGTTGTTCTTTCAATTTTTCCAATTCACTGAAGGCTTTTGTTCGAGGCACATCTATGATTTTATCTATTTCCTGATCGATTGATTTTGCTGAATTCGCGATTTCGCCATAGGCTTCTGCCAAAGCTTCTTCTTGATTCACTTTTTCTTTCATACGTTCCAAAAGTGCCACAGTTCCGTTACTATCAATTTGTGCCATTTGCTTGTTCAAACTCTTGGTAGCATCAGCCACTTTCACCCTTGAACGTAAAATCTTCAACTCATTCTCCCATTTGGAAATATTTTGTTTGATGGTTTGCACATTGCCTTCCATCTGCAAAACGTTTTGGTCAAATTTTTCCTTATCAGAAATGGCCCGGTTTTGTCCTGCAGTTGCTTCTTCTTTTTTGATGAGTGCTTCTGTCGCTAAACGATCGGCTTCGGATGCATCTAATCCTCCAGATTGAGCCTTTTTCAGAATAAGCATTGCTTTTTCGTTATAGTCTTCGGCTTTGTTTGCATATTCTTCCACTTCGTTTTTGGCACGGATACTCATGGCCTTAACTTGAGCTAAAGCCTCAAGACTTTTATCCAAATCATCCTTCATGTCACGAATTCCTTGTTCGGTCATTTTTATAGGGTCTTCCATTCCGTCGATTGCAGAATGCACTTCGGCCTGACCAATCTTGAATAATCTTTTTAGAAATTTCATAATTACGTGTTTTTTGAAAAATTAATAATCTGTTCAGAATATTCGCTGAGCAAAAGGCTGAGCGAATTTAGCGTAGCCCCAAATTCATTTTGATCTAAATTTTCAAGTTGCAACGAATCTCGAAAAATCACTTTACGTCCTGAATCATCCAATACAAAAGCTCCGTGAATAATGTCGCGGTTTTTTTGCAACAATGCTTTGTACACCTCATTTTGGGGATTTTTGATTTCAAAAATAAATTGTTCAAAAATCACAATTGGATGTGCCACACAAATTATCAAATTCAGGATTCCATCTTGCTCATTACTAACAATGAAGATCCCCTCCTTTTGATTTTCATGTTTGATGTCAAGCTGCAATGCTTGAAGATAATTTTTAACGGTGTCGAAATAATTCTTCATAGGTTTACAATAATGATTCTATAAAAATCGCTGTTTTAGAAAATACTTACAAATTAAGTTTCAAAAAGTTCTTAACAAAATACTAATATTCAAATTAAGCACTATTAAACTCAAATCGTTAGCATAATTTCAGTAGCTTTGCTAAATATATTAGGCAAATATACGAGAATAATTTATTAATGCAAATAAAATTAGCAAAATAATGTTGATGTTTGGTAAAAATCTTAAAAAAATTAGAAGTGTTCGTGGCATAAGCCAGCAAGAATTTGCTGATATATTCGACTTAAAACGCGGAACTTTAGGGGCTTACGAAGAAGAACGAAGCAATCCTAAACTTGAAACCGTTTTAAAAATTGCTAATTATTTTAGCATTGGGATAGAAGAGTTGCTAACGAAAGAATTAACCGTTAATCGGCTTTTGAAATTTAATGAACGAATGACTACCGAATCGGATTCTCATATTTTAAAAGAATTTGATGGCATTCCTTATATCGCAACAGATAGGAAATTAGAATTTGTTACCACTTATAAAGAAAGTTTTAAAGTTGAGCATTTCCCACTCGTGAGACTTCCCAATATTGAAACGCTGCATCGATTTGCTTTTATGATCGATGATCTATCGATGACAGGTGGATCTATCGAATTTTTTCCAAAAGATATTGTTATCGGAATTGAAGTAGACAAAAACACCATCAGAGAAAATCAATTCGTGATGGTTCTTGCAAATCAACAATTAGTATTAAGAAGGATCTCGTTCCAAAACAACCTTTTTATTTTAAAAGCGGATCATCATGGTGTAGCAGATTCTATTATAAATTCTGACGAAATTCAAGCTCTTTGGAGTATTGAACATGTTTTTCATCATGCATTGCATTCTAAGGAAATGCTACTCGAAGATAGATTGGCACGACTTGAACAAAGTATCGCTTCTTTAAAAAAATAAAAACCATTCCACCTTGAAGAGGGAATGGTTTTACCCTTTAATTTTGTTTGGCATTTATGATTTTGAGAATTTCCTCCCCATGATTTTCTACTTTTAGTTCTCCAAAACCTTTAATCCTTCGTAGATCCGAAAGCGTTTTGGGCTGTTTTACTACTACATTTAGCAATTCAGAATTATGGCAAACCATGTATGAGGGAATATTCATATCCAGCGACTTTTGAAAACGCCAATTTTTTAGCTCTTCATAGATTGCTTTCTGATCAGGTTCCAAATCTTCTTCTTTGATTGTAATTGGTTTTATAGAAGTTGTATTTTGAGAATTCTTTTCTTCAAAATGGATCAAAACCGACCAATAATTGACATCACCTTCCACAAAATGAACATCGGATTTAATGAACTCAACCGTTTCCAGAAAATCATTCAGGAATTTTTGGTCGCTAACAAATTTTTCCGAAGTGAGTCGGATGGTAAAAATATTCACTTTCATACACCGCCTATTTATTACCCAAAAGAAGGATATCATTCACCACTACTTCCGTGATGTAACGCTTTTCACCATTCTTGTCGTCATAACTCCTGTGGGTTAGCTTTCCTTCGATGGCAACTTCCTTGCCTTTGGTGACAAATCGTTCGATGATTTCGGCTGTTTTCCCCCAGGCGACAACACGGTGCCATTCGGTTTGTTCTACTTTTTCACCCTTGTCATTCTTGTAGCTTTCGTTTGTAGCAACAGTCAGGTTGGCTACTTTCTTTCCGCCTTCAAAGGTTTTGATCTCTGGATCGTTTCCTACGTTTCCAATCAACTGTACTCTGTTTCTTAATGCATTCATGGCTTTTAAATTTAAAAATTAATAAAATTGAATTTGTTATGGTTATTGAATTTTGCAATTGAAATTGTAATTATTCAACGAGGCAAAGTTGTGGCAGATTCCAAAAACTAGTCGGTTAACAACCGTTTACTTTCGGTTGTAAATAATTGTAACCGTTTGTAATTGGAAAATATTTTTCCTATCTTTCAAGAAAACAAAGATTTATGCAGACCGAAATTAACAAAGTAGAACTCCGAAATTTATTATTAGAAGATTACAAGCAGCTGAAAAACTCCATGATCAAAGCCTATTGTGAAATTGATGGAGCCTACTGGATGGAGGAAGAGATCGAAAATTTACTCGATATTTTCCCAGAAGGCCAGTTGGTTATTTTAGTGGACGATAAAGTAGTGGGTGCCGCACTTTCATTAATTGTAGATTATAAAAAAGCGGTTTCCAACCACACTTATCAAAAAATTACAGGAAATTATACCTTCTCGACACACGACCTCAACGGAGAAGTCTTATATGGAATCGATGTTTTTATCGACCCTGAATTTCGAGGAATTCGTCTAGGAAGAAGGCTTTATGATGCTAGAAAAGAACTATGTGAACAATTGAATCTCAAATCCATCATTTTTGCAGGAAGGATTCCGAGATATACTGAACATGCCGAAACGACCACTCCTAAAGATTATATTGAGAAGGTGAAACTGAAAGAAATCTACGATCCTGTACTTTCATTCCAATTGAGCAATGACTTCCACGTAATCAAGATCATGAAAAACTATCTGGAAGGCGATATCAGTTCGCAGGAATATGCGGTTTTGCTGGAATGGAACAATATCTATTATGAAAAAAGTCCGAAGCTGATTAATTCCCGGAAAAGTGTTATTCGTCTTGGATTGGTACAATGGCAAATGCGACCGTTAGCCAATTTGGAAGCCCTTTTCGAACAATCGGAGTTTTTTATTGATGTGGTTTCGGGTTATGGAAGTGACTTTTGCCTGTTTCCCGAATTGTTTATCGCTCCATTAATGGCGGATTTCAATCACTTGAACGAAGCCGATGCCATCCGAGAAATCTCGCATTTTACTGAACCTATCCGAAAAAAATTCCAGGAATTTGCCATTGCCTATAACATCAACATCATTACGGGAAGCATGCCATTTACCGAAGATGGAAATCTCTACAATGTTGGCTTTCTATGCAAACGCGACGGAACTTCCGAAATGTATACCAAGATTCACATCACGCCAAACGAAGTGCAATATTGGGGAATGAAAGGCGGTTCACAAATACGAACTTTTGATACCGATTGCGGCAAGATTGGGATCATGATTTGCTATGACGTGGAATTCCCTGAATTATCAAGATTAATGGCTGACGAAGGAATGGAAATCCTCTTTGTTCCGTTCCTTACCGATACCCAAAATGCTTATATGCGAGTGAAACTTTGTGCTCAAGCAAGAGCCATCGAAAACGAATGTTATGTAGCCATTGCAGGATGTGTGGGGAATTTACCAAGAGTAAACAACATGGACATCCAATATGCCCAAGCTGCGGTTTTCACCCCATCTGATTTTGCATTCCCAAGTAATGGAATAAAGGCCGAAGCCACTCCAAATACTGAGATGACGTTGATTGCCGATGTCGATTTAGATATGCTGAAAAAACTGCACGAGATGGGAAGTGTGAGGATTTTGAAAGATAGAAGAAAAGATTTGTATCAGATTAAAAAGTTGAAGTAGATCGTTTAATATCAACAAAATGGAGCTTTTTGCCACAGATTAAAAGGATTACACAGATTTTAGCAGGTGTGTAAATACGTTGTATCAATGTCATCTGTGGTTAAATTAGTACAATCACAAATTTATACTCCTGAAAAGTCTCCAAACAAAAAACAAAATTTCCCACTAGCCCTGATGTAAGGGAAAAGCCTTTTGTGGCGGTCCCGAAGCTTCGGGAGCCACAAAAGCTTTGGAAAGACAGCAGGAAATGGATACCAAATACAAACCAAGCTATTCGCTTCTGATAAAAAATATATGGAAAAAGCATGTTTAGAATGCGGAGATAAAATTGTAGGTCGGGAGGACAAGAAGTTCTGCAGTGACGGTTGCCGGAATGCCTACAACAACAAAATGAACAAGGACAGCACCAATTATATGCGGAACATCAACAACAAATTACGCAAGAATTACCGCATCCTGATGGAACTGAACCTCGACGGAAAAACCAAAACTACACGAACCAAATTGCTGAGCAAGGGTTTCGACTTTGAGTTTTTTACCAATGTGTTGAACACTAAAACAGGAAATATTTATTATTTCCTATATGACCAAGGCTATATGGCTTTGGAAAACGATTATTATATTTTGGTTAAGAAAGAATTTTAAACTTTGATATGACAGAGAAAGACGTAAAATTTGTAGCCTACTGGGAAGTTGTAATGAAACGCGGAAGATTGCGATATGCACTTTTGCATGGCAGTATTTTTGGTTTCCTGATATTTCTGTTTACCTTTATCTTTTCATTCCTGGACGGGAGCCTTGATGAAATGTTTAAAATGCCGAAAGTAGTTGTTTCAATGTTGATATTTATAGTGGGAGGAATTATTTTCGAAGGAGGCTATACCTGGTGGATGAACACAAAAAGATACAGAAGACTGACCCCATAACTTCTCTTGAAATGAAAAAATACTATGCCTCTTTTCTATCGGCCCTGTTTCTGGTGGCTACTACCTACTTGGTCTATTTTTTAATAATGCCACAATCTGTCCCCGAAACAGAAGGTTCCTTGTCGGAATTCTCGACGCTTCGGGCTTTAAAGAAACTCGAAAACATCACTCAGGAACCCCATTATGTAGGTTCTAAAAACCATAAAACCGTTGCAGGCTATCTCAAAGAAGAACTAGAAGCTCTGGGTCTGGAAACCTCGATACAGGAAGGCTACAGCTTTAGCGAATGGGGAAATCTAGTAAAATCTAAAAACATCCTCGCCCGAATTAAAGGGACCGACAACTCCAAAGCCCTCATGCTCTTGTCACATTATGACAGTGCCCCACACTCCAAATCCCTTGGCGCCAGCGACGATGGTTCGGGAATCGTTACGATCCTCGAAGGCATCCGAACGTTTCTCCACAACAAAACCCCTCACAAAAACGATATCATCATTTTATTCTCGGATGCCGAAGAGCTCGGTCTCAACGGTGCGGCACTTTTTGTCACCCAGCACCAATGGGCCAAAGATGTGGGCGTCGTCATCAATTTTGAAGCACGAGGAAGCTCCGGCCCTTCGTATATGCTGATGGAAGTGAACCAAGGAAACGCCAATATGGTCAATGCTTTTACCGAAGCCAATCCGAGGTTTCCAGTGTCAAATTCGCTCATGTACAGCATATACAAAATGCTGCCCAATGATACCGACCTGACCGTTTTTCGGGAAAGGGCCAATATCCAAGGCTTTAATTTTGCCTTTATCGACGGGCATTTCAATTACCATACCGCACAGGACGACCTCCAACACATGAGCAAAAATACATTGGCACATCAAGGAACCTACCTTATGCCACTGCTCAATCACTTCTCGAATATCGATTTGAAAACCCTTGATGCAACCGAAGACAAGGTCTATTTTAACACGCCAATTGCCTTCATGAGCTACCCTTTTTCATGGAATATTCCGCTGGTAGTGATTGCTTTTGTCTTGTTTTTAGGACTCTGCTTTGTAGGCTTCGGGAAACGAATCCTCAACGGAAGAGAAATTCTTAAAGGCTTTGTATTGTTCTTCGGAGCTCTATTGGTTGCAGGATTTATTACCTTTTTAGGGTGGCGAATTGTCCTGGAAATCTACCCAGAATATAAGGAAATCCTCCAAGGCTTTACCTATAATGGCCATGCCTACATTGGTGCTTTCCTATTCCTCACCCTCTCGATTCTATTTTTCTTCTATCGAAAATTCATCCCGGAAAACCAACTCATGAATTTCTCGATTGCCCCATTGCTCGTTTGGATCATCATCAATCTAGCCTTGGCAATAGCCCTTCCGGGTGCAGGATTTTTTATCCTTCCGGTTTTCGGCTCGCTCATCATGTTCAGCTATTTTATCCTCACCCAGCGAACCAGCACCTTCATCAACCTTCTATTTGCCCTTCCGGCCCTCATTATCTACGTACCGTTTGTGACAATGTTTCCTGTAGGGCTCGGACTCAAAATGCTTTTTGGCAGTGCCATGCTATTGGTTTTGGTTTTTGGATTGCTACTGCCGGTTATGGGAAAATTCAACAAGAAAGGCGCTTGGTCGTTCCTGATGTTGCTTGTTTCAATTGGTTTTTTTGTAGATGCCCATATCCACTCGGGATTTGAAGCCGGAACTGCAAAACCAAACAGCCTGCTCTATGTGTATGATGCCGATCAAGACAAAGCTGTTTGGACGACCTATGACAAGAAGCTCGACGAGTGGACTAGAAACTACCTTGGTGACGACCCAAAACCCGCTACCGGACTCAATAAAAACGCATTGCTAAGCAAATACAATTCGGGGTTATCGTTTATGGCTCCCGCTCCCGAAAAGGAACTCCAGCAACCCACCATCTCGTTCCTTCGCGACACCATCATAGGCAATCAAAGGCACTTGAAGATCAAGATTTCGCCTAATCGAAACGTAAACCGCTATGATATTTTTGCAGAAGAAAAAGCCGTTATCCACAATCTAAGGGCCAACAACCAGAAGCTGCTGGGTCAGGAAGGATCCATTCATCCGAGGCATGGCCGAATCTTGGTGAGCTATTATGTAACCGATAACGAACCGCTCGAACTGCAGTTCAGCACCCCAAAAGCCACTGTTCTCGATCTAGAGCTCATGGAATCCTCGTTCGATTTGCTCGAAAGTTCGATGTTTAGCATCCCGAACCGTCCCGCTTCTATGATGCCAAAACCGTTTATCCTGAACGATGCCATCGTGTTGAAACAAAAAATAAAACCTTCACCAAAAGCCGAAATCATCCTCCCGGTTTCGGACACTATAACAACACCAAATGTCGAAAATTAGCATCCTCGGTTGTGGCTGGCTCGGTTTCCCTTTGGCGAAAGCCTTGCTACAAAAAGACTTTGTGGTAAAAGGTTCCACCACATCGGCAGAGAAATTAGCCCTACTCGAAAATGCCGGAATCAGTCCTTTTTTGATTTCGCTTAAAGCGGAAGAAACACAGGGCGACATCATGGGGTTTCTCGAAAATGCGTCTGTTTTGATCATCGATATTCCGCCGAAGCTTCGCGGTGTGGAGAAAGAAAATTTTGTCGCCAAGATCGAGAACCTTATTCCGTTTATCAAACAATCTTCGGTTGAAAGTGTGCTTTTTATCAGCTCCACATCGGTTTATAGTGATGAAACACAACTTATCACCGAGGCTACTCCTGTGAATCCTGACACCGAATCAGGAAGGCAATTAGTGGCTACCGAAAAGCTCTTGCAGGATAACACTTCGTTCAAGACCACGGTGCTCCGTTTTGGCGGACTCATAGGCGAAGACCGTCATCCTGCCCGATTCCTGGCCGGAAGAAAAGACGTTGAAAACCCTGAAGCCCCTATCAACATGATTCATCAGGACGACTGCATCGGGATTATCCTGAAGATCATCGACACCAACTCGTGGGGAGAAACCTTTAATGCCGTAGCTCCTTTCCATCCCACCCGAAAACAATATTACACTAAAAAAACACTCGAAATGGAATTGGAACCACCAATATTTAACCACGAAAAACCATCGGTTGGAAAAACAGTTGAGGCCACCAAGATTATGGAAGTTTTGGGGTATGAGTTTGTTAGAGAAGATTTTTAGGAAGAATAGAAAAACTTTCCTCTGTTTTTGTTTCTCATTTTTCAACCCTCAATTCCTCAATGTAGTTTGTTGATTCTACCACAGATTTTAATAATCAGTACTCGATACATCTGATACACTGCCGTATTTTTCTAAGAATGTAATCTTAAGAAATAAATGTACTTTTTAATTACTCAAATCCAAAAATACATCTTTAAAACTGAAATCAAAATCACCAAGCTTTTGCTAAAGCAGATAGTCCTTCTATTCAATCTTTTAATGTGGGTTCTCAATGTCAGATTCTTCCTTTCAATATGATTCGTGCCGAAACGCTTCACAGTATGCAATTTTTCCTCTATAAGATACCTGTAGTTTTTCAACCTATCAGTAAATATTTTTTTTGCTTCCGATAATTTTAAAGTTTCCAAAACACGGTTTAGCGTTTTATTGGTCCGCTTGCCTACATTGAAACTCACAACTTTTTTAGAATCCTTTTCCAAGGCATAAACCAGCCAGATAAAGTTTCGCTTGTGTCTAATATAGGTGCACATCTCGTCAACCTCATAGGTTTTTCCCTTACTGATGATGGGTTGCTGAATGCTCTTGGCTATCGAAACAATCCTTTTTAGTAAGGTTGTGGCTGATATTTTCAATACCCTTGCAATGCTTCTTATTCCCAAGCCTTCCTTGGTTAATTGGATAATGTTCTGGTTGAGGTCTGACTTATAAGCATTGTACCCATAGCAAGACTGTTGCCGCTTTTGACAGATACAACATTTATAACGTTGTTTCCCATTGTTTTGAAATCCATTCCTTATGCATTTACCATTACAAAAATTACATTTTATTTCCATGACCTATTTTGATACATTAAGATACAAGAAAAGCTTTTTTAGGCCTTATCCGACCTCAAAAATAGAAGAGGTGACCTGTTGGGTCACCTCTAATTGATTTGGAATCTCAAAATATACATTGTTTTTCAAGGAGTTAGGGTGATACTTTTCAAAAACACCTAATCTGAAACATTACCCAAAAAAATCCCTTCCAGTTGCCTGGAAGGGATTCTTGCTTTATGATGGTTTCCCGTGGTGCTATTTCACGATAAGGAATTCGCTTCGTCTGTTCTGTGCATGCTCCTCTTCGGTGCAGGCTTCCTTGCAGTCCACCTTCGGCTCGCTCTCGCCATAGCCCTTTCCGGAGATCCTGCTGGCTGGGATACCCTTGGAGATCACATACTGGACCGTAGCCTTGGCTCTTCGGTCAGACAGGTCCAGGTTGTACTGGTCGCTTCCGCGGTTGTCCGTGTGGGCCTTTACCATGATCACCAACTTGTCGTTGTTCTTCAGCACCTGAACCAGCTTGTCCAATTCGAACGCTCCATCCTGTGTGATGTTGCTCTTGTTGTATTCGAAACTGATTTCCTTCAGGACGATTACATCTTCTTTCACGATAACGTCGATCGGGTTCAGTGGGGCGTCAACCTTCACCTTGCCACCCTTGTTTGGCATGATCGGGAATACCCCGCTCTCATATCCGTCCTTGGCTGCCTGGATCGTGTAGGCCGTGTTGCACTCCACATTGTAGACCACCTCGCCGTTGGCTCCGGTAGTCCTGGTCTCGATCACGTTCTTCTTGGCATCAAGTATCGCAACCCTTGCATTGGCTAGCAACGCTCCTGTCTTGGCATCGGTAACAACCGTGGTGGCCTCAACACTGCAAAGCGGGTTGGCCTCATACAGGTTGTCGGTTCCGGTCCTGTTGCTGGCGAAGAATCCGATGTTCTTTACCGTGTTGAACGAGAAGGAGAAGTCATCCTTCTCGCTGTTTACGGGCTTTCCTGCATTCTTGGATTCTTCGGTAGTGTTCAGATCGATCGAGAACACGTCAAGTCCACCAAGTCCCTGCCTTCCATTGGAAGAGAAGTATAGCACGTTGTCGTCTGTTATAAAAGGGAACTGTTCCTTGCCCTCGGTGTTCACCTTTGGGCCAAGGTTTTCAGGCTTGCCATACTGGTCACCGTTTACCGATACCTTCCAGATGTCAGACTGGCCGATGGATCCCGGCATGTCCGATGAGAAGTATAGCGTCTTGCCGTCCTTGCTGATGCTTGGGCTGCTGGCAGAATAGCTCTTGCTGTTGAAGGGAAGTGCCGTGATGTTACCCCAGGTATCACCTTGCTTGGTGGCCTTGAAAAGGTGCACCTGGCTGAACTTTGCCTTGAGCTTCTTGTCCTTCTCGAAGCTGTTCTCCGCGTGGCTGTCCCTTGAGAAGTACATCGTGTTGCCATCGGCGGTGATTGCCACAGGGCCATCATGCCATCTGGTGTTCAGCTCTGCTACTTCCACAGGCTTGCCATAGGTCTTGTCGGCATTGAAGGTCGACTTGTAGATGTCAAGGTAAGGCTCGTCGTTCCACCCATCCGTCCTCTTGGCCTTGTTCCTTGAGCTGGTGAAATACAGCGTATTGTCATTGGCAAGGAATGGACCGAAGTCCGACTTCTCGCTGCTGATGTTCAGGGCCTTGATATCGAAGCTCTTCTGCTTGTCCAATAGCCTTGGAAGGTAGTTCGGGTTTTCCTTGAAGGTCTTGGCCCTCTGGTCGTTTGGTGCCTTGCTGGCAAAGGTTGCCATCTGCTTGTTGGCCTCCTCATACTTGCCGTTGGCCTTGAGCATCTGGGCATACCTGTAATACGTCTCGGCATCCTGTGGGGTGGCCACTACCTTGGCATACCACTTGGCCGCCTCGGCAGTGTTGAACATGTTGTAATAGGCATCGGCCAATTGCTTGTATACATAGGGGTCCTGCTTGCCCTTCTCTACCAGCTTGAGGTATTCCTCGGTAGCCTCGACATACTCGAACTGGTTGAAGAGCAGGTCGGCCTTCTTGGTCTCCTTGGTCTGGGCTGTCAAATTGGTCGCGCTTACTAACACGCAACCTAATAGGATATATAGTCTTTTCATTATCGGTGTTGCTTTTATGTTAGAAATATCTTGGTGAGCGTGATACCTTCTTTGGGAAGTTCACATCGAACAGCAGTATGATCTCATGGGAGGACGGTGCAACGGTCTTGATCTCCGAGATGATGTTGTCATAGGCATAGCCGATCCTGATCGATGGGCTGATGGCCACATTCACCATCGCTCCGAAGCTGTCGTCAATCCTGTAGGTCGCGCCAAGCTCGAACTTCTCGTTGAACAGGAAGTTGGCTGAAACGTCTAGGGAGCTCGGGGAGTTGAAGGCCGATTTCAGCATCGCGAAGGGCTTGAACTTCAGGTTCGGGTTAAGGTCAAAGACGTATCCACCGGTAAGGAAGTAGTGCTGGGTCTCGGTGCCATACTTCACCCCGTTGAAGTCAAGGTGGTTGGCCTTGAGCATGTTCGGAACCGAAAGGGCAACATAGTACCTGTCCGTATAATAGAAAAGTCCCGTACCAAGATTGAAATACGTATTGTTGGTGTCCTCGCTGAATCCATCATCGGTAGGAACCGGAAGCGTCGGGGAGATCTCGCTGAAGAGCCCAACCTGCTGCAGGGTGAAACCTGCCTTCATACCAAGGGCAAGGCGGTGCTCGCCACCAAGGTTAAGCGTGTAGGAGAAATCACCATACACGTTCTGTTCCTTTACAGGACCGATCTCATCGGCAATCACCGAGAGTCCGAGCCCGACATTCTTTCCCGCAGGGGTGTGACCCGAGAACGTGAAGGTAGAGGGTGCACCCTCGATGTCAACCCACTGCTTCCTGTAAAGCAATCCAAAGGAAAGGTTCTCCTTGGATCCCGCATAGGCAGGGTTCATTACGTTCATGTTGTACATGTATTGGGTATAGTGCGGATCCTGCTGGGCAAAGGCCTCGGACAGGGAAAGCAGCGATACCAGTAGCGCTAGATATAGTTTGTTCATCTCCTTGATTGTTTTTTCTTTGAAGGGTAAGCCGTCCCGCATCTAGCGGGACGGAATCCCTGGTTTCCTGTTTTGTTTGTTTACCTGTTGATGTAGATCCAGCCCGTAACCTTCTGCCCATCCACTGTCTGGAAAACGTAGAAGTAAGTACCGTCTGGCAATTCCTTGCCATTGCTACTCTGGCCATACCACTGGTCAACATAGTTCGAATAGTTGTAGACATCGGTACCGTAACGGTTGAAGATGCTGATCTCCCTAACATTGAAGGCACTTAGGTCGAAACTGTCGTTGTCACCATCGTTGTTTGGGGAGATACCCTTCTGGATCTGGCAGCCAATAGATGTAAGATTCACAAAATCTGTAACTGTTATACATCCTTCAGCAGTAGTTATCGTAACGCTATATTCTCCTTGAGATCTTACAATAATTGCGTTAGGTTCATCAGCGACAGGTGTAAAATCTACTCCGGCCCATACAAAAGTTGATGTTGTAATATCAAACGAATTGTTTAAAGGTTGAACAATCAATTTATAGGCACCACCTTCACATCCGTGAACAAACTCATACGTTGCTGCTGCCAAAATAGTAACAGTTGCTGAAGCATTAATCTCATCACATGATCCTTGAGCAGCTACGAAATAGTTAACAGTATAAGTTCCTGGTGTGCTTGTACTTGGAGTAATTGCTCCAGTTGTTGCATTTAAACTTAATCCAACAGGTGTTGAACTAAATGTTCCAGTAGCATTCCCTGTTAAAATCACATTTTGAACTTCAGACAATGAAAGACAGAATGGATCGTTATAAGCAATTGTAGCAGTTGTAGATTCCGTAACGGTAATCGTAAACTCAGCAACATCTTCTAAACAACCTCCCGTAGCAGCAATTGTATTTGTAATTACATATACTCCTAAAGTACTGTTTGTAAGATTGATTTGTCCTGTTGTAGGATTAATATCAAGACCTGTTGTAGGTGCTACGGTAAATGTACCCGCTTCAGCGTTAGCTCCAAAAATTGGTGCTGTTGTTCCATCGTTACAGTACTCAGTAGAATCATAAGTAAACGATGCCTCTTTTTGAGCTGCAATGGTCAGTACAAATGTAGATGGACTTGGATTACAAGCTCCATTGCTGTCTAATGTATTTGTAATGGTATAAATTCCTGCTGCACTTGAAGCCAAATTGATTTCTCCCGTTGTAGGGTTGATCGATAATCCAGCCGGTGTCGCAGTGAAATTACCAGCAATACCGTTATTCAAGAACGTCGGTAAAGGGTTTACAGCTGACTGACAATACTGAATGTTATCATATTCAAATTCTGAGTTTTCTAAAACATTCACTACCAAATTAATTGGCTGAACAGTATAACAATCTGTAATAGAGTTCGACTGAATTCTGATAAACAATGTAGTTGAAACCGTTTCATAAGGAACTGTTACATCGATAGCAGAAGCAGGCTCTAAAGCTTCATCTTCTGTTGCATGAATTGAAATTGAATACAATAATCCGTCTACCACAACGGTTGCAGGAGTGATTGTTTGCAAATCAAAAGTAGCTACGCCGTCATTCGTTGCATCATCACAAACTAAGTAATCAGCAGGTTGAGTTGAAACAACAGCCGGCAAGAACTCAACAAAAACCTCATCAGAAGCGCTGTTCAATCCGCAAGACCCTTCAGCTCTGTAAACACCTGTTTGAGTTGCTTCATAAGTTGAAGAAGTTGCACCTGGAATAATTCCATTATTGTAGTACCATACATAAGAATCTTCTTGTGGAGCAGCTGTTGGTTCTCCTATCGCATCAAGAATTACTGATGGTTGGCATGTTACAATATCTTCTCCTAAATCTACTTCACAACATAAGTTAGTAGAAGTTCCAGAATTTGGCTCTCCTGAGTTAGATTGTGATAATCTAATATAACCTGGCTGTTGGTTAAAGTTAGTTAACAATAGAATATAGTATTGTCCAGCAACCGCATTTTGAATTGTAAAGTTTTCGGTTACAGCTCCATCATAGCTACAATCCACAACGTTACTGTTGTCCAAATCATCAAAATAGAAATTTGGATTTCCAGTATTGTTTGGACATCCTGGTGTACAAGGCCCTAATACAATCTCATCACATGCTTCTGGAGATTCGAATGGCCCCCATGCTACGAAATCCACATCAATACCAGGAGCTCCTGCTGCTGGGAAGTTATTTGGATCTGTACTTTGTCTAATGTTAAACACTAAGTTACCTGAATTTTGAACTTGCAAGTAATAGTAGGTTGGATTAGGTGTTGTAAACAAACACGCTACTTGTCCAACTGAAGGAACTTGAGTTGAATTAGGGAAAATTAACGGTGTAGTATCAGTTACACAGAATGGTTCCGCTGTTTCACAAGTTGATTTCGATTTGATACAAATATCAAAAGCGACAATCTGAGGTGTATTGGTGTTAGACCAAACTCTTATAAAATATGTATTTCCTACAACAAAACCACCGTTTGTGCTATTCAATGTATTTCCTGCAGAACAGTATAATAAATCTAAGTCACTACAGTCTGATGAGTAAACCGCATGGTTTAGGTTATTTGTTGTACCCTCAACATTAAAAATATTGATGAAATGTTGAGTAGAAGTTGCTTCAAATGAAAACCAAACATCGTCATCAGCATTTCCTACACAAGTATTTGCAACTCCGGATGGACCTGCTTCAATTAAATTTCCTGAACCTATAGTAATACATTGACCTCCAATATTAGCAATAATTGGTGTTGCTGTGTCACAATCTTCATTTTCTGCCGGTGGTGGAGGTGTTTTGATACACAAGTTAAAATTAACCCAGTCTCCTGCTAAAACCCCTGCGGTGTAAACACGAATATAATAGTCTTGCCCTGGAGTTAAATTCATTGCAGTACTGTTAGGCTCTGTAGTACAATACAAAGGTGTTCCTAAAGCATCACAAGTTCCAGCAAATACAGCGTGACTTAGCGTAACGGTATTGTTATTAGCTCCTAAAGAATTTAAATTGATAAAATGAATTCCTCCCGGACCAGCTGTAAATTTATACCAAACATCATCGTTTGTTCCTGTACATCCCGCACCAGTGATAGTAGGGAGAGATTGTGTTGCTCCAATAGTACTTCCGAAAATTCTATCATCACAAGAGAAGTCTTCGTTTACTGGTGCAACAATTGCATTTGCACAGTCATCGTTTACTGGTGGCGAAGTAATACATAAATCAAATGTAATTGAATGCTGAACATTTGTATTTGTAGTATAGATTCTAATGTAATAAGTTTCTCCAATAGTTAAACCTGTAGCATTAGAATAGTTATTGGTACTACAATATAGTTTAGTCAAATTATCGCAAGAACCTGAGAAAACACCGTAGTTTAAGCTAACATTAGCATTTGATGGTGTAATAAAAATATTTGACAAGTTAATTGCATGTGAAGTTTGTGTTGCAACAAAATGATACCAGATATCATTATTGTTCGGAAAACATCCGGCTCCAGTTAAAGGTGGTGTCAATTGAGGTAAAGAAGGACTAGCCCCTAATGTACTTCCAGCAATAACATTTTCAGGTGCACATATTTGTCCTGTATTAACTGTTACTTCCATTGAATCTGGACATTCGTCATTTGCAGGAGGAGAAGTGATACACATATCGAAGCTTAATGAGTGATCATTAAGTGTTGTTGATGTATAAACCCTTACATAATAAGTATTCCCTTCAATTAATCCAGTTGCCTGACTAACTTCTGCAGTACTACAATATAGCTTTTCCAATCCTTCGCATGTTCCTGCGAAAACAGAGTGGTTCAATCGCAATGCAGCTAAACCGCTTGGATTTGTAACGATATTACTAAAGCTAATCATATTTGATGTAGCAGTAGCCACAAAGCTATACCAAATATCTCTGTTTGATGCTCCACAACCCGCTCCAGATAATGGTGGAGTTAAATCAGGCATAGAAGCAGTAGAACCAATTGTATTACCGCTAACCGTGTTTACATCTAGACAGAATTGTTCAGGATTCACTGTTACTGGAATTGCGTTAGCACATTCATCGTTAGCAGGAGGTGAAATAATGCAAATATCAAACGTTGCAGATTGAACTGGGTTTGTAGTTGTTTTATACACTCTAACATAATAGGTATTTCCAATCACTAATCCTGAAGTAGGAGTCGTATAGGTATTGCTACAAAATAATAGATTTAAATTATCACATGGCCCTGAAAATAAAGCATAGTTTAGTTTTACAGTTGCATTTGAAGGTGTAGGTACAACATTTGAAACAATGATAGTATGGTTTGCAGATGTTGCAATAAATTTAAACCAAACGTCGTCATTTGTTGGACCACACAAGTTAGCTGGTGCTAAAGGATCAGAAGCTGGGTCTAATGCAACTGGTGAATTAGTAGCCCCTAAAGTTCCAGAAGAAACAACATTTTCAGACAAACATTCTTGTCCTGAATTTGGAGTTACTGTGATAGCACCTGAACATTCATCATTTGCTGGTGGAGAAAGTATACATAACTCAAAAGTCGCTGATTGAGATGCAATATTCGATGATTTATATACTCTAATATAATATGTTTCACCAATTGTTAAACCAGAAGCTCCACTAACAAGAGGCGAACTACAATAAAGTAATTCCATATTATCACATGGTCCTGAAAAAACCGAATGGTTTAAAGTAACATTTGCAGTTTCTGGAGTTGCAACAATATTAGAAATTACAATCGTGTGAGAAGTTGCTGTAGCTACAAAACTATACCAAACATCTTGATTGGTTGGGTTACACCCTGCTCCGCTGATAGGATCAACCGTAGTAATATCTGTAAAATTAGATCCATACGTATTACCTGTTGCTGTATTTTCAGCTACACATTCTTGTCCTGGATTAATAGTTACCGGAGTAGCATTAATACACAAGTCATTCACTGGAGTCGTGATAAATGTAACTGGAGTTTGAATTGTCCAAGTACTTGTATCTGTATCCGAACAAACAGCTCTAACATAGAATGTATAAGAAGTAGATGGAGATAATGAATTTCCATTCAATGTTGATAAAATATCCCCACTTTGAACACCTGTATGAGTTGGTGTTGTTGCTGGATTATTTATTGGTGCTGGTCCACCAGTCTCTACAACATACAAATCAAATGATAGCGATGGAGAAAGTGAATTATCTGTCCATGTAATTTGTACAGCAGTTGGCCCTACGTTACTAACTGTAATATCAGTTGGTTTAGCACACGGAGCATCAGTACAGTTTCCTATGCTGTCATAAAGAATTGTTTCAACAGTTCCTTGTCCAGGAAGTTTAGTATAAATTACATCTAGGAAAGGATTTTGTATTGTAATTCCAATGTTTTCTGGTGCGTTTCCAGCGATGCTCCAAAATAAATCGAATGGAACATCAGGACAAAGTTTTACAATTACTGGATTGGCACTGTTGATTTGCGAAGCTCCAATCACGGCAACTATAATTCCGTTTTGTCTTACTTCCATTCTACCATTGCCCCAATTGTTTGCTCCTGTATTTGTTGGATAGAACTTGTACTCACATTTTGTTTCTTCATCACAAGTTACAGTATGGAATACAAAAGGTCCCGCCCAAGTACTCTTATCATCACCAGGACAAACTGTTCTGATATAATAGTAGTAGATTGTTGCTGCTTCCAAATCATCTACAACAGTATAAGTTGTTGGTGTTAATGGTCCGGCAACGGTATAAAACAACCCGTCATTTATTTCATCCCCTACTGCTGGAATAGGATTCAATGGTGGCATCTCCGTTGGAGGTGTCATTGAAAGTCCAGGAACTAGCAAGATTTCCCAAGCGTTATCCCCTGGTGTTCCGTTTGTCCATGATAATGTAGCTCCTGTTTGTGTTATTGAATCTTCAACCACTCCCAAATCTGTCGGTTTAGGACAAGTTGGAATAGTGGTGAAAGTCATAACACTAGACCATGGAGAATCATTTGGTGTACATTGTACTCTCACATATACATCATAAGCTGTGTCTGGAATAAGTGTAAATCCAGGATTGATAGCATTTGGAATCGTAAATGGCTTATCTGCCGTTGTTACGTTAGAATAAGTCGGAACTGTTGCAGCAGTTGGAACAGCTCCACCAGTTTCTACAACATATATATCCCATCCAAACGTTTCAGTAGCCGGAGCTTCCCAATCTATTGTTACGTTTGTAGTACCTAAACTTCCAGCAACTACTGCTACATTTATTGGCGCAATATCACATTCTTGTACAGAACAATTTACTACTTCCGAATATACCGTAGTTCCTACCAAAGTTCCCGCCGGTGGAACAGGACTACTAGGCAAAGTATGAGTATAAATGGTTTGTCCGAACGGATTTATAATTGCTACAATACATTGTTGAGGAGCTGAACCTTGAGCTTGCCATTTTAGTTCAAAAGGAATGTTTGGACAAAGTTTAACTTCAAAATCTTGAGCCGCTGGTCCAGTAACATTATTTCCAATCAATCCGTTTGGAACATCAGCACCACCAAAGGTTACTGGAACAACGATGCCGTTTTGAAAAACTTGCATCTTAGCATTGTTCCAACCGTTATTAGCTGTATCGTTTGTACGGAAGATAAATGTACATTGGTCTGCTGGATTACACAACAAAGTATTGAACAAGAAAGGTCCTGCCCAAGAACTGAATTGCCCATCCGGACATAATCTTCTCACCCAATATTGATATTGTGATTGATTTGGATTATTTAAATCCGTTACTTGAAAAGAAGGAACCCCATTTGCAGGCGTTGTATATTGACCTGGTCCTGTTGGGATGGATGAACCTGCTGGTTGAACTGCAATATTCCATGAAGTTGTTGGCTGTATATCCACATCAGTCCAGCTTAAATCTGCTCCAGTAGTAGTTGGATTAGCAGCAGCCAAATCTGTTGGCTTATCACAAGTTTCATATTGAATAATAAGATTGTAAGGAAGTGTTTGCGTAGGTAAACTAGAAGAAATCACAACATAGTAATCTTCACCAGGAGTAACCTCAAAATTATCAATTACTCGAGTAGTAGAATTGGTATTTGCTAAACCCGCCAAACAAGCAGATCCGATATCAGCACACTCATCATATACGAATACTGATGATCTTGCTGCTCCAGGAGTTAAAGTGATACTAATAATTGAACCTACAGGAGCATCTGCAGGAATAACAACTCTATAAATTACATCATTTCCTCCATAAAAATTGGTTCCTGCTGGTGTGGCACCACAAAGTGGAAAATTACCTTGAGTAGCCGTTATAGTATTTCCATAATCACCTGTATTCCCATCTGTTTCATATGGCAAAGAGGTGATATCTATCGGTTCTGCACATACAGTTCCTAAAGGAAGTGTATTAAAAAAGAATGGCCCTACCCAGTCACCGAATACATTTTCAGAGCATTCAGCTCTTAAGAAATATTTATAACCAGAATCCGGTTGAAGTAAATTAGAGGCTGTGGTTATATTCGCAAAAAGATCTGCATTTCCTGTTTCTCCATTAGGCATACCTGACTGAGAAGCGGTAGCAGGAATTAATTCATATTCATAATTGATTGCTACACCGTCTTCATGTTCCCAAACAAGAGTTGCAAATGTTGAAGCAACATCTTCAACTTCTAGATTTGCAGGATTGATACATTCAGGCACAATATTAATATTGTCTAAATACCATCGATCTCCACCCAAAGCAATTCCGGGTTGAGTAAAAACCCTAACAAAAGCAATATAAACTTGTTGATTTGCAGCTAAAGTAGGGACAAGATCCACAACATGCTCTTCGTAGGTACTAAATACTGAGTTCATTTCTGGCTCAGTCCAAGATTGCAAAAGCTGATATTGTGAAATATCTCCCTGAGCTGCCATATTTGTGGAATATCGAACTTCGTAGATTGTTCCTTGATTTCCGGTAATCCCTTGACGAGCAAAGAAACGCAATTGACCACTTACTGGGACTGTTATCGCTTCGGTGATTAGAAAATCGAGGGAAGTATTTCCCATACCAATTTCCTCATTCTGAATGAACACTGCCTTTTCCTCAAGTACAAGAGGAGGGTCTTGAACGGTATTAAGCGATCGCCAACTTCTTATGAGTCCGACTCCGTTATCCGTCACCAACCATCCTGAGGGTACACCGGGAACTTCAACGTTCTCAAAGTCATAATACTGACTATACCCGACGAGCGAATAAAAGACAGCTAATAATAAAAATGTAATTTTTTTCATGAAATGAAAATTTTAGGTTGTTTATATAGGCTCCGAAAAAATTTTCCGAACCCAAATTTAACAAAATTTAAGAATAGTCTAACGAAAAATTAATTTTTAACTAAATTATGTTTATTTTCTCCGTTAGATTTTAGTTAAAAACAACTGTACAATCCACTCTAAATCATTAATTTTGCAGTACATTTATAACTATGCTAGAAAAAGAAAATATAAATTTTGAGAAGACCATAATTGTTGGTATCATAACTCAAAAACAGGATGAAGAAAAGTTAAATGAGTATCTTGACGAACTCGAATTTCTAACTTTTACCGCAGGAGGGGAAGTTATTAAACGCTTTTCGCAAAAAATGGAACGCCCCAATCCAAAAACATTTGTTGGAACAGGAAAAATGGAAGAAATTCATCTTTATATCAAAGAAAATGAAGTTTCTACCGTGATTTTTGACGATGAATTATCGCCGTCTCAACAAAAAAATATCACCAAAATTTTAAATTGCAAAGTTTTAGACCGAACCAATCTAATTTTAGACATTTTTGCTCAAAGAGCCGAAACTTCTTATGCAAGAACCCAAGTAGAATTAGCTCAATGCCAATATCTTTTACCTCGACTTTCTGGAATGTGGACTCACCTTGAGCGACAAAAAGGAGGAATCGGGATGAGGGGTCCAGGGGAAACTGAAATTGAAACTGACAGACGTATTGTTCGTGATCGGATTGCTCTTTTGAAAGATAAAATCAAGGTTATCGACAAGCAAATGTCTGTTCAGCGAAGCAATCGTGGTGCAATGGTTCGTGTGGCCTTAGTGGGTTATACCAATGTTGGAAAATCAACCTTAATGAATGTCATCAGTAAAAGTGAGGTTTTTGTAGAAAATAAATTATTTGCAACATTAGATACAACAGTTCGGAAAGTAGTCATCAAAAACCTACCTTTTTTATTGTCGGACACTGTTGGATTTATCAGAAAACTACCTACTCAATTGGTAGATTCCTTCAAAAGCACTTTGGATGAAGTTCGCGAAGCCGATTTATTGCTTCACGTGGTAGATATTTCTCATCCTGATTTTGAAGATCATATCGAATCTGTAAACCAGACTTTGAAGGATATAAAAAGTGACGACAAACCTATCATCATGGTTTTCAATAAGATCGATGCTTTCAAACATCTAACTATTGATGAAGACGATTTGATTACTGAAAAAACAACCAAGCATTATACGCTTGAAGAATGGAAAGATACTTGGATGAACAATGTTGGTCAGGAAAATGCCTTGTTTATTTCGGCCACAAATAAAGAGAATTTCGAAGAATTTAGAGAACGGGTTTATGAAGCCGTGAGAGAAATTCATATCACTCGATTTCCTTACAATAAATTTTTGTATCCGGATTATAAAGATGCGGTTGAGAAAGAAGAAAAGTAATAAATACGTAACTGTTTTTACATAAAAAAAGACCTTTAGGATGTGAATCTTAAAGGTCTTTTTTTTAACAGATTTTTTTTAGAATCCATAATTTACTCCTAAACCAAAAACTTGTCGTGTTTGCAAACCTCTAAAAGCGTTATCGTCATAAATCGCTTGAAAAGCAAAGTTGGTCGAAAGATATTTATTGATTTTCATTACGATATTCAAAGTATAATCTACATCCACATTTTGTGGATCTTCCAAATAATTAGAATATAAATTCAAGATATTTTCGGCAGAAACATTAGCCATAATGTTGAGTTTGTAATAAACTGAACTATAAAAACCAAGTTCATATCGCATACTTTTATTAGCATCTACACCAAAATAAGATCCATTAACATAATCTGGAGCTGAAGTGTAATCTTTATTAACAAATGTGAGTTTTGAAGTTGCTGGAGCGAGATTTATTTTTAAATTTTGATCTTTAGTCCATAGCATACCAGGTCCAAAAGTGAGATATCCTGGCGACATAAAATCAGTGTTTTCTGTGCGGATTTCTTGTCCATTTTCATCAGTACCATAAATATATCCTTTGGTGAATTGTGTTCTAAAATTCAAAAAAGCAGAATATGACCATTGTCCTGTTGCTTTTTTACCCAAAATCGAGTTGAATTCCAATCGGTCGTCTGTTTTTTTCTCAAAAGGTGAATTATTGGTTTTTACCAAACCATACGAAGCCATCAATTTGTTATCCCAAGTCCAATCGTCTTTTTTATAATTCAGATCATAATTGATCCCAACATTTCCCGAAAGGTTGTTCTCCCCTCCTGCAGCCCAATTGCTAAAATTAGATTGGTTAAACAGCAACGAAGCATTTCCCTTTGATTTCCAGTGTTTTATGGTATCGTTTTGAGTTTCTTGAGCATTTACAGTCGTAAATCCAAGCATTACTAATAATAGTACGATTCTTTTCATAGTTTTTGTTTTAGTTGGCAAATTAAAGATAGTAATTAATTTGATTCATAAAACGGCAAAGATTATACCAACTGTTTACTTTTTTGACGATTTATAGAGTGGTACCGCCGAACAAGCTTCACCATACATAATGCTTTTTGCAAAAGGTTGTAATTTTTGAGCAGCTAAAATATAAGCTCTCATTGGAACCGGTTTCTTCGAACAGCCTTTGATAATTACAGGTTTATTTTCGTAAACTGAATAATCTATGTGTGGCAATAATTCTTCATACAACACAGCATCTAAATCTTCAACTGTCCCATCTATTACCTTTCTTGCAAATGGAGCCAAATGTAGTGTAACCAAAATCGAAGCCCAAGCTGGAACTATGGCATCCGTGCTGCAAAAAACCGCTACATATTGGTCTTGATATTGTTGCCAATCGTGGTTCTTCAAATATTGACGAAAGTCTTTTT
Organism: Flavobacterium soli DSM 19725; assembly: GCF_000422705.1. GTDB lineage: Bacteria > Bacteroidota > Bacteroidia > Flavobacteriales > Flavobacteriaceae > Flavobacterium > Flavobacterium soli. Next base: position 572,249 of record NZ_AUGO01000001.1, on the reverse strand, counting down.
CCTTCAAAAGAAATCCTTCCAAAAGCCATTGCGAAATATCAATTTGTGCACGGCTTACAGCGGGATAATAATCTTCTAAATCAAAAACTTCTAGTGCTGAATTGGCGACTCTGTTTATAATTTCTTCCATCTTATTAGTGTTCAGTGTTCAGTGATTAGTGTTCAGTGGCAAAAACTGCCAACTGCTACTGATCACTGAATACTAAATTTATAGCATTCCCAATTCAAGCTTAGCCTCTTCACTCATCAAATCCTTGCTCCAAGGCGGATCGAAAGTAATCTCTACTTCGGCAGCTTTTACATTTTCGATTGATTTTACTTTTTCTTCAACTTCCCTGGGCAAACTTTCCGCCACTGGACAATTTGGAGAAGTTAAAGTCATCAGTATTTTTACTTCGAAATCAGTATTGACCATTACGTCATAAATCAATCCTAATTCATATATATCTACTGGAATTTCTGGATCATAAATGGTTTTTAATTTCTTTACGATTTGTTCTCCTAGTAAATTGGTGTCTATTTCTTGTTCCATAATTATTTGTTTTGTGAATTGAATGCCAAAGCATACATCTTAATTTGTTTTATCATCGAAACCAAACCATTGGCCCGTGTTGGTGACAATTGATCTTTTAAACCAATTTCGTCAATAAATTTAGTATCGGCTTCTAAAATATCCAAAGGCTTTTGGTTCGAAAATGCCCTAATCAAAACCGCAATTATACCTTTTGTAATAATCGCATCGCTATCTGCCGTGAAAACAATCTTGTCCTCGATTATTTCTCCATGAAGCCATACTTTAGATTGACAACCTTTGATGGTGTTTTCATCCACCTTATATTTTTCTTCAATCAAGGGAAGTCCTTTCCCTAAATCGATTACATATTGAAAACGCTCATCCCAATCATCAAACATTGAGAATTCGTCTACAATTTCGTCTTGTATTTCTTTTATTGTCATTTTTAATTATCTGAAAATGAAACTATTTTATTTACAAATTCTTCAATTTCCACTGGTGGATTTCCATGATCAAAACCTACGGTCTCATATGCTTTTCCTTCATAAACAATCCTTAGATTTGCAATTGCAGCACCATCATAAAATCTTTTTTGAGTTGGATCTTTATAAGTAGCAATTTTCTCTATATCTACTTTTTTGTAAAGATTGGCCAATTCTTTCCAGTCATTACTTGTAAGTTTATACTCCTTTGTTTCTCCATCACGTTCCCGTATCATGGTAAGTTTTTCATCCTGAATGTTGATGTTCAAATAAAATCCCCTCGAAACTGCTTGGTATTCGATTGTTGAACTCTTCATTTCCTTGCTCAATTCTGGGTCACAGCCTTTGGCTAGGAAAAGCGTTAGAACAATCATTGTAAAAATCTTCATGTTTTATTTTTTTTAAGATAACATCCTTTGTGCTTTTTTCACGGCTTCCACCATTAAATCAATTTCTTCCTTTGTATTGTAAAACGAAAACGATGCTCGAATAGTTCCTGGAATACAAAAGAAATTCATAATAGGTTGAGCACAATGATGTCCGGTTCTAACGGCTATTCCTTGTTTGTCGATGATGGTTCCAATGTCATACGGATGAATCCCATCGATATTAAACGAAATTACGGAAGTTTTTTCTTTTGATGTGCCATAAATTTTCAAACCTTCGATTTCTAGCAATCGTTTTGTCCCATATTCCAAAAGTTCTTTTTCTTGCTTTTGAATGTTTTCGAAACCAATTTCATTCAGATAATCAATTGCGGTTCCAAGTACGATTCCTCCAGCGATATTTGGCGTTCCTGCTTCAAACTTATGAGGCAAATCAGCATAGGTCGTTTTTTCGAAAGTCACTTCCTTGATCATTTCACCACCACCTTGGTAAGGCGGTAATTTGTTGAGCCACTCTTCTTTTCCGTATAAAATTCCCGTTCCTGTTGGTCCACAAATTTTATGCCCTGAAAAAGTATAAAAATCACAATCCAATTCCTGAACATCAGGTTTCAAATGTGGTGCAGCTTGAGCTCCATCTATCAAGATTGCCGCGCCAACTTCATGAGCTTTTTCAATCATATACTTAATGGGATTGATAGTTCCCAAAGCATTCGAAATATGATTTACTGTAACTACTTTTGTTTTTTCAGAAAGCAATTTGTCGTATTTGGACATAATTAATTCTCCGTTTTCGTCCATCGGAACTACTTTCAAAGTCGCACCTGTTTTTTCGCAAAGCATCTGCCACGGCACGATATTGCTATGGTGTTCCAAAGCCGAAACCAAAACCTCATCGCCTGGTTTTAAAATCGAAGCAAAACCGTTTGTAACCAAATTGATTCCGTGGGTTGTTCCAGAAGTAAACAAAACTTCGTGGGCGAATTTTGCATTGATATGTGTCTGGATTTTTTTTCTTGAAGCTTCATAAGCATCAGTAGCCAATTGACTCAACGTGTGAACGCCACGATGGATGTTGGCATTGATTTCACTGTAATATTTTGTGATGGCATCAATTACCACTTGCGGTTTTTGAGAAGTCGCCCCGTTATCGAAATACACCAACGGTTTGCCGTTTACCTTTTGGGAAAGTATCGGGAAATCGGAACGAATTTTTTGAATATCTAACATAATTTATTTAGAAAAAATCTAAATACAAAAGTAGTAAAAACCGAGCGGTTTTTTACTAATCACTTGTTAATAAACACAACGAAAGAACTTCTTTGTTTTTGACACGAATTGCACAAATTTTCACTAATTTTTGATTGAATAATTTTTAAATAATTGTTTTGAATTAGTAAAATTAGTGTCTTTATTACTTCCGTTTTTTTACTTTGTATAAATCAGTGTTTGTTTTATATTTACGGAAACACAACATATATTCTTCAAATGAAAAAATTCTTCAAGTTTTTAGGCATTGCACTAGTGTTACTCTTTATTTTCTTCGGATTTACTACTTATCCAAAACTCGATTTGATTTCTGGTTTCTCTGCAAAAAGTATCGCTTCGGGACATTTTATCGATAATCGTTCCCAAGAAATGATAGAATTGGGCGACAATGACATTGACTTGATTGATTTGGCCAAAAACAAAATTAACGAAGAAGACAAATATGCCACCTCATCCGTTTATGGTTTGAAGGAACGAAAAGCCATTTACCGTGAAGGATTGGGTGTGACTTTAATCAATGATGATTTTGATGTTTCTAAACCATATCTGGTACCAAAAAGAACTAAAATTGAAAATAATTTGCCTTATCCTTACGGAAATTTAGAACCCAAAGACACAATTTTCACAAACATTGATTATGTAAAATTAGAAAAAGCTTTGACAGATGCTTTTGATAAAAAAGGAGAAAAAAGCAAGCGAAGCCGTTCGGTTTTGGTTTTATATAAAGACCAAATCGTTGCCGAAAAATACGACACTGGTTTTGATAAAAATTCTAAAATTTTAGGCTGGTCGATGACGAAAAGTCTGACGGCAACCTATTTTGGAATCCTTCAAAAACAAGGCAAAATCAACATCAACAATCCTGCTCCAATTGCCGAATGGAAAAACGACGAGCGTGCAAAAATCACTTTAAATGATTTGCTTCACATGAATTCAGGTTTAGAGTGGGAAGAAAAATACGACAAGATTTGTGATGCCACCAAAATGCTATTTGAAGCCGAAGATATGGCAAAAGTGCAATTGGGAAAACCATTGGCTGGAACACCAAATGAAAGCTGGAATTATTCATCTGGAACCTCTAATTTGTTGTCTGCTGTTTTGAGAAATCAGTTTAAAACCCATCAAGAATATCTGGATTTCTGGTATTCGTCGTTGATTGATAAAATTGGGATGCACTCAATGTTGGTCGAAACCGATATGGCTGGAAATTATGTAGGTTCGTCCTATGCTTGGGCAACCACAAGGGATTGGGCAAAATTTGGATTGTTATATTTAAGAAATGGAAACTGGAACGGCGAACAGCTTTTTGATGAAAGTTGGTCGAAATATGTGGCAACGCCAACCAACACTTCTGAAGGAAGATATGGAGGTCATTTTTGGCTCAATGTTGGCGGAAAATATCCTGATGCCACAAAAGATCTTTACTATGCAAGCGGTTTTCAAGGTCAGAAAATATTCATCATTCCCTCAATGGATTTGGTGATTGTTCGTTTTGGCTTGACCGATGATGAAAAGTTTGATTTTAATGGCTTTTTGAAAGGGGTTTTGGGGAGTTTTAAATAAACTATTTGAAATATTTTACTTTTTCTCCATCAAAATATCCGATGCCGTTGTTTGATGTCAAAAAGACTAGTTCATTCTTGCTTATAAATTCCATTTTGATAACATTCATTTGATATCCTACAGAATGAGACATTCCATATGTCCATGTAATCCAAGGTCTGAAAATAAATTCTTTAGAAACGGCATTGTCTTTTTCAATAATTTTAAAAAATCCATTATTGGTGTAATAGTAAACAAATTCGTCAAACGGGTTGTATTGGATTAATCCTAAATATTCTTCTATATCTATAAAACTGTTTTCAACGTTTGTAGTTTCGTTAAAAATTTTATGTTCGAGTATCTTTTGCAATTCAAATGCTTTATAGTAATCTTTCTCAACTTTTATAAACTTAATAATATTTCCATCAAGCATCATGTGCATCAAACTTGTAGTGGTATAGATATTTCCATTTTTGTCTTCAGTGATTCCTTTTATGTTTGACAAATCAAATTCATGTGGAAAAGCAACTATCGTATCATTACCAACAATTTTGATTTTATTAGGAAACTCTTTTAACAGATAAGCCTTGTTTTTAGGCCAAACATCATACTTATCATTGTAGTGTGAGGAAAGACTTTTAGCTTCTGAAAAAAAATTATTTTTTATATCAAAAAAACAAATATTGCCTCCCCATTCTCCTACATCATAACCAAACCAAATTCTTTCGTTAGAATCTAAAAAAAACACATCCACTGGAACTAATTCCTTTTTACCTTTTTGATGACCTCCAAACATTCCATACATCGAAGATTTCTTTTGAGGCAAATAATGTTGTTTTCTATAGTAAATTGACTTGTTTGAAATTACAATTGGATTATCGTTTTTATCTACTAAAATTTTAAAAATTTTACCTTCTATGAAATCAATTTTATGCTGATTTTTGCCAATATCTTTAAAAATTGAACCATCTGTTTTAGCTAGGATTAGATTGTCCTTTGAAGTTTCAGTAAGAGCTACAACATTATTTTCAATATATATTATCTTATCGTTTTTTAAATTGAACGAAACCAAACTATCTCCTTTTGTTATTGCATAAACTATTCGGTCAACAACTACAAAATCTTTATAATTTGAACTGAAAGACTTTATTTCAATGGCTGGAATACTGTCCCTTTCAAAACTTTGCCCATAACTAAAACAAATGTTTAAAAATAGTATATAAAATATTTTTTTCATGGATGTTTCCTTTGTTCAAATGTAATAAATTTAAGTTTCCAAGAAACCAAAAAGTCTATCAAATAGCCCCGATTTAAGGGAAAATCCTTTTTGTTTTTTCTTTAAAAATAAAAAGATTTGGAAAAAAAGCGGGAACATGGATTCCTAAAATGCCCGAGCCATTCGCTCCTAAATTTTAAAAACTTCCTCCTGCTCCACCACCACTAAATCCTCCGCCACCAAAAGGCATTGTGGATTGCTGTGTTTCCTCGGCGTGTTTTATATCTTGTGAGTTTACAATTATGGCCTCGATGTTGTTGAGCATTGCCGTATCGTTGGTGCGATCGTGTTGAAATGTGATACCGGTTTCGTTTGTTTTTATTTTTTGGATGACGAAATAAACGAAGGCAAAAATTCCTAATCCGGAAAGGATCAAAGCCCATTCTGCAGGCAAAACGCTATGATAATATCGGAAAGTGGCAATGGAAAGTGCGAATGTGAGTCCGCCGATGTAGAGCATTGTTCGGTTTTTTGTTTTTAGGGAATAAAGAATGTAAGCCAGCGGAACCACAAACATCAAGATATAAAACATCCAACCAAAAGGCATGTCTGTTTTGGAATAATCGGCTGATAATAATTCTTCTGAAAGTGTTCTGACTACGAAATAATTCACTGAAACGTATCCAAGAAAAAGCGTGTAGATGAAAAACCACTCTGAGAGATCTTCATACAAATAAAGCTTTTGATGGTCTTTGAATTTTTGATGGATATAATAAAATCCGATGGCTATTGTTACTAAAACAAAAGGCAGAATCGCCGAAATTTCTGTGTTTTCTATCAAAAGAAAACTTACTAGGAAAACAATTCCAGATAGGAAAATCAGGAACGACAGGGTGTTTACGTATCGAATAGCAAACGCCAAACCGATTATAATCATTGAAATAAAAGCACCCATTGGAGAATCGGAATCAGCAACAATTGTCGAATAAAAGCTCAATTGTGCACCAATAATAAAGGCATCATCCAATCCGTGTCGGAAGAAATTTTGGTTGCAAAGCAGTTCTAAAATTGCTACTCCGATAATTGAAACTACGAATCCGATCGTTTCAAAATCAGAACTTGAATTCATAATAATTAAAAAAAGCAATCCAATTATTGAAAGATACAGCAAGACTCCTAAAAGGAAGAAACCAGCTCTTACAAATATATTTCGGCTTGTTTTTAAAGTGGTTAATTGTTGTTTTATCGAATTTAGATTTTCGTTTTGGATGAAGCCAGATTTCCTTAAATCGATAGCTTCTTCGACTAAGAAAGTATTTTCTAAAAGGGTTTTATTGTAGGCTATCATTGGTTTTTTTATTGAAGTTTTTAATCGCTTTTACAAACAAGACTATCGATGTGATGAAATATACCGGAAGAATGATGATAAATAATTCCCAAAAATCTTCAAAATCTGTATGTTCAAGAAGCCTAACTATAAAGATATTAAAGCCGATAAAGCCATATAAAAGCGTGAAAATATAAATAGAAATGGCCTGAATTTCGAAGCTTTTTTGGTAGAAAAAATAGCTTGAACCAGCCATTAGGAATAGAAAAAGAACCCAAATATCGTTTATCAAACCTGCAATACAACAGATGCTTATGAGATGCAAAGCGAAAGTCAACAGCACTAAATCGAAGTGTTTTTTTAGTCCGATATTTTTAGAATAAATCGACCAAAGCACGATGAGTAAACCCAAAATCAAACCGTAATAGGATAAGGTTTCGTTCCAATAAATATCGTTATTGATGAGTGTTCTTGGAGTTAAGGAAATTCCGAGAGAAGTGACCAAAGCTGTAATCCCGATGGATAATGCACTTTTGTTATTGAAATAATAGGCCGAAGCCAATGCTATAAAAGCTGAAATATAGATTGAAATTTCGAAGTAATTCCCAAAAACGGCATATTGAAATTGAATGTAGCCCATGAAACTGCAACTCAAAATAACCGCCAAAAGCACTAAGTAATTGTAAACTGGATTTTCAAAATCGATATCGGTTTTAGAAAATCCTTTTGATTCTTTGAAACTAAAAAAGAAACAAACCGCCGTTAAAACCAGCATTAATAATAAAATAATTGAATGCCCGATGGTATCAATATTTTTATAAATCAATATTCCAACACCGGAAGTAAAGAGCAAAACCGATAAATACATGAGAAAAAGCAACTCATTGCGAAGCGAAAAAATACCTTGTGAAAAGTAATTCCGAATTCCCACTTCTTGTTCTTTGGTCAACAGTTCCTTATCCAAAAGCTTTTGAACGTTTCTATTGGTTGTATCCATATTAATTTGATTATAATGCTACTATCAAATATATGAATTTTAGTATGCGAAAAGGCTTTAAATAAAAAAAGTTGCCTTTCGACAACTTTTAATTTTTATAAATCAAATCCAATATTCACGCCTAATTTCATGGCGATAATTTTGGTGATTCTCGCTTTCAGGGCTGGAATTTTGACGCTTTCGATGACTTCATTTGTAAAGGCATACATCAATAATGCTTTGGCTTCTTTTGCTGGAATTCCGCGGGATTGCATGTAGAACATGGCGCGTTCGTCCAATTGTCCGATGGTGCAACCGTGGGAACATTTTACGTCATCGGCAAAGATTTCCAATTGTGGTTTTGCATTTACCGAAGCTTTGTCGCTCAACAAAATGTTGTTGTTTTGCTGGAAAGCGTTGGTTTTTTGAGCTTCTTTTTCTACGTAAATCTTACCGTTGAAAACACCTGTTGACTTGTCGTCTAGAATTGTTTTATAATTCTGGTGGCTCTCGCAGTTTGGCGTGGCGTGTTGCACCAAAGTATAATGATCCACGTGTTGTTTTCCTTCAATTATCGTGATTCCTTTTAACGTAGAATCGATATATTCACCTTGGTGGTAAAAATTCAGGTTGTTTCTTGTCAAGTTTCCTCCGAAAGAAAAAGTATGTACCGAAGCGTGGCTTTGCTCTTTTTGGGCAATATAAGTATTATCAATCAACGATGCTTCGAGATTGTCATTTTGGATTTTATAATAATCGACAATCGCTCTTTTTTGTGCAAAAATTTCGGTAACAGAATTCGTCAAAACTGGATTTTCGTTCAACGATTGATGCCTTTCGATGATTTGAACGTGAGCATTTTCTCCAACGATAATCAAATTACGAGGTTGAACCAAAAGTGCCGATTCTGTTCCGGTAGAAAAATTGATGATCTCAATTGGCTTGTCCACCACTTTGCTTCTCGGAATGTTGATGTAAGCTCCTTCATACGCGAAAGCGGTATTTAAGGAAGTCAAGCTTTCGTCTTTATTGGCAATTTTATTGAAATATTCATCAATTACCATTTTGTATTTAGGTTTTGTCAATGCCGATGACATCAAGCAAACATCCAAACCATCGTGTGTGGTTGACGACAAGAATGAACTGAATACTCCATCCACAAAAACTACTTTATAGGTGTCAACTTCGTGCAAATAATATTTTTTTACATCCGAATATTGAACCGTATTTTCATTTTTTGGGAATACGCTAAAATCATTTTTTAAGATGGCATTCAACGAAGTATATTTCCAAGCTTCGTCTTTTTTTGTCGGGAAGCCTTTTTCTTCAAAATTCTTAAATGCTTCTGTACGAACATCGTGCAAGTCGGCATCGACATCCACACGTTCTTCAAAAGCCATAAAAGACGATATAAGTTTTTCTTTTAATTCCATTTCTTTTTGTTTAAAGTTTAAAGTTTCAAAAGTTTAAAGTTCTCGAGAGCAACCTTAAACCTTAAACCTTAAACAAATTTTAATTCTCCGCTTTAATCCAGTCGTAACCTTTTTCTTCCAGTTCGTAAGCCAATTCTTTTCCGCCTGATTTTACGATTTTCCCGTTGTATAAAACGTGAACGAAATCTGGAACGATATAATCCAAAAGTCTTTGGTAATGCGTGATTACGATGATGGCGTTGTTTTCGCTTTTCAGTTTATTCACACCATTTGCCACGATTCTCAACGCGTCGATATCAAGACCTGAATCGGTTTCGTCAAGGATAGCCAATTTCGGTTCCAGCATCGCCATTTGGAAGATTTCGTTTCTCTTTTTCTCTCCACCCGAAAAACCTTCGTTTAAGGAACGAGACAAGAATTTACGGTCGATTTCCAACAATTCAGATTTCTCACGAATCAATTTCAGCATTTCGTTGGCTGGCATTTCTTCCTGACCTTTTGCTTTTCTAGATTCGTTAATCGCTGTTTTCATAAAGTTCGTTACCGAAACTCCAGGAATTTCTACTGGATATTGGAATGAAAGGAAAACGCCTTTGTGTGCTCTCTCTTCCGGAGCCAAATCGGCTAGATCTTCGCCATCCAATTCTACAGAACCATCTGTCACTTCATAATGTTCGTTTCCTGCAATTACGGCAGAAAGTGTACTTTTTCCAGAACCGTTTGGTCCCATAATGGCGTGAACTTCGCCCGCTTTCACTTCAAGATTGATTCCTTTTAAGATATCCTTATCTTCAATTCCAGCGTGTAAATTTTTTATACTTAACATTGTTGCTTTTTGTGTTTTATAAAGTCTTTAAAGATTAACCTACGGAACCTTCAAGAGAAATTTCTAATAATTTTTGTGCTTCAACTGCAAATTCCATTGGAAGCTTATTCAAAACTTCTTTACTGAAACCGTTTACAATTAATGCAATCGCTTTTTCAGTTGGAATTCCCCTTTGGTTGCAATAGAAAACTTGGTCTTCGCCAATTTTACTTGTCGTAGCTTCGTGTTCTATTTTTGCAGAAGGATTTTTTGATTCGATGTAAGGAAAAGTGTGTGCTCCACAATTATTTCCCATCAAAAGCGAATCACACTGTGAAAAGTTTCTCGCATTATCGGCTCTTGAACTGATTTGCACCAATCCACGGTAGCTGTTTTGCGATTTTCCGGCAGAAATACCTTTTGAAATAATCGTTGATTTGGTGTTTTTTCCAAGATGAATCATCTTAGTTCCCGTATCCGCTTGCTGGAAATTATTGGTTACGGCAATCGAATAAAATTCGCCAACCGAATTATCTCCTTTCAAAACGCAAGAAGGATATTTCCACGTTACGGCTGAACCAGTTTCTACCTGTGTCCAAGAAATTTTTGCGTTTTTCTCACATAAACCTCTCTTTGTCACAAAGTTATACACTCCGCCTTTTCCTTCTTTATTTCCTGGAAACCAGTTTTGAACCGTTGAATATTTAATTTCGGCATCATCCAAAGCGATTAATTCTACAACTGCGGCATGCAATTGGTTTTCATCACGAGATGGAGCCGTACATCCTTCTAGATACGAAACATAACTTCCTTCATCAGCAATCACAAGCGTTCTTTCGAATTGCCCTGTTCCTGCCTGATTGATTCGGAAGTAGGTTGAAAGTTCCATCGGACAACGAACGCCTTTTGGAATATAACAGAAACTCCCGTCAGAGAAAACAGCTGAATTCAGTGCTGCATAGAAATTATCTTTCTGTGGTACTACTGTTCCTAAATATTTTTTGACTAATTCTGGATGTTCTTTTATCGCTTCGGAAATCGGACAGAAAATAATTCCTTTTTCGGCCAACGTCTTTTTGAAAGTTGTGGCTACAGAAACTGAATCGACCACAATATCCATTGCGACATTGTTCATCATTTTCTGTTCATCGACAGAGATTCCTAGTTTTTTGTACATCGCCAAAAGTTCCGGATCAACATCATCCAAGGTTTTATTTGGATCTACTGATTTTGGTGCCGAATAGTAAGCAATAGCTTGAAAATCAGGTTTTTTATAATGAACATTCGCCCATTCTGGCTCAATCATTTGTTCCCAAGCACGGAAAGCTTCGATTCTCCAGTCGGTCATCCATTGTGGTTCTTCTTTTTTCAAAGAAATCGCACGAACGATGTCTTCATTTAAACCAATAGGAAACGTTTCCGATTCTATATTAGTATAAAATCCGTATTCGTATTCTTTATTTTCGAGCTCGATTTTTAAATCGTCTTCTGTGTATTTTGACATTCTAATTTAAAGATTAAAAGATTTAAAAATTTAAAGATTCCTTCAAATCGTTATCCTTTATTATTATCAATATTTTTTTTCAAGTAATTAATGAAATTTGAAAGATTCTGCGAAATCTCAATGCTCAAATCATAACTCGATTAATTTCCTGATTATTGCTAAAACCTAATTCTTTAGACAAAACCAACATATTTCTTACTTCTCCACAACTGCCTTTTGAAATTTTTAAAAACTTTACGAATTGCCTGTTGCTATTATATTCTGAACCTTCTGCGATATTGTTTGTAATCGAAAAAACGGCTCGCTTTATCTGACTTTTAAAATCGTACTCTTTCTCAAAAGTTGGATTTTTTAATAATTGATAAACTTGTTTAGTCAATAAAACACCTTTTTTATGAACTTCAAACTCTTCGAAAGATTTAGTCATATTTTTTTATTTAAAAATTGAATGATTTAAAGATTTGATATGGCGATTAGATATTTGTTGGTTTAGAATTTTTAAATCTTTAAATTCTTAAATCTTTAAATAATTTAAAGCGAGAATGATTCCCCACATCCACAAGTTCTACTTGCGTTTGGATTATTGAAAACAAATCCTTTTCCGTTTAATCCTCCTGAAAATTCAAGAATTGTTCCTGCTAGATACAAGAATGATTTCTTTTCAACGGCAATCTTTACATTATTATCTTCAAAAACCTTATCGTTTTCTCCTAGTTCTTTATCAAATTTCAATTCATAAGACAAGCCTGAACATCCACCGCTTTTTACGCCAACACGAACGTAATCTTTGGTAGCATCAAAGCCGTCTTCTTCCATCATATTGACGATTTTCTTGCTTGCAGAATCAGATACTTTTATCATAGTGATTTGTATTTAGTCTAATTAATTTGCAAAGATACGTCATAATTAGTTTTTTACATAATCGCTAACATTTTTCTAACTATGTTTGGATAGAAAAAGTTTATTTACGCATAAAAAAGGCTCAGCATTTTTGCCAAGCCTTTAAAACTAATTTATTATTTCTTAATTCTTTTGTTATACTCTTTCCAATCAAATTCAAATCCTAGGTTTTGAGTTACATACTCGAATATTTCATCAAATTTAGGCTCATTCGCTTTTGCAAAATCCAACCATTTTTTTGAAAATTCTGAATATTCATCAGCTAAAGCTTCACCTTGCGTACGCATTCCCTTATGGGTACTAGCTAGCCAATATCTTTTCTTTTCTTCTAGACTTAGTTTTGGATATTCCTCTGACCAGAATTTTTTTCTGTCATCTAATATCTTTTGTAAAAATTCTTTATTGTCCATATCTATTTTTGAATTATTGTTATTAAATAATTATCCTCTATTTTTTCTACACTTCTAATTTCAAAATTATTACCTCTGAAAAGTAATAATTCTTCTTTATCATATCCTCTAATTTTGATTCCATCTGCAAAGTCTGAGATTATTGGAGCATTTTTTACTTCTATTCTTAAAAAAACATTCTTATCAGGTTTGTTAAAAAATGCTGCTTTAGTATTACTGCCACATGAGACAAAATCTTCGTACTTAACCACTTTCCCCAACTCATGCAACTTTAAAAAATTCCCCAAGACATCTGGTCTGATTTCTAGTGCCCTAAAAGCTATCCCATTATATTTAGGCATTTTTGCTAATGCTTGAGTTAGAATTTCAGCTATTTCTTTTGTCTTATGAGCATTTATTCCTTGTCTTAACCAACTATTTAAGTCCCAATAAAAATAATTTGTTGTATAGCCCCATAAAGTTACTGCTTCAGTCTTACTCAAAGATGAATACTTTACCAACAATTGATCAATTTCGTTAAGAAATCTAAAATCATTTTCATTATGATACTTAACGAAATACTCTAAAATATCATCTTCCTTATTACCCATTTTTTTCAAAGCATTGATAAAATCTTTACCCAGTTCTTCTTTCATTACTTCTTGAGTAACTCGTGCAAACCTTCCTGATTTTACTAATACATTGTATTTTTCTCTTCCCTTACCTCCTCTCTTTGCTACATCATCAATCCATTCCGTAAATTTAGGCAAATATTGTCCTGATTTAGCAATACTTTTCACAATAACAATAAGACTTATGACAACATCAATCGCAAACACTAAATCTTCTCCAGAGTTATGCGCCACTTCATATATCGTTAAATTTGGATCCTTAAATCTTGCCTGTTCATACGCATTGATCATTTTTTCAATTTCCTTAGAAATTATATCGGGATATTTTAGATAAGCCTCTATAAATTCTTCAAGACCTTCTCTAAGTTGCAAGTAATCAAGTTCTAATTCTGCATCAGTTTTGGAAGCATTACTAAAAATAAGTTCCAGAATCAAGAAAACAATATCAAGCAATCCGCATATAAATTCTATCAATCCGTCAACAATTCCACACAAAAAAGCAAAACTGGCCTTTCCTTTTTCCCTCGCTTTGCTTAACAATTCAATTGTTTTCTCAATGCCTCTCTCTAATGCTTGCAAGAACACTATTGAAGTATTTGCGAAAATTGGTTTTTCTAATATCGAATAGCTTACTGTATTAATAACCTGTAATTTTTTCCTATAATCTGTAATTTCATATTTTACAAGATGTAGATTGTTTATTGCATCGTTTATACCGTTCTCAAAACTTTCACCTTTATATCGGTCAGATCTCAATGTTGGATCCCAATTTTCTCTGTCAATTTTCAGTCCCCTAATTTTTTGCGATAATTGATCCGAAATACTTGAAATTATCTCTGAAGGTGTAGACTTAATTATACCGCTATTTTTACTTAATCGATATTCAACTTCAAGCTTAAACGCATTTTCAAAGTCAATGGCTTTAGCAAAAGCTTCAATATTTTGCTCATACAATTGTTTGCTACAAGCAATAATAAAATCTTTATTTAAAAAAGTTTCGTTGATCATTTTATTGCTCATTTTTATGAGCAATACATTGCCGAAACTCACATTATAGTCTTTTTCAATGAAAATAATAAAATCTACTTTTTCATCAAACTTGCCTTCAGATTGCTCTAAAATGGCATCATACCTTTTATACTCATCTATGAGCGTCGATGCATTTGACGAGCTTTCTACTTTATACCTCCACAATCCAGAGTTATTCGGTTTATCCATTGTATGAAAAGTTGATTGCACTCCTTGGTCTCTATAAAACAAGCTATTCTCGCCAAAACGACTTTTTAAGGCCCTTTCGTTTGATCTTTCTTCAAAAGATTTATTTCCTATAGCATTTTCAAATAAATTTTCTTTTAATTGTTGCTTCTGAAATACTTTATCAAAATCTAAAAATTGTATTTCTTTGAGAAGCTCTTGACTTTCTTGGTCAAACTCTTCTAAAAAATTTGTTGTCATAATTCATTTATGTCTTTTTAAACATTTACATTTATTTCTTACGCGAAAAGAATTTCTAATTAGTGCACAAATATAAGATTAAAATATTTAATTGTTAGATTTATTTCTACTAATTTATTTAAATTTAGTTGATTTATTTCTTTTAATCTGTAAATTCTAAAAATCTTACTTTTACTGGAAACTTATTAAATAATAAAAAATGAAACTATATCCCATTGAAGCTGGCAATTTTAAACTCGACGGAGGTGCTATGTTTGGCGTGGTTCCAAAGACGATTTGGCACAAAACCAATCCGGCTGATGAAAACAACCTTATCGATATTGCTGCAAGATGCCTTTTGATTGAAGATGGAAATCGCCTGATTTTGATTGATACCGGAATGGGCGACAAACAATCGGAGAAATTTTTTGGTTATTATTCGCTTTGGGGAAACCATTCGATTGATGCTTCTTTGGCAAAATATGGTTTCAATAGAGATGATATTACCGATGTTTTTATGACACATTTGCACTTCGATCATTGTGGAGGAAGTGTTCAGTGGAACAAAGACAGGACTGGATATGAAGTTGCTTTTAAAAATGCTAAATTCTGGACCAACGACAATCATTGGGATTGGGCAACGAAACCAAATCCGAGAGAGAAAGCGTCATTTTTGACTGAAAATATAATTCCGATGCAAGAAAGCGGTCAGCTTAATTTTATCAGAAGACCTGAAGGTGATTTTGGTGTGTCGGAAGAATTGGGATTTGGAATTTTTTATGTTGACGGTCACACCGAAAAAATGATGATTCCGAAGATTCAATATCACGACAAAACTATTTGTTTTATGGCCGATTTGTTACCAACTGCGGGACATTTGCCTTTGCCATACGTGATGGGATATGATACTCGTCCGCTTTTGACAATGCCTGAAAAAGCGAAATTCTTGACGGAAGCTGCAGATAACAATTACTATTTATGGTTGGAACACGACGCTCATAATCAAATCATCACGGTTGAAAATACGGAGAAAGGTGTTCGCTTGAAAGAAGTTTTTTCTTGTGAAGAGATTTTGTAATTCCACTAAAGTATATTGAATTCACTATAGCCATAGCCCGGATAGAAGTGGAAAGCCTCGAGATTACAAAAGCTTATTTTTCCTGACGCAAAAGAGCGACCAACGGAAGCTCCTTTTGTGGTATTGGAAAAATTGCTTTTGTAACGAGAGCTTGAAACGGATAGCCGGAATAGCTTCTTATAAAAAATTAAAATTTGTGTTAAATATTTATTTGATATATCAAATATTGATAAATCATTTATACTTTTGGTTTAAATTAATTCACGAAATGGAAAAACTCAAAGACATTACTTTTTATACGATGGACAAGGCGATTAGAACGTATAGGAATTTTGCTCAGAAGAAACTCAAGGAAAACGGCTATAAAATCACGATTGACCAATGGCTCATCATCAAGGCTATCTTGGAAAATCCGGGAATTTCGCAACAGGAATTGGGTGAGAAAGTTTTTAAGGACAATGCTTCGGTGACGCGAATCATTGAACTTTTGGTAAAATCGGATTATCTGGAACGCGAAGTGAACCAAAACGACAGGCGAAAATCGAATTTGAAAGTGACCACTGAGGGAAAATCAATTATCGACAAAGTGCAAACGTTGGTTTTGGAAAACAGGAAAACGGCCTTGACGGGAATTTCTTTTGAGGATTTGGAAATTATGAATCGGACATTGAAAACAATTATAGAAAATTGTCATTAAAAACAAAATCAATCATCACACGAGCGTCAGCGAAATGGCGAAGCAATCATCAATCAAAAACGAACAATCATGATACGAATTATTTTAATTTTTATGCTGTTTTGCCTTTCGGCGATGACTTCCATTGTGTTTGGACAAACCTTGGAAGTTGAGAAAAACACGATTTCGGGAACAGTTCTGTCGGAAAATAATACCGCTGTCGCGGATGCTTTACTTTCACTGATAAACCCAATGGACAACAGTTTGGTTAAAACCGAAACAGCTGACTTGGAAGGAAAATTTGTTTTTGAAAATGTTTTGAACGGAACTTATTTCATTAAGATTTCGGAAAACGGCACTACAAAATATGTTGGAAAACCTTTTGAAGTGAATGGAAATTTGAACTTGAACGGAATAATTTTAACTTCTGAAATACAGCAACTTGACGAAGTGGTCATTACAAAAGTGAAACCCTATATCGAGCGGAAAGATGGCGTGATGATTCTGAATGTGGAAAGTTCGATTGGTGCCACAGGTTCTTCGGCATTTGAGGTTTTGGAAAAAGCTCCTGGCGTGAATGTTGACAATAACGACAACATCAGCCTTCGGGGAAAAGGTGGTATCTTGGTTCAGATTGATGGAAAGGCGGTACAAATGTCAGGCACAAATTTGGCGAATTATCTTCGTGGAATTCCGTCGGGAAATGTGGAGAAAATTGAATTTATTACCAATCCAGGTTCAAAATATGACGCTTCAGGTTCGGCCATCATCAATATAAAAATGAAAAAAGACAAGCGTAAAGGCACAAACGGAAGTATTTCCACCGCTTATGGACAAGGGAAATATCCGAAAAGCAATAGCAATTTCAGCTTGAACCATCGAAATAAAGACGTGAATATTTTTGGGAATTATAGTTTTGCCTATCGCGAAGGTTTTAACGAATTGCTTCTGGACCGAAAGTTTTATGACGAAGGCGTTTTTACAGGAGCTTATGACCAAGATAATTACTTGAAGATGAATTTCAGAAATCATATCGGGCGAGTTGGTGCCGATTTTTATGCCAGCGAAAAACATACTTTTGGAATTGTGGCAAATGCAGTCAGTAATAAATTTGATCCGACAGGAAAAAATATTTCGGATGTTTATGATGCCTCGAATTCGAAAGTTTCACGCTTTGAAACCAATAACAATTCAAAGGATAACTGGCACAATCATTCGCTAAACCTCAACCATAAATTTGTGATTGACACTTTGGGAACGGAACTAACGACAGATTTTGATTATGCGAATTATGGTAATAAAACCGAACAGAATTTCACCACCCGCTATTTTGATTTGAACAATTCGGAATTTCAAAATCCCTATTTGTTGTATGGCGATATTGCAGGAGATTTGAATATATATGCCTTGAAATCGGATTTTGTGATGACTCTGAAAAATAAAATCAAACTGGAAACCGGACTAAAATCGAGTTATGTTAAAGCCGATAATAACCTGAAATTCTTTGACATTAGTACAGGAATTCCGGTTTTTGACGCAACTAAAAGCAATCATTTTATTTATACCGAAAACATCAATGCGGTTTATTTGAATGGTTCAAAAACCTTCGGGAAATGGAATACTTATTTGGGTTTCAGAATTGAAAACACAAATATTACGGGAGAACAGTTAGTTGATAATACTTCTTTCAAGAACAATTATACCCAACTTTTTCCGAGTGCTTTTGTGAGTTATACTTTTAACGAGAAGAACAGCTTGGAATTCAATTACAGCCGAAGAATTTCACGTCCGAGTTATGATCAGTTGAATCCTTTTAAATTCTTTTTGGATCCGACGACTTACAAGGAAGGAAATCCATATTTGAAACCCCAAACGACCCATTCTTTTGAAATCACGCATGTTTTCAATCAGAAAATATATTCTACCTTGAACTTTTCGAGAACAACCGATAATATTACCGAAGTAATTGCTCCATCAGAAAACGACCAGCAATTGACGGTTCAAACCAATAAAAATCTGAATACTGCCGATATTTATGGTTTGTTTGTGATGATGCCTTTGGAAATTACAAAATGGTGGTCGAACAACAATAGCTTGAATTTTTATTATGGTTCGTATTCTGGAACGGTTGCCAACACGACTTTGGAAAACCAAGGAAATTTTACCTTCAATTGTAATTCGGTCAACAGCTTTAAACTTGGAAAAGGCTATTCTGCTGAATTGACCGGAAATTATCGAGCTCGAGAAGTATATGCTTTTATGGATGTAGATCCGATTTGGTTTGTGAACATCGGTTTTCAGAAGAAGTTCAAGAACAGCACTTTGAAATTGGCGGTAAACGATATTTTTTATACTAACAAAACAACAGCCGATACCGAGTTTAAAGATTATAGAGAAAGCTTCAAGGTTCGAAGAGATGTTCGTGTGGCTACATTATCTTACACTTATAACTTTGGAAGCGGACAAAATATGCAACGAAGAAGAGCAGGCGGAGCTGATGACATCAAACAAAGGGCTGGTTCGGCAAACGGATAATTCATTCTTTAATTTTGAAAGAATCGTAAATTATTGTTAATTGCATCCATAATTGTAACAAACTAAAAGTATTTTTGACAAATCAATTAAATTTCAAATATTTAAAAATGAAAATAGTAAAATTATCCTATTTATCTCTCGTAGTTGCTTTAGCATTAACGGGTTGTGGTACCTCGAAAGTGGTTACCTATAATGTTGACAAGCTTCCGCTAAAGAATGCTAAATTAACAGATGACCAATTAAAAAGATGGAGTCATGCTGATATTCTTTTGGACACGGTTCCAGGAATGAGTGTTGATAGAGCTTATGCAGAATTGTTGAAAGGCAAAAAAGGCGTGAAAGTAATTGTTGGTATCGTAGATTCTGGTGTTGATATTGAGCACGAAGATTTAAATACTGTAATTTGGACCAATGCAAAAGAAATTCCTGGAAACGGAATTGATGATGACAAAAACGGTTACATTGATGATATTCACGGATGGAATTTCCTCGGGGACATCACCAAAGAACGTTTGGAATATGAAAGAATCGCAATGGATAAAACCTTGACCGATGAAGCTACTTATTTGAAAGCCAAAGGGATGGTGGATAAAAAATTAGCAGAATCTTCTGAGGCAAAAACTCAAATCGAGCAAACTTTGACGGTTGTGAATGCATCAGATGATGTATTGAAAAAACACCTAAACAAGAATGTTTATACTGTTGAAGAGGTAAATGCCATTTCTTCTACAGATGCATCAATCGTTCAAGCTCAAAAAGTGATGAAACAAATGCTTTCTTATGGCTTGCCAGTGGAAGATTTGAAAAAAGAAATTCAAAAAGAACTTGATGATGTAACCTCTTATGAGACACACATCAATAAAAATTACAGAACCGTTTTAGGCGATAATCCAAGAGATATCAACGACAAAAAATACGGAAATAATAACGTGATTGGTCCAGATAAAGACGAAGCGCTTCACGGAACTCACGTTGCTGGAATCGTAGCTCAAGGTAGAAACAACAATCTTGGGGGCGACGGTGTAGCTTCAAATAATGTAGAAATCCTTACTGTTCGTGCCGTTCCAGACGGAGATGAATATGACAAAGACATCGCATTAGGAATTCGTTATGCTGTTGATAATGGTGCAAAAGTGATCAATGGAAGTTTCGGAAAATCATTTTCTCCACAAAAACAATGGGTTTTTGAAGCTATAAAATATGCCGAAAGCAAAGACGTTTTAATCGTTCATGCTGCAGGAAATGATGCAAAAGATATTGATGTAGAAGACAATTATCCAAATGATTCTGAAGATAAAGTAACTGAAATTGCTGATAATCTAATCACAATTGGAGCTTTAAATTTCCAATATGGAACTAATGTTGTGGCTAATTTCTCTAACTATGGAGCTATAAATGTTGACGTTTTTGCACCTGGAGTTCAAATCTATGCTACAACTCCAAAAAATGAATACAAATATCTAGCTGGAACGTCTATGGCTGCTCCAAATGCTGCTGGAGTTGCTGCTTTAATTCGTTCTTACTATCCAGATTTAACAGCAAGCCAAGTGAAAAAAATCTTGATGGAATCAGGAACAAAAATCAATACTGATGTTCAAGTTGGTGGACCAAAAGGTGACAAAAAACCTTTTGCTTCTTTATCAAAATCAGGACGAATTGTAAATGCTTACACCGCTTTGCAAATGGCTGAAAAAATGTCAAAAAAATAAATTTTATCCAATATTCACTAACGGAAGGTTCACGCCTTCCGTTTTTATTTATAGCTGTATGAAAAAAATCCTTTTACTTTCAATTTTTTCTATTGGTTTTGGAAATTTATCAGCCCAAAACACTTCCTATTGGCAACAACAAGCCGATTATAAAATGGAACTGTCGATGGACGTGAAAACCTATCAATATAAAGGAAAACAAGAACTGGTTTACACCAATAATTCGCCGGATACTTTAACGAGAGTATTTTTTCATTTGTATAACAATGCATTCCAACCGGGAAGCGAAATGGATGCCCGAATCAAATCGATTGCTGATCCAGATAAACGAATGATCAAATCCTTTAAAGTTGCCGATAAAGAAACTAAAGAAAGTCGCATCAGTACTTTAAAACCTAATGAAATTGGCTATTTAAAAATCTTGAATTTCAAGCAAGATGGGATTTCGGCAAATACAAAGACGATCGGAACTATTCTCGAAGTGAAGTTGGCCAAGCCGATTTTACCAAAGCAAAAAACGACATTCACTTTAGATTTTGACGGACAAGTTCCTGTTCAAATTCGTCGTTCTGGTAGGAATAATTCCGAAGGTGTTGAACTTTCTATGACGCAATGGTATCCAAAGCTAGCCGAATATGATTTCGAAGGTTGGCATGCTGATCCTTACATTGGTCGTGAATTTTATGGCGTTTGGGGAAATTTTGACGTGAAAATTACGATTGATAAAGACTACACTATTGGAGGTTCTGGCTATTTGCAAAACCCAAACGAAATTGGTCATGGTTATGAAGATAAAGGAGTTACCGTTAAACATGACAAAAAAACCAAAAACCTAACGTGGCATTTTCTAGCTCCAAATGTGCATGATTTCACTTGGGCTGCAGATAAAGAATATATTCATGACACGGCTCAAGTTCCTGGTGGTGCAAAGTTGCATTTCTTTTACAAAAACAATCCTGATATACTTCAGAATTGGAAAAATTTGCAACCAAAAGCCGTTCAGCTAATGGAATTTTTCAATCAAAATGTTGGAAAATATCCTTATGAACAATACTCCATCATTCAAGGTGGCGATGGCGGAATGGAATATGCAATGTGTACTTTGATCAGCGGAAACGGTAGTTTTGCAGGACTCTTTGGCGTTACAGCTCATGAAATGGCTCACTCATGGTTCCAATTTCTTTTGGCAACAAACGAAAGCAAACATTACTGGATGGACGAAGGTTTTACCTCTTTCATCTCCGATCTTGCCGAAAATGCTCTTGCCGAAAAGCCAAGCGAAAATCCGCTTCAAGGATCCTATAATGGCTATTATTTTATGGTAAACTCCGGAAAAGAGTTGCCACAAACTACACATGCAGATCGTCATGATGTGAACCAAGTATATAGTATCTCGGCTTATAGCAAAGGAAGTGTGTTTTTGAGCCAATTAGGTTATGTAATTGGAAATGAAAATCTGATGAAAACCTTGAGAAGATATTATGCAGAATTCATGTTTAAACATCCAACTCCAAATGATTTTATTCGCGTGGCGGAAAAAGTTTCGGGTGCCGAATTGGACTGGTATTTGACCGATTGGACACAAACCACCAACACTATCGACTACAGCATAAAGGAAGTGAAAGAAAGCGGAGCTAACACCACTGTAACTTTGGAACGAATTGGAAGAATGCCAATGCCTATCGATATTTTGGTTGAATATAATGATGGCACGGTTGAAACTTTCTATATTCCATTAAGAATGATGTTTGCCCAAAAAGAAAACCCATATCCTCAAATCAAGAGAACCGTTCTTGCTGATTGGGCTTGGGCCTTCCCTACCTATGAATTGACGATTAATAAGAATAAAAGCGATATTAAAACCATCCTGATTGACCCAAGCCAGATGATGGCTGATGTAAAACAGGAAAATAATGTTTATTCTACGAAATAAATTTAAACTTTTTTAAGTTCCAGAAGACTGCTTTTTCACTTGAAGAAGCAGTCTTTTTTATTTTTTTAGAACCTTATATCTTTCTAAAAAACAATTATTTAAACTACCATCACAAATTTTCCACTCGGATGTCACGCAATTTCCTTTTCAAAAAATTGTAGTTATGGTATCTTTTTTCACCTTCGTGCTATAAAATAAAAGTAGGGTTTATGGCGGTTGAAAGGTTTTAAACCAATCATAGTAATAGTTTAAATAGTCAATTAACTTTAGAAAAAAAACAAATAACAAAATTCGGAACTTATAAATTTCATAAAGATAGTTTATTGTTAATCAAACCAATTGCGTTATTATCCCGGAACGAAAGTTTCGGGTTTTTTTTTGTAAATTTTAGTGCATTGCATTAATACGAATACTCGCTTTTATCAACGCTAAGGCTTTAATTTTAGAGAGCTCTACGTCTTTGTCCTGATGGTGCTTGTTTTGGCTTACAAGCCTTACAAAACCTTCCTTTTCAGCTTTTTGAATATATTTTACCGTAATATATTCTTCACCGCTCATATCAATACTCAAAAGATACATTTCGCCCCAAAAGATCTCGTTCTTGATGTCATGGATTTCCTTGTATAAAACAATATCCCCGCTTTTTAGAAGTGGATACATACTATCACCTGTTACATAAACGGCTCCATCACACTTAGGCAAATGTGGAATAGAAATGTGATCAATTGGCTGCTGTGCTTTCGAATCCTGAAACAGCGGAACCAACCCAGCCACTGCTTCAATATCATACAAAGGAATATGCTGACTTTCTATAGCATTATCACTCTTCAAGCGAAAAGTTTCAATACTTCTATTCTTCAAAAGATCTTCGTTATTAACAAGCATTTCTCCTTGCCCTGTTAGCAACCAATTCGGATTGATATCAGTATAAACGTTCATGATGTTCTCCAAAACATTCGAGCCTATGCTCTTTCCTTCCTTTACCGCTTTGGAAATACTTCCTCTACTCGCTCCTAAGCTATTTTCAAAAGCATAATAGCTTATGCTTTTTCGCTCAATGTATTGTCCTACTCTTTCAGAAACCATAACTAACGTATTTTATTATTGCAAAAATAGGAATAAAATCTGAAAAACCAAGACATTAGCTTATTTTAGTCTGTGTTTTAAATATTTTATAAGCTTTTTTTCTTATTTTATGTTTTATATAAGCTTTTTTTCTTTTATATTTGCACTGTAATTAAAAGAAAAGTCTATTAAACTTACTAATCATCCGGATAATTTAGAAAGAATAATACTTTTTTAGAAGAAAATATTACAACCTTTTAATTAACTTTTAAAAAATAATTATGAATGATTTAGATGAATTAATACAATTTTTAAGGCTCAATAGGCGACGAGAAGAGAACTTAGAAGGCGACGAAACAAATGTAGTTATGGCAACTGTTTTGGATACTGGCCAAGAAATAGACATAGACAAGATTAGTTTTGAGAATTTGGACACCTACAAACGCCTTACCAATATTTTCGAAAATTTTAATGCAACAAAAATTTACTATACTCAAAGCGATTTTGATCGAAAATATTATGTAAAGCAGCCCATTTACCAAAACAATGGTTACAACTTTGTAAATGTTGATACTGGCCTTGCCGAACAAATCAGTGAAGATATCCTGTCCTTTATTGATATTGAATATGCTTTTAATCAATATGTCTTTGACAGAACAAGAAAAAAAGTGCTTCTTATTGCTCAAGAATTGGAGACGGTAAACGTTTTTAGTGATGCTATCGTTTTTAAACCTGAAAATTTGGATGTCTCCACGGGAACTTACATTTATACTTTTGACGACCATAAAACACTATTTGGAACTATATCAAGTGCTATTTTAAATCCACTTTTAAGCCTCATACAGCTAAGTGATCGAGAAGTAGATTTGTATAAATCAGACACAACGGGCTCTATGTATCTTATTCCTAGGATTGGATACAGCAAAGGAAAATACACTATCACTTATTTATATACCAAAAGCAAAAAAAACTTTTCTCGAAGCATTGCACAAGAGGATATCGCACTCCATTTAGAATTTAATTTTGTAGGTGCCTTTATTTCTTTTTTAAATGAAACCATACTATTAGAACCTAACTTTAATTATCTGGACGATGAAGCAAGCGACAGGAGACTAGATTTTGTAGATGAATTCGAAAAGCTGATTGTCTTGCCCTTGGAACGAAATATTATAAGCAACTCCAGCGGAAATTATAAAGATGCCATAACCGTGTTGTATTACTTGGGCGACGATATTTTATTTTCATTAAGCCAGGATACGCTTTGGAAAGTTGTGGATGAGGCCATAAAAAACGATACCCTTGTAAACCACAGTAGAGCAGCCGAAGAAAACATTGTACTCAAACTGATAAAGTTTATAGCCGAAAGGGAACGTAACAAGGACAATTTTCTAATAAAACTATTAGAAAAAACAAGCCACGACCAGATGAGTTATCTCCACTTTTTATACGATCGAATAGATGGAGACAATAGTACAAACTTTGTCAAGATCATCCACAAAACATGGATGCTGTCTAGCTTTAGGGAAATTGATCCGGAGAAGAGTAAAATAATTACAAATGACAGCCCTGTGATTCTTGATTATCGCTCGGATAAAACATTAGGTTTTCATACCGACAATGCAACTATAGATTGGAAAACCACTAACATAAATGTAGCTTTAACTGTTGGGACAGGCGTTTATCAAACCTCACAAACCAAGGATGGCCAAGGAGGTACAGAAACCAAAACCGAAGAAGTGATGGAGACTTTCCAATACAGCTATCATCCCTTTTCGCCAATAGCCATCATAAATGCCGACAATCCTACTTTTATATTTAAAGACCCTGAACAGGAAGGCCAGCCCTATATGCTTTTACCCGCGTTTGTTTTGTATGCAAGAGAAAAAAGTGCTTTTTGGCAAAACTGGTTAACGGTTGCAGAATATACTGTTGATATCCTAACCACGCTTTCGGGTTTTGGAAATATTATAAAAGTAGGAAGGCTGTATAAAATATTGGAAGCTGGAAAAACAATTGCCGGAAAGACACAAATTTTCACTAAAATTGTAACGGGTGTAAAAGGTGTAGCTGGTGTAGCCGAAATATCTTCAGGGTCTGTTAATATCCTGCTTAAACTAACAAATGCAAATGATACAGAATTAGGTAGAGAAATATCAAAATATCTGTTTTATTTTGAGATGATTGCTTTATCTGGAGAGCTTTCTCTAGCTTTGTATGAGAAGATGCAGAAGAGTGCCAGCAAAATTTTAGCAAAGAAAGAAGTGCTAAAAGAAAGTGCTAAAAATACTGATGAAGCCAAGCAGCTAGACGAGCTTGTTGAGGAGTTGAGAAAAATGGCAGATAATAGATTTAAACAATTGAATTCGATAGCCGATCCTGTAGCTGATATTTTAGGCGCGGCATATAAGTCACATCCGGAAAGATTAAGAAAAATTTTAGCTTATGTAGAATCGAAAGGAGGAGAAGTCATTTACAAATTAGAAGAAGCTTTGGGTTATTCTCCAGGATTGTCAAAAGGACAACCTGGCCAGATACATATCCATAAAGAAGCCTCTATATCAGCATGGGAACATGAGCTCAAGCATTTTTTAGATGATGAAGTAGCCGGCTTTATGGGAATGAGAGCGTTAGGAGATACCAATTTCAGAGTCAGAAGTGAATTTAATGCTTATAAAACTGAAATTGATTTTGTGAAGAAATTAAAACACAAGGATGAAATTGAGGTAATTAGACAATTAAAATTAAATTTCAAAAATGAATTAGAATATTTAACAGGTAGAGGTAAAATAACA
The DNA here is from genome assembly GCF_000422705.1 of Flavobacterium soli DSM 19725. Lineage (GTDB taxonomy): Bacteria > Bacteroidota > Bacteroidia > Flavobacteriales > Flavobacteriaceae > Flavobacterium > Flavobacterium soli. Next base: position 545,652 of record NZ_AUGO01000001.1, on the reverse strand, counting down.
GATTCTGATCTAGTCAGAGAAATAGAAAATTTTTTAAAATAATAAAATATGGAACATATACTTGATTTGAAAAAAGAGATTGATGAATTATCCGATGATTCATTAATAAAAAGGTTTAATCAAAAGCCCGTAAATGAAGGAGAATTTAATTATTATCCTGTTTTTGCAAAAAGAATAAAGAAATATAAGAAGCTTTTGTTTGAAGAGTTAATATCTGAAAGAAATGTAAAAATTGAATTTAGAACATTTAAACCATCATGGTATATTGCAATTTCTATATTAGATTATTGTGAGGATGAAAAAATAATAAGTGAAATGATACAACATATAAAAAATCATTGGGACAAAGATGATTATAATGATTTTGCACATTATATTTCTAAAGAAGAAAGATTTAAGAAGTATTTTTAATGCATATTAACCACCTTCGGGTGGTTTTTTCATTTGGATAAGAAGAATTACTCTCGTTATCAGGCGAGCTTACACTTGCAATTCATACAGGTTTAAAGAATAGCGCCAAGAAACTTGTAGAAAAACCCGAAGATCTTGCCAACCTGGAAAAACAACTTGATGATTTAGTAGGGGAGGGAAAAGTTGCCAGAAACGAAGCGGATGATCTTCTAGTTCATTTGGATGAGATAGCTGAAATTTCTGAAGCAGCAGGCTCTATAAAATATTTGCTACAGGCAAAACATTTAGACAATTTTGGAAGTTTAAAACAAGTTTCTAAATTTGAAGAAGAAGTAAGGGAATTAAGTTATGAGGTGGCTAGATTTTTTGATGAGGCCGGAAGAGCTATCTCAAAGTCTATTACCCAAAAAAGCAGGAACTCTGTTGGATTTAAATTAGGAGAAATAGATGATATAGTAAAAACATCAGGTAAAGATTCTAGAAGCATAATTCTTTCGCATAATCATCCTACTTCTACCGGAATTAGTGCTGATGATATAAAAATAGTGATAAATAATAAATTAGGCGGAATTAGGGCTGTAGCCAAAGACGGGTCCAATTATATGTTAAAAAATATTGGAAAAATGACAAGAGACGATTTCACAAAACTGACCTCAAAAATAGCAGAAAGAGTAAGGCAAAAATATCCTAAACTCGCTAAAAAAGGAAGTAGAAAAGGAAGTAGAAAAGACACACTCGGAAGACCGCTACATAAGGCCAGTAGCAAAAAATTGGCTCAAACGCTAACCGATGAATTGGTTGAAGAGTTAATTAATTTAAAACAAGTAGAATATATAAAATCCAATAATTATGGATAAGAATACAGTAAACATAGACCACTTATACAATCCTGCACGATTTGGAGTAGGACAGATGTATGAAGATGTTTTTGAAGGCATCGAACTTCAAAATAAATTTTATGACGATCAAGTCGTCCTGTCAAAATACATAAACACCTGCAAGTTAGAGGATGCTATTTTTCTAGTTATAAAAGCTTACAAAGACAAATACCCAACCAGTTATTTTGCCGAAGTATATGAAAATGGACACAGAGACCCTTTATGCCCTTTAAGAACTGATACAAAAATAGAATGGGTAATCGATAAGGAAACAAAAGATTATGACAAAGTTTTGTTCACCTTCAAAGAACCCCAGGATATGTCATTATTAACGGCTACCGTAGAAGAAGTTTTAGCCAAGAATTCATTCTACAAGCAGGGAAATAAATATATTGTAAATAACAGTCCAATAGAAAGCATAGAGTTTTCGACAAAAGAATTAGCAATTAATTTAGATATCAAGAAAGCCATTCGATATTAATTTCAATAAAAAGCTACTTTAACAAGTAGCTTTTTTTATGTTATTACAGTTGGTTACCATCACTTTTCGCCAATAGCGATTATGAATGCCGACAATCCTACTTTTATATTTAAAGACCCTGAACAACAAAATAAACCCTATACACTTTTACCAGCCTTTGTTTTGTATGCAAGAGAAGAAAGTGCGTTCTGGCAAAACTGGTTAACGGTTGCAGAATATACGGTTGATATTCTGACCACGCTTTCGGGTTTTGGAAATATTATAAAAGTAGGAAGGCTGTATAAAATATTGGAAGCTGGAAAAACAATTGCTGGAAAGACACAAATTTTCACTAAAATTGTAACAGGTGTAAAAGGAGTAGCCGGTGTAGCCGAAATATCTTCAGGGTCTGTTAATATCCTGCTTACACTAACAAATGCAAATGATATAGAATTAGGCAGAGAAATATCAAAATATTTCTTTTATTTTGAGATGATTGCATTATCTGGAGAGCTTTCTCTAGCTTTGTATGAAAAAGGACAGCTTAGTGCAAGGAAAATTATTGCCAAAGAAAAAGTTCTTAAAGAATCTTCCGAAAATGCAGATGAGACTACATGCTGGCTAGTTATCAAACCATTATTTACAATCATATAGATTTTGATTTATTAAAAAACCACCTGAAAAAGGTGGTTTTTTTATGCCCGTTTTTTCAACGTTACAATGAATTCCCGCTTTATAATAATAACAACACGAAAAATATTTTCTTATACTACAAAAATTAGAATCTCTTTATATTATAAAAATACCATTTATTTCAATTAAGCGTGCTGAGTATTAGTTTTTTTTCTAATTATTATTTTATTTTCAGAGAGAATATCTGTGATACTTTTATATTATACTCTATTAATCAAATAGTTAAAACAAAATAAAAAACATTAGAAAAAAATAATATATTTTATTTTATTGTTAGATTTATTTCCAATATATTTGCATTGTAATTAATTGATAAGGTCAAATTTCTGATAGCTAATCCGGAAAGTGAATTTGAAAAGGTGTTTTATTTTCTAATTACAAAGAAATTAATCTAATAAATAAAATTTAAAAAATGAGTACAGAAATTAAAAACACGCTCTTTCGATTTGTTTCCATGAGGGCTCCTGAATTGTCAAACGATATTGAACAAAACATCCGGTTTATTCTTAGGCCTTCAATCTCAAGTGAGTTTTCAAGCGTGACAGGAAAAACCAATAAACAAGAAGCTTTTAAGGAATTAATAAGCGACATCGAATTCGGTTTTGAACCTCAAACAAAGGAAAACTTAAAAATGCTACTTCATAATGACATTTATCTTTTCTCCATTTGGCTGGCTAAAAACAAAATTGGATATACAAAAACAGAACTCGCTACAAAAATTGCTATTGCAAAAGCAACGCCACTCCCAATTGAAAACCTTTTAAATGATAAAAAAACAATCTTATGGGATAACATTTTTTACCAAGTTGTCACTCATAAGGATTTCTACGCAAAAGAACTTGCAATGCAATTATTACATGCCCTTCACGTAATTGAAAACTACGAGGAAGGCAACCATGCCAAAAATGCTTTGTTAATGAAGGCCCGTGTGGTTTTACCAAAGGAGTTTTTTGTTGATGAAGTTGACGAAGAAACGAATACTACCTTCTCCACCCTTTCTACTGAGCCAAGAATTGCCTTGCTACCCAACCGTATCATGCAGAAACAGCATGTGATTACTTATACAGAGGATGAAAACGAGAAACTGGAAAAACTAAAAGGTGAATTAAAAAAAGTTCATAATCAATATCTGCTCGATTATGCAGAGGCCCTAAAAGCCGCACAAGAGCAATATCAAGAGGACATTAAACCTGATCTGGATGTACATAAATTAGCCGTAAAAGAATCTTTACAAAACTGGTGCTCTATCAGGAATTCCCCATTGGAATATAACCCTAAAGATCCTTGCAATGTTCCTCCTGTTATTCCAGAACCTGATTTAGCACCTTTTAATTTTTCTTTCACTAATGAAATGGATATAACATATCTTGCCAATAGTGGAAAAATATCAGAAGAAAGCCTTCAATTATTGGAAACCTTAACGGATCGGAGTAACCTTCAAGCTAGAGGTCCTATTGTTGCTGGATTAAATTTTGAGAAAAGAAGCTTTCTGGAAGATACCGATAGTTTTGACAAAACTTTTGCCAGTATCGATTCCCTTATGACCAACAACAGGAATCTTATTGTCGAAAACACCGAGATTACAGCAAATAAAAAGCTGAGTCTGGGAGGGGTTTTAATACCATTATCTAACCACAATGTCATTGTCAATCCTTTTGAATATGAACTTTCTGCGAATACACTTATAGATGGCGAACAAAAAGCAATGCTTTCGTTTGAAGTGCCTGATAGTTCATGGGAAATGGAAAGTTTTTCTTATACGTTCGATAAAGGACCCGAAACATTTACAAACGTGATTTCACAGTCGAACAAGATTGGAAACCATATCGTCTTGAGCTCACTTCCGCTTGGAAATGTAAAAGCAAACGAAGAAATCACCGGAGCATTCAATGGAGAAATTAGATTTTTAAACGGAAGAAAAAAAGACATTGTCATTGGAAACTTAAACTTGGGTAATGTTCTAATTGGTCAACTTACAAATGATGTAGAAGTTGGCGTAGAAGATGGAAATGACGGATTTGTTCCTGCAGGATTCGGAATGAAACAATTAGGAATTGCCGACTATAAAAGAGTCGAACAATCTGTTCATTGCTATGTTGAAGGAGAAGTGGCCCATATCGAGAACATCATGGCGCGTGAATACAAAGAGAAATCCACTCGGAGATTACGCAAAAGCGAGAATACTACAACCTCATCTTCTGAATCTGAAAGAGAAAAATTGACAGATACAACTTCTACAGAACGCTATGATATGCAAAGCGAAGTAGCAAGAGTTATCCAACAAAGTAATGATTTTTCTGCAGGAACACAGTTTTCAGCCGACATGGGGAAACTTCAATTGAGCGGAGGCGCTAATTTTGCCACCCACAATTCCAAAGAGGACAGTACACGCCAATCTGTTACTCAGGCTAGGGAAATTACCGAAAAAGCTTTAGACAGAATTGTTAACAAAGTAAAGGAAGAACGTATCGAAAAAATTGTTGAAGAATACGAAGAAAACAACAAGCATGGTTTTGACAATACCCAAGGCGACAAGCATGTTGTTGGCGTTTACAGATGGGTAGATAAATTGTATAAAAACAAAGTCGTGAACTACGGAAAACGATTAATGTTTGAGTTTATGATTCCTCAACCAGGAAAATTGCACACTTTAGGGATGAAGGAAGGACTCGACAGTGAATCTACCGAACTGGAAATGCCACAAGATCCTAGGACCTATCAAAAAGATTTGACCTCATTTACAGCTAGTCTGATAAAGAAATCAAACCTCTTTGTAAACAGTCTGAATTTAAAAGACTACTCCAAAGTTAATGCTGATACAGCGAAATATTGGGCTTCAAAATATAATGTTGAAATTTCTCCATGTCCAAAAAAAGAAATTACCATTGGAAAAGCATTTTCCTATGTAACTACAGAAACAAATGGAAACGAATGGGATGAAACTGCAGCAGGAAGTGAAGATGTAGAAATCCCAGAAGGGTATATAACAACAAGTGCTTCAGCTGAATGGTACAATAGTGATGAAACTGGTGTGGGTTCGTGTGTTATTGTTGGGAGAAATAAATATTCGCAGAACAGTGCAAAAAATATTTCTCTTCCGTCTCCAGGTAAAAACCTTGCAAAAGGATATATTGGTAAAATTCCGGTTTCCTATTCTGCACTAGGATATCATTCTGGGAACGTCAATGTTGAAATAGCTTGTGAATTAACACCCGAAGCTATCCAAAAATGGCAACAAGAAACATTCAAAGCCATAATTGATGCCTACGAAGATGCTTTGGCAGCTTACAAAGAAAAGCTAGAAGCCGAAAAGCAAAAAGCAATTACAATCAAAGGTACGAATCCAGGTTTTTACCGTCAAATTGAAAACACGATCTTACGTAAAAACTGTATTTCGTATATGATTGACAGAAGACCTGGTGCCAAAAAAACATATGGTTTGAACATGGCTAGCGGTAATAGTTTTACAAATTATGAAGTAAATCTGAATCAAAACCTTGATAATTATGCTGCTTTTGTAAAATTCATGGAGCAGGCTTTCGAATGGGATTTGATGTCCTATAATTTATATCCTTTTTATTGGGGAAGCAAGACCGACTGGGCGTCGTTGTATCAATATGATGAATCAAACGACCCTTTATTCCGCAACTTTATGCAAAGTGGTATGGCCAGAGTAGTTGCTACGGTTCGTCCAGGTTTTGAAGAAGCCGTTCGCTACTTTTTGCAAACAGGAAAAATCTGGAATGGTGGCGAAGTACCATTGATCCACGACGAATTGTTCCTTTCAATTGTTGAAGAACTAGATGAGCAAGAAGGAAAACAAGAAGGGAAAGCTTGGATCACACGACTACCAACTTCGCTTACAATTTTGCAAGCAGACAGTATTGGTCTAACTGTAGTGAAAGCACTTCCTTGCAATTGTGATGATGAAATCAATGATGAAACCTATGAAAACCCGGAAGAAGCTTTGTGTTCAAGTGAAATTACGCAAGACGTGGGTCAAACGTTGGCTGGATCATCTTCTGGAAAAGCACAAAACAACATTACCAGAGTAGTTAGAGTGGCCTACAATAGCGAAGGAACAAATGTTCAAACTCAAGTATTGAACGCCATTAACACTGGCCTTCCTTACCCTGTAAGATTTACCATTCTAGAAGACGAAGATTATATTATTACAGCATCACCACAATTTTCTCCATCTGTAGTAGGCTATGTAACTCCTGTCTTTAAGTACAAGGTAGTCAATCTTGGCAAGAACAAAACAGGCGAACATTATGGCTTTGAAGGAATTCCGTTAACTGCTGAAAATCTGGAATTAATCTATTCTAACGAAGCGGCAGTAAACGATTATCTGAATGCTCCTCATACACAACTTGTGGACTTGGGTTGGGATATTACAGGAACTACAATTTCTGATTTCATTAACTCCCTTGAAGAGCCTTTTGAACTTCAAAAACAAGAAGACGGCTATGTCATTGTCAAAGTGACGGATAATGAAACACCAAAAACTTATCTCTTTACAGGTCAAGGTGGTTCTTATGGTGCAAATATGATAATAGCTCAAGAAACAGATTTTCTACTACTCCGAGGCGATGCTGAAAATAGTACTTCTGCCATAATTTCAACATTACCACCAAGTGGTATTCCAGCAGAAGGTCAAGAGTGGGTAATTTATAATGATAATATTTAAGAACATGAGAAATGATAATGGCTTTATAGGGGTAGATAACGAATATAAACCTATTTTAAACAGACATATTGCTGTTAGTGGTGAATGGAAAGAGCAACAATTTAAATTTGTAGGTAAAAACGGCTATTGGAGGATGATTTATACTGAAGATCCTATATACTATGACGAAGAATTCTATATCTCTCATTTACAAGGCTACACACTTGAAAGAGAAAACCAACTAGATATATATGGTGATAAACTCACCCAATCCCTATACCCCTTCCCAAGAGTTGGGGGGTATTGGGAATTATCAAGAAACTTTTCTGATATTTTCGAGAACTTTATAAACGGAAGTGGTGTTGGAGGGCTGATAGGAGGGGCTTTCGACAATCTTGTAGGCTTCAGACCGACCAATTCTGGAGATTATTTCCAATTACCAGAAAATATAAATTCAGGCTTAAATGCTTTAGGCTTAATTGGAGCGAGCGGAACAAATAACTTTGTACTGTCAACATGGTTTTTTCCAAATGTTGGGTATACAAATCAAAAATTACCCCTATTCTCCTATGGAAACACAAATACTGGATTAGAAATTTATATAGAAGGAACGACCCTCCATTATACAACTTTCAATAACAATGTAGCAAATATGCAAACGCTTACCATTCCTAATTTAACGATTGGAAAATGGCATAAACTTGTGATCGTAAGAACGCTAGGTAATTTAAATAAAATATACCTAAGCACAGACAGCAACTCAACGCCGTTGCTAAATGGAGCATCAATAACCATTACAACACCATCTGTCGCAGCTCCTTTGCCAATAAGGATTGGAGCCGATATAGATTTAGTATCCAATAATCTTTTCGCTTACAGAAATGTATATGGATTAGGAAATGCTTCCATCAGTAACACTAATATCAACAGGCTTTTATACAGAGAGCAACCTGTTGTTGTCCTTAAAGAAAAAACAACAGCAACAGAAAGCATTGTACCGCAAGAATGGATTTCACTTTTCACTGATAAAAAAATTAGCATTACCATACCTCCTGATTTTCAGTATGGTCAATATGACCTCTTTATCAGAAACAGTGAGGGTAAGGAATCTTTCAAATTTCCGGTCTTGATTAAAGCTATAGAGCTAAAAGAAGAACCTTTTTTTGATGATTTTTCAGACCCTATGACATTATCCAAAAATTATTATTTACTCAACAGAGCATGGGGAGGTGCAAATGGTGGTGTTGTACCAGAAAACATTTCTGTTGCAAATGGCGAACTCATCATTAAAGCAAATGGAGACAATTATACAGGTAATATCGTAGGCGTTGACAAAGATGGAAACAAAAAATTCCATACTCATGCTAATGATCCAAAACTTGGGCTGCCTTGGAAAAATCGGGTGGGTGGTTGTTTAGTATTCAATAAAAAAACAGGTTTTGGATCCTATGAACTTGATGTGAAAATTCCAAATGTGCTGGGTGTTTGCTCAGCTATGTGGACCTTTTTCTACAATGAAATATATCCAACAGATCCTAGATACAACCATTTTCTGAATTCAGACTATTCTGAAATCTATCATAATGTTGCAAGGTTTAGCTTTAACAACCAAACCTTACCCCTACAATACAATAGTTCCAATGGAAATGCCTCTATCTCTATCAACGAGCCAAGTTCTACCTCCAGGGTTAATGGCGTTGGAGATTTAAATATCAACTCCGTTAACGATGGAGCCATGAGATACAGCGGCTCTAGTTTAAATCCTTTTACTCTAAACAATCTAGCCTATCAGATTTCAAGTGATAGCCCTTTCACGATAGGATTTTGGCTAAAAGTAGAATCAGAGGCCTACACTCCTGGAAGAGTAAATGGACTTGTTAGATTAGGATCGGGAGTAAACTCTGTAGGGGTGGATCTAGTATATGTAGGCTCAAATGCAACCCCATCATTAAGGTTTGCATGGAGAACCTCAACCAACACTATGTTGACTACAGACGCAAATTTTGGATTAAATCTAGGCAATTGGGAATACGTTACCATGACTTATGATGGTGTCAATGACATTAAATGCTATTTAAATGGGGTTTTGAAACAAACCCTGAGTAAACCAACAGGAGTCTTTACTCCACAAAACACTTGGCAAATATTCAACAGAAACACAATCACAGGTACAGCCAATGTAACTAACAGGACAATGTCTATTGACGAACTAATTATTAGTGACACGCAATTTACAGCCGGCCAAATCAATTCGCTAATAAGTGAGCCTGGCACTTTTGTTACATTTAACGACAATGGCGAAGGAATGCACCAGCAAGGAACACTTGAGGATGGTTTTTACACAACAAGGAACCATGAAATCGACATTGAAATCCCGAGCCATCTCGATGGAGGAGTTTTAGCACAGCCAAGTCTCGAAAATATAAAATGCAATACTTGGCGAGGCGAAACCCAAAACTGGGATGTCAATATCGGAGACGGCAAGTATTGGGAAGAATATCGCGACAACCTAACTCCAGCTGGGGTGAATTTTGGAGATGGTGCCTATCATAAACTTCGGTTTGATTGGTATCCCGATAAGGTTGAATTTTATGTAGATGATGTTTTAGTACAAACAAACACCAACACACAAGCCGGGAAAACCATTCCAGATATACCAGGTGCATTTACTTTCGGAATGTGGTTTCCCTCAGCACCCAAACCAGAAGAACCTTGGCTTGTAAACAAAACCAAAGCTTGGGCGGGTGGCATAGTTGATACTCAAACCGATAGCATGATAGCTGATTTTGATACCGTCGAAATGAGAGTAAAGAGTTTTAAGTTTAACCCTTTTATTGAGGAACTTGCAAACCAAAGAATTTTGGCAGAAACCTATCCTTTCGGAGGCTACAGAATCAATAAAAACTATTAAAAGCCTCAGTTAACCATTTTACAAACCCCCAATCAACCCTAGCCAGAGCCTAAAAAACCCTGGCCTAGGTTGCTATTCCCTTTAAACAAAAAAATATGAATAATTATGACCAATACGATCAGGAAACCCAGGCATTGCTTCAGGGGATAAAACCGTTGAGTTTTGAGGAGATTATAGGTAATAAACAGCAAAATAAATTTAGAACAAACGATAGTGTTTTAAGTTCTGATTATTTAAGCGTGTTTGCTAAGCAATATGCTTTTAAAAGTCTCACTTCTAAAGAAATAACCGAAAATTATTTTAACGGAATTAGACCTATTACCAATAATAATACGACCATTATCCAAGAACCTGAAACAAAGGTTGAAATAATCCCTGTCTACAGGGAAAATAATGGCATCAAAGGATTTCAGGAAAATGCAGATAAGCTGCTATATAAGATCTTAGTTTACATTTCAACAAGTAAGGACAAGTTAGAAGATTTATACCTCAAATCAGAAGGTAGAGTCAATGACAACGAAATTCTTTTATTTTTAGAAGACAACACCAATGATTTCAGTGAGCAATACCTCTTTGCAAGGTTTGGAAAATCGATAAAAAAAGACGATTTATTAACTGCCGAAGGACTTGCAGGATTAACCAGTTTAGTTCCCGATTTTAGCTTGGATATGCTAAAAGAGCTTATTAGAACTGGGCAAGTAAAATCTAAAAACACCATTACAGTCTCTGTAGCAAAAGGATTGCTGTATCTTATTTCCCTTATAGGGCTTCCTGCAAAGGCTATTGGCTGGCTGTGCAATGAAGTAGGCGAAGCAATAAGCAAATACCTGAGTGTGCCCGAAACCGTTTGGGATTCGAAAGGAGAAGACTATTTTTTGAATAAAGAAAATGTATTGAAAGAACTACAAATCAACACATCCTTTATTAACACATTATCGAACTCCCTAAAAAGCCAAGACCAATTAAGTTGGTTTAATAGTTTTCAATCGCAAGAAAAAACAGCCCAGTTAATTGCTAGGCCAATAAATGCTTTGCAAGAGTTTACCATTGCCTACAATAATGAAATACAAACAATCATTAACTCGTTTTACGATAACAACAGCAAAGACACTCAAATCGATACACTCGCATTAAGCGAACAAATAGCTTTCCTGTGTGGAATTTGGAACGGTCTAGTCGATTTTATTGCAGGAATTTTCAAGTTCTTAGGAATGTTGCTTTCTGCTCAATACGATATTGCTACAAACCTCAACGACATCCTGGAAACTATTGATGACTTGTGGGATAACATAAAAAAAATTAAATTTACTGACGTTCTTATCGCTGCTGTTACTACCTATTTTCAAATACTGGCCGAAATCAACAAGTTTTTCACTTCAAAAAACCCAAGTGAACAATACAATTTCGACAGGATTGCCTACTTTGCTGGTTTTGGACTTGCCTTTATTGCAACACTTTTCATTCCAATTGCTGATATTACTAAAGTTTCAGGCATCACCAATGTCAGCAAACTCATTCCCGAAGAATTCCTAACAAGCCTTTCCCAAATAAAAGGAAAAGCCATCAACGGAACCAAGCCTTTACTCGCTTTAGCTAGAGAAATGAGCGAGGTTCTTTCTAAAGGAACAGATGAAATAATGGCTTTTTTTCAAAGAATAAAGAAAGCTATTGTGGAGTGGTTTAAGAAGAATAAAGAATTATTAATATCAGTTTACAACAGAGCTGTATTAGAAGGCTGGAAGTCTTTAGCAAAATTTTTCAAAACAGAAAAAATAATTAAAGCTACCAATGGTACAGAAATCCTCTGTTTTAGCTTTAATAAGGCCTTAGTCCCCGTCGATAAAATATTGATGTATGCAAGAGGAAAAGTAATTGATGCCGACAATTTAGTAACTCTACAGAAAGAATTAGCAGACTTAAAAAACCTTCGTCAAACAGCCAGAAAAGTCTTTGAAAAAACCCCTCTAAATGCTGACAAAATAAAGTTGTTAGATAAAAGAATTGAAAATATCTTAAAATCATTAAATAATAAAAAAGGTCTCGAGAAAGCAGGTTTTATTGACGACATTCATGGAAATAAAAATGTTTTCGATTATGTTTTAGCTGTAGCCAATAAAAATGTTTCGAAAATTAAACAAGGAGAATGGTTTGTTACAACAATCAAAGGTCCAAAAGGAAAAGCAACAATAATGACCCAATGGCAGAAGTTAGATAATGGAAAATTATACCTAAAAACAATTAAAATATTTTAAAAAATGAAAGAAGATTATAGTAATTATACAGATGAGAATTTAATCAAAATTATGAATGAAGGTTTGGATTTGGATGAAGAAATGTTTTTTGTACTATTAGAAATAGGGAAAAGAAATCATCCAAAAACAAAAGAGCTTTGTTTGGAAGCTTTGAATAGAGATTTAGGATTTGATGAGTATTTTGTTTCATCAGCATTAAGCACTTTATATTTTTATGACGAAGACGCAGCATTAGATTATGCAAAACAGAATTATAAGAAGTTTCATGTCCATTCTCTAGGCAGTATAGTTTCTTTGCTATCGATGGATTCGGGCGAAGAGATTCAAACTTTAAAGAAAAGAGAGTTTATTAAAATTATGAAAGACCATTTAAAAACTTTAAAAAAGAAAGATATTGAAGAAATTTTTGATTATGATAACTTTATGAAAGTGTATAAAAATGTTTAACCTCTAATATCCCTCTAGGCGAGCATCTTGCTCGTGTCAACAACTAACTTATCAAACCCGTTTCCATAAGAAATGGGTTTTTGTTTATATTTGAAAAAGGCGGTAAATTAGAGGCTATAAAAATTAGAATATAAGGGACCTTTAAATAGGCAATACGATTCTGAGCAAAAACAAATAGAATATCTTTATCAAATGTTTAAACATGATAAAACAATAACAGGTAAAATTGAAATTGTTTCAGATTTGAAAATATGCAGAAATTGTGATGATATAATAACTAGATTTCAAAATGATTTTCCAAATATCGAAGTGACAAAAGTGTGGGTAAAAAGTAAGTTGTAAATTTTAATATATTAATAATGAAATATTTAAACAAAATAGTCAATAGACTCAATTCTAATAAAGTTACGCTAGAGAATTGTAATTTAAATGAAATAAAATCATTGGAAGCTAAAATTAACAAAGGCTTGCCAATTTGTTATAAGGAATTCTTAGAATCTATGGGGAAAGATACGGATGCCACAAATGTAAAATCTGGCTTGTATGATTATACAGGTTTCGAGGGAGAATCTATTTTTTACGACAATGTTTACGGCGATTATACCAATAAAGATGGCTTAATAGAACAATTAGAAGAGGATGGAAAAGATGATTTATTACTACAAATTAAAAATGATAATGTGTTTGTTTTTTCTAGCCATCAAGGATATATTTATGCGTTTTTTAAATTGGATGAAGGAGATAATCCCCCTGTTTATGGTTATCATGAAGGACAAGAAAAGGACAATTTCCCTAAGCTTACAGATACATTACTGGAATTTTTCGAAAAATATTTAGAATACGGAAAAGACCCATATGATGCTTTAGATGAGTAATTCCCGACCCAGACCGCACGGATATTCACAACAGTTAGCGCGGATTTGCAATCCGTGCACACAAACAAAAACCAAAAGCCATGAACATCCATGGCTTTTGTTATTAAAAAAATTTCAAAACCCCAACCAACCAAAAAATATTTTACCTACATTTATCAAACAGTTGTTCCTATTCTGGAATACCCCCTTCTGTATTAGAAATAATAAGTATTATTAACTAAAATAGAACAATCATGGGGAAATCAAATTCCGAAGTAGGGCACGCCAAAAATGCGGCCAATCTTGTAAAACTGCAACAAATAACCGTAGAGATGGGGCCACTCTACCAACCCTCCAACACCAAAATTCAGCCCGCAGCTTTCAACACCTTCACCCTGAAGGTTACAGAAAATACCCAGCAATTTGCCTCATTATTCCAGCCTTATAAAGATGCTGTAGCTACACGCAAAAACACATTCGAACCACTATTCAAGCTCAGCACCAGAGTCCTAAACTCTTTCAAAGCACTGCAACTCCCCGAAAACATCGAGCAAAACCTCATCAACCTTACCAAAAAATTAAAGGGAGAAAGAATAAAACCGCTCAAGGCAGATAAAATGGCAACCGAAGAAACCAATCACATCTCAGTGTCCCAACTCAGCTACGACAACCAGGTTTCAAATTTCGAAAACATCATTGCATTTCTAGCAATACAACCACTATACACCCCAAACGAAACCGAACTCACATTAGTCTCGCTAAAACAATACCTCAACGAGTTAAAAGCGGCCAACAAGCTAGTCTCAACAATGACCGCCAAACTCATTATTATCAGGCACCAAAGAAACAAACTCCTCTACACCGATCCGATCAACGTCATAGACGTTGCAGATGCAGTAAAGGATTATCTCAAATCCATCAAAGAAGCAAAAGACTACTACAAGGCAGCCGTAAAACTCAAGTTCGCAACCATAATACCCTAACCATAAAACAAAACCACAAACCCGACAGCCTAAACACTGTCGGGTTTTTACCAATCCATCAACAAGAACCCTCAAACTCGCAACTTGAAATCTCAAAACTCAAACTTGAAATCCCAAACGCTGAACTATATTTTTCAAAATCAAAACTTTAGCTTTCAAAATTCAAACTCGAAAAACCAAAAGTTAAACTTGAGAATTCAAAATCGTAACTTAAACTTTCAAAATTGAAAATCCAAAATCGTAACTATAATCTTCAAACTCTCAACTTGAACTTTCAAACCAACAACTATAAACTCCAATCTCAAAACGCAATTTTCTTTGTGATAATATTTTCTTCTAATTAATTTTAATATTAGATTTTTTTCTTTTATATTTGTATAATCATTTAATAGCCAACAAATCATGGATGCACCAACAAAACAACGAATAGCAAAACTTCATCCCTCGGTTCGAGAAGAAGTAACCCAAATAATTGCCCAATGCGATCAAGCCCTAACCGGAAAAGCAAAAATCCGAATCACGCAAGGCCTACGAACAAATGCCGAACAAGATAGTATGTATGCCCAAGGACGAACAACCCCTGGCAAAAAGATTACAAATGCCAAAGGCGGACAATCCATACACAACTATGGCTTTGCCGTAGACATTTGTCTTATCATCGAGGGAAAAGCCTCTTGGGAAACAGCAAAAGATTGGGACAACGACCAAATAGCCGATTGGTACGAATGTGTGAAAATTTTCGCACTCCACGGTTGGGAATGGGGAGGCAACTGGAAAACCTTCAAGGACATGCCCCACTTCGAAAAAAGAAACCTCAACAGCTGGAGAAAATTATCAAAGCTAAAAAAAGACAAAAACGGATACGTAATTTTATCCTAATCAATAAAAAGAACAAGAAACACTAACTCGAATTATTTGCAACAACGAACCTACCGTTACGCAATAAAAATAAAGAATAATAATAAACAATGACTCCATTCCCCAAATCTAAACCTAAAAAAGCCATGGCTAAAAAAATCAGAATCCTAAGCCTCGATGGTGGTGGTATTCGAGGCATCATCACCTGTGTCATACTCAAATACATCGAGGAGCAGCTTCAAAAACTAGACCATCCCAATGCAAAAATTGGCGATTACTTTGATCTCGTTGCCGGAACCAGCACCGGAGGAATTCTAACGTCCGTCCTGCTCTTTCCCGATAACGAGAAGAAAGCGAAATACTCAGTAGAAACTGCCCTCGACCTCTATGCAAAACACGGCGAGACCATTTTTAATGTTTCTTTCTGGCAACACATCATCAATCCGTTTGGACTTTTCAGCGAAAAGATTTCACAACATGGCCTAGAAAAACAATTGAACGAAGTATTCAGCAACTTGCAACTGAAAGATTTCATAAAACCGAGCCTCATCACCTCCTATGACATCTTTCATCGCAAGGCAAAATTTTTCACGAGCCACGAAGCACATTCAACCCTCGAGAATTTTTATGTAAAAGATGTTTGTCGCGCTACATCGGCAGCTCCAACCTATTTTGAACCTGCAAAAATAAAATCGCTCTATGGCCAGGAATTTACACTAATTGATGGTGGTGTCTATGCAAACAATCCGGCTTTATGTGCTTACGCAGAAGCCCGAAAGATTGAGTTTTCAAAAGTCCTCAATGATCCCTCAAAGAAAGATTTTCCAAAAATTTCTGATATGGTAATTATATCCGTAGGAACAGGAGAAGTACTGAAACCTTATACTTTCCGGCAATTTGAAAATGCTGGAAAAGTAAAGTGGGTTCAGCCCTTGATTGACATTTTGCTTTCGGCAAACGTCGAAACAACGGATTATCACATCAGGAAAATGTACGAAACTCTAGGTGCTAGAAATGCAAAGAATTACCATCGTTTGATGCCTTCGCTAAAAAATGCTTCCCCGGATATGGATGATGTTTCATCCAAAAATATCTATGAATTAATCCAAGCCGGTTTGGCCTATGTAGATCAACATAGAACCGAACTCAACGAAATTGCCAAGAAACTAATCAAGCATTCTTAAAAACAAAAAACATCCTGATAAAATTCCTTTTCAACAAACAAAACCGACAATCATTACTAAATTATATCGTTTTCGTAAATACAAAATCACTTTTTTGCACTTTCCATAATTTATCAATACCTGAAAAAAGCTATATTTGTTTTTCATAAACTATAAATATTTAAAAGACAATATAATGAAAACACTTCAAGACTTTAATTTCAAGGATAAAAAAGCATTAATTCGTGTAGATTTCAACGTGCCTTTGGACGAAAATTTCAACGTGACAGATGCTACCCGAATCGAAGCTGCAAAACCAACCATCGACAAGATTTTGGCAGCTGGCGGAAGCGTGATCCTAATGTCACACCTTGGAAGACCAAAAGGAAAAGAAGACAAATATTCATTGAAACATATTGTAAAAAAAGCTTCAGAAATTCTAGGGGTTGAAGTGAAATTCGCCGAAGATTGTAAAGGTGAAGTGGCTAAAAATGCTGCTGCTGCATTAAAAGCTGGAGAAGTTTTGCTACTTGAAAACCTTCGTTTCTATAAAGAAGAAGAAGCTGGAGATGTAGATTTTGCAAAAGAATTAGCTTCACTTGGAGACATCTATGTAAACGACGCCTTCGGGACGGCTCATAGGGCTCATGCTTCTACAACCATAATTGCTCAGTTTTTTCCAAATGACAAATGCTTTGGAACTTTATTGGCTACAGAAATTGAGAGCCTGAATAAGGTTTTGAAAGACTCAGAAAAACCAGTTACGGCAGTTCTAGGAGGCTCTAAAGTATCTTCTAAAATCACCGTTATTGAGAATATCTTGGATAAGGTGGATCACATGATCATTGGTGGAGGAATGACATTTACTTTTGTAAAGGCACAAGGTGGTAAAATTGGAGATTCTATTTGTGAGGATGACAAACAAGACCTTGCCCTTGAAATCTTGAGATTGGCAAAGGAAAAAAATGTTCAAATTCATATTCCTGTTGATGTTGTCGCTGCAAATGCATTTTCAAATGATGCCGAAACACAAATTGTTGACGTGGATAAAATTCCTGATGGATCGCAAGGTCTTGATGCGGGTCCTAAATCATTGGAAAACTTCAAAAAAGTGATTTTAGAATCAAAAACAATCCTTTGGAACGGTCCTCTTGGCGTTTTTGAAATGGAAAATTTTGCCAACGGAACCATTGAATTGGGTAATTTTATTGCCGAAGCTACAGAAAAAGGTGCTTTTTCACTCGTTGGTGGAGGAGATTCTGTTTCTGCTGTAAAACAATTCGGTTTGGAGGATAAAATGAGCTACGTTTCCACTGGTGGTGGGGCAATGCTTGAAATGTTAGAAGGAAGGACTTTGCCTGGAATTGCCGCAATTTTAGACTAAACCATCAAAATTAACAATATTTAAAAAAATTTTAAGTTATAACATTATGTGTTTTTGTTATAAGATTGTTATGTTTGCATTAATATGCAATTAATTGAGATATAGTCAATTGAATATTTAGCATATCCATCTTTAGCCCTAAAACTTAAAATAACGCATTATAAATTTTCATTTTTTGGCACGGTTATTCGTCCATTTGAAAACATAAAAACGTAAATATGATTACAAGAAAAAGTATCCTTCCCCTTCTATTGCTGTTCTCTGGAGCAACTTTCGCACAGGACACCACCACGATAGAAGCGAGCCTTGTTCCTGAAATTAAGCTGTCCTATTTAGACTCTATAAAATCAACTTTTGTGCACGATGATATTGCTGCATGTGTTGACAGTTTATGGATGAAAGAGCTTACTGATCAAGACATTTATGCCGATTTATCGACTTTTATTAAAAGTATAGACTTAGATGAGAAGGTAGATTATCCTGAATTATCTACCGAATTATTGAAAGAACGATTGAAAGAAATGGATGCACGATCGCCTTTCAACATCGAATACAATCCCGCATTAGAAAACCTTATCAAATCCTTCCTTAAAAACAGAAAACAAGCTTTTGCCAGACAAATGGCCTTGTCAGAATATTACTTTCCTGTTTTCGAAGAAGCTTTGGCGAGAAAAAACGTGCCTTTGGAAATCAAATATCTTGCTATCGTAGAATCGGCTTTGAATCCTAAAGCAGTTTCCAGAGTTGGTGCAACCGGTCTTTGGCAATTTATGCTGCAAACTGGAAAAGAATACAACTTGAATGTTGATTCTTATGTTGATGAACGAAGCGATATCTTGAAATCAAGTGAGGCTGCTGCTCAATATATGGTAAATATGCACCGAATTTTTGGTGACTGGGAATTGGTTTTAGCGTCTTATAATTCAGGTGCTGGAAACGTAGCAAAAGCTATCAGAAGATCGGGCGGAAAACAAAATTTTTGGAACATTAAAAATTATCTTCCAAGAGAAACCCAAGCGTATGTTCCTGCTTTTTTAGCAACAATGTACGTGTATGAATATCATAAAGAACACGGAATTGTTCCAAATCGAGCAATCGTAAAGCATTTTGAAACCGATACTATCATGATCAAAAAGCAGATGTCTTTCAAGCAAATCTCTGACTTGGTAGATATTCCTGTTTCACAATTGCAGCTCTTGAATCCTTCCTATAAAATGAATGTGATTCCAGTATACTCAAACAAGGCTCATTTCTTGAGATTGCCAAAAGACAAAGTGGGAATTTTTACTTCAAACGAGGAAAAAATCTATGCCTATGTAAAGTATGAAGCTGAAAAAAGAGAGAAGCCATTTGAAAATGCAAGTTGGGCTTCCGCCAAAAAAGATACTCCAGATCGAAACAGCTATTCTACTAAAGCAAAATTTCATACTGTTAGAAGAGGCGAAAGTCTTGGCCTAATATCTAACAAATATGGCGTTTCGGTTGCCGAATTGAAAAAATGGAACAACTTGAGAAGCAACACCATTGGTTATGGAAAAAGACTAAAAATTGTTACTTCGGAAAAAATAAAAGCTCCAGTTGAAGAAAAAGCAATTGAAGAAAAAGACGAAGAAACAGCTGTTGCTTCAACCGAAAGTAAACCTGAAACAACTGAAGCTCCTGAGTTTTATATCGTTAAAAAAGGTGACAATCTAAACACTATCGCTAAGAAATTTGGAGTGACAGTTGCTGAGTTGAAAGAACTCAACAACATGGAAGACACTAATGTGATGTTAGATACAAAACTAAAAATCATCAAAGGAGAAAATGTTGAAGTTGCGGAATTAAAAGAAAATACACCTGCAAAAACATCTAACTTTTATGTGGTTCAAAAAGGAGACAATTTAGGTGCTATTGCAAAAAAACAAGGCGTTACTGTTGCCGATATCCAAGAATGGAATGATTTGAAAGACACAAATGTTCAACTGGGAAGTAAGCTTCTAATCCTAAAAGAAAGTAACAAACAATCGAATAATGAAGTAGTGGCTGTAGCCAAAAAAACAACGAGAAATTCTCACTATTTGGTTCAAAAAGGAGATTCATTGTTTAAGATTGCTCAAAAGTATCCTGGTATATCAGTTTCAGATATTAAAAAATGGAATGGTATTAGTGGTAATGAATTGAAACCAGGAATGAAATTAAAAATCAGCGGATAATATTTAGATCACACTTGTTTTAAAATAAGTACTTTTATCACACAAAATTTTTATTCCTTATATGGTTCTAAATCGTATAAGGAATTTAAATTTTAGATTGAATTCAAATTCAACTTTATCAAAATGATGCTCCAAATTAAAGCCTTTTTTAGACTTTTCAATTTCAGAAAGTTAGGTGCTTTGACGCTTTTTTTTGTGTGCATTAATCTTTTTTCGTGTGATGAAGATAAAAAAGGAAAAATCACTGAATCTACGGGGAAAATTAACTCTCTTTCAATTGTCATCAGCGATCAATTATGGAATGGAGAAGTTGGCGACAGCCTCAGAAAAAAGTTTGCCGCACCTGTTGACGGACTTCCACAAGAAGAACCTCTTTTCACGATTACACAACTTCCAGTAAAAATTCTAGACGGTTATAAAACGATTAGCCGAAACGTAATTATCATCAAAAGAGAAGAACAAAACTATTTCAAGTTTGAAAAGAATGAATTTGCAACACCCCAAAACGTAGTGCATATTTCTGGAAATAATGTGGCTGAAATTATTGCCCATATTGAAAAAAATGGCGACTCGATTGCCGATAAATTCAAGGAAACCGAGATCCTGAAAAACCAAGAAATCATCAATGCTTCTTTGCTTGACGATAAAAAAATACGAGATAAGTTTAAGGTTTCGCTAAAGATTCCGTCTACCTATAATTATGTCATGCAACGAAAAAATTTTATATGGTTGAAGCGAGAAATATTGAGCGGAAACACCAGTATTGTGATGTATAAAGTACCTTTTAAAACCATCCTCAGGAATGATGACATTGTGACAAATATCATCTCGATGCGTGATTCTTTTGGAGGAAAATATATCAAAGGAAAAAAAAGAAATACTAAAATGAGGACAGAAGAATCCTATTCTCCTTATTTTTTCAATACGATTCTAGACCATAAAAGAACCTATGAAACCAAGGGAACTTGGGAACTCAAGGGTGAATTTATGTCGGGGTCATTTATCAATTATGCCATTATGGATCGTGAAAAAAGAGAGTTTATCGTAATCGAGGGATTTTGTTATGCCCCATCAACTGACAAGCGTGATTTGATGCACGAACTCGAAGCTATTATCAAATCAGTCAAATTTATAAAATAAAAATGTCCGTTAAATTCAAAATAAAGCCTTTTAAGGAACTTTCTGCTGAAGAGCTATATCAAATACTCCGCTTGCGAAGTGAAGTGTTTGTGGTAGAGCAAAACTGTGTTTATCAGGATATCGATGGCAAGGATCAGAAAGCTCTTCATGTCACTGGCGAATTTGAAGAAAAAATTGTCGCTTATGCTAGAATTTTTAAAGCTGGAGCCTATTTTGATAATGCTTCCATCGGGAGGGTTATAGTCGATGCCAATTATCGCGACAGGAAATGGGGGCATGATTTGATCAAAGCCTCTATTTCAGGAATCAGCGAGTATTTTGGCGAAAGCCAGATTACGATTTCCGCTCAATTGTATTTGCAGAAATTCTATGAAAGCCATGAATTTGTTGTAGTTGGCGAGACGTATTTGGAAGATGGGATTCCCCATGTTGAGATGTTTAGGTCTTAAACCTTAGTAATCAACAACTCCACTCTCCTATCATATTCAGGGCCTTTTCCTAGCGGAACAGTATTGCCATAACCTTTAAACTTCATTCTTTTTTCAGGCACCTTCTTTAATTTCAAGTATTTAAAAACAGCTTCTGCACGATTATGGGATAACTTTCTTTTTCCTGTATGACGATCGATTGCTTCTTTTTGAAAATTTGGTGTACAGCAAACATGGCCTTGAATTTCGAATTCCACATTTTTATGTTTCAATAAAAGCTTCGCGATTTTATCCAATTCTTTCTTAGATTTAAAAGTTAAAACGCTACTCCCTCGGTCAAAAAGAAGGTTTTCGAGATAGATATGATCGCCTACAATGTTGTCCTTGCTGATGGTATTATAAAATCCCGGAAGCTGAATTTTAGGGAGCGGTTTCAGGTTTAAAACTACATCGACTCTACGGTTTTTAGAACGAACTTCTGGCAGGTTTTCTACAACATCATCATCAATCATGATTCGGCCTTTGCCTTCAATTGTTACTATAACTTTGTTTTTGATGCCTTGTTTTAGAAACTCATCCTTGATTGTATTGGCTCTGTTTTGTGAGAGTTTGAAGTTGTATTCGTCTTTTCCTCGATCATCACAATACCCAAAAATTTCTATGGTTTCAATTCTGGTAGAGTCGGCTTTTTGGATAAAAGCAACCACATCAGCCAATTGTTCGGGTTTTAGGTTGTATTTGTCGAATTCAAAATAAACAGAATGGATGATTTCTTCTTGAGCATTCATTAATCCAAAAAGAAAAAGAGGGAGTATTTTTAAAAAATTAAACATTATTGTGCTACTATTTTGTTGTATTGTGCTGGATTACCTAAGATGGCAGTTGCTTTTTTAATTTCAGAATTGTTCTTGAGGTAATATTGGTATAAACCTTCCTTGTATTGGTATCTCAAAATGATTTCGTCGATGATTAAATTCTTGATTTCGCTTTGAAATTTATCCAATTGTGAAGTTTCACTTTTTTGAAGAGCCGTTAATAATTGCTCATATTCCGCCGTTATAGATTCGTCAATTTTTTCTTTTTTGGCAATTTCTAGTGTCTTTTTTAAAGCCAATTCAGTTTCGGTATCAAATGTAAACTTTTCAGCTTTCAAAAATTGTTTGAATGCTGTATAATCTGCATCCGTTATCGTTGGAATTTTATCGCCTAGATTTGGATTTTTATAATAATAGCTGGTTACATAATTGAAAATCCCATCATTTTTCTGTAAAGATTCGGAGATGGCACTGAGTTTTGTTTCTTCCAGTTCCACATCTGGCAAGATTCCGCCACCATCATAAACGGTTCTTCCTTTTCTGGTTTTGAAAGCCGTATAACTTTTTTCATCGGTGCGAGTTGCTTTTCCGTTTGCATCTTTTTTAGAATAATCCAAAGCTTGAATACATCTGCCGGAAGGCGTGTAATATCTAGAAATAGTAACTTTCACTTGAGTTCCATAGGTCAAATCGATGGGTCTCTGCACCAGTCCTTTACCAAAACTTCTACTCCCTACGATAACGGCACGGTCTAAATCCTGCAAAGCTCCAGCCACAATTTCCGAGGCCGAAGCACTTTTACCATCGACCAAAACAACAAGCGGAATCTCTAAATCAACCGGTTCTCTCGTAGTTTTATAAGTATTATTGTGTTTCTCAATTTTTGATTTTGTAGTAACAATCACTTCATTTTTTGGTACAAATAAATTACAGATGTTTACAGCTTCGTTCAAAAGTCCGCCAGGATTTCCTCTCAAGTCTAGGATAATTCTTTCGGCCCCATCTTTTTTTAGTTTTTCTAAAGCATCCTTGGTTTCGGCGGAAGCCTTCTGGTTGAATTGCGAAAGCACGATATAGCCCGTTTTATCATCTACTTTTCCAAAAAACGGAACCGCTTTTACATCCACTTCTTCCAAAACAAGTTGTGTCGTGTTTACTTTTCCTTGACGTTTGTATTTGATTTCGATCTTGGCGTTTTTGGCACCTTTCAACAATTGGGATGCATCTTCTTTAAAATCCTCAAGATTCACGTCTCCAATCTGGATAATTTCGTCTCCAGCTTTCAATCCCGCTTTGTCTGCAGGATAACCTTTATAGGGTTCTTTGATGATAACTGTGCCTTCTTTTCGGGTAATGATGGCACCAATTCCGGTATATTCTCCGGTGCTATTGATCTTGAATTTCACCACATCTTGCTCGTTGAAATAAATGGTGTATGGATCCAAATCAGCTAGCATGCTCTTGATGGCTTTGTCCATCATTTCGCCAGGATTGGTCTGATCGACATAGTTCATGTTGACCGTTTTGAACAATTCTGTAAAAATTTCTAACTGTTTGGCTATTGCAAAAAAGTCGTCTTTAAAGCTAGCTCCAACGAATAAAAATCCGGCTGCAGCAACGGGAAGAATGTATTTTTTTTTGAAGTAAGTAAGCATATTCGTATATTCTTTTCTTTAATTGTCTGTATAAAAGCCGACTAAAATAACGATAATAAATCAATCTAAATCAAAACGAGTCGTTAAACTCTTTTATTGTCCTCTTTCTTGGTCTAGTTTTTTTATTTCTATCAAAAATTTCTCGAATAACTGAACCGTCTTGGTATTGATTTCTTCATAGGTCAAACGGTCTTTTGTTTGATAGAAAAACATAAAAACATAAGGCTCCGGCAAATTATCCATCAACAAATGCTTGTTCAAGCGATAGGTTTCTCGCAAAACGCGTTTGAAATAATTTCGATCGACGGCTTTTTTAAAATATTTTTTAGAAACCGAAACTCCAATTTTGCTGTTTTTATCAAATTCAGGATCGGCTTTTCGATACACCAATCGCAACGGATATTTTGACACTGATTTCCCTTCGGAAAAAAGTAAATTGATGGCAGTTCTGCTTTTAAGCTTTTCGGATTTTGGATAGGAAAAATTCATGTATATAGTGGACGCTTCTGGGCAAAGTTACAAAAGCTTGGCGTTATTAAGGGTTGAAACTAAAAAGTAGCAGAGAATATTTTGCAAATAACAATACTTTTCTTGAAAAATACTTATTTTTATGGCAACGTTTTTATTCCGAAAGCCTTTATGTGGAAACCTCTTTTTTTGTTTTTTTTTCTATTCAACACTAGCCTGTTTTTTTCTCAAGAAAAAAAGCAAAATTTAGCTTTAGGCTTTAGTTACGGGATTGGTAATGAAATTAAAAACACGGATTATACCTATACTAATCGCTATTTTAAAGGGCAATTTTATTATACTTTCAAGACTACATCAACTTTCCAATTTGAAGTATTGCTTCAACCGGAAATCAATTTTGCCACCCATCAGCTGTTAAATCTTTATTTTGTGACACCGCATGAACCTGATTATGAAGCAAAACGAGAAGCGTTTACAAAATTAAAGGACATTCGCGAATATGTTTTGAATGTAGGTTTAGTAGTTAGAAAACCCATAACCGACCGTTTTAGCCTTTATGCCTTGCTTAGTGTTGGCCCCATGATTACCGATACAGAAACCGAACGATTGTCGAAAGGTTTTGCTTTTTCGGATGTATTTGGGTTGGGTTTTTCTTATAAGACAAATAAATTCACGCTTGACCTTCGTCCGAATATTCGGCATACTTCCAATGCGGGTTTGCAAAACTCCAATGCTGGTTTTAACACCTATAACATTGAAGCCGGAGTGGTGTTTCCGCTTTAGATTAATTCGAATTATAAACGTTGTACACGATTTTTACATCTTCATAGTTGATGTAAAATTGCTTGCGATTGTCCTGATTTTTTCGGGTTACGATCAAAATCGTACATAGATTTCCGTTCAAATCGGCACATTTTAGTGGAATCGTATCATCGTCTTCGGTAACTATTTTTTCGCCATAGGCCAAAATCTTATAATACTGGATTTCCTGCGAATTTACAGTTACTTTGTCGTTTTTTCCATCCAAAGTGATCATGACGGTCGAGTTTTCAAACTTGCTCCATTCGCCCCAATTTCCGTTGTCCTTTTTTTCAACCACACTATAACTGTCGGCCTTAAAACGATATACTTGAGCAGATGTTTCGGTTATCGAAAAACTCAGAAAACACAATACGATTAGGGTTCTTAAAAAGTTCATAGTTTTTTTGTTTATGGTGGCAAAACTACAAATTCTATTCCATAAATTGTGCAATGCGAATTATGACTTCACAATACAAATTTAATCCTTACAATTAGTATAAGTGATTTGCATAATGATGAATAACGTTTATTTTTTATTTTATTACATTCGTAAAAAGAATTTTAATGAAAACCGAAAAAGAAAAAATGCTCTCGGGAGAGTTGTATCTCGCCAATGACAAAGAACTAATTGCAGAGCGAATTCGAGCCAAGAAATTGCTCCACAAAATCAACGTTACGGAATATTGGATGAACAAAAGCACCCGAAAGCTGATTGCTGAATTGATTCCCAACACCAAAGGCGTTTTGCATATCGAGCCGCCTTTTCATTGTGATTATGGCTACAACATTGAATGTGGCGAAAATGTATATTTTAATGTGAATTGCGTGGTTTTGGATACAATGAAAATCACGATTGGTTCGAATGTAATGTTTGGTCCCGGAGTGCATCTTTATACTGCTTCGCATCCTTTGGATATTGAAACTCGTCGTGTTTTAGAACTCTCAAAGCCCATCGTGATTGGCGATGATTGCTGGATTGGTGGTAATTCGGTAATTTGTCCGGGGGTAACAATCGGGAAAGGTTGTGTGATTGGAGCAGGTTCGGTGGTGACTAAAGATATTCCAGACAATTCATTGGCTGTTGGCAATCCTGTAAAAGTGATTCGAAAACTGAATCAAGAATAGAAAGATAGATAGACATACTAAAGTTTTATATTTCAATCTCCCTGTTTTTTTAATCCTTGAATCCTCATAATCTTTAAATCTTTCAATCCTTTACTCTTTCAATCCTACTTTTTAAATATCTTTGTCCTATGCAGTTTTCAGAAATTTTAGGACAGGAATACATCAAAAGTCATCTGACAAAAAGTGCGGCATCAGGAAGGATTCCTCATGCTCAATTGTTTATTGGTCCCGAAGGAAGTGGAACTTTACCAATGGCGATTGCTTATGCTCAATATATTTTATGCAACAATATCGGAACTGAAAATGAAGGCGGAAACGAGAGTTGCAACTTGAAATTTGAAAGTATTTCGCATCCCGATTTGCATTTTATTTACCCAACGGTAACAACCGAAAATGTAAAAACAAAACCCAAAAGTATTGATTTCTTAACCGAATGGAGAAGTTTTATTCAGCAGCATCCTTATGGCGGTTTGTTTGATTGGTATCGCATCTTAGGCGTTCAAAACAAGCAAGGCGAAATCAGGGTTGAAGATGCTGAATCGATCTTGAAATCATTGGCACTAAAATCATACGAAGGTGGTTATAAAGTGATTATCATTTGGATGGCCGACAAGATGAATATCGCTTCTTCAAACAAATTATTAAAATTACTCGAAGAGCCAACTGACAAAACCTTATTCATTTTGATTTCTGAAAATGAAGAAGATATCATTCAAACAATACGTTCTAGATGCCAGGTGTTGCATTTTAATGGTTTAAATGAAAATATCATTGCCGAAACCTTGGTTTCGCGTGAAAACATGGATCCAAGAACGGCAAAAAAAATAGCCCATCAAGCCCAAGGAAATTTCAACAAGGCTTTGCATTTGTTGCACGAAGATGGCGAGGAATTGCCTTTTGAAGAATGGTTTGTTTTATGGGTTCGGGCGGCATTTAGAGCCAAAGGAAATGCAAGTGCCATCAATGATTTAATTCAGTGGAGTGAACAAATTGCCACTTTGGGAAGGGAAACGCAAAAGAAATTTTTGCAATTTTGTATTGATATGTTTCGTCAGGCTTTGTTGCTCAACTATCAAACAACCAATTTGGTATATATGGAACCAAGGGTCGAAAAATTCAAATTAGAGAATTTTGCTCCTTTTGTAAATGGCAATAACATTCAAGATATCTTCAAGGAACTTTCGGATGCGATCTACCATATCGAGAGAAACGGAAATGCAAAGATTATCTTGACCGATTTGTCTATAAAATTAACACGTCTAATTCATAAAAAATAAAACTCATGTTCAACATCGCCTCTATTTTAGTATTAGTTCTTTTAGCAGTTACCTTCATACAATCGGCCTATGACAAAACCATGTATTGGAAAGATAATTTGGACTGGCTTAAAGGACATTTTGAGACAACACCCATCAAAAACATGGTGCCTTTTTCTTTGTTTTTGATTTTGATTTTGGAATTAATTTCGGGGATTTTATGTGTTTCGGGTTGCATTCAATTGTTACTCAATAACGGAAGAACATTTGGTCTCTATGGAGCTGTTTTTTCCTGCATTACTTTACTCTTTTTATTAGTGGGTCAGCGAATGGCCAAAGATTATGATGGTGCAAGAACGATTGTAATTTACTTTATTCCAGCTGTTTTAGCGTGTTATTGGTTGAGTTAAACTTGCCTTGAACAGTTTCAATTCGTCCCAAGAGAATTTATCTCCAAATTTATCTTTTAAAGGAATTAGTGAAGCTTCGGTATAACCTGAAAATGCTTCGGCCAATTCGGTTATTTTATCATCAGGCAAAATTTCTGTAAGCTGAATTTTTCCTGCTTCAATTAGTTTTGCCAAATGTCCACTGATGGTTTGAGTCGTAAGTTTTCGAAGCTCGGCTATTTCTTGAATAGAATGCTTCTTTAACCACAATTCATAGGTTTCTTCCGTTGTAGCTTTCTTTGGTATTGCTGATTTTTCTTTCTTCTTAGAAGTATAGCGTTGCACATCAACATCATCTTCAATGAGTGTGATATTGGCCTTTTTGAAATCTTCACGCAGGCGTTCCATCTTCTTGATCTTGTAATTTTTTATTTCATCTGTAGCCAAATTTTCTTTGCAAATCAATTCCCCCGAAACTACAATTTCAATCAACCTTTTGGCTTTCAATAACCTCAAAACAGCCTTGATTTGCAGTTCTTCTAAAACCAACAGTTCTTCATAAAACCCTTTTGCTTTTTTGGCTTTTTTTACTTCTTCGATCTTCCACAAAATTTCATAGACCAAATCGTCAATTGGTTTTAAAAAATAATTAAAAGCAGCATTTATCCTTTCAGAAATGTAGTTGTAATCTAAATCTTTATCTGAAAAAAGCTTATTCAATTGCGAGATAAATTTTTGTGCTGGACTTTCTAAATCATAAATAATGGCTGCTTGTTTTTTGGCCCAGATAACATGCTTTGATTTCTCGGATTTCTCCGCATCTTCTTTATAGCTGTACAGATGATTTCGCCATTCCTGTATCAAATCGCTCCATTCGAAGGTGTTAATCAAATAATTGTGGATAAATTTTCGGGTCTCTAGCTCCAAAGATTGTTCTAAAAGCGTTTCTTCGGCTTTATGTTGAGCATAATCCATCACGTCCTTATCACTCGAAATACCATTCATCCGCAACGGAGAAAGCAAAATTAGGCCGTTTAAAGAACGTAAACGTGAAAGAGCAACATAAGCTTGCCCAGGAAGAAAAACTTGTGATACATCCAATGCAGCTTTGTCAAATGTCAATCCTTGACTTTTATGGACAGTTATCGCCCAAGCTAATTTTATCGGATAATGCACAAATGTTCCCAGGACCTCCTCCTCTATTTCCTTGGTCATGGCGTTTACAGAGTAGCGGATATTTTTCCATTCGTATTTTTCAACATCAATTGTTTTATTTTCTTCAGGAAAATGAACTCGAACTTCATTGCTTGAAACAGATTCTATGAAGCCCATTTTGCCATTAAAATAATTTTTTTCAAATGATAAATCATTTTTAACAAACATCACTTGAGCACCTATTTTTAGATGCAAATACTCATCAATCGGGAAAATCTTATCGGGAAAATCATCTACAATTTCGGCTTTCAGACTTATTAATTTTCCGTTCAACTCATCCAAAGAGTCTGCATTTATGGCATCCGCTTTAGCATTATGAGTCGTTAACTTGATATAGCCTTTGTTTGCCTTTAAATCAAAATCGGGTTGAACATATTGGTTCAAAACCGCAATATCGCTTTGTGAAATTTCGTTGTTTCGAAGGTTGTTCAAAACGGAGATGAACTGATCATCCGTTTGACGGAAAATCTTCGAAAGTTCAATGTAAAGTGGTGGGTTTTGCTGGACTACATGCGAATGAAAAAAGAATTTTCCGGTGTAATAATTGCGTAAAGTTTGCCATTCTTCATCCCGAACAACGGGTGGTAATTGCAATAAATCGCCAATGAAAAGCACCTGAACGCCTCCAAACGGAACTCGTTTTTTTCGAACGCTTTGCAGCATAAAATCTATGGCATCCAGTAGATCTGCCCGAAGCATACTGACTTCGTCAATGATCAAAAGTTCCATGTTTTGAATTACCGCTTTTTTTTGTCCACTCATTCTAAAGTGTCTTCGAAGCGTGTCTTTTGTCTCAAATTTAACCCGATCGGTAACATGAGCATCAACATTATTAGCAGGAATAAATCCACCGAAAGGCAGTTGAAACATCGAATGAATTGTCACGCCTCCTGCATTTAAAGCTGCAATTCCTGTTGGCGCGACCACCACAACATTTTTATGTGTAGTCAGAATGATTTCCTTTAAAAGTGTAGTTTTTCCGGTTCCTGCTTTTCCAGTTAGAAAAATGGAGCGATGTGTTTGATTGATAAATTTTAGCGTATAAGCCGCTGCTTCTGAAATAGTTTCCATGTGGCGAATAATTTTTGTTGGGAATAAAAATATAGATTTTTCATTTAAAGTAAAAAATTTTAGCTTAAAATTTTTTACTCTTTAGCAAAAAAAAAATGCCTTTCGAATTGAAAGGCATTTTGAGTTATACTAAAAGAATTATTTCTTTTCTTCCTTTTTAGTTTCTGGAGTTTCTTCCTTTTTTCCGGCTGCTGTATATTTTTCGTTCAACAACTTAATTACTTCGTCTGTAATATCATAGCTGTCTTTTGCATATAAAATTGAAGCTGTTTCACCTGTTCCATATACATAATCATACCCTTTTTCCTTGCCATAATCCTTGATGAATTTCTTCACGCTTTTTACAAGTGTATCCATTTCGGTACCCAATTCCATTTGCAATTGTTGTCCTAAAGATTGTGCAGCATATTGCAATTGTTGTTGTCTCTGTTGCAACTCTGCACCTTTTTGTTGAGCCCAAGCTTGACCATTTGCTTGTGCATTTTTTTCAAAATAAGCAGCATCAGCTTTAAAATTCGCTTCTTGTACTTCGAACTTTTTTGCAGCCTCTTCAGATTTTGCTTTATATTTTGCTTCAACATCTTTGGATTCTGTGTATTCATCCATAAGTTTTGATGTATCTATGTAGGCTGTTTTGATTCCTGCAGCTTCTGTTGTTTTTGTTTCTTGGTTACAAGAGATAATCGAAAGTGCCAATGCGATAATTAAAAATGATTTTTTCATTCTAAAAGTTATATGTTAATTTTTTATTGGTTTCAAAAATACTAAAAATATCTTGATGCTTTGTAAAACTAAAAATTTTAGTGTTTTTAATCCTGTTTTTGCTTTATAGTTATTTCTTATTGAACTGAAATTTGAAATAGTTATTTACAATTGAAAACGAATTAAAATAAAAGCCTTTAAGCTCACTTTATTCTTCTTTGGTCTAATTGCTCGTTTTAATGTGTAATCGGCGATTCAGGGCTTTTATTTGCGTTTTTCGTGTTTTTTATGACATAAATTAGTGAAGAATATTGAAATCTTTTCTTTGCTTTATAATTTGATTTTAATCCGATGTAGAATGCTTTGAAAAAATTCATATAACCCGTTTTGTACTTTTCAGAAAGTAAACTCACGTAGAAAGCATCAAATTTCATTGGAAGAATTTTTTCCACTTTCATCTTTTCGTTTTGAAAAAGTAATTTTATTGCTTTTTTAGAAAAATGCCAAAGATGTCTAGGAACGTCGAATGCTGCCCAAAATCGTTTATAATATTTTGCATCAAATGATCGAAAATTAGGAACTGCGATTATGATGGTACCTTCTGGTTTCAAGAGTCTTTTTAATTCTTTAATTTGCTCCTCTAATTCTGGAACATGTTCTAGAACATGCCACATTGTAATTACATCAAAAGAATGTTGTTCTAAGACTTGAGATGAATCTGCAAAGGGTACACCTTTTTTTTCTGCAATTGACTTGGCTTTTGCACTTGGTTCAATTCCGGTAATTTCCCAACCGTTAGATTTGGCTAAAGCCAAAAAATCGCCTGTTCCGGCTCCGATATCAAGCAGTTTTCCTTTATTTGGGTGCCAATCATTTATCAAATTAACTTTATTTTTTAAAGCAAATTTCTTGATGAATTGATATAGTTTTTCAAACAAGGATCCTTTTCCATCAGTATGTGAAATGTATTTTTCACTTTCGTAATATTGATGCAAATCGTTTTCGTTTGGTCTTGGAAATGTGATCAGCATATCCTTTTTTTCATCACGGTAAAGACCGAAAGTCTCACCAGAAACGGTATAATCTTTTACTGTTAAATATATTTTTTTAGTACTATCTACCATTACTCAAAAATTCTTCTTTTAATTGTTTTAAATATTTAACGGCTATGTTTTCATAAAGTGATCCTTCTTCAAGACAATCTTCATTTCTAGAATTGATCATTGAAATTGCAATAAAATCGGCTTGATTTCCGATGTTTAAAACTTCTGGATCTTGATTTGCTAAAGTAAAATCATTGGTATTGATGTATTTTATCACTTCATCGTTGTCATATACAATGAGTTTATATTGATCTTGATCAATGGTAACCCAAAACTCTTTTTCCTGATAATTATTCAACTTATATTTATTTGCAATAAATTGTTGAAACGGAAGTATCTTTTTATTATTCTCGAACACAAAAGCATGCAAGCCTTTATTTCCTATTATTTCCTTAGCATTTGGCACAATTGTATAATCTTCGATAACATATTTCTGCCTAGCTATTCCACAGCTTAAAACAATAAAAAACATTAAAAATACCGACAACTTCCCTTTATACATAAGCTTTAACAAAATTCGTTCCACGTGAAACATTTAATTATCTTCCCATGTAAATTAATAATACTGAAATATCGCTCGGCGAAACCCCACTAATTCTTGAAGCTTGAGAGATGGTTACAGGTCGAATATGACTCAGTTTTTGCTTTGCCTCAATCGACATTGATTTTATTTTATTGTAATCAAAGTTCTCAGGGATTTTCACATCCTCTAATCGCGTTAGCTTATCCGCATTATTTCTTTCCTTTTCGATATAACCCGAATATTTTACTTGAATTTCGGCTTGTTCGAGTATTTCTTGATCCAAATCATTTTGCTCAACATATTCTTTTACCTTGTCAAACTTCATCATATCTTCCAAATCGATTTGAGGTCGAGAAAATATTTTGAACATTTTATCGGATTGTGTCACCAAAGCCGATTCTTTAGCTTCAAGGATTGGATTCATTTCCGCCATAGAAATACTCGTTTCTTTGAAGAAATTAACCATCTTTTCCGATTCTTTTAGCTTATGCTCCATTCTTCTCAAACGCTTTTCTGAAGCTAAACCAATTTCATACGACATTGGTGTTAATCTGAAATCGGCATTATCTTGACGAAGAAGCGTTCTATATTCTGCACGAGAGGTAAACATTCGATAAGGCTCTTCTGTTCCTTTTGTGATTAAATCATCAATTAAAACTCCAATATAAGCTTCATCTCTTTTCAGAATTAACGGCGCTTTTTCATGCACTTTTAAATGTGCATTAATTCCGGCCATTAATCCTTGGGAAGCTGCTTCTTCATATCCCGTTGTTCCGTTTATTTGTCCTGCAAAATATAATCCCTCGACTAATTTAGTTTCTAAAGTATGCTTCAATTGTGTAGGCGGGAAATAATCATACTCAATTGCATAACCTGGACGAAAGAATTTCACCTTTTCAAAACCTGCAACCGAACGTAAAGCCTTAAACTGAATGTCTTCTGGAAGTGATGTAGAAAAACCATTTACATATACTTCTACAGTATCCCAACCTTCAGGTTCTACAAACAATTGATGTCTTTCCTTGTCTGCAAAACGGTTTATTTTATCTTCAATAGATGGACAATATCGTGGCCCTAGACTTTTTATTCGACCATTGAACATGGGTGAGCGATCAAAACCTTCACGCAAAATATCGTGGACACCCAAAGAAGTATAGGTCATATAACACGACTTCTGAATCGCCAATGGTTTGGTTTCATCAGAATACGAAAATTTATCTGGTTTCGCATCGCCTTTTTCTTCATTCATTTTCGAATAATCCAAAGATCGACCGTCAACTCGTGGCGGTGTTCCTGTTTTCATTCTGCCCGATTCAAAACCTGCTTTAACCAAATCTTCTGTAATTCCGTAAGCGGCACTTTCACCTGCCCTACCTCCTCCGAATTGTTTTTCGCCAATATGAATCAATCCGTTTAAGAATGTTCCATTGGTTAAAACAACTGCTTTCGAACGTATTTCGACTCCAAGAGAAGTTTTAATTCCTTTAATTTTCCCGTTCTCGATAATCAATCCTTTCACCATTTCCTGATAGAAATCAAGGTTGGGTGTTCGCTCTAACATCAATCGCCACTCTTCTGCAAAACGCATCCTGTCGCTTTGCACTCTTGGTGACCACATTGCTGGGCCTTTTGATTTATTCAGCATCTTGAATTGAATGGCGGTCTTGTCTGAAATGATTCCGGAGTAACCTCCAAGTGCATCAATTTCGCGAACGATTTGTCCTTTTGCAATTCCTCCCATTGCCGGATTGCAAGACATTTGGGCAATGTTTTGCAAGCTCATAGTAACGAGCAAAGTTTTGGAACCCATATTGGCTGCCGCTGCCGCTGCTTCTGAACCAGCGTGGCCAGCACCAACCACAATTACATCGTATTCTTCTTGAAACATTATTTATTTGGGATTCGGGATTTAGAATTACTAAATCTCAGTTTTATTTTATTGTTCCACGTGGAACAGTTTATAATTTATTATCTAGCCCTGATTGGAGCAAATATCCTTTTTGTTTTGGGGTTCAAAACAAAAAGATATTGTGGAAAGCAGGAAAATGGATTCTGAAAAAGCCCAAGCGTTTCGCTCCTAAAAAATCACAGTTCCACGTGGAACATCAACATTTTTTCTTCTTCCTTTTGACGCATCAAAGCTTCATCTGCCTCTGATTTATCTTTATATCCACAGTAGTGTAAGACCCCATGAACTAAAACACGTTTCAATTCTTCTTGAAAAGAAACATTGAAATCCTTGGCATTATCCTCTACCCTTTCGACAGAAACAAATATGTCGCCATGCAATTCGTTCCCTACTGAATAATCAAAGCTAATAATATCCGTTAAGGTGTCATGCTGAAGGTATTCGACATTGATTTTGTGCAGATATTCATCATCACAAAAGATGTAGTTGATATCTCCTTCCTTTTTGTTTTCCGACACGATTACCTTAGACAACCAATCTGCATAAGCAGTTTCATTGTCTAATTCAAAGTCGGATTCGTAATTGAAACTAATCATTCTTTTTAAAATATTCTTGAACTTTTTGATTAAAATTCGACCGCAAAGGTAAGCTTTGTCTATTTAAAATTTCGATACTGTTTAAATAATCTTTCAAGGCTGGCGAAAGGGCATTTGTAGTATTGTTGAAATCCTTTTTATTAGTTTGTGCCTGACGTTTTTGTTCTTCTCCTTGTTGCTGGATGGCTTTGTCTAATTTGAGCAACTCATAATTGAGATTTAAAATCTTCTGCAATGTTTCATTTTTAAAACCTTGATTCAATAATTGCTTCTCAATTTGCTTCATTTCATCTAATGCTTTCTGACCATTTCCGCCTAGACCTTTTTCGTTTAATTCCTTTTGCAAAGCTTCACGAAGTTGTTTTTGCTCCTTATAGATTTGCATTATTTCTCCAGCATTTCCTTCGCCATCTTCTCCACCTTCACCCTCTTGACCATTCTGCCCTTTTTGTCCAGGTTTTCCAGATTGTCCTGGCTTTTCACCAGGCTTTTGTCCTTTTTCACCTTCACTACCTTCTCCTTCTTTCTCTCCTGGCTTCTTTCCTTTCTCCATTCCTTTCTTCATCTTCTCGCCAAGCTCTCCTTGTTTTTTAATGATATCTGGAAGTTGCATTCCTTCGCCTTGGCCTTTACCAGATTTTCCTTGTCCCATTCCCGACATCTGCATTTGCATACCGTTTAGCAAATCACTCAAGAAATCTGCCAATTTATTTGCTGATGAAGTGGTGTACTGTTGATGTGAAATTCCTTTTCCAATATTAGCATCAGCTAAACTCTCTAATGATTTATCAATGTTGTAATGAACGTTGCCAACTTCTTTCGTAATTCCATCACCCAGTTTAGGTTGACGAAGTGACAAGGCAAATAAACTATCGTCTACATGTTGAAACTGCAAACGCAAATCTTGTTGCAGTTTTAGGTTTTTATTGAAAGAAGGCGAACCTCTTTTCAGCGATTTAAACTGACCAAGCAAGTCTTCCTGCGAGAAAGAAAACGCTAAAAGATTGTCTAAAATTTGACGCAACATTGCAATATCTTCCTCTAATTGTTCCATTTCACCAGCTTGCATTCCTGCAGACATTTTGCCTGACATTTCTTTCATTTTCTTAGAGGCACTTTTTTGCTTTGGTTTGGCTTTTTCTTTTTTATCTTTACCCAATTCTTCTGAAGCCTTTTTCAAATCTTCCTCAACACTTTTCTCCTTTTCTTCATCCATAGGAATATCCATTGGTGATTTCAATTCCTTGTTGTCTTTATCGAGTTCTTTTAGTTCTTCCTGAATCTTGTCGAATTCTTTATTTATTTCTTCTTGTTTTTCGGTTGTATTTTCTTTGCCTTGTTCCGATAACTTGTCTTGCTTTTCGGCAAGCTTGTCTAATTTATCAGCAATTTGTTCCGCCTTTTTTTCTACGTAAAAACGCTTTGTCAGTTCAACCAATTGTTCCAAACTCTTGGTCTGGTTTTTAGATTTTTGTTTGAGCTGGTCCATTTTTTCATACAATTCTTCCTGATTGATCTTATCGTTAAGTTCCTTCAGTTTTTCTAAAAGTTCTTTGTTTTTTTCTAAATCCTTTTGAGTTTCATCAATACGTTTTTTCAGCTCTTCTTTGAATTCATCTTTTTTATCGGTCTTAACTTTGTCCAGATTCTCCTCTATTTTCTTGGCAAACTCTTTCATCTTTTCATCCAACATCTGCTGACGTTTCAAGAACTCGTTTACTTTTTGCTGGTCTTTAAATTCAAGGTTGTCTTTTTCTTTATTGCTTTTTTGAAGCTTATCCAATTCAGATAATTGCTTGTCCTGATTCTTCAACGACTTCTCCATGCTGTTGATGTTGTCATTTTGCTGCTGCATCAACTTATCTTGTTTTTCCTCTTCGGTTTCTATGCGATTTGCAAATACGGAAGATTTTGTACTCTTGAAATTGTGCAAGGCATCGTTATCAAAAACCTCGAAATAGTATTCATACGAAACACCTTCGGTAACCGGAAGATTTCCTGGAAATGAAAATATAAACTGATCGAAGACATCCCTCTTAACGGAGATTTGAGACTTCAATCCAGCTTCGGGTTTGTTCCTCGGATAATAAACAATTTGCAATTTAGACAATCCATAATCGTCCGAAACTTGCCCCACAACAACGCTTTTATCCACTCTTAAACTGTCAGGAGCATTATTTACCGCTATTGTTGGGAATTGATCCTTTACAATCGAAATCTGGTAATTCAGTTTTTCATAATGTTTCACCTTTTCGTTTGAAGTAAGAATCTGATAATCTGTGTTTTGATTGATACTTTTTGACAGTTGAAAGCTGTTTTCATTAGCAGAAAAACGGCTAATCGTCTTACTGTCTGTCCATTCAACTGCATTTGTAGCCATTGCATTGACTTTCCACGTTACTTTTGTTCCTTCTGGGACAATAGCGTTACCGGTTCCTTTGATAGTTTCTGATTTCTTATTCAGATACGATGGAAAATTCAAAACCATTTCAAAATTGGCAATCGTTGGAACGGCTACTACTTTCAATTCATAATCCGATGAAGTAACTTCGTTTGCTTTCACGTGGAACGCTGTGTTCTCGATTAGCTTTGTAAAACGATATTCAAAAACTCCAGGTTTAGTACTTTCCATAAAATAACTTTCGTCGTTGATGAAAATCATGGCATTTTCTGGAACTACTTTTCCTTCGGATTTGATTTGCAAAACAAAATCATTTCCTTGTTCGGTTTGAAGGTCTTTATTTAAAATAATAAATTCAAACGGAGCCGGTGGCGAAAATTGTTTTTGATAATGCACTACCCTATCGAAACTATCCGTAATCAGATTGCTATTCCCAGAAATATAAAAGAATGCAAAAAACAAAATTGGAATCAAAGCCAACGGAATGAATTTTTTATTCTTATTGAAATTTACAGCATTTGTGAACGGAATTGGTTGTAACGTTTTTGCCTTTTGTTCGATAGAAGCCAAAAGCAATTCCGATTGATTGTTGTCGTTTGAAAGCTGAAGGAAGTTGGTAAGTTTGTCACTTACTTCCGTAAAATGATTTCCGATTATAATGGACGCCTCCGAGTAATTGATTCCTTTTTTTAATTTGAACAATTGAAAAAGTGGGAACAAGATGAATCGCATCAACAAGAATAATTCAACGACAATGAATGTCCAAAATAAAATGGTTCTTCCAGTTGGCTTTAGCCAAAGGAAATATTCGACAATCAGGGTGAAAAACAAATATAGCAATCCTAATCCCACAAAGAAAATCAATCCCTTGAGGAGTTCGTTGGTATAAAACTTTTTAATGAAAGCTTCTAATTTCTGATAAATCAATACTTTATTTTCCAAATCGTAATGGCTTTTTATTGTAACCGATAAAAGTAATAATTTATATGAATAAGAAAATGTTAAAAAAAGAGGGAAGCTGGAAGATAGAAGTTGGGAGAAAAAATGGTTTAAAAGCAACCTAAAGAATTTCCCTAGCCCAGATTGAAGAGGAAATCCTTTTCTTTTTTTTCTTTAAAAAAAGAAAAGATTGCAACGGAAAGCTGGAAAATGGATCAAACAAATGCCTAAAGTTGTGCTTCTGAAATTAAAAATCAATGAGCGTTTTGAAATTTTCAAATTATCTAATTTTCGAATTACTTAATTGAAACCGTATCTTTGCATCAAAATTTACAAAAAATGTCGAAGCAAGTACGTGTGCGTTTTGCACCAAGTCCGACTGGACCTCTACATATTGGCGGTGTGAGAACTGCATTGTTCAACTATTTGTTTGCCAAGAAACACGGTGGCGTTTTCTATTTGAGAATTGAGGATACCGACCAAAATCGGTTTGTTCCGGGTGCTGAACAGTATATCATGGAAGCATTGGAATGGCTTGGAATTGCTCCAAGTGAAACGGTTGGAAAGAATGAAAAATTTGGTCCTTACCGTCAAAGCGAAAGAAAGGATTTGTATAAACAATATGCTGACAACTTGATCAATTCGGGTTGGGCTTATTATGCTTTTGATTCATCGGAAGATTTGGATCAGTTGCGTAAGAATGCTGAAGAGGAAGGAAAAGTATTTATTTACAATCATTCCGTTAGGGAGAAATTGGATAACTCGCTGACGAATTCTGCAGAGAAAACGGCTGAAAGAATTGCAAATGGTGAAGACTTTGTAATTCGTTTTAAAACGCCTGTAAATGAAATTTTAGAGTTAAAAGACATCATCAGAGGAGATATAAAATTTGATACGAATTTGCTTGACGACAAGGTTTTGTTCAAGAGTGATGGAATGCCAACCTATCATTTGGCGAATATTGTAGACGATCATTTGATGGAAACTTCGCACGTGATTCGTGGTGAGGAATGGTTGCCATCGATGCCGTTGCACGTTTTGTTGTACAGAGCCTTTAACTGGGAAGCTCCAGAATTTGCTCATTTGCCATTGATTTTGAAACCAGTTGGAAACGGAAAATTATCAAAACGTGATGGTGATAAAATGGGATTCCCTGTGTTTCCTTTAGAATGGAAAACTGAAGAAGGCGTTTCGTCTGGCTATAGAGAAAAAGGTTTTTTCCCGGAAGCGGTTGTGAACTTCTTGGCCTTACTTGGTTGGAACGATGGAACAGATCAAGAATTATTTTCGTTAGAAGAATTGGCAGAAAAATTTGATTTGAACCGCGTTCATAAAGCTGGTGCCAAATTTGATCCGGAGAAAAATAAATGGTTCAACCATCAATATTTGATCCAACAAAACGATGATGATTTGGCGAAAGCCTTCGCTCCTATTGTGTATGAAAAAGGAATTGATGTTGATTATACTACACTTGTAAAAATTGTTGCCTCGATAAAAGAACGTGCCAATTTCGTTTCGGATTTCTGGGAATTGAGTGATTTCTTTTATGTGGCTCCAACATCCTATGATGAAAAAGCTTCGAAGAATTGGAAGGAAGAAACGCCTGGATTGATGCGAAACCTGATTGCTGTTTTGAATGGAATTGAAGATTTTACATCAGTAAACATCGAAACGATCGTAAAGGAATGGATGACGCAAAACGAGATTGGAATGGGGAAAGTGATGCAACCGTTCCGTTTGAGCCTTGTTGGGGCTTTAAAAGGACCTCATTTGTTTGATATCGTTGAACTGATCGGCAAAGAAGAAACGATTAGTAGGATTGAAAAAGCTATTGAACGTTTGTAATCTTTTTAAGAATTATAAAAAACCCTTTCAGAGTTTGAGGCTTTGAAAGGGTTTTTGGTTTTAAAAAAAGCGTTAGATGCTTATAAAACTATATTTTGTAACTTTCCTACAATTCTTCCGTACAACTATAAGTAATCAATTAACACCACAAACAAAATGAATGTATTCTTTATTGTTTTTCTCGTTTTAGGATTGTTCCTATTCCTTTCTTCTTTTTTTACTGTAAAACAGCAAACTGCCGTTATCATTGAACGTTTCGGAAAATTCTTGAGCGTTAGAAATTCGGGGTTGCAACTTAAAATTCCGGTTGTAGATCGAATTGCAGGTCGTGTGAATTTGAAAATCCAACAGTTAGATGTTATCATCGAAACCAAAACCAAGGACAACGTGTTCGTGAAAATGAAAGTTTCGGTTCAGTTTAAGGTAATCCAAGACAAAGTCTATGATGCATTTTATAAATTAGAATACCCACACGATCAGATTACCGCTTATGTATTTGACGTTGTGAGAGCTGAAGTTCCAAAATTGAAATTGGATGATGTTTTTGAAAGAAAAGATGATATCGCAATCGCTGTGAAACGTGAATTGAACGAAGCCATGACGACTTATGGTTATGACATCATCAATACGTTGGTGACCGATATTGATCCAGATATTCAAGTTAAAAATGCCATGAACCGTATCAATGCTGCCGATAGAGAAAAAACAGCTGCCGAATTTGAGGCAGAAAGTTCAAGAATTAGAATCGTGGCGAAAGCAAAAGCTGAGGCCGAAAGCAAGCGTCTTCAAGGACAAGGTATCGCCGATCAGAGAAGAGAAATCGCTCGTGGATTGGTAGAAAGTGTGGATGTTTTGAACAAGGTTGGAATCAACTCTCAAGAAGCTTCTGCATTGATTGTCGTGACACAACATTACGATACTTTGCAAGCAATTGGAGCCGATACAAATTCAAACTTGATCTTGCTGCCTAATTCTCCACAAGCCGGAAGTGACATGTTGAATAATATGGTTGCTTCGTTTACCGCTTCGAATCAAATTGGTGAGGCAATGAAAAAAGGAAGCCATAGAACAACAAAAAAAGACAAGAAAGCAGATGATTTCAAACCTTCTGAAGATTATAAAAATCTAAAAGAAAATGAAGATTTGAATGCTGATGATTATGATTCAAGTATTTAATATTCTGAATTGAAATAAAAAAAGAGGCTTTAACGGCCTCTTTTTTGTTTTTATAATTTAAATAATTTCTTGAGTAAAAAGGAAACACCAAGACTTTTTATAGGTCCTGAAAGACCACCCAAAACACTTAAAGCCATTTTTGGAACACTTCCCATCATATTGGCAGGATTCAGACTATCTTTTGTATTATCAAAACTTTGTGTGAGCTTTTGATAATGAATTTCTCTTTCAATCTTTAGAATCTCTAAATCACGATCAATTTCTTCATACGAGCTATATTTCTTTTTTTCCATATCAAAGATTTAATCGTTAAAAAAGAATTCAGAAAATCGTTCAAGGATTGGACCTTCAACAATCTTATCTTGAATTTTATAAATGAGAAAGCTTAAAATCAAATAAACTCCACCAATTATTAAGAATCCGTAGGCAAAATTATCTAAGGCATACCCAATCGCAATTGCTGCTGCTACAGAAAAAAATACTGTTACCATAACAAGCATTACAGCTAGCAAAAAGATTTTCAGGATCATTGTTGTCGATTTCATTGCAATTTTAAAAAACCACAATTTATAATAGGCAACATTGCTGTCCAAATAGCCTTTGGCCTGATCTTGCAGATCCTGAGTATTTTCTTTTATTTTTTCAAAAACCATATTGTTATTTTTTAGCTGCAGCAGCTTTTAATTCTTCCAGCTTTCTTTCTAAAGTTGCAATTACATCTTCTGCCTTATCATCTACATTTGCAACCAAATCATCAAAACTTGATTCAAGATCTGCTTTTGATTTTGAGAACTTCGATTTTATAGTTTCAGAATATTCATCAAATTTATCCTTGAATTCATTTTTCTTTTCATCAAAACCTTCCTTGATTTTCTCTCTGGTTTTCGAACCTTTTTCTGGAGCAAATAAAATTCCTAATCCTGCTCCAATTGCCGCACCTGCTAAAAGTGCCAAAACTGTTTTTCCGCTATCGTTAGTTGACATAATTTTTGTTTTTAATTGTTATGATTTTAAAGATACGAAGTTTAGTATCATTTTGC
Source organism: Flavobacterium soli DSM 19725 (assembly GCF_000422705.1). Taxonomy (GTDB): domain Bacteria; phylum Bacteroidota; class Bacteroidia; order Flavobacteriales; family Flavobacteriaceae; genus Flavobacterium; species Flavobacterium soli. The sequence continues at coordinate 502,897 of NZ_AUGO01000001.1, read as the reverse complement.
TGTTAAGAGCCCGTTAAAGTAAGTTTACGAATTATCAAACTTGATTTTAGGCTTGATTTTAAAAGGATTCGCAAGAAGTGATATTCCGTTATCAAAAATTTTTAATTTTTCTTTAAAAAAGATTTATAGAGGCCACTTTTAATCTGCAAAAACAATATAAAATTACTATTTGATAGATAAAACATATAATAAGAAAAGCCCACGGTTAAGTGAGCTTTTCATTTATAAAATCTATTCTTTGAAAATTATATTTCAGAAAGTAATTTTTGAACTTCTTCGTTTTTTTCAGAAGCTTTCAAATCGGAAAGTTGTGTTTTGAAGTTTTCAAGATTCGAAACATCTTTCTTTAAATTTTGAATGGTTTCAAATCGAACAAAAGATGATTCACTTTTCAAAGACATGTTGTATAATTTTTGCAATGTTTCTTCTTCTACATCCGAAAATTTGATCGTATCAGAATATTTCAAAAGCCAGTTTGCAAACAATAATGAACTTTTATTATTGTTGATGTTCTTCTTCAAGGTATTTTGAAGCAAGCTGAAATTAGAAACCGATGCAATGTTTTCTCCTATTGCTTTTTCAATAACTCTCCTTTCATCATACTCAACTTTAAAATATTTGTTGATGTCTTTTAAAGAAGCATTGATGATATTTTCTTCTTTTTTACCTTTCTCTTCCCAAGCATCTTTTAGTCCAACAGTCCTGTTGAAAACTAATTTATCTGTTGTAGAATCCTTATCAACAGTAAAATAACCTAAACGTTGAAATTGGAATTTATCTTCGTTTTTAGCCGTAGCCAAACTTGGTTCCAAATAACCTGTAATCACTTTCAAAGAATCTGGATTTACAAATTCCAAGAAGTCTTTTTCTTTATGAGAATCCGGAGCTTCATCGGTAAACAAACGATCATACAAACGGATTTCTGCTTCAATTGCATGTTGGATAGAAACCCAATGCAATGTTCCTGAAACTTTTCTTTGGCTTGCTTCTGTTCCGCTTCCGCTTAAACTGTCCGTGTCGTAGGTAACATGAATTTCAGTAATATTTCCTTCAGCATCTTTTACAACGCTTTCTCCTTTAATGATATAGGCATTTTTAAGACGAACTTCTTTACCTAAAGTCAAACGGAAAAACTTGGATGGTGCCTCTTCCATAAAATCTTCTCTTTCGATGAAAATTTCTCTTGAAAGTGGTACTTTTCTGAAACCAGCATTTGGATCTTCCTGATTGTTTTCGGCGTCAAGCCACTCTTCTTTTCCTTCTGGGTAATTGGTAATTACAACCTTTACAGGATCTAAAACCGCCATAACTCGTGGAGCCGTTTTGTTTAAATCTTCCCGGATGCAGAATTCCAAAACCGAAACATCAATCAAGTTTTCACGCTTAGCAATACCAGTTGTATTGGCAAAATTTCGCAATGAATTAGCCGTATAACCTCTTCTTCTTAAACCCGAAATGGTTGACATTCTCGGATCATCCCATCCGTTGACATGCTTTTCTGTAACCAATTGCAATAATTTTCGCTTACTAACAACGGTATGCGAAAGGTTTCGTCTGGCAAATTCTCTTTGCTTTGGACGAACTTTATTTTCATCGTAAATCTGATCTAAAAACCAATCGTATAATTCTCGGTGAGGCAAAAATTCAAGTGTACAGAAAGAATGTGAAATTCCTTCTAAATAATCACTTTCCCCATGAGCCCAGTCATACATAGGATAAATGCACCAATCATTTCCAGTTCTATGGTGGTGTTTATGCAAAATACGGTACATAATTGGGTCCCGCATCAACATATTTTTAGACTTCATATCTATCTTAGCTCTAAGGATATGAGTTCCATCAGGAAATTCACCGTTCTTCATTCTTTCGAACAAATCCAGATTTTCTTCTACAGAGCGGTTTCTAAACGGACTGTCTGTACCTTCGGTTGAAGGTGTTCCTTTTTGTTCGGCCATTGCTTCAGAAGATTGACTGTCAACATACGCCTTACCTTTCTTGATAAATGTAACAGCCCAGTCGTATAATTGCTGGAAATAATCGGAAGCATAACATTCTTCGGCCCATTGATAACCCAACCATTCTACATCGCGTTTGATGGCATCTACAAATTCCTGCTCTTCTTTTGCTGGATTTGTATCGTCAAAACGAAGGTTTACAGGTGCTTGATAATCAATTCCTAAACCAAAATTTAGTGCTATCGAACTGGCATGTCCAATGTGCAAATAACCATTAGGTTCGGGCGGAAAACGAAAACGTAATTTGTCGTTTGACAAACCGTTTTTTAAATCCTCTTCGATAATTTGTTCAATGAAATTCAATGATTTCTCTTCTGCTGACATAAATAATTTTCTAACTTTTGACAAAGATAGAAATATGTTTAAAGTTTAAGGTTTAAAGTTGTTTAAAAAAGCACGGAAACCTCTTAACTTTGAACTTCAAACCTTAAACTCGCTATGGGAACTATAAAACTCAAAAATATTCGCACTTTTTCCTACCACGGTTGTCTTGTTGAAGAAAGTAAAATTGGATCAGATTATGTGGTTGATTTGGAAATTAAAACCGATTTACGCAAATCTTCAGCTTCAGATGAATTGGCCGATACCGTAGATTATGTGCTTTTAAACAAGATTGTTATGGAAGAAATGGCCATTCGTTCGAAGCTTTTAGAACACGTTGCACATCGAATCATCAAAAGAATCTTTAGTGAAATTCCAGAAGTTTCAAGAATACTTTTGGCGGTTTCAAAAGTAAATCCTCCCATTGGTGGTGATGTTGAGATGGTTACGATTGAAATGGAAGAATACAGAAGTTAAAATTCCAAACAACAAAAAACAAATTCCAAATTTTTGAAGTTTAAGTTTTAAACTTTTAAACTTTTTAGTTACATTTGCCGTCCAAACTAGTAATGGCGTCGTGGCCGAGCGGCTAGGCTGGGCTCTGCAAAAGCTCCTACTCCGGTTCGAATCCGGACGATGCCTCTGAAACCTTCAAGGAAACTTGGAGGTTTTTTTATTTTAAATTTTTAGAAAAAATTAATGAAAGATAGGATTCGAATCCGATTCTTTTCAAAAATCCTGCAAGGTCTTTTTTTTACCTTGTAGGTGAAAAAAAGCAAACCTACAAGGTTTTGGAAACCTTGCAGGAAAAAGCTGTAACTAACGAAAAATTAAAGCGTCAACTGCATCTTAGAACATTGATTTTCTGTAACTGTGATTGAACCATCCCAAGTATAATCTCCACAACTTGCACTAAAACTATAAGTTCCAGGAGCTACAGTAAAATTAGCACAACCAGAAGCTCCACAATCGGGTGAACTACCGTAGTAACTTGTGATGCTTCCAGAACCCTGACCTTCCAAGGTTACACTTATGCTTCCAAAGCCTAAGTCAGAACCTATCCAAAACATAATATTCTCTTCACCACTTCCACCGCCTCCACCGTCACATGGAAATGCATCTGATTTGTAATAAATTTGTGCATTGTGGGTTTCAAGAGCTTGATTAGGAACTCCTACTAATAGTGTATTTCCGTTCACTTTTAGTGGAAATTTAATCACTTCTTCTCCAATTACAAACGTCATTGAAGGCTCGGAAGCATTAAAAGATCCAACAGTTTCAACTCCTCCCGAACAAGTAATCGCATTCGAGCCCACAAATTTCACATACGTTTCCATATTTTCTCGCTTCCAACTTCCTTCAAAACTTGAACTTGGATCGTTGTCAATATCATCGCCTTCTTCATCTGCTTCACATCCAAATGCAGAAAATACAAGTGCAACTACCACTAATAATTTGAAATAATTTTTTACATTTTTCATCTTGTAATTGTTTAAAAATTAATTACAATAAAAGTAGTTGGATAGCAGGTTTGAAAAATTCCCTATAAATAAGGATTTTTAAGTTATATATTGAAAATGAAATATTTATGAATAAAAAATCCCAGCTAATAGTTGGTATTAAATTTAATTAGAATGATGTGGTTCAATCTTTTCCAACGCTTTCTTAACCAATTTCTGGTCGCTTGGAAACCAACCCTGAAGCATTATGGTTACTCCAAAAATAACTAGAATGATACTCGTTATCTTTTTTATTTTTAAAATATTGGGAGGTGTCATTTTATTTTTTAACTTCTTTGCTAATAGCATTTTAATGATATCAACCGCTAAATAAGTAGCAATTACTGAAGTAAAGAAGAGCATTAGTCTTGATGTTTTCAACTCGAGTTGTGGACCGAATGTGATGAAAATTAATAACCAGAAACCTAGAACACCAACATTGATGAAATTCAACAGAAAACCTTTTACAAAAAGACTTCCGTAGTTTTTCTTAATGAGCTCTACTTCTACCGTTTCGTCAATATTTTTTGAGGCTCTTTTTAATTTTATATAGGAAATGATGCCATAAGTTACCATTATCAATCCTCCGAAGATAAATAATGCAGGTTCATCTTTAATGTTGTTAATAAGTCGATAACTACTGAAATAGGCAATTGCAATGAAAACAAAATCGGCAGTTACAACACCTAAATCGAATACCATTGCCGCTCTAAATCCTTTAACAGCAGCCGTTTCCAATAGTACAAAAAATACCGGACCAATCATAAAACACAAAAGAATACCTAGCGGAATGGCTAGCAAAATATCTTGGATCATCAACTCAAATTATAGTGTAGGAAACACAAATATAATTTAAAAATTTACAATTTAATGTTTTAACCTTAACGTTTGCTTTCGTTGATACTTCCTCCTAGCGTTGTTTTTTTGTTGATTTGTTTAGGGCTTCCAAAAACGGTAATGGTGCCTCCAGCCCTAACTTTTGCATCAACAAGCTCTGTTGCACGAACATCAGCTTCGCCACCAGTTGTTATCGTAACAGTAGTTTGTGAAGTTTCTAAACCATTGGCGCGAAGAATTCCTCCTGTTCCAATAGAAGCCGTTTGATTAGTTGCTGAACCTTTTATCTGTAAAATTCCACCCGTTACAGCTCTTAATTCTGCTTTTTCAACATCAATATTTAATCTGATTTCTGAACCTTCCTTTGCATTGACCTCGATAAAAGATTGTTTTATAGGGTCATCACCAATAACATAAGAACCTTCGCTGGCATCTATACTTTCAAGGGTTCTATAGTATAATTTAGCCGAAATATCTTCACCATCAAGTAACTTTTTTAGCTTCATTCTAATTTTCAGCTTTCCGTTGTTGTTCACAATTTCTACTTCTCCTGCCCTATCCCCTTTTATTTCAATTTTGTTTTCTGAAGACGGAATCAATTCAACCGAAATTCTGTCAAAAACATTGATTTCAGTAAATTCTCCAAGATTTTTTGTGACTTGAGCAAAACCTAAACTGCTCATCAATAGCATTATAATTGTTATCTTTTTCATAGTAATTTATTTTATTCGTTTTTTCTAATAAAATGGAAATCAAGTTGTTTCTTTACTAAATCTGCATTTTTTACTTTTACAATAACTTCATCACCAAGCTGTAATAAATTTTTAGTTACAGCTCCAACCAAGGCATATTGTTTTTCATCAAACGTGTAATAATCGTCTTTTATTTCACGGATTCTGCACATTCCTTCACATTTATTGGAAACAATTTCTACATAAATTCCCCATTCGGTTACTCCAGAAATTACACCTAAAAATTCTTCATCTTTGTGATCCTGCATGTATTTTACCTGCATATACTTGATGCTATCACGTTCGGCATTAGTCGCCAAACCTTCCATTGTAGAGGAATGAACGCATTTTTCTTCGTAATCTTCCTGACTCACAGATTTTCCTCCATCTAAATAAAACTGAAGTAATCTATGCACCATCACGTCAGGATAACGACGAATTGGAGATGTAAAATGTGAATAATAATCAAAAGCTAAGCCATAATGACCAATATTTTCAGTAGAATACTTCGCCTTACTCATTGTTCTGATGGTTAACGTATCGACCATATTCTGCTCTTTCTTGCCTTGAACATCTTGCAATAAAGTGTTCAATGACTTAGAAATTTCGTTTTTATCTCTGAAATTTATCTTATATCCAAATTTAGAAATCACGGTTTGAAGGCTCATTAATTTACTTTCATCCGGTTCATCGTGAATCCTATATACAAAGGTTTTCTTTTGTTTTCCGATGTATTCCGCCACTTTTCTATTGGCTAAAAGCATGAATTCTTCAATCAAATGATTGGCATCTTTTGAAACTTTAAAGAACACTCCGATTGGTTCTGCTTCTTCATTCAGGTTGAATTTTACTTCTACTTTATCAAAAGAAATTGCTCCTTCTGCCATTCTTTTTCTTCTTAAAATCTTGGCTAATTCATCTAGTTTTAAAGTCGCTTGAACAATTTCATCTTTTACCACATATTCACTTCCGGTAATGGATATTTCCTGAGGAATTACATTTCCTTTAGTTTCAATGATTTGTTGAGCTTCCTCATAAGCAAAACGTTGATCCGAATAAATTACTGTTCTACCAAACCATTGGTTAATAACCTGAGCCTTTTCATTAATTTCAAATATAGCCGAAAACGTATATTTTTCTTCATTCGGTCGAAGCGAACAGGCAAAATTTGACAACACTTCAGGAAGCATTGGTACTACCCTATCCACCAAATAAACCGAAGTTCCACGTTGATAGGCTTCATCATCCAAAATGGTTCCTTCCTGCAGATAAAAAGACACATCGGCAATGTGGATTCCAATTTCGTAATTACCATTTTCTAATTTTTTGAACGACAATGCATCATCAAAATCCTTTGCATCTTTCGGGTCAATCGTGAACGTCAAGGTATCTCTCATATCGCGACGATTGGCAATTTCGCTCTCCTGAATCGATGTATCAATTTTTTGGGCGAATACTTCAACTTCTATAGGAAAATCATAAGGAAGTCCATATTCGGCTAAAATAGCGTGTATTTCAGTGTTATGTTCTCCTGGTTTTCCAAGTACTTTCAAAACAGATCCAAATGGACTATCTGCTTTCTTGGGCCAATCTTCGATGTTAACCAAAACCACATCGCCTTGTTCAGCTTCGCCAATCTTATCTTTTGGAATAAAAATATCGGTGTACATTTTTGGATTTGCAGTAGAAACGAAAGCAAAATTCTTTTGGATATCAATCACCCCAACGAATTCAGTTTTATTTCTTTCTACCACTTCAATCACTTCACCTTCAGGACGTTTTCCTTTCCTGCGATTGTATACATAGACTTTCACCTTGTCTTTATCCAAAGCGTGATTCAAGTTATTGGTTGGAATAAAAACATCTTCACCAAAATCTGGACAAATGAAATAAGCTGTTTTCCGACTCGTCATATCAATCGTTCCTTCGTAATAATCTTGACTGATGGCTTTAACCAAGTACTTTCCAGGTTCGGTTTCAATAATCTTTTTTTGTGAAGCCAAAATCTTTAAATCTTTAATGATTTCATTCCGGCTTTTGGTATCGTTTAATTCTAAAATAGCACCTATCTGCTTATAATTGAATGCTCTATTAGCATTTTGCGACAATATTTTTAAAATTTTTCCAGAGAAATCCTTCTCTTTTTTCCCTAATTTTCTAGGTATCTTACTCATAATTCTTTTCTTAATAATGCTGAAAAATACAAAATAGTTCTAAGTTATGAGTTATAAGCGAAGAGTTTTTAATATAAAGCTAACATTTAATACCTTTATGAAAATTCAAAGATGAAAGATTTCAGAACGATTGCCGTATTCAATTATACTCACGAGATTGTAGTCTTGAAACATATTTTGGATCAAGAAGAAATTCAATATTTTTTCGAGAACGAAACGATGTCATCCATTGCTCCATTTTACTCCAATGCTTTGGGAGGCATCAAACTTAAAGTACATCCCAACGATTTTGAAACGGTTCAATCAATTTTAGATGAACTTAAAGACAACAATGATTTGAAAATCGTTTAAACAATTTGAAGTTTTCAACATATATTAAATACAACAAAAAGAAAAGATTAAATTAATTTAAAATTTTGATGGTTATTATAGCGTGTTAATAGTTGCAATAAGTTTCTATTTTAGTGTAGGCGAAAAGAGTTTTCCCTACTTATACAGACTTGTTAACATACCTAAATTAGGTTAATCGTTTCATTTTTAATCATTTTTTGTAGTTTGTTAACAATCGTTGATAATAGAAAATATGTTGATTTTGTAAATAAGTTTCCTTGTTAATTACTGTTAATAATTTTGGTTTAAGTATTCATAACTTTTCTAAAAATTACCGAAACTAAATTAGGATTTTAAAATCGAGTTTTGCATTAGACTTTTTTATCTCACATCCAAAAAATACTTCTAAAATTCTATCTTTAGTTATCAACAAATAATGTTAATTTAAGGTAAACTGATTATCAAGCAATTAGAAAATGCTATTAACATTATAATATTTTAACAATTTAATTACATTAAACACTTCAATATTAAATAATTGTAATGTTCATAAACTCTAACTTTCTGAGAGTCAAACCCTAAATATTATAGGTTTTATTTTGGTATATGATAAAGGTTGCGGTAAATTTGCACGACACAACTAACACTTATTTATAATATGAGAATTTCAATAGGAAACGACCACGCTGGACCAGAATATAAAAAGGCTATTGTAACTTTTTTAGAAGCAAAAGGATATGAAGTAATCAATCATGGAACAGATACTTCTGATAGTGTTGATTATCCAGATTTTGGACATCCAGTTGCAGAAGATGTTGAGAGTGGCAAAGTAAATTTTGGAATTATCATCTGCGGAAGCGGAAATGGAATTGCAATGTCGGCTAACAAACACCAAGGCATTCGTGCAGCTCTTTGCTGGATGAAAGAAATTGCGGTTTTAGCTCGCCAACATAATAATGCTAATATCATCAGTATACCGGCCCGATTTACTTCGGTTCATCAAGCTGTTGAAATGGTAGATACTTTCCTAACTACTGAATTTGAAGGCGGGAGACACGCTACACGAGTGAATAAGATTGCTTGTCAGTAAGTTTCTTTTTACATATAAAAAAACCAGTTTTTAATTTAATTTTATTAAAAACTGGTTTTTTTTATTTTATATTGACTGAATTTACATTAATTCCGTCAACGTACTGACTGAATTTACATTAATTCCGTCAACGTACTGACTAAATTTACATTTTTTAAGTATATTTGTATGATAATTTTATACAAATTACCTATGAACTTTATCGAAAGACAAATTCATACACAATTTTCAAAAAAAGTTTTACCTAATAAAGTCTTGATTTTATTGGGTGCTAGACGTGTTGGAAAAACGGCTTTCATCAAAAACTATCTTTCAACCATTTCAAAAACAGATTATTTACAACTGAATGGTGAAGATTTAGACGATGCTAATTTATTAAAAGAGCGTTCTGTAAGTAATTATTTACGCCTTTTGGCCGATAAAAAACTTCTTATAATTGACGAAGCTCAAAATATTCCCGAAATCGGATTGATTTTAAAACTAATAGTAGACTCTATTGAAGGTATAAAAGTGATTGCAACTGGTTCCTCGGTTTTTGATTTGTCTAATAAATTAGGCGAACCATTGGTGGGAAGAAAAAACACCATTTATTTGTTTCCGTTTGCTCAAATGGAATTTTCAAAATACGAAGATTACAAAGAAACCATCACCAAACTCGAAGAACGATTGCTTTTTGGAAGCTATCCAGAATTGGAGCAATACCCAGATTGGAAGGATAAAATTGATTATCTGAAGGAAATTATAAATTCCTATTTATTGAAAGATATCTTGGTATATGAAGGCATCAAGCAATCGAATAAAATTTTAGATTTACTGAAATTGATTGCTTTTCAAGTAGGTCAGGAAGTTTCGTTGCAGGAATTGGCCAAACATTTGGGTATTTCTAAAAACACTGTTGAAAGCTATTTAGATTTACTTTCGAAAGTTTTTGTAATTTATAAAGTGCCAGGTTTTAGCCGAAATTTACGCAAGGAAATTACAAAATCCAACCGATGGTATTTTTATGACAACGGAATTAGGAATGCGATAATTGGGAATTTCACACGACTAGATTCCAGAACAGACGTTGGTGCTTTGTGGGAAAATTATTTGGCTTCGGAACGGATCAAATACCAAAATTATACCCAAAAAAGCGTTTCCAATTATTTTTGGAGAACATACGATCAGCAAGAATTAGACTGGCTCGAAGAAGAAAGTGGAAATTTGACAGGTTTTGAATTCAAATGGAATGAAAACAGAAAAGCAAAAATCCCGACAGCCTTCGGGAAAGCCTATCCAGAAGCGAGTTTTGAAGTGATTAGTAAAAATAATTATCTAGATTTTATCACTTAATTTAGCTACCACCAAAACAATTTGCAACAAGAAAATAGCCGAAAATTTCACAATAAAAGAAGTCTTACTGATTTTATGTCTGAAGATTAGCATCGCCAATAACATTCCTAACGAACCGCCACAAATAGCAAGTGTGAAAAGGCTTTTTTCAGGAATTCTAAATTTGTTGTTCACGGCTAGATATTTGTCGTAACCTGCAACAACAAAAGCAACCACATTTACTATTAAAAAGAAGGCAAATAAATTTTCCATTTCATTAAATCTAGCGGTAAAGATATTATTTTCGCTAAAAAAAAATCCAAATTAGATGACCAATATAGATTTTATAAAACAACAGGTTTCGACAACGCCAAAAAACATCGAAAACACTATCCAACTCTTAAACGAAGACTGCACGATTCCGTTTATTTCACGTTATCGAAAGGATCAAACGGGTAATCTTGATGAGGTGGTGATTGAGCAAATTGCAAAGCTTCAGAAGGAATATGAGACGATTGTGAAACGAAAAGAAGCCATTTTAAAATCGATTGAAGAACAGAAAGCCTTGACGCCTGAGTTGGAGAAAAAAATTAGCAATAGCTTTGATTTGAACGAGTTGGAGGATTTTTATCTTCCGTATAAGAAGAAGAAAAAAACCAAGGCCGATGTGGCGCGAGAGAATGGTTTGGAGCCTTTGGCCAAGATTTTAATGGCTCAAAATAATGATGATATTGAGTTTATTTCAAGCAAATACCTGAATTCAACCATCATCAACGAAGATTATGCACTTCAAGGAGCCCGTGATATTATTGCCGAATGGATCAACGAAAATATTTATGTTCGAAAACAACTCCGAAGATTATATCAGCGAAAAGCGAACATTTCGACGAAAGTCGTAAAAACCAAAAAAGACGAACCTGATGCCCAGAAATTCAACCAATATTTCGACTGGTCGGAACCGTTCACAAAAGCTCCATCACACCGATTGTTGGCAATGCTTCGGGCGGAAAACGAAGGTTTTATCAAATTTAAAATTGAAGTGGATGTAGATGAGGCCTTTGATATTATTGACGAATTGGTGTTGAAAGGTCAGAATTCTAGCACTTCCCATATTCAATTAGCGATTGAGGATTCTTATAAAAGATTGTTACATCCGGCGATTTCTAATGAAGCTTTGCAGGAAGCAAAAGCTAAGGCCGATGCAAATTCGATTCAGGTTTTTGCCAATAATTTGAGTCAGTTGTTGTTGGCACCACCTTTGGGCGAAAAGCGAATTTTGGCAATTGACCCAGGTTTTAGAAGTGGTTGCAAGGTGGTTTGTTTGGACGAAAAAGGTGATTTGTTGTATAACGAAACCATTTTCCCGCATGCTCCACAAAAGGAAGATGCGATTGCGATGAAAAAAATCCGTTCGATGGTGAATGCCTATAAGATTGACGCGATTTCGATTGGGAACGGAACGGCTTCACGTGAAACCGAATTTTTTATCAAGAAAATAGCTTTCGATAAGCCTGTTCAGGTGTTTATTGTTTCAGAAGCAGGAGCTTCGGTGTATTCAGCCTCGAAAATTGCAAGGGAAGAATTTCCTAATTATGATGTGACAGTTCGTGGTTCGGTTTCAATTGGACGACGTTTGAGCGATCCGTTGGCAGAATTGGTGAAAATTGATCCAAAGGCAATAGGAGTAGGGCAATACCAACACGACGTGGACCAGACAAAATTGAAGGAAGAACTGGACACGGTGGTGGTTCGTTGTGTGAATTCGGTTGGAATCAATATCAATACGGCAAGCAAGCATTTGTTGAGTTATGTGAGTGGAATAGGAGAGAAGCTGGCCGAAAACATCGTGAGTTACCGTTCGGAAAACGGACCATTTGTGGATAGAAAACAGTTGAAGAAAGTGCCTCGTTTGGGAGAGAAAGCCTATCAGCAAGGTGTGGCTTTTATCCGAATCAAGGAAGGAAAAAACCCGTTGGATAATTCGGCGGTTCATCCTGAGGCCTATCCGATTGTGGAGAAAATGGCAAAGGATTTGAAGCTCTCCGTGAATGATTTGATAGCAAATAAAGAAAAAACAGCGTTGATAAAGCCTGAAAATTATATCACATCCGAAATTGGTTTGCTTGGATTAAAAGATATTATCAAGGAACTTGAAAAGCCAGGATTGGATCCGAGAAAATCGGCCAAGGTTTTTGAGTTTGATAGTACTGTAAAAACAATCAAGGACTTGAAAACGGGGATGGTTTTGCCTGGAATTGTAAACAATATTACCAATTTTGGTTGCTTTGTTGATATCGGAATCAAGGAAAGTGGACTGGTGCATATCTCGCAATTGAAGGAAGGTTTTGTGAGCGATGTGAACGAGGTGGTGAAGTTACATCAGCATGTTCAGGTGAAGGTTACTGAAGTTGATGAGGATAGGAAGAGGATTCAGCTGACGATGATTTTGTAAAAATTAAAAAAAGAAAAGCTTATAGACACAAATTGCACTAATTTTCACAAATACTCTCGTGAAAATTAGTGCAATTTTTATATTTTTTATAGATATTTCTAACTAAACAGCGGTTTATATTTCCTCCAATTATCTCCAACCATCCAAATGTTAATCAGGAAGAATGGTCCGGCAATAGCCAAGCCTTCGGGCATGAAAACAGCATTATGAATAATGATTCCAATAGTTATCGGAAGGATGGCGATGGCTCCCAATGCTCTAGTTTTCGGAAAAATAAACAGCAAACCACCCAAAAGCTCAATAAAACCTATTAGAGGCATCAGCCAAATTATGGTTCCAAAGGCTTCATAAAGCTTCATCATTTCTGGCTCTAGCTCAGGCATTGGCATATAATGGAAAAATTTGTCCAGACCGGCATTAATAAACATGAGTCCGAAAAGAACACAAAGGATTGTTTTTACGATTTTCATTTTGATAATTTTTAAGTTGTTGGTTAGAGCTAAGTTAGAAAATTATCGGTTTGGTTTTTAATACAGGGGTAAAGTTTTTTGCCACATCTGTCTACCGACAGACAGAGATTTTCATCCATTATGAATCAGCTATAATAAAAAAAGCTTCCCATTTCTGGAAAGCTTTACTTTTATTTTTTCTCTTCTTCTTTTTTAGATGCGGGTTGGTTTTCATCTCCTTTTGCTGCATTCTTGAATTCCTTAATACCGCTTCCTAGACCTTTCATCAGTTCTGGAATTTTTTTACCTCCAAATAATAATAAAATTACAGCAATAACCAGAACCCACTCCGTTACTCCAAATCTTCCCATAATGTATAAATTTATGCTTTCGCGAATTTGTATAAATATGCCACAAAGATAAACAGAAATTCGTTTTACTTCGTTTTGCACTACAATTATTTATCATAAAGAACGTTAAAGCTTCGATTGTATCAATTTTTTCGACACAAATTGCACGAATTTGCACCAACTAAATTTTAAGATTTGTGAAATCAGCAACATTTAATTTTCGTGTAAATTCGTGCAATTCGTGTAAAATAATTTAAATCAAATCTCTTTACGATTTCAAAATCAACAAAAAACATTAAATTGCTATATTTGTTCCATAAACCCCAGCTATGTCCGGTAAAAGACTAAAAAGACAAATCATCAAGAAAAAATTGTTCACAAAAAACCGACTGGTGATTTTGAACGAAGACACATTTGAGGAAATCTTTTCGCTGAAACTCACCTTGATGAATGTCTTTGTCGTAGCCACACTTGGAGCAATCATCATCATTTTTGTCACCACTTTTATCATCGCTTTTACACCGCTTCGCGAATACATTCCGGGTTATTCCTCTTCAAAGCTCAAGAAAGAAGCAACCGAACTGGCGTTGAAATCCGATTCGCTTTCGGCCGCCTTGCAAAAAAACGAAGCCTATATCGCTTCCATCCGAAAAGTGCTGACAGGCGATGTCGATTTTGCCCATATCAGCAAGGATTCGATCATGGCCGGAAATACTGACGACCTTTCAAAACTGAACCTTTCGCCATCAGAAGCCGAACAAAAACTGCGTGATGAGGTAGCCCTTGAAGACAAGTATAATCTCTTCGAACAAGCTACTCCAAAGGTTGCCACAGTACTTTTTGCACCCGTAAAAGGCCACATTACCGAAGGTTATAGTGCAAAAAACAAGCATTATGCAGTAGACATAGCATTGCCAAAAAACACACCCATAAAAGCAGTAGCAAACGGAACCGTGATTTTTGCCGATTGGACGCCAACAAACGGAAACGTAGCCATTTTACGCCACAACGACGGGTTATTATCCGTCTACAAACACTGTGAATCACTAACTGTCGAACAAGGAGATGCCGTTAGAACCGGCGAAGTCATTGGAATTGCCGGATCAACAGGCGAACAATCCACCGGAATACATTTGCATTTTGAACTCTGGAAAGAAGGATATCCCATCGATCCAACACAATTTATAGCCTTTGAATAATGATTTTATCCCCGAAGTATCGGGAGCTATTCCCGCTATCCGCTTTATCTTTTTCCTAGAAATTAAGATTTTAATTTCTAGAAAGGAGCTTCCGCAGGTCGCTCTTTCTAGAAAAAAAATCTAAAAATTTCCAGAAAAAAGGATGCCGCTATTATCGGGGCTAACCCAAACAACGCTCAAAAAAAATGAAAATAAAAAACATCGCCGCCAAGATTTTTGCAAAAAAGATATATGATAAAACCCAAAAATGGGCTAATGATCCTGTTGCTACCCAACAGAAAGTGTTCAAGGATTTGATCCGTCAAGCGAAAAACACACAGTTTGGCAAGGACCATCATTTTGATACGATTAAAACCTACGAAGATTTTGCAAAAAAAGTTCCTGTTCGCGATTATGAAGACCTGAAACCCTACATCGAAAAAGTAGTGAAAGGCGAACCCGATATTCTCTGGAAAGGAAAACCACTCTATTTTGCCAAAACTTCTGGAACTACTTCTGGAGCAAAATATATTCCGCTAACCAAAGAGTCGATGCCGTTTCACATCCAAGCAGCCCGAAACGCTATTCTGCTTTACATTCACGAAACCGGAAACGCCGATTTTGTTTCAGGCAAGATGATTTTCCTCCAAGGAAGCCCTATTTTGGAAGAAAAAAACGGAATTCAATTCGGACGCTTGTCGGGAATCGTAGCTCATTTTGTCCCGAAATACTTGCAAAAAAACCGAATGCCAAGTTGGGAAACCAATTGCATCGAAGATTGGGAAACCAAAGTAGATGCCATTGTCGAAGAAACCATCAACGAAGATATGGCAGTAATTTCTGGAATTCCTTCTTGGGTTCAGATGTATTTTGAAAAACTGAAAGAAAAAGCGAATAAGCCGGTTGGCGAAATCTTCAAGAACTTCAATCTGTTTATATATGGCGGTGTGAATTATGAACCGTATCGGGCGAAATTTGAAAACCTTATCGGAAGAAAAGTCGATTCGATTGAACTTTTTCCGGCTTCAGAAGGATTTTTTGCCTACCAAGATTCACAAAAAGAAAAGGGAATGTTGCTGCTTTTGAAGGCAGGAATCTTTTATGAATTTATAAAATCGGATGAATTTTTTCAAGAAAATGCGAAGCGATATACGATTGGCGAAGTAGAATTGGGAGTGAATTATGTATTGATCATTTCGACCAATGCCGGACTTTGGGGCTACAACATTGGCGACACGGTTCAATTTACATCCTTGAAACCCTATCGTGTGATTGTTTCGGGAAGAATCAAGCATTATATTTCGGCTTTTGGCGAACACGTCATTGGGAAAGAAGTAGAGGAAGCCTTGAACGAAGCGATGGAAGGAACGAACATCCGTGTCAACGAATTTACCGTTGCTCCACAAATCGCTCCAAGCGAAGGGCTTCCGTACCATGAATGGTTCATAGAATTTGATACTGAAACTTCGGGAGAACCAGACAACTTAGAGCATTTTGCGGAAGCGATAGACAACGCGATGCGAAAACAAAACATCTACTATGACGATTTGATCGTAGGGAAGGTGTTGCGAAAACTTGTTATCTCAAGAGTTGCCCAAAACGGTTTTCAAAATTATATGAAATCGATAGGAAAATTAGGCGGACAAAATAAAATTCCGAGGTTAAGTAACGATCGAAAAATTGTGGATGAATTAGAGAAAAGATGAAAGAAACAAGAGGCAAGAAACAAGACACAAGATTGTTCATAGTGTTTCTTTTGATGGGTTTTTTAGGTTTTTCGCAGACGAAAGGCTTAGTTGTGGATGAAAATAATAAGCCAATTCCGTATGTAAATATTTGGATCGAAAATGGAAATATTGTCACCACCACAGAAGAAAATGGTCATTTTAGTTTAGAAATTAAGGATCAGGAGAAAAACTTAATTTTTTCAGCATTAGGATTTGAAACCAAAACAATAAAAGCCACAGAAGCGGAGAAAGTTGTCTTGAAATTGGTTCCGATACATCTTGACGAAGTTGTCATAAAGAAAAATCCAGTTCAGCAAAAAAAGGAATTGGGATATTATGAGTCTGGTGGTTTTAGGTATCATATGAATTATTTTGTTGACGGAATTTATTTCAATTTTTCTGAAGAAGAAAGAGAGAGTTATCCTTTTATTAAGGAGTTGAAGTTCAAAACACTATCCAAAAATAAAAATGCCGTTATTCGGGTTTATCTTGTTGAAAGTAATGAAGACGGTTCGCCTAGCGAAAGGATCTTATCAGAAGAAATTATCGTAGAGGTAAAAAAAGGAAATGTAAAAAATGTTATTGATTTATCAGCAAGGAAAATCGCAATTCCAAAAAACGGTTTTTTTATTGTTTTTGAAAAATTAAAATTAGAACAGAATAAGTATTATGAAGAATCTACTTTTAAGGACGAAAATGGTAATAAAACAACAAGAAAATGGATGAGTTATGAGCCAGATATTCCATTAGTTCCAATTAAAGAAGCTGTTGGGTGGCATAAACGAATTGATAATAAATGGCAAAAATCTACAATCACCACAATACAAAACCCCAACAGTTTTGGAAATATACTGATGAAAAAATATCATAATAAATATTTAGTACCATCAGTTAACATTACAATCGGCAACTAAATGAAAGTGATTTTTATTTTTTTTATTTTTTATTTTTCGCATGCACAAACCAAAGGCATTATAAAAGACAGCATCACAGGTCAACCAATCGCTTACGTTAGCGTTTGGGTCGAAAATGAAAACATTGGCACAACGGCCGAAGAAAATGGTGAATTCACAATCAATACCAATGACCAGAAGAAGAATTTGGTTTTTTCGGTTTTGGGATATGAGCGAAAAGTAGTGAAAGTTTCGGAGGCAAAATTGGTGAGTTTGTCGCCTTCGGCTTTAGAACTTGGAGAGGTAGTTATCACCAATAAAAAGGAGAAAAGACAGCTTGAAATCGGCAAGACCAAAAGCGTCATCCAGGAAGCTTTTGACAACGGTCCGAGAATGGATGCGAAATTTTTCCCGTATCAAAAAGAATATAAAAAAACCAAATGGATCCAGAAAGTAACCATATTGACCGATAGCAAAGTAGAAGATGCCACCATAAAGTTGCATCTGTATGAAGTGGATGAAGATGGATTTCCAGGCGAAGAATTATTAAGCAAAAATTATATCGTGACACTGCAAAAAGGGATTTTTAAACACAAGGTTGATATCAGTGAATTCAATATCCAAATGCCCGAAAATGGAATCTTTGTTGCCTTCGAAAAATTGATTATCGAAAAGAATAAATTAGAAAAAGCCATCACGGATTATAATTCCAACACGACCAAAAAACAAATAACCTATTCGCCATTAGTGCTTTATAATTCCGTTGAAAGAGACTATTTGTTTAGTTATTCTGGAGGAAGATGGATTAAGCTTACAAAAGAAGAATTGAATCCGTATTCCACAACTCGGAGCGTTTATGAACCGAATATAAATTTAATATTAACGGATTGAAGAAGACACGAATTTCACCAATTGTCACGAATTAATAGAAACATAAAAACAATTTAAACCTGATTTTTTTTGACTTTAGTAAATTCGTGGAATTTTAACAGCTGAGTTTTCGTGTAAATTTGTGGAATTAGTGTGTAAATATCTTAGTTAAATTAGATTGATATATTCACGTACCAGATCCTATTTTAACAAAATAAAAATAAAAAACCTACATTTGTGGGTTAGAAAAGAATAAGAATGAAAGAAATTAAAAACATTACACGCTCCAGAGCTCAAGAATCATCGGCAGCGATTGAGCGACTTTACATCACGATGCGTCATTTGTTTAATAGAGGATTCTATAAACCAATGGGAGTTTCGGGTGACACACTTCGTGAATCGTTAGTGCAATTGAGACCAGAAATTTATGGAACGATTGCCGAAGAAAAAGTTGAATTAAACGGACTTTTATATGTTATTGAACGACTTCCTGTTGGAATTGAGGAATGTCGATTTATCAATCTAACTTCGGATGAAGGCTATTCGAAATCGCATTTCAAGGCAATAGTTCCTCCGAAAAGAAAAAGAAATTGTTACCGCATTGACGATGAACAAATGAACGTTGAAATCACGAGAGGACGTTCGGACATTTATGATATCTTGACGCATTTGACCTTTATTTTCATCGAATCCCATAAAATCAAAGACAGTGTTTTGCTCGATGAAAATGGAGAAGTAACACGTGATTGGGAAAAGCTGGAAGAAGTGGTAACCCAATCTAAAAAATTATCCCAAAACGATAAGGAAAAAGCAATTTCACATGTTTCTAATATTTTAGGAAGAAGTTTTATTGAGATATTGGATATTTATGATGCTTTTGGAACGGCAGAAAAACCAGATCGTTTCTTGCACGTCATTTATTGGCTGGGGAAATTGGCATTGGAAGAGGTTTTGGAAAACAAAAAAAGAACCATCACGTTCAGTCCAATTTTGAGAGAACGATTGGGGCATCATATCCATGGAGAAATTTGGGCAACCAATATCAAGGAAGTGTTGCGTGACAATGATTTGCTCAACCGCCCCATTCATATTATCAGTGCCAACATGCACAGTGTGATGAATTCGATTTTTGCGACACATGTTTTGAAAACAAAATTTAAGGATAAATCAGATTTCTTTATTTTTGAAGAATTAAGCAAGGCTGGAGCCAATGAAGTTCGGGACAAGGTAGAAGAATTTGCCAAACAACACGGTATGATTTCGCTACCCGACACATCTGGAACTAACATCGATGTTCAGATTTTTGACACAGCGAAAATCGATTGGAAGAAATCGGCTTTTCCAAAGGCACAACCAGGCGAAAATATGCCAGTAATAATTGTGATGGATTATGCGTTTGGAGAACAAGCTTATGAAACTGTTGATGAGTTGTTGAAGCCTTATAAAGAATCCAAAGACAAGAAAGTGTTGTTGAATGTGGTTTCGGTTTCCATCATGGGAAAAGCTGGAATTTTAGAAGGAGGAAAGGGAGACATCATGATTCCATCGGCCCATATCAACGAAGGAACAGCTGATAATTATTGGTTTGATAATGAATTGACAGCCGATATGTTTGAAGGAAATGACATTGCTGTTTTTGCAGGACCTATGGTTACGGTTTTAGGAACTTCGTTGCAAAATAAAGACTTATTGAAGTTTTTTCACGATTCGACTTGGGGTGTTATCGGACTTGAAATGGAGGGAGCTTATTATCAAAAAGCCATTCAATCGGCTTCGCGAATTAGAAAAAGTATCAATCCAGATGTGAAGGTGAGATATGCCTATTATGCTTCGGATAATCCTCTGGAAACAGGAAGTACACTGGCTTCGGGCGGATTGGGAACAACAGGTGTAAAACCGACCTATTTAATTACCATTAAAATATTAGAACAAATTTTTAACGTAAAATAATTAAGTTATAATGAGTACAACTCCAAGGCATACTTCAGAAGATCAAGAAATTGACTTGTCACAGATTTCTAGAAAAATCAATCAAGGTTTTCAGAATTTGGGTGGTTTTATTTTTAATTGCATCCACTTTTTTATCAAAAATGCGATCATCATTGTACTGCTTTTTATAATTGGTGTTGCTTTAGGTTATTATTTAGACAAGACTAAAAAGTCCTATGACCATGAAATCATTGTGATTCCTAATTTTGGAAGTGCTGACTATTTGTATGCAAAAATTAATTTAATCAATTCAAAAATTAAGGAAGGCGATACGACTTTCTTGAAAAATTTAGGCTTAAAATATCCAAAGAAGATATCTAAATTAGAAATCGAGCCAATTGTAGATCCCTACAACTTTATTAGAGACAGGGAGGAAAATTTTGATCTATTAAAGTTGATGGCCGATGACGGAAGCATAGATAAGGTCTTGAAGGACAAAATTACCAGTAAGAATTATACTTATCATAGTATTACATTTTCTACTAAAGGAGTAGCAACAGATGAAAACACCATTCAGCCGCTGTTAAATAGCCTCAATGATAGCGAATATTTCAAAGTGATCCAAAAAAATGTGGTCGAGAATGTTAAGATCAAAATCCAGTATAATGACCAAACGTTGAATCAAATCAATGACGTTCTGAATAGTTTTGCAGGTAATGTTAACAATACTCAAAGGAGTGGTAATTTGGTCTACTATAATGAAAACACTCAGATTGATGAGGTGTTACAGGCTAAATATAATCTTGTGAGCGAACAAGGTAATAACCGAGTTCAATTGGTCAACTACCAAAAAATCATTAAGGATATTAGTGTGATAACTAATATGGAGAAAGCATCCTCTAGCAAACTAATTTTACCGCTATTTTTAATATTTCTATTTATTTGCGGAAAGTTATTTTTAGGATTTTACAAAACACAATCGGCAAGATATAAAGAAAAAGCAGCAAACTAAGATAGTATGAAAGGAATTATTTTAGCAGGAGGTTCAGGAACGCGTTTGCATCCACTTACATTAGCGGTTAGCAAACAATTGATGCCCATTTATGACAAACCAATGATTTATTATCCTTTGTCGTCTTTGATTTGGTCGGGAATTCGCGAAATACTTATTATTTCAACGCCTCATGATTTACCCCTTTTCAGGCAATTGTTAGGAGATGGAACACGATTGGGATGTCGTTTTGAATATGCAGTTCAGGAACATCCAAATGGTCTTGCCGAAGCTTTTATAATTGGAAAGGAGTTTATAGGAAATGATAAAGTGGCCTTGGTTTTAGGGGATAATATTTTTTATGGAACAGGTCTTTCTGATTTGCTCCAAGCAAATAATGACCCCGATGGCGGAATAATTTATGCCTACCATGTTCACGACCCAGAACGTTATGGCGTGGTAGATTTCGACGAAAACGGTAAAGTGCTTTCTATTGAAGAAAAACCGCTTGTACCAAAGTCAAATTATGCCGTTCCAGGAATCTATTTCTACGATAATGACGTTGTAGAAATTGCAGTAAATATAAAGCCAAGCAACAGGGGTGAAATTGAAATTACCGATGTCAATAAAGAATATTTGAGAAGAGGAAAACTAAAAGTGAGCATTCTCGATCGCGGAACCGCTTGGTTTGACACCGGAACATTCAATTCCTTGATGCAAGCCTCACAATTTGTTCAGGTCATCGAAGAACGACAAGGACTAAAAATTGGTTCTATCGAAGAAGCCGCTTTCAAGATGGGTTTCATTGATAGTGAACAGTTGAAGAAATTAGCCGAACCATTATTAAAAAGCGGCTACGGAAAGCATTTGCTAAGCATCATATAATTTTTAAAATTTCAGCTTTCAAGTTTTTAACATTGAAATTGATTTTTGAAATTGCCATTGAATTCGAACAACTATGAATTTTATAGAAACAAAACTAAAAGGATGTTTTATCCTCGAACCCAAAATAATACAAGACGAAAGAGGCTACTTCATGGAAAGCTTCAATGAGAAGCGTTTTCAGGAAGGAATTGGTCAGGAAATTCATTTTGTGCAAGACAACCAATCTTTTTCGTCAAAAGGCGTTTTGAGAGGGTTACATTATCAAACAGGCGAACATGCTCAAGCAAAATTAGTTCGGGTTTTATCGGGCGAAGTTTTGGATGTTGCAGTTGATATTCGTCCAGATTCTGAAACATTTGGACAACATGTTGCCATTTTGCTTTCAGGAGAAAATCAAAAGCAATTTTTTGTTCCAAGAGGTTTTGCACATGGATTTTTGGTGTTGAGTGAAACGGCTACTTTTTTCTATAAATGCGATAATTTCTATAACAAGGAATCCGAAGGCGGAATTATTTTTAATGATCCAGCTCTCAATATCGAATGGCACTTTAAAGGTGATGAATTGATCATTTCAGAGAAAGACCAAATTTTACCAACCCTCGAAAACGCGAAGAAAGCATGGTAGTTATAGTAACAGGAGCTTCGGGCCAATTGGGACAATCGTTGCAATTTATAGCTCCAAATTATCCTGAAATCGAGTTTCATTTTTATACTTCAGGGGAATTAAATATCACCGATTTAGAGAATTGCAAAAACATTTTTGCCGAAACAAAACCCGATTTTTGTATCAATACAGCAGCTTACACAGCAGTTGACAAAGCCGAAAGCGAACCTGAAAAAGCACATTTAATAAACGTGACAGGAGCGGCAAATTTGGTGAAGGTTTGCAAAGAGTTTGATACCATTTTGCTTCATATCTCTACCGATTTTGTTTTTGACGGAAAGGCATCAAAACCTTATACCGAAGAAGATCTTCCAAATCCAACAGGAGTTTATGGACAAACAAAATTGGATGGAGAAAAAGCGATCCAAAAGATTTGGGAAAAACATTTTATTATCAGGACTTCTTGGGTGTATTCTCAATTTGGAAATAATTTCATGAAAACGATGTTGAGGTTGGGTGCTGAAAGAGATTCACTTTCAGTAGTTAACGACCAAATAGGAACTCCAACAAACGCTGTAGATTTGGCGGAAGCCTTAATGAAAATTATACTAGCCTACAACCTACAACCTACAACCGATAACTTTGGAATCTTCAACTTCAGCAACGAAGGACAATGTTCGTGGTATGATTTTGCTAAAAAAATATTTGAAATTAATAAAATGGAAATAGATTTACAGGCAATTCCTAGCTCAAGTTATCCAACGCCTGCCAAACGACCTGGTTACAGTGTTTTGGATAAAAGTAAGATTAAAGAGGTTTTTGGGGTTGAAGTAAGTCTCTGGGACAGAAAATTGATTTAGTCTGCCTAATTGCTCGGTTATAGTTAAAAGTTTATTGGTAAAATACTATCTGTCTCGGGTGTATGAATATTGTAGATAAACCACAATGACCACAAATGGTCTTTACAAGACGACACAAATTTGTGAGCTTGGCATAAATATCCTTGTGTCCTTAATGGTTTATTTAACTCTACTCTCGCTAAAATTTATACTTTGATTGTGTTTTTGATGTGAATATAGCATCTTTCGATTCCTTCGGTCATTGATGTAAATTGAATCAAGGGAAATTTTAATTTAATTTTCGAATTATCTAATGCGATAAAAGGATTGTCACTATTCCTTTGTTCAATATAAATTATTTTATAATCTTCTGATACGGTTGACTTTATAAGTTTTAATAGTTGGTTTATGCTTAAATTATCATTTGAACAAAGATTGTAAATGCTTGATACAGATAAATCGGTTTCAATGGAAGTTTTTATGAAACGGACAACATCCTTAATGTAAATGTAATTTCTTATTGCTTCTCCATTACCGTATACTTTTATATCTTTTTTATGTACTATGTTTTCTAAAAAAGTATTAATAATTCCTAGGCCTTTATTTGTTTGCTGATTTTCCCCGTAAATATTTGAAACTCTAAAGATATCAAATTGAAGATTGTTTTTTTCTTGATGATAATTCAAATAGTACTCCATTGTTAACTTGTTTATACCATATGGAGAAAATGGAGACTTATTTGCATTTTCATTTAAGCTCTCACTTGAGCAACCATAAATAGTACCAGCACTCGATATGAAAACCACTTTTTTAACATTAGACTTATTTGCTAATTCTAAAAAATCTAGAAAAGGCAAAAGATTTTTTTCTATTTCTATTTTAGGATTTTCCCAACTTGTAATAGGAATTGAGTCAGACGCTAAATAATAAATAAGATCAAGACCCTCAAAATTTTTAATAATATCAGCAGTATTTTCAATATTAAAACTAAAATAAGGGGCTTCAGCAGTAGTATTATTGGTGTCAGATCTACCAAACAATTTTAGGGAAATATTTTTATTTTGCGATAGATCTACACTTAAATGCTTTCCAATAAATCCATTACATCCAACAATACCTATGTTCATTACAGTAAGTTTATAGATTCTTCAATAACAGAAAAAGGCCTGTCTCTAACTTCGTCATAAATACGAACAATATATTCGCCTATTATACCTAAACAAATTAATATCAAAGAACTAAAAAATGAAATTATTATAGTCAGTGAAGCATAGCCTTTGACAGGAATCAAATTAAAAATTGATTCATAAAGAATATAAATCGAATACACCACAGCAAAAATTAATCCAGCCGTGCCCATAAATGTAATTAAGCGGATAGGTACATTTGAAAATGAAAAAATACCATCTTTAGCTATCTTTAATAACTTCTTTAAGGTGTAGCCTGATTCTCCTTGAATTCTTGCATGCCTTTCATATTCAACACCAATTTGCTTAAATCCAAGCCAAGCCCTTATTCCTCTAAGAAATGGATTTTTTTTCTTGAACCTTTAACATATTCTCAACCACTATTTTTTTCATTACACAAAAATCGCCACTATCTATCTGAATTTCTGTATTGCTTATTTTTTTTAAAATCTTATAGAAAGAAGAATAACTTAATTTTTTTAAAAAAGATTCTTTTCTTTTCTTCCTAACACCGTAGGCAACATCATATCCTGAATCCAAAAATGAAAAAAAGTGTGGAAGTAGGCTTGGAGGATCTTGCAAGTCATCATCAATAATAGCGACGTAATCACCAGAGCAATGTGTAAGACCAGTTTTTACGGCAATTTGATGGCCAAAATTTCTGGAGAGTTTGATCCCTTTTATATAAGAATAGGAGTCAGCTAGCTCTTTAATTTTGTTAAAACTTAAATCCTTACTTCCGTCGTCTATTAAAATTAATTCTAAATTCCAATTGTTTCTTTTTTTTTCAATATCAATAGCCTCAACCAAAATATTCAAAAAAGTTTCAGAATTATAAACAGGTACGATAATTGAAATTTTTTTGTGAGTCATTATTTTAAATGATGTATATATTTGGTAAAAGTAATTATATTTTTAATTAAAAAGATTAAGTATATGACAAAAAACAGGATAGATTAATATCCAATGACATAAATCCGGTTATTAGATATTTTGACAAATAGTCTCACCTATATTTGAACTCACTTACTGCTCTTCTGCCATGCTTTTTTATTGTTGTTTTTCGGATATTTTCATCCATATAATCTCCAATTTTGTAACACCAAACAAAGGCAATCATGGTTAATGAAAATAATTTTGTTAATCTTTCTAAATCAGTAACATGAGTATTTTCAATATTGAATCCACTACTTTTTAAATCCTTTAGAAAGTGTTTCAATTTGCCATCTATGTTTGTAATATTCCATTGATTTTTCTGGTTTATTGAACGAAACAATGATTAAAAACTACATTTTTCCATCTCTGTCAATGGCTTTTTCCCAGAAAGATAACATCTTTACCCATGCATTTCTACAATTCTTGGATAGTGATAAAATTCTCTAATTTTTTAAATTATTGAACAACCAGAAGGATGGAATTTCTTTGTTTTTTTGATAAGAATAGGTCTTGAAATTATTTCTAATATAATATCTTATTTGTTCATCATTCAAGAATTCTAACCATTTCTCTCCAACAAATTCCCTATCGGTCAAAATACAATCAATTGTATCTTGTCCAAACCAGTCAACATGTTGTTTTATGAGTTCAACTCTTTCTTGATTATGAGAGTTACCTCATTCTGTCAAGCATTTTGAACATCAATGGGAAAGTAACATTTCTATAGCTAACCCCGAGCATTAAAATGTTGATGTTTTCTCGCCAAATTTCCAGTTAGTCCTGTCTATCACCAATATTAAATTATTTTTAAAAGGTAATATTTTGAATATCAACATACCGAATACCGATCGACAGTGGTGACTTTTCAATGTTCAGCAGAAGGGTAGTTGATAATATCAAAAATGCCTGAACAAAGCCGATATCTAAGAGGGATGAGAGCTTGGGTTGGTTTCAAGCAAATTGCTTTTGAGTATGACAGGGACGAACGTCAAGCAGGAGAAACTAAATACAGCTGGACTAAATTGTTTAACTAGCGTTTGATGGGATTTTTAATTTTAGTGATTTTCCAGTAAGGATTATTGCACGTTTAGGTTTTATCACCATTGTTTTTTCTTTAATCTACTTTCTTATAACATTTATAGAAAAATATATTATAATGACGTACCGCAGGGTTTTTCTGCTACTTTTTTGGCTATAATTTTATTTAGTGGTGTCTAGTTGATTTCTTTAGGATTAATTGGCTATATGTATTGAGAATCTACAATCAAGTTAAAAACAGACCTTTATTTATTGTTGATAAAATAATTCAAAGCGAAACCGATGAATAACAAGAAAAACAATAAGTTATTTTTCCCACTCAGCTAAAGAGGCACCTCTCTCATTGTTTAATTTTATGACTACTACATTTTCTATCTTTTTCACAGAGCCATTTAGTGGATAAACTGGCATTGTTTGTAAACTATCTTTTATTTTGTTAAATGATTCTTCGTTATCTAAAAAACGATAATACAAGATGTCATTGAATGCAAAAAAGTTAAAAATTCGCCAATTATTCCCATTATCCCAACGAAAAATAGAACTTTCAAAAACTTCAGATTTTGGCAATATTAATTTCTCGTGATTACTCATTGGCAATCCTCCGTAGAAGTAAACGAAATCGCTTTCAGCATTAAATCCCTCAAGTGAATTGATTTTACGACTAATATCTTTGGCGATTTCGAGATCGTGTTTAAAAATCTTGTTTTGCGTATAAAACAAATTAGTTACATAATAGCTATTCCATAAAAAAAGTAACATGCTTGCAAAAAGCACTTGATTGTAATACTGTTTTGGTATTTTTTGCAACACAAAAACTACCACAAAGACAAAAACCAAAGGAGAACTCACATAAATACGTGGTGGATGCCAGCCACTTCTGATAAAAAAGGACATTGTAAAAGGGACAATGAGAAGCACAACAAAAATCAAACTTTTTAGCCATGCATTTTTCTTCTCTTTTACAAACAAAATTAAACTTATAAGAAGCCCCAGTAAGACCAAAATGTATGGTTTCTCACCATAATATAAATTACCAGTTATGTTATCTGCTAATATTTTGAAGAAATCGATAAATGGATTAGATGTGTTTCCACTTGCATAACTATTTAAAAAATACGCACTGTTTTCAGAGTTCACAAATATTTTAACGCTTAATAGATACACCAATACTGATATTGCAAAGCAACCCGCAAAAGATAATGCTTTTTTAAATTCTTTTTTAACATCTGTTTCAGAATTGTTGATTTGTACAAAAAAATAAAGCATATATAGTACAAAAGGAACAAGTATCAACGCTTGGTTCATAGCAAATGTACTCGCAAGAAATAAAACTGAAAAAACATTAAAAAGGATTTTTACCCATCCAATTTTAGATTGTTTTAAAAACAAGCTGATACTCATTGTTCCAAGAAAATATCCAAGAGGAACAGCGTCTGCCTGCATTGTGAAAACAAGCTGATAGGCGTGTTGTGGAAAACTTAAAAACAACAAACAGAATATATACGTATAAATACCTTTTATGTTTAAAATCTTGGTTATTTCAACAGCTGTAATTCCAAGAAAGATAAGTCCAAACAACAAGGTATAATAAGGGAGTAAACCATTAAATACATAAAACCGCAGAAAATAATGTCCCCAACGCCCTAAATTTAAAGGATTGGGATCCCAAGCAGGCATTTCACTATCAACAGTTAAACTAAAATTTGTAAGTGCAAAGCCATAGGTAATTATTGCAACAAGAATAGAAAAAATGTATAAAAATAATTGTTGATGCTCTTTTTTCATTTTGAATTATTTATCTGTAGCAAATGTATTGAAATAAAATGTGTATTCAACAATAAATGAAAGGATGAAGGAATCGAAACTAAAGATCAAAGAACTAAGAAGCGGCAACTTATTTATATTAGTAAATTGCTTTGTAGAAAAATATTTTTCAAGAGGAGATTTTTATAGGAAATAATTTTTTAGTTTAACATAAATACATATTTTTGCCAAAAATATCTTAATTATGAAAACACGTTTTTTTATAACATTGATGGCACTGGCTAGTTTGACAATTAGCTGTAAAGATGAAAAATCACTAGATGCTGTAAAGACTGAAGAAGTCGACAAGAATTTCAAAGTAATTTTGAATGCGGTTGTAAACGAAAATGATAGTTTTCAGCTATATTATACAGAAGAAGCTTTTGGTGTGCCAGGTCATTCAGCTCCTTATCAAGAGGAAAATTCAATTTGGGTGGATGTGAAAGGTAATACTAGTGCTCAAGATATTGTATTTACTTTCCCGGAAGATGTTATTCCTACTTATATAAGAATGGATTTTGGAACAAATAGCAATCAAAAAGAAATTACAATTAATAATTTCACTATGAGTTATATGGACAAAAAATTTGAAGCTAAAGGAAGCTTATATTTTAATTATTTTGTTCCAAATCAAAGCATTAAAGTTGAAAACGGTGTTGCGGGATTAATTAAACCAATGAAAATGTCAAGTGGCATATATGACCCGCTTTTCTATTCAGACTTACCACTGTTTAATGAAATTCAAAAACTTATAAAGTAATATACAGCCACAATAAAATGTGGCTTTTTATTTTAAAAGAAAGAAATGAAATTTGCCATAAGGGAAAAATTTAATTTTTTTATGATGATTAAGGCTGTCTTTTTTCTATAGTCAATAATTTAAAATGAATGAAAATAGAATATTTAGATAAAAAAATTGATATAAATCCATCTAGATTTTTGAAACCTATTTTATTCCTAATAATTCGATTGAAATCAAATATAAAGCAACAGGAGAAGTTTTAACAAAGAAAGACACCAATGGCATTTATGATCCAGTTGTTAACTCAGGAAAAATTTAAAACTTGAGCTTGAAAAAATATATAGGTAAAAATATAGAATATTGTAAAAAAACACCTCATTACCCAATGAGGTATTTTTTTTTAGTTACTTTTGATTTTATAAAAAGAGGTGTCTTACATCTTTAATTTCGATACATAATGAGAAGAATAAGAATTATATTTTATTGGTTATTTCATACTAAAAACAATATTGGCTTTATTGAATTATTAAAATTTTTAGCCAAACCAAAAGTTGATACTATTGCAAAAACATTTATCCAAAGTATTGAATCTATTGATGAATATTATAAAGTAACTTTTCATAATTTAAGCAGGGATCTATATTGGCCTAAAAAATTTTCTATATCAGGCATTTATCAGGTTACTTCGGAAACTTTTGACACAAAAGATTGGCATTATTATCAGCATGAAAAAACCACAATTGACAAAGGTGATATTCTTCTAGATATTGGAACTGCAGAGGGTTTATTCCCTTTGGCAGTTGTAGACAAGTGCACTCATGTTTATATGATTGAGCCAAGTCAGTATTTCTTCAAATCTCTTTTGAAAACATTCGAACAGGATATTGAGAAGACAACCATTTTTAATGTAGCAGTAGGAGCCAAGAAAGATAAAGTTTTCTTCAATGAGGATTCGTTAGACGGACAAATTTCAAGCAATAGTACTTCCAACAGAAGCATTGATGTAGAAACTATTGATACTTTAATTGGACAAAATAAAATAACCTATTTAAAAGCTGACATTGAAGGTTTTGAATATGAAATGTTGCAAGGAGCTAAGGAAACAATTACTAAAAACAGACCTAAAATTGCCATAACAACCTATCATAAACAGAACAATCCAACAGAAATTATCTCTTTAATTAAAAGTTTCGTTCCAGAATATAATTATATTGTAAAGGGAATACATGGAGAAGAACCTAAACCCGTAATGATTCATTTTTGGATATAACCTCCTAAAGAATGCTAATTAAAAAAGTTTTTGGAAAATTTAGTAACAAATTCCTTGTCTATGGATTAGGCCAAGCTTTTAATTTAGTAACCCCTGTTTTAATTGCACCCTATTTAATATATGTTTGTAATTTGGATGGATTCGGAAAAATTGGAATTGCTTTTTCATTTGCCTTATTTTTCATTTTGATTGTGGATTATGGATTTGATATTAAGGGAATAAAAAAAATTTCAGAATCCAGAAATAATCCAGAACAATTAGAACACGAATTAGTATCAACACTCTATACCAAATTTTTTTTATTTATTATTTCAGCCACTATAGCTGCCGTATGTGTGTTTCTCTTTCCCTACTTCCATAATGAAATAAAATTATTTTCATTCTCTTTAATGATTGTATTTGCTCAAGTTTTTAATCCTGTTTGGTTTCTTCAAGGATTAGAAAACTTTTATATATCAAGTGTTGTGAATGCATGTTCAAAAGTTATTTATGTCATTTTAATTTTTGCCACTATTAAAGTTGTCGATGATTATATATATGTAAATTTATTTCTAGGCTTAAGTTCTTTAATTGTCAACATTGTAGGCTTGATTTTCATATTTAGAAAAAATAATTTCAAGTTATTGCCAGTAGATTTTAATCTGATTTTTGAAACATTAAAGAATGATTCCTCACTTTGTATTTCGCAATTATTCTTATCCATTAGACAGCTTTCCCCACTTTTTATCGTAGGTTACTTTTTTGGTTTTACTTTAGCGGGACAATATAAAATTGTTGATCAGGTTATATCTCTTTACAGGACATTTTCGCAAGTTTTTCTTAAGTTTTTTTACCCACAATTGTGTTTTAGATTAATTGAGAATAAACAGGAAGCGATAACGTATTGGAAAAGATATGTAGCAGTTTTGTTCTCTGGAGTTTTTTTTTCCGCTTTGATATTGTTTTTCTTTAGTCAAAATGTATTGTTTTTTTTTCGAGTAGAAGTCAATGTGATGGAGCATTTGCAAAGAACCTTTCAAATGGCATTAATTATACCAATAGCAATGGTTTTTTCGTTATCATTAGAACAATTAATGTTTGGCTTCCATAACAATAAAATTTATTTTAAGATTACAATTTTTGTAACCATCTTTAATTTGGTTACAATTTTACTGTTTTCTAAATTCTTTGATTTATCAGGAGTTATAGTCTCTGTTTTTTTATCAGAAGTAGTATTTGTTTATTTATATTACCAAACAGTTTTTCAAAAAGATAGCAAACAATGAAAATTAATTTTTATAGTTTTTTATATATCCTTTGCATAGTATCTTCATTTTTTCCAAATTATGAAGTTACCTTTTTAATATGGTTATTTACTGTACTGGTAACGTTAAAAAAAAAATATTCTACAACGATAGTTAATTTTATAGGCCTTTTTTCAGTTGTCCTAATAACAGCAACATTATCAACATTATTTTACGAATATCCAACGTTTTCGGTCATCAAAGACTTTACATATCTATTAAAACCCATTTTAGGTTTATTAGTTGGATATCAGATTTTCGATAAATTTAAAAGTAAAAATTTTGATGTTTTTATAAATGCAGGATTAA
Source organism: Flavobacterium soli DSM 19725 (assembly GCF_000422705.1). Taxonomy (GTDB): domain Bacteria; phylum Bacteroidota; class Bacteroidia; order Flavobacteriales; family Flavobacteriaceae; genus Flavobacterium; species Flavobacterium soli. Next base: position 470,854 of record NZ_AUGO01000001.1, on the reverse strand, counting down.
TACTTTCAGCAATACATATAATTTTAATATTTGCAGCTTTCATCAAATATCAAAGTGTTGATATGAATTTAATTAGATATGAAGCAGGTTTTTTTAGCGACTATGAAGTATACGTTTTTGTATTACTGCTTTTTAGTAGTAAATTCAATATTGAAATAGATAAAAAGACAAGGACAGTATACCTGCTTGTAATTGGCTTTTCTGTTTTTATGTATTTAGCGAGAACAAATTTTCTACAACTAGCCATCTTAATACTTGGTATAAAAGGTTATTACGTACTTACAAGAAAATCAGTAAAAGTGCTAAGTTTTACGGTTATTGCCGTTTTGTTAAGTTATAGTACAATATATTATTCAAATCCCAAGAGAAATGGAAAAGGAATTGAGGCGCTGATGTATAAAATTAAAATAGCTCCGGAAGAAGCTTTTAAAACAAAAATTAATAAAGATGACTGGAAAGATTTTAATGATAACTATCGATCATTCGAAAATATAACTACAGTTAAGAGAGTCTCAGCGGAAGGTACTAGAGCAATCGTTTTTGGAAAGGGAATAGGCTCTACAGTAAAAATAGGTCAAAAAATATATACAACAGATGGTTCAATAATTACTCATTTTGCTGTTGCTCATAATGGATTTATGACTATATTTTTGAAATCAGGATTACTCGGAGTTCTATTATTGATTGTATTTTTATATCTACTTTACAAACAAAAAAGAAGTGAATATCCAATAATTAATAATATAAATATGTTATTAATGGGAACCGCTGTATTTCTAATTTTATCAACTTGGGTTTTTATGGGTGTATATTTTAAATTAGATAACAAATCAATAATAATAGGACTGATTATAGCAATGAGAGAGTATTTATTGAAGACTAATGTCCATGAGTTAAAATAATTTCTTTTATTTTCTCACTAGTAGTACCATCACCATAAGGATTTACGGCTTTTGATATTTTCGAATAATAAGAGCTATCAGTCAAAAGTTTTGAAGTTTCAGTAACTATTTTTTCTTTTTTTGAACCAACAAGTATTGCCGTTCCTGCATCAACCCCCTCCATTCGTTCGGTTACTTCCCTCAACACTAAAACGGGTTTTCCTAAACTTGGAGCCTCTTCTTGAATTCCACCAGAATCAGTTAAGATGATATTAGAATTATTCATCATCCAAATTAAATCAGGATAATCTAGAGGAGCAATTAATCTAATATTTTCTCTGATTAATTTTGCGTGTGCAATTTCTTTGATATTAGGATTTAAATGAACAGGATATATAATTTGAACATCATATTTAAATGAATCTGCAATTTCTAATAAAGCATCGCAAATTTCTTCAAAAGGTTTTCCAAAATTCTCCCGTCTGTGACAAGTTACTAAGATGATTTTTTTTAGAAAAATCAATGTTTTCATATTTTTCAATCAAATCTTTTTTTGAAGAATTTTTAATTTCTTCTAGACCTAATAATAAAGCATCAATTACAGTGTTTCCTACTACAAAAACATTATCATTAATGTTCTCCTTAAATAAGTTTTCTGCAGAAGTTTGCGTGGGACAAAAATGATAATAAGCAATTTTAGAAGTCAAAACCCTATTCATTTCCTCTGGAAATGGCGAATAAATATCTGAACTTCTTAGACCCGCTTCAATATGGACAATTTTAATTTTCTTGTAAAAAGAAGCTAAAGCTCCAGCTAATACGGTTGTTGTATCGCCCTGAACAAAAACATAATCGAATTCCTCTTTATAAAGAATTTCTTCTGTTATCTTTAAAATCAAGCTTGCTGTTAGTTCATGCAAGCTCTGATTTGGCTTCATTATGTTTAGATCATAGTCTACTTTAATTTTAAAAAAATCCAAAACCTGATCTAGCATTTCTCGATGTTGGGCAGTAACTCCAACTTTGACTTTAAAGTTAGAATCCAAAGAGAAAGTTTTAACTAAAGGACACATTTTAATTGCTTCTGGACGAGTACCAAAAAGGAATAGAATTTTCTTCATTAAGAATCATGATTAAAATGTAAAACTAATAATAATATCTATATTTGTATAGAATTAATCATTATTAAATGAAAGTCCTTTTTCAAACTAGAACAAATCTTTATACAGCTCCAGGTGGTGACTTGATTCAAATCCAAAAAACCAAAGAATATCTTGAAAAACTAGGAGTAAAAGTGGATATTTCATTGGAATTTGAACCTGATTTAACAGATTATGATGTGGTACACCTATTCAATTTAATGGATCCTCAAGATATTTACTTGCAGTGTGTAAATGCGAAAAAACAAAATAAAAAAGTTGTGCTTTCAACAATATATGGTCTTTATACTGAATATGAAAGAAAAGCAAGAGGAGGCTTAGCTCAAAAGCTTGCTAATATTCTATCTCCCTATCAAATTGGTTATTTGAAAATTATTATCAGACATTATCATGAGAATCGATTTCACAAAGGTGTAAAAAAACTATTATTTAGAGGTTATTACGGATTAATGAAAGACATAACAAAAAATGTTGATGTATTTCTACCTAATTCAATTTCCGAAATGAAAAGAGTTGCAGCTGAGTTCAAATTAAAAGAATATAATTTTGAAGTTGTCCCAAACTCAATTGACAAAGCGGTTTTTGATAATTCAAAAGTCAATACAAACAGTAAATATGCAAAGTACAAGGACTGTATTCTCTGTGCTGCCAGAATTGAAGGAAGAAAATCAACTTTAAATTTAATTAGAGCCGTAAAAAACACAAAATATACTTTAGTTTTAGTTGGTAATGAATCTAAAAATCAAAAGAAATATGTAGATCAAGTTCATGCTGAGGCTGGATCAAATATATTTTTTTTAGGACCAATTCCCCATGAAGAATTAAAAGAACTATATCAAGTTGCGAAGGTCCATGCTTTAGTAAGTTGGATGGAAACTCCCGGACTGTCTTCCATAGAAGCGGCAGCAATGGGTTGTAATATTGTAGTAACAAAAAAAGGGGATACGGAAGAATATTTTGAAAACTACGCTTTTTATTGCCAACCAAATGATGTCAATTCGATTAAAGAGGCAATTGATAATGCATATTCGACACCTTTTGATGAAGAATTAAAAGCAAAAATACTTAGAGAATATACTTGGGAAAAAGCAGCTTTAAAAACATTAAAGGCCTATGAAACCGCTAACAATCAATAATTACTGATTCTTAGCAGTCCCACTACCAAAAAATTTATTCTTAGTTTGCACTAAAAAATTATAATTTTTAGCCAGTTGCTTTTTCAAGAAAGACGCATCTTTTGAAGGAAACCAGTCTGTAGTTCTTGGTTCTTCAATCAATCTTTCATGAACTTGATAAGCATAAGTAGCAACGGATGTTCTATATCTTCCTTCAGGAAAATTAGTCATATCATAGCCATGAAGCGTGTAGGGTGCACATTGTTGAATAATCAATCTATTAAAGGGAACATCAAGTTCGGCTTCATGATTGGTTCTTAAATCTTTAATTCTCAAACCGCCTTTATATTCCGGCTTCCAGTCTTTGTTCAAATACAATAATAAATTTAGTTCTCTGTACCAATTTTTATTAATTGGATGATAATTGAAATCCAAGTGCATGTCTAAAAAACTATTCTTTTTTCCTTGATGCAACCCACCACCATGATTTTTAGGATCAACAAAAATGGTTTTAGCTGTAATGTAAGACAATATTTTATTAAACCTTTCAGAAAGTAATTCACTATGCAATTCTGCTAATTCTGAACCAAGTTCTTTATAGTTGGATTTTTCAAATTTATTATTAGCAAAAGCATAATCACGACTTTTATTATTGAGTTCAGGGATACTTTCGTATGCTTTAACTAATTTTTCTTCATCACAAAAGCCGTCAATAATTAAATGAGGAAAAGGTTGAGCTGCAAGATATTCTATACGGAGTTTATCTAAATTATTTTCAAGGTATTCAAAGTTAATCATGACAAGATGTATAACGTTAGTTACTGACAAAAATAGGAATTTATGTTTAATAAAAACGATTATCAAATTTCATTTTCAGTTAATTGTGTGACATTAACAAAAAACCATAAACAACATAATTTGAATAGGATTATTTTTGTTCTCCAAGAATTAAATTACCTATTTTTGCTTACTGAAAAAACAAACCTTTCATGAAAATAGCAATACTAGGAACCCGAGGAGTTCCCAATCATTACGGAGGTTTCGAACAATTTGCAGAGTTTTTTTCAGTATATCTAGCAGCAAAAGGACACGAAGTGTATGTCTATAATTCGCACAACCATCCTTATCAGGAAAAAACCTTTAAAGGTGTTAATTTGATTCATTGTTATGATCCTGAATTCAAGATTGGAACAGCAGGACAGTTCATATATGATTTAAATTGCATATTAGATTCTCGCAAGCGAAATTTCGATATCATCTTGCAATTGGGTTATACCAGCAGCTCGGTTTGGTATTTTCTACTTCCAAAAAAGCCCTTGATCATCACCAACATGGATGGTTTGGAATGGAAACGAACCAAATATTCAAAAACGGTTCAAAACGTATTGAAATTTGCCGAAAGACTTGCCGTAAAAAGTAGCGATTATTTAATTTCAGATTCTCTCGGAATTCAAAAATACATAATCGAAAAATACAACAAACCATCAACTTATATTGCCTATGGAGCTCACGTTTTTGAGCAACCAGAAGAAGAAATTCTGAAGGAATATAATGTAGAGAAGTACAATTTTAATATGATTCTCGCTAGGCTTGAACCCGAAAACAACATCGAAACGATACTCGACGGCATTGTTTTAGGCAATAATCAAGCAACCATTCTCGTTATTGGTAATCATAACACTAAATTCGGGAATTATTTAAAACAAAAATACACAGCCAATAAAAATATCCGATTCATAGGTGCGGTTTATAACCTGAAGCATCTCGATAATTTGCGGTATTTTTCAAACCTCTATTTTCATGGACACTCCGTTGGAGGAACCAATCCATCTTTGTTAGAAGCCATCGCATCAAGAGCTTTAATCATTGCTCATGATAACGATTTCAACAAGGCTATTTTAAAAGAAAATGCATTTTATTTTAAGAATCCCGAAGACGTTAAAAATTTAACAGTAAGAATCAAAAAAAATGATAACTTGCAGGTTATTCAAAACAACTTTGACGCTATTGCAAGCGAATTCAATTGGGAGAAAATAAATGGCGAATATTTACAATTATTTGAAAAGTGCATCTCTGAAAATCAGTAATTTAAGCAAACATCCACAGGTTTTCGTTTATCTTTTAGCAATAATTCTACTATCAATTCCTTTGAAATATATTTTCGGGAGTATTGCTTGTATTTTGTTTTTAGGCGTTTGTTTTTCTACTTTACACAAAATTAAATTCAACTTCAATAAGGCACTAATCCTTCCGATCTTTCTTTATTTGCTGATGGTTTTATCCTTAATTTGGACCAGAGATCAACAAGCAACTGTGTCTGGACTTCAAAAAGAGGTGTTGTTTTTTCTCATCCCGTTGGCTTTTTTACTTGTACCAAATCTTGCGAAAATAGATACTCAAAAAATATTCAGATACTATAGTTTTGGAATGGTGCTGTATGCTTTGTTTTATTTTGGAAATGCTATAGTACGCTTCATCCAAACCGGAAACAAGGCCGTTTTTTTCTACCATGAGTTGGTGACCTTGGACTTAAATGCAATTTATGTTGCCGTTTTTGCTTCATTTGCGATGTTTTATTTCATTTCGAGAAAAGGAAAAACGCTCTTAGAACAGATATCCATTTTTATACTGGCGGTGTTTATTTTTCTACTTTCGTCAAAAAGCATCATTTTCATTGATTTCCTGCTCATTATTTATTTCTATATCTATTTTGCAGAGACCCAAAACAGCGTGAAATTGCTAACAATTGCCTCCGTAACAGCCTTTTTGGTTTTTTCATTGGTTTTTGTAAAAGAAATTCGAGAGCGTTTTTTAATCGAATATGAAACCGCTTTCGTAGACAACACGCTAAACGAAGATATAGGAAACGGAAATGTCTATAATGTTAGTCTTAATCAAGCTTGGAACAACGAAAAGTTTGAACAGAATCATTTTTTTCCTGGAACCGCCATGCGAATTTATCAAACAAGAATTTTTGGTGAAATGCTCCAAGAACAAAATATATTTTTCACTGGTTTAGGATTGGAAGCTTCACAAGAGAATATCCGAAAAAAAACCGAAGAACATAATTTATATCCAGGTTATGGCGATTTCAACTTTCATAATCAATATGTTCAAACCTTTGCCGAATTGGGAATATTTGGTTTCCTGATTTTAGTAGCAATGTTGGTTTTCAATATTAAAAATGCAATAGCCGACAAAAATTTCCTGCATATTGTTTTTTCCCTAACCATGATAATCTTATTTTTGACCGAATCCTTTTTTTGCAGGCAAAGAGGCATTGTGTTTTTTGTTGTGCTGTACAGCATCTTCAACGCGGTTAGAATGCAAAAGAAAGTATTAAAGCCATCATTATGAAAAGAATTCTAGTTACGGGAGCGGCAGGTTTTTTAGGTTCCCACCTTTGCGACAGGTTTATTGCTGAAGGTTATTATGTTATTGGGATGGACAACCTCATAACAGGTGATTTAAAAAATATCGAGCATCTGTTTAAGCTCGAAAACTTTGAATTCTATCACCATGACATTACAAAATTTGTACACATTCCTGGGAATTTAGATTATATCTTGCATTTTGCTTCACCTGCAAGCCCAATTGATTATTTGAAGATTCCAATTCAGACCTTGAAAGTAGGTTCGCTTGGAACTCATAATTTATTAGGTTTGGCAAGGGTTAAAAAAGCACGAATCTTAATCGCTTCTACATCTGAGGTGTATGGAGATCCATTGGTGCATCCCCAAACCGAGGAATATTACGGAAACGTAAACACCATCGGACCAAGGGGGGTTTATGACGAAGCCAAGCGTTTCCAAGAATCCATCACGATGGCCTATCATACTTTTCATGGCGTAGAGACCAGAATTGTTAGAATTTTTAATACCTATGGACCAAGAATGCGACTCAATGATGGTCGTGTAATTCCAGCTTTTATCGGTCAAGCCTTAAGAGGGGAAGACCTGACCATTTTTGGTGACGGAATGCAAACACGTTCTTTTTGTTATGTAACGGATCAAGTGGAAGGTATTTTCAGATTACTGCATTCTGATTATCACTTGCCCGTAAACATTGGTAATCCAGACGAAATAACCATCAAGGATTTTGCCGAAGAAATTATCAAGCTAACTGGAACCAATCAAAAAGTGGCATATCACCCATTGCCCATAAACGACCCCATGCAACGTCAACCGGATACAACCAAAGCGAAAGAGATTTTGGGTTGGGAAGCTAAAATTACTCGCCAAGAAGGAATGAAACTAACCTATGAATATTTCAAATCATTGTCTTCCGAAGAATTATTGAAAGAAGAACACAAAGACTTTTCAAAGTATATTTTTTAATGAATGAAAAATAAAACAGGAAGATATTCAGGTTACATCAGGCCATTTTCATATCTATTGGATTTGGCAATCATCAATTTGTTTTCCTTTTTGATGCTTTCTGACGCTTTTTGTTCGCCTTATTTTATGGTTTTTATTTCACTTTCGTGGATTATAATTGCCATAAATGTTGGTTTCTATGAAGTTTATCGCTTTACAAAAGTAGTTGAAATCGGCAATAAAGTTGCCAAACAGTTTGCTCTGTTTACAATTCTATGTTATGCGTTTTCAGGATTTTATGTAAAAAATTCTAATTCGCAAGATACACTTGAATATACTGTAGTTTCGATTTTAACAATTGCAATTCTCAAACTTTTTATTTATTATTTCCTTCGAAAATACCGATCGCTTTTTGGTGGGAATTTTAGAAAAGTAGTCATTATAGGAAACGAAAAAAAGATCCAGCATTTGGCTGATTTTTTCAATGAAAATCCTGATTATGGTTATCAGCTAGTTAAGGTTTTTAACCTTGAAGGCGATAAAAAAACACAAATTTCCGATTGCTTTTCATTTGTCGTAGAACATAAAATTGATGAGGTATATTGTTCCATGAGTGATTTGTCGATCAATCAGGTTAATCATTTTATTGATTTTGCAGATAACAATCTCAAGATCCTAAAATTTCTTCCTGACGAAAAGGAAGTTTTTGGGCGAAATATGAAACTTGATTATTACGGTATCATTCCAATTGCATCATTGCGGGATATTCCGCTTGACGACCCTATTAATCAATGGATCAAAAGGATTTTCGATATCATATTTTCATTGATTATCATTGTTGGAGTACTTTCATGGTTGATCCCGATTTTGGCCATCTTCATAAAAATGGAATCCAAAGGACCAGTTTTTTTCAAGCAAATGCGAAACGGACTCAATTATCACGAATTCAATTGCTACAAATTTCGCTCGATGCGACTCAATGCAATCGCTGATATTGAACAGGTTTCTAAAAATGATCCCCGAATTACCAAAACAGGTCGATTAATGCGAAAAACGAGCATCGACGAACTACCACAATTTTTTAATGTTTTTCTAGGGGATATGTCGGTTGTTGGGCCAAGGCCACACATGGTGAGCCATACAGAAATGTATGCTCGGAAAGTCGATAAATTCATGGTGCGGCATTTTATCAAGCCTGGAATTACAGGATTGGCCCAAACAAATGGATTTCGTGGCGAAGTAGAAAACGACAAGGATATCATTTACAGAGTAAAATATGATATTTTCTACATGGAAAATTGGTCGATTTTATTGGATTTGAAAATCATTTTCATGACCGTTGTCAATGCAGTCAAAGGTGATAAAAAAGCCTACTGATGGAAGCTTTAGTATCCATAATAACGCCTACTTTTAATTCTGGAAAATTCATTTCAGCAACGATCCAATCGGTTCAAAATCAAACGCATCAAAATTGGGAAATGCTAATTGTAGATGATGGTTCATTGGACAATACGATTGAAATCATAAATGAAATTGCAAGACGAGACAACCGAATTCAATTTTTTCCTCAAAAGCAAAATGTTGGTCCTGCAAAAGCCCGAAATATTGGGATTGAGAATGCAAAAGGGAAATACATGACTTTTCTCGATGCAGATGATATTTGGTTTCCAACATTTATTGAAAACAGCATCCAAACCATAAAAAAAACGAATATTCATTTTGTATTTTCATCCTATAAAAGATCGAATGAAAACCTCGAATTTGTCTATTCAGATTTTATCGTTCCCGAAAAAGTAACTTATACTGATATTCTCAAAACCAATTCCATCAGTTGTTTGACCGCTTTTATTGACATCGAAGTTTTAGGCAAAAAAAAGATGCCCAAAATTTTCAAGCGTCAAGATATGGGACTTTGGTTGCAATATTTAAAAGAAATTCCGTTTGCCTATGGTATTCAGGAAACGCAAGCTATTTACAGGATTCGGGAAAATTCACTTTCCAGAAACAAGTCGAAATTACTCAAATACCAATGGCAGTTTTACCGAGAAGTCGAAAAATTGAACGTTTTCCAGTCGGTTTATTATATGTTGCAATGGATGTATCGCGGTTTTATAAAGTATAGAAATTAATAAAACCTTTATTTTTTGTAGCCAATTTTGTTTCTTGGTTTTTGGCTTTCTTTTTTCTCTGTTAATTCATCCAAATAGCTAAAAACCAACTCGATATTTTTATCATGGTTCTCCAGTTTTTTCTGAATCTGTAAAATATCAATTTTTAAATCGGTAGTATCCAGAAGCATCTGACGAATTTTTGAAAATATCCTCATGATTTGGATATTCGTCTGAATGGCTTTGTCGCTATTCAAAACACTTGATAGCATTAACACTCCGTGTTCTGTGAATGCCATTGGAGCATAACGTAATCCCATCTTATCAGAATTGGAGGTCACAAATTGCGACCTCCAATTTGCAAATTCGTCTTTTGATAATTCAAACATAAAATCCTCAGGAAATCTAGATAAGTTTCGTTTGACTTGCTCTTTTAATCGTTTAGTTTCAATCCCGTAAAGTTTTGCCAAGTCTCTATCAAGCATTACTTTTTGATTTCTGATAAAATAAATTTTATTAGAAATTGTTTCTTCAGAAAGGTACATTTCGTTTTCCATATATTATTTTAAAAGGGATATAAACTGCTTTAATTTTCCTCTGTTTGTTCTTTCCAACGAAATTTTTCGGATAAAAGTAAAATTCAAATTTGGCTCTAAGTACAAACTGATAGCCTCTTCAATTTTCTTGATTTGAGGTTCAGAAAGTTCTATTTCGCTAACATATTCTACCTCAAAAGAATCTATTTTTAGTTGCTTGATGATGAATTCCTTCACATTTCCATCGTCTTCAATAATGCTTTTGGTAACATAATAAAAGGTCAATCCGGGCGATTTTTTTCCGCTTGGCAAAACTGCAACATCATTGGTTCGGCCGATTAATTGTTTCAGAATGGGTTTCTTGAAAGTACTTTTTTCATCCAAAATTCCAATATCGCCAATATCATATCGAATAAAAGGATGGGCTTTGTTGAAAAGAGAGGTAATCACAATTCGGCCTTCTTTTCCATTTGGAACGGGCTGATTGTTTTCGTCTAAAATCTCTACAAAAAGTGTTTCGGCATTTACTTGCCATTCGCCTTTAGGGTTCTGAAATGCAATCAAATCTAGTTCAGAAGCACCATATTCGTTCACAATCGGTATTCCGAATTGGGTTTGCAAAAGTACTTTGTCTTCCTCAAAAAGCATTTCGGAAGTTACCATACACACTTTCAAAGTTGGACAAATATTTTTTAGAATAATATCTTTCTTTTTAAGAAATTTGGCAAATAAGACAATCGAACTCGTATAACCGTTGATATAATCAAACTCCGATTTTTCAAATTTCAGCAACACTCTTTCTAAAACGGCATCAGATAAATCAAAGATAGAAAAGCGGTATCTTTTGCTTAAAAAATCCTTCAAACGTTCTTTTCTGTATCCGATAAAATCCTTTGGAATACCATAAAAGCGAGCTTGATAGGAAGTGTTAAAATCAACACCAAACCATCCGAATCTATAAATTATAGAAGCCCAAGTTACAGCATGAGCATATTTGTCTTTGGCAAAAATAAAAGGCTCGCCACTTGAACCAGAGGTTTTATTAACGAAAATATTTTTCTCAGAATATCCTTTTGAAAGCCTTTCTGATAAAGGCTTTTGAAGATTTTTTTTGGTTAAAACCGGTAAAGTATTCCAAATATTGAAAGTTCCACCACCATTCAAATCTCGGTAGAATGCATTATTTTGAAGATGAAAGTTGACGATTTCCTTTTTCTTTTCTTCTAAAAAAGCCTCATATGCAGTTTCTGGAACCGACAGAATTTCTTCAAACTGTTTTTTGCCTTCCTCTATCGGGAAACCGGAAAGTTTTAGAGAAAGGTCAAAGAGTTTTAGCATTATTTAGGTGCTGGAAAAAAGGTTTTAGGATCAATACCTGTTGACATCGCATATACAACTCCAACTATGATAGCTATAATAATTAGCAGTATGTAAACTATAAACAGTATTGCAGCAAGTAGTAACAATCTCAAAATAACATCACCAGCACTTTTTTGATTATATAAATCTATATAAAACCATATAAAAGTTCCAATCATGATAATCATCGAAATGATTGTTGGTATTATCATAAACAAATGCAGGTTATCCTTGAAAGCGTATTGAAGTGGAATTACAATAAGAATGGTTAAGACTTGTAAAAAAACCAGGGAATAAGCTGTAATCACAACATTTTCATAGTAATTGTACCCCCATTTCTTAAATGCCAACCAAGTAAAGAAAGCCATAATTGGAACACTTGCTAACATTATTATTGCGTAATACTTGTAAATAAAAGAAAACATAATAATATTCATTTTCTCTTGGATCTCTGGCAGGTTTTGGGATTTATAAAATCTAGCCATAATTTCATCTGGATGAATCAATGTATTAGTCAAAAAAGCACTAATACCCGCCACTACGAAAACCAAAAGAATAGGTTTGTAATGGTTCACACGGTTTCCTTCTACAAATTCTCTAGCGGTTTTTCCAGGACCTCTTAGGATTTTTTTAATGCTATACAAAAAACCCTTGTTCATGTGTAGAACCGTATATTGAAGCTCATCTTTAATATACGTTTTGTCAATACGTTTTGCCTTTTTTTGGCCACAGTTTGGACAAAAATTTAAGACAATTTCATTACTACAGTTCTTGCAAATCTCGCTCATCGCTTTTTGTTAAAAAATTCCCAACAAATATATTTATTTCTAATAGAAAATGAATCCTTCTATTTCAAAAATAAGTTAGTAAATGCTTAAAAAATTATTATTTGAAGCCAAAACGACCTATTTTTGCCTAACAACTAAAACAACACTAAAATGACAATTTTACTACTTGGTTCAGGAGGAAGAGAACACGCTTTGGCGTGGAAAATGCTTCAAAGTTCACTTTGCGACAAGCTTTTTGTAGCTCCTGGAAATGCAGGAACCGAAACTATTGCAACAAACGTAAACATTTCTCCAACTGATTTTGGAGAAATAAAAAAATTAGTAATTGCCGAAAAAATAGACATGGTTGTCGTTGGTCCAGAAGATCCTTTGGTTCTTGGAATTGTCGATTTCTTTCTAGATGATGAATTTTTGAAAAATATTCCAGTAATCGGACCTTCAAAAACCGGTGCTAGATTAGAAGGAAGTAAGGAATTTGCAAAAGAATTTTTATTGAACCACCGAATTCCAACTGCAGCTTATCAAAGTTTTACCAAAGACAATATAGAAAAAGGATTTCATTTCTTGGAAACCTTGAAACCGCCTTATGTTTTAAAAGCAGATGGATTGGCGGCCGGAAAAGGTGTTTTGATCCTTCACGATTTGGATGAAGCCAAGTTCGAATTAAGCAATATGTTGCTGAATGAAAAATTTGGAATTGCAAGTTCAAAAGTCGTTATCGAAGAATTTTTGGACGGAATCGAATTAAGCTGTTTTGTTTTAACAGACGGGAAAAATTATAAAATTCTTCCAACAGCAAAAGATTATAAAAGAATTGGCGAAGGCGATACAGGTTTAAACACTGGTGGAATGGGAGCTGTTTCTCCAGTTCCGTTTGCAAATGCCAAATTGCTTGAAAAAATAGAAAACAGAGTTGTAAAACCTACAATCGACGGTTTTCATCATGATAAAATAAACTACAAAGGTTTTGTATTCATCGGACTAATCATTGTGGATAACGATCCTTATGTAATTGAATACAATGTGAGAATGGGTGATCCAGAAACAGAAGTAGTCATTCCAAGATTAAAATCAGATTTGGTTGAGTTATTTGTGGCTGTAGCCAATGAAAAACTAGATGAAGCAACTCTTGAAATCGACGAAAGAAGTGCCACAACCATCATGGTTGTTTCTGGCGGATATCCGGAAGATTATGAAAAAGGAAAAGCGATTTCTGGAATAGAACTGGTTCAGGATTCTATCGTTTTTCATGCAGGAACCAAAACCGAAAATGGTCAAGTTGTGAGTAACGGAGGAAGAGTTTTAACCGTAACTTCATTCGGAGAAAGTTTCGAAGAGGCCATAAGAAAATCTTACCAAAACATAGATAAACTAAATTTTGATAAGATGTATTTTAGAAAAGATATCGGTTTCGACCTTTAATATTGAAGTTTCCTAATTCCCATTTGGGGTTAGGAGACTTTTTACTTTAAGAAAGAGTGAGCCGTAGTATCTTGAAATTCGTCATTGTTTGATTTGTGCAGTTTCAATTGTTTGATCCAATAAACAATAAAATAAGCACAGATAATCATAAAAATCCAATTCAAAAGATTGGCAGTGAACCAACTAGTTAATTCCAATTCTCTTAGAAAATCTAAAGGCAAGAATAAAAAATCAACGAATAAAGACTGTATTCCTTCAAAAAATGCTTTCATTTTTAGTACAAGTATTATATTTACAATTACAAAAGTATAAAATATCCTTATGATTACAACTATTTTTAGCAAATCAAGACCATTTAATTACATTTTGGTCACAACCTTGCTAATTGTATGCTTCTTTCTCTACCAATTAAAAGACGTTGCAAGTATCGATTCAGGCATGGAAATTGCCAATAAAGGAGTGCTATTATTGTTATTGGTTGCTTCGCTTTTCATCTCGAATTTCATCACCAAAAAAAACGGACTCAGTAAAGACAATACGTTTCCGTTCCTGTTCTTTTTCAGTTTTTTGATATTGTTTCCAACCACTTTGGGGACTTCAAGCCTAATCATTTCAAATTTTTTCATTCTTTTGGCCTTGCGAAGACTAATTTCGCTACAATCATTGGTCACGCCAAAAGAAAAAATATTCGACGCCTCTTTATGGATTTTCATAGCAGCATTGTTTCATTTTTGGAGTATCTTGTTCATTATTTTAGTTTTTGTTTCCATTATACTGCACGTTGCAAGAGATTATAGAAACTGGGTTTTGCCTTACATAGCCTTTTTTACCGTGGCAATAATATTCCTGTTATTCGCCTTTATATTCGATAAAACATTAGTCGATAGGCTATTGGAAAAAGCCTATTTCAGTTTCGATTTCAATTACTTTACCAATAAATTCCAAAACATCGCACTTTCCATTTATGTTGCTATCACAGCCCTATTTCTTTTCACACAAATTGTTTCCCTGCCAAGCAGACCACTGATTCACCACAACTCCTACAAAAAAATCATCATTACCTTCTTTATCGGATTTGCAGTTTATGTAGTTTCGCCCGATAAAAACAACAGCATTTTGCTTTATACTTTCATGCCATTAGCCGTTATGGCAACAGGCTATTTCGAAGGAATTCAAGTAAAATGGACCAAAGAAGCAACAGCTATTTTAGTAGTTGGACTTAGCTTTTTATCATTCTTCTTGCAATTGTAAGTAAGGAAGTAAGGAGTTCTTTAACAATGATTAAGAAATCAAAAATCTTCGATCAAAAAATCATTTCAAATTAAAGTTTGTTTCCATACGCCAAATCCCCGGCATCACCCAAACCTGGAACAATATAGTTTTTCTCGTTTAGTTTTTCATCCAAAGTCGCTACCCAAAGATGGCAATAATCTGGAAGATGTTGCTTCAAATAGGCAATTCCTTCAGGAGCAGCAATCACAACGGCAATATGAATTTCCTTTGGAGTTCCTTTTTCCAATAGCTTCTTGAAAACGGCCACCATAGATTGTCCAGTAGCAAGCATTGGATCAATTAAAAGCAGATTTTTATTTTCAATGCTTGGAATTGCTTGATATTCAACCCTGATTTCAAAAGCATCATCGTTATTATAGTGATTGCGATAAGCCGAAACAAAACCATTTTCGGCACTGTCAAAATAATTCAGAAATCCCAAATGAAGAGGTAATCCAGCTCTTAAAATCGAACACAAAACCAAATCATCTTCAATTTCTGTTGTCTTTTTTATTCCAAGTGGCGTCTGGATTTCGATAGCTTTATAATGCAAGTCCTTACTTAATTCATAGGCCATAATTTCACCAATACGTTCGATATTTCGTCGAAAACGCATACTATCTTTCTGAACATTTACATTCCGAATTTGACCCAAGAAATGATTCAGGACACTATTGGCTTCTGATAAGTAATGAATTTGCATAAACTGATTGAATTTGTTTTAGGTTATAAAAGTATAAAAAGTATCTTTGTCTTTTAAATATAAAGATATGTTTTCAAAATTAGCATACTCCGTTTTTGAGCAAAGTATTCAGGACTACCACAAGTTCGACAATGTAGATCAGCCTATAGAAAATCCTTTTCCGAAGGATAAATTTGAGCATTTGTTGTATTTCAAAAATTGGATTGACACGGTTCAATGGCATTTTGAAGACATCATCCGTGACCCGAATATCGACCCGGTTGCTGCACTTACGTTAAAAAGGAGAATCGACGCTTCCAACCAAGAAAGAACAGATATGGTGGAATATATAGACAGTTATTTTCTTCAGAAATTCAGTCATGTAAAAGTAAAGGACAATGCAAAAATCAATTCTGAAAGTCCGGCTTGGGCTTTCGATAGATTGTCGATTCTTGCCTTGAAAATCTATCACATGCATGAAGAAGCAACTCGTCCAGAAGCGTCACAAGACCACAGAGATAAATGTCAGGCAAAATTAAATATCTTACTAGAACAAAGAACCGATTTGTCAACAGCAATCGATGATTTGTTGCAAGATATAGAAAATGGCGATAAATTTATGAAAGTGTACAAGCAGATGAAAATGTACAATGACGATGAATTGAATCCAGTTTTGTATCAGAATAAAAAGTAATTCTACGACAAGTAAATTGTCTAAAAAAAACAAACATATAGCCGTCATCCGACTTTCCGCAATGGGAGATGTCGCGATGACGGTTCCTGTTATCAGGGCTTTTGTAAAGCAACATCCTGAGGTAAGAATCACGTTTATTTCACGGCCTTTTTTCAAGCCTTTTTTTGATGATATTCCAAATCTTGACTTTTTTGCATTTGATGCAAAAGAACGACATAAAGGTTTTTTGGGATTAATCCGATTGTTCAATGATTTGCGAAAGCTTGATATTGATGCTTTTGCCGACTTACATAACGTTTTACGTTCTAAAGTTGTCCGGACGCTTTTTGCCTTGAGCGGAAAAAAAACAGCTTCGGTTGACAAAGGCAGAGCGGAAAAAAAAGCCTTGACAAGAGCTGAAAATAAAATTTTCAAACCCGTAACTTCAATGTTTGAACGGCACGTGAAAGTGTTTGAAGAACTTGGTTTTCAAATCGATTTATCGAATCCGGTTTTTCCATCCAAACAAAAAATGGACGAGGAAATCATCAATCTAATTGGAGAAAAAAAACAAAAATGGATCGGAATTGCACCTTTTGCTCAATATGATTCCAAGGTTTATCCACAAGATTTGATGCAAAAAGTTATTGATTTGTTGCATGAAAATAAGAAAAATAAAATCTTACTTTTTGGTGGAGGAAATAGGGAAATTCAAATCCTGAACCAATTTGCAGAAGGAAAAGAAAACGTATTTGTAATTGCAGGAAAAATCACTTTCAAACAAGAATTAGAGCTCATTTCAAATCTTGATGTAATGCTTTCTATGGATTCTGGAAACGCTCATATTGCTGCAATGCTGGGTGTAAAAGTACTCACGCTTTGGGGTGCGACTCATCCTTTTGCCGGATTTTTGCCGTTTAATCAACCTCTAGTAAGTGCTTTGGTTTCGGATCGAAATCAATTTCCAAAATTACCTACCTCGGTTTACGGAAATAAAAAAGTGGAAGGGTATGAGGATCCGATGAGAAGCATCAAATCAGAAGAAATAGTAGAAAAAATAAATTTAACTTTAAGATTAAATTAATAGTTTTTTACTTTCTTTAAAAAGATAAAAGAAAATTCCCTATTTTCGGCTTCTACAAAAACATTCAAAAAACATATTTATGATTGTTCAGGAAAATCCTTTGGGATTGCATATTCTCCTAACGCTTCAAACCGAAGACACCAAAAAACTCGTTGAAGTAGAGCAATTCATTCAATTTACTGAAAAAATCCTTCAAAAACACCAACTTGAAAAAGTGGGTTTTACAAAATATGTTTTTGATAATCAGAGTTATACAGTTGCATTTTGTTTGATGGAATCGCACATTTGTATCCATACTTGGCCTGAAAATAAGAACTTGGCTTTGGATATTTACTTGTGCAATTATTCTCAAGACAATACCCAAAAAGTTCGGGATATTGCAAAAGAGTATGTCACATTTTTTGATGCTAAAATTAATAAGGAAGTTGAAGTTAACCGATAGAAGATGCATATAAACTGTATAAAATGTGGCACATCAACTTCAATTGAAAATACTATTGAGATAAGAACCTTTGGTTGTCTCGAATGCAAATCATTGTTTTATTTTAAGAATAATGAATTGATTCCGAAGGAGAAATACAATTATACTTCGATAGTTCCGCTCCTAAAAATTGGACAAAAAGGCACAATAGAAGATGTTGAATATGAGATAATTGCAATAATCATTAAACGAGTTTATCAAACCTTTTATTGGAGAGAATATACTTTAAAAGCCAAAGATGATACATACCGTTATCTTTCAGAATCAGACGGTCATTGGATTTTATTGGAAGAAGTTCCGGATGAATATGATATTTCTAGAAAATTCCAAGTATTGACCCATAACAGTATCACTTATAATTTGTATGAATATACAGATGCAATAATTGTGGGTGCCTATGGTTTTTTTGATGATGCCATTTCAAAATCAACAATTCAAATGGCGGAATATATAAAACCACCATTTATTGTTTCGATAGAAGAGTTTAATAACAAGCAAACCACCTATTTCGGAAGACACTTTTCAAAAGCAGAAGTAAAAAAAGCATTTACAGACCAAGATCTTCCTCTAAAATCGGGTGTTGGAGCTGTTCAACCTTTTCTGTTTAATTTTTCAAATACCGCGATAGTTTTTTGTTGTGTGGCGATTTTAATTCTAATCACACAAATTTTTGTAAACCAAAACAGAACGGAAACCCATATACTTTCCAAAAATTTCGCTTTTTCTGACTATGTTGGGAAGGATTATGTTTCGGAATCGTTTACCTTGGAAGGTGGTTCAGCACCAATGACAATTTCCATCCATTCTGATGTGAATAATTCTTGGGCAAATGCACAGGTTGCTCTTGTAAATGAAAAAACGAACGAAGAAGAATATGCAAACAAAGACCTAGAATATTACCACGGATATGAAGGAGGTGAAAGCTGGAGTGAAGGGAGTCAAGGCGAAAAATTTAATATTTGTGGGGTTGCCGAAGGGAAATACCATCTAGTAATCACGCCTCAAAAACAACCTGACTCTAGCAATGAAGTCCTTAGTGTGAATGTGGTTTGGAAAGAACCCTCATTGTGGAATTTCTTTATTTCCGCTTTAGCAATGGGAATTACCTTGCTTATTCTCTTTTTTGCGAATAAAAATTTTGAACAACGAAGATGGGAAAGTAGTGACTATTCTCCGTTTGAATAATTGAAAGTATGAATGTTAAAGAATTTATCTTCAATAATAAATGGCCACTCCTTATTGGGGTTGCGGTTTATGGAATGTTTCTGTTTTTCACGATTTCTGGAAATAGAATTTGCGATTGCGTTTCGACCGAAAAAGCCAATTCAAATACCAACAATTCAGGACGTGTAGGGGTTTCACGTTTTTATCATAAATAAATTTAAAAAGTATGGAATATATCGCATTAAAAGGAATTGTAAATTCACTTATTTTTTCTGGAATTGGAATAATAGTTTTAATCATCAGCTACATGATTTTAGAAAAACTGACTCCAGAAAACACTTGGAAGGAGCTTGTGAACAACAAGAATATCGCATTGGCTATTGTTTTTGGAGCTTTCATCCTTGGAATCTCATTAATCATTAGTGCCGCAATTCATGGCTAAAAACTTCCTGAAGTTTGAATACCTGCTTCTTTTTGCCGTTTTTGTAATCGCCACCTGTGGATTGATTTACGAATTGGTAGCCGGAACTTTGGCCAGTTATCTTCTGGGAGATTCGGTCAAGCAGTTTTCGTTTATAATCGGAGTTTATTTATTTTCGATGGGAATTGGTTCCTATTTTGCAAAATTCGTCAAGAAAAACCAGCTGAATACTTTCGTGGAAATCGAAATTTTAGTAGGTGTTATTGGCGGATTAAGTTCGGTGATTTTATTTATACTTTTCGACAAAGTCGACTATTTCCAGTTTATACTTTACCTTTTGGTTTTCATCACAGGTTGTTTGGTTGGTCTGGAAATCCCGCTTTTAATGAATATTTTAAAGGAAAAAGTAGAATTCAGCGACTTGGTTTCAAATGTCTTTACTTTTGATTACATCGGGGCTCTCTTGGCCTCGGTACTATTTCCGCTAGTTTTGGTGCCACAATTAGGCGTCATGAAAACTTCACTCTTCTTCGGAATGATCAATGTTTCGGTTGCCATCGCATTGTGTTTTTTACTTTCAAAAGAGCTGAGACGACCTGCACTTTTAAAATTCAAGGCGATTCTTGCCTTTTCCATTTTGCTCTTTGTTTTCTTTTTTTCCGACAAAATTCTTTCATATTCGGAACAAAAATTATACGGAGAAAACATCATTTTTACCAAAGCAACTCCCTATCAAAGAATTGTTTTGACACACACCAAAAACGATTATAAATTATACCTGAACAACAACCTGCAGTTTAGTTCTGCCGATGAATACCGCTATCATGAAGCTTTGGTTCATCCAGTTATGGCGAATGCAAAAAGTATTGAAAACGTATTGGTTTTAGGAGGTGGAGATGGATTAGCTGTTCGGGAAATATTGAAATATAAAGAAGTAAAAAAAATCACTTTGGTCGATTTGGATGAAGGAATGACCACGCTTTTCGCAACCAACACCATCCTGAAAAAATTTAACGAAAACTCCCTGAACAATCCAAAAGTAAAAGTTTTTAACCGCGATGCTTTTCTATGGACAAAGGAAGAAAAGAATAAATTTGACGTCATCATTATTGATTTTCCCGACCCGTCCAATTATAGTTTGGGCAAATTATATTCGCTAAATTTCTATAAATCATTACAGAACATTACAAAATCAGAAACCGTAATTGTCATCCAAACTACTTCGCCTTATTTTGCTCCAAAATCTTTCTGGTGTATCAACAATACTGTTAAGGAAGTTTTTCCGAATGCCGATGCTTATCATGTTTATGTTCCGTCGTTTGGAGAATGGGGTTTTTCTATCGCTTCAAATGATTTGAAAAATGATTTCAGCCAAATAAAAAGGAAGGCAACCAACTTGAGGTATTATGATTATCAATATAAAAAGCTAAATTTTTTTCCAAAAGATATGATAGCAAATGATTTGGAAATCAATCGGTTGGATAATCAAATTTTAGTGCGATATTTCGATGAAGAATGGGGAAAACTATAATTTGAACTCACGAAGGACCTTTTTAAAATCAGTTTCTGCCGGAATTCTCTTGGCATCAATTCCCTCGTTTCTGCAATCTTGTCAGGAAAAAGTAATCACTTTTGCCATAAAACTTTCAGGAACCAATCACATTTTAGGACATCGACTTCGAACAAAAGATTTTCCGAAAATTTCCCGAACAATCGAAATTCCCTACTTGATTGTTGGGGGAGGAATTGCTGGTTTATCTGCTGGAAGGCAATTCAAAAAAAGAGGAATTGAGGATTTTCTTATTTTAGAATTAGAGAAAAATACAGGTGGAAATTCCCGAAACGGAGAAAATAAACATTCAAAATATCCACTAGGAGCTCATTATCTTCCATTGCCTAATATTCACGATAAAGAAGTGATCCAGTTTCTACAAGAATCGAAAATCATTACCGGTTTTAAAGATAATTTTCCAATTTTTGATGAAGAACAATTAACGTTCATGCCACAAGAACGTTTATTTATAAAGAATACTTGGCAGGAAAGCTTAGTGCCAAAGTTTGGAATTTCAAAAGCCGCTGAAGATGATTTCGGTCGATTTTTTGAGATGATGACCGATTTTAGGGCAAAAAAAGGGAATGATGGAAAATTCATTTTTGATATTCCGATAAGCAGTTCTTCAACAGATAAAAGCTTCAATTTCTTGGATAAAATTACCATGAAAGAGTGGCTTTTGGAACATAATTTTTCTTCCGAAGAACTTTTTGAATATGTAAATTATTGCTGCCGAGATGATTTTGGTTTGGGAATCGAATTTGTTTCTTCTTGGGCTGGAATCCATTATTTTGCTTCCAGAAAACATAATTCAACCAAAGATAAAACCGAAAACGTTTTGACTTGGCCCGAAGGAAATGCAAGATTGACCACACATTTAAAAGCTTTTTCAAAAGACAAAACTTTGACAAATCACTTGGTTTATGAAGCAAAAACGGTTGGCGATAAAGTCAGTGTAAAAGTTTTTGACGATGCGAAAAAAGAAAGTTTTGAAATTATTTCGGACAAGGTAATTTTTGCAACACCACAATTTATAAATGGTTATTTATTGCCCGAACGGAAGGACATCTCGAAGCATTTTCATTATGCTCCGTGGCTTTTGGCAACTTTGACGGTCGATAATTTAAACGACAACGACAGTTTTCCGTTGTGTTGGGACAATGTGATTTATGGGGCAAAAGGTTTGGGTTATATTTTCAACCAACACCAAAATTTAGGTCAGATTCAAGAGAAAAAAGTAATTACTTATTATTACAGTTTTTCATCAGAAGATTTAAAAAAATCAAGAAAAGAATTGCTTTCTAAACCTGAAAAATTTTGGAAAGAGATGATAATAAACGATTTAAAAATTGCCCATCCTGATATTGAAAATTTGATTCAAGAAATAGATATTCAAAGAATTGGACACGGAATGATCAGTCCCGTTCCTGGATTTATTTCTGGAAATAGTAGAAAAGAAGCTTCACAATCTATTGAAAATAAAATCTTTTTTGCACATAGTGATTTGACTGGAATTTCTATTTTTGAAGAAGCTTTTCACCAAGGAATTAATACTGTAAATCAACTTTTAGATGAAACAACCGTGGCTTAATAATCCAAAAACGGATTCGATTTTTATCTTGATGCCACAACTCCTGGTACTTTCAATCGTATTCTTTTTTCAGAATTTCTTAAAAGAAGCCGAAGAAAACCATTCGTTTTTTACTTGGCTTTTGCTGATTGTCTTTATAGATGTCGCACACGTTTATGCCACTTTGTTCAAGACGTATTTTGTAAAAGAAGAATTCAAGAAGAAGCGAAAACTACTGATTTACTTGCCAATAATCTGTTTTGTAATTGGATTTATTTTGTTTTTATTTGGAGCAAAAGTCTTTTGGTCGGTTTTGGCTTATGTGGCTGTTTTTCATTTTATTAGACAACAATACGGCTTTATGCGATTGTATGCTCGAATGGAGATCAAAACCAAATGGAGTGTTTTTTTCGACAATCTTTTTATTTATGCGGCAACGGTTTATCCGATGATTTTCTGGTTTATGAGTTCGCCAAGAAAATTCACTTGGTTTGTTGAAAATGAATTTCTAACGTATCAAAACCCAGAATTGCTTCAATTTTTCACTTGGATGTATTATTCGATTTTAGGGTTTTACATTTTCAGGACTACTTTATTTTCAATCAAAAAGAAGTATTTCAATATCCCAAAAAACGTCATCATCATCGGAACATTTCTTTCTTGGTATTTTGGAATTGTCTATTTCAACAACGATTTGATTTTTACATTATTAAATGTAGTTTCTCACGGAATTCCGTATATGGCTTTGATTTATTTCAATCAAAAAGAAAGCAATCATTCGTTTAAAATCCCAAAACTTTCGAGTTTGATCGGGATTTTCACTTATGTTGGGATCTTGCTTTTCTTTGCTTTTTCAGAAGAATACCTGTGGGAAATTTTAGTTTGGAATGAGCATTTCAATTTCAGTCAAGGATTTGACTATTTCGTTCAATGGCAATTAATTTTGGTACCGCTTTTGACGGTTCCGCAATTCACACATTATGTCTTGGATGGTTTTATTTGGAAATCAAAAAAGCAGTGATTAACCAAATCAAAGCCAAATCTTATTGATCCTGCAAATTTCGTGGATATAACTTTTTAAATTCGAAATCGTTTCCTGATAATCTGGAGCTTCAAAACCAAAACGTTCGTGCTCTTTCTGTTCTTTTTCCAGAGCATTGCAACCCTTCAAAACTTCCTTGATCATATCGAGCAAAATCAATTCCTTGTTGTTGTTTTTCTCGAATTTAAAATCGACTAATTCACTTTCCAAGCTTTCGCAATAGTCCAAAAGGGCCTCAACTTCTGGTTCATCCAGAAGAGCAGGATTGGTCTTGAAGAAATCGCGAGGCTTTTTCATTTTTTAGTATACAGTCGCAGTTTTCAGTCACAGTTTTTACTGAAAACTGCGACTGAAAACTATTTAAACATCATCATAATCAACATAAATCTCACTCGAAGTAGGATGTGCTTGACAAGTTAAAACCAAGCCTTGAGCAATTTCTCCATCGGTCAAGATAGAATTCTTTTTCATCTCGGCTGATCCTGTGGTAACTCTTGCCAAACAACTGCTGCAAATTCCGCCTTGGCAAGAATATGGAGCATCAAGTCCTTGTTTTAGAGCTGCATCAAGCAAGGTTTGTTTTTGCGACATTTCGAAAGTTGTTTCCTCATCATCAACCAAAACCGTAATTTTTGTATGACCTTCTAATGATTCTGAAATGGTATTTTCTTTTGCAGAAGTCGTAAACAATTCGAATTTGATGTTTTTCTCAGGGATGTTGTGTTCTTTCAAGACATCGTTTACTGTGTTGATCATTTCTTCTGGACCACACAAATAAAATTTATCAAATTCTAACGTTTTATATTTATTATTGAGTACAAAATTTACGGTAGAACGTTCGATTCTTCCGAATAATTCGTTTTCAATTTTTGCCTGACTATAAACAAAATGCACAAAAAATCTGCCTACAAATTGCAGTTGCAAGTCGTGAAGTTCTTGATGAAAAATGGTGTTTTCGGGTGTTTTGTTCCCGTAAATCAATACAAAAGTACTTTTTGGCTCACCTTTCAAAACCGTTTTGATTATGGACATTACCGGAGTAATTCCGCTTCCTGCAGCAAATGCGGCATAGTTTTTTTGGCGTTCAGGATTTGGTTCGAAAGTAAAATTTCCTTCTGGATGGCCCACTTCCAGTAAATCTCCAGCTTTTAAAACCTTATTGGCAAATTGGGAGAAAACACCTTGGTTTACTGATTTTACGGCAATTCTCAATTCGCCACTTTCTGGCGATGAACAGATAGAATAGGCACGTCGAATTTCTTGTCCGTCAAGCGTAAGTTTTAAGGTTACATATTGTCCGGGTTTAAAAGTATAGTTAGGTTGTAATGCTGTTGGAATATTGAAAAGCACCGAAACCGCATCTTGGGTTTCGCGTTTCACTTCTTTTATATTCAATTTATAAAATGACGACATTGATTTGATTTTTTGCAAAGATACTAAATGCTGAAGGTTTCTAAAAATGATAATTGTCAGATTTACATACCTAAATTTGTTATGTATAAGAAACTTATGTATATTTGTATTTCAAATTTTAAGTTATGAAGAACTCACAGTTGTATAAAGGAAGCCTCAATACTATCATTATGAGACTTTTAGAAGAAAAAGGAAGGATGTATGGATATGAAATTACGCAAAAGGTAAAAGAAATTACCCAAGGCGAATTGAACATTACCGAAGGAGCTTTGTATCCGGCCTTGCACAAATTGGAAGCAGAAGGTTTGCTGGATGTTGAAGTTGAAAAGGTGGATAATCGAATGCGAAAATATTATAAGCTGACGGAAAAAGGAACAACTGAAACCGTGAATCGATTAGCAGAATTGGAAGAATTTATAAAGAACATGCAAAATATTGTGAACCCTAAATTGAGTTATTGAGATGAAATTGAGCGAACAACAAATCGAACAACTTTATACCTTCACTCGCCAGCATTATGTGGAATGGTATGACTTGCAAACCGAATTGGTAGATCATTTGGCGAATGCCATTGAAGCCGAATGGAAACAAAACCCGAAACTCACTTTCGAGGAAGCGTTGCATCTCGAATTTAAAAAATTTGGAGTATTCGGTTTTATGGATGTAGTAGAAAAAAGAGAGGCTGTTTTGAACAAGAAATACAGTCGTTTGGTGTTGAGTGAGTTGAAGAACTTTTTCTCGATACCGAAAATCGTCCTCACATTCTTAGCTATCGGAATTGTTTTTTATATGCTAAAATCCTTTCAAGAAAGTTTTTTGATACTTCAAATTCTGTTTGTCCTTACAGCATTGGCTTGTCTTATAGGCTTATGGTCGCTTTCAAGAAACATCAAACGGAATAACAAACAATCGGGGAAAAAATGGCTGTTTAAAGACATTATCTTTGGTTATGGTTCCTTTACTGGATTCATAAATTTACCCATTCAATTTTCAATTCATTTTGAAGGCATAAATTATTCCGAATGGTTTTTGTTGGTATGTAGTTTTTTATTGATTGTATTCATTTTGCTCGAATATATTGTCTTGGTTTTAATTCCTTCCAAAGCCGAAGAATATCTTCTAGCGACTTATCCAGAATATGAAATCGCAAGTTAACCTGTAACAAAAAATCAAAAACATCTACTTACCTTTAAAACCAAATAACCTAAAACACTATGATTAAAAAATTTTTAATGCTTGAATGGAAAGCCTTTTTCAGATCGGCTTCGTTCGCGAAAAATCTTGCACTTAAGATATTGATGATTTTTGGAGCAATTTATTTTGCTGTGATGTTTGTTGGATTAGCTTTTTTGGCCTATTATGGATTAGAGGATAATTTTCCAGATCCATTGCATGTCATCAATAAATATCTGATTTATTATTTTGTTATGGATTTGGTGATTAGGCTTCTATTACAAAAAATACCAGTAATGAACATCAGGCCGTTGCTGACTTTACCCATCAAAGCTTCTACAATTGTCAATTTTTCATTAGGAAAAACCTATCTGTCATTTTTTAATATGGTTCACGGATTTTTATTCGTTCCATTTTCAATCATTTTATTAGTTGAAGGATACGATATTCTGAGTGTTATCCTCTGGCATTTGTCGATAACAGCATTACTTTACATCAATAATTTCTTGAATATTTTATTGAATAACAAGGACAATCTTTTTATAATTGGTTTCGTCGTATTGGCCGCTTTTGGACTTTCTCAATACTATCAACTTTTTGATGTAACTGAATATACTGTGTTTTTCTTCGACGGATTATTCCATACAAAATGGATGTTTTTAATTCCAATTGTAGTTTTGGTAGGATTGTATTACATCACATTTAACTATTTCAAAAGCAATTTGTATCTGGATGCAGGCCTTGCTTCAAAACACGATATTGCCAAAACTGAAAACCTAACTTGGTTGAATCAATTCGGTGTTTTGGGAACTTTCTTGAAAAATGATATTAAACTTATCAAAAGAAACAAGCGTTCAAAAACCACTGTCATAATGAGTGTCTTGTTTTTATTTTATGGTTTGCTGTTTTTCAGTGGCGGAATCGAAAGCTATGATAACCCTGTGATGTATATGTTTGCTGGCGTGTTTGTTTCGGGTGGATTTCTTATCACGTTCGGACAATTTGTTCCGAGTTGGGACAGTGCTTATTATCCTTTAATGATGACACAGAATATTTCCTATAGAAATTATTTGAGTTCAAAATGGTGGTTAATGGTTATTGCAACTGGAGTTACAACGGTTTTAGCTTCTTTCTATCTTTATTTCGGATTGCACATTTATTTGATGATTGTTGTTGGGGCAATTTACAACATCGGAGTCAATTCACACCTTGTACTTCTTGGTGGAGCTTACACAAAAACACCAATCGATTTGGCTTCAAGCAAAGGTGCTTTTGGTGATAAAAAAGCCTATAATGTAAAAACTTTACTGATTTCACTCCCACAATTGTTAGTGCCAATGGGAGTTTATGCTCTCGGACATTACCTGATTTCTCCAAATATGGGATTAGTTTTCGTAGCACTTGCTGGAATTCTCGGATTTGCTTTCAAAAACAAGGCTTTCACTTTGATCGAAAGAATTTATAAATCAGAGAAATATGCCACTTTGGAATCTTACAAACAAAAAACTGCATAAACCACAACCAAAATACTTCTAAAAATGATACAAGTAAACAACCTTTCAAAATCATATAACGGAACAACCGTACTAAAACTGGACCATCTGGAAATTAAAAAAGGCGAAAGCTTTGGACTCGTTGGAAACAACGGTGCCGGAAAAACCACTTTTTTCAGTCTATTATTAGATTTGATTCAGCCAAATTCTGGAAAAATCAACAACAATAATGTAATCGTAAGCGAAAGCGAAAATTGGAAATCCTTTACGGCTTCATTCCTCGATGAAAGCTTCCTTATCGGATACCTTACGCCAGAAGAATATTTTTATTTTATCGGTGATTTACGCGGTCAAAATAAAGCTGATGTAGATGCTTTGTTAAAAAAGCATGAGGAATTTTTCAATGGAGAAATACTGAACAGCAAGAAATACATACGCGATTTTTCAAAAGGGAATCAGAAAAAAGTGGGAATTATTGCAACCTTGATTGGTAATCCAGAAGTAGTCATTCTCGATGAGCCTTTTGCCAATTTAGATCCAACGACACAATTTCGTTTGAAAAAAATCATAAAGGATTTGGCCGATAATCCAGACGTAACCGTTTTGGTTTCCAGCCATGATTTGCTTCATACTGTTGAGGTTTCAAACCGAATTGTGGCACTTCACAAAGGCGAAATCGTAAAAGACATTCAAACTTCGGCTGAAACGTTAAGAGAACTCGAAGCTTTTTTCGCAGTTTAAAAATATATAATTTTTTTGAACCATTAAGGAATTAAGAAAATTAAGTCGTCACAACAGCTTAATTTTCTTAATCTCTTAATGGTTTTATTTTTTTAAAAGGTTGGATCAATGAATCGTCCAAAACAAAAAAAGAACCTTTTTTTTCCACATATCAAAAAGAAACGTATTTTTACCAGTCATTATACTAAAATTGTGTTTTGAAAGTTATGAAATGAGCATCACTTAAACGCGATTGAAAAAAAGCCAAGTAAAATGCAAATGACTAATAAAAATGTAGCGCTACATAATAAATAAAAACGTTTCGAAATTGAAAACCAGCATACTAAAATATCTTTCACTCTCGCTATTTGTTGTCCTAATCATTGCTTGTTCTACCAAAAAAGACAAGTGGGTAAATCGAGAATTCCAAGCCTTGAATACCAAATTTAACGTGCTTTATCACGGAAACGTTGCTTTGGAAAAAGGCGTCGAAGAATTAAAATTACAATACAAAGACAATTTTTGGGAACGCCTTCCGGTTGAAAGAATGACCGTATCTAAGGAAAACAAAATGCCTGGAGACGTTCAAAAAAATGCCAATTTTGAACGTGCCGAAGAAAAAGCCACCAAGGCCATCCAAAAACGCTCAATGAATATTGAAGGAAAAGAGAAAAATCCGCAAATGGATGAAGCTCACCTGTTGCTTGGAAAATCGAGGTATTATGATCAGCGATTTGTTCCCGCTCTGGAAGCCTTCAACTATGTTTTATACAAATATCCAGAAAGCGATAAAATCTACGAAGTGAAAATTTGGAGGGAAAAAACCAATATGCGAATGGAAAACGATGCATTGGCGGTAACCAACCTGAGAAGATTATTAAAAGAAATAAAATTCAAGGATCAGATTTTTGCTGATGCAAATGCAACTCTGGCTCAAGCTTTCCTCAATTTGCAAGAAAAAGATAGTGCTGTCGCCAAATTGAGATTGGCTACCGAATTTACAAAATCAAACGAAGAAAAAGCAAGATACCGTTTTATCCTGGGTCAAGTTTTTGATGAATTGGGTCAAAAAGACAGCTCATTTGTGGCTTATCAATCGGTGATTGACATGAATAGAAAATCGCCAAGACGCTATGTGATTCAGGCTCATTTGCAGCAAGCGAAACAATTTAACTTCAAAACAGGCGACACTTTGGCCTTTGTAGAAAAATTCAATGATTTATTAGAAGACCGAGAAAACCGACCATTTTTGGATTTTATCAACCACCAAATGGCTTTGTTCTATGATGCTCAAAAAAATGACAAGCAGGCTATAAAGTACTACAATGTTTCACTTCGAGCAAAATCTGAAGATCAATATTTGGCAGCTTCTAACTATAGAAATCTAGCCACGATTTATTTTGATAATGCAAAATATCCAACAGCTGGAAAATATTATGACAGCACATTGGTGAAATTGGATGCAAGGACTCGTGAACATAAATACATCAAAAAGAAAAGAGAAAACCTTGAGGACGTCATTAAATATGAGGCAATTGCACAAAAAAATGACAGTATTCTAAATTTGGTTGCCTTGTCGGATGCAGGAAGAAGGCAATATTTTGATGAGTATATCACCAAGCTGAAAATAGCGGATGAAAAAGCCGCTGCCGAAGAAAAAAAACGTCAGGAAATTGCCGAACGCTTAAATAATTCGGGTAACGGCGATGTTGCATCCAGAGACCCTAAACAAAATAATAATCCAAGTACCAAAGACGATTCAAGATCTGCAATAGCTCCACCTCAAGATTTGGGACCTCGACCATCAAGTGCTACAACTCAATTTTATTTCTATAATCCCACGACCGTTTCCTATGGGAAAAACGAATTCAGGAAAAAATGGGGACAACGGGCCTTGCAGGATAATTGGCGTTTTTCGGCAGGACAATCCAAGACAGTTGATGAAGAAGAAGATGAAGATGCTGTCGCTGATGTAGAAAATGCTAAAGAAAAAGAAACCGAAAAAGCCAAAGATCCAAGGTATACTACGGATTTTTATATTAGCCAACTTCCAACAAAGCAAACAGAAATTGACGAGCTTGCCAAGGAAAGAAATTTTGCCTATTACCAGTTAGGACTTATTTATAAGGAAAAATTTAAGGAATATCAATTGGCAGCCAATAAATTGGAGCAGTTGCTAAAAAACAATCCTGAAGAACGATTGATTCTTCCGTCGATGTATCATTTGTTTAAGATCTATGAAATAATCGATCCGAACAAGGCAGTTGTAATGAAAAACCAAATCATTTCTAAGTATCCAGAATCAAGATATGCTCAAATTTTGAGCAGTAGTAATCCATCTGAAACAGCTTTGAGCCAATCGCCAGAAGCAAGGTACAATAATTTGTATGCCAAATATGAACAAGGCGACTTGTTTACGGTTTTGGAAGAAGCCGAAGCTGCAATCGATCAATATACTGGGGAAGATATTGTTTCGAAATTTGAGTTATTGAAAGCCCATACGATAGGAAAATTAAAAGGGTTAGAAGAATATAAAAAAGTATTGAATTTCGTGGCGTTGAATTATCCAAACAGTTCCGAAGGTAAAGATGCTGAACAGCTTTTGGCAAAAAATATTCCGTATTTGGAAAAATTAAAATTTGATGCCGAACCTGCAAAGAATTGGAATATTCTCTACCAATTTACCAATATCGAAGATCCGAAAACAAAAGTTTTAATCGAGAAAGTAAAGAAATTCACAACCGAAAGAACGGCTCAAAAGCTGACTTACTCTACAGATATTTATACCATGACGGAAAACTTTTTAGTGATTCACGGTATGGATAATGAAGTGAATGCAAATGATATTTTGACGATATTGAGAGACTACAAAGATTATAAAATTACCGAAACGGCAATTGTTATTTCGAGTGAGAATTATAAGATTGTACAGATCAAGAAAAATCTGGAAGAATATCTAAAGCCTCGTCCAAAACAAGAACCCATTCCAGTAAGTACCGATCCAGTTTCTCCAGCGGGAACTAACATTCAAAAAGAGACTCAAAAAACTAATCAAGGGAATACGGATACTAACAAATCACCCGAAAAACCTTCTAGAAAAGCGAGACCGACAACTCAGCAAAAAGAATCACCATCTTTGCAAGTGCCAACACCACCTCAAGAAAAAGACGAAGAAGAACCGAAAAAGCCATAAAAATGTTTGAGAAAAGCCCCAAAACTTATACAGACCTTTTAGGAAAAACCAATAGAATTGTAGAAGGAACGCTTATAAAAGGCGATATCATTTCGCAAGCCGATTTTCGATTGGACGGGGAACTTGTTGGAAATTTTTCTTCAAAAGGAAAGATAGTAATTGGTCCGGCAGGAAGTGTCATCGGCGATATTATTTGCAAAAACGCAGATATCGAAGGAAAATTTGACGGAAAAATCGAGGTTAAAGAAATCCTGAACGTAAAATCAAAAGCCAGTATTCACGGAGAAGTCATCTGCGGAAAACTAGCAGTAGAACCTGGAGCCGATTTTAGTGCATCCTGTTTTATGAGACCCAATATCAAAAACCCAAAACCCAACGATGGAGAATCAGGACCCGAACAAAAGACCGTTTAATAAATGGATCATGATGATGAACATTCCAATTCAAATGGGGGTAATCATTTTTGCATTCACTTATCTTGGTATTTGGCTCGATGAAAAATACACCAATTCGTCTATTTTTACGATAATATTATCGCTATTTTCTGTTTTTATCGCACTATATAATGTTATAAGGCAGGTTAAAAATCTAAATAAATAATAATGTCTCGATTCGTTAACTTTATAAAATATTTTCTGCCATTTTCGATTGTGCTATTTGTCATACAATATTTTGTTGTGACAACTCTTTTTAAAGACACGGTTTTTTTCTATTCTACCCTAAGTATTTATATTTTTCATATTGTAGTTACAATACTATCCTATCTTTTTTTACTTTTTGTAAACAAAAATTTCCCCGATTATACCGGTTACAGCTTCATGGGAATTAGTGTGGTAAAGATGATGGCGGCTGTGGTTTTTTTAATTCCGTTGATACAATCCGACACAATTGACCGTATTCCTGATGTTGCAACCTTTTTTATTCCCTATTTTTTGTTTTTATTTTTTGAGACAATTTTTGCAATTCGTTTAATAAACAAGACCTAAAGAATGACATTATTACGAAATTGCACAATCAAACGCTTATTTTCTAAAAATTAATTGATATATTTTCAATTGTGAATTAAATATGTACCTTTGCAAAAATTTTTGAAACGTAAAATTAGATACACAATTTAATAATGGTAATTTCAAATAAACCACTTCAGTTCTTATTCGCTGCTATTGTAGCATGTATTCCGTTCGTTGGATTTGCTAATCCTGCTGTTGACAGTACTCATGTTACCACTGAAGCTGTTGCTGAACACCACGGTGAAGCGGCTCACGAGGAAAAAGAATTCAATGCTACAGAATTAATCAATTCTCACATTGGAGATGCTCACGAATTTCACATTGCAGATTGGGGCGGACATCCAATTTCATTTTACCTTCCAGTTATTTTGTGGACTAATAATGGTTTGGAAATTTTTTCTTCTGAGAAATTCCACCACGACAATGAAGGTCATCACGTTGTGGATGTAAACGGACAAGAATTGGTGCGTTACAAAGAAGTAATTTTCTACAAAGATAAATTTGAAACATTGACAGAAGAAGAAAGAAAAAACGGAGCTTTTGCATTTGATGCAAGACCTTTAGATTTTTCAATCACAAAGAATGTGTTCTCAATGCTGATGTCAACCATCATATTATTCTTGTTGTTTCTTGCAGTTGCAAGATCATACAAGAAGAACCCAAAAGCACCAAAAGGAATCGCTG
Organism: Flavobacterium soli DSM 19725; assembly: GCF_000422705.1. Taxonomy (GTDB): domain Bacteria; phylum Bacteroidota; class Bacteroidia; order Flavobacteriales; family Flavobacteriaceae; genus Flavobacterium; species Flavobacterium soli. Next base: position 437,542 of record NZ_AUGO01000001.1, on the reverse strand, counting down.
GTTTCTTGGAACCATTGGTAACTTTTGTTAGAGACGAAATCGCCAGACCAAATATTGGAGAAAAAAAATACGGAAAATACATGCCGTATCTTCTAACAATCTTCTTCTTTATATGGATCAACAACCTTATCGGATTGATTCCATTCTTCCCCTTCAGTTCTAACTTGACAGGGAATATCTACTTTACTTTTGTAATGGCATTTATTACGTTCTTGGTTACAACTTTCAGCGGAAACAAAGATTATTGGGGTCACATCTTCAATACACCAGGAGTTCCTTTTTGGTTAGCACCAATCATGGTTCCTGTAGAAATTATCGGAATGTTGACAAAACCTTTCGCCTTGATGATTCGTTTGTTTGCAAACATCACGGCAGGTCACATCATCATCTTGAGTTTAGTTTCCTTAATCTTTATATTTGATACAGTTGCGGTTTCTCCAATTTCTGGAGCGTTTGTATTGTTTATGAGTGTTCTAGAAATGCTAGTTGCAGCGTTGCAAGCTTATGTCTTCACGTTGTTATCTGCATTGTTTATTGGTCAGGCTGTAGCAGAGCACGATCATCATTAATTTGTGTTTTATTAATTATTAACTATATAAATTTAGTATTATGGTATTAGCTGGAATCGGAGCTGGATTAGCTGTAATTGGTGCAGGTCTTGGTATTGGAAAAATTGGTGGTTCTGCAATGGACGCTATCGCTCGTCAACCAGAAGCTGCTGGAAAAATCCAGACTGCTATGATTATTGCTGCTGCACTTATTGAAGGTGTTGCACTTTTCGCAGTAGTTGTTGCGTTAATCGCTTAATTAAAACTAAAACTTCCTGTAGCGGTTGGCTCCAGGAAGTTTTTTTAAAAAAGACAAACAAATTTAAATATACAATCTTATGCAATTAACTTCACCAGAGAGTTTAATTTTTTGGACAACAATTATCTTTATTGTTTTCTTCTTTCTTTTGGCAAAATTTGCTTGGAAGCCAATCTTGGGAGCTGTAAAAAGCCGTGAGGAATCGATTAACAATGCTTTGGCATCTGCAGAAGCAGCTCGTAGAGAGATGCAAAATTTAACTGCTGATAACGAACGCATCTTGCAAGAAGCTAGAATGGAACGTGATGCTTTATTGAAAGAAGCACGTGAAATGAAAGACAAAATGATTGCTGATTCTAAACAAGAAGCTCAACTTCAAGGAGAAAGAATGATCGAGCAAGCTAAAGCAGCAATTGCAGCAGAGAAAAATGCAGCTATGGCTGAATTGAAAGCTCAAGTTTCATCATTATCTCTTGATATCGCTGAAAAATTATTGAAAGACGAATTATCTAACAAAGAAGCTCAAACCAAATTGGTTGAGAAAATGTTGGGTGACGTAAAATTAAACTAATATGTCAGGAACTAGAGCAGCAATTCGTTATGCGAAAGCAATTTTAGACTTGGCCATCTCACAAGGTGTTGCCACAGAAGTCTATAATGATATGGTTTTGATTTCTTCAACAATTAATGAAAACGAGGAATTGAGTACTTTTATTCAAAACCCAACGATTTCTGTAAACGTTAAAGAAAGTGCCTTGACAGAAGTTTTTGCTTCAGCAAATGGAGTGACCAAAGGTCTTTTTCACTTGTTGTTCGAAAACAAAAGATTCGAGATTTTAGAAAGCGTTGCTTCACAATATGTTTTGCAATCGAATGAAATGAACGGTTTTGAAGTGGCAAAGGTTACAACAGCTATTCCATTGGATGCAGCTCTTGAAGCCAAAGTTTCTGAAAAAATCAGAGAGTTTTCAAATAAAAAGATTACCATTGAGAATATTGTTGATGAGTCTATCATTGGTGGTTTTATCTTGACAATAGGCGACAAGCAATATAACGCTTCAATTGCCAATAGATTAAAAGTTTTAAAAAGAGAATTAAGTAACTAGTTATTTATATAATTATGGCGGAAATTAAACCTGCTGAAATTTCAGCAATATTAAAAAAGCAATTATCAGGTTTTGAATCTGGTGCAACGCTGGAAGAAGTTGGAACAGTTTTGAATGTTGGAGATGGTATCGCTCGTATCTACGGGTTATCAAACGTTCAATACGGAGAGTTAGTAGAATTCGATAACGGTCTTGAAGCTATCGTTTTGAACCTTGAAGAAGATAACGTGGGTGTGGTACTTTTAGGACCATCAACAGGTATCAAAGAAGGTTCAACTGCTAAGAGAACACAACGTATCGCTTCTCTAAAAGTAGGTGAAGAAATGGTAGGTCGTATCGTGAACACACTTGGTTTTCCTATCGACGGAAAAGGGCCAATCGGTGGAACTTTATATGAAATGCCATTGGAAAGAAAAGCTCCTGGAGTTATCTTCCGTCAGCCAGTTACTGAACCATTGCAAACAGGAGTAAAAGCAGTTGATGCTATGATCCCAGTTGGTCGTGGACAAAGAGAGCTTGTGATTGGTGACCGTCAAACTGGTAAATCAACAGTTTGTTTGGATACTATCCTAAACCAAAAAGAATTTTATGATGCAGGTCAGCCTGTATTCTGTATATATGTTGCAATTGGGCAAAAAGCTTCAACTGTAGCTTCAATCGCTAAAATGTTAGAAGAAAAAGGTGCAATGGCTTACACGGTTATTGTTGCTGCAAATGCTTCTGATCCTGCTCCAATGCAGGTTTATGCTCCAATGGCAGGTGCTGCAATCGGAGAATACTTTAGAGATTCAGGTCGTCCAGCATTAATTGTTTATGATGATTTGTCTAAACAAGCAGTTGCATACCGTGAGGTTTCTCTTTTGTTGAGAAGACCACCGGGTCGTGAGGCTTATCCTGGAGACGTTTTCTACCTACACTCTCGTTTATTAGAAAGAGCTTGTAAAGTTATCGCTAATGATGACATCGCTAAAAACATGAATGACTTGCCAGATTCTATCAAAGGAATCGTTAAAGGTGGTGGTTCATTAACAGCTTTGCCAATTATCGAAACTCAAGCAGGTGACGTTTCTGCATATATCCCAACAAACGTAATTTCGATTACCGATGGACAGATTTTCCTTGATGGAGATTTGTTTAACTCTGGGGTTCGTCCTGCTATTAACGTAGGTATTTCGGTATCGCGTGTTGGAGGTAATGCTCAAATCAAATCAATGAAAAAAGTATCAGGTACTTTAAAATTGGATCAAGCACAATTCCGTGAATTGGAAGCGTTTGCTAAATTCGGTTCTGATCTTGATGCGGTTACGTTGAACGTAATTGAAAAAGGTAAGAGAAACGTTGAAATCTTGAAACAAGGCTTGAACGATCCTTATACTGTTGAAGATCAGGTGGCTATTATCTATGCAGGTTCTAAAAACTTGTTGAGAAATGTTCCTGTAAATAAAGTAAAAGAATTCGAGAAAGATTTCTTGGAATTCTTGAATGCAAAACACAGAGATACTCTTGATGCTTTAAAAGCTGGTAAACTTGATGACAAAATTACTGATGTTATCGAGAACGTGGCGAAAGAAGTTTCAGCGAAATATAACTAAAATAAGGTACAAGATTTATGGTACAAGGTTCAGGGATTTCCCAATACCTTGTACCTTAAACCAAAGACCCTGAATCCATAAGAAAATGGCAAATTTAAAGGAAATCCGTAATAGAATTACTTCCGTTTCATCAACGATGCAGATTACTTCTGCGATGAAAATGGTTTCTGCAGCAAAGTTGAAAAAAGCACAAGATGCAATCACAGCAATGCGACCTTATGCCGAAAAATTAACCGAGTTATTACAAAATCTTTCTGCTACACTTGAAGGTGATACTGGAGGAGAATTTACAACACAACGTGAAGTAAAAAAGGTTTTGATTGTTGCCATAACTTCAAACAGAGGTTTATGCGGAGCTTTCAATACCAATGTAATCAAGGAAGTTAAAAACCGCACAGAATTTTATGCTGGAAAGCAAGTTGATGTTTTTGCTATCGGTAAAAAAGGAAACGATGTTCTAGGTAAAACCTGTAAAGTTACAGACAATCAAAGTGCTGTTTTTGATAGTTTGACTTTTGAAAATGTAGCTGAAATTGCCCAAACATTAACCGAAAAGTTTACGTCTGGACAATACGACAAGATTGAATTGGTGTACAACCAATTTAAAAATGCCGCAACTCAAATCGTTCAAACGGAACAATTCTTACCATTGGCGCCAATTGTTTCTGAAACGCCTGCTTCAACGGGAGATTATATTTTTGAGCCAGAGAAGGAAGAAATCATCCTGACTTTGATTCCGAAATCATTAAAAACACAATTGTACAAAGCTATTAGAGATTCATTCGCTTCAGAACATGGAGCTCGTATGACGGCGATGCACAAAGCAACTGACAATGCAACTGAGTTGAGAAATCAATTGAAACTGACTTATAACAAAGCTCGTCAGGCAGCGATTACTAACGAAATCCTAGAGATCGTTGGTGGAGCTGAAGCTTTAAAAGGATAATATTTTATCTAACTATAATTGAAAGCTGACAGAGATGTCGGCTTTTTTATTGGTTTAAATGGTACAAAAGAAAAGCATAAAGCTCTGACTTTTCCTGAATTCTATTCTCATAGCTAGAATTGTTACCATAGTGTCCGGCTTTTTTTAAGGTTTTGATGAAAACAGGATTCTTTTGAGCTGTCCTATTTTGCAACTTTGCGGCAAATTTATAGGAATGAACAGGCGGAACTCTGTCATCATTTTCGGAGGTGATGATTAATGTTATTGGATAATTCACATCGTCTTTGATGTTGTGATAAGGTGAATAGTCCATCATCGCTTTAAAATCTTCTGTTTTTTCGGGATTTCCATATTCATCATAATGAAATCTTCCGATTGAATATTGGTGGAAATTTGCCATATCAAAAACACCTACATCTGGAATTGCAACCTTAAACAGTTCGGGTCTTTGGGTCATTGCTACTCCAACCAATAACCCTCCTTGTGAAGCTCCCGTGATGGCCAATTTGTTTGGAGTGGTGTATTTTTCTTTGATTAAGAATTCAGCGGCATCAATAAAGTCATTGAAGGAATTCATCTTTTTCAAACCCATTCCGTCAGTATGCCACTTTACTCCTTTTTCGCCACCACCTCTAATTTCTGCATAAGCGAAAACACCACCATTTTCTAGAAAATAAATTAAACCCGTATCATAACTGGGAATATTGACTTTTCCAAAACCGCCATAGGCTTTCAATAACGTAGGATTGTTTCCATCCAAAACAATTCCTTTCTTATAAACAATCGTGATTGGAATATCAATATTGTCTCTATTTTTATAGCTGATCGTCTTGGTTTCAAAATGATTATAGGGAAAAAGTGTTGGCTTTGCAGGATTTGATTTTGTAAAGAAAAGAATATCGGCACCAGTATCGATATTGAATTTATGATTTTCATATCGGTCAACATAAGAAAAAGAGCCATAAAAAATATCTTTCTTCCAAGAATCAAAAGAAATAATTTCTAAATCTAAACCCGGTTGGACTTCAACTTTCCGAATCATTTTTCCGTTATAGTCATACACTATAAAATAATTTTTACCTATGGTTTTATATTTACAGATGATATAATCCTTGTAGAAAAGCGATTTCTGTAAAAGATGATTATAAATTTGTGGAACAACAACTGAATTTTCTGCGGGATTATTCAAATCAAAAGAACGGATTTCGCCCCAATTATATTTTCGGGTCGAATAATAAACCCGATTGGTTTTATAACTCAAGAATTTAAAATTGGTGGAATCATTTTCAATAAATTTTTCCAGAACCATTTTCTCGTCTTTTAAATTGCCATAATAATAGTTTTTTGAAACATCATTCTTGTCGTTTTCTATAACAAAAAGTTTTTCCCAAGCTGTAAAAAAACTAATATTGCTTTCATCATTAGCGCCATCATAAACAAGTTCATCATCATCTTGCTTGAAACCAATTTTATGATAAAACAATTGGAAGGTAGAATCCTTGGCAAATTGTTGCTGGTTGTTATTCTTCTTATAAAAAACACCAAGATCGCCATTCCATGAAACATTCGAAAATTTCACGTTGTATAGTATGTCTTCCATTTTTTCTCGTTTATCCAAATCAAAAAACCGAATTTCTTCCTTATCGCTTCCATCAATTCGGATTTTATAGGCCAGATATTTTGAACTTCCCGAAGGATAATGGTTGCTGAGGGTTACGATTTTATCCTCATAAATGGTGTTGGGGTCGATAATTTCAACCGATTTATCATCGACATTGTTTCGCATATACAAGGACGAAGATTTGCTTTCCTTGCGATAATAGGAATAATAATATTTTCCTTTTCGTTCTGGAATTCTGTAGGTGGTTAATTTGTCATACTCTTTAATAGTTGTAGAAGGATTGTATATCTCGAATATTCCTTTAAGATGCTCATCAACAATTTTATTTTGCTCGTCCAACCAATTATTCACTTCATTAGAACGCATATCTTCCAGCCAAGAATAATCATCTACAAATGAAATGTTATGTTTCGTGACCGTTTTTGGTGTTTTTTTGGCTTTAGGAAATTCTTGTCCAAACAAGATTTGAAGGTTTAAAAGAAAAATAAGCGAAAAAATAATTCTGTTCATTATAGAAGTGTATGATTTCAAATAAATATATTAATTGTGAATATGTAAATTAAAACATTACCGACTTAAAAACCCAAAGAAATAGTTATTTTTGTTACAAATTACGAAACACACCTTGAGTTTATATAAAAATCTTTTCAAACAAACAGCCATTTACGGACTCGCCACGGTATTACCGAGAATGCTGAGTTTTCTATTGGTAAGAATTCATACGGACAATCTTGTAACTGCTGATTATGGGCAAGTTACCATACTTTTGGCTTTTATGATTTTCTTCAACGTGACTCTTTCCTACGGAATGGAAACTGCTTTTTTTCGTTTTTATAATTCAGAAGACAATAAAAAAGATGTAATAGAAACCTCTACCATTTCCATTTTTTGGACTTCGATTGGATTTTTATTCCTTTCGCTTTTTTTTAGAAATACACTATCCAGTTGGATAAATGTGGAAGTCGAATATGTGACCTATGCCATTTGGATTTTGGTTTTAGATGCCTTGGTTATCATTCCATTTTCTAAATTAAGAGCCGAACAAAGACCAATTGTTTATGCTGTAATCAAGATAGGAAACGTGGTCATCAATATGGCGTTGAACTTGTTTTTCTTACTCTATCTTCCGCAAATCGCACAAAATAACCCAGATACATTTCTAGCAACATTATATTTCGAAAATTTCCAGATAGGCTATATTTTTATGGCAAACTTAATTGCGAGTTTGGTCACTTTTGTAGTGCTTTCGCCTAATTATTTACACGTCAAGTGGCATTTTGATTTTCAACTTTGGAAGAAAATGATGTATTACGGTTTTCCAATTCTAATTGCAGGAATTGCATTTGCTGTAAATGAGCATTTAGATAAAATCATCTTAGGTTATCTTCTACCAGAAGACATTGCGGAATCTTCCGTTGGAGCTTATTCTGCTTGTTATAAATTAGGATTGTTTATGGTTTTATATGCAACTGCATTTAGATTAGGTATTGAACCATTCTTTTTTAGTCACGCAAGTTCAGAAAATGCAAAGCAAACCTATGCCAACATTACAAAATATTTTGTCATTTTTGGTTCCTTGATTCTTTTGGGGGTTATTGTTTTTGCAGATCTATTAAAGTATTTTCTACTTCCCAACAAGGAATATTGGGGTGCTATGAAAGTAGTTCCTTTAATTATTTTGGCAAATTTCTTCCTCGGGATTTATAACAATCTATCGGTTTGGTATAAGTTGACGGATAAGACTAAAATTGGAGCTTATATCTCTATTGTTGGAGCAATTTTGACTTTACTTTTAAACTTTTTCTTGATTCCTTACTTTGATAAAAACGGGCATAATGGATACATGGGTTCAGCAATTGCAACAATCGTGGCCTACGGAAGTATGATGATAATTTCCTATATCCTTGGAAACAAATACTATCCAGTTCCGTATGACATGAAAAAAATTGGAGGTTATTTGGGAATCTCAATACTATTTTCAGTACTCTCGTTCTATTTCTTTAGAGAAAATTATTTTGTTGGCATTCCATTGATAATCCTATTCACGTATTTCATATATTACAACGAAAAAGAAACATTAAATAAAATTATAAAAAGAAAAGCTTAAACCCGATATAATGAACATCAAAATCAACAATAAGTCACAACATCCGTTGCCAAATTATGAAACAATCGCTTCAGCAGGGATGGATTTAAGAGCAAATCTCACAGAATCAATCACACTAAATCCTTTGGAAAGAGCCATTGTCAAAACTGGCCTTTTTATAGAATTGCCAATTGGCTACGAAGCACAAGTTAGACCAAGAAGTGGCCTTGCGGCAAAAAAAGGAATCACCGTCCTGAATTCACCAGGAACAGTTGATGCAGATTATCGTGGAGAAATTGGAGTGATTTTAGTAAATTTATCCAATGAACCTTTCGTTGTCGAAAACGGCGAAAGAATTGCCCAATTGATCATTGCGAAACACGAACGTGCCGAATGGACTGAAGTTCACGAATTGTCTGAAACGACAAGAGGTGAAGGAGGTTTTGGTAGTACGGGAGTGAAATAGTAGGCAGTAACAGTTTTCAGTAATCAGTTTTCCGGCTTTGTGAACTTTGCGAAAAAGCATTGTGAGCTTAGTGTTTAAATAAAAAGTAATAATTCTAAGAGTAAAAAATTTAAAGATTCTGATTTGTAATTTTTAAATCTTTTAATCCTTTAATAAGAAATAATATGAAAATAATAGTTCCGATGGCAGGACGTGGTTCTCGTTTAAGACCACATACATTAACAGTACCAAAACCACTAATTCCAATTGCAGGAAAACCAATCGTGCATCGTTTAGTTGAAGATATTGCAGGTGTTTTAAATCAAGATATTGAGGAAGTGGCTTTTGTAATCCACGAAAGTTTTGGTAAGAAAGTAGAAGATGACCTAATTGCTATTGCTCAAAAATTGGGTGCAAAAGGAACTATTTATTATCAAAATGAAGCTTTAGGAACAGGCCATGCTATTATGTGTGCCAAGGATTCTTTGAGCGGTCCAGCCGTTATCGCTTATGCAGATACATTAATTCGTGCCGATTTTGATCTAGATCAAACCGCCGATAGCGTGATTTGGGTAAAACAAGTGGATGAACCAGAAGCTTTTGGCGTTATTAACTTGAATGAAAATAATGAAATCATCGAATTGGTAGAAAAACCAAAAGAATTTGTATCGGATCTTGCCGTAATTGGTATTTACTATTTCAAAGATGTAGCCGTTTTGAAAAATGAACTGCAACTGGTTTTAGACAACAACATTATTCATGGTGGCGAATATCAAATTAACGACGGAATTAAGCAAATGATGGCAAAAGGCATGAAATTTGTACCAGGTAAAGTCGATGAATGGATGGATTGTGGCAACAAAAATGTTACAGTTGAAACCAATGGAAGAATGCTTGGGTTTTTGCACAATGATGGTGAAAACTTGGTTGATTCTAATGTGAAACTAGAAAATTCAACGATTGTTCCGCCTTGTTTTATCGATAAAGATGTTATCTTAATCAATGCAACTGTAGGCCCAAATGTGTCGCTTGGAAAAGGATCTCACGTCACAAATTCGACTATCAAGAACAGCCTTGTGCAACATAATTCTTATATCAAAAATGCTAATTTGGATAATGCCATGATTGGAAGTCACGCCAGCTTTGATGGTAATTTTACTTCGATCAGTATTGGCGATTATTCGGTTTTAGAATAAATTTAAATGAAAAAAATTGCCCTAATCCTATTATTCGGAATGTTGTTTTCCAATCCAAATTCGGTTTTTGCACAAGCAGAACCCGAAACTATTGGTTTGGAAACCGATGCATTTCAGGAACATTTCTTTGAAGCTTTAAAGCAAAAAGGAATCGAAAATCATGATAAGGCAATTGAAGCATTAGAAAAATGTTTGAAACTGGAGCCTCAAAATCCAATTGTTTACAATGAGCTAGGTAAAAATTATCTCAAAATAAAAGGGTATAAAGATGCTTATGAGTCTTTCGAAAAAGCAGCACAAATTGACCCTTCAAACAAATGGTATTGGAACGGAATGTATGATGTTTGCTATCAAACACAAGACTATAATCAGTCCATCATTATTGTAACGAAGCTCATCGAATTTGATCCCGGATATAAGGAAGACCTAGTTTCGCTTTACATGTACACCCAACAATTTGACAAGGCTTTGGCTCTAATCAATGATTTGAATGAAAATGTAGGCAAATCTGCAAAAAGAGATGGCTATAAAATGCAAATTCTGCAAACTGCAAAATACCAAGGAAGCGAGAAGGAAAATCTGGTAGAGTTAATCAAAAAGCATCCAAAAGAAGAAGCCAACTACATTTCCCTGATTTATCTGTATTCAAATAGTAATGAAGAAGAAAAAGCGCTTGAAGTTGCCAAACAATTGGAAAAGGAAATTCCAAGTTCGGATTGGGCTCAAGTGAGTCTTTTTAAATTTCATCTCAATAATAATGATGGCGATAAAGCAGTTGCTTCAATGAATCAAGTACTTGATAGTGATGAAGTTGATGATAAAATTAAGCACAGAATTTTAAATGAGTTTTTGATTTTTGTTACCAATAATCCAAAATATGAAGCTGCTTTGGAAAAAGCAATTGCCTATTTTGAAAACGAAAATGAAGTAGATGTTGCAAAGGAAATTGGGAAGTTTTATCAAAATAAAAAAGATTGGAACAAGGCCATTAAATATTATGAAATGGAACAAAGTAGCAATCCCACTAATCTAGGAAACACGATGCTTTTGTTTCAGGCTTATGCCGAAAATCAACAGTTTAAAGAGCTTGCTAAAAATGCTGAAAACATGATGGAGTTGTTTCCGTCTAATCCTGAATTTTATTACTATGCAGGTTTGGCCAACAATCAATTGAAAAATTTCAAAAAGGCAAAAGATATCTTGGAAACAGGAATCGATTATTTGGTAGAAAATAAAAATCTGGAAATTAATTTTAATATACAATTAGGTGAAGCCTATAATGGTTTGGGCGACATGAAGAAGAAAGAAAACTATTTTCTAAAAGCCGATAAATTATTAAAAGAATAAAACAGTTATGAAAAATATAAGGAAGAATAAAGCTTGGAAATATGTGATGCTTCTTGCCTTTTTTACATCTATAATTTCCTGTAAATCCAAAACCGTGATTGCCGAAGCTACAGCAACCAAAAAGATGGGTGCTGATAAAATTGTTTCCAATCATTATGCGGTAAAAAAGGATTTCAAAACAGCCTACATAAAAGCGGACGTCGAATATAAGGACGAAAAGCAAAGCCTGAATGTATCGGCTGATGTTCGAATCCAAAAAGACGAAAAAATATTGTTGAGTGTTCGCGTTTTTGGTTACACCGTGGCAAAAGCTTTGATTACTCCAAAAGAGGTTAAATATTATGAAAAATCCGGAAACAAATATTTTGAAGGCGATTATTCGACTTTAAGCAAATGGCTTGGAACCGATTTGGATTTTAAAAAAGTTCAAAACATGCTAATAGGCCAAGCTTTCGATGATTTGAACAAAGGGAAATATGAAGCTTCAATTGAAGAAGGACTATATAAACTGGAAGATCAATCCAATAAAAATACTGAAAAAGCGTTCTTTTTTGAGGCATCACAATTTTTAATCAAAAGGCAGGAAATTAGCCAAAAGACAAAAAACAGGATGTTGAAAGTGAGTTATCCGAATCATAAGGATTATCCAGAAGTTATTTTGCCAACACAATTAATCATTGAGGCATTGCAGGACAACAAAACAACGAAAATTGATATAGAATACAAGTCGGCTACTTTTAATGAGGAAATTTCTTTCCCTTATAGCGTTCCGGATGGCTTTGATAGAATTTTTATTGATTAGATTTGCATAAATATTTTTATAATATGTCGAAATACATTCTTACTTTTCTTTTTATCATAATGACCTCACTTTCGTGGAGCCAGACTCAACAAGAGAAACTGGAACAGCGAAAAGCACAGCTTTTAAAAGAAATTCAAGAACAAGAACGTTTGTTGAAAAGCCAAGACCAGAAACAAAAATCGGTCTTGACAACGATTATTCAGCAAAAAGAAAAAATTAGACTGCGTGAAAATTTAATTCAAACTACCGAAAAGCAAGCCCGAATTTTAAAGGACGGAATGTATCTCAACCAACTCGCCATCAACAAGCTCAATCGCGAATTGAAAGATTTGAAAGAGGACTATGCCGAAATGATTGTGAAATCCTATAAAAGCCGATCCGAACAAAGCCGAGCCATGTTTCTTTTGTCTTCAGAGAATTTTCTTCAAGCCTATAAAAGAGCTCAGTATATGAAACAATATGCGAGTTATAGAAAAACACAAGGAGATGAAATTAAAGTTAAAAGCGACAAACTTGCAGATTTAAATCAAAAGCTAGATGCTCAAAAAGTAGAAAAGCAAAAAATAATCAAGGAGCAAGAACAAGAACGATTGGCCTTGCAAAAAGAAAAGCAGGAACAAGAAAAACTAGCTAATTCGATCAAGAAAGATAAAAAGAAAATTGCTGCTGAAATCAAGAAAAAACAGCAAGAAACGAGAGTAATTGATCAAAAAATTGATAAATTAATCAAGGAAGCGATTGCCGAAGCCAATAGAAAAGCAGCAGCTGCCGCGAAAAAAGCAAATCCAAAAACATCTGCAGCAACCACAAAAGCTACAGAGAATTCATCGAAAATTGTATTAACGCCTGAAGCAAAAATTATTTCGGATAATTTTAAAGCCAATAAAGGAAGATTACCTTGGCCTGTAGAAAGAGGTGATGTGACGTTGAAATTTGGAAATCAACCGCATCCGGAAGTACCATCGGTGACGGTCCATAGTAGCGGAATTGAAATCTCCACAATTACCGGTGCAGAGGCGAGAGCGGTTTTTGATGGTGAAGTCTACAGTGTGATTTATGTTTCACCAGTTCAAAAATCGGTTATGATACAGCACGGAGATTTCTTTACCATTTATCATAACTTGAGTAGCGTATCGGTTAGTAAAGGACAAAAAGTGAGCCGTAAACAAGCCATCGGAAAAATCAGGACTAGTGGTGATACCGGAAAAACGGTTTTGAAATTTATGATTTCTCAGAATACTACTTATGCCAATCCTCAAGGTTGGTTGACACCGAGATAGGTTTAAAAATAGATATTAAAAAAGGCGGTTGAAATTTTCAACCGCCTTTTTTTAATTTGTAAACTATTAAAGCTCATTCAACATCTTCGAAATTTCATCCAGTTTTGGAGTCAAGATAATTTCAATTCTACGGTTTTTGGCTTTTCCTTCGGCAGAATCATTTGCAGCCAAAGGCGAATATTCTCCCCTTCCTGCAGCAGTCAGATTTTGTTTATTGATGGCTTTATTTTCAGCCAAAATTCCAACAATTGCCGTTGCTCTTTTTGTAGATAAATCCCAGTTGTTTTCGATTTGCCCCATTGCTCCAGCAAATTTGTCATTATCAGTATGACCTTCAATCAAAACGGAAATGTCTGGATTATCGGCTAGCACTTTTCCTAACTCGGTAACGGCTTTTTTACCTTCTGAACCAACGGCCCAACTCCCGGTTTGAAACAACAATTTGTTTTCCATCGAAACATAGACTTTCCCGTTTTTCTGTTCGACCGTCAAGCCTTTTCCTTCGAAAGCATTCAAAGCTTTTGATAGGGTTTCTTTTAGTTTTTTCATGGCGGCTTCTTTTGAGGAAATCATTCCTTCGAGTTCAGCAACGCGGTTAGAACGCTCTTGGAAATCGGCCATCAGTTTGTTAAGACGCTCTTGCTCGGCAGCCAAGGCTTTTTCTTTTGCTTCTAATTGTGCCAATAATTCACGGTTTTTGTCCATGTTGGTTTTCAAGGCATCATCACTATTTTTCTCCAAAGCACTATAGGAATTTTCCAAGTTTTTCAGGTTGTTGTTTGATGCAGTATAATCAGCAAGGAGTTTGTCGCGTTCAGCTTTTAGCTTGTCATATTCCTTTTGTAAAGAAGATTGGTCTAGCTCTAATTGATTTTTTGCCTTTGTTAATTCCTCATTATCATCAGCTAGTTTGCGGTTTTCTTTTTTTTGGTTGGCAAATTTATTTTCTAAATCGTTGTACACTTTTTTCGATACACAAGATGAAGATAAAGCCAAAACAAGCAAGGCTATGGAAACTCTTTTTATCATTTTTCAAATATTTAATTTATCATTTTTATTCAATTTCTATCATTACGGGACAATGGTCAGAGTGTTTTGCATCTGGTAAAATCAAAGCTCTTTGCAATTTGTTTTCGATGATATTACTCACTAAAATATAATCGATTCTCCAGCCTTTGTTGTTGCCTCTAGCTCCAGCTCGATAACTCCACCAAGTATAATGATGGGGATCTTTGTTGAAATGACGGAAACTATCCGTGAAGCCATTTTTCATAAACAAATCAATCCAAGCTCTTTCTTCTGGAAGGAATCCCGAAACAGTTTTATTTCGAACAGGATCATGAATATCAATCGCTTCGTGGCAAATGTTGTAATCTCCACCAATGATCAGGTTTGGAATTTCTTTTTTCAACTCGGTAATATATTCCTGAAATTCCCTCATGAACATGAATTTATGATCGAGTCGGGCAATATTTGTTCCCGAAGGCAAATATAAACTCATAACTGAGTAATCATCAAAGTCTAAACGGAGATTTCTACCTTCAAAATCCATATAATCAATCCCAGTCCCAAAAACAACATTGTTTGGTTTTATTTTCGACAATATTGCCACACCACTATATCCTTTTTTTTGTGCAGAAAACCAGTAATGATAGGGGTAACCAGCTTTTTCAAATTCCTCAACTGGAATCTGATCTTGAGTTGCTTTGATCTCTTGAAGACAAATAACATCTGGATTTGCTTGTTGTAGCCAATCGATAAAACCTTTTGAAATTGCGGCTCTAATACCGTTTACATTATAAGAAATAATCTTCATTCTGAATAAAATTTTGTCTTTTTCAAAAGTAGGTAAAAAGGTTTGATTTTTATAAAAAACTATCATTCAGAATCAAATAAAGAATTTTGAAACTTCAATAAACAAAGGTCAATTTTAAACAAGTTTTGCTATCTTTGTTTTTGCCAAATAAATTAAATACATAAATGGGTTTAGTAACCGCGAAAGAAGTTGCAAAAGCAATAAACACTGAAAAATATGGGATTTTTGGAACTTTTTCAGGATGGTTACTGATGAAAGTCTTAAAAATTTCCACTTTAAACGATGTATATGACAGGAACAAGCATTTAAAAGATGTTGAGTTCTTGAATGCTATATTAGATGAATTCCAGATAAAATTTGAAATTCCAGAAGAAGACCTAAAGCGTTTGCCAAAAGACGGGGCCTATATCACTATTTCCAATCATCCTTTGGGAGGAATTGATGGGATTTTGTTATTGAAATTAATGCTTGAGCGAGAGCCAAATTTCAAGATCATAGCTAATTTTCTTTTGCATAGAATTGATCCTATGAAACCTTATATTATGCCAGTAAATCCTTTTGAAAATCATAAGGATGCAAAATCTAGTGTTATTGGAATCAAGGAAACTTTGCGTCATTTGAGCGATGGAAAACCTCTGGGAATGTTTCCTGCCGGAGAAGTTTCTACTTATAAAGATGGCAAATTAGTAGTAGATAAAGCTTGGGAAGAAGGTGCAATCAAAGTTATTAGAAAAGCCCAAGTTCCGGTTGTTCCTATTTATTTTCATGCAAAAAACAGTAGGTTATTTTATTTGTTGTCCAAATTGGGAGGAACACTTAGAACGGCTAAATTGCCTTCGGAACTATTGACTCAGAAAGATAGAATTATAAAAGTTCGAATCGGTAAACCTATCTCTGTTTCGGAACAAAATGAATACGAAACAATTGAGGAGTACTCAGAATTTTTAAGAAAGAAAACCTATATGCTTGCCAATCCTTTCGAGAAGGAATCCAAGCTTTTGACCACTCCAACTTTAAAATTACCAAAAAGTCCGAAAGAAATTGTTACAGCTGCAAACCATGAAAAAATTGTGGCAGAAGTTGTTAACTTAAGAAAACTTGAATGCCGATTATTGCAAAGCAAGAATTATGAAGTTTTTTTCGCTCAAGCAGATAAAATTCCGAATATTCTTCATGAATTGGGAAGGTTAAGAGAAATTACATTCCGAGAAGTGGGCGAAGGAACAAATGAATCGATCGATATTGATAAATTCGACAAATATTATCACCACATGTTCCTTTGGGACGAAGAAGCACAAAAAATAGCTGGAGCTTACAGGATGGGATTAGGATCTGAAATTTTCCCAAAGTATGGAATCGAAGGGTTTTATTTGCATGAACTTTTTCGCTTCGAACCCGAACTTTTCGATATGATGCATAAATCAATCGAAATGGGAAGGGCTTTTATTGTAAAGGAATACCAGCAAAAGCCAATGCCTTTATTCTTGCTTTGGAAAGGAATTATGCATACAACTTTACGCTATCCAGAACATAAATTTTTGATTGGAGGTGTGAGTATTAGCAATCAATTTTCGGATTTCTCGAAATCGTTGATGATTGAGTTCATGAAGTCCAATTACTATGATCCTTACATTGCACAATATATTCATCCTAAAAAAGAATATAAGGTAAAATTGAAAGACGCCGATAAGGATTTTATTTTTGACGAAGCGGAATCTGATTTAAATAAATTCGATAAAATAATTGATGAACTAGAACCAGGAAGTTTGCGTTTGCCAGTATTGATCAAGAAATACATCAAGCAAAATGCCAGAGTTGTAGCTTTTAATGTGGATCCGTTGTTCAACAATGCTGTTGATGGACTGATGTATATCAGAATTGCCGATATTCCAGAAAGCACGATGAAACCCGTAATGGAGGAATTTCAAGCAGAACTTGAAAGGAAATTAGCCGAAAAAGGAGAATAGAAAAAAGAGGAATAAATTAATTGAAATAATAAACGTAGCCTATGTTTAAGGTTGCAGAGTAGTCGTTTGTTTTATTTTCAGTGTAGGTTCTTCTATCAGGATTCATTCCGTCCATCCAATCTGTAAAATAATATTGAAGTCTACCATCAACTATAATTGCATTATAATCATTTAGTTTATATCTAAAACCCATACTTGCAGTAACCGAAGTTGCCCATCCAGAAGAATTTTTAAAACCATCTACATATTTTACAGGAACAACTTGTGGTGTTCCAATAGGGCCTAATTTAGAATAAGCCTTTGCATTGTAGCTTGTTAATTGACCTCCAGCACTAATATAAGGACTAAAAGTAGCTCCACTATAATCATCCGTTTTAAAAGGGTAATATTCAAGTTGGAATCCAACATTTCCTGCAGACAGGGTAGTATTCATACCTCTTAATTTTCGAGCAAAATCTGTCGATGCTTCAACATATTTACCATAATGTTGGAGTTGCACTTTCATAAAAGAAGCTTCTAAGCGAATTTTAAAATTATCAGAAAAGGTCGAACGGTCATTGTTTAAAGATAAATAATAGAAAACTCCTCCAGAAATACCTACGTTTTTGATCGCATTCTCAATTTCGCCCCTAGCACCAAAATCTGACTGGAAAAATACAGGGCCTGCCATGATACCAATTTCTTGATAGGTTCTCCCATATTGTGCCTGTACAGAGTAATAGCTAATTATAATAACTAAAAGAGTTAATATTTTTTTTGGCATGATCAAAAATTTTCAATTGTAAATATCGGCAAATATATAAAAAACATATAGGACTTATAAATTATATCGATGAAATACTTGATTTTCAAGATAAAATGCCACAAAAACCTTTAAAGGATAGTAATAATGAGTGTTTTCATTAAGATTTCTTAACAAAAGAATAATTTTACTGAGAATACAAAAAAAGATACCACCATATTTCAATTAAATGTATATTTGTCTCATCAAACGAAAACGTTTTCACAAACGTTAATAACTTAATAATCATGTCACAAAGTATTCAATCTTTTGTTGAAGCAGTTGCTAAAAGAAACCCTAACGAGCCTGAATTCATGCAGGCTGTACACGAAGTTGCTGAAACAGTAATTCCGTTTATTGAAGAAAATAAAAAATACCAGAACAAAATGCTTCTGGAAAGAATGGTTGAGGCCGAAAGAATCATCACTTTCCGTATTGTATGGATTGATGATGCTGGAAACACTCAAGTGAACCGTGGATACCGTATCCAGATGAACTCTGCCATCGGACCATACAAAGGAGGAATTCGTTTTCATCCATCTGTAAACTTGAGTATCTTGAAATTCTTGGCTTTCGAGCAAACATTCAAAAACAGTTTAACTACTTTGCCAATGGGTGGAGGAAAAGGTGGAGCTGACTTTGATCCAAAAGGAAAATCGGATAACGAAGTAATGCGTTTTTGCCAAGCTTTCATGACCGAATTAGCAAAGCATATCGGTGGAAACACTGACGTTCCTGCTGGAGATATCGGTGTTGGGGGAAGAGAAGTTGGCTATATGTTTGGTCAATATAAAAGATTAAGAAACGAATTTACAGGTGTTTTGACTGGTAAAGGAATTTCTTTCGGAGGATCATTAATCCGTCCTGAAGCTACAGGATATGGTGATGTATACTTTGCACAAAGCATGTTAGGAACAAGAGGTGATAGCTTCACAGGAAAAACTGTAGTTATTTCTGGTTCTGGAAACGTAGCTCAATATGCTGCAGAAAAAGCAACTCAATTAGGAGGTAAAGTAGTTACAATGTCAGATTCATCAGGATATATCTATGATGCTGACGGAATTGATGCTGAGAAATTGGCTCATGTAATGGAAATCAAAAACGAATTAAGAGGTAGAATCAGTGACTATTTGAAAAAATATCCATCTGCTAAATTCGTAGAAGGAAAACGCCCATGGGAAGTGAAATGTGATGTTGCCTTGCCATGTGCTACTCAAAATGAATTGAATGAAGATGAAGCAAAAGCTTTAGTGGCAAACGGATGTATCTGTGTTGCCGAAGGAGCGAATATGCCATCAACTCCAGAGGCAGTATTGGTTTTCCAAAAAGCAAAAATATTATTTGCTCCAGGAAAAGCTTCTAATGCAGGAGGTGTTGCAACTTCAGGACTTGAGATGTCTCAAAACTCTTTGAGATTAAGCTGGACTTCAGAAGAAGTTGACGAAAGATTAAAAAGAATTATGCTAGATATTCACGCTTCATGTGTAAAATATGGTTCTGATGCTTCAGGCTATGTTGATTATGTGAAAGGTGCAAATATTGCAGGATTTGTAAAAGTTGCTGATGCAATGCTTGCTCAAGGTGTTGTTTAATTAGCAATCTTATTATAATTTGAAAATGCTCTCAATTTGAGAGCATTTTTTTTGCCATCTTAATATTAAAAATCAATTAAATTCGTTTTGTAGTATATTTGTCTTAGTAATAAAATAGTAATGAAATATTTTTTCCCAGCATTTTTTTTCCTTGTCTCAATACAAATAGGTTTTTCTCAGAACAGTGAAAGCTGGAACAGTTATTTTAGTTATAATGAAATTAAGGATGTTGCTGAGTCAACTAATAAAGTTTTTGCAGCTTCAGAAAATGCTTTTTTCTCCTTAAATAATCTTACTAACGAAATAAAAACCACGAATACCATAGACGGTTTGCCAGGTCAGACAATCTCCACCCTATACCATAGCGAAAATTTTAATAGAACATTGGTAGGTTATGAAAACGGATTGTTAATGGTTGTAAACGAAAGCGACGGAAGTATGAAAACCGTTGTCGATATCATCAACAAGCAAATACCACCAAATATTAAAAGGATTAATCATATCCAAGAATATGAAGGAATTGCATATATCTCGTGCGATTTTGGAGTGGTGCAATATAATTTGGAAACCCTTCAATTTGGTGACACCTATTTTATTGGCGATAATGGAGCCGAAATTAGAGTCTTGCAAACTGAAGTTTTTAACGGGTTCATCTATGCTGCAACTGCTTCTTCGGGTATTAGAAGGGCAAATATTCTAAGCGAGAACTTAATCGATTATAACGAATGGATCAATATTGCATTTGGAAATTGGTTGGGAATAGAGGCAATTGGTAACGAGCTGTTGGCGGTCAATCAAAATTCAAATATGCATAGATACAATGGTGCTACTTTTCAACCCTTTATTCAATTGCTTCAACAACCGTTGGATATACGCGAAAGCGAAGATTTTTTAATTATCACTACACAAAATAATGTGTACATCTATAATGAACAATTGGCTCAAGTCGCACTAATTAATACCAATCAAGTTATGGAACAAGTTGTTGAATTCACTTGTGGAACTATTGTCAATAATAAAGTTTATATAGGAACAGAAGAAAATGGACTACTTGTTACCACAATCAACAACGCTTTTACTTTCGAATTTTTGAGTCCTGATGGACCTCTAAAAAATGCGGTTTTTGCGGTAAATGCTAAGACTGAAAATATATGGGCAGTTTTTGGAGGTTATGATGCCATTTACAATCCTTTCAATTATGATTCTTTTGGGACTGTAAACGAATATGGAATTTCCAAGTTTGTAAATAACAAGTGGCTCAATATACCTTATGAAGAAGTTCTTGGAGCTAAGTCATTATCCAAAATTGTTATCAATCCGAATAATCAAAATGAAGTTTTCATAAGTTCACATCATTCAGGACTATTAAAACTAGAAAATGACGTCCCAATTTATTTATACGACCAAACGAATTCTGCTCCAAATGGGCCGGAAACACTAACCTTTGACGGCACAAACATAAGCGTTAGGATAAATGGTGCCGCATTTGACAAAACAGGAAATTTATGGATCACTAATAGTTTGGTGCCAAACGGTTTAAAAGTTTTAAAAACCAATAATCAATGGCAAAGTTTTGCAACAGATGACTTTCATGATCCAGAAGACATCAATTATGATCAATTGGTGGTAGACAAGAATGGGACCAAATGGTTAGCTTCAACTCAAGGGGTGATGGCATTCAACGAGACAACAAATGTTTTCAAAATAATAACAGCGGGAGAAGAAGGTAATTTGCCCATTAGAAACACAAGAACCATAGCAATTGATAACCGAAATCAACTTTGGATAGGAACAACTAAAGGATTACGAGTTTTATCCAGTGTCGACAGATATCTTTCAGAAGATCAAATGACAACAAATCCTATTATTATTATAGAAGAAGATGTAGCACAAGAATTACTATATGAACAATTTATAACTGATATTGTTGTCGATGGTGCCAATAACAAATGGATTGGAACTGCTGATTCAGGTGTCTTCCAAGTTTCTCCAAATGGACAAGAAACCCTTCAACGATTTACGATTACCAATTCACCTTTGCCCAGCAATTCCATTAACGATATTGACATCAATCCAATAACAGGAGAAGTTTTCTTTGCAACAACAAAAGGAATGGTTTCCTTCAAAGGATTTTCCACTACCGGAAGCGATAATCTACAAAATGTAAAAGTGTATCCAAATCCAGTTCGTCCAGAATATTATGGAACCGTAAAAATCACCGGATTGCTCGATAAAGCCAGAATAAAAATTACCGATATCGAAGGCAATCTCGTGCATGAAGTAGTTTCGGAAGGAGGAACAATTGAATGGGATACGACAGCTTTCGGCAAATATAAAGTTGCCTCGGGAGTCTACATGATTTTTATTTCAGCCCAAGACGGTTTGGAAACAAAAGTCAAAAAAGTAATGATCGTCAGATAGGTTCGGGGTTTAGGGTAAATGGTCCAAGGAAGGACAACCCAGAACCCTGTATCCATTACCTTGAACCCATGAACATCAAAACCAAAGCAATCGTAATTTCGTCCCTAAAATACCAGGAAAAAAGCCTGATTGTAACATGCTTCACACAATCCGACGGACTCAAAAGCTATTTTGTTCGTGATGCTTTTTCCAGCCGAAAATCAAACCAGAAAATTGCCTATTTTCAGCCACTTTCTATTCTTGAAATCGAAGCCATCCATAAAAACAAAGGAACGCTCGAGAACTTCAAGGAAATAAAAATCGCATCGCCGTTTCATTCCATCCATACTGATGTTGTGAAGAGTACGATTGTCATGTTTATCTCCGAAATCTTGCACCATAGCATTCATGAAGAAGAAAAAAATGAACACTTTTTCGCCTTTCTCGAAACCTCATTACTTTGGCTCGACAACCATGACGAAGTAGCGAATTTTCATCTAATTTTATTATTGGAAACCACAAAATACCTGGGTTTCTATCCCGATAATTCAGATTCAGATTCAAAATTCTTCGAAATGATCGAAGGCGTTTTCACACCCTTTCACGCCGTCAGTAGCCTTTCCGAACACGAAACCCATCTGCTAAAACGACTAATGAATTTAAAATTCGACAGCGACCAAAAAATCTTCGCATCCGTCGAAAGACAAATTTTACTCAAAATACTGATTGATTATTACACCTTGCATCTAGATGGTTTCAGGAAACCAAAATCATTAGATGTGCTAAAAGAAGTTTTTGCATAATTTGGGCGTGCCACCATTTTCAAAAAGGCAAATTCAGTTTGTCCATAGCCTTTTTGAAAATGCTGTCGGGCTTTCCGTTATCAAACGTAGTTCACTGAACTCCTCTGAAAATAAAAGTAATGTGAAGTAATCTTTTCTTTTTTTAAAGAAAAAAAAGAAAAGGATTTCCACTTCAATCCCTCACGCGAACGAACCAACGAAGAAAATTCAACTTAAATGAACTTGCTTGCCTTATATGGTAAAAAAACATTTTTGATGCTCTATTATTTAATATTTGGTAAAACCAATATTCAAAACCCAAAAACTCATAACTCATAACCCATAACTCCCAACTATTTATTACTTTCGCAAATTGATTTAAGAAAACGATAAAATGAGTACAAAATTTACTGAATATAAAGGACTTGACCTGCCAACTGTAGCGTCTGAAGTACTTGATTTCTGGAAAAAAGAAAACATCTTCGAGAAAAGCGTTACCACACGCGAAGGAAACCAACCCTACGTCTTTTTTGAAGGGCCGCCTTCAGCAAATGGCTTGCCTGGGATTCACCACGTGATGGCTCGTGCGATTAAGGATATTTTTTGTCGTTATAAAACCCAAAAAGGCTTTCAGGTAAAAAGAAAAGCAGGCTGGGACACTCACGGTTTGCCAGTAGAATTGGGAACCGAAAAAGAACTCGGCATCACAAAAGAAGATATCGGAAAAGCCATTTCCATCGAAGAATATAACGAAGCCTGTAAAAAAACAGTAATGCGTTACACCGACGTGTGGAACGACCTTACCGAAAAAATGGGGTATTGGGTAGATATGGAAGATCCTTATGTAACCTACAAGCCAAAATATATGGAGTCGGTTTGGTGGCTTTTGAAACAAATCTACGATAAAGGTTTGTTGTACAAAGGTTACACGATCCAGCCGTATTCTCCAAAAGCAGGAACTGGATTGTCTTCCCACGAAGTAAACCAGCCGGGAGCTTACAGAGATGTCACAGATACTACGATTGTGGCACAATTCAAGACATTGCCAGAAACATTGCCTTCGTTTTTACAAGGCTTTGGAGATGTACATTTCTTGGCTTGGACAACAACCCCTTGGACTTTGCCTTCTAACACCGCTTTGACAGTTGGCCCAAAAATCGATTATGTTTTAGTTCAAACTTTTAACCAATATACTTTTGAACCGATAAATGTTGTTTTGGCTAAAAATTTAATTGGAAAACAATTCGGAAAAGGATTTTTCGCAAGCGAAGACGATGCAGATTTTGACAAAGTGAAAAACGGAGATAAACAGCTTCCGTATAGAATTTTATCAGAAGCAAAAGGTGCCGATTTAGTCGGAATCAAATACGAACAATTATTACCTTACGCTTTACCTTACCAAAATCCAGAAAATGCTTTTAGGGTAATTTCGGGAGATTTTGTAACCACGGAAGACGGAACAGGAATCGTTCACACGGCTCCAACTTTTGGTGCTGATGATGCGAAAGTTGCCAAAGAAGCAACGCCAGAAGTGCCACCAATGTTGGTTTTAGACGAAAACGGAACTCCGGTTCCATTGGTAGATTTGCAAGGAAAATTCACTTCACACATGGGCGATTTCGCAGGAAAATATGTGAAGAACGAATATTATGATGCAGGAACAGCTCCAGAAAAATCAGTAGATGTTGAAATCGCTATCCGTTTAAAAGAAGAAAACAAAGCGTTTAAAGTCGAAAAATACGTTCACAGTTACCCACACAGCTGGAGAACAGATGAACCGCTTTTATATTATCCATTAGATTCTTGGTTCATCAAAGTGACGGATGTAAAAGACAGAATGTTCGATTTGAACGACACGATTAACTGGAAACCAAAATCTACAGGCGAAGGCCGTTTCGGAAATTGGTTGAAAAACGCCAACGACTGGAACCTTTCCCGTTCAAGGTATTGGGGAATTCCGTTACCAATATGGAGAACCGAAGACAAGAAAGAAGAAGTATTGATTGGTTCTGTCGAAGAATTATACAACGCCATAGAAAAATCAATCGAAGCGGGTTTCCAAAAAGAAAACCCTTTCAAAGGTTTCGAAATCGGAAATATGTCGGAAGAAAATTATGATTTGGTCGATTTGCATAAAAATGTAGTAGATGAAATCACATTGGTTTCGGCTTCCGGAAAACCAATGAAACGCGAAAGCGACCTGATTGACGTTTGGTTCGATTCTGGTGCAATGCCTTATGCTCAATGGCATTATCCTTTTGAAAATAAAGACAAGATTGACGAGAACAAAGATTTTCCAGCTGATTTTATCGCAGAAGGTGTAGATCAAACTCGAGGTTGGTTTTATACTTTGCATGCAATCGGAACATTGGTTTTTGATAAAATCGCTTATAAAAATGTAGTCTCAAACGGTTTGGTTTTAGACAAAAACGGACAAAAAATGTCCAAACGTCTAGGAAATGCAACCGATCCTTTCGAAACTATTAAAGAATACGGTCCGGATGCTACTCGTTGGTACATGATTTCGAATGCTAATCCTTGGGACAACTTGAAATTTGACATCGAAGGAGTTGCTGAGGTGCGTCGAAAATTCTTTGGAACATTATACAATACCTATTCGTTCTTTAGCTTATATGCCAATATCGACGGATTCAAATATGCAGAAGCAGAAGTTCCGTTAAACGAAAGACCAGAAATCGACCGTTGGATTTTATCCGAATTGCATACATTGATAAAAGTGGTGGATGATGCTTATGCAGAATACGAACCTACAAAAGCGGCTCGTGCCATTTCTGATTTTGTTCAGGAAAATTTGAGCAACTGGTATGTGCGTTTGTGCAGAAGACGTTTCTGGAAAGGCGAATATGCCCAAGATAAAATCGCGGCTTATCAGACCCTTTATACCTGTCTTTTGACCGTTGCAAAACTAGGTGCTCCAATCGCTCCGTTCTTTATGGACAAGCTTTACAGAGATTTAACACAGGCAACACAGTCGGAAAATTTTGACAGTGTACATTTGGCGGAATTTCCAAAACAAGTTGAAAACTTTGTTGATAAATCGTTAGAAAGCAAAATGCAGAAAGCACAAACCATTTCATCATTGGTTTTATCACTCCGAAAAAAGGAAATGATAAAGGTGCGTCAGCCGTTGCAAAAGGTAATGATTCCAGTACTTGACGCTAATTTCAAGGCCGAAATCGAAGCCATTTCCGACCTCATAAAAGCGGAGGTTAATGTGAAAGAAATAGAACTTTTAGACGATGCTTCGGGGATTTTAATCAAGCAAATAAAACCTAATTTTAAGACTCTTGGGCCACGTTTTGGTAAAGATATGGGTTTGATTTCCAAACAGATACAAAGTTTATCGCAGGAACAAATCAACCAATTGGATACCAGTGGTTTCACAATTATTGAATTATCAGGAAATAGCATAACTTTAACCAAAGAAGATGTAGAAATTACATCCCAAGATATTGAAGGCTGGTTGGTTGCAAATTCAGGAAACATCACGGTTGCTTTAGACATTACAATATCTGAAGAATTAAAAAATGAAGGGATAGCAAGAGAGCTTGTCAACAGAATTCAGAACATTAGAAAAGATTCTGGATTTGAGGTTACGGATAAAATTACCGTTCATTTGCAAAAAAGTGGCGTTTTGGAAGAAGCAATCACTAAAAATGAAGCTTATATCAAGTCAGAAACCTTAACAGAGGTGATGATTTTTGAAGACGAAATAATAAATGGAATAGAAATTGAGTTTGATGATATAAAAACAAAAATATTAATTATAAAATAACCCCCTTATGGTTGATGAAGTAGCAAGATACTCGGATGCTGATTTAGCAGAGTTCAAAGAGATTATTTTAAATAAAATACAGAAAGCACAATCTGATTTAGATTTGATCAAGAGTGCTTATATGAATGATTTGAATAATGGAACGGATGATACATCGCCAACATTCAAAGCATTTGAAGAAGGAAGTGAAACCATGTCGAAGGAAGCAAATTCTCAATTGGCCATCCGTCAAGAGAAGTTTATTCGCGATTTGAAAAATGCTCTTTTCAGAGTAGAAAATAAAACCTACGGTGTTTGTAAAGTAACAGGAAAATTAATCGGTAAAGAAAGATTGAAAATTGTTCCTCACGCTACAATGAGCATCGAAGCGAAAAACTTGCAACGATAATTCAAAAAAAAGACCATTATCAAATTCCAAATACCAATAATTACCTTGAGTAATCCATTGGAATTTGGAATTTCTTTTTTGGAATTTGGAATTTCTTTTTTGGAATTTCGTTACTTTTGCAATTCAAAAAAATAAAAATGTCATTAAGGAAAGCTTATTTGCTGGTTATCTTATTATTGGTAATCGATCAAATATCAAAAATATACATCAAGACCCATTTTGTTCTAGAAGAAAAAATAAAGGTATTTGGACAAAATTGGTTCCAAATATTCTTCATTGAAAATGACGGAATGGCCTGGGGGGTTGAAATCCCGGGCGATTACGGAAAGCTTTTCTTGACACTTTTTAGATTGGTTGCCGTTTGCGGTATTGGATATTGGCTAAACGAGTCGGTAAAAAACCGTAGCTCAAATTATTTAATTGTTGCGATAGCTTTGATTTTGACGGGAGCTTTTGGAAACATTATTGATTCTGTCTTCTACGGACTTATTTTTGACCACAGTCACGGTCAAGTTGCCACATTATTTTCAGAAGATCCCTATGGAACACTTTTTCACGGAAAAGTAGTCGATATGTTTTATTTTCCAATCATCGATAATTATCAATTACCAGATTGGATGCCAATTTGGGGTGGAAAGCATTTTACTTTCTTCAATGCTATCTTTAATGTAGCAGATATGGCGATTTCTACTGGTGTCGGAATCTTAATCTTTTTCAACAAAAGAGCTTTCGCACCGAATCATAACGAACAGGATACTTTTTTCAAGAATAATTTAGAGTAAATAGATTTATTTATTCTGTCCAGGTGCAAATTTTTTGGCACTTTTCGCTCCAGCTGCTTTTTTTGCTTGACCAGGCGGAACTCTTTTTGCCGATTTGTTAGGAATTCCTATTCCAACTCCTGCACTACAACTGGAAAAGGCGAAACTCATTAGTAAAGTAATAACGAGGACTTTTAATAATTGGGATACTTTCATAAAATTTTATTTTTTATAAAGATACGCCAATTAGTCGAAAAGATAGGTTTTAGAAGGGGTGATACAAATGTTCAGTCGTATATCGCTTTCAAAAATATCCGTAATTTCTTCTTCTGCTTCAAAGAAGGATAATCCTATTTTCAGGACATCCTCTTTGCATTCTGAAAGGAATTTGTCGTAAAAACCTTTGCCATAACCCACGCGATTTCCTAATTTATCAAAAGCCAAAAGCGGAACAAAAACCACCTCAATTTTACTTGAGGGAACTTCAATTCCATCAACAGGTTCGGGAATATTGTATTCGTTTTTCTTGATTTTAGTATTGTCGGTCAAAAGGAAATGGGTCATTTTTCTGATTTCGAAATCACTTTTGGAAACAATAATTTCTTTGTCTTTTCCTGCTAAAAGATGCAGGATAAATTCGGTATCGATTTCTTTTTGCTCGGTAATCGGAAGGAAAATATGGAAATAATTTTTTTCCCAAATCGGAAGGTGGATTAATCTATTGGCTACAGCCAAACTCTTCTCCTCAATTTCCTCATCAGAAAGCGATTTTCTTAATTCTTTATATTTGATTCGGAGTTCTTTTTTATTCATTTTCTGAAGTAATTATATTCGAGATATGATACAAAGCATCTCCTTGATATACAATCGGCGAATGATTTGCATTGATGATATAACCGTCATTTGGAGCTTTCACTTTTTGCTCGAATTTGCCAAAAGGATCTGTAATGACTCCCAAAACAAAGCCTTTCTTGACATAGCAACCAATTTTGTTATAATCCAAAAACAATCCTGATTTATTAGCCCGGACCCAGCTCGATTTTTCGATGTATATGGTGGGTGTCTCTTTTTGCAAAGCTTTCTGTTTTGGATTCAGCATTCCTAAATAATCCAAAACACGTTTGGCTCCATTCACGCCTTCTTGTGCAATATCGTTGTTGATGTCCAATGATTTCCCGCCTTCAAAAAGCAACATTTTTACATTGAGTTTCTCGCTCGAATTTCGAAACGAACCTGCAATGTTTTTGGAATATAAAGTGAAAGGAGCATCAAAAATATCGGCCAGTTTTTTCAATTCATCGTTATTGGGGACAATCCTGATTTGGGGAGCATTGAAACGGCTCGCTCCACCAGCGTGAAAATCGACACAATAATCTACAATTGGCATGATTTCTTTCAAAATATGATAGGCAAAACGTGAAGCTAGCGAACCGTTTTTGCTTCCTGGAAAAATGCGATTCAAATCCCTTCCGTCAGGAAATTCGCGTGATTTGTTTACAAAACCAAAAATATTAATCACAGGAATACAGATGATAGTTCCCGTTTTGGGCTTGTTGATTTTTTGAATTATAATTTGCCTCACAATCTCAACACCATTGATTTCATCTCCATGAATTCCAGCAGAAAAAAGCACAATCGGACCTTCAATTTTAGAACGTTCAATGATGATTGGGATTTTTAATTTGGTCGTGGTGTGGAGTTTGGCAATTTCCATATTGATGGTTTTGCTTTCTCCGGGAAGGATGGTTTCCCCTAAAATAGTGATTGGCGTCGGTTTGTGTTTCTTCATATAAATTTCAAAAACATAAAAGTAGTTAAATTCTCAATGTGGTTACAATTTACGAAGCATTTCGTCATCACATTTCATTAACTTTGCATTTATGACTTTACCTCCGATAGCTTTACAAATCCAAACCTTGCCCGACAGTCCGGGAGTTTATCAGTATTATGATAAGGAAGGGAAGATTTTATATGTTGGCAAAGCCAAAAATTTACGCAAAAGAGTTTCTTCCTATTTCAATAAGATTCACGACACGGCCAAGACTAACGTTTTGGTAAAGAAGATTGTAACTATAAAGCATATTGTGGTTCCAACGGAAAATGATGCTTTGTTACTGGAAAACAATCTCATCAAAAAACTCCAACCGCGATATAATGTAATGCTTCGGGACGATAAAAGTTATCCGTGGATTTGCATTAAAAAAGAACCGTTTTCGAGAATATTTTCTACCAGAAGAATGATAAAAGACGGTTCGGAATATTTTGGACCTTATACTAGTTTCAAGACCGTTCATACGATTTTGGATCTGATAAAAGAATTGTATCCGCTTCGAACCTGCAATTATGATTTGAATCAGAAAAACATCGAAAGCGGAAAATTCAAAGTGTGTTTGGAATTCCACATTGGAAACTGCAAAGGCCCATGTGAAGGTCATGAATCACTAGAAAATTATCAACAAGAAGTAGATGCCATTCGGGAAATCTTAAAAGGAAATTTCAAAGAAAGTTTGAAAGATTTTAAAAAGAAAATGACCATTTTGGCTCAAAATATGGAGTTTGAAGAAGCTCAAAAATTAAAGGAGAAGATTGAGGTTTTAGAGAATTATCAATCGCGATCGATGGTGGCGAATCCGAAAATTACAAATGTGGATGTCTTTTCGATTATTTCCGATGAAGCTGCAGCTTATGTGAATTTTCTTCAAATTTCTCACGGATCGATTATCCGTTCTCATACGATGGAACTCAAGAAAAAACTTGATGAAACTGATGAAGAACTTCTAGAATTGGCAATAATCGAGATGCGGGAACGTTTTCATTTATTATCAAAAGAAGTTATCGTTCCGTTTGAAGTGGATTTGGGTGAAAACATTAAAGTGACTGTTCCGCAATTGGGCGACAAGAAACAAATCTTGGAACTATCGATCCGAAATGCAAAGTTTTTCAGGATGGACCAGATGAAACAGATGCAAATAGTAGATCCAGATCGCCATACCAACAGGATTATGGCACAGATGAAAAAGGATTTGCGACTTCACGAAGAACCTCGCCACATCGAATGTTTTGACAACTCGAACATTCAAGGAACAAATCCCGTAGCGGCTTGCGTAGTTTTTAAAGACGGAAAACCAAGTAAGAAAGATTACCGTCATTTTAATATCAAAACCGTTGAAGGACCGAATGATTTTGCTTCGATGGAAGAAGTAGTGCATAGAAGATACAAACGTCTTTTGGATGAAAATCAGCCATTGCCTCAACTCATCATTATCGACGGAGGAAAAGGACAGCTTTCATCGGCTTTGAAAAGTATAGATGATTTGAATTTGAGAGGTAAAATTGCCATTATCGGAATTGCAAAACGTCTCGAAGAATTGTTCTATCCAGGCGATTCCGTTCCTTTATATTTGGACAAAAAGTCCGAAACATTGAAGGTTATCCAACAATTGAGAAACGAAGCCCATAGATTTGGCATCACGTTTCATCGTGACAAACGTAGCAAAGCGGCTTTGAACTCGTCTATCGAAAGTATCCCTGGAATTGGAGAGAAAACAATGCAAACGTTAATTAAACATTTCAAGTCTGTTAAAAGATTGAAATTGGCTACTGAAAAAGAAATATCTGAAGTAGTAGGACTTTCAAAAGCCAAAAAAATTTCAGACTTTTACCAAACCACTAATAATTAAGTCTATACGATGAAAAAAAGCATACTTTTTATTTTCCTTTTTTGCAGTTGCTTGACAGCATTTGCGCAAAAAAAGGAGAATGATAAAAAGCCAAAAGTAGGATTGGTTTTGAGTGGTGGTGGGGCAAAAGGTCTCGCTCATATTGGTGTTTTGAAAGTAATTGAAGAAGCTGGAGTAGAAATTAGCTACATTGGCGGAACGAGTATGGGAGCCATTATTGGTGGCTTGTATGCATCAGGTTACACGGCTCATCAAATTGATTCTATCTTTGAAATTACAGATTTTGATGCCGTTGTTAGGGATTATATTCCAAGATCTTCCAAGAATTTTTATGAGAAAAAAAACGATGAAACATACGCGATTTCGCTTCCATTTGAGAATTTCAAAATAGGTGTTCCAAATGCTTATTCGAAAGGGCAAAACATCTATAATCTTTTAAATCAACTCACTCATAATGTGCGACACGTTAGGGATTTCAAAAATCTTCCAATTCCTTTTTTGTGTATCGCAACGGATATTGAGAATGGTCAGCAGGTAATTTTAGGCAAAGGTTATCTTCCCCAAGCTATGTTGGCTAGTGCTACATTTCCATCGTTGTTTTCTCCTGTTTTGATTGATGATAAAATGTTGATTGATGGAGGTGTGGCTAATAATTATCCAATTGAGGAGGTGCGAAAATTAGGGGCTGATATTATCATTGGTGTGGATGTTCAAGATGATTTAAAGGACAGAAAGTCGCTCAATAATGCTACACGAATATTGATTCAAATATCTAATCTTCAAATGATTGATAAAATGAATAAGAAAAAACAGCAGACGGATATTTACATAAAACCCGACATAAAAAACTTTACTGTAATTTCTTTTGATGAAGGAAAGGATATTATTCAACGAGGAGAAGAAGCGAGTTTTTCGGTCTATGAAAAAATTAAAGAACTTGGAACGGATTATAAAAGGGATAATAAGGAAATCCAAAAATGCGTTATTGATACCTTGACAATTGGTGATATTAAGGTCAACAAACTCGAAAATTATACTCGTGCTTATGTACTAGGAAAACTTGGATTTAAAGCAAATAGTAAGATTACCTATAAGGATTTGAAAATAGGAATTGATAATTTGAATGCCACCCAAAACTTTAGTTCGATGGGCTATTCTTTTGAGGAAAAAGACGGCAAAGATGTTTTTGATTTAAAATTGGTGGAAAATTCAACCAAGACTTTTTTGCGATTCGGACTTCATTATGATGATTTATACAAAAGTGCTGTATTGGTAAATTTTACTAAAAAGAAGTTGCTTTTTAAGAATGATGTCGCAGCTTTGGATGTGATTTTAGGAGATAACTTCCGCTACAATTTTGATTATTATATCGACAATGGTTTTTATTGGAGTTTCGGATTTAGATCGAGATACAACTCTTTTAATCGAAATGTGTTTAATGATGAAAGTGTTGAAAATGTTTTTGGAGATTCTGATTTGAGTTCTTTGAATGTTGATTTTGAAGATTTCACAAATCAGGTTTATTTCCAAACAATATTCAAGCAAAAATTCATCGTTGGTGTGGGAGTAGAATTAAAAAACATCAAAATCAAATCTCAAACACTTGAAGAAGCCTCGAAAGATTTGGAGAATAACCGCTATTTCAATGCTCTAGGTTATATAAAATATGATTCACTTGATGATTTTTATTTTCCTTCAGATGGATGGTATTTTTCGGGAGACATTCAAAGTTTTATTTATTCTTCGAATTTGGAGCAGGATTTCAGTCGGTTTTCGTATGTGAAAGGGGATTTTGGATTTGCTCGAACTCTTGTAAACAAGTTAACATTTGTGCTTCGTGCGGAAGGTGGTTTTGTTATTGGCGAAGAAACTAATCCTTTCTTGGATTTTGTTTTAGGAGGATATGGTTTCAATAAAATCAATAATTTCAAGCATTTTTATGGGTATGAACCGCTGAGTATCGTAGGTGATAGTTTTCTAAAAAGCACTTTTACGCTTGATTATGAACTCTTCAAGAAAAACCATTTGAACTTTTCGGCAAACTATGCCAATGTTGGCAACAATTTATTTGATTCAGATGATTGGTATCAAAGTCCTCGATATTCAGGTTATGCTTTAGGCTATGGTTTGGAGACGATAATTGGACCAATTGAAGTTAAACATAGTTGGTCGCCTGAAACTAAGGATCATCACACTTGGTTTACGGTTGGGTTTTGGTTTTAGGTTGTTTACTGGCGTTGATCTAAATCTTCGTCATCATTTTCTGAAAATGAATCTGGTTCTGATTTTGGTTTAATAGTTAACACTTTATAGAAAAAATAGGCTGTAAAGCAAATTACAATCCCTTGTGTCAATACCATTGTGATTAAAGCTTCTGTATTCATATTTGTGGGTTTTTAAAATTATAGAGTAGCTCTTCCTTCACGTCTTCTTTTCTGGAATGCAATATAAACCAGTGAACTAATAAAAATGAACAAACCAATAAGCAAGAAACGAGCGATATTAATATAGAAAATATTTTCTTCTAATTGGCTAATAACTGCAGGATCGGTGGCCAATGCAATTTTTTCTCGAATACCAGCATGGGTAATGGTTTTGATGATGGAGCCATTATCTAATTTCCATCCGTTTCCAGAAAATAAGCTTGAAATATTACCTGACCAATCGTTGTTTAAAGGTTTGAACAGAGAGCCTAAAAATATGATGATAAGCATTATAGGAGTTACAAACTTGATGATGAATTTATAAATTGATGGAACTTTTATATCGGCACCACTTGTGATTTCTGCCCAACCTTTTTTCATTCCAAAAATCCATGAAAACAAAATGGTTTCGAGCATTGCAAAAACAACCAAACTCACGGTTCCTGCCCAATAATCATATTCATCAAAAACGCCTTGTTTAAAGAATAGAACGGTTGGTAATCCCATCACTAAAATTAGCAATCCAAAAGACCAAGCACCTTTATTTCTACCCCAGTTGAATTCGTCCCGCATGAATCCCATCCAAGGAGTCCCCATGGCGAGAGAAGATGTTATTCCAGCAAAAAACAGCAAGCCAAACCAAAATAATCCAGCCAATGCTGCTAGAAGAGGTCCCCATTGTTGAAACAAATAAGGCATTGTTTGAAAAGCCATTCCAAATCCAGCATTTTCTATCACCCAGTCAAGTCCTAAATATCCGGCTGCAATTGGAATTACGATTAAGCTTCCTAAAACAACCTCTACAAATTCGTTCATGAATCCAGCCGAAACCGCATTCAAGGCGATATCATCTTTTGGCTTCATATAAGCGGCATAGCAATGGATGGTTCCCATACCAACTGAAAGGGTGAAAAATATTTGACCTGCAGCCGCCATCCAAACTTTTAAATCTAGTAAGGAACTATATTGAGGTGTCCATAAAAAGTTCAAACCATCCCAAGCATTGGCATCTGGAAATAAGTCCGAAGCACCACTTGTTCCAAGTGTTAATCCTCTAATGGCCAAAATCATTCCGAAAAGAATTAAAAGGGGCATCCCAATTTTGGCGACCTTTTCTATCCCACCTAATCCTTTCGATAAGATGTAGGTATTTAATAATAAGCATAAAATATAAAAAATGACGGCTTCAAAAGGTATTCCAGTAGTAGATTGGGCAATATCAACATAGGAATCAAAAAATCCTGCAACGCCACTCTGACTCATGCCTTCAAATGTTCCTGCTAATGAATGGTAAACATAAGACATCGTCCAAGATTCTATATAACAGTAATATGCGGCAACAGCAACATTGGTAAATATTCCAAAAACTCCAATATATTTTAGGATTCTGCCTTTTACCATCGAATCTAATATATAAGGCGTACTGTGGTTTCCAAATTTACCTCCAAAACGTCCAGAAGCCCATTCGATATACAATAAAGGAATACCCATCAATAAAAAACAAACTAAATAGGGAATGATGAAAGCTCCACCGCCATTCTGAACCGCTTGAACGGGAAATCGAAGGAAATTACCTAATCCTACTGCATTTCCAGCCATTGCAAGTATTAACCCAACTCTTGATCCCCACGATTCTGATTTTACTGACATATAAATAGTATGTAATTATTCAAAACCAAAGATAAAAAAACAAACGTAAAAAGAAATTAAATTGTCCAAAAGCTTTAATTTTATTCTGTTATGAAGGTTTTTTAACAGATAAGCAATAGAAAATGAAAAGCATTTGAAGCGAACTTCAGAATGATGACATTTTTTAATCGATTATAGAAAATTACTTTCAATAAATATTTCGCAATAATCACTATCAAAAAATTAATTTTTCCGATATTTGTGTTATGAAAACGACTTGGATAGGTTTATTGTCACATTTAAAATTCCTCATAAAGAGAAATCCAGAATGACTTCAATTAGATAATTAGTCAATTAGAAAATGAACTAATTATCTAACTACAATACCCATTTTCTAATTATCTAATTGTTTAATTATCTAATTAAAAAAAATGCCAATATATCATAAACTGGGTAATTTCCCCCAAAAAAGACATACACAGTTCGAAAAGCCAGAAGGTGGATTATACTACGAACAGCTTTTTGGAACAGAAGGATTCCACGGACATTCTTCCTTATTATATCATGTTCACAGGCCAACACAAGTAAAGGAAATTCTAGCATCTCACAATGTTGAACCAAAAATTACCATCGGAAAAAATATAAAATCGCTATTGCTAAAAGGGTTTGAATTAAAACCTGCGGATGATTTTCTAGATAGTCGAAAAGCAATGTTGGTCAACAGAGATTGTACCATCGGTTTGGCAGCTCCAAGAAAATCCCTACGCGATTATTTCTACAAGAATGCCGATGCCGATGAAATGATTTTTATTCACAAGGGAACAGGAACACTTCGTACAATGATGGGAAATATTCCATTTGAATACGGAGATTATCTTATTATTCCACGAGGGATCATCTATCAGATTGAATTTGATACGGAAGAAAATCGCTTATTCTATGTTGAATCTTTCGCCCCATTTTACACCCCAAAACGTTATAAAAACGAATCTGGTCAGCATTTAGAGCATTCACCTTTCTGCGAAAGAGATTTCAAATTGCCAACCGATTTAGAAACACACGACGAAAAAGGAGACTTCCTTATCAAGATTAAAAAAGAAGGAATGCTTCACGAAGTAGTGTATGCCACACATCCGTTTGATGTTATTGGTTGGGACGGTTACAATTTCCCGTACGCTTTCAGCATTCATAATTTCGAACCAATCACTGGACGTGTGCATTTACCACCTCCAATCCATCAAACTTTTGAGACGTCAACTTTCGTTGTTTGTTCGTTCTGTCCAAGGCTTTACGACTATCATCCAAAATCAATTCCGGCTCCATACAATCACAGTAACATTGATAGTGATGAGGTTTTATATTATGTTGACGGCGATTTCATGTCAAGAAACAATATAGAGCAAGGACATATTACATTGCATCCAAAAGGAATTCCACACGGACCAGCACCTGGGGCAATGGAAAGAAGTATTGGACATACCGAAACACAAGAGTTGGCGGTTATGGTTGATACGTTCCGTCCTTTGATGGTAACCGAGGAAGCTATGGGATTAGATGACGGACAGTACTATAAATCTTGGGTGGAATAATTAATTAGAAAATTAGTTAATTAGATAATTTCTCTCGAAGCCGAAATCAATTAGTCAATTTGAATAATCAGATAATTCATCTGAAACTAAATAGAAATATATAATCCTATTAAATTATCTAATTAAAAATGACTTTCAACGAACGATACAAAAACAATGTTCTTCTATTGAAAACTTTCGAAATTTCATTGAAGATCATGGATTACACGGAAATATTACAGGAAAATAGAAAATACGTTTTAGCAAATCAAATTTTAATCAGGAACATCAATTGGGGCCAATTCAAAAGAAGCTCAGAATGCTGAAAGCAAAGCTGATTTTATACATAAGTTAAAAATTGCAATCAAAGAAGCCGATGAAGCGGAATATTGGTTGTTTCTATGTGAGGCACATAAATCGTATCCTGATTGTAAAGAATTATTAAATGATTTGGAGGAAATATTAAAAAGATTAAATAAAATTATAGCAACAACTAAAGGCAACTAGATAATTAGAAAATGAGGTGATTTTTCTATTCTCATTTCAAAAATTATCTCATTATCTAATTGCCAAATTATCTAATTATATTATGTCAAAAGAAATAAAATCAGTAGAATACGGATTAGAAAAAATATTTGAAGGAGCTCAAGATTTCTTGCCTCTTTTAGGTACAGATTATGTAGAATTTTATGTGGGTAATGCAAAACAAGCAGCTCATTTCTACAAAACGGCTTTTGGATTTCAATCATTGGCTTATGCGGGATTAGAAACGGGAGTAAAGGACAAAGCATCATATGTTTTAAAACAAGATAAAATCCGTTTGGTTTTAACAACAGCTTTGAATAGCAATTCTCCTATTGGAGAACATGTGAAAAAGCATGGTGATGGTGTTAAAGTTATTGCACTTTGGGTAGAAGATGCTCGTTCTGCTTATGAAGAAACCACAAAACGTGGAGCAAAATCCTATTTTGAACCAGTTGTTGAAAAAGATGATAATGGCGAAGTAGTTCGTGCTGGTATATATGGTGCATATGGGGAAACCGTTTTTGTCTTTGTAGAACGTAAAAATTATAACGGAATCTTTTTACCAGGATACGTTGAATGGAAATCTGATTATAATCCTAAACCTGTTGGATTAAAATTTATAGACCATATGGTTGGAAATACAGGATGGAATAGAATGGATGAAGCAGTAAAATGGTTTGAAGACGTGATGGGATTTGTGAATTTCCTTTCTTTTGACGACAAGCAAATTACTACCGAATATTCAGCTTTGATGTCTAAAGTAATGAGTAACGGGAATGGTAGAATAAAATTCCCAATCAATGAACCAGCTAACGGAAAAAAACGTTCTCAAATAGAAGAATATCTAGACTTCTATGAAGGTGAAGGAGTGCAGCATATTGCAGTCGCTACAGACGATATTATTACAACTGTTGCTGACATGCGTTCACGTGGAATAGAATTCTTGAGCACTCCACCTCAAGCCTATTATGATGCCATCCCAGAAAGATTAAGAGACCACATGGATAAGTTTAAAGAAGATATCAATGAACTTCAAAAACTTGGAATCATGATTGATGCAGATGAAGAGGGTTATTTATTGCAAATTTTCACCAAACCAGTAGAAGATCGTCCGACATTGTTTTTTGAAGTAATTCAAAGGATGGGAGCTCGCGGTTTTGGTGCAGGAAACTTTAAAGCACTTTTTGAATCTATCGAAAGAGAACAGGAAAAAAGAGGAACTTTGTAAAACAAGCAAAAACTAACATAAAATATTTATTATTTTTTAGCAAATCCATAAAATACAACGTTGTAGTAACCCTTGCATTGTCAAATTAATGTTAAATATCTTTTATTTCTTGGAATATCGCAATAAAACACATTATCTTTGCATCGCAAAAAGAGAAGGAGTGGTTTCCTTCGAATTTTATATAGATTTTCATAATTTATAGTTTTTTGGTTGGTTAATAGCATAAAAACTCAGTCATATTTTTGACTGGGTTTTTTTGTTTTGGTACATTTGGAACAAAAATTGTATATTGTATCTAAAAAAAAATGCTACCCCAATGAAAAAGATCTTAATATTTGCAGTTTTTATTACACTCGTAAGTTTCAAACCCCAAAAAGAACGTGCCTTTGATGTAGGAGAATGGTTCAAGTTCAGAATGCATTATGGAATCGTGAATGCTGGTTATGCAACCTTAGAAGTAAAAGAAGGAGTCAAAAACAATAAGAAAGTGTTCCATGCTGTTGGTAAAGGATGGACAACTGGAATGACAAAATTCTTCTTTAAGGTAGATGATACCTATGAAAGTTATTTCGATAAGGAAACAGGAAACCCATATCAATATGTGCGAAAAATTGATGAAGGAGGTTATACCAAAAATCAGCAAGGTTTTTTTGATCATACAAAACACACAGTGCTTGTAAAAGATTATAAGAACAAAAAAGAAAAGACAATCGTCATTCCTGCCAATACTCAGGATATTTTGTCAACATTTTATTATTTGAGAAACCATCCAACAATTGATGAACTAAAAGTTGGTGAATCAATATCAATTGATATGTTTTTTGATGATGAGACGACGAAATTTAAGTTAAAATATATTGGTAAAGAAGATATAAAAACTAAATTTGGCACGATTCCTTGTATGGTTTTCAGACCTTATGTTCAAGCAGGACGTGTTTTTAAAGAACAAGAAAGCTTAACGGTTTGGATTTCAGACGATGACAATAAAATGCCTATTAGAATCAAGGCCAGTTTGGCAGTAGGTTCTTTAAAAGCAGATTTGGATGGATTCAAGGGACTCAAATATCCATTTACAGTAAAAGTTAAACCATAATGACACACAGAGAAGATTTATTAGAGCAATTAGATACTAAATTCAAAGAAATCGGACAAAAAACCGATACCCATTTAGAAGGGTTACTTTGGTCAAAACCCATAACCTATTGGGACTATATTCAAACTGATGCTTTGCTAAATCTTCAAACCCAAAGGACAACATTGCCTGATGAAATGGTTTTTATCATGTATCATCAGGTAAACGAATTGTTGTTCAAGATGATCCTTTGGGAAATCGAACAACTTTCACACACAGAAAAACCAGAGACAGCTTTCTTTACTGAAAAGCTAATGCGAATTAGTCGCTATTTTAATATGTTGACTACTTCTTTCGACATTATGGGTGACGGAATGGAAGTCGAACAATACATGAAATTCCGCAATACTTTGACACCAGCAAGTGGTTTTCAAAGTGCCCAATACCGTTTGATAGAATTCGCTTCTACTGATTTGATTAATCTGATCGATTACCGTTTTAGAGCTTCAATAGACAGGAATACACCTTATGAACATGCCATGGAACATTTATATTGGCAAGCTGCAGGTAAAGATTATCACACCGGAGAAAAGTCATATCTTTTAGCAGAATTCGAAAGAAAATACAAAAAAGAATTTTTAGCCTATATGGAAGAATACAACACCATAAACATCTGGCAAAAATTCAAACAGCTTCCTCAAGAGGCTCAGCAAAACCCTGATTTGATAAATGCCATGCGTCATTATGACCATACGGTAAACATCACATGGGTCATGCAACACCTCAATACTGCCAAGAAATATATCGACGGAAGTGGAAAAGGAGCTGGAGAAGCAACAGGAGGAAGTGATTGGAAAAAATACATGCACCCAAAATACCAACGAAGAATATTTTTCCCAGAATTATGGTCGGATGAAGAACTCAAAAACTGGGGA
This sequence comes from Flavobacterium soli DSM 19725, assembly GCF_000422705.1. Lineage (GTDB taxonomy): Bacteria > Bacteroidota > Bacteroidia > Flavobacteriales > Flavobacteriaceae > Flavobacterium > Flavobacterium soli. Next base: position 396,971 of record NZ_AUGO01000001.1, on the reverse strand, counting down.
GAAGAAAAATAGTTTATAGTTTAACTGCATAAAAACAAAGATTTGAAAAGATTACTCCTGACACTAGTACTGCTAATCTCTCTTGTTTCCTGTAAAAAAGAAGCTGAAGAAAAAACAAAACCTGTTGAAGTAAAGAAACCTGAACCTGTAATAATAGAATTCGGTTTCAAGCTCAACGACTATGATGTTGTTCAGGACACTATTGTTAGTGGAGATACTTTTGGTAGTATTTTGGAAAAGCAAAATCTGGGTGATAAAAAAGTACACGAAATTGCAGATAGGGTAAGAGATTCTTTCAATCTACGAAACATCAGAATCGGGAAACCTTACACAATGCTTCGAACAAAAGATGCTTCAAAAAAGCTTCAGGTTTTTATTTATCAAGCTGATATCGCCAATTATTATGTAGTGGATTTTAGAGATTCAGTTCATGCTTATAAAAAGCAAAAACCTATTACCTTAAAGAGAAGAACAATTGCCACAGAAATCAGCGGTTCTTTATCCGAAACGCTTAGCAAAGCTGGAGTCAATGCCTCGATGGCCCAAAATCTAGCCGACATCTATGCCTATTCTGTCGATTTCTTCAAGATTCAAAAAGGCGATAAATTTGCCGTAACCTTCACAGAAAAATACATCAACGACACCATTTTTGCAGGAGTAGAAAGCCTCGAAGCCTCATTCTTTGAATATAAAGGGAAAAAAATCTATGCATTTCCTTTCAAGCAAGATACCACTTCACGAAAAGTCGATTATTATGACGAAGAAGGGAAAGTGTTGAAAAACATGTTCCTCAAAGCTCCGCTAAAATTTGGTTACAGGATTTCTTCTAAATTTTCGACCCGTAGATTTCACCCTGTCCAGCAACGTTTCAAGGCACATAACGGAACCGATTATGCCGCCGCTCACGGTACGCCAATCGTGACCACAGCTTCTGGAGTTGTAGAAAGAACAGGCTACACCGCCGGAAACGGAAACTACGTAAAAGTAAAACACAACAGCACCTATTCCACACAATACCTGCACATGTCGAAAATTTTGGTACGTCGCGGTCAACGCGTTTCACAAGGCGATGTCATCGGGAAAGTAGGAAGTACAGGATTAGCAACAGGTCCTCACGTGTGCTACCGCTTCTGGAAAAATGGCGTTCAAGTAGATGCACTTCGACAAAAACTACCGAATTCGGAACCTATGAATGCCAAATTCAAACCGCGATTCATGGCCGAAATGGCACCTCTAAAAAAAGAATTGGATAGCATTGCTGCAATAAAATTCAAGAAATAATTTCCCTGACGATTTTTTTTCAGGAGCTAATCCAGCTTTCCATTCCAAGCTCCTGCCTGAAAAGCTTTTTTTTCAAGTCACAAAAGGAGCTTCCGTTGGTCGCTCTTTTCTGCCAGAAAAAAATAGCTTTTCAGGCAGGAGGCTTTCCATTTCAATCTGGGCTAAAACACCTTAACGTTTACTTTACAAACTAATGTTGTAAATTTGCATTTTTTAAATCAAGACACAAATCCCCAATACCACATTATAATGGCATTACACAATACAAATCCCACAGCAACAACAGCTTGGAACAAATTGCAAAAACATTTTACCGAAATGCAAAGCGCATCCATGAAACAAATGTTTCAGGAAGATGCAACCCGAACCGAAAAATTTCACCTTCAATGGAATGATTTTTTGGTAGATTATTCAAAAAATATCATCAATCAGGAAACCGTCGATCTTTTGCTACAATTGGCCGAAGAAGTAAACCTTCAGGAAGCCATTGCCAAATATTTTGACGGCGACTTGATCAACAAGACCGAAAACAGAGCCGTTTTACACACTGCCTTGAGAGCTCCAGCAACTGCAGAAGTAAAGGTTGATGGCGAAAACGTAATCCCAGAAATCTACGAAGTAAAAAATAAAATCAAAACCTTTACAAATGAAATAGTTAATGGCGACCGAAAAGGTTTCACAGGAAAGACATTTACAGATGTTGTAAACATTGGAATTGGCGGATCTGATTTAGGTCCTGCAATGGTGGTGGAAGCGTTGCAATTTTATAAGAATCATTTGAACGTTCATTTTGTTTCCAATGTTGATGGTGATCACGTGAACGAAATCATCAAGAAATTAAATCCCGAAACAACACTTTTCGTAATTGTTTCTAAAACATTTACCACTCAGGAAACCCTTACCAATTCTGAAACTATCCGAAAATGGTTCTTGAAATCTGCTAAGCAGGAAGATGTTGCCAAGCATTTTGTGGCGGTTTCTACCAATATTAAAAACGTAACCGAATTCGGTATCAATCCGGAAAACGTTTTCCCAATGTGGGACTGGGTTGGAGGACGTTTTTCGCTGTGGAGTGCAGTTGGGTTATCAATAAGTCTAGCCGTTGGTTATGACAATTTTGATAAATTATTGAAAGGAGCCAACGAAATGGACGAACATTTCAAGACCACTTCTTTTGATAAAAATATTCCAGTCGTTCTAGCTTTGCTAAGCATCTGGTACAATAATTTCTTTGGTGCCGAAAGCGAAGCCTTGATTCCCTATACCCAATATTTACAAAAACTTGCTCCTTATTTGCAACAAGGCATCATGGAAAGCAACGGAAAAAGTGTTGACCGTGACGGAAACCCAGTTAACTATCAAACGGGAACTATCATTTGGGGAGAGCCGGGAACAAACTCGCAACACGCCTTCTTTCAATTGATTCACCAGGGAACAAAACTGATCCCGACTGATTTCATCGGATTTGTAAAACCTTTGTATGGCGATGACAACCACCACGATAAATTGATGTCAAATTTTTTCGCTCAAACCGAAGCACTTTTAAACGGAAAAACCGAAAGCCAAGTGAATGCCGAATTCACGAAATTGAATTTTTCTACCGGTCAAGCCGAATTTTTACTACCGTTTAAAGTGTTCACAGGAAATAAACCAACGAATACTTTATTGATTCAAAAGCTAACGCCAGAAACCTTAGGTTCGCTCGTTGCTTTATATGAACACAAAATTTTCGTTCAGGGTGTAATTTGGAACATCTTTAGTTATGATCAATGGGGTGTGGAGCTAGGCAAGCAATTGGCTAATTCTATTCTTTCGGAAATCAATTCAGGAAATATCAACGAACACGACAGTTCTACTACATTTTTGCTACAGCATTTCTTGAAAAAATAGTCTTTTTTCAAAATTTGCTACCCATTGTAGGCCTACGACGGAGTCAATTCAGTTTCTGGAGACCGTCGTAGGCCTACAATTGTTTCCCGACAGTTTGCGGGAAGCTTTCGTAGGGCTACGAAGTGCCCAAAAGTTTTGCGGGAAGCTTTCGTAGTAGTACGACAGGCCCAAAATAGTTGTCGGGACACTTTCGTAGGGCTACGACACCTTCATGGAATTTACATCTAAAAACATCCTACGACGAAACCCTCTTTTGCAACTAAAAAAAAACTACTGATGGGATTGATATTACCAAAGCATTAAGCTTTGATAACTAAAAAGTTGTGGCAAGGTTAAAAAATCAGCACTAGCTTTTTCTTAACCATTCGTTAACTCTTATAGTCTGCACTTGTTACAATTTTGCTGAAAATTAAAACAAAGTGTATGAAAACGATTAAAAATTGGATACTAACAGGATTGCTATTAATGGCAGCTTCAACAGTATTTTCGCAAGGAAAAATTACAGGAACCCTTATTGATGAACAATTGAATGCAGGAATTCCTGGTGTAAATGTTACCATAAAGGGAACTTCAATCGGTACGTCGACTGATATGGATGGGAAATTTAGCTTGCAAAGTACAGTTGCTACTGGTCAAATCGTAATTACATTCATTGGATTTGAAACAAAAACCATTGATTTCTCAGTGAAAAATGGTCAAACAATCGATTTGGGAGCCATCCGCTTGACGGAAGATACAAGTCAATTGGATGAAGTTATTGTCGTTGGTAAAGGTATCATCGATTTAGCCAAGGACAGGAAGACACCTATCGCGGTAACCACAATTAAATCTTCTGAAATCGTAGAAAAAGTAGGTTCATCGGATATTACACAAACGATGGTGAACTCGCCATCAGTTTACGTTTCTGGTCAAGCTGGAGGTTTTGGAGATTCTAGAATTAGTGTTCGTGGATTTCAACAGGACAATACTGCTTTCTTGTTGAACGGTCAACCTATCAACGGAATGGAAGACGGAAAAATGTATTGGTCAAACTGGTCTGGAATGTCAGATATTGCAAATTTCATTCAAATACAAAGAGGTTTAGGTTCATCAAAATTAGCCATTTCTTCAGTGGGAGGGACAGTGAACTTTGTTACCAAAGCAACGGATAAAAAAGAAGGAGGATTTGTTTCAACAGGTGTTGGTAATGATTCGTTTTTAAAAACTACAGCGGCTTATAATACTGGAATCATGAAAAATGGTTTTGGAGTTAGTGTAATGATGACACACTGGCAAGGAGAGGGATACAATGAAGGTACTAGAGGAGAAGGTCAAAACTATTTCATCTCTTTTGGATACAAACCAAACGACAGACATAGTTTTAACTTTTTAATTACAGGTGCTCCACAAGAACACGACCAAAATTTCACAAAGAGAATTTCTGATTATTTAGCCTTTGGCAGAAAGTATAATAACAACTATGGTTATTTAAACGGGAAATATGTTTCTGAAAGAGTAAATTTCTATCACAAGCCGGTTGCTAACCTGAACTGGGATTTCAACATCAACAGCACAACCTCTTTATCTACGGTATTATATGCTTCATGGGGTAGAGGTGGAGGAACTGGAAATTATGGATCCAGTGCTAACAAAAGGTATGTAAAACAATTGAATCCAATAACAGGATCAATCCAAGATACTTATATCGATTTTGATCAAATTTATGACAATAATCTAGCAGATGCTGACGGAATTGGGACAAATTCAAACTATGCTATCAGAGCTTCTATGAATAACCATGAGTGGTATGGAATTGTATCCAATTTGAAAAAAGAATTAGGTAAAAACCTGAACTTGAATTTTGGTTTAGATTTAAGGACTTATAATGGTGATCATTATCGTCAAATCTCAAACTTTATGGGATTAAGAGGATGGTCCGAAAGCAGACCTTTAAGAGACAACACTCATGTTGTTCCAAATCCAAACACATTGCCAAGTCAATCAAATACTGTGACAGAATCGTATAATATCGATCCTTGGCATGCTTTTTTTAATAATGCAGCCGGGAACCAAAAAATAGATTATGATTATAGTGAAACTATTTCCTATGGTGGTGTTTTTGGTCAGTTAGAGTATGCAAATGATAATTTTTCAGCTTTTGTTCAAGGAGCAGTTTCAAATCAAACTCACCAACGATTCGATTATTATGACTATCAGGAAGAGTTTCAAGATTCTGAAAAAATTTCGAACATTGGATATAATGTAAAAGGAGGGTCAGCTTATATTTTTGCAGAACAGCATTCAGTGTATGCAAATGCAGGATACTATTCACGTCAGCCTTATCACGACAATATTTACTTGAATTTCACAAATCAAGTTAACCCATTAACTGAAAACGAAAAAGTTTTAGGTCTTGAAGCGGGTTATAGCTTTAAATCAAGAATGTTTACTGCAAGCTTAAATGCTTATAGAACCACTTGGGAAGATAGAGTGGTGACAACTTCAGGGGTTCAAGCGGCTGACGGAACAATTGGAACTACACCGGTATTAGCAGGAGATGTTATTTTCACAGAAAACCAAGGTGTTAAGCAAGTTCACTCTGGTTTAGAGTTGGATTTTGTTTTCAAACCACTTTCAAATTTAGATGTTAAAGGTTTTGCTTCTGTAGGAAACTGGGAATATGATGGTAATGCAATCAGTACCAAAAGAGATGAAAATTTAAATCCGTTAGAAGTTACAGAAACCGATTTAGATGGAGGAAAAGTTGGAGATGGTGCTCAAACTACATTTGGTTTAGGTACACGATATGAGTTTTTGCCTCGTTTTTCAATTGATGCTGATTGGAGATATTATGAAAAATTGCATGCAAATGTTGCTGCTAAAGAAAATTTAGAGTTACCAAGTTATTATTTAGTAGATCTTGGGATTTCCTATAAAATGTTGGTAGGCAAAAACAAACAAAATAATGTTAGCTTCAGAATAAATGTAAACAACCTTTTAAATCAAATCTATTTATCTGAACTAACAAGTAATACAAAAACGACTGATAACATTAGTTCTTCAAATCCTTCATTGGGGACTTATCAATCAAATGGTAGAGTCTATAACGGAATTGCGGATGGAAACTTTGGATACTTCGGTTTAGGTAGAACATGGAATGCCTCAATTCGATATAATTTCTAATTTGTATTCAATAAAAATAGAAAGCCTTGCAGTAATGTGAGGCTTTTATTTTGCCATAAATTTACTATATTTGATTTCCAAAAATTAAAACACATGTACGAATTCATTCAAAAAGCACATTCCGGTTGGGCTTATCTAGTTTTGTTATTTCTTTTTATTGCTGTTGTAAACGCCTTGATTGGTTATTCTTCTAAAAAAGAATTCACAGGAAAAGACAGAAAACTGGCTTTGTTTGCTTTGATTTTTACCCATATTCAATTTGTTTTCGGATTGGTGTTGTATTTTGTATCCCCATTAGGAAAAGCTGTTTTGGGCGAAATGAAAAATGCTGAGCTGAGACTTACTTCTCTAGAGCACCCTCTTATTAATATTATCGCTATCATTTTGATCACCATAGGATGGTCTAAACATAAGAAACTGACTGATTCAACTTCAAAATTCAAAACATTTGCCATTTTCTATACACTTGGTTTAGTGCTGATATTAAGCAGAATTCCATGGAAATTATGGTTCTAAAAACCAATCAAAAGCTTCGATTGTGAAGCTTTTTTTATTTTAAGGTATGGTATTTGTAAAGCCATTACTCACAAAAAATATGATTTAGTATGAAACAGAAATTATCGTTACTGCTTTTAATAGCTGGTGCTACTGTTTTCTTGAGTAGTTTTTCTCATCAAATAAAAAGTACTCAAGATCCAAAGAAAGTTACCCAAGATACCATCAAAAAAAATGCTGCTATTGCAGATAGTTTGGGCTTGATTAGCAATTTGAAACTCAAATTGCACAAAAAGAATGCACATGCTTCCTATTATCATGATAAATTCAACGGAAGAAGAACCGCTAGCGGAACAAAATTTAGCAACGACAAATATACAGCTGCACATCGAAAATTTCCTTTTGGAACCAAGTTGAAAGTCACCAACGAAATTAGTGGTAAATCTGTCGTTGTTGTGGTTACTGATAGAGGTCCGTTTACAAAAGGTAGAGAAATAGATTTGACCAAGAAAGCTTTTATGGAAATAGCGGCAAACAAGAATAGTGGAGCTCAAAAAGTTACGATTGAAATAATCGAATAATCCAAAATCAATCAAATGAAAAAATCGGTTCTACAATTATTTTCAATGATGCTGATGTTGGTCCTCTTCCTCACAAGTTGTTCTTCGTCTAAAAATGTATCAGGAAAAGTTTTAAAATCAAAAGCCGAAGCTTCCTATTATCACGATAAATTTAATGGACGAACAACAGCAAGTGGCGAAAAATTCAGCAACAGTAAATTAACCGCCGCTCATAGAACTTTGCCTTTCGGTACAAAAGTAAAAGTAACAAATCTTGCAAATGACAAATCAGTTGTTGTAGAAATTAATGACAGGGGGCCGTTTAAAAAATCTCGCGAAATAGACCTTTCAAAAAAAGCCTTTATGGAAATTACTGATAATAAAAACCATGGAACCCTCAAGGTCCGTATTGAGGTTATAAAATAATAATACTTTAAGTCTGCATTGCAGGCTTTTTTTATGCCTTGTAATTTCATAATAAAAAATTAACACAAATTTAAGTTCGTTTAGTTCGGTTGTAGCCGAACCTTATTTATCTTTGCAAAAAATTTTTAAGTAATGACAGACATACAGAAAGAGAAAGAAGAATTGATTGAAATGTTTGGAATTCATTTTGAAACCCTGCATCACCTTCCGCCATTGGCATCAAGAATTCTCGGAGTTCTAATAGTGGATAGTTGCAACAAAGGAATGACGTTTGAAGATTTAGTAGAGCGAATGTTAGCCAGTAAAAGCTCCGTTTCCACCAGTTTGAATCTTCTATTAAAGATTGGCAAGATTACTTACTACACCTTGCCAGGCGATCGGAAAAAATATTTCAAACCTTCACCCTTCAGCGAGCGTCTCGATAATTATCTGAAGATGATAGATTTTGAGAAAAAGATAATTGATAAGATGGTTTCCTACAGAGAAAAAACCATTTCTTCTCCACAAGAAAGAATGAATCTCGAAAATGTAAAAGAATATAAGAATCACGTTTTGGAAGTTGAAGGGCTGCTAAAGAAAACCATCGAGCGATTCAAAGAAATAGAAAATAAAAATAAATCCTAATCAAACCAATTTTATACAAATGAAGAATTTTTCAATAGTTTCGATATTTGCCTTGCTGATTGTAGCTTCTTGTGGCAAAAAAGAAGAACAACAAATGCCACCCCAAGGACCAGTTCCTTTCCCGGTTCAAACCATTACGAAGCAAGATGCAGTTGTGTATCAAGAATATACAGCGAATTTGGAAGGTCAGCAAAATGTTGAAATCCGAGCCAAAGTAAACGGTTTTATTCAGAAAATTTATGTTGATGAAGGTCAAGTGGTTCGAAAAGGGCAATTGCTTTTTAAGCTGGAAACTCAAACGTTGAACCAAGAAGCTTCGGCAGCAAAAGCGGCAGTTCAGGCAGCTCAAGTTGAGGTGGACCGATTGAAGCCTTTGGTGGATCGAAAAATCATCAGCAATGTGCAACTTGAAACTGCCAAAGCTAAATTGGCTCAAGCCAAAAGCAATTATGGAAGTATCGCCGCCAATATCGGTTACGGAACGATCGTTTCGCCTGTAAACGGAGTTATCGGAAGCTTGCCTTTTAGAGAAGGAAGCTTAGTTAGTGCTACAAGCGAAATGCCGCTTACGACGGTTTCGGATACTAAAATTGTACGTGCTTATTTTTCTATGAACGAAAAACAATTGCTTTTCTTCAACAAAACATTCAAAGGAGCTACAACTGCCGAAAAATTGAAAGCGGCTCCAGAAGTTTCATTGCTTTTGGTGGATGGTTCAGAATATGATCAAAAAGGAAGAATCGCTACAATGAACGGTCTAGTAAATCCTCAAACGGGAACTACACAATTCAGGGCTGAATTCAAAAACCCAGAAGGCCTTTTGCGAAGCGGAAGCAGTGGAGTGATCCGTTTGCCAATTGAACAAAAAGATGTGATGTTGGTTCCTCAAAACGCCGTTTTTGAAGTGCAAGGAAAAAAGATGATTTATGTGGTAGGAGAAGGAAACAAAGTGAAATCAAAAATCATCGAAGTTAGCGGAACTTCAGAATTAAACTATATCGTAACTTCAGGTTTATCCGAAGGTGATGTTGTGGTAGTTGAAGGTGCATCAAAATTGAAAGATGATACCGAAATTGTTCCTCAACCTGCAAAAACTGAAACTCCAGCTGCGGTAGAAACTCCAGCGGTAGCAAAAGATACAGTAAAAACAAACAATACCCCAGCTAAAAAATAATCCAGATGTTAAAAACTTTTATAGAAAGACCCGTTCTTTCAACGGTAATCTCCATCCTAATCACCATTTTGGGAATTTTAGGATTGATGTCGTTACCGATAGAACAATATCCTGAAATCGCACCACCAACTGTTCAGGTAAATGCGACTTATACAGGAGCGAATGCCGAAACGGTATTGAACAGTGTGGTGATTCCTTTGGAGGAAGAAATAAACGGTGTGGAAGGAATGACCTATATGACTTCTTCTTCTGCTAATGACGGTTCGGCAAAAATCTCGGTTTATTTCGAGTTAGGTGTTGATCCTGATATTGCTGCCGTAAACGTTCAGAACCGTGTGGCTCGTGCTACAAGTAAATTGCCTCAAGCGGTTATTCAGACAGGGGTTACAACTTTAAAAAGCCAGACGAGTGCTTTGATGTTCTTTGCCTTGTATTCTAAAAACAAGGATTTCGATGAAACGTATATTCAGAATTATGCCAAAATTAACCTTGTTCCGAAATTACAGCGTGTTAAAGGTGTTGGGCAGGTAAACGTTTTTGGAGCCAAAGATTATTCGATGAGAATCTGGATTGATCCAGAGAAAATGGCATCCTATAGTGTTACTCCAAAAGACATCCAAGCCGCCTTGCAAGAACAAAATGTGGAAGCCGCTCCAGGTAAATTTGGAGAAAATGCCGAAGGAGTTTATGAATATGTGATTAAATATAAAGGAAGGCTTTCTGAAATTGCCGATTATGAGAATATCGTAATCAAGGCTACAGGAAATGGAAATTTCCTTCACCTGAAAGATGTTGCTACGGTTGAATTGGGAGGTTTTAATTATGGAACCAAGAATATCGCCATGGGAGAAGAAGGTGTTGCGGTTGGGGTTTTTCAAACTTCTGGGTCGAATGCACAAGATATCATCACCGAAGTTATGGCTATTTTGGAAGAAACAAAACCAAGTTTTCCAGCAGGTGTAGATTATGTGATTCCGTTTAATACGAAAACATTCTTGGATGCTTCTATTGATAAAGTATTGATGACTTTGCTTGAAGCTTTCATCTTGGTATTTATCGTAGTATATATTTTCTTGCAGGATTTTCGTTCGACATTGATTCCGGCTATTGCAGTTCCGGTTGCTATTGTTGGTACATTTTTCTTCCTGCAATTGTTTGGATTCTCCATCAATATGTTGACGCTATTTGCGATGATTCTTGCTATTGGTATTGTGGTCGATGATGCAATTGTGGTCGTCGAGGCGGTTCACGCCAAACTCGATGAAGGTGCAAAATCTGGAAAAGAAGCTACAGTTTCGGCCATGAGCGAAATTACAGGAGCGATTATTTCGATTACTTTGGTAATGGCAGCGGTATTTATTCCAGTATCCTTTTTAAGTGGACCATCAGGAGTTTTCTACCAACAATTTGCGATTACATTGGCGATTGCGATTTTGATTTCGGCTGTAAATGCCTTGACGTTAAGTCCTGCCTTATGTGCCTTGTTCCTAAAACCTCATGCAGAAGGTGATCATCATAAGAAGAATTTCAAGGACAGATTCTTTATCGCCTTCAATTCAAGTTTTGATCGAATGAACAACCGTTACGTAAAATCGTTAGGGTTTTTGGGTAGAAAAAAATGGATTACGGTTGTTGCTTTATTGGTTTTCTCTGGAATCACTATTTTATTGTTTCAAACCACTCCATCAGGATTTATTCCGAATGAAGATAGGGGAATCATTATGGCCGATTTGACACTTCCTCCGGGAACAACTTTGGAGAAAACCCAAAAGGCCGTTAATGAATTGGATTCAATTTTGGCCTCAATGGATATTGTGGAAGCAAGGATGAGTGTGGTTGGTTTCAGTTTGCTGAACAGTGTGAACGGTGGTTCGTATGCCTTTACGGTAATCAAATTGAAAGACTGGAAAGAACGAAAAGAAGCCAACCAATCGGTTGATGCAGTTGTGAGAGAATTGTTCGGAAGAACGGCTCATTTCAAGGATGCAAGAGCTTTGTTCTTTACACCTCCGAGTGTTCAAGGTTTTGGTACTGCCGATGGTTTTGAGTTTAAAATTCAAGATACAGGAGATGATGATTGGGCAACGGTAAGTAAAGTGAGTAATGAATTCTTGGGTGAATTGATGAAGCGTCCTGAAATTCAATATGCTATGACGAATTTCAATCCGTCTTTCCCGCAATATCAAATGGATATCAATGTGGAAAGAGCGAAAGATGCAGGAGTTTCTGTTTCCGATATCTTCAATACCATGCAAGGTTATTATGGAGGATTGTACACAACGGATTTCAATAAATTCGGAAAGCAATACCGTGTAATGATTCAGGCAAAACCTTCTGACAGGGCTACTGAAGAATCAATCAATAACATTTATGTGAAAAATGCAAGCGGTCAACAGGTTGCTATTAGCCAGTTCATCGACTTTAAAAGAATATATGGTCCTGAAGCTGTTGCTCGTTTCAATATGTTGAAAGCTGTAAACGTAAATGGAAAAGCAAAACCAGGATACAGTTCGGGAGATGCCATCAAAGCGATCGATGAAGTTGCCGCACAGCATTTGCCAAAAACCTATTCTTACGAATTCTCAGGAATGACACGTGAGGAAATTTTGGCAGGAAGCCAAGCCGCTGGAGTATTCTTGTTGAGTTTGATCTTTGTTTATTTCTTGCTGAGTGCTCAATATGAAAGCTATTTGGTTCCTTTGGCAGTATTACTTTCCTTGCCTGTCGGAATAGCTGGAGCTATTGGCTTCGTAAAATTAGCCGGACTAGAAAATAATATTTATTTCCAGGTTGCCCTGATAATGTTGATAGGACTACTGGCGAAAAATGCCATTCTTATTGTCGAGTTTGCAATACAGAGAAGACGACACGGAATGGAGTTGCTTCCTGCAGCAATTGAAGGAGCAAAAGCACGTTTGCGACCAATTTTGATGACCTCGTTGGCTTTTATCTTCGGATTATTGCCTTTGGCGTTGGCTTCTGGAGTTGGAGCCGTTGGAAACCGTTCTATCGGTATGGGAGCTGTTGGAGGAATGTTGATAGGAACTATTTTTGGAGTTTTTGTAATTCCAATTCTGTTTGTAATCTTCCAAGGATTGCAAGAAAGAATATCAGGAAAGCCAACAGAAACAGACCCTGAAACATTATAATTTTAAGAAAAATGAATAATAAGATATATAAAATAGTAACAGTCGTTTTGGTCGCTGGTATGATGCATTCGTGTTTCGTGGCTAAGGATTATAAACGACCAGAGGTGAAAACGGATAATCTTTACAGAACGGAACAAACCTTGACGGATAGTACTTCTTTGGGAAATCTATCGTGGGATAAGTTGTTTACCGACCCGATTTTGCAAGGTCATATCAAAAAAGGATTGCAAAACAATTTAGATATTAGAATTGCAATGCAAACCATTGATGCGGCAAATGCCAATATGAAACAAGGAAAGGCGGGTTATTTCCCGACGTTGAGTTTAGGTGCCGATTGGACCCATCAAATTTTATCAAGAAACAGTCAATTTGGAAGAATACTAGAAGACAGAAACGTTGATCAGTACCAAATAACTGGAAATCTTTCGTGGGAAGCCGATATCTGGGGTAAGATCAGAAGTAATAAAAGAGCTACGAATGCGAGTTACTTGCAAACAATTGCAGCTCAACAAGCCGTTCAAACACAATTGATTTCCAATATTGCATCGACTTATTTTCAATTGATGGCTTTGGATGCTCAACTAAAGGTGGTAGATTCTACTTTGGTAAACAGAAATCAAAGTATAGAAACCATCATAGCGTTGAAAGATGCTGGAAATGTGAACGAAGTTGGCGTTAAGCAAACAGAAGCACAATTGTATGCCACACAAATCATCAAGGAAGATTTGAAAAACAGCATCATCATTCTTGAAAACACGATGAGCATCCTTTTGGGCGAGGCACCACGAAAAATAGAGAGAAGCACTTTCGAGAATCAGAAAGTAACGGCTGATATCAACCTTGGAATTCCAGCAATGGCATTGAGCAAAAGACCCGATGTTTTGGCTGCAGAATACAATTTGATCAGCAATTTTGAAATGACCAATGTGGCAAAAAGTAGTTTTTATCCTTCGTTGAAAGTTACGGCAACAGGCGGTCTTCAAACGGTTGAATTAAAAGAATGGTTCAGTGCGAATTCATTATTTGCCAATATTGTTACAGGGCTGACACAGCCGATTTTCAACCAAAGGCAAATCAAGACACGCTATGAAGTCGCAAAAGCCAACCAGCAAAAAGCCTATCTTCAATTTGAGCAATCTTTATTGACGGCTGGAAAAGAAGTTTCGGATGCTTTGCAACAGTATTCAAACGAAAGTGCGAAATTAAAAATCCGAACACAACAAGTGGATGCCTTGAAAAAAGCAGCCGATTATTCAGATGAATTGCTAACCTATGGTTTGGTGAATTACTTGGAAGTATTAACGGCAAAAGATCAAGCCTTGAATACGGAATTGAATTTGATCGACAATCAATACAAACAATATAATGCCGTTATCATGCTTTACAAAGCCTTAGGTGGCGGATGGTAAGATTTTAATTTTGGTTTTATTTGTTCCTAAACCACTCGATATATAATGTATTGAGTGGTTTTTTTATGATGAAAAATTACTTTTTCGATCTTTAATAAACTCAATAGTGGTTTTCCCATGGGATTTTGGTTTTCCTTCGTCATCTAAACTTACCATAGTAATAGTATCGATTGTAATAATGGTATCCCAAGTCATAATGTTTCGTACTTCGCATTTTAATGTAATGGATGTATTTCCAAACTTTACAACATCGATACCAATTTCAATAATATCACCCTGTTTCGCTGAACTCCTAAAGTTGATTTCAGACATATGTTTGGTTACAATCCTCGAATTCTCTAGCTGAATAATGGAGTATAAAGCTAGCTCTTCATCAATCCAAGCTAGTAATTTCCCCCCGAATAATGTGCCGTTTGGGTTTAAATCTTCTGGTTTAACCCATTTTCTAGTGTGAAATCTCATAATGTTTTCCTTAAATTGTAAAAGTACAATTTAATAAAATCCCTATACATTTGTCTTATTAAGAATATGATAATTTTTAAAATAGAAGGCTTGAGGATTTTATTTATTATGCTTGCATAGGTTGTGAAATCAATAAAAAATAATGCTATTGTTTTGAATAATTCGTAATAATTAAAACGATATTGTTAAAAATTTTGTTAAAAAGGCTTTTCTAGTTATTAAAATTGACTTATCTTTGTACAAAATTAAAACTAAAAAATTAAAACTAGGATGAAAAAGATTTTACTTACCCTTAGCGCTTTTGCACTTACGACAGGTGTATTCGCACAAACAGATGAGACCACACCATCGACTGAAAATAATGCTTCAGATTATAACAAATGGTCTATTGAATTAAATGGTGGAGTTAACAAATTTCAAAGACCTGCAACTTCAGGTTATTTTCAATCAACTCCAAGCCCATGGAATGCTGATTTTGGTGTTCGTTACATGTTCAACAACAAATTTGGTTTGAAACTAGATGCTGGATATTACAGCTTCACTGGAAAAGATGAGTCAATGGATTTTGATACTCATTTATACAGAACAGATTTGCAACTTGTTGCTAATGTTGGTAGAGTTTTAGGTTTTGAAACTTGGACTGGAAGAGTAGGATTGTTAGCTCATGGAGGTTTTGGTTATGCACAATTAAAGAGTGATAACCACGATTTTACTGATAAAATGGGTAACTTCATGGTGGGTTTAACACCACAATTGAGACTTTCAAACAGAGTAGCTTTAACAGGAGATTTCACAACACTTTTAACAGTTAGCCAAGACCGTACTTTTGATGGTGCTAGCCCTGTAGGTGGTAGAGGTTTCCAAGGAATTTTGTTCCAAGGATCACTTGGTTTGACAGTTTACCTTGGTAGTAACGAAAAACATGCTGACTGGGTTAGTTTAGATTCAGCTTTGCAAGAAGAAATAGATGCTTTAGAAGCTAGAATCGCTACAATCGAAACTGGTTTGACTGATTCTGATGCAGACGGTGTTCCAGATATGTTTGATGCAGAGCCAAATTCTATGGCGGGTGTAGCAGTTGATACTAAAGGTAGAACAATTGACAGAAACAACAATGGTGTTGCTGACGAATTGGAAAACTATTTCGAAACTAAATACGGAGATAAAGGAAATTCTTCTACGTCAGGAATGGATGTTAAGAGTATGATCAACGATGGTTATGTTAATGTATACTTCGATTTCAACAAAACGCAACCAACAACTGACTCTGCTTCAGGAATTAACTTCCTAGTGAAATATTTGAAAGCTAATCCATCTGCTTCTGCTGATGTAGTAGGTTATGCTGACGAAATTGGAAATGCTGATTACAACAAGAATTTATCTCAAGAAAGAGCTAACAACGTGAAACAAATTTTGGTTGATGCTGGAATCAGTGCTTCAAGATTGAATGTTGTTGCTAACGGAGAAGATACTTCTGTAAACAAAGATTCTAAGCAAGCGCGTCAAATCGTAAGAAGAGTTACTTTCAAAATCAAATAATTTTTGATCAAGAGAATACTGAATATAGAAAAAGCCCTGAGAAATCAGGGCTTTTTGTTTTTAATATGATGTAATAAAAAATGTTTATGCTAATGAATCTCTCCTAATAATTTTTCCATTACCTGTTTCTTTAAATTTAGGAACAAATAAAATCTCTTTAGGCTTTTCATATTTGTCTAATTTATCGAAAAGATTCGGTTGTAAGCCATGTTCTTCTCCTTCTATAACAAGCACTAATTTCTCACCCAAATCAGCATCGGGAAGTCCAATTACAAAAAATCTTCTATCAATGAGCTTGATCAGTTTTTCTTCAATAATTTCGGGACTAAATTTTATACCACCACTGTTGATGACATTATCTAATCTGCCAAGAAAAATGAATTCGGTATCCGAAATCAATTCTACCAAGTCATTCGTAATAATCGGGCTTTCAGAAATGTTTGGAGCGTGAATTACAAGACAGTTTCTTTCATCTTTTTCGATAGTTACATTTGGCAGAACTTTGAAACTTTTATCACCTACGTTTTTTGCAGCAATATGAGAAACCGTTTCGGTCATGCCATACGTTTCAAAGGATTTTGTTGGAAGTTTTAATAATTCTTCTTCTAAAGCAGCATTTATTTTGGCTCCACCAACAATCAATTTTTTAATCATGTGCAGCTCATTCAATGAATTTTGAGCCTGGAGCGGAACCATTGCCGAGAAATCATAAACAACATCATTGTTTTTAAGTGGTTTCGAACTTGGAGCTACAAAATCCATGTCCAAGCCAAGAATAAAGCTTCTCACAAACATCAATTTTCCTGCAACATATTTTACAGGAAGGCAATTCAAGACTCTATCACCGGGGTTAATATCAAAAAAATTGCCCGTTGCAAGTGATGAGTTTACCATGGCTTGTTTTTTTACACGAATAAGCTTCGGAATTCCAGTACTTCCAGAGGTTTGCATCTCGATATAATCTTTGTCATCAAACCAATCCAGTAGGAAATCGCCAACAGGTTTCTCGAAAGCATCGCCTTCTTTAATAAAACTATAAGCCACACGGCAGAGGTCGTCACGATCCAAATGAAAGCCGTTGAGCTTAAATTTATTATGGACATCACGATAAGTTGGAATATACATTTTTAGTCAATTTTATTAAGTTCATTTATTGGGTTTGCAGCAATTCTTCCGGTAAGTTTTTCTTTCCATCCGGTCCAATTATACTTTTTACTAAAGATAAATAAAAGAATTGGAAAAATTATTACCACTGGCAAGATTACATCAAAACCAGCACTTGGTTCAGAAAGATCTTTTAATATAGAATGTGTTTGAAAAGCCGACCAATCGGAGGTAATCAACAAAGCACCTATTAAGTTATTGGCAGCATGAAAGCCTAAAGCCAGTTCTAGACCTTCATCCATCAAAGTAAGGATTGCAAGGAAAAAGCCAGTTCCAATATAATAGACCATAATGATATAACCCATTTTTCCAACTTCTGGATTCGCAATGTGCATCACGCCAAAGAGTATAGATGTAATCAAAAAGGGCCATAATCTGCTTTTCGTTACAACACCAATTCCTTGCATGAGGTAACCTCTAAAAAAATATTCTTCAAAACTAGTTTGTAAGGGGATCAAGAGAATAGCCAAAATCAAAAAGGTGAAGAAAGGAACGGCTTGAAAGTTGACATGAAAATTTTCAGGGTTGGCAAAATAAGCCAACGAAACCATCAAAATCGTGAGTACAGCCCATAAAGTAAATGAAAACATAATTCTGCCCCAATCCACCTTTTGCCGTGAAGTTGTAAGGCTTCGGATACTTTGCTGATGCAACACTTTTACCCAAAAAAGCAAGAACAGACAGGCAAACGAAAGAGGGCCAACTAATAGAATAAAAGTAAGATTAACTCCAATTTGGGCAATCAAATCGTGAATCACTTTTTCAGTATCCATACCTTGACTGCTCACATAATTAACAATCATCAATAATAAAAAACCTAGCGGAATTGGAAGATAAAGGATAAAATTGAACTTCTTGGTGTTCATTTGTTCTATAAACATAATCGTGATTTTTTTAAAAGTAGGGAAATAAATACTTACCCCGAATTTAACCTAATTTCTCAAATGATTTCAATTACTTTGTAAAAAAAAAAAAATTTATTATGATACAGATCTTGCACAATCCTCGTTGCGGAAAATCAAGAGAAGGTTTGGCACTTCTTGAAGCCTCTGGAAAAGAATTTGAAATCATCAAATACCTTGAAAACCATCCGTCGAAAAAAGAATTGAAAGAAATTATCAAAAAGATAGGTATTAAACCCTTGAAACTGGTTCGTCAAAACGAAACTATTTGGAAAGAAGAATTCAAAAATAAGCCTTTATCAGATGATGAAATTATCGATGCAATGATTCAACATCCCATTCTAATTGAACGACCAATTGTCATCAATGGCAACAAAGCAATCATAGGAAGGCCACCAACAGCAATCACGACAATAATTTAGAACAGTTCAATTGATGTTTTAACAAACCTTTGTGAATTAAGGCTTAAACCAAGAGGTATTTTTGTGGTCTTATCTCGATAATTTAAATTCCAAATTGATGAAAAATTTCAAGCATGCCCTAACGCTACTTTTCTTAATGATTTCTTTTTTAGGCTTTTCGCAACAAGGAGGCCAGGCAAAAAAAGTAAAAGTTACTGGAAAAGTAATTGATAAAGCCACAAAGCAACCCCTAGAATATACTACTGTTACCTTCCAAAATCCTCAAAATCCAAGTGACATTACTGGCGGAATTACAGATGCAAAAGGCGAATTCCAATTTGAAATCAATGCAGGTGTTTATGACGTTAAGGTCGAATTCATTTCCTTCAAGCCGATAGAAATCAAGCAACGAAGTATTCTAGAAAATACAAATCTAGGTAGTTTTGCCTTGGCAGAAGATGCTACCCTGTTAAATGCCGTTGAGGTACGTCAGGAAGTTTCGTCTGTGAGTCTAAAACTCGATAAAAAGGTTTATAATGTGGGTCAGGACATGATTGTTAAAGGAGGCTCTGTGAGCGACGTGCTAGATAATGTGCCTTCTGTTTCGGTTGATTCTGATGGAACGGTGAGCCTTCGTGGAAATGAAAGTGTAAGGATTTTAATCGACGGCCGGCCTTCAAACGCCATCAATATAGCCGAAGCTTTACGCCAAATTCCAGCCGATGCAATTGATAAAGTAGAGATTATCACCAATCCATCTGCTCGATATGATGCAGAAGGTGGAGGCGGTATCATCAATATCTTGCTTAAAAAAGGTAAAAATCAAGGAATCAATGGTGTGATTACTGCAACTGTTGGAGATCCTGAAACCTACGGAATTACGGGAAACATCAACTATAAAACCGAACAGTTCAACCTTTTTACAACACAAGGGTATAATTATAGAACAAGTCCTGGAAACTCGATGACCAATACAGAATATGTGGATCCAGATTCGCCTTTTAAATTTATTGACGAACGAAGAAATAACGAACGAACAAGAGACGGATACAATAGTAATTTCGGTATCGACTGGTTTTTAGACGACTCTACAACTTGGACTCACATCTTCTCTTTTAGAAATGATTCGGGAGAAAACCCTGATGTTACAGTTTTTAAAAATTATGACAGCAATAGAAATTTACTTTCTACGAGAACCCGAACTAATAACCAAATTACTGAAGGAGAAAATATTGAATATGCTACAAATTTCATTAAGAAATTTAAAAAAGAAGGACATCAATTAACGGTTGATGCAAATGTGTCCTTGAATAGGGATAATGATACCGCTATTATCTTTGATGATACAAACGGGAACGAAACAACCTTCAACGATCAAAAGCAAACCACAACACAATTGCAAACCGATTATGTGCTTCCTATAAAAGAAAGTGGTCGTTTTGAAGCAGGATATAGAGGAAGTTTCACAGATAACAATGCCAAGTTTCAAATTTTGGATGTTGTGGATGACTTCGAATACAAAGAAAATGTAAATGCATTATACACTCAATATGGTTCAAAAATCAGCAAATTCTCCTATTTGTTAGGTCTTCGTTGGGAAGATTCTAAAATTGACGTAAACCAATTGGCAACCAATGATTACAATTCAAAAAACTACAATAACTTTTTTCCAAGTGCCTTCTTGACCTACGAACTTTCGGATGAAAGTAATGTTTCATTAAGCTATAGCCGAAGAATTCAACGACCAAGAGGCCGATTCTTAAATCCGTTTCAAAATCGTTCCAGTGATATCAACATATTCCAAGGAAACCCAGACTTGGACCCTGCCATGACAGATGCTTTTGATTTAGGGTACTTAAAAAGATGGAAAAAACTAACCTTGAGTACATCGGCCTATATGAACCAAACGAAAGATGTTTTTCAATTCGTTAGAAGAGAATCAGGCGATTTTGTCAACGGAACACCAGTGATTTTGAGCGGGCCTATCAACTTGGCCAAAGAATACCGTTTTGGTTTTGAATTTACATTAAATTACAATCCTTTCAAATGGTGGAGATTGAACAGTAATTTCAATTTCTTTAGAAATGAAACCGTAGGCGAATATGATTATACCAACTTCGAGGGAGAAGAAGTAGGGATCAATTTGGATAATGTAGCAACAGGATGGTTCACTAGAGTGAATTCTAAAATCACATTGCCCTACAAAATAGAATGGCAATTGAACGCCACTTATAACGCACCACAGGAAAATTTTCAAGGAAGAAGCCTAGGGGTTTTATCAGCAAACACGGCTTTGAGCAAGGATCTTTTTAAAGAACAAGCAACCATCTCATTAAACGTGAGTGATATTTTCAATTCCAGAAAAAGAATCAGTGAGACGAACATTGCAAATGTGCTAAATTCTTATAGCGAAATGCAATGGAGAGAACGTCAAATCAACCTTTCGTTCACCTACAGATTCAATAAAAAGAAGAACGAAAAAGAAAGAGTTCCAACACGTCAAGGTGGTGAGGACAGCGAATATATGGGAGGTTAATTATAAATTCAATAGGAGAAAAGACTACCGAAAGGTGGTCTTTTTTTTGGGTAATGTTTCAGATTAGGTGTTTTTGAAAAGCATCACCCTAACTCCTTGAAAAACAATGTGTATTTTGAGATTCCAAACCAATTAGAGGTGACCAAACAGGTCACCTCTTCTATTTTTGAGGTCGGATAAGGCCTAAAAATGCTTTTCTTGTATCTTAGTGTATCAAAATAGGTCATGGAAATAAAATGTAATTTTTGTAATGGTAAATGCATAAGGAATGGATTTCAAAACAATGGGAAACAACGTTATAAATGTTGTATCTGTCAAAAGCGGCAACAGTCTTGCTATGGCTACAATGCTTATAAGTCAGATCTCAACCAGAACATCATCCAATTAACAAAAGAGGGCTTGGGAATAAGAAGCACTGCAAGGGTATTGAAAATTTCGACTACCACATTACTTAAAAGAGTTGTGTCAATTGCCAAGAGCATTCAGCAACCCATTATCAGTAAGGGAAAAACCTATGAGGTTGACGAGAAGTTTACTTAGTATTGGAAATCTGGCAAGAGCAACCACCCCGCCCTTTGGGCATCCCTCCAAAGGAGGGGAATTTCGGCATGAATCATATTGAAAGGAAGAATCTGACATTGAGAACCCATCTGAAAAGATTAAACAGGAGGACTATCTGCTTTAGTAAAAGCTTGGTAATCTTGATTTCAGTTTTAAAGATGTATTTTTGGAGTCAAGCAGGCAAAAGCTTAATTGACTTTTAATTTAGATCAAACCACAACCAAATATTTTGTGATACCTTTGCAAGCACAACAATTCCCCAATGACAACCAATAAAGATAAAGCCATCAAAGCGACCTACCTCAGTATTCTGGGTAATTTTTTTCTGGCATTAGCCAAAGGAATAACGGGCTATTTTGGCAATTCCTATGCCTTGATCGCCGATGCCATAGAATCTACAACCGATGTTTTATCGTCTGCCTTGGTGCTTTTTGGCATCAAATATTCCACCAAGCCAGCAGATTCCAATCATCCTTATGGTCACGGTCGAGCCGAAACGTTAGTCACCTTTGCCGTTGTTGGATTCTTGGTGATTTCGGCCACGATCATTGCTTATGAAAGCATTCAAAACATTCAGACACCTCATCAGACACCCGAAAAATACACACTTATTGTTTTGGCGATTATTGTAGTTATCAAAGAAATTTTCTACAGAATCGTTTCTAAGAAAAGCGACGAAACCAATAGTTCTTCGCTCAAGGCAGATGCTTGGCACCACAGGAGCGATGCTATCACTTCGCTTATGGCTTTCATCGGAATTTCGATCGCGATCTATATGGGTCCTGGCTATGAAACCGCCGATGATTGGGCAGCATTGTTTGCCTCATTTTTTATCATCTATAATGCCTATCTGATCTTTAGACCCGCTTTAGGCGAAATTCTCGACGAGCATTTATATGACGACATGATAGAAGATATCAGGAACGTTGCCACGACAGTTGAAGGCGTGATTGATACCGAAAAATGCTTCGTTAGAAAAACAGGAATGACCTATTTGGTCGATTTGCATTTAACAGTAGATGGAAATATTACTGTTAGCGAAGGTCACGAGATTGCCCATCGATTAAAGGATGCCATCATTGCAGCCATGCCCGAAATTGCTGATGTACTGATTCATACTGAACCAGATGATTTATGAAATTTGACAATTAGAGATTAGTTAAACCATTAAGATAGTAAGATTCATTAAACCTTAATTTTCTTACTATCTTAATGGTTTAAATTTTTAATGATAAAAAATTGCACCAATTTTCACGAAATCATCTGTGAAAATTGGTGCAATTTGTATCTAATTAATTCTATAGATTACCAGATTTTTACTCTCTTCTCTGGGTCAACATACATGCCATCTCCTTGCTTGATGTTAAAAGCTTTGTAGAAAGCGTCCACGTTTTGCAAAGGCACATAGGCTCTGTATAATCCTGGAGAATGCGGATCGGTTTTCACTTGGTTTTTAATCGCCTCATCACGTGCTTTTGTTCTCCAGATGGTTGCCCAAGAGATAAAGAAACGCTGTTCTGGCGTGAAACCGTCAATCAAACCTGGGTTTCCATTTTCTTTCAAATAAATCTGCAAACCATCAAAAGCAGCATTCACACCACCAAGATCTCCAATGTTTTCTCCTAATGTAAATTTTCCATCTACATAAATTCCTGGAAGCGGTTGCAAAGTGCTATATTGATCGGCTAGTGCACCACCAAGATCAGTAAACAGTTTCAAATCTTCATCAGACCACCAGTTGATTAAATTTCCATCAGCATTATATCGAGCACCCGAATCATCAAAACCATGCGAGATTTCATGACCGATAACAGCTCCAATTCCGCCATAATTTACAGCTTCGTCAGCTTTATAATCATAGAAAGGAGGTTGCAAGATGGCGGCTGGAAACACAATTTCGTTATAGGAAGGATTGTAGTAGGCATTCACTGTTTGTGGTGACATGAACCACTCGTCTTTGTCAACAGGCTTGTTCAAGTCGGCAATATTTTCTTTGAATCTCCATTTCGAAATGGCTTCCATATTACTGAAATAGCTTCCGCCTTCTTCAGGACTTTTCAAGGTCAATTCAGAATAGTCCTTCCATTTGTCAGGATAACCAATTTTGATTCTGGATTTGTGTAGTTTTTCGATTGCACTCACTTTGGTTGCTTTGTTCATCCAAGGCAAGTTATTGATGCGGTTTTCGAATGCTATAAAAACATTCTTGATCATTTTTTCGGCTTTAGCTTTGGCTTCGGCAGGAAATTTTTTCTCTACATATAATTTCCCCAAAGCTTCACCAACAGTTCCGTTGATGGTTTGCAAAGCTCTTTCTTCGCGTGGTCTTTGTTTGATAGCCCCTGTTAAGGTCTTACCATAAAATTCAAAATTTGCATTTTCAATCTCCGTTGATAATTGCCCAGCAGCATCATTCAACAATGTCCATCTCATATAAGCTTTCCAGTCTTCGACTTTATTTTGCTTGAAGATGGTTTCTAGAGAAGTCATATATTTTGGTTGGGAAACAATCAGAGAGTCAACGTTTGAAAGTCCGATTCCATTTAAAAATCCTTTCCAGTTTATAGAAGGTGTCAATTTTTGCAAATCGGCAACGGTCATTGGATTGTAGGTTTTGGTTCGGTCCCTTCTTTCCACTCTGTCTAATCTTGGCGTTGACATGGCAATTTCTAAGGCTAGGATTTTTTCAGCATCGGCTTTCGCTTTGGCAGGTTTCTCACCTAAAAATTGTAGCATTTTAGCAACATGTAAGACATATTTTTCACGTTTTTCTTTAGAATCTGCTTCGTTTGAAACATAATAGTCGCGGTCTGGCAATCCAAGAGATCCTAATCCAACGTTCACTACGTTTCTATTGCTGTTTTTGGCATCGGTACCAACACCTGCTCCAAAAAATCCGATTCCACCAAGAGGTTCCATTTCAATCATCAAGGCTTGCAAATCCTTAACGTTTTTCACGGCATTAATTTTTGCCAAATAAGGTTTTATAGGAGTGATTCCAGCTTTGTTTCGTCCAATAGTGTCCAGAATGGTTCTATAAAGGTTAACCGCTTTTCCTTGATCAGTATTGGATTTATATTTTGGGTTTGTAGAAGCTTCCTTTAGAATTTCCAAAGCATCCTTGTCGGTATTTTGGCGTAGTTCGTCAAAGCTTCCCCAACGTGTTCTGTCGCTTGGGATTTCGGTTTTGTCAAACCAAGCTCCGTTTACAAAGCGGAAGAAATCGTCATTTGGTTCTACGGTTTTGTCCATAAAAGAGGTGTTGATTCCAACGCCTGGTTTACTTTGAGCCTGACTTTCGGAGAGCCCGATAAGTGCAGGTAGCACAAAGAATAGATTTTTATTCAATAGTCTCATGTTGTTGATTTATGTTATATTGACAAAAATATCGAATTAAATTTGAAATATTCTTAAATTATGATTTGAATAACAGTTGTTAGAGGTGTTACAACCACTTGTTTTCGTATTTTTGCATCAAAATTCCAAGATGTTACAGTTCTTCAAAAAGTACCGACTCTTTTTTATTGTAATGCTGATTTTTTCAGCAACCTGTATTTTTCTTTTTATGAGGGTACTTACTCCAGAAAAAAGGCTCCCAATCATGAATCCGGCTGATGTAAATCCAGAATTGGTAGACAGCACGATGCAGCACGTTAGCAAATACCACACGATTGCTGATTTTTCTTTTACCAATCAAAACGGAAAAACGATCACCCAAAAGGATTATGAAGGCAAGATTTATGTAGCCGATTTTTTCTTTACCACCTGTCAAACCATTTGTCCAGTAATGACGACTAATATGGTCGAGGTTCAAAAAGCCATTATCAATAATCCTAAAGTGATGTTGCTTTCACATTCGGTTTTGCCGGATATGGACAGTGTTCCTGTTTTAAAAAAATATGCCATCGAAAAAGGAGTTGACGATAGCAAATGGAACTTGGTTACAGGTAATAAAAAGGACATTTATGGAATTGCAAGAAAATCCTATCTTGCTGTAAAAACGGGAAAGCCAGAAGAACTTTATGATATGGTGCATACCGAAAATTTTGTTCTGGTAGATACCAAAAGACGCGTCAGAGGTTTTTATGACGGAACCAAAAAAGAAGATATTAAAAGACTGATTGAAGATATCAATTGGTTATCAACACAAGAATAAAGATTTTCTAGGAATTTTGTTGATACTATAAAAAACCAAAGCATAAGTAAGACCACTTGTGCTTTGGTTTAGTATTTAATTAGGATTACATTTTTTTTAATGTTGTAGAATAAACATAGTTTACGCCTTGATAGGTTTCTTCGGTTTTTACAACTAAGGTTGTAGCCGAAATACTCTCGATTTCAACAGTATTTAATTCCCCATCGCCTCCAAAAGTTAGAGTATTACCAGATAAGGAATACGTTGCCTCTTGATTTGAACTTTCTGCATCTATTTCGCAAGAGCTTTCATATTGGATCCAGTCAAATTCTCCGTTTTCATAAAATTCAACATAATCTTTTTTAGAATTGCACAAATGTTCCCAGTTTTCATCATAAACAACAGTTCCATTGGCTGTTTCTTTTTCAGAGAGTTGCATCCATTTCCCGATGAGTTGCTCTTGAGTTGTTGAATTGTTCTCGCCTCCGTCATCACTAGAACAAGAGAACATCATTGTTACTAAAAAAAATAAGGGTAAAAATTTTGTTTTCATGGTTTTGGAATTTACTATTAAAATTATCTTTATTTACGACACCATTTGAATGTTAAAGTGTTAAATATGGCTGTATGTTATTGTTATTTAAGTTAAAAAAATTTATATATGCAAATATAGCATTGATAAAATAATTATAAATACCTAATAATGGGTATTTTTCAAAATAAATAATCCTACATGACTTTGATTCTGGAAAACCCTAATGGCATAATAAAATTTTTTGAAAGCGAATATAAAAGAAGACATCAAAATACTTATCAAACACATCAAAAGTCACTTTCAAAACGAAAAATAACTTTTTATTAGGATAATAATTTGTACTTTCGCAATCTAAAATCAATCTAAATAAGATTTGCAAACAACAATCGACCAGCTTCGAATAGGACAGAGCGCCACCATTACCGATTTTGACATCGAGGTTATTCCGTTGAAGTTAATCGAGATGGGATGTTTGCCAGGAAACAGTGTCGAATTGCTTCAAATTGCCCCTTTTGGAGATCCGTTGTTTCTAAATATTAATGATAGCTATCTTGCCATAAGGCTAGAAACTGCCAGAAAAATCCAGATTGAACTCATCCAAGAATAGTCCTCAATGTCCGATCAAAATATAAAAGTAGCTTTAATTGGGAATCCCAATACTGGAAAGACTTCGGTGTTTAACCAGTTGACGGGACTGAACCAGCAAGTAGGAAATTATCCAGGAATCACTGTCGAAAGAAAACAGGGTTTCTGTAATTTGCCACTTGGTTTTAAGGCTACCATACTTGATTTACCCGGAACTTACAGCTTGAATGCCAGTTCGCTTGACGAAAATGTTGTCATCGAATTGCTTTTAAACAAAAACGACAAGGATTTTCCAGATGTTGTTGTGGTGGTAACCGATGTTGAAAACCTAAAACGAAATCTGTTACTTTTCACACAGATAAAAGACTTGGGAATTCCAACAATTTTAGTGATAAACATGTCTGACAGGATGGAATTGAAAGGCATCACGCTCGATATTCCCTATCTCGAAGAACAATTGAAAACCAAAATAGCATTAGTAAGTTCCCGGAAAAAACTTGGAATTGATAATTTGAAAAAATTAATTGTCGATTATAATAATGTTTCTACCGAACCTTGCCTGAATGCTTCAAGTATTGATCCGGAATATTTCGGAGGTTTGAAAAAGGCTTTCCCGAACCAATTGTTGTATAAATTATGGTTGGTCATTACGCAAGATGTCAATTTTTCAAACCTTGACAGGAAGACAATTGAAACCCATAATTTCGCCAAATCACCATCCGATTTAAAACGTTTGCAACAGAAAGAAACCATCAAGCGTTATCAATTTATAAATGATGTTTTAAAAGTTGGACGGACGATTGATACGGAAAATGCCAAGGATTTCCGAAGCAAACTGGATCGTGTTTTGACACACAAATTCTGGGGCTATGTAATTTTTGCAGCGATTCTACTGTTGATTTTCCAATCCATATTTGATTGGTCAAGTATTCCCATGGAATTTATCGACCAGAGCTTTGCCTCGTTAAGTTCGGCTGCAGCCGAAAATTTACCACCCGGAGTTTTTACTGATTTGCTTTCGCAAGGTATCATTCCAGGAATTGGCGGAATCGTTATTTTCATACCACAAATTGCGTTTCTGTTTCTCTTTATTTCCCTTTTGGAAGAAAGCGGTTATATGAGCCGTGTTGTTTTCCTGATGGATAAAATCATGCGACGTTTTGGCCTTAGCGGTAAGAGTGTCGTTCCGTTAATCTCAGGAACTGCTTGTGCGATTCCGGCAATTATGGCGACGAGAAATATTGAGAGTTGGAAAGAAAGACTGATTACAATTTTGGTTACACCCTTTACAACTTGTTCGGCCAGATTACCTGTTTATTCCATATTGATTTCATTGGTGATCCCAAAAACACGCATCTTCGGAATCTTCAACACACAAGGATTAACGTTGATGTTGTTGTATCTTTTAGGTTTTGGAGCCGCTATATTTTCGGCTTATATTCTGAATAAAATATTGAAAATTAAAAACAAGACCTTTTTTGTAGTGGAAATGCCCAATTATAAACTTCCATTATTTAAAAATGTAGGCTTGAATGTGTTGGAAAAAACAAAAGCTTTTGTCTTTGGAGCTGGAAAAATAATTCTTGCGATATCTATCATTCTTTGGTTTTTGGCTTCGTATGGTCCAGGCCATAATTTTGAATTTGCTGAAAAAATTGTCACCACTTCACCCGAAAATGCCAACCTTTCTGAAAAAGAAATGGAGGATGCCATCGCCTCCTATAAAATTGAAAATTCCTATATCGGGATTATGGGAAAAAGCATTGAGCCCGTGATTGAACCGTTGGGATATGATTGGAAAATAGGTATTGCGATTATCAGTTCGTTTGCTGCAAGGGAAGTTTTTGTGGGAACTTTAGCCACTATTTACAGTGTTGGTGGAAGTGATAATGAAGAAACCATAAAAAGCAAGATGCAGGCCGAAGTGCATCCAATAACGGGTAAGAAAGTATTTAATTTTGCTTCTGGAATTTCGTTGCTGTTATTTTATGCATTCGCGATGCAATGTGCAAGTACTTTAGCCATTGTGAAAAAAGAAACGAATTCCTGGAAATGGCCTGCAATTCAGCTTTTTGCCATGAGTGTTTTTGCATATACTGTTGCTTTAATTGCATATCAATTTTTAGAATAATTCGGTTCGGTTTTTGATGTTCTTAGCAAAACATTTTATGAAAAAAAGCTACCCTTTATTTATAGTTTTAATTTTTTCATGGACGACTATTTCAGCCCAAAATAAATTGGAAAAATCTAAATCAGAATTGAATTCGTCCTCAAGGAGCAATACAAATAGTGGCAATTCGTCTAGCAGATCATCTTCTTCTAGTTCGGATGATGATGATAGTTTAGGTTTTTTCGGAGATTTATTTTTCTATATTACTTTCGGAGTTTTTAAATATGGTTTGATAGGAGATTATACCAACGAAGACCATCTTTACAGTAATTTGACTCCTTATCCTTTTTATAACGGAAAATCCGGAAATTATGAGAGTATAATAACCGAAACTATCGGTAAAAATGTATGCAGGATAGATGTCGAAAATAAATTTATTTACAACAATAGCAGTTTGTTAGGCAATCATCTTGAAGTAAAAGCACGACCGTTTCAATACTTTTATATTCAGGCAGATTACAGGGAGCTTTTCGAATTTAATAAGGTACAGAATACAACGAATAATCTTTCTCTCTTGCATTTGAATTTGGCTTATGATAGAGTTCGATTAGAAAGATTTAATTTAGGTTGGAATATTGGAGCTTCCTATGTTGGGAATGAAGTGGGGAAGTTTGGATTTTCATTTGGCCTTTCGGCAGATTATTTTATGACGAATCAAATTAGTTTTTCAGGTAGTCAGCAATGGAGCAGCATTAACGGATTTCCAGTAAATGCTCTTGAATTACAAAGCAAATACCACAAGAAAAATTATTTTTTTACAATGGGTTATGAACGGCTCAAAATTGCCACACCAGTCTACAATTTTATTACAGTTGGTGGCGGAATTTATTTTTAATTATGATTTACATTCAAGAAATATTAGCGTTTTCAGCCCTTGCAATAGCGGTTGTTTTCCTCATCAAAAAGTTTTTTTGGAAAAAGAAAAAAGCCAAAAATTGCGGAACAGATGATTGCGGTTGTAATTAACCCAAAGCCACATCCAAAGTCATCATCACGACGAAACCACCAATAAAACCTAGTGTTGCAATATCGGTATTTTTATCCTGTTGCGTCTCGGGAATTACCTCTTCCACAACAACAAAAATCATCGCTCCAGCGGCAAAAGCCAAAGCATAAGGTAAAATAGGAGTGAAAAATGTTACTGCAACAGCTCCAATTACACCAGCAATTGGTTCTACCAAAGCCGAAGATTGTCCATACATAAAACTTTTCCAACGGCTCATCCCCATCCTTCTCAACGGCATAGAAACGGCAATTCCTTCAGGGAAATTCTGAATTCCAATACCAATTGCCAAGGTTACAGCTCCTGCAATAGAAGCTTCTGGAATTCCGGCAGCAACACCACCAAACAAAACTCCAACCGCCAAACCTTCAGGAATATTATGAAGTGTGATGGCCAAAACCAATAAAGTAGTTCGTTGCCAAGGCGATTTTACACCTTCGGTTTCCTTGAAATTTATATGAAGATGCGGTAATGTTTTATCCAAGCCAAAAAGAAAAATAGCACCCAACATAAATCCAACGGCAGCCGGAATTACTTTTACAAAACCTTCGCCTTCACTCATTTCTATGGCTGGTGCCAATAGACTCCAGTAACTTGCAGCAACCATCACGCCACCAGTAAAACCAAGCATTCCATCGAGAACGGCACGGTTCATATTCTTAAAAAAGAAAACAAATGAGGCTCCAAAAGCAGTCAATCCCCAAGTGAAAAGAGTTGCATACAAAGCCGCCAAAATCGGGTCGATACTTTCGAAAAATTTTATAATATCTTGGAACATGTTATACTGTTTTTACGTAAAGATTACTGGCAATTTTATTGGAAATGTTCATTTCGTTTCCGTTTACCAAAACGATTAGAGAGGCATCAAAACTTTCTTTTTCAATGATTTCGATAGTTGAGCCCAATGCAATCTGTTGTTTATCCAGGTATTTCAAGAAATTTGAAGACGAATCTTTCACGCCAACACAAATTGATTTTTGATTCAGTTTTAATTCGGATAATAGCTTCTTGTCCATTTTTTTGATTTCGCCTTTCGCATTCGGAATCGGATCCCCATGAGGATCTTCGGTTGGAAAACCTAAAAAGGCATCGAGCTTGTTGATTAATTTTTCAGAATTGATGTGCTCCAATTCTTCGGCAACATCATGTACTTCATCCCAAGAAAAATCGAGTTTTTCTACCAAAAAAACTTCCCAAAGGCGGTGTTTCCGTACGATCATTTTTGCTTCAAGCAAACCTTCAGCAGTCAAGGAAACACCTTGGTATTTCTGGTATTCTACTAAATTTTTCTCTGCTAATTTCTTGATCATATCCGTTACCGACGAAGCCTTGCTGTCAATCATTTTAGCAATGGCATTGGTGTTCACTCCTTTCTTTTGGAACAAGGATAAATGATAAATCGCCTTCAGGTAATTCTCTTCGGAATAGGTCATTAGAATAAAAAATTTAGCTTTACAAATATATATATTTTTTTCATTAAAAATTTATTTTTAGATTTGCCTAAAAATATATTTAAAATAAATGAAAAATATAGTCTATATAACTCTAATTATATTTTCTCAAATAATTTATGCTCAAGATAAAGCGAGTGTTTCTGGAGTTATTTATGTTGATGAAATTCCAGTTAATGGAGTGGTGGTAAAAATGATTGGAACATCAAAAACCATCATAACGGACAGTTTAGGTTCTTATAAATTTGAAAACCTAGCATCTGGAAAATATAAAATACAAGTTTCCTACATTGGAAAAAAAACAATCCAGAAAGCCATTTCAATTATTGAAAACGAGAACTTTATTCAGGATTTTAATTTAGAGGAAGATGATAATGCGTTAGATGAAGTCGTGGTCACCGGAACCTTGAAAGCCGTTCGACGTTCGGAAAGTCCCGTTCCGGTTGAAACGTATTCGCCTGTTTTCTTTAAAAAGAATCCAACTGCTAATATTTTTGAAGCGTTGCAAAATGTAAACGGCGTTCGTCCTCAATTAAATTGCAACGTTTGCAACACGGGCGATATTCATATTAATGGTCTCGAAGGTCCTTATACGTTGGTTTTGATTGATGGAATGCCAATCGTTAGCGGACTTTCAACGGTTTATGGTTTGTCTGGAATTCCGAATTCGCTTTTGGAACGTGTTGAAGTGGTGAAAGGTCCGGCTTCGTCTTTGTACGGAAGTGAAGCAGTTGGAGGCCTTATCAACATCATTACTAAAAACCCAAAAAGTGCTCCCGTTTTTTCGGCTGATGGTTTCACGACAAGTTGGGGCGAGGCGAATTTAGATTTAGGCTTTAAAGCCAATGTGGGAAAGACGGCTTCGGTTTTAATCGGAACCAATTATTTCAACTATGACAATCCTATAGATAATAATGGCGATAATTTTACCGATGTTACGCTTCAGGAACGTATTTCGGTTTTCCAAAAGTGGAATTTCAACCGAAAAAGCAACAAGCTGTTTTCGCTTGCCGGACGTTATTTTTATGAAGACCGTTGGGGTGGCGAGATGCAATGGGAAAAAAAATACCGTGGTGGGGATGAAGTCTATGGCGAAAGTATTTACACAGAACGGTATGAATTGTTAGGAGCCTATGAACTTCCAGTAAAGGAAAAAATGCTCTTTTCTTTTTCGTATACCGACCACGATCAGAATTCGGTTTACGGAAACACGAAATATTTGGCTCAGCAAAAAATTGGCTTTGGCCAGCTGACTTGGGACAAGAAAATAAGAAATCACGATTTGCTTTTTGGAACGGCCATTCGTTATAATTTTTACAACGATAATACTCCGGCAACAGCAACAACGGATGAAAATTGGATTCCGAGTTTATTCGTTCAGGACGAAATTAAATTTAATGAAAAACATACCATCTTGCTTGGTGCGAGATACGATTATAATGACAATCACGGTTCTATTTTTACACCACGTTTTGCTTATAAATTCAAAGCGACCGACAATGATATTTTCCGTTTGAATGCAGGAACGGGTTTTCGAATCGTAAATCTTTTTACCGAAGAGCATGCGGCTTTGACGGGTTCTCGCGAAGTTATTGTTCTTGAAAATTTAAAACCAGAACAATCCTATAACGTGAATTTGAATTATCTGAAGAAAATATATTCAGAAAACGGCAACTTTATCGGAATTGAAACTTCGGCTTGGTACACCTATTTTACGAACTCGATTATTCCGGATTATGACACAAATCCGAACCAGATTATTTATAAAAATTTGAATGGTTTTGCCGTTACAAAAGGAATCAGTTCGAACGTGGATATGGTTTTTCAAAACGGACTGAAACTGATTCTAGGTGCTACTTATATGGATGTTTCCAAAACAGAAGACAACATCAAGACACGACAAATTCTAACCGAAAAATTCTCAGGAACGTGGGCGATTTCCTATCGTTTGCCGAAATTATTTTTGGATATTGATTACACCGGAAATATTTATGGTCCGATGCGTTTGCCTGTTTTAGGTGAACTTGATCCAAGAAAAGAATATTCACCAACTTGGAGCATCCAAAACATTCAATTCACGTTCAATAAATTCAAGAATTTCGAAATTTATCTGGGTGTAAAAAACCTTTTGAATTGGACACCAAACAAAGGAAATCCATTTATTATTGCAAGAGCAAACGACCCTTTCGATAAAAATGTGCAATATGATCCAAACGGAAATGCGATGGTAACTCCTGATAATCCGTATGGTTTGACTTTTGATCCGGGATATGTTTATGGTCCGAATCAGGGAATTCGTAGTTTCTTTGGATTGCGCTATACTTTGAAATAATTTTTAAAAACGCGAATTTATGCTGATGACGCAGATTTCCGCAGATTTAAAATTTAGAAGAAACAAAATCAGTGAAAATCCTTTAATCTGTGGCAAATGAAAAAGCTTCTAATCATATGTTTTATTTTAATGGCAAATCAAAACTTTGCCCAATTAAAAACGCACACTTTCGAAGAAGCCGAAAAACTTTCCATCGAAAATCCAAAACCGTTTGTAATTTTCATCCATACTTCGTGGTGCAAATACTGCAAGATGATGCAGAATTCGACCTTCAAAAACGAGGAAACCATCAAGCAATTAAACGAAAATTTCTATTTTGTTTCCTTCGATGCAGAAGCTAAAAACGACATCACATTTAACAATCGCATCTTCAAATACAAACCCAAAGGAAACAATTCGGGCATACACGAATTAGCCGAATCTTTGGCTGAAAAAGACGGAACGGTATCTTATCCGACTCTAATGATTCTAAACTCAAATTATATCATTGAAATGCAAATCCAATCTTTTATAAACCCAAAAGAATTATTAGAAATACTTCTCGAAATAATAGATAAAGAGTAGAATATTCGGAAAAAAATCTGTGCCAATTTGTGTAATCTGTGTTCACTTTGAAACCAAATCGAATCTTTTGTCAATGCTAAACAATTATTAAATTATTTGTCGAAATAAAAATCTGTGAAAATTTGTTTAATCTGTGTTCACTTAATTCTCTATTTTTGAAGAATGAAACACTACGATTACATCTTCACCGGAACAGGATTGTCAGCCTTGATGACGGTTTATGAAATGGTCGTTTCAGGACAATTCCAGCAAAAAGAAATCCTTCTTCTAGATATCAATACCAAAAGAACCAACGACAGAACCTGGTGTTTCTGGGAAGAAGGCAAAGGCGATTGGAAAAAAATAATTTCAGAGGAATGGGATTTCGCACTTTTTGCCAACGAAAAATTCAGCCGAGACCTTGATTTGAAACCCTATCAATATAAAATGATCAAGGGAATTGATTTCTACAACAAGGTGTTCAAACGATTATCTGTCGAAAAAAACATCACCTTTTTAAATCAGGAAATTCTAGGTTTTAGCGAATCTGGCAAAAATGTCGTGGTGCAAACCAACGAAGAAAGCTTCTCTTGCAACAAATTATTCAACAGCATCTACAATCCGGAAATGGTTCAAAAGCAAACCAAATATCCGTTGTTGCAACAGCATTTTATCGGGTGGTTCATCAAAAGTGAACAAGCGGTTTTCAATTCGGCGAAAGCCACATTCATGGATTTTTCGGTAGAACAGCGAGGCAATACTAGGTTTATGTATGTCTTGCCAACTTCTTCGACGGAAGCCTTGATTGAATATACGTTGTTTTCAAAAGATTTACTCCCGAAAGAAGAATACGAAAACGAAATCAAAAAATACATCCAAAAACTAGGCATCACCAATTACGAAATCATCGAAACCGAAAAAGGAAATATCCCAATGACGTGTTTCCCATTTTGGAAAGAAAACAAAAAAAACATCCTCCACATTGGTTCGGCAGGCGGTTGGACAAAAGCCAGTACGGGTTATACATTTAAAAATACAACCAAAAAAGCCAAACAATTGGTAGCATTTCTAAACAAGGAATCCGATTTGAGAAAGTTTCATAAAACCAACAAATTCTGGTTCTATGATTTGTTGCTTCTGGATATTTTAGACCAAAAAAACCATCTCGGGAGTCGCATTTTCTCCTCCATGTTCAAGAAAGGAAACCCAACCCTCATCTTTAAATTCCTCGACGAAGAAACTTCTTTCCTCGAAGATTTGCAAGTCATCTGGAAATGTCCAAAAATGCTCTTCATCAAGGCATTATTCACCAGAATCACCCGACTATAACATCATAACAAATCTTTATGATGGGTTTGAATTTTAAAATTAGAATTCTCATTATCTTTGCATCCAGATTGCAAAATCTAAAAGCGTATATCTAAAATCTAAAATTAAAGTTATGTATCCAGAAGAAATGGTAAAACCAATGCGAGCTGAATTAGCCGATGCAGGTTTTGAAGAATTATATAGTGCAGGAGCCGTTGAAAACGCAATTGCAAAGCCAGGAACAACATTAGTAGTCGTGAATTCAGTTTGCGGTTGTGCAGCAAGAAACGCACGTCCGGGAGCAAAAATGAGTTTGGCAGGTGACAAAAAGCCAGAACATTTGGTAACGGTTTTCGCCGGTGTCGATAAGGAAGCTGTAGATGCAGCACGTGGATTCATGTTCCCGTTTCCTCCGTCTTCGCCAAGCATCGCGCTTTTCAAGGATGGTGAGTTGGTTCACATGTTGGAGCGTCACCACATCGAGGGTCGCCCTGCAGAACTGATTGCTGAGAATTTGCAAGATGCTTTCAAGGAATTCTGCTAATCAGAAGCTAACAATCTAAACCACGTTTCGGCGTGGTTTTTTTATGGGATTTGTTTTCAACACAAATTATCACGAATGATTAGTGCAAATTCGTGCAATTCGTGTCTATTATTTAGAACCAAAACGATGAGCACTTTTTAATCCATGTTCCCGCCTTCCTTCCAAATCTTTTTATTTTTTTAAAGGAAAAAAATAAAAAGAATTTTCCCTCCAGTCGGGGGTAGAATAAAAACTTTAGGCATTTTTTGAACTTTGGGACTTACATTGTGGTAAATTAAAACCAAAAAATTATTACATGACAATTGTCATTTTCGCCCCATAAAAATTATCCTTACTTTTGCACCGAAAATAATTTCTTTACTTAAAAACGTTTATAGCATGCAACTGTATAACACCTTAAGTGCAGAAGAAAGAGCCGAACTCATTGACCAAGCCGGTAAACAACGCCTCACGTTGTCTTTCTATGCATACGCCAAAATTGAAGACCCTAAAAAATTTAGAGACAACCTGTTCGTTGCCTGGAATGCACTCGATGCACTCGGCCGAATTTATGTTGCCCATGAAGGGATAAACGCCCAAATGAGCGTTCCTGCCGATAACTTTGAAGCCTTTCGCGAAACCCTCGAAGTGTATGATTTTATGAAAGGCATCCGCTTGAATGTTGCCGTAGAACAGGACGACCACTCGTTTTTGAAACTCACCATCAAAGTACGCGACAAGATTGTAGCCGATGGACTAAACGATGAAACATTTGATGTAACCAACAAAGGGGTTCACCTTGCAGCCAAAGATTTCAATAAGATTCTGGAAGACCCGAACACGATTGTAGTAGATTTCAGGAACCATTATGAAAGTGAAATAGGTCATTTCAAAGGAGCTATCACTCCAGATGTGGAAACATTTAGAGAGAGTTTGCCGATAATTAACGAACAATTAAAAGATTTCAAGGAAGATAAAAACCTCGTGATGTATTGCACAGGTGGTATTCGTTGCGAGAAAGCAAGTGCCTATTTCAAGCATCAAGGGTTCAAGAATGTGTTTCAGCTCGAAGGAGGAATTATTCAATATGCAAAGCAAATAAAGGAAGAAGGTCTGGAAAGCAAATTCATCGGAAAGAACTTTGTTTTTGACAACCGTCTGGGCGAAAGAATCACGGATGATATCGTTTCCCAATGCCACCAATGCGGAAAACCGTGTGACAATCATACCAATTGTGCCAACGATGGCTGTCATTTGTTGTTCATCCAATGTGACGAATGCAAGGCAGCTATGGAAAATTGCTGTTCAACCGAATGTCTGGAAGTAACGCATTTACCTTTGGCGGAACAAGTAAAATTGAGAAGTGGCAAACAAGTTGGCAACAAAGTCTTCAGAAAAGGAAAATCAGAAAAACTAGCTTTTAAACATTCAGGGGAATTATCAGATCAATCATTGGCTACAGCCAAAAAAACAATCCTTCCTAAAAAAATCAAGAAAGTAATTCTTGGAAAAGCAGAACATTATTATGTGAAAGCTCAAGTAGGTCTTTTCTTGATGGAAAACAACGAATTGAACGTTGGCGATAAAATCCTAATTGCAGGACCTACAACCGGAAATCAGGAATTGATACTGGAAAAAATGCTCGTAAACGATACAGAAGCCATAACTGCAAAACCAGGCGACAAAGTGACGTTTGCCATTCCCTTCAGAGTGCGACTTTCGGATAAATTGTATAAAATTTTAGAATAAAATATAGTTTACATTTCTACGTTAAACCTATTTCTTGGCAAGGAGATAGGTTTTTTGTTTGATATTGAACAGCAACAGCTTAACGTTCTTGTAACTTCAACTTAAAAATTGCTATCTTTACGCACAAAACAAATTACGAATTTTAAGTTGTGTTTTTACAACATCTATATAAAATTATGGCCTGTACAAGTTGTTCAACGTCTGATGGTAGTGCACCAAAAGGCTGCGGAAATAAAGGGACTTGCGGCACCGATAGCTGCAACAAATTAACCGTTTTCGATTGGCTCTCCAATATGAATCTTCCCAATGGTGAAGCGCCTTTTGATTGTATTGAGGTGCGTTTCAAGAACGGAAGAAAAGAATTTTACAGAAATACTGAAAAGTTGACCTTAAGCATTGGAGATATTGTAGCTACTGAAGCTTCTCCGGGTCACGACATTGGAATTGTTACTTTAACTGGAGAGTTGGTAAAGATTCAAATGAAGAAAAAAGGAACTAATCACAAGAATACTGATATTCCTAAAATCTACAGAAAAGCATCTCAAAAAGACATTGATATTTGGTCAAATGCACGTGATAAAGAAGAACCTATGAAGGTTCGTGCCCGTGAATTGGCCATAGCCCAAAAACTTGAAATGAAAATTTCGGATATCGAATTTCAAGGAGATGGATCAAAGGCAACTTTCTATTATACGGCAAATGATAGGATTGACTTTCGTTTGTTGATTAAGGATTTTGCAAAAGAATTTAGCACCAGAATTGAGATGAAGCAGGTTGGTTTCCGTCAGGAAGCCGCACGTTTGGGCGGAATTGGTTCTTGCGGAAGAGAATTATGCTGTTCTACTTGGTTAACCGATTTTAGAAGCGTGAATACTTCTGCGGCACGTTACCAACAACTTTCATTGAATCCACAAAAATTAGCCGGACAATGCGGAAAATTAAAGTGTTGCTTGAATTATGAGTTGGATACTTACATGGATGCCTTGAAAGATTTTCCTGAATTCGAAACCAAATTGATGACCGAGAAAGGGATGGCAATTTGTCAAAAACAAGATATCTTTAAAGGGTTGATGTGGTTTGCTTATACGGATAATTTTGCCAATTGGCACGTCTTGAAAATTGATCAGGTAAAGGAAATTATTGCCGAAAACAAACTAAAAAACAAGGTTTCTTCGTTAGAAGATTATGCCATTGAGGATAATATTGCACCAGAAAAAGATTTCAATAACGCAATGGGTCAGGAAAGTTTAACACGTTTTGACCAGCCAAAGAAAAAGAAACGACCAAACAAGAAACGCAAGCCGGGAGAAAATGCAATTGTTGCAAATGCAAACCGACCAGTAAATGCAAATCCTGGTAAACCTGCCATTACAAGCAATGGAGGAAAACCAGCTATAAGTGCAAATAAACCTGCAGCAGCAACCGAAAACAAGCCACAAGGTCAAAAAAATCCAAGACTAGCGGGTGAGAAAAAGCCTTTTGAAAAAAGAAAGCCACAACAAAATCGTCCTCAAGGCGAAAGAAAACCTAACGAACCAAAACCAGATAACAGAATAATTCCGAATAAGAAAGATGAGCCTAAAAAGTAGTTTTTTAATTCTTTTAATAGCACTATTTTTATTTTCCTGCGATAAGGAAAGAGTTTTTGATGATTATAAATCAGTTGGAGATGCTTGGAAAAAGGACAGTATTGTGTCTTTTTCTTTTGATCAACCGGACACGACAAAGTTGTATAACTTGTTTGTAAACCTTCGAGGAAATGAGCAATATCAGTTTAGTAATTTGTTTTTGATTGTAGCCTTGGAACAACCAGGAGGATTAACAAAAGTAGATACATTACAATATCAAATGACCAATCCCGACGGCACACTTCTTGGTGAAGGTTTTTCGGATATAAAAGAAAGCAAACTTTTTTATAAGGAAAAAATGAAGTTTCCTAAAATTGGAAATTACAAAGTGCACATTCAACAGGCAGTTCGGCAAACTGGTAAAATTACCGGTGTCGAAGAGCTCGAAGGCATTACAGATGTAGGTTTTAGAATAGAATCAATAGAATAAGATTATGGCAATCAAAAAAAACAGCAACAAACCTGTAGAAAAGGATTTTGCTTATTATAAAAGACAATTCTGGAAAATATTTGCAGGAGGTTTAGGGGTGGTTTTTTTAATCTTCTTATTGGCCTCTTGGGGGATTTTAGGTTCCATGCCTTCTTTTGAAGAATTAGAAAATCCAGAATCAAATCTTGCAACCGAAATCATTTCGGCAGATGGCGAAACCATCGGAAAATTCTACAATGAAAACAGAACTTCGGTTAAATATGAAGATTTGCCAAAACATTTGGTCGATGCCTTGGTTGCTACTGAAGACGAGCGTTTTTATGAACACTCAGGAATTGACGGTAGGGGAACTTTAAGAGCCGTTACAAGTTTAGGAACAAGTGGTGGAGCAAGTACGCTTTCGCAACAATTGGCAAAACAATTATTCCATGGTGAAGGTTCTAAATTTTTGCCTTTTAGAATCATTCAGAAAATTAAAGAATGGATTATTGCTACACGTCTTGAAAGGCAATATACTAAAAACGAAATCATTGCTATGTATTTCAACGTATATGATTTCAACAATTATGCAGTCGGAATTCGCTCTGCAGCCAAAACCTATTTCAACAAAGAACCGAAAGAATTGACCATTGACGAATCGGCTATTTTAGTTGGGATGTTCAAAAATTCATCACTTTACAATCCAGTTCGAAATGCACAGGGGGTCAAAAACCGTCGAAATGTAGTTCTCGGACAAATGGTAAAATCCAAAATCATTACCGAAGCACAAAAGGAAAAATTCAGTCAGCTTCCTATCACTTTAGATTTCAAATTGCAAACCCACAAGGAAGGAACAGCAACTTACTTCCGTGAATATTTGCGTGAATACATGAAAAATTGGGTAAAAGACAATAAAAAACCAGATGGAACAGATTATGACATCTACCGCGATGGGCTAAAAATTTATACCACTATTGATTCTCGTATGCAACTTTATGCAGAAGAGGCGGTTTATGCACATATGGCCAATCTTCAAAAGGAGTTTGCCATCGAAAGCAAGAAAAATAAAAACGCTCCTTTCGTAAACATTTCTGAAAAAGAAACTGAAAACCTGATGAATCGTGCCCGAAAAACATCCGAAAGATGGCGAATCATGTCTGCCGAAGGAAAAGATGAAGATGATATAAAAAAATCATTCACAGTAAAAACCAAAATGAGAGTTTTCTCTTGGGATGGTGAAAAAGATACCATCATGACGCCAAATGATTCCATCAGATACTACAAACATTTCCTTCAAAGCGGGGTGATGTCTATGGAACCAGCAACTGGAGCGATCAAAGTTTGGGTAGGAGGAATCAATTACAAACATTTCCAATACGATCACGTTCAGCAAGGAGCACGTCAAGTAGGTTCAACCTTCAAACCCTTTGTGTATGCAACTGCAATCGAACAGCAAGGTTATTCTCCATGCGACTCGATTATTGATGCTCCTTACACTATTCCAAAAGGGAAACACAACGTTACCGAAACGTGGACACCTAACAATTCCAACCACGAATACCGCGGAATGGTTACGTTAAAAAAAGCATTAGCACTTTCCATCAATACCGTTTCAGCAAAGTTGATTGACCGCGTTGGGCCAGATGCCGTAATTGATTTGACAAAAAAATTAGGGGTAAAATCAGATATTCCATCACAACCTTCCATCGCTCTTGGAGCCGTAGAAATCACGGTTCACGATATGGTTGCCGCTTACAGTACGTTTGCCAACCAAGGTGTTTATGTAAAACCACAAGTTATCGACAGAATTGAGGACAAAAACGGAAATGTATTGTTCCGTTCCGTTCCTGAATCCCGCGATGTATTGAATAGGGACATTGCATATGCAGTCATAAAATTATTAGAAGGAGTTACTGAAACGGGTTCTGGAGCACGTCTAAGAACCGATGGCGGCGGTCATGGATACAATCGTGTAACGGGTTATCCTTATGTATTGAGAAACCCAATTGCAGGAAAAACAGGAACTTCTCAAAACCAGTCAGACGGTTGGTTTGTAGGGATGGTGCCAAATCTTGCAACCGGAGTTTGGGTAGGAAACGAAGACCGTTCGGCACATTTCAAAGGTATTACCTATGGTCAAGGAGCCACAATGGCACTGCCAATCTGGGGAATGTTCATGAAAAAATGCTACGAAGATAAAACCTTAACCGTATCCAAGGAACCGTTTGAACGGCCAAAGAATCTTGCCATAAAAGTAGATTGCTGGGTGCCTAAAGTAAAAGACACAACAGCTGTTGAAGGCGATGTAGAACAAGATACTGACGAATTCGATTTCTAATTTTTTTTAGGAGCTTTTTCCCGCTTTTCACTACAATCTTTTAATTTTTTAAAGGAAAAAATTAAAAGGATTTTCGTTTCAATCAGGGCTAGGGCATTCCGTTTCAAATAATATTTTTGTTTTTAAACTACTAACCAACTATGATTAACAAAAAAGTAAACAACGTCCAAGAAGCTCTTCAAGGAATTGAAAGTTCAATGACGATAATGCTTGGAGGTTTCGGACTTTCAGGAATTCCAGAAAACAGCATTGCCGAATTGGTGCAACTAAATGTTACCGATTTAACCTGTATCTCAAACAATGCAGGTGTAGACGATTTTGGTTTGGGATTGCTCTTGCAGAAAAAACAAATCAAGAAAATGATTTCTTCCTATGTTGGAGAAAATGCCGAATTCGAACGCCAAATGCTTTCGGGCGAACTCGATGTAGAATTAACACCACAAGGAACATTAGCCGAAAAATGCCGTGCCGCACAAGCCGGAATTCCAGCATTCTTTACTCCAGCAGGTTACGGAACCGAAGTTGCCGAAGGAAAAGAAGCACGCGAATTCAACGGCAAGATGCACATCATGGAAGAAGCCTACAAGGCCGATTTCTCTATCGTAAAAGCATGGAAAGGTGATGCCGCCGGAAATCTAATCTTCAAAGGAACAGCCAGAAACTTCAACGCTTGTATGGCCGGTGCTGCAAAAATCACCATTGCCGAAGTAGAAGAATTGGTTCCAGTTGGAGCACTCGACCCTAATCAAATACATATTCCAGGAATCATGGTACAACGTATCTTTCAAGGTGAAAAATTTGAAAAGAGAATCGAGCAACGAACTGTTAGACAAAAAGCATAAATCATGGCATTAGACAAAAACGATATCGCAAAACGAATTGCGAAAGAAGTAAAAGATAAATACTACGTAAACCTCGGAATCGGGATTCCGACATTGGTTGCGAATTATGTTCGTGAAGATATTTCGGTTGAATTTCAAAGCGAAAATGGGGTTCTAGGAATGGGGCCATTTCCGTTTGAAGGAGAAGAAGATGCCGATGTCATTAATGCAGGAAAGCAAACCATTACAACACTTCCGGGAGCCAGTTTCTTCGATTCTGCTTTCAGTTTCGGAATGATTCGTAGCCAGAAAGTAGATCTGACCATTCTTGGAGCAATGGAAGTAGCCGAAAACGGTGATATTGCCAATTGGAAAATCCCTGGAAAGATGGTGAAAGGAATGGGTGGTGCAATGGATTTGGTGGCTTCCGCCGAAAATATTATTGTAGCCATGATGCACGTCAATAAAGCAGGAGAATCTAAAATCCTGAAAAGATGTACCTTGCCATTGACAGGCGTTGGCTGTGTGAAAAAAGTAGTAACCGAATTGGCTGTTTTAGAAATTACCCCAAAAGGCTTCAAGCTTCTCGAAAGAGCTCCAGGCGTTTCAGTAGAACATATCATCGCTTCAACCGAAGCTGATTTAATCATTGAAGGCGATATTCCGGAGATGAATTTGAATTGAAAATAAAACTTTATCGTAAACAAAAAACCACAA
Source organism: Flavobacterium soli DSM 19725 (assembly GCF_000422705.1). Taxonomy (GTDB): domain Bacteria; phylum Bacteroidota; class Bacteroidia; order Flavobacteriales; family Flavobacteriaceae; genus Flavobacterium; species Flavobacterium soli. The sequence goes on along the minus strand of NZ_AUGO01000001.1, from coordinate 352,989 downwards.
AATTCAATTTGAACTTTGTGGTTTTTTGTTTTAATAACTATTTGGGATTCATTTCATTAAAAAAACCAGCTTGCAACGAAAATTGCAGTAATCACACATATTAAATCTACTAATAACATCGTTCCAAGCGTATATCTAGTATTCTTGATGTTTACTGAACCAAAATAAACAGCAATCACATAAAACGTGGTTTCAGCACTACATTGAAAGATACAGCTCAATCTACCAGTTAGCGAATCCGGACCGAAATTTCGCATCGCATCAATCATAAAACCTCTTGAACCACCTGAGCTAAAAGGTCTTAACATTGCTACAGGAAGCGAATCCGTAATTTCTTTGGCAACACCTAAATGCGAAAATGTAAAGGCAATCCCGTTCGACATGATTTCAAATAGCCCGCTGTTTCTAAAGAAAGAAATGGCGACCAACATTCCCATTACATAAGGAAAAATCTTGACTCCAGTTTGTAAACCGTTGTTTGCTCCACTTACGAAAGCATCAAAAACGGTCGTGCTTTTTTCAGCAAATTTTTTCTCGTTGACAAAGGAAAAAACCAATGTAAAGCCAATGATTCCGACCAGCATTAAGCCCGAAAGGTTGGCGGTAAAGAAATTTTTACCTACCAAATCCAATCCATTGATGTAGAATAATAATCCCACAATTGCTGCAATGACAGTCATCAATGCAACCAATAAAGTAGCACTAAAGAAATTTATTTTTTGTCGGATACCCACAATGATTAATGCTGCAATCGTTCCTATAAAAGAGGTAACGATGCACGGAAGCATTACATCAGCAGGATTGGCGGCATTTTCAGCAGCTCTATAACCGATAATAGAGGTTGGGATCAAGGTTAAACCTGCCGCATGCAAACACATAAACATAATTTGTGCATCACTGGCTTTGTCTTTATCCGGATTGATTTCCTGTAAACTCTGCATCGCTTTTAGTCCAAAAGGGGTTGCAGCCGAATCCAGTCCTAGGAAATTGGCAGCAAAATTCAAGGTCATGTACGAAATGGATTCGTGGTTTTTAGGTACCGTAGGAAAGACTTTTGCAAAAATCGGACTTAATTGTTTGGCTAATTTTTCGGCAGCACCAGAAACAATCAACAGTTCCATCAACCCGCAGAAAAAAGCCAAATAGGCCATCAAAGGCAAGATTAAATCAAACAAACTGTTCTTACAAGTTGGCAACAAACCATCTGTTTTTTGGATACCACTGTATATTTTAACTGTCTGATTTTTATATACATAAGTTGTGTCAGCATTTAAAGTGTCCCTATTTATAGTAAATGATTTTTCGTCATTTTTTTGAATACTATCCTGAAGGAACTTTGGAAGTTCGTTTAGATATTTTTCAGAGATTAAAATCGGGTCGTCTTTTTTTCCGTTCAAGACAGAATCGACCGAATAACTGTTTCCCAAGAAGAAACCAAGTACTATAAATGCTAGAGAGGATATAAAAATGACAAGCCAAAATCTGCTGAGGACCATAAAAAATTATTTTGGTAAATGTAATAAACCTTTTTTATTTATATATGAATGATTTCTTCGTCAATCAATAAATCTTCCCTTCTCAGGCGAAGGAAAATTTGAGCAACAGCAATCGTGTCTTTTTCGCAATAGGTTACAATCCGATCGATGTCTTTTTCAACATAAAAAACATGTCCCACTTGGCTTCCGTCGATGTCGCCTTTTGGAGAAGGAATTCCGAGGATTTTTGTCAGTAGCTTCAGCGAAGTAAAATGTTTGTAATCACCAAACTTCCACAACTCCAACGTATCCAGATGCGGAATTTCCCAAGGCTTTTTGCCAAATAAATCCAGCTTGTTCGGAATCCTAACTTGATTAATAATCATGCGTCTTGCTATAAACGGAATATCAAATTCCTTCGAATTATGACCACACAAAAGATGTTGTGGGCCGTTATAGTGATTGTTCAAAAGATTACTAAAATCAAGCAGAATTTTCTTTTCTTCACCAAAGAAAGAAGTTACTCTAAAATGCCGAATATCACCTTTCAAGGTAAAATAGCCTACAGAAATACAGATGATTTTTCCAAATTCGGCCCAAATTCCAGCACGGTCATAAAATTCCTCTGGCGAAAATTCCTCCCGTCTTTGGTATTGGGTTTTGAGTCCCCAAAGCGATTTCATTTCATCATCCAACAAATCGAAATTTTCCGTTTCAGGAACCGTTTCAATATCTAAAAATAAAATATTTTCAAGTCTGATTTTCTCAATCATAGTTTAATGTGTAATTTGTCTATTTGGTTATTAGTTTATTTTGACAAAGCTTATAACTGAAAACTGCCACTGAACACTGACCACTATTTCCCCAGCATCTTATACGTCTCATCAATAAAAACATAAAAATCATCACTGTGAACCGTTCCATTCGTGCTTCTTGCGTTTTGATGTCCAAGGCGAACAATGATCAAATCGTCTTCGGGAATCACGATAACATATTGCCCCAAATGGCCTCTCATATAGTAGATGTTCTTGTTGTTATAATCGCTCAACCACCAGCCATAGCCATATTCTGGCGAATCAGCAAAACGTGGTTTTGTAGAAGTTGCTATAAAAGTGCTGTCTAGAATTTGCTGTCCGTTCCACTTTCCATTTTGTTTATAAAGTTTTCCAAAACGGGCAAAATCCCTTGCATTACTGGCGATACAGCAGTAGGCTTTCACGATTCCATCTTCTTTATCGGTTTGCCAAAGGGCTTCATTTTCGGCCCCCATTGGCTTCCAAAATTTTTCCGAAACATAATCTGCAAGACTTTTTCCAACCGCTTTTTCAATACACATGGCCAGAAGTTGGGTATTGCCGCTCAAATATTTATAGGAAGTTCCCGGAGTTTCAACACCTTTCAATCCTAAGATAACACCATTCAAGTCTTCATCAAAATAGGCACGTGTAGTAATCGAAAACGGACTATAATAGGACTCATCCCAATCCAAACCGGAAGCCATCGACGATAAATCGCCAACCGTCATTGTCGCAGATTTTCCTGCTGCAAATTCAGGAAAAAAGTCGGAAACTTTTTGGTCTAGACTTTTGATTTTGCCTTCTAAAATCGCTTTTCCTAAACTAGCCGAAACGATACTTTTTGCCATCGAAAACGAATTAGATTTGGAATCTTTAGCATATCCATCATAATAACTTTCGCTCCAAATGCTGTCATTTTTAATGATCAAAAAAGCTACCGTTCCTGTTTGTTGGTGCATTTTCTCCAATTCCGCTGTTGGTTTTACCGTGTTATACGATTTTGAAACGGACCAAGGTTGTGCAACTCCGGTTTCAATTTTTCGGTTATCAAAATAGTTGTAATCGTCTAGAAATGCGGTCGTATGCCCGTTAAAATAAATTGTCCTAACCGCTTTCAGCAAATAATCAACATTGAAAATATACATCAAAACAATCAAAAGAAGCAACAAACCAATAAACCAAAGGAAGAATTTTTTAAGGAATTTCATGTGAAAACGATTTACGATTCATACGAATTTACACAAAAATCTTTTTGGATGCAGAAAATCAGTTTTTTTTCTTTTCAGGAGCGAAACGGTAGTGTGTGTCTGGAAACCATTTTCCCGCTGCAGCAACTCGCTTTAAAACTGTTAGTCACAGTTTTAAGAGCTCAAACAATTGCAGCATCGGGGCTATTGAGAAAATGAATTTCATTCCAGAAACACTAAAATAAACTTTGCTGATGCGACGGATTTTCGTGTTCCAACAACCATTTTTTCCGCCATAAACCACCGGCATAACCTGTCAACGAGCCATCGGTTCCAATGACACGATGACACGGCACTACAATCCACAATGGATTTTTTCCATTAGCGGAAGCCACAGCCCGAATCGCTTTTACATCCCCTAATTTTTTAGATAATTCCAAGTAGGACATCGTTTTTCCAAACGGAATATTGAGCAATTCCTGCCATACTTTTTGTTGAAAATCAGTTCCTTTCGGGTTGAGTTTAAAGGTGAAATCATTTCTGTTTCCGGCAAAATAGTCTTGAAGTTCGGCAACTGCATCTTTCAGCATATCAGGAATCGCTGTAGAAATTTCCTTTTCAGAATCTAGTACAGAAATATTCGAAATACCATTTTCATCCCCGATGATTTCGGTGATTCCTAGAGGCGATTTGATGTAGGCTGTTTTCATAAATTTTATTGAACCACTAAGATCAAAAAGTTTTCATTAAGTTCACAAAGTATTATTTTGCAAAACTATAAAAGTAAGCTTCCAAAGCTTTCAATTCTTCTTCGGGTAAATTTTTGGTGATAGCGAAATTGGTTTTCATCACTTCATATTGACTTGGGTCAACGATTGGTTCAGCTTTTCCTTTTAGGAAGGCTACCATATCACCATTTTTTTCTTTATACATTACGGCAATTTCCTGAATACTTGGCCCAATGATTTTTTGATCGGGTTTGTGGCAGGAAAAACAATTTCCCTTTCCTTCAAAAATAGCTTGTCCGAGTTCAAGTTGTTTTTCTTCGGCAGATTTTTCAGCTTCAGGATATAGGGATTCGTTTTTGGTTTCTTCTTTTTTACAGCTTATGAAAAGCAAAATGGCGAAGAGAAATATTGTTTTTTTCATCGTTAGTTTTTGAAAGTATAAATGTATTTAAAATGGTTTGAATTATGTAAAAAACTCTTGTTATTCTAATCTCGAAAAATCGAAATCAGTATAACAAGAGTTTGGATCAAGAAAGTGATTATAGTTTAATAACTCGCTTCTACAATTTTGTGTACTTTCTCTGGAGTAATATTTTGCTTTTCGCCCAACGCTTTCCAACCTCTATTTTCGAAACGTTCTACAATAAAATCGGCAGACTTTTTATAGTCTTCCGTGTATTCAGAAAGCTTGGTGTCCATTCCCATCAGGTGGAAAAACTCAACTGTTTTGTTGATGGCCTCTTTTGCGATTTCATCGTCGCTTCCTGTTAGGTTAAAAATACGTTTTCCGTATTGTGTGAGTTTTTCTTTTTTGGTTTCGAACATTACCTTGTAAAGGTTTGGAGCAATGATAGCAAGGGTTCTTGCGTGATCAATTCCATAAAGAGCCGTTAATTCATGACCAATCATGTGAGTAGTCCAGTCGGTTACAACACCTTTGTTGAGTAGTCCATTCAAGGCCATTGTGCAACTCCACATAAAATTTGAAGCCAATTTATAATCGGTAGGATTTTCAACTACTTTTGGACCAATTTCGATTAAAGTTTGCAAAATACCTTCGGCAATTCGGTCTTGCAGATAGGCGTCTTGAGGATAGGTCATGTATTGTTCCATGACGTGAGTGAAGGCATCCACGATACCATTTTCAATTTGTTTTTTAGGCAAAGAGGCAATAGTTTTGGGATCACAAATTGAGAATTGAGGATAGAGTGCTGGACCTCCAAAAGAAAGTTTTTCCTGTGTTTTGGCAATGGTTACAACAGTGCTCGAGTTCATTTCGCTTCCTGTAGCCGGCAAAGTCAGAACGGTTCCAAAAGGAACAGGCTTGCCACTTACAGCTGCTCTTTTTTGAAGCAAATCGATAGGGTTTCCTTCGAAATTTACGGCAACCGAAATAAATTTCACGCCGTCAATTACAGAACCACCACCAACTGCCAATATAAAATCAAGATTTTTCTCCTTGATGACGGCAACAGCTTTCATAAGGGTTTCAAAATGTGGATTCGGTTCAATACCACCAAATTCTACTATTTCATACCCTTCAAGACTCTTAACAACTTGTTCATGAACTCCGTTTTTAAAGATGCTTCCACCTCCATAGGCCAAAAGAATTTTAGCACCTTGAGGGATTACTTTTGATAATTTTTCTATTTGTCCTTTCCCAAAAATATAATTGGTAGGAGTGTATAATTCAAAATTTTGCATAATGATTGTGTTTTAGACAAAATTACGAAACACGATGAGGAACAAATGGTAAAGCTGTGTTAAGAAATCGGACAACTTTAAAAAAATAAAAGCAACTCTTGTAAGAACTAATATTTATATTTGTGTAAATAATACGCATTTTCAATTATGTCTCAAAATCAAAATATCAGAATTGCTGTTGATGCCATTGTTTTTGGCTACCAAAACAACAAACTTTATGTGCTTTTAATTCAGCAGAAATTTGGTGCAGAAAAAGCGTATTGGGCTTTGCCTGGTGGTTTGGTTAAGGAAGATGAAACACTAAAAGAAGCTGTTCAACGGGAGCTCAAGGAAGAGACAAATGTGGAAATCAATTACTTCGAACAGCTCTATACTTTTGGCGATGATGTTCACCGGGATTCAAGAAATAGAGTAATTTCTGTCGCCTATTTTGCATTGGTCGACAGTTCTAAATTTGAAATAAAGGCTGATTCTGATGCAGAAAAAGTACAATGGTTTGAGGTGAAAAATATTCCCGAATTGGCTTTTGACCATAATTTAATCTTACAAAAAGGAATTGAGCGATTGAAAGCAAAGTTGACGTATCAACCAATTGGATTCGATTTATTGCCAAAAGAATTTCTTTTTTCTGAATTAGAAAATCTATACTGCACCATTCTTGAAAAAGAAATCGACCGAAGAAACTTCAGAAAAAAGATTTTAAGCTTCGGAATTATTTCAGAAACGGAGCACTTTTCTCCAGTAAAAACAGGCCGTCCTGCCAAACTTTTCAAATTCAACAAACCGAAATATAATGCTTTGCAAGACGAAGGTTTTCACTTCGAAATAAAGTTTGCGTAAATTTTACACTAAATATTTTGATTCCTAAATTATTTTCATTTAACTTTGCGTAACATTTACACAAAATAAGAAATTATGATACTCAATCTCGACAATAACTTCAAACCGTTTACTGATAAAAAAGAAATAGAATTCCAAAGTTTTATTTTTTCAGGTGGCGAACCTCACATTAAGATCAAACCCGATTTTGATGTTTCCGAAACGGTTACCATTACACACCGTATCAATTCATTCAATGATTTCGGCTTGCTTCTTTTGGCGGTTGATGCTTTGAAAAGAATGGAAGTAAAATTGATAAATGTCTTTATCCCTTATTTTCCTGGAGCAAGACAAGATCGTGTTATGATTGCAGGAGAACCACTATCTGTAAAGGTTTATGCCGATATTCTAAACGGTTTAAAACTGAACAAAATCACAGTTTTTGATGCCCATTCTGAAGTGACTCCAGCCTTGTTAGACAATTGTGAAGTGATTTCGAACCATGCCTTCATTGCTGAAGTGGTAAAGAAAATTGGAAATGAAATAAAATTGATTTCTCCTGATGGTGGCGCTTTGAAAAAAATCTACAAAGTTTCTGAATATTTAGGCGGCATTGATGTCGTGGAATGCAGTAAAAGCCGTGATGTGAAAACAGGAAAATTGTCTGGTTTCAAAGTGTATGACGACAATCTTCAAGGAATGGATTGCCTGATTGTAGATGATATTTGTGATGGAGGAGGAACTTTTATCGGCCTTGCCGAAGAATTAAAAAATAAAAATGCCGGTAAATTATACCTTGCCGTAAGCCACGGAATTTTCAACAAAGGTTTTGAAGCAATGAAGGCTTTTGAAAGAATTTTTACAACGGATTCTTTTAGAGATTTTGATGAGCAGATGGTGGAGGTTATAAAATTGAAATTATGATGAAGACAAAAACAGTTCATAGTGTTTTATTTGGATTAGCCATTGGTGATGCTTTGGGAGTGCCTGTTGAATTTCAAGACAGGTGTTACTTTGACACGAATCCTGTTTCTGATATGCTGGAATATGGAACACACAATCAACCTGCGGGAACTTGGAGTGATGACAGTTCATTAACGTTTTGTCTTGCGGAAAGTCTTTCAAAAAGATATGATTTAGAAGATATTGCAACCAAATTTTTACAATGGTACAATGCCGAAATCTGGACGCCTTACGGACGTGTTTTTGATATTGGAATTGCAACAAGACAAGCAATTTTTCAAATTTCTAAAGGAACAAATCCTATTTTGTGTGGTGGTTTTGAAGAAAATGACAATGGGAATGGCTCTCTAATGCGAATTCTACCTTTAGCGTTCTATCTTCAACGTGAAACGAATCTGAATATAATTTATCAGAAGGTAAAGGAAGTTTCATCGATTACACATGCTCATTTTCGTTCGGTTTTTGCTTGTTTTATTTACATTGCTTATGCTTTGGAAATTTTAAAAGGACAAAACAAAAATCAAGCATATGAAAATATGCAATTGAAAGTCAATGAATTTATATCCGAAAACGATTTTAATACAAAAGAAGTTCAATTATTTGATAGGATTTTAAATAACCGAATTTCAGATTTTTCAAGTGATGATATTCATTCCACAGGTTATGTCTTGCACAGTTTAGAAGCTAGTTTCTGGTGTATTTTAAATTCGAATTCTTATGAAGAAACAGTTTTGAAAGCAGTAAACCTAGGTAGCGACACCGATACAACTGCTGCAATTGCTGGAGGATTGGCCGGTTTACTTTATGGCTTCGATGCAATTCCCGAAAAGTGGATAAATCAATTGGCAAGAAAAAATGATATTTTGGAATTGTGTGATAGTTTAGAATTACACTTAAAAAATGAGAAATGAAATATTCAATAGATACATTATCCAAAAAGCAAAACGATTTCCTCTTTTTCTGGGGGCATCAACCGTCAAAAGATGGAACTATAACTAAAACTTGTTTCAGCCAATGGTGGATGAGTTCTTTTAATGTAGATGGGATCGAATATAAATCTGCAGAACACTTTATGATGGCAAAAAAGGCGGAATTATTTGATGATCTTGAAGTTAGAAATAAAATCATCAATGCAAATTCTCCATCAGATGTAAAGAAATTAGGAAGAGAAGTAAAGATTATAATGATCATACTTGGACAGAAAACAGATATGAAATTGTAAAAGAAGGTAATTTTCATAAGTTCGATCAAAACCCGGATTTAAAGAAATTTTTACTGAGTACTGAGGAAAAGATTTTAGTAGAAGCAAGTCCCGTTGATCCAATATGGGGAATCGGAATGGCAAGCGACAATGTGAACTGTAATAATCCTGAAGAATGGAAAGGACTAAATTTATTAGGATTTGCGTTGATGGAAGTCAGAGATGAATTGAAATAATTATTGAAAATCAAGTCTAATATGAAAGCTATTGAATATAAAAAGGGAGATGCAACCAATCCTTTAGGAGAAGAAAATAAAATTTTTGTTCATATCTGCAATGACATTGGAGCATGGGGAAAAGGCTTCGTAATGGCAATTTCAAAAAGATGGAAATTACCAGAAGCCAAATACAGAGAATGGTTCAAAGCTAAAGAAAATTTTAATCTTGGCGAAGTGCAATTTGTTCAAGTTGAACAAGATTTATGGATTGCTAATTTAATTGGTCAGCATAAAATAAATAAAGACGAAAATGGTAACGCGCCAATTCGATATGATGCCATTGAGAACGGATTATCTAAGGTTGCTCATTTTGCAAAAGAAATTAATGCATCAGTTCATATGCCAAGAATTGGTTGTGGATTAGCAGGTGGAAAATGGGAAATGATTGAACCTTTAATTGAAAAAACGATTTCAGAAAAAGATGTTGATACAACAGTCTATGATTTTTAGAAAATGAACGAACAACAAAAAAGAAAGATAAGCACTTTTATGAGTTTAGTGCTTCGACATAAACCGGAAGAAATCGGGCTGCAATTAGATGAAAACGGCTGGGCTTTGGTGTCTGATTTTATATCTAAAATGAATGGCAAAGGAAATACACTCGATGTTGAAAGTCTGGAAGAAATCGTCTCAACAAACGACAAGAAACGTTTTGCTTTCAATGACGACAAAACTAAAATCAGGGCAAGCCAAGGACATTCTGTTACTGTTGATTTGGCTTTAATCGAAATCATTCCACCCGAAACTTTATTCCACGGAACGGTAGAAAAATTTATAGATGAAATCAAAACAAAAGGACTTCTCAAAATGAGTCGCCAGCATGTTCATCTGAGTAAAGACAAGGAAACTGCACTAAAAGTAGGAAGTAGAAGAGGAAATCCTGTGATCCTTATCGTTAATAGTAGCGAAATGCAACAGGACGGATACAAATTTTACCAATCTGAAAACGGCGTTTGGCTTACTGATCATGTTCCTGCAAAATATATTCAATTTTAAAATTCACTAATATGCTAAATATAAAACTGGTTTACTTAGAAGATGAGCTTGGCAATTCATGGAAAGATGATTTTTCAGGATGCGAAAATGTCACTATCATTAAAGGAGACATTACAAAAATAAAAGCGGATGCTGTGGTAAGTCCTGCAAATTCATTTGGGTTCATGGATGGTGGATTAGATTGGCATTTATCAGAGCGATTTGGTTGGCAGCTGCAAGATGAGTTGCAAGAAAAAATTTCACAACTCGACGAAAAAGAGCTTTTAATTGGACGAACAATTACATTAGAAACAGGAGATCGTGAAATTCCTTTTTTAATTTCTGCTCCAACAATGCGAGTTCCTATGAGTTTTAATATTGCAACTTCTGTAAATGCTTATTTAGCCATGAAGGGAATTTTGATTGCTTGTATCAATAACCCAAATATAGAAACAGTAACAATTCCAGGATTATGTACCGGATGCGGAAAAATGCCATTTAATATAGCTTCTAACCAAATGTTCTTGGCTTATGATGAGATTATAAATAAGAATTATAAAAAGTATGAAACCTTTGGTGATACTCAAAAGTTTCAATATAGGCTAAATGAAAAAGGTCTAATTTGGGATTATTAATGTCGTACAAATGAAAAAGGAAGAAATTAAAAACGATGACCTACTCGAATTAGTTTCAGAAAAAATCCATAACCATTGGATGGTTTGGGCAAAAGAGTTGATAACATCAGAACCCAATATCTCAACTGAAAGAAAAACCCGCTGGGAAAACGAATGCTTTCTCAACTATGAAAATTTAAGCGAAGAGATGAAAGAACTCGATCGAAAATTCGCAGCAGAAATAATAAAAACAATATTTAAACCATAAAAATGAACCCACTCTTACTAACAGACGGTTACAAAGTTGACCACAGAAGACAATACCCAGACGGCACAACCTTAGTTTATTCCAACTGGACACCAAGAAAATCAAGAATCGAAAATGTAGATAATGTAGTCTTTTTTGGATTGCAATATTTTATCAAGAAATACATCCTGCACGATTTTGAACACTACTTTTTCAAACAACCAAAAGAAAAAGTAGTGAAGCAATATGCCCGAAGAATCAATAATTATTTAGGCGAAAATGAAGTGGGAACAAGACACATCGAGGATTTGCACGATTTGGGGTATATCCCGATGGTTTTTAAAGCCTTGCCAGAAGGTTCTAGTGTTCCGGTTCGTGTGCCAATGTTTACGATGTTCAATACAAACCCTGAGTTTTTTTGGCTTACGAATTACTTCGAAACCTTGCTTTCTGCCGTGATCTGGATGCCGTGTACTTCTGCTACAATCGCCAAGGAATACCGAAAAATTCTAGACAAATATGCTTCTGAAACCTCTTCAGTTCCTGAATTTGTAGACTGGCAAGCACACGATTTCTCAATGCGTGGTATGGCCGGAATCGAAGCTTCTATAACTTCTGCAGCAGCACATTTATTGAGCTTTACCGGAACCGACAACCTTCCTGCGATTGATTTCTTGGAAGAATATTACAATGCTAATTCTGATACTGAATTGGTGGGAGGTTCTGTTCCTGCAACCGAACATTCCGTGATGTGTATGGGTACCACCGAGGGCGAATTCGAAACCTTCCAAAGGCTAATTATGGAGGTATATCCAAAAGGCATCGTTTCCATCGTTTCCGATACGTGGGATTTATGGAAAGTGCTGACTAATTATCTGCCAAGATTAAAAGAAAGCATTGCTGGAAGAGACGGGAAAGTGGTAGTTAGACCTGATAGTGGCGATCCAATTTTAATCTTGTGTGGTAATCCAAACGGCAAAACCGAAGAAGAAAAAAAAGGAGTTGTCGAGCTTTTATGGGAAACTTTCGGAGGAACGACAAACGAAAAAGGTTATAAGGAATTGATTCCCCAAATTGGAGCGATTTATGGCGATAGCATCACCATTGAAAGAGCCACCGAAATCTGTGAACAACTCAAAAAGAAAGGTTTCGCTTCCACAAATGTTGTCTTAGGAATTGGTTCGTTTACCTATCAATACAATACCCGCGACACTTTTGGTTTTGCCATGAAAGCGACTTATGGTGAGGTAAACGGTGAAGGAAGAGCCATTTTCAAAGATCCAATTACTGATGACGGAACCAAAAAATCAGCCAAAGGTTTGATGAAAATCGAAATGGAAAACGGTACTTATAAGCTCATCGACCAGGTTTCGTGGGAAGAGGAAAGCCAAGGCGAATTGAAAGAAGTTTTTAGAGATGGAAAGCTTTTAATAGATGTTTCGCTTTCTGAAATCAGGGAAAATAGCAAGAAATAATAGAACTGAAAAAGCCTAAACATGTTGTTTAGGCTTTTGCTTTTTTACACAGAAATCTTATTTTTTCAAAGCTTCAAGTTCCTTCAAAATCGCCTCTCCAACTCCTTGAGCCGATTGTGGGTTTTGTCCCGTAACCAATCGTTGGTCAACGGTAACATGCTTTTGCCATAAACCTGATTTTTCAAACTTCGCACCACGTTCTATCAATTTAGTTTCTAAAGCAAACGGAACTACTTTTTCCAATTTCACGGCAACTTCTTCTTCATTGGTAAAAGCATTTACTTTCTTTCCATCAACCAAATACTTTCCGTTGCTTAATTTGATGTTGACCAAACCAGCCGGACCGTGACAAACCGCTCCAACCACGCCATTGTTCTCATATATTTTTGTGGCAATTTTTGAAATTTCAACATTGTCTGCAAAATCCCACATGGCTCCATGACCACCTGCATAATAAATGGCAACATAGTCGTTCGTATTCACTTCCGACGGTTTCATTGAGTTACTGATTTTGTTGTGATAAACAGCATCTTCCCAGAATTCCTTGTTGACTGGATCGCTCAAATCAAATCCGTCAACAGGTGGTGTTCCGCCTTTTGGACTCACAAAATCAATTGTATAATCATTTTTCAACACTTCCCAGGCGTGCGAAACTTCACCTAAATAATAACCCGTTGACTCGCCTGTGTTTCCTTTTTTTTCGTGGCTCGAAACCACGAATAGAATTTTCTTTTCCATCTTTTTAGCTTTTTTAGTTTGTGCAATTCCTGTTTCTGAATGTAGAGTGACAGCAAATAAAGTGATTGCCATCAAACCCGATGCAATTATCTTTTTCATGAAATAAATTGTTTAAAATTGATACTACAAAGTTCGGCAGAAACAGTTTTACTGACGATGAGGAAAATCACAACTTTGGTGTGACGAAAATCACTTTTGGGTTATGAACCGAATCTACTCAAGGTTTCGCGCGAAACGCCAAGATAGGAAGCAATCAGTTTTTTGGGTATTTTTTGGAAGAGAATGGGATTGAGTTGCAACAATTGTTCATAACGCTGTTGCGGATTGTTGTTGAGCATCGAGAGGATTCGTTGCTGGAGAGCGATATAGCCTGCATTGGATTTTCGACGAAAAAAATGTTCAATCCTGTGCATTTCCGAACAAAGTTTTTCACGGTTGTATAACGACAAGCAAAGCACTTCGGTGTCCTCTACACAATCAATGTTTAGTGTCGCCTTTGTCTGATTGAAATAGGCATTATAATCACAAATCCACCAATCCGGAAGTCCAAATTGCAGGATGTGTTCCTTTCCGTCAGCACTAGTATGGTATAATTTAAGACAACCTTTCAAAACAAAAAAATCATTGGGAACATCTTCGCCTTCTTGCACTAGAAACTGGTGTTTCTTGTATTTTTTTGGGGTAAAATGAGACAAGATATAGTCGAATTCACCATCTGTAAGTGGTGTTATTTTTTCGATTTGTTGTCGGAGGAGTTGACTCATTTTTTATTTTTTTACAGAAATCAGTTCTAATCCTTTGAATCTGTTGCTGAAATTACTTCTTATAAAACAAATTGTGATCAATATATTCCCAAACTTTATGCGGAAGCATCGGCACCACATTTTTATTATTCTTGATACTTTCGCGTATAAACGTCGAGGAAAGTTCAATAACCGGAGCTCCAACCCGATGAATTTTTGTATGGTTGATAAATTGGCTGTCAATCTCGCCAGAATTTAGTCTCGGATACACATAAATATTGTGGTTTTGAAGAATCACCTCATGGTTTTTCCATTTCTGGAGCGAGTTCAAATTGTCTTCACCCATAATCAAGGCAAACTCATGTTGCGGAAATTTCTCCTCCAAGTGGGCCAACGTGTTTACGGTATAATTAGGTTGCGGTAATTTGAATTCAATGTCCGAAGGTTTTATTTTCGGGAAGCTTTCAGTTGCTAGGAAAACCATCTGAAGTCTATGGTAATCATCCAGCAAGGTATTTTTCTTTTTCAACGGATTGTGTGGTGTCACGACCATCCAAATCTGTTCCAAATCGGAATGTTCCGCCATGTGATTCGCAATAATCAAATGACCAACGTGTATGGGGTTGAATGTTCCGAAATATAATCCTATTTTCATTCCAAAAAGGTTTAAGGTTTAAGGTTTCAGGTTCAAGGTTCCTTGGGAAACTTTAAACCTGAAACTTTAAACTTTTTATATCATTTTCAAATAATCCGACACTAATTTGTAAGCATCCGTTTTGGCATTTTCAAGGTCATAATTTTTCAGGATCACATCAAATTTATCTGATTCTGCGATTTCCCTTTCGGCTTTCGCCAAACGCATCTGGATCTTTTCCTCGGTTTCGGTTTGGCGGAAACGCAATCTTCTTTCCAATTCTTCAACCGAAGGCGGACTCACGAAAATCGCCAAGGTCTTGTCCGGAAATTGACGTTTGATTTCCAATCCTCCAATCACATCGATATCAAAAATCACGTGCTTTCCTTCGTTCCAAATACGGTCGAGTTCGCTTTTTAAAGTGCCGTAATAATTGTCCTTGTACACTTCTTCATACTCTACAAAGGCATTTTCTTTAATCTTTTGTTGAAAAGCTTCCGCAGATAAAAAATAATAATCCTTTCCATCCACTTCATCACCTCTTTTTTCGCGCGAAGTTGCCGATATCGAAAAATCGAGATGCAGTTCTTTTTGGGCTAATAAATATTTTACAATCGTGGTTTTCCCGGATCCCGAAGGTGCTGAAAAAACTAATAATTTTCCGTTGTTCATTCTATTTTGCTTTTACGTTCCTGCAAGGTTTTTAAAACCTTGTAGGTCTGTTTTATTATAGTACAAAGTCTTTAAACCTTGCCGGTCTGTTTAAAATAATACCTACAAGGTTTTAAAAACCTTACAGGGTAAAAACTTATAGAACATTCAAAACTTGTTCCTTGATTTTTTCCAATTCGTCTTTCATCTGAACGACCAATTTCTGCATTTGTGCATGATTGGATTTCGATCCCATTGTATTAATTTCACGACCCATCTCCTGTGTTATGAAACCTAATTTTCTACCATTGGCTTCGTTTCCAGCAAGCGTTTCGATAAAATAATTCAAGTGGTTTTCCAAACGTACTTTTTCTTCTGTAATATCGTATTTCTCAAGATAGAAAATCAATTCCTGCTCAAAACGATTATCGTCCAAGTTCACTTTCAATTCTTCGATTGCCGTGCGAAGTCTGGTTTTTACGGTCTGGATTCTTTCGCCATCAAGAGCTACCGTTTCGTTCATCATCGTCATGATATTGGCAATACGATGCAAAAATTCTTTCTCCAAAGCCACACCTTCCGAAATTCTGAAAGCTTGAATATTCTTGATTCCTTCTTCGATGACTTCTTGAATTTGAGCCCAATCGCTTTCATCAATTTCATCACGCTCGGTCTTCAAAGCATCTGGCATACGAACCGCCATTTTCATCAATTCCGTTTCATCTGCTTCCGCATATACCTCACGAAGCTGACTGATATAAGCCTTTACAATCGGAACATTTACTTTCGTAGAAGTCTGTTCAGCGGTATTTTCCATAAAAATAGAGAAGTCGATCTTGCCTCGTTCCAAAACCGTCGACAATTGATTACGCAAACCCAACTCCATTTCCCGGTAAACCGAAGGCATTCTCACATTCAGGTCAAGCCCCTTGCTGTTCAATGATTTTATTTCAACAGTTATTTTTTTGGTCGGAAGCTGTAAAGTCGCCTTTCCGAAGCCCGTCATCGATTGTATCATATATTTTTTAAAAAGAGTTCAAAGATACTAAAAAGTGTTCAGTGTTCAGTGACAGTGTTCAGCAAAGAAATGGATGCTTATTAGGAGCGAAAGGCTCGGGCTTTTTCATCCCGAAGCTTCGGGACGTATTCCTGCCTTCCTTCCAAATCTTTTTATTTTTTTAAAGAAAAAAAATAAAAAGGATTTTCCCTCCAGTCAGGGCTATTGAGCCAATCATAAAGAGCACCTTTGAGGATAATTTACAAGAAATCATCTTCTTCCAATTGAAATATTTCATCCACTTTGGTATCGAATATTTTTGCAATTTTCAAAGCCAAAACCGTCGAAGGAATATATTTTTGCGACTCGATAGAATTAATCGTTTGCCTGGAAACACCAATCTTTTCAGCCAAATCCTGCTGTGTCATGTTCTGTTTTGCTCTTTCTACTTTGATGGTGTTTTTCATCTAGGCACTTCTTTTTTGCAACTTATAAAAAATAATATACATAAAAAGCATAAACATCATCAATTCATGAGCACTCATTTGCGTAACTGGCTCTTTCAAAATCAAATCTACCAATGGTCTGAAAATGATATAAAACACAGAGGTCATAAAAGTAAACCCAATGGCTTTCATTCGGATTTGCATCGTCATTTCGTCTTCAAATTTATCCTTAGACCATGCAATAAAGAACAAACCAAGAATCAGGACATTAAAGAAAATTATCTTATAAAAATCTTTTTGTTCTTCTACTATTTCAAATGCTAGAAATTTAGCACATAGTGGAATTACTACTGCAAGAAAGATAAATCCTAATCCAATTTTTTTAAAGTAATTCGGGAAAAAAGCAGCGGTGTTGTTGATTGCTTGTGATTGTTTCATGATGAAATTAATTAAAGGGTTGTGTAAACTTTGTTTTTCTTAATGACAAACTTACTTTACATTTTAATCATTTCCAAATTTATTTCTCAATCCATTTAAATTTTTTATTTTTTTTGTTGCGTCACGAGATATACCCCAACAAAAATCAGTAAGGCCGAAACAATTTTTACCAAACTCAAAGAATCCTTGCCCAAGCCAATCGCAAAAATGGTTGCAAAAAGCGGTTGCAAATAAATAAAAACGGCTACAGTAGTAGGTTTCAATTCTCTCATTGAAAGCAGATTCAATAAGTAGGTCAGAAAAGTAGAAAAGATAACGACAAAGCCAATTTTCCAGCAAATGCCTTCAGGAAGCGATGCAACATCAAGACCTTGCAATTCCTTGTATCCAAAAGGTAAAACCATCAAGAATCCAAACAGATAAATCCATTTTACAAACGTAAAAGCATTGTATTTGTCCATCAATTTCTTGACGATAATTAAGTAAAAACCATAGGAAACAGCATTCGCAAAAACCAAGAAATTCCCCAAACTGGCATTCGTAGCATTGCCAATAGATTTTCCGTAAAGGATTAAAAAAGCAGTCCCAACTAAACCTAAAATGATTCCGAAAACCTTTCGTTTCAGCATTCGTTCTTTCATAATAATCGCTGAAAGAATCAGGACAATTATAGGTGTCGTGACCATAATCACCGATGCTGAAATAGGAGAAGTATAGCTCAATCCTTTGAAAAACGTCAGCATATTAAAGGCAACACCAAAAAAAGCTGCTGCAATAATTCTCGGAAAATCACCCAGGATTATTTTTTCTTTTGGCATAAAAAGCCAAGCCAGCCAGAATAAAAGCACCGAACCTCCAACACGCAAAACGATAAAACCATAGGCATCGATGTATTCTGGCATGACGTCTTTGGCAATCGTGAACGTCACACCATAAATAATCGAAACGAGGGTTGCGGCAAAAAGGGCGAGGTTCCTTTTCGACATTATTTCAATACTTGCGTCACAGCATGAATATTAGGTTGGCTGTTGCCGATGTAGATTTTTCCGTCAATAATAAAAACAGGCCGACTTAAAAAAGTGTAGTGTTCCAGTAAATATTTTTTAAAATCATCCTCTTTCAAGTTTTTAACCTTTAACCCTAACGATTTGTAAAGCTGTGCCTTTTTGCTGAAAAGTGCCTCATAACTTCCCGCAAGCTTATGCATTTCCTCTAATTCATCTTCGGTAATTGGATTCTGACGGATGTCATGAAACTCCAGTTTATCCATATTGGGAAGCGACTTGATGATTTTTCGGCAGGTGTCGCAGGAAGCGAGGTAGTATATCTTGTTCATTGGAATTTCATTTTAATGGTGCAAAGAAAATTCATTTCCAACTCAAAAATCGTATTTTTATCAAAAAAATAAAAACAATGCAATACGCTTTCGAAACTACCCTAAACAATAGAAAAATTCTGGCCGGTTTTCTAAAAAATTATACACTGGAACAATTGAATACCGTACCAGAAGGTTTCAGCAACAACCTCATCTGGAACATTGGTCACACGATTGTGGTACAACAATTATTGGTCTATAAATTATCGGGATTGCCGACCATGATTCCTGAAGACATGATTTTAAAATACCAAAGAGGTACGCGACCAGAAGGATTTGTAGACCAAAAAGAAGTGGATGAATTACACGATTTGCTTTTTACAACTATCGATCGTACCATCGTTGATTTCGAAAATGGTATTTTCACGAACTATCACTTATTCACCAATAGTGTTGGCTTTACACTTCGAAGTGCTGCCGAAGCCATTGCTTTCAATTATTATCATGAGGCTACTCATATGGGAATTATGATGAGTATTAGAAAGTTTATTTAACCAACAAATAAGGCTTTAATTCCGCATAAGTTAGTACTAACTCTTTTGGGCCATCAGCATAAGAAGCGGCTTCATACGTATTGTAATACAGCAATAGTCCTTTGTCGGTAAAGAAAATACTCAACGGCAATTCAAACACATCATTTTCAAACATAAGTCCGGTAGCATTAATGTTTTCTTCGGCTGGAATCTTATATTTCGTTCTGAATTTACCTTCGGCGAAAGCCTTAAATTGATTCAAATCCCTGAAAAGAAATTCATTCGGGATGTTCTTTCCTGTTTTTGGATCAAAAAGTAGCGAACGGATTCCGCTATAGCCATGAGCTCCACCCGTAAAGGTATAATGCTTGATTTTTATGTTCAAGATGCTATCACTTTCATAGACTACCTTTCCTTCAATTTTTCCTTCCCAGCCAAAAATTTCTTTTGGGTTTTTGGTTTTCATTTCGTCATAGGAAGCGATAAAAGAGTTCAATAAACCTTGATAATCCGAAGAAGGATAAGGCTTCTCGCCAAAATAAATAATTTCTCTTACGACTGAAAACACTTTCTTGTTGATGCTATCGGCTACAATCGGAACATTTTCGGCTACGGGAACAGTCAAGGTTACTTCAGGACAATTTTCTTCACATGGCAAGCTCGATTTTTTTTCAAAATGCTCTTCCTTGAAGGTCAGTTCGTTCTTGCAACTGGTTAAAAAAAGTACGAAAATAGCGAGGGTGAGAAACTTGTTCATAATAAAGTATTGTTAATAAATACAAAGGTATTCTTTTGAAAATTGGCTTACACAAAATTAAACGGTAAATTTGTTGCGTTATTTATAAAATTGAAGAAAAACGATATGAAATTGCCATCATGCAAAAGCATCGGCATTATCTTAAATCACAACTAAAAATAAAATCTACCGATATGAAATTTAATACAAAAGTTATACATGGTGGTCAGCATCATGATCCAAGTACGGGAGCTGTTATGCCTCCAGTTTATCAAACTTCTACCTTTGTGCAAACCAGTCCAGGGAAACCCTTGAATGAAAATTATGAATACAGTCGGGCGGCAAACCCAACGCGTTCTGCTTTAGAAAATGCTTTTGCAAGTATCGAAAACGGAGCTCGCGGTTTGGCTTTTTCATCAGGATTGGCAGCTACCGATTGCGTTTTACGTTCGTTTAAGGCAGGAGATGAAATCATTGCCATGGACGATTTGTATGGCGGAACGTACCGAATGTTTACTCGTATTTATGGTAACTCTGGCATCAAGTTTCATTTTGTTGATATGAATGATTTGGAGAAATTCCAATCGTTGATCAACGAAAACACGAAGTTGGTTTGGGTGGAAACGCCAACCAATCCGTTGATGAAATTGGCCGATATCGAAGCGATTGCCAAGATTACTAAAAAACACAACCTGCTTTTTGCAGTTGACAATACTTTTGCAACGCCTTATTTGCAAAAGCCTTTGGATTTGGGTGCTGATATCGTGATGCATTCGGCTACAAAATACCTTGGAGGTCACTCAGATGTTATTGCAGGAGCTTTGATTGTAAAGGATGAAAAACTAGGCGAACAATTGCACTTCCAACAATTTGCTACAGGTGCCACACTCGGACCAATGGATAGTTTCTTGGTATTGAGAGGTATCAAAACCCTTCATTTGAGAATGCAGAGACATTGTGAAAATGGAGAAAAGGTTGCAGCTTTCTTAGAAAACCATCCAAAGATTAAGGCCGTTTATTATCCTGGTTTAAAAAGTCATCCGTTTCACGAATTGGCTAAAAAGCAAATGAAAGGATTTGGCGGAATGGTTTCCTTCACCTTCACTTCAGGTAAAAAAGAAGATGCTATTTCGTTCTTGGAAAAACTAGAAGTATTCACGTTGGCTGAATCATTAGGTGGTGTTGAATCCTTGGCGAATCATCCGGCCTTGATGACACATGCTTCTATTCCGGAAGACAAGCGAAAAGAAATCGGGATCAGTGATGATTTAGTAAGATTGAGTGTTGGTGTGGAAGATATCGACGACTTGCTTGCCGATTTGGAACAGGCCTTGAGCTAATCATAGCATAAAAAAGACACCAATTGCACTAATTTTCACGAATACATTTGTGAAAATTAGTGCAATTGGTGTTTATAAATAGGCTGTATTTGGTTAATCCATAGCAGTTGTAACTTCAATACCAAGTCCGAGAATGTTCGGGAGGTATTCGCCTTGAAACTGGTGACTGATGGCTACTTTGTATTTTCCGACAGGAAGTGATTCGCCTTCAAAGACGGTTACATATAAATCACAGATATCTCCAGCACAATCGCCTTTGTCTTTTCCCTCTTTATCCAAAAGATCGAGTTGGATGGTTTTGGTGGTGATGGTTTTGTCTGGATTTTCAATCGTAACCACTAAGGGAACCGATGGAAATTGATAGCCAAAGATGTGGGAGAAATGCAAGTCCATATTGTAGGGCGTTGCTCCTTGAACGATTTCGAATTCATATAGCTTTACTTCAGTTTTTTGCCAGCGGTTTTCCTCGAAATTCTTGTCAAATTTGTTGTACACGCTGTTTTGGTCGCATGATGAAAGCACCACTAGCGTTAAAACGGCTACTACTCTGATTATTTTCATATTGATGATTGTCTTAGGGATTGGTTGGTCTATGACAAATGAAGAACGGAAAATTCTTATGATTATTTTATGCCGATGAAAAAGCTTACCACGCTATCCATTGCACGAAGCCCAACTTTTTTTCGTTAATTTGTTACTCCTAATTACCAAGACTATTATGATGCGAATTCTCCATATCGACGGCAATCATCCCTTACTAAAAACCCAACTTTCAGACGCTGGACACATAAATGAAGACGACTTTATTTCGACAAAACAAGAAGTGGAAGCGAAGATTCACGACTATGATGGCATTGTGATCCGAAGCCGGTTCAAGATCGACAAGACGTTCTTGGACAAGGCTACGAACTTGAAGTTTATTGCACGTGTTGGTGCGGGTTTGGAAAGTATCGATTGTGAATATGCTCTTGCAAAGGGGATTCGGTTGATTGCTGCTCCAGAAGGCAACCGGAACGCTGTGGGCGAACACGCTTTGGGAATGTTGTTGTCGCTTTTCAATAACCTCAACAAGGCTGATGCCGAAGTAAAATCGGGCAAATGGTCGAGGGAAAGCAACCGAGGTCATGAACTCGATGGCAAAATTGTTGGTATTATCGGTTATGGCAATATGGGGAAGGCTTTCGCCAAAAAACTGCGTGGTTTTGAAGTAGAAGTGCTGTGTTATGACATAAAGGAAAACGTAGGCGATGAAAATGCACGACAGGTTTCCTTGGAAGAATTGCAACAGCAAGCCGATGTGTTGAGCCTTCACATCCCGTGGACGCCCGAAACCGACAAGATGGTGAACACCCCTTTTATTGAGTCGTTTGCAAAGGCGTTCTGGCTGATCAATACCGCAAGGGGAAAAAGCGTGGTGACGGACGATTTGGTTTCGGCTTTGCAATTGGGCAAGATCTTGGGTGCCGGACTGGATGTGTTGGAATATGAAAAATTATCGTTTGAGCATTTGTTTACCGATGGCGAAATGCCAACCGCTTTTCAATACCTCATCCAGGCCGATAATGTGATCTTGACTCCGCATATTGCGGGTTGGACGTTTGAAAGTCATTCGAAACTGGCTCAGGTTATTGTGGATAAGATTTTGGATTTGGAGACAAAAGGCAAATAGGCAAAAGGCAAGATTCTATTGCGGTTATTTTATTTATTATATAGAGAAAGCTCCTAGTGATAGGGGCTTTTTGCTTTTGTATAATTGAAGTTGTCGGGAGGATTTTAGAGATTGTCGGAAGGAATTCAGAAGTTGTCGGGAGGTTTTCAAAGGTTGTCGGAGGATTTTCAGAAGTTGTCGGAGCGAATTCAGAAGTTGTCGGAAGGAATTCAGAAGTTGTCGGAGAGATTTCAGAGATTGTCGGGAGGATTTTAGAATTTGTCGGAGCGTATTTAGAATTTGTCGGGACATATTCGGGATGTTTTCCATCATCTTGTCATTCCGACGAAGGAGGAATCTCCACAAGTAGCTCCATAAAGCGGAGATTCCTCCTTCGTCGGAAGGACAACTTTGCGGGTTAGGATTGGGTTTTAGCCACCCCGCCCTTCAGCCACCCCTCCATAGGAGGGGAATTTGAGCTACTTGTAGTTGTATCAACATTAATCTTATATTTTTAAATAAAAAGCCTCTATCACTAGAGGCTTTTACAATTCATTAAGGTGCTTTTGATTTAAACTTCAGCTTTACAATCTTCTTATAATATTGCTCAGCTCCTTTCAATGATTTAAGATAATCCTTAATCGTCCTTATCAACTCCAAAATGTTATCCGGGTTCTCATAAAGCAATTCATCGCGATTTTTTCTTGCATTCAGAAGTTTTACTGAATTTACGGATGCCATATTGTTCGCCTTCATGATGCTGGTATGATATTGCTTGAGGGTAGCCGTTTGCAATTCTACCTCGTTTGGTTTATAGGCAGGATTGGCGATGGCGAATTTGATCATGTCATCAAAGGTGCTTGCCTTGTTGTCAAAACTGGTTTGGGCAGTAGAGATGGTGGCTGTTTCCTCGTCTTCGGGTTTGTCCTTTTTGATTTTTACGATTCTTTCTCCCCTGAGTTTTTTGTTCAGCGAAACCATCGTGTCATTGATGTCATTCCCTAGTCGGAACGCCTTGAATGCGTTTTGCACTCTTGTTCCCAATCTATTTAAGGGTTCATAAAGTTCCGCACGTTCGGCAATTGACACCTTGAAAAGTGGTGTGACGGTTTTGAATTCTTCGCTAATAACTTGTGCCTTCTGATTCACTAAAAGCAACTTGTTGAGGTGTATTGCTGGAATGGCAGGATTATAAAGAGTGCCCATTCCTTGAATGATGATGATTGCTTCGTTATAATTTGCCAGATTTTTTACATCGCCTACTTCTGAATTGGATTTACCCATTTTTTCTTCTTTTTTTAAATAATTAAACTTTATTTTTTATTCTCTTCAGAAGGGGGTAATTCCATGATAGGCATGGCATCTGTACCATGAAGGGCATGGTATTGTTTCGTAAATTTATAAAAATATTTATTGCTTTATGATTAGTTGTTAAATATTTTGTGCCCACTTATTGCTGTTTTTTATTATTTTTATACCTCATTAATCAAAAAACACAAAAATGGAAGACAACAACAAATCGGGTTTTGAGAGCTGGAACCAACCCACGAATGACCCTCGACCGGTGGTGCAACAAGATAACAAGAAAGTTTTGGCGGGTATCATGGCAATTCTTTTTGGGTCGTTTGGTGTGCATAAATTTATATTGGGGTATAATAACGAAGGGATTATTCTTTTGGTAGCAACCGCTGTAGGCTATCTAACCCTTTGTTTCATCATAGGATGGTTTGTGATAGTAGCCACCTCTATTATCGGACTTATTGAAGGAATCGTGTATCTGACCAAGAGCGATGCAGAGTTTTATGAAACCTATCAGCGAAACAAGAAGCCTTGGTTTTAAGGAAATTAAATGATTGAATGATTTAAAAATTGAAAGATTCAATATTAATATACAGGGAGCTTCGGCTCCTTTTTTTGTGGTTGGAATTTGGAATTTGAGATTTAAAATTTCACTTGTAGTAAATCTTGTGATGGGCGTTTTCTATTTCCTTTTCGATGGTTCGGATGGTGGAGTAGAGTTTGGTCTTGATGTCGTTGCTCCAAAAGCGGAGGACGGTCCAGCCTCTGGAGGTGAGGTATTGGTTGACTTCGTGGTCACGCTGGATGTTGCGGTTGATTTTGTTTTCCCAGAACTGGGCATTGTTGACAGGTCGTTTTCGAGTGTCCCAATCCTTGCCATGAAAAAACTCTGAGTCGACAAAGATGGCAATCTTATATTTCTTGAAGACCAGATCGGGTATGCCAAAAACAGTCTTGCAGTGTTTTCGGTAACGATGGCCTCGATGCCACAGGGTTTTGGCAAGGCGAACTTCGGCCTTGGTGTTTTTGCTTTTGATACGGGCCATTACCTGGCTTCGCTTCTCGGGGGTGAAGATATCCATGTTGTCGCATTTGGGGGTCGCGGAGCTATGGATAAAGTTATAGCTTTATTTTGTGGGGTGGGGTTAAGGGAATGTGAAAAAGTGTTGAGAGTTATAAAATTGAAACATAGTATGAAGCATAATAAATTTGTTTAGTGGTTGGAGCGTTTCCAGAATTTAACAACTTTCCTATTTCTATAAAAACTGAATTATATTTAATCTCCTTGCTTTTGGCTACATCTCCAATTTTTTCAAATGCCACAATTATATCTTCAGATTTATCGATACAATTATTGTACTTCCTAATTATATAATTCAAGGTATTCTCAATTAAAACATTTGGCGTAAATGAAATTTGATCAAAAATTTCTGGATTATTAATTCTTATTCTATGCATTAAACTTTCTTCAAATAAAATCAATTCGGGTGTCAGATCATCCTTTTGCTGTATCGTTGCGGAAATATTTGAGAGTTTGTTTTTCTCATGGTCTGTCAATTCATCCCAATAAATTGAATTTATTTTTTTATAAAACTCTGGAGTTTTGCTATGAATATTGATACAATCTTTTAATTGTTTAAAATTTACATTTTCGCTTTTCGCTTTTGTTTTTAAATTCTTCTCAACTTCTTTTTTTGAGATTGAATACTTTTCAAATATTAATTTAGAATCATCTGTGCCCAAAAATCCTAAAATCTCTTTTGATAACGATATATCATCCCATAATTCTTTCTTTTTACTATATTCCCCTAAGTCATCACTTTGTGAATATTTTTTAATTAACTCATTAGTAAGTCGCATCAGGTTTGTCATATATTGAGTTAAATCAGTTCCTAATCCTTCGGAGTTCCAAATTTTATATAAATCAAATACTTTATCACCTTTACCTCCATCAAAATATTTATATAAGATTGATATAGAATAAGGTATTACCGCAGATCTGATTTGCCCCATGGAATTTTTACCTTGCCCATAAATTTTCTCTAGTTCTCTAAACAGTATGATTTTTGCTATTAATGTCTCAAAAAAGTTTCGATTAATGTCAACTGCCCTTTTTTCATTTCCATCGCCTCCAAGTTCTTCGATAAAATGTCTAAATACTTTTTCTCCACCTTTTTTTACAACATACGGCTGATCTCCCCATGCGGTAAAATACTTACCTAACTCTTCTTTAGAGAATCTACTCTGTTTAGGAAACTCTTTTTCTATTCTGGATTTTGCTGAGCCTGCAATTCTTAATTTTGTATTGAAATCTCCTTTAGATTTTTCAAAAAACCATTTACGTCCAGTAGGTGTAATAATACTTTCAGAAAGCGTTTTAAGCTTTGTTAACTGAGGATTTCTTGATCTTAAATCGACATTAGAAACTTTTGATTGAGAATTGGAGTACTGGCTTATTTTAGAAATTAGGTCGTCAAGATTTTCTTCACTAACATTTTTTGCTACATTGATTTTTGCCATTACCTTTACTTTATCAATGTTAAACCCATCTTTATTAGTGAAATAAATGCTTGCGGTAGTTTGTCCACCGTTAACAATCTGAAAGTCGGTAAGTGATTTTAGATAAATCTTTCCGTTTATTTCTTCAGTTTCTTTTCCTGTAGAAGTTATAGTTATTCCGTTATTGTAAGCAATAAATTTTTCTGGATTGAGACGGATGGTCTCTCTTATTCCTTGATTTACACCTCTAAATTGTAAAAATGACCTGACGTTCTTTTCTAATAGACGAGAACTGTGTTTTTTATACAAATCAGAAAGAACTTTGGCGGGTAGCACGCATAGATATGACTCAAAATTTTCTTCATCTGCAGCCTTTATCACTTCGATTTTATCATCAAAACTACTTTTAAAATCAATTGTTAAAGGTTCGCGATTGCCTTGTGAAATAAGAACGTTATACAGAAAGTTTAAGTCTATTAATCTTTTTATAATGAGCATTTCTTTTTGAACCTTCTCATTTTTCTTTGTATAAGAAATTTTTAAAGTATCGTCGTCAAATTCAAAACGTTTTGGCTGTGATACATCTCCTCTCGTAGAAACTGTTGCAGTTGCTGAGATTAAAAATATTTCAATAACATCGAACTGATCGATTCCTTGTGAGGACGATATTTGAGATACTAAAGCTTTAACGGGGCTTGAATCTTGAATTTCATCGTCAAAATGGCGTTTTATAGCCTTATTTAAAAATTTTGTAGCTCTATTAAATTGAGTTTCATAATAATTTTTTTGACTAATTTTCAGATCATCATCAGTTTGCGTTATATTAATCGAATCTTCATTCAATATAAATAACTGTAATCTTTCTCCTGATTCATTAACTAAGTAACCATTTATTTTAAGCTTTTCAGAATCGTATTTATAGTAAGATTCATTACATTCCTCAGAATCAATCAATTTTGCTTCAAGCATTGAAGGTAATATCAAATTAATAAATGACGGCTCCGATGTAAAACCATCTTCATCTTTAGATTCATCCAGTAAATCTTTTCGGTACTTTAAAAATTCTGAAACTTCCATATTAAAAATATAATTCTGAGGTTATAAAATTATTTAGCGCACTGATTCTTAAATTATATTTGACTTTGCTGATTTCTTTTGAAATGTTAGATTTAACAATTTTTGGAAAGCTTAGGCTTGTGCAATTGTAAGTAATTTGGCTTGTAGGTTTGAATAAAAAGTTGTTATAAAGGCTGGCGTTTTTTAAATCAATTCCTTTCAGATTTAAAGCTTTTAAAAACAAAGTATAGTCTCCTGACTTAAGCTGTATTTTGTTTTTGATTTCCTGTATTAGAAACTGAATGGAATATCCTTCGTTCTCAAGTACAGTTACTACCACTAATTCTAATTCCTTGTCTAAGTTTTTCTCTAATTGATATTCGCTTGAAATCGTTACATCCAACTTGGAATCTACTTTCGTCTTCACTTCTATGTCTTTCTGATCGAAAGTAAAATCATGCCTTTTGTCAAAAGGTCCAGTCCAACTAAGTAGAATATCATTTACAGGCGATCTTAGGTTATCAATATAAAATTGCAATAAAAATAACTCCCCGAATAATCCTTTTATAATTTCGGAAGAGAGTAAAAATGAATTCTTATCATTAAAAAACTCACTCCACTTATAAAAAGTTTGAATAAATTCTTTCAAATAGTCATCGACATTTGAAAAGTCTTTTATTCTATTATACATTGAGATAATTAAATCATCAAACAGTTCATAAAAACTATTGTCAATTAATTTTAAAACGATATAATTGGTATCAGAGAAATATTCAATTGATAAATTTTCTTTAATTGTTGCTTTAAAATTTACTTTATGGTTTTTAGGTAATGATAAAATTAAACACCGATTTGCTTCCTTGTTAGTCCCTAAGTACAAATCTGATTTGCATTCAGGAGTTAGAATTATTGATTTATAGCCGTTAGATAATTCGTGATCGGATATCATTCCCCATTTATATTGAAGATCTTTTATTTCCATCCTTTAATCGTTATTATCAGATGGAACCATGGTGTCAGAATCATCAATTGTAGAATCTTCATCCTCAAATTTTTCACATTCTTCATCTTCTATATTGTAATCACCTTTTACATAAATCCCTCCTGGGTCTGGTTCAATTGGAGGAAAGCCTAATGCATATCCAACTAAAGGAATGTTCAAGTCATAATTATTATCTATAACCATTTGTTTTAATTTCTCTGGTTGTAGAACGTCATTTTGACGAAATACCTCTGATGTATCGAATAAATAGATAACTAATAACCCTTGTTTGTCAGACATTCTTTCTCTATAAACTCGCTCTGGAATTGTTTTCTTTTTAGCTAAATCCATTGCCTTTTCATCTGACAAATCTGGATTCTTTTTTAGAATTAATATTTTCTGTTCAGCCCTAAAATCATTTTCTGCTTCAGTAATCTGGGTTTGAGATAGTAATATTGAAAAATCTTTTCCTCCGGAAATAATATTTGCCGATTTACCCGATGCTTTAAATTTCATATTTTCTACGAAATAATTCACATCGTTAATATTTGTTGGGCCTCTTCTTACTGAAAGATCTATCTGGTGAAATTCGTTAATCCTAAAATTTTTGTAACCTGTTCCATTAGTTTTTATTGCAACAGTCCACTCGCTCAACAAATTTTTCGTCTGACATAATTCGATAAACTTAATCATGCTATCTTTTGAATCTTTATCAAAATTATTTTCTGATGATAGAATATTTATAATATCTGCTATATCGGTTTTATATTTGATAAAGCCATTGATGATTGGGCCGGAAAGTTTTGGCGCAATAATGCGCTTAAAATTCTCCCAAACATTATTTATTTTGTCCTTTTCTAAACTGAATACTGTTGTTTGTTCCAACTCATCTTGATAAGACCATTTAACTTCGTTGGTCATTCTTAAAATGGATGGACGAGTTATTTTTAAAGTCCCTGGATGTTTTCTTACTCTTAAGACAAAATTCTGAGGTGTTTTATTTTTAGCTTCCATTTTTCTGAATTCAACCTCTAACTCTTCAATCGTCCGAGTAGTGGAGTCAAACTTGTCTTTGGAATCTTGTGTTGTAAAAAGTTTACAACAATCTAAATATCCTGGTCTATAGCCAAACCACCTTCCCATTTGTAATAATGTGTCTGAATAATCTGTTGATCTGATAAAATAATTAATAGTTAATCCCTCTAATGTAAATCCTCGAGATAATCTATTTCCGCCAACGGCAATAACTTTTTTTGGATAACTCTTGGGATATTCTAAGCTATCTTTTGTAACACTATTAATTGCTTTTACTTCAATATTATTTACAGCATCTGGCAGATAACTTTTTAAGGACTCAAAAGTTATTGGTATTAAGAACTCATCATGATAACCTTTAGGCAAATAAGACTGTATGGATTCAATTATATGTGAATAATATTTAAGCCAAACTTTTTCTAAAACGCCAAATATTGATTCTGGCGATGTATGCGTTTCGTTTTCAATTTTACTTTGTAAATCAGTTACATATTCTCTAAGTAAATCCCTAGTAGTATTTTGCCATAATGAAAATCTTGAAATGTGAATAAGCATTGTATTATGTGGCATAAATGAAGCGGAATAAATCATTTTTTGCTTCCTACTCTCTCGAACTGCTATTGATAAAACGAAACACATAACACTATCGGTTAAAGACTTAGGTAGGTTTTTTGGAAAATCATCACCAGTTTTACTCGCTCGTGTTGAACTAATGTAATCTTTGTAACTATCATAATTGAGATATCCGCCATTCTCATCAAATTCATCCTTTGTTCGAAAACTTTGTACCCCTAATAATGTTTCTCTGTCGAGTCTAGACGGAAATTCAGAAACTGTATCATTTACAATTTCTACTAATGGAATTTTAATTCCTATTTGATTTTCTATAGGTTCAAAAGTTTCGAATATTTGTTTAGCCCCTACATAGTTTGATGGCGGGTTAAGTAAAACTATAAAGTCATCTGGGAAAATGTTGTCAACTTGTGTACGAAGTTTTTCTTCGTTTTCGCCTTTTAATTTATAAGGTACTTTCCATTTGTCAGCAGGTACTTCATTTCTATCTTGAAGCACGTTAGCAAATGGAGTGGCAGTATATCCTAAATAAGTTTTTCTGGTAAATAAATCTAAAAGAGCTCGAATGTGGCCGTTAGTTTTTGAAGCATATTCCCTTCCTTTTGCACCTTCATTATTAAGAGACGCATTATCAGCTTCGTCATCTAAAATCAGTAACGGAATATTATGACGATCTTTATTTTCTTCAAGATAATCATCTAACCATACTATTAAATTTCTTAATACACTTACGTTCTTTTTACATACTAAAACGTTGGTATTATCAATACTAAAATCAGCATCAACTAATGATTTATTAAAATCGGATTTATATGACGTTATTGATACAACCTGGGTAACTGTGTGATCACCAGAATTTCCAAAACGTGCAATTTTACCAACTCCTTTTACGCCTTTTGTTTCAGAATTTATATCAATAACTCCTGTACCTATTACATCGCTTTCAATTCGCAATTGTGTTTGGCTTCTTAAATCTTCCATTATTCCTGAAAGAACAATGATTAACCGATATCCTGAATCAATTGCTCTGTTTATTACAGCGTTGAAGTTACCAGTTTTGCCAGATTGGACACTTCCAACAACCAGTCCCTTAATATAAATTGGTGTTTCTGACTTTGGGTCTGCCATTTTTTCTAATATTTCAAAACTAGAGTTTATAGTCTCGGTTATTACTTTTTCAGACCTTCCCGAATTCTCTAATAGTCTAAAATAACGTGTGCTATAGTTCCATTTTATATTTTCTTTACGTTCAGAAGTCAGCCAAGTTTTAAATCCTTCCTTGGTTAACGAATTACTAGGGTCAATATCAATTGGATTGTTTGAAAGATATTCTTTAACAGCTATATCATAGTAGTTTTTTAAGCTAGTTTCGTCAACCTTTGGGTATTGAAACAAATTGCAAACAGAAACTATATCCTCTTTAATTAGAGAAAATAAATCATTAAAGTATTTAGGGCTTAAATTATTTTCTTTAGAATAGTCTAAAGCTTTTCCAGATATTATTTTTTTAATTACTTCAATGTATTTATTGTTGTCCATAATCTTATTTTAATAATTGTTTAATTTGTTCTGGAAGTGATGACTCTTCAAAGCCTAGACATGGCAGAATATCTTTTTTAATTTGTTCTGATGAAAAACCATTTTTTTGAAGTGCTGTTAAAGATGTAATTATATCATCAATTGAAAGTCCATCCTTCTCCTCAATATTTAGAAAAGATGCCTCTTCATGAGTGTGTCTAATTTTGTTTATTGAAGTATTTATCATTCTTAATATAAGATTGAACTTAGCCGATTGTTCTTTTGATAAATCTTTTTTAATTTCTTTCAAAAGAGGGAATTCATTATTTAATTCGAGAAGAACACCTTTATTTGAAGCTTTTCTTTCAAAAAGACTTTCTCGGTTTTGTTGTTTGTTATTTGAAAAATCTCTAATTCCTCTATTGTAAAATTCTTTTTCTGCTTCTATCTTTAGCTCTTCGATATATCTTTCAAAAGCATTCTTTAAATCATGAGGTATTACAATTTGAGATTTTGCAACATTTAGATGGAGTAAGTGATCTACACTATTTCCTATTTCGACTCTTAATCTAGCAAGTTGCAGTCTGGGTGCTTTCTTAATAAGACCATTCCAACCACCAAATAATATAATTCTGTCCGACCTATAAATATATATTCCTTCCATATCCATCAAACCACGATTTTTAGTTGTCCAGTTGGTCAGTCCTTTTCTTGATTCATCAATACTTCTCGACGGAAGAACAAACCCTTCCATTTTTATCGTATCAGTACTGAAATGTCTTTGCTTATATGCTATAGGACGGAAATCAGTTTCATGAGTTGGAAAAGGATTAAAAGGGCTTAAAATTTTATTATTAATACGAATGTTAATTGGAAACTTTTCACGCTCCATGAATTTGTGAAACACAAGTGACAAATAATCGGACGTTATTTCCGTTATTTCTTTTTTTAAAGCACTCTGCCTATTGTCTTCATCTAAATAATTTTCAAATTTGTACAGACCTTTCCAGATAACAATAGTATTAGCCTCAAAAGATTCAAATTGTCCAAGAAATGTTTTACTTAATTCAGAATATGAAGAAATTAATTCACTTATTTCTTCCGGAGTATTTACAATAAGTCTCCACTGTTTTTCTTTTTTTAAATACTCAACATCCCAAGTTCTTCCAGAATATTTTTCTTCACCTTTCTTTTTCGATAAAACTGTAAAACATCTTGTTTGCGAAAATGATGCAGTTTTCATTCCTAAGCCAAATCTTCCTAGGTCTTGTCCTTCTCTAAAAGATTCAGGAGAGTTACTTGGGAATTGCATACTTCTTTTCAAAGTGTCTTCATCCATCCCCTCCCCATTATCAGCAAGAAAAAGTTCAAATGGTTCTTGATCCATTTTAATGAGGACTTCAATTTTATCGGCTTTTGCAGAAATCGAATTATCCATTAAATCAGCCAAAGAAGTTTCAAGGCTATAGCCTTGCTCGGCAATAGATTTAATTAAAAATTCAGGATTGGGATTGGCTTCTTCGAAATTCTGATCAAGATATTTTTCCATTTAAAATATCTTTTTTAATTCATTCGCTATAAAATTTGCCATCAAAGGAGGGACAGCATTCCCAATTTGTTTAAAAGCGGCTGTTCTATTTGCCCCTTCTTTTACTCCCTCAAAATAAAAATCATCTGAAAAAGATTGTAATCGTGCGGCTTCTCTAACACTTATGGAGCGATTTTGTTCTATATCTGGATGGATATAATGATGTCCATCTTTGGCTATGTGTGCCACGACAGTATGAGATGCTTGAATATTATTTGCAACAACCTTAAAACGGTCAGTAAAAGAGGTCCTATTTTTATGCGTTTTTAAATCCTCTGGAAGATCGTTATAATTAAGTCGCTCCATTTTGTCATTCCATTTGTTTACAGCAATTTGATAGATTTTTTTATCTTGTATGGAATGTGGCCTTGCAATATGCTGTGTGAGAATATCAATCCCGTTCCTGATGTAGGATTGTTCCAAATAGGAATTTGTTTTTGAAGAATAATTCGTAAACTTATCCACTCCGGTACCAGCTTGTAATTCTGGCAGATCTGAAAATATAGTATCAACAGAACTTGTTAAGCCACCTTTAAAGTTTTCAAAATCCGGAAGATTGGGAACAAAATCATTTCTGTAACCAATTATAATTAATCGCTTTCTTTTTTGGAGAACGCCAAAATTTTCAGCATTTACCGTAAAAACTTCAATGGTATAACCCTTTTTATTAAAAAGTCTTTCCATGTTTTTTAGGTATATGCCTTTGCCTGCAGATTTTAAGCCTAAGACATTTTCAAAAACAAACATTTTTGGTTGATATCGCTCTAAATAATTAGCATACTGTACATATAGATAATTTCTAGGATCACTTTTCATATTGTCTTCAGAACGAGCTCTTCCGACTAGCGAATACGCCTGACAAGGAGGCCCTCCAACAATTAGGTCTACTTCTTTATTTTCTAAATTATAGTCTATTGTTTTAAAGATTCCAGCATTGTTTTCTACACTTATACTTTTATGGATTACACTTTCAATAAGTTCATTTGGAATTAAGCTATATAGTGTTTTGCGGTCTATGTTGCCTTTTAAATAGTCAACATAATGCGAGAATTGATTGTTTTCCTTTAAATGATGGAATGCTGCTCTAGTTTTTAGTGTAAAACTGGCCGCTAGATCCATTTCTATATGAGCGACTGGATTGAAGCCTTGTTTAATAAAGCCTTCTGATAGACCTCCTGCCCCTGCAAACAAATCAATGAAGTTAAGGTTTTTCATAATCGAATAAGTCTTGAATGGTTACTTCAAGTGCTTTTGCAAGTTTTTCAATGATTAAAAGAGATACATTTCTCTTTCCTTTTTCTATATCTGAGATATAGGTTCTGTCGATATTTGCGATGTTCGCTAGATACTCTATAGAATAGCCTTTTAGCTCCCTAATAGTTCTGATTTTGATGCCAAATTTTTCTTTCAAATTCATAACCAATAAATGTAATGTTGTGTGGACAATTAACCCGATGACAATCGTCATCAATAAAAAGTATTTTGCTAGCAATTTAATCTTATAATCTTCCCTCCAAAATGCATTAAAATCCCCAGCACAATTTCTTAATTTTAAAATAGAGCATACAAGAAGTGTAATAAGAAAAGCCTGTCAGGACTAATCCTGATAGGCTTTTTTATAATAATGTTCAAGTATTGGAATCATTAAATGCAAGAATGTTATTCCTGCTAAGTCTTACTTTATAAAGTGCTAAATAAATCGTAACAAGGAGCAAAATAAAAGGCCCAACTTATCAGTTGAGCCTTTTAGAATTAAGTATTATCCTAAATTATTTATTGAGTAATTTTTCTAGCCTTGCCATCATTTCATCTTTTTCTTTCAGCATACGTTCGTACAGAGCTATCTTTTCATCATATAGCTCTATAATTTTGTCAACGGGATTGAAAGAAGGCTGGTAGCTGAATCCAGAAGCAACTGCATTATCCTTAAAATCTTGAAAGGAGTAAGTATTTGCAATAACGTTTACCGCCTGCTCCTCATCAAAATTCTGGAAAGCTTCCACGGGAATTTTTAAGGCAGTTGAAATCTGCCTTAGGATATCTTCCTCAATGAAATCTTTTTGCTCCAGCATGGAAATTTTCTTCTGGTTCCAGTCTTCACCTAGATCATAGGCTAGGGCGTCCTGCTTGATGCCAAGCATTTCCCTGAAGCGTTTTACATTTCGTCCCTGATGTATTTTCTGTTCCATATCGAGTAATTGTTTTCTGAAGGCTCAAAGATAAAGCCATCGGGATTAAAAAATCGGAAATTCAAAGATAAAAAAATATACGGTAAAATATCCTTTTTGTCAGATATTATATCCGGATTGGGAATAGATTATCTTTCTTGAAGAAGGGAACTTCGCTGGTAGATAGTAAATCGCATGGGTATGAAAAAGGATAAGGTTTCGTTTGAAACAAGATTTTGGTCAGGGTTTCCGGCAAGGAATCCGTTTGGCGTATTTGACGCTATTTTTGATTTTGCGCATCTTGATTATTACAAGCAAAATTTGAGGGAAGCAGTACTTCACTGTTATAAGGGAAAGGTTTACAGGCAGGACAACCCCTATACTGTTTTTACCTTTTATACGGCTATACGTGATTTTGTCAAGGTGTGTCACTTCCTCAAAGGCAAAAGCAAGAAATGGAAAGTAAGGGAGTCCTCCCGATTGGAAACCGCGTTTCATCTTTCTTCCCTTACAAAGGAAGAATTCGACAATCCATTCTTGGTGCTGGACCGTGCATTCAAAGAAAGGACACTGCAAGAGTTTGAATTTTTCCTATCTGAGATTACAGAACTTTCATTGTCTGCTTATAATGAAGAACCTAATACGGATCTGCTGACTCCTTATATTCACCTGACCAAAATGCTTGAAGCAGGCGAGCTGATGAGGGAAAGGGGTGTGGAGAGGGTCAAGAAGAAAAAGGGACTTTGAGGATAAAGTATCACGTGGCAGGATAGGATATACTTTTACACATGCGCAACTTTACTAGGACTAGATTGTAGGATAGGGAAAATAATAAAAAAACGTATAGTATGAAAAACTCAAAAAAAACCACATTTCCACAACTCGACAACGACTTTGTAGCAAACCTATTGGGCCAATTGGTCAGGCAGCACAGCATCATGCAAATCTTCTTTGCCAAGGAGCGCCATTCCGGGTTTTCGCAGCTGATGATCCACGTGGAGCACAATACCGATGCAACAGAGCTGCAACAGGTAAAATGGGTAAGAAAGGTAAGGAAGCTCTACCAGATCGACGTCCATTTCATCTGCTCGGAAAGGCTGCGCCACAGATGTTCCTTGGGCCATCCTTTTATGGAATACTGCTGTCAGCCCTCGTCACTGATCTACCGGAAGGAAGAGGTAGGGGATTCAATCACCAGGACAAGGGGATGGAAACAGTACAGGAAAAAGTTCAATGCTTTTAGGGAAAGGTACTATCACGACCACGATCTGCACAGCGCCCAAGTCCGGGCGCTCATGGCGGAAGGGGCATCAAATAGCGTCTTTACCTCCTATGAAAGGCTGATAGGATATAACCTTGGATATTTGGAAGAACTGTATGCGGGAAATAATTTCCATGCACAGGGCTTGGACGAAAGGATCGGCAGGCTGATCGGATATATCCCTGCGATCCAGAAATACTTTGTAAGGAACAGCCTTGGCACCTATTATCTTGCCGACCTGCTGGCCAAGGCAAAGGAAGCAACAGCCAATGATGAGGCAATATATAATGGTGAAATGTACGGGGCTGTTGAAATTGCCGAACAGGCGCTGCACCATCTGGTCGGAAGGCGGTTCTCCGAATTGAAGAAACGGTTAAGGAAGCAAGCAGTACGGCTGCAGAAAGTGCCGGAGCAGCTGGAAGGAAAGCCAAAGGATATGATTTTGGAAAGCGCCCTTGAAACCATACGGGAGGCGGTTGCCGTCGAACAGGTCTACCTCTTCCACAAGATGGCCTACGGTGAAAGGACGACCTATTACTTGTTGCTCATAGCAGGGGCGAGTAATGAAAAGGTAAGCCAAATAATGCAATCCCTCAAAGGCAGGATAGGCGAAAGATATGATTTCGTTTTGGTAGGCCATAGACGTTGCTGGATACAGAAAAACCTCTACCAGCACCAGCATTTCTTTGCCAATGTGATGCAGGAGCAATACCTCATATATTCCTCAAGCCCATACCATCCGGAATTGCATTGGGAGGTGCCGCACAATCCGTACCACGCCGACCTATACCTTCATTACAAATCGGCCAAGGAAACGGCGTTGCAGTTTTCGGATATCGCCAATAGCCCTAAGGGAAACTACCAGGGCTTGCAATACCTGTTCTCCTTGTTTTTTCTATCCTTCTGCAGGACCTATATGTTCGTAAAGACCTACTATTTGCCCAATTACCTGTCAAGCCAGGCATTATGGCAATTGGTGGTCTATGCTGATGCCAGCCTTCAAAAATACGAATACTGGATAGGGGAATTTTGGACCGATTTGTTTCCTTATCTGGATAGGTATCGTACACTCCATCATAAGGTAGCAAGACTGGACAGGGAAGAGGTGGCGCAGATGGATGCTATGGTGCAGAAATTGATGGAGGAACTGCACAATTTGGTGGTGGAAGGGAAGCTATTGGACTTTGAAAAGGAGTAGGGGGCAGGGTCAGAATTTAAAACAGCTGTATAGCAAGTGCAGGATTAAGAAGTAGAGCTGTATAACTATGGTAGGATTTATTTATTAATTTGTATAGTTATTTTAGGACGAGTCAGGACGAGTCAAAAAGTAGGTTTAAGGTAGGTTTACTGTATGGATAGAGTATGGATAGAGTATGGATAGAGTATGGATAAGGTTAGTAAAGAAGGCGTCACAGTACATCAATCCGAAATGCTGAAATTCGTAAAGCGCTTAGTCTGTCAATCCTATGGATCTTTCAATCTTCAAATTCTCAAATCTTCAAATTCTCAAATGTGGAGCACAACCCTCCAATCTTATAACCTTCCCCAAAAATCCCATAAAATTGTATGAGCTAGCAATTCTAATTTTGAAATAAAATCTATAAAAAAGAATTGCTATGAAAAATTTTAAACTTTTTATGCTGGCTCTAACTGGATGTATTGGCCTTGCATCGTGTACTTCTGATGATGAAGGCACAGA
This sequence comes from Flavobacterium soli DSM 19725, assembly GCF_000422705.1. Classification (GTDB taxonomy): domain Bacteria; phylum Bacteroidota; class Bacteroidia; order Flavobacteriales; family Flavobacteriaceae; genus Flavobacterium; species Flavobacterium soli. Next base: position 314,629 of record NZ_AUGO01000001.1, on the reverse strand, counting down.
CATGAATGGAGAAGTAAGTGCTGATCTTGTGGGTACTTTTGAATTGACTTCTTTGGTGGCTCCTATGACCCAGGATTATGATAATGATGGTGACAGCAATACCAACTTGGTGCTGGAAGGAAGCTGCTATAACGATTCGTGGATTAGCTTTCACAGTGATGGTACTTATGATGAAGGCTATAGCTCTAGCATTTTAGGTGAAGGTGGTTTGAACCTTGATTGTGATGTGGAAACTTCATCTGGAACCTATACCCGAAACGGAAACATGGTGACCACTACGCAAACTTCGGGAGGGGCAACTGTGAACACGGAATTTATGTATGATGCAACGGCCAAGACCTTAACGAGAACCGACAGTAATGGCTCGTATGTAGGTTGGAACAGTGTTGCTTCGCTTTGGGCAAACTTGACAGGGACGCTTCAGCTAACGTTTACCAAATATACGGATGACGATGACGATAATGGTGCCACGGATAATGATGATGACAACATGAACGTGAATGCAGATTTGTTGGGCGAGTTTATGCTGACTTCTTATATAGTGGGTGCGGCTCAGGACCTTGATAATGATGGTGACAACTCTACCAATTTGATGACGGAAACGAATTGCTATATGGAAAGTGGGATTAGGTTTAATAGCGACGGTACCTATGAAGAGCATTTTGCTGCAAGTGTAGCAAGTATTACAGGCTTGTCTTTGGAATGTGAAACTGAAAATACTACTGGAACGTGGACCAGGGATGGCGATACGGTGACGACTACACAAACTTCGGGTGGAGTAGATATAACAACAGAATATATGTTTGATGCTGAAACCCACCAATTGACACGTACGGAAGAAGATGGTGAATTTCCTAGCTTTACGGTAGTAGGTGCATTGTTTGCAATGGTTACGGGAGATATCGAACTTACTTATTCTAAAGAAACAACTTCTAATTAGAAACAACCTTTAGGTTGTAATTAGTGGATAAAAAAGCCTGCCGGAATCATTTCGGCAGGCTTTCTTGGTTATGATTGTGGGCAAAAAAAGGTTACATCTCTGCTTCTTTCCCTCTCTCGAAGAAATTCACGTAGAAAAAATCATTGGGGTCGATGCCGAGGTCCACAAAGCTGTTTTGGAGCACCACTATTTCTTCGTCTGTGATGTTTTCTGAGCGTTTCAGGAAAGCGACAAAATGGTTCAGGTTTTCGAACTTGAAACTCAAGCTCGTGTTGAGGGAATAGGGCGTGATCTTGAAATCATAAGGCTTAGCCGTTCCTGGAGCCGCATCGGGAAGCTGGTGAAAGCCTTCCTGAACCAATGCATTGAAAATGGGGTTGAAGTCGTGCATGTCTTTATGTTTTTTGTTTTTTATTCTTTGGAATGAAAAAATGATGGTTCAATAGAAATGAAAATTTCCAATCTTTCAATCTTTCAATCTTTCAATCTTTCAATCTTTCAATCTTTCAATCTTTCAATCTTTCAATCTTTCAATCTTTCAATCTTTCAATCTTTCAATCTTTCAATCTTTCAATCTTTCAATCAAAGCCTAAAGATACTTCACTACCATCAAAATTCCCTTATAGAATCTTTTTAAAAGCTTATGAAATTCCATTTTTATTAGGATATCAATCCAATCTTATAAGATTACAATATTGGGACATATTTTTCAGAAAATCATTAATATTCTCTTTATTAATTATTTAACTTTGAAATAACAAAATCATTATCATGCGAAGTAAGGGAAACGATTTGGTTTCGCCTTTTATGAAAGAGGGAACTACAACAGACGATATTTTGCAGGAAAGTCATCTTTTAAGAGAGCTTCCTGTTGCCATTTATACATGTGATCCAGAAGGTCGCGTTACTTTTTATAATGAAGCTGCAGCAAGCCTATGGGGCAAAAAACCTGAACTGGGAAAAGACCTTTGGTATGGCTCATGGCGTATCTTTGACGTCAATGGTTTGCCACTAGCGGTAGAGAAAAGCCCGATGGCAAAGGCATTGCGTGAAAAACGCGAGATCGACGGCGAAGAGCTTGTCTTGGAACGTCCTGATGGCAAACGAATTAAGGTAGTGCCGCATCCTAAACCACTATTCGATGCAAAGGGGAACATGACAAGCGTTGTGACCACATTGATTGAAGTGACACCTCACAAACAAAGTCAGTCTGGAACTGCAAACAACCACTATGATTATAATTACAACAGCATATCGCCAATATCCAACCCTCAATTGAACAAGGAAAGCGAACAACGCTACCACAAGATGATTGATGAAGTACAGGATTATGCCATACTGATGCTCAACAACGATGGCCAAATCATGAACTGGAACAAAGGTGCCGAAAGCATCAAGGGCTATACTGAAAAGGAAATCCTGGGCAAAAACTTCAAGATTTTTTATCGGGAAGAGGATCAAAAATCAGGGCTTCCCGAAAAATTGATTGGCGAGGCTACCCTGAAAGGAAAAGCCATGCACGAAGGCTGGCGGGTTCGAAAGGATGGGACACGATTTTGGGGTTCGGTAGTGATCACGGCCTTGCATGACGACCAGAACAATATCATTGGTTTCTCGAAGGTGACGCGTGACTTAACCGAACGGAAAAAAGCCGAGGACCAACTGCGTTATTATGCAGAAAATATCGAGTCGCAAAACAAACAGCTCGAACAGTATGCCTATATCGCTTCGCATGATTTGCAGGAACCTTTGCGAAAAATTAGGGTTTTTACAAGTATGTTGGAAGCCCAAATTGACAATAAGGAAGCAATTGTGGCAACGATTGCAAAAATCAATACGGCGGCTAACAGGATGGCAATCCTGATTAAGGATATCTTGAACTATTCGCAATTGACACAGCTCGACACCCTTTTTACAAAAACCGACTTAAACGAGGTGATCCAAAACGTGAAGGAAGATTTCAATTTGTTGATGGAAGAAAAAGAAGCCATCATTGAGACCGAAAAACTGCCTGTCTTGAAAGCCATTCCGATGCAAATGCAGCAACTGTTTGCCAACTTGATTAGCAATTCGATTAAATTCAACAATGAAAAGCCCGTTATCAAGATTTCATACGAAAAGATAGCAAAAGAAAACATTTCGGAGTATCCACACTTGCCTTTTGATACTGACTTTCACAAAATCACGTTGAGTGATAATGGCATTGGCTTTGACCAGGAATATGCCGCCGAAGCTTTCAAATTATTTCACAGGTTGCATCACAAGACCTCTGGAACCGGAATTGGTTTGGCACTTTGCAAGAAGATTATCGAAAACCATAATGGGGTGATCACGGTTTCGAGTGAGCCACAAAAAGGAACCATTTTTACACTTTTCTTTCCGGCAGAATAAGTTTTACTTTTTTTCAAGTACTTTTATGGAGTTAAATTCTTTTTTAGATGGATACTCAAAAAGCCCCCATTATCGATGAAAATTTGCTGTTGCAATTTGGTGCACGTTTAAAATCGTATCCAAAAGGAACAATCATTTTTAATGAAGGCGATACTGCAAAATACTACTTTCAGTTGCAGAGTGGGGAAGTCAAGATGAACAATTATAACCAGGACGGAAAGGAATTTATACAAGGCATTTTCTCGAAAGGAGAAAGCTTTGGCGAACCTCCACTGCTCATCGCTAAAAATTATCCAGCAAATGCCGTAGCCTTGACGGATGTTGTCCTGCTGCAACTCTCACAAACCGTTTTTCTGGAATTGCTCCATGAACATCCCGAAACTGCTATTGCCATCAGTACGAGATTGGCCAATAGGCTCTACTATAAATCGGTGATGGCTTCAGAAATTTCGTCGCAAGATCCCGAACACCGCCTGCTAAAGCTCATCGATTATTTGAAACTTCATGTAGAAGAACTGCCCGAGGAAGAGCAATATTGCGTGACCCTAACCCGACAACAATTGGCAGACTTGACAGGCCTTCGTGTAGAAACCGTTATCCGTTCGATAAAGGCTTTGGAGCAAAAAGGAGCTCTGATCATCAAGGACAGAAAAATTTTCAGATAAAGAGCCGTTTATGATTTGGGTCATAAACCACGTCTAACGTTGATTGTAATTTTACTTCAAATTAAAATCTTACAGTCATGAATCTCTATCATCACTATTTCGAAGTTTTTCAAAGAGGGTTTATCGGTTATTGTACTTTGGGTATCCTTGCACAAAGTTGTCTCGGGTCGATTGCGGCAATGGCTATCCTTCAAAACGGAACTACTTTTATGAATATGTTCCAACTTTTTCTAGTAGTAATTTCCTGTATGGCTTTTAACGGGGCTGTATTGGCACAACAAAAACCAAAACTAGTATTCAATATCCTGATTTGGAGTGTACTTTTGAGCATTGTGATTTCAACAGTCAATTTTTTATAAATGAAGGCAATTGAAAACAGGGAAGATATGGCCCTAATCGTTAGAAGTTTCTATGCCAAGGTGAGAACCGATGAAACCCTGTCGCCTATCTTCAATACCATCATCAAGGACTGGGAAGGGCACCTGGAAAAGCTAACCGATTTCTGGACCATGCAATTATTTGGCGGAAAAATATACGAAGGAAACCCTATCAAGGTGCATCAGGAAGTTGATGAGCAATCGGGTCATCAAGTATCTGCCTATCATTTTGGTACATGGCTGAATCTTTGGTTTGAAACCATCGACGCTAATTTTTCGGGCGAAAACGCCGATACCTTAAAACGCCGAGCTCGAAAAATGCAAACCGTTTTGATGGTTGCCATGTATGAAAATCGAAAATAAAGCGGTAACAGCTAAGCAAAAAAAAACCTTCGGAATTGCTTCCGAAGGTTCAGCCCAAAAAAATCCTAAAACTATTGCTTGATCACCTTGATCGATCTTGATTGATCATCAGCGGCAACCTTCACAATATAACTTCCAGAAGCCAAAGCGGACAAGTCCATCTTTACAGATGGGCTGTTGGCTTCTATTTCCATAACTTTTTGTCCCAATAGGTTATAAACGCATACAGCAGTGATGGCCTCGCTATATGCTAGATGCAACACATCCTTAACCGGGTTTGGATAGTAGCTAAATGCAGCTTTGGTTGAACCACCTGTAGAAAGGTTTTGTTCCCAAACGGCATCGTCTATACTTGCATAGGCGTTTTCTCCATTGGTTTGCAAACGGAATCCGATATAAGTATCTGTTCCAGTATAGGTAGCAAAATCAACAGTGAAGCTTTCGCTTGCAAAGTCGCTAAGTGTTACCGTGCTAAAGGCAGTAAATACCGCTTCGGAGGTATTGTTATTTAATGTTCCAATTTCTAGCGGATGACTTCCGGTAGCGTCAAAGGTTAACTGATAATCTCCAGCAGAAAGCGTGCTCAACTCTGGAGAAATCAGGATAACATTAGCACCTTCGCCTGAGTATTCTCCAAATAATAAAGCCGAATTTGGAGCACTTGTTGCAGAAAACGGACTAACAGCAATTGCAGAACCTTCTGTTGCTCCAGTCAATAATTTGCTCCAGCAAACAGGCAAACTTGGGTAACTAACACTATCAAAATTTTCGTTGAAAGTTGTCATGGCATTACAAGCTGTATTAAAAGCAATTGGTCCCATCCAGTTACCGTTTTCCTCGCCACAAACAGAACGTACCCAAACATTATAGGTAGTAGCAGCCGATAATCCTTCGATGCTATAATTGGTTTCTGACCATATTTCACTGATCGTTGCCATTGCAGGATCAGTTACAGCAACGGGTGCATGGGCAATTTGCCAGTTGATTTCAGAGTTCCCAGCTAGCCAATTAACGGTTACTGTTGAAGTTGTAGCATCGGTAACCGTAATCGAAGTCACATCGGCACAATTTGGAATCGCTTCCCACACAATATCATCAATGAAAATTAATTTATAACCCGTTTCAGAGGCATTTCGCAAGGCGATATATTGATCGGTTCCAGAATAGTCACTAAAATCTACAATATATTCGGCATATTGTCCTGGCAAGGAAATTGGCATGATCGAAGTAAATACTGCATCTTGGCTGTTGTTGCTCAATGTTCCAATGTCTAGTATAGTTGCTCCACCGTTTCCAGATGCAGAAAAACGCAGGCGGTGTGTGGCTGCAGACAGGTTGCTAAGATTTGGCGAAACCAACATGATTTTGGCATCATCGCCAGAGTTGGTATTGTTCATTCGAACACAATTGGTTCCAGAAACCGAATTGCTACCATACACACTCACAAAAGAACTTGGAGATAAGGTTTCGCCTGTCAATAAAGCCGACCAGCAGTTTGGCAAAGCATTTACAGCAGTAGTGTCAAAGTTTTCGTTGATGGCAGTAGTTGGTATACAAGGCGTATGAAAGGTAATAGGCCCCATCCAGTATCCATTGGCATCACCATCACAAGCTGAACGTATCCAAAGCTTGTAAGAGCTATTTGGCAACAATCCATTTACAACGGCACCATCATTTGTAGTTGCAGCAGGGGTTACAGGCGTTAATGTTGTGGGGTCAGTAACGGTTAGGTCACCATAAACAATGTCCCATTCGCTCTCCTCACCATTTGCCGTCCAGGAAAGCGTCACGCTAGAGGTTGTAGTATCGTCGATTATAATGTTAGAGACATCTGCACAAGGAGGTGTTGCTTCCCAGCGAATGTTATCCAAATAAAGCGTTGTGAAAGCTGGCGATGCTTGGCGGAAGCCAATATAAGTGTCCGTCCCTTCATAGGCAGCAAAATCGATGGTATATTCTGTATATACATTGGTCAGGTCAATTCCTTCGAAAAAAGTAAATTCCTGAGTGGCACTATCTACGGTTCCAATTTCAAGGCTTCCAGTTGCGGTACTTGATTTGGCATAAAGTTTCAAACGATGTGAGCCAGTGGACAACGTGTTTAAATTTGGTGAAACCAAAATAATATCTGAATCCTGTTCCGTACTGTGCGTGAACAACTGCATCGCTTTTGTTCCTTCATAACTATTGGAAGCAGATGTTCTAACAGCAGCCGATGGTGAAAGTGATGGTCCTGCAAGTATTTTTGACCAGCAAAGCGGTAGTGTTTGTGCAGCAGTAGTTTCAAAAGTTTCGTTAAAAACACCAATAGCGTCACATGTTGTAGAAAAGTAGATTGCAGGTGACCAGGAACTAAATTCTGATCCACAATTTGCTCTGATATAGACATTATAATGTTTTCCAGATTCTAAAATAGCAGTGGTGTATAGCGGAGTATCCTCTACTGGAACTCCAGTCGAGTTAGTCGTTGGAGCTGGTAATCCAACTTCGGAAATGATAATTTCCCAGTCGGTCTCGGTTGCTCCAGCAGTCCAAGTGATGGTTACGGAATTGTTAGTGATTTCGCCGGCAACGATTTCAAATGGTGCAGGGCACTCCAGGAAGCGAGCCGTAGTGGTGGTGTTTGCAAAGCCAGCAAACATACAACCCAAGAACAATAGCATAGTAATTTTCTTCATAGCAGATGGTTTTTAAATATTTCGCAAAAATAAGGCATCAATATGTTTATAAATCACTAAAAGTGTAAATTAACACAGGTTTTTATGATTATAACTTTAAAAATTACTGCATTTTGAAAGCTAATAATTACCTGTGCAACCAGCAATAACGGTAGATGAGCAATAAAAGCTAGGTGATTATCGAAAAACGCTCTTTGGTAAATGAATTTTGGGTTTTGAAGCTTCATTAACCTCTTGATTTATCAAAAACATGAGGAATGGCCTTTTTTAAAGTCTTAGGTTGAGGTCTTTCATTTTGCCCTTGAATATCTTTCCCTATTTTTATACTTATGTGTAAATCTATTTCAGGATAAGTGAGGTTCATAATTAGAAATAAATGGTCGACTAAGCCATAAAAAAAATCCTGATACTGCTATCAGGATTTATTGTGCTCCATTGATGGGTATAAACCTCATCACACTCGGTAGGGGGATTAACAAAAACCAGAGTGTTGTCTTTGGCTATTATGATTACAAAAGACAGGGAGCTTTCAACAATTAACAAAAAAAATTATCGGTTTGTAGTTTGAATGTTTTTAGAATAAAGCCTCCAGGATTACTCCTGAAGGCTTTCAATGATCAATAGAAACAACCTAAGAATTATCAATCACTATTCTTTTATAACTTTGATGGTCTTGGTTTGGTTTTCTGAAGTCACTTTCACAAGATAGCTTCCGGTGGCCAAATTAGACATGTCCACTTGTGCAGTAGTAGCATTGATCGTATTCTCAATTACTTTTTGACCCAATAGATTGAATACTGCAACATTTGTAATGGCTTGATCGTATGATAAGTTCAAAACATCTTTTACAGGATTTGGATAGAATTTGAAATTGGCACTATTGAAATCTGGATTGGATAACGCAGCTTCGATGGTGATATCATCTACATATAAATTATATTGACAAGATGCTGAGTAAACGTTGAAACCAAAGAAATATACACCTGTTTCTGGAGCTGTAAACAGGGTCTCATTCGTTTGTGCAATATTAAAATTGATGTTGTCATGATTTGCAATTTCTTCGGTCATGTCTTCAGAAGTAGGGCTCATACCAAACATTACTTTTAGTTTTTCTACATAAAGCGTATTGTTGGTTCCATATTTATAGGAAATCGTGTATTCTTGTCCGGCAGTTAAAGCAATTCCTTGTGTATAATACCATGCATTTGCTGCAGAAGAACAGGTATAGATATATTGTAGCACTTTGCTATTAAAACCATATTGGGTTACAGTAGTAGTTCCCCATGGGTTTCCACCTGTATTTTCTGAAAGAGAACAGCTAGGTAAGGCAGGGGTTGTTGCTGTTTCAAAGTTTTGTGTAAATGGAACCGTTGTAGGAAGACATTGTGTTGTGAATTCGATTGGACCCATCCAGATTCCGTTACCGTTTGGTTCACCACAGGCAGAACGTACCCAAAATTTATAGCTGGTATTTTCTGTCAAATCGGATAAAGGAAAGCTAGTTACCGTCAGCAATTCGCTTGGTGTTAGCATCTCAGGATCTGTGGTAGTTGCAGGCCCAAAAGCGACTTGCCAATTGGCTTCTGTTCCTTGAGGTTCCCAAGTTATGTTTGCAGTCTCAGTTGTTATTTCGGCAACAGCAATATTCGTTACATCGGCACATAAAGGTGCTACTTCCCAACGGATATCATCAATATATACTGTAGTGTAAGCTCCTGATATATTGTGACGGAAAGCGATAAAAGTATCCTCTCCACTATAATCTGTGAAGTTCACAATATACTCAGCATAGGTAGAAGTTATGGCTACAGTTTCCAGTTCGGAGAAAACAGCATCATTACTCGTGTTGTCAACAGTACCCACTTGAACGCTTCCTGTTGCTCCACCACTTCTGGCGAAAAATTTTACACGGTGTGTTCCAGCCGAAAGGTTTCCTAAACTTGGCGATACCAGCAAGATGTTTGCTTCATCGGTAGAACCGGCATTGTTCAATACAATAGTTCGAGAAGGAGAGTTAAAATAATAATCTATTACATTACAAGTAGCATATTCAGAAATACCAGTACCGTTTTTTACTGCCGACCAGCAGTCTGGCAAAACACCAACAGCAGTGCTGTTTACATTTTCGTCAAAAGAGGTAACGGCTATACAAGGCGTTTTGAACGTTATGGGGCCAATCCATGCTCCATTTTCCCCTCCACAAACAGAACGTACCCAAACTTTATAAGAAGTATTTTCAGATAATCCAGTTAATGTAGCTTCTGTATTTGAAGTTGGTGCGGGATCGATTGGTGTTAATGTAGTAGGATCTGTAACGGTTGCAAGGTCATACACTACATCCCACTCGGTTTCATCTCCATTTGAAATCCAGTTTACAGTAGCTGTGTTTACCGTAGTTGTTGGTACAGTGATATCGGTTACATCAGCACATGAAGGAATTGGTTCCCATACTACATTATCAATAAAGATGTTATTGTATGTTCCTGGAGTATTAAAACGGAAAGCAAAATAAGAGTCTGTAATTGCAGTATCTGTAAACTCCACAACATATTCTGTATAAGTCGAGGTGATGGAGATGGTTTCAATATCGATAAAAACAGCATCATTGGTATTAGTATCAACAGTACCTACTTCAAGGCTTCCTGTCGCACCTCCGCTTTTTGCATAAAATTTTAGACGGTGTGTTCCATCTGCAATATTTAATAATTCAGGAGAAACTAGCATGATGTTTCCAGTTGATGCAGAGTCAGAGTTTCCTAGCATGAAAGTACGTGAAGGAGAATAGAAATTGTAGTCGGTAACAAAAGCAGAAGAATATTGGGATACTCCTTCACCGTTTTTAACTACTGACCAACAATCTGGGATTTGGCTGTAGGCATAATTGTCAAAACTTTCATTGATTGTTGAGGAAGGGATACAAGCTGTTTTGAATGTTTTTGGTCCTATCCAGCCACCAATGTTTTCACCACAAATAGAGCGAACCCATACATTATAACTTGTATTTGGTGTTAATCCAGTTAGTGTAGTCGCTGGATTAGTTGTTGGGGCTGGGCTAATTGGTGTTAATGTTGTAGGATCATTAACCGTTGTAGGTCCATATACTACATCCCATAGCGTTTCATCACTATTTGCAATCCAGTTGATGGTAGCTGTTTCGGTAGTAATGGTTTCTGCTGGAATGGTAACTTGCGTTACATCAGCACAAAGAGGTGCCACTTCCCAACGGACATCGTCGATTAGCACTGAAGTAAATTGTGATCCATTATGACGAATGGCAACAAAAGAATCTGTTCCTTCATATACCGTATAGTCGATGGCATATTCTTGATAAGTATCGGTTACTGTGATGGCATCTAGTAAGGTAAATTCTGCATCAGCTGTTGTGTTGTTAACGGTCCCGAATTGAATACTTTGTGATGGGTCGCTACTTCTTGCAAAAAGCTTTAAACGGTGTGTTCCTGCTGATAAATTTGCTAATTGAGGTGTAGCTACAATTAAATTTGCCTCAGAGCCTGTATTTTCACTGTATAGATACATAACATTTGCAGGGCTGTAGGCCGAAAAATTCATAACCGTTACTAATGAATTTGGAGAAGAACCCGAACCATTTTTAATTTGATACCAACAAATTGGAATTGTATTTGTTGGCACACTGTCAAAATTTTCAGAGAAAGAGGTTATAGGATCACAACCGCTAGCAAAATTTAAGGGACTGCTCCACGGACTAAATTCTGAACCACAATTCGCTCTGACATAGAATTTAAAATTTCCAGCAGCGGTTAAAGTGGTGTGGGTGTAAGTAGGGTCGTTTGTTACATCTGTTCCTTCAGTTTCAGCTGTTGGAGCAGTAGATCCATTTGGCAAAACCAATACCTGCCAAGCTGTTTCATCTCCCTGAGGTTGCCATTCGAATGTAGCATTTGTTGTGGTAATGTTTGAAACTGATACATCTAAAGGAGGTGAACAATCCAATAATGCCATGAGGGTTACCGTATGACCTGACCCAGTTGATGCACAATCTGCATTATCAGAATAGTGCAATCTAATTTGGTTGGTAGTTATAGCCTCAACGGTTAAAGGAGAAGCACCATAGGCAATTACTTCGTTAGAATAATCGGTTACTGTAATGTATTTTTCTGTGTTGTTGGTATTTTGTATACAGGTAAATACATAATCAGTTCCAATAGTTAAATTAATAACTTGAGAATATTCACTGGAATAGGCTCCTGAAGTTACCGTTTCTGGCAATCCAAGATTATTGGATACGTAGGGTTGGAAGGGATACAAAGACGTCCGGATACATTGTGCTTGACTTCCCCACATGATGAGAAAGAGGAAAGCACTTAACAAGGTAATTTTCTTCATGATAATTTTGGTTTAAGTTAATAGAAATGTATTTAAAAAACTTGTTTCATTTTTGTATCACATCTGTTTTAAAAAACACATAATGTTTTAAAAAAAAGTATTAATGTATATTTTTAAATACGGCCAAATGTAAATTTTGGGACTAACAAAACCAAAAAACCACATCCTACACAGATACTACATTTTTTAAGCTGCTGAAAAACAGTTTTTTAAAATAATGAAAAATGTCAAATAAGTGCTGCTTGTTTTTTTTGCTTCTTGAAGTATGAAATTAAAAGGATAGAGAAACAAGAATCGATTTATATTATTTGTGGGTTTTGGACACCATTGCTAAATGATAGTTACAATGCTCCAATAGTGGTTTGATCTTTTTCTTAAAGAAAAATAGAAGTTGGGGGTTATAAAAAAGGGAAGGAAGTTTAGAAATTAATCGAGTTCATCTATCCAGTCATAGATGTCTTTTCCATCTTCAATAAAAAGGCGTTTTCGCAATCTGTTTTTTCTGGTCTGGATAGCTTTTACGGATACGAAAGTGCAATCGGCTATTTCTCTGGTGCTGAATTTCAGTTTAAGATAAAAGCAAACCTTTTGTTCTAAAATGGTCAGACCTGGCTGAATCTCTTTTAGCTTGCGGTAAAAATCAGGATATAGTTCCTTGAAAAAAGAAACAAATAATGGATTGTCTTTTTTTGCCATCACAATCAATTCATCATAGGAGCTGGATACTTTTTGTTTGAGTTGCTGAATTTGGACTGCTCTTTTTTCAAGATCCTCTTCAAGTTCTTTTTCTTTCAGCAAGTTCTTTCCTTTTAAAGTTTTGTTGCTTCTTCTATAATAAATGGTCAGCAGGACTCCTGTTACCAGGATGGTCAAAACGGAGAATAAAATAATTCTCCGAGTATTTTTTTCTAGTTTCTTGTTATCGTTTTCATTTTTTGCCATGATATAGCTAACCGATTCCCGACGACGGTTTTCTTTATCAAAAGCGAGACTGTCATTATATGCCATCTCTAGCTTCTGATATTTTATGATAGAATCCTTATCCCCAAGTTGGGTATATATATTCTTGTAGGTTTCATAATTTTTGGAGATCAGGTAATAATTGTCACGCGGTTTCTCGAAGCAAATGGTGTTCGAGCTATCTAAATATTGAAAGGCAGTTTCATAATGGCCGGTTTCGTAGTTGAGGTCTCCCAGATTGGTATATTCTATTTCACAGCTTACTAAGTTTTTCAATTTGAAGAAGGCTGCGGCTTTCTTCAAATAATAATCGGCTTTTTCGTAATTTTTTAAATGAAAGTAATAGACGCCAACATTTGTATAGCCTGGGTTTACACATTTGTCTAAGGCCTTTTCATATTCGTTCATTGCCTTGATATAGATGTCAAGCAATACTTTATTGGAGGGATGAGGTTGAGAATGGCTAAGGGAGACTGCCTTGTAGGTATATAGATCTCCTCTAAATAAGCTTCGTCTTTTTAAGTTCTTGATACTTTTGGTTTGTTGAAGGCAATCATCAAATATCCGAAGAGATTTTTCATGAAAACCTAGCTTTCCATATAGAGTACCTTTGCTGAAAGTATAAAAAAGTAAAAGAGAATCGTTGTTGATTTTTTGTGCAAATTCATACCCCTTGTCATTATAGGCAAGCGATTTCTTATAGTCGTTGAGTATTTCAGAATGGTAGAGTGAGATCTTGTACAAGCTCATTGCAAGACCAAGATTGTATTTGTTTTTTTCAGATGCCCAATAGATTTTTTTTGCTAAGGCATACGATTTTTCAGGATTATTGTAGATGGATAAAGAATCGGTTTTCAACAAGCTATCAATTTGGAAATTGGAAAGCCCCTTTTGTCCCATCGATTCGAACGAAATAAAAAAAAGTAGTAGTAGGAACCAATACGTCAATTTCATAAAGCAGTCGATTTTATGAAAAACAAAAATATATATTTGAAACAATATCAGAATACATATTTGATAAAATAATCCTGTTTGATTTTAGTATTCTGTTAGAATAATCATTTTTTTTGAAGAATCTAATATATAGGAATCAATCCAGTTTAAAAAAGGAATAGGCTTCGGCGGCCCATTCTTTGCTGGCCCCTCTTGCATAGCCAATAGTGGTATGGCTGCCGTTTACTACCGTTCCACCTTTTTCACATATGCTTACTTTGCGGATGGCAAGGTGGAGGCATAACCTCATTGCGTTAGATTTTGTAGGTATTGGGGAAAATGGAGGTGGTAGGTACTCGGATGACCATAGGGCTGGAAGCAAGCAGGTAGATGGCAGCAATGGAATGCCTTCTTTTTATTTGGGCAAATTCGGAGGCAGTGATCGGGTTGCGTCCAGGTTTTGGATCTGATCCGAAACCGGCAGGGAGTCACGCTATAGTGGCCGTGGCTCCTTTTAGGGAGGCTAGTCCCCTTCGGCCTTCGGCAGCTCTGCCATAAGCCCCTCCACGATCCTTTGCAGCAATCCCACCTGTTCGTCCGTAAGCCGCGATAGCCGGTGATCGGCAGACCGATGCTGGTCCGCAAACGAAAAGAAATCCGTCGAAAATTCAGCAAACAGGTACTCGTGCTTGCGTAGTGCCGGATCGGCATAAACGCACAGCTGCCAAAGCGCCTTGCTGCTAAGGTAATGCGGCAGGTAAAAGGTACTTACGAAGATTAGGGTCCTGCAAAGGGAAAGGAAGAACAGTGCAAACAGCTGTTTCAGCCCCTGATAGTTGCGGTCGTTATGCTGGACGATGCTGGCAAACTGCAAGCCCGCATCGCGCGTGGCCTTCCCATAGAAATGCAGGTCCCCATGGTAGGGATGGTGGGGCAACTCCCAGTGGAAATCAGGATGGTACTGACTCGAGGAATACACCAGCTGTTGCTCCTGCACCAGCTCTACAAAGAACTGCTGGTACTGGTAGAGGTTCTTCTGGATCCAATACCGCTCGTGCCCCAGCAGCATGAAGTCCGCCTTACCCTCTGTGCGGTCGTGCAGTGACTGTGTGAGCGACTCTAACCTTTCATTCCCCAATCCTTTTCCGATCAGCAGCAGGTAATAGGTCGTGTTGGCACCGCAGGTGAGCTGGTGGAAAAGGTAGGCCTGTTCTACTTCCGCCAGTTGCGATAGGAACCTTATGGCCATGGCGACCGCTGGATCGTTAGGGGGTAACGCTACCGCGACTGGGTGTTGCGCTTCGGTCCATCTTTTCTTCGCACGACGCTTCAGGGTGGAAAGCCGTTGTGTTATGTGTTCAAAGAGTGTGTTTTCGGTCATGGCGATGGCCTCCAAAAGTGCCTCACCATAGTACATGTCCTGTTCGAACCCGCACTTCCGCGCCTGATCCAGGACATAGGGCAGGTACAGCTGTTTCGGGCTCTTGGCTACGAAATGCCGCTGCAGTTCGGGCAGGTAGGAAAACAGCTGGAGGATGCCGCTATTGAGATCGGGGTGGCCATGACGCCGGCCCGTATGCAGCCGCTCGAGTTGCTCCGTGTTCCAGATAAGCAGCCGCTCGTAGGTAGCCAGTAGGCTATGCGAAAAGCCATCCGCCTGGAGCTGTTGCAGCTGAACCTGATACAGTTCATGGTCGTGCTGCAACTGCTCGGTAAAGCGGTCCCATTTTTTCTTGAACCCCTTGCGGCCGAGAGTGGGAAGGGGTGCTGCTGCCAGCCCTTCTGCCCGATAGAGCAGGGCGTTGGGCTGGCAGTAGCAGAGCACGTAGGGATGTGCCCGATAGGAGGGAGACTGCAGCTGGGAGGTGTAGAAGAAGCATACATTGGTCTGGTGGTGGAGCAGTGCCTTGGCCACCCATGGCTGCTGTTGCAGCTGGTCGGCAATGGCCTTGTCCGCTACCTCCACCGTCAATTGTGCGACCTCCTGGTCTGCTCTGGGGGTATGGAATACGTGGCATACGGGATGTTGTGCGATGGCTTGCCGCAACATTGCGGCGAGGAACTCATTTTCAAGTGTCGGAAACGGAAGGGTAGTGGTGTTCATGGTAGTGTGGTTTTAAGGTGAAGCGGATAGGATTTTGGATGCAGGAGGCTCACCTGACAGGTGTAGAAGAACGGTCTAGTCATTTTGGCAAATTGCAGTTGCGTTATCGGTAGCCTCCGCATACAGGTACACCGCCTCCAGAAAGAGCCGAATTAGCGCCAGCCATGCGATCAGCTCAAGATGTTCCTTCAGTTCGGGATGTGTTTTTGGAAGCCGTAGCAGGTACTGTTCCGTATCTGTTGCCCGGAGGTGTTGCTGGAAGTTCAGGTGGTAGTCCACGCCCATGATTTCAAGCCCCAGCGAATGCAGGCCTGCTACCAGTTTGCTGCAAGGGATGGAACCCAGTACATAACGCAGGAGTTCCAAGCTGTCGTCATTGGGATCTGGAGGCGCCAGGAGGACATGGCTTAGCGGCAGTAGGAGTTGGACGCAGGCGATCAGCCCGGCCTTCCGCCAGTCGTCTTGCTGCACTCCTTCAAGTTTGGGTGGGTCCGAAAGCAGGGTTTCAAGCTCATGTTCGTGCAGCAGCTCGGCATAGCGGTGCAGCAGTTCCGGAATCTTTGGATTTTGGAGCAGGTGTTCCAGGGCGTAGGCCCCCTTTTCAAGGCGTTCCATCTCGTCAGGTTCCAGCAGTATCTCCAGTACGGTTTGGGCTTGCGAAACGTCCTTTACCAGCTGGTGGGCAGCATTTGTTTCTGGGTTAGTTTTCATAATGTCAGTGGTTTAGCTGGGGTAAAATTCGCAACACTCAGGAGGATATGCTATTCCGCTTCGGGATAAATTATCCTGCAGGCGTACTGCCTTTTTGGACACGCTCGACGCCCCGTTCCCTGATGAGCTGGGCCGCGTCCAGCATCTTCACCAGTTGCAGGTAGGGCGTCAGCAGGTCGTACCCGCCCGAGTCGTCGTAGGGGCAGAGGGCCAGGTGCACAAGCTCGCAGAGGAAATTCTCGTAGTGGCCAGAGGTATGGGTGGCAAAGGCGTTGCGGAACACAGAAAGGGGGTCGGCATACTCCTGCTTGTCCAGCGAAGCTTGGTGAAGTACGGAAATGCACAGAATGCCCTCCTTTACCTGCCATTTCTTGGTTTGGGAGAGGCGGTAACTGGCCTTCACAAACGAACGTAGTGCCGTATAGAAGAGGAATACATCGCCGGGATGCTTCCTATGGTACACCTCCTCCCTGCCAGTATGCAGCAGTGCCCCCGACAGCACCTCCTTGTATTCGTCGAGGTGCGCATAGTCAAAGAAGGCATCCAGCAGTTCTAAGGGACGGCGGAGGTCATGGCCCGACCAGAAATGGGCTTCAAGTGGGTCGATTGGTTTTTTCATGGGTGGTGGTTTAAGGTTTCGGAGGTAAAATTCCATACTGCATGACGGATATTCTATTCCGGCAGCGAATATTATATCCCGCAGTGTGGGATAATTCACCGATATTTTTTACCTTTGGGTAACCAAACTTTTAATCCGGATGCCCTTATCTTTGGGCCTGCAAAATGCACAGACGTTATGGAACAGAAAATACACCAGGGAAGGAATGTAAAACGATTCAGGGAAATGCTCGGCATCAAGCAGGAGGCATTGGCGTTTGATCTGGGGGCCGACTGGAACCAGAAGAAGATCTCCATGCTGGAGCAGAAGGATATTATCGAAGAGGACATGCTCAGGCAGATTTCCAATGCGTTGAAGATTCCTGTGGAGGCTTTTCAGAATTTTGATGAGGAGCAGGCGGTGAATATTATTTCGAATACGTTTAACGACCAATCGAATGGTTACAATTATTACCCAACTTTTAATGTGAATCCTATAGAAAAATGGATGGAAGCATTGGAAGAAATCAAGAGATTAAATTTGGAACTTTTAAAATCCAAAGACGAACAGATTAAGATGTTGGAGAAGCTAATCAATAAATAGATAACTTTTTTATCGAGTTAAATCTATTCTCTATGTATTTCTATTACGAGAATTATATTGCTATGAACTTTTTGAAAAACAGCAGGATAAACATATTTAGGACTTATCACATTTATGGCAAAAAATATTTTTTCATTTTACTTACTTTTTTCTATTTGCTAATTCACGTCCGTTTTCATCATGATTATCAGAAAATTCAATATTTGAAGGCACGAATGCTAAAGTAGGAGTGTCGTTATGAATATATCTATAAAGCCATCCTTCAGGTACTCTGGTTATTTTTAATGTTGTGATTAATTTGCTTTCACCTGTAAGTACAGTTTTTATAGTTGTGGTTTCATGTATAATTAATTCATAAATTGATTTTGCTATTTTAGTAGAATTAGTGTTTTTATTAAATTTTATTTTTTATAAAGTTGGTAGATGAGCCAAAAAGCAAATGCTGAGGCTGTATCAGATGCAAAATCCTTAGTATATTCAGGTCTTTTTTCTTCTATAGTACCGGAAAATGTTGATATATCTAATATATCTGAAATACCTCTTATTACACCATAGATAATATTTTGTGACTCTCTACCCTGTCTAGAAACAGATTTTGCAAAACCAAAACCTTCCATCTCAACTGCTGAAGTATCATTGTAATATTTAGTTATTAACTTTCCAATTGAAGAATCATAATGTTCAATTAATAAATCTCCCGATGCAATTATTCCTAAATCAGCATTTGGGTTACTTTTATATGTTCCTTTTATCAATGTCTTCCAATCATTCTTTAGTCTTTCCTTTTTTGCTTTTTCTGTTAATGCATACGTCAATGATTCCATATCTGGTCGAGCATTAAATGAAGATTTTGTTGCCTTTCCTCCTTCATATGAATATATCTTACTGGGGAAAATTACATCTCCAATTTTAAAATCATTTGGTTTACGGGATCCAGCAATACCAACAAAAAGAATACAACATGGATTAAAGTATTGTATTGCTCTCTCTGTTTCTTGCGCAGCATTTGAATTTCTTGCACCACATTCCCTTATAATAATCTTAGCAATTTTTTCACCAAGATGCTCAAATATACCAGATTCGTAAGATGTGTCATTTATATCATTATCCTTAATATCTGACAAATGAGCTCTCACAGCTAGATACTCTGGCTTTATTGCAGTTAAAATCACTATTGTTTTAATTTCGTTGATGCTAATTGAATTCATTTTATCCTTATTTGATATGTATGATAATTTGTTTTTAATAATTTCTTCCCAGTCACTAATTTTTGGATTGTAAGATGCTACTAGCCAACCTTCCTTGTTAAAATGTTTATCACTTATTTCTTTAAGATTTTCATGAGCCGTCAATCCAATTATAGAATCTGGACTACATAATTCACTCCTCCTAATTATTTGAGTTAATAGTGAAATACCTCCATTTGCCTTTGGGTATTCATTTTCTCGAACAGGTAAATTGATATCAAGAATTAAAAGATCTATGTGTTTTTCTGCTAAAAGAACACTAATAGCATTTACAGAATTTGAACATTTAATTATTCTTGTATCTAAAAGTGTTTCTTCAATAACGCCTTCTATTTTTTCTACTTTTGATGCTTCATCATCTACAATCAAAACAACCATCTATAAACTACTAATGAAATTAAATAATTCTTTTTCCCATTCTGTCTGATTAGATTTATAATAGATATAACCATAATAGAGTTCATTATATTTGGATTTGAGTTGTGTATCTAAGTTTTTTAGTGACAGTAGACCATCATCAAATTCATTATACTGTGTAATTATTTTAACAACTGATGACTTCTTATATCGTTTCATTTCTTTAAGAATATCTCTACCCCCAAAATTACGAGGCTTCCCAGAAAAATTTCCATTTCCTTGATCATATGATGGCAAACTCATATCTAATAATATAAAATCGAATTTTTCACTAAATATTTCCTTCAAACCACTTTGATATGAGAGTTTATATGTCATCTCACAGTGAGGGAATTTTTCTTTAATATAACCCAAAATTTCTTTCGCTTTTTCTGGATCATCTTCAATTAATAGTCCAATCATACCGTCAAATCTTTGATGTTAAATTTTATTGTAACTTCGAATGAGTCTTTGTCAAATGTAGGTATTATTGTGTAGTCTTTTTGATTTAAACCTACATAAATAGATTTACAAATCTTTAAGTAACCTGAGCCTTTTTCAAAAGCGACTGGTGAATCACCTTCATATTCATTAATCTTATTAATAATATCTTGAACTGATTTTGAAAGCTCTGTCAATTCTAAATTATGTGAAAGATTATTCTTGACAAGTATGGTCAAAATATCTTGATCCTCTCTTATGTCGATTTCCACTAGCAGATCTTCACCTAAATCCCGATTCTTACTTATAATATTGTCAAATAAGTTTATAAAAATATCTCCAAATGATTCGAAATATTTTCCGTTAAATCTTGATATAGAATTATCTTCAATCTTTACAGTTCCCTTTGTAAATGCATTTTTATTTATAATATCTATGTATTTTAAACTTGACTTTAGTATCATTTCCAAAGGAAACTCTTCAATGGATTTATTATATGATATTTTAAACCAGTTATTTATTTCTGTAGTAATGATTTGAATATCCGTCTTACAACTTAAAATATTACTACCTATAAGGTTCTTTTTGTTTTGTGGTAACCCAGTAATGTTTTGTATACTTTGATTTAATAATTCAAGAGTACTAACAAGTTGTGGAGTTAATTCATCTGAAATTTTGCCTCGTAAGATAACTAAGTTACTTTCAAGTTTCTCGTACAAAATATCAAAAGCTACATTTACAAATTCATTAAAATCCTTTATTCTCCCCATTCTATTGATAAAAATAAATTTTATATCATTGGTACTAAACTCAAAATCGAAGATAGCACTAATTGAAGGATTTTCTTTTGACTGCACATTTATCCACAACAAGCCTTCTTCAATTATTCTGTCAACCTCTCGTGAAAAATTTTTCAGTAACTCCTGAATTTGGATAAGATGAGAATTACTTACATCACTAAATTTTTCTTCCCAATATCTAACATTTTTATATTCAAATGAATTAGCTTCAAGAGAACTAACTAGTTTATGATTATCGAAAACACTTCTTAGAACATTGGAAAATGTTCCATGTCTAATTCTCATACTTAAAAACCCTTTAAAGCCATAGCTTTCATCAAATATAAACAACTGCTTAATAGTATTGAAAATTGTTGTAAAATAGACATAACGCATTTGGGGTACAAAAACTACATTATCATCTAATTGAGGATTGTTTGCTAGTTCGTAAAACGGAAGTAATTGTTCGTCAATTAGTTGCTGAAAATAATAGGGCAGATTAACTTTTCCCTTAGAATAATTTTCATTCAATTTGATAGAAGTGATATCAATCAGATTTGTATCAGTCAAGCTAAGATATCGATCGAAAACTTCTAATGCATTATTCTCTACAATTTTAAAGATATTGAGAGTGTCCACATAAATTCGACTTTCATGGATTTGTAGCAACCCAATTCTAATACTCGATTCGGTAGTTATTTTTAATATTTCTTCATTGTAGTAGTCTGTCTTAATAGGATTGAGTATTTTTAAATAATTTAGTATCAAAATTCTTTCATTTTCAACTTCTTCAATTGTATTAATATAAGGAGAATCTTCAATATTTTCCTTTGTACAAACTTTTTCAAAAAAATGAATTAATTTTTCATTATTGAAGTTTAATCTAATATCAAATAATTCAGAAGGTAAAAACAAAGAATTAGCAATTAAAAAATTTGCTATACTGTCATATAATGTTGTCTGCTGTTGATTGTATATTTGGAATAAGATAGGAATACTAATATTTTTATTTATTTCTTCATTTTCACATTCTAAAATAACTTCGGATATATCCTCATTAAAATAATGATCATAAGCAAAATCTTTTTTAAAATAATTATCGACAATTAAATCAGCGAATTCAGAAAATTGCTGTAATTCTATATAACATTTTAAAAATCTTCTATTGGTCCAAGTACGAATAAACTCAAAATCTTCTATTTTTTGTTTTTCAAGAATGCTAAAATCTTGTAATAATTTCAAAGCTTCACAATATTGACCTTTTACAATTTCTTTCGAAATAAGCATTTTCTTCGAAAAAAAAGTCACACCTTTTAACTCATATTTTTCGTCGCTAAATAAAAAATTATATGTTTGATATTTTAATAGCTGGGGTTTTACATTTTGTACAATTCTTTCAGTATTATAAGCATTAAAAAAGTTATACCTGATAGGATTAATATTTAAAATTGATGAGTTTACAATATGATTAGTGGTGCTGAAATTATATTCATATACTAAGAATTCCAAAATTGGCTGTGAAAACTTGAAATGTGCGATGGTGTAATAATAATCTAAAAGTCTCTGTCTATCGAAAAGATAGTTTTTTCCTTTCTCTAAGATTGATTTAATCAAATCTAACAATATATACAATTGAGTGTTTTCTGAAATATAATCGCCTAGTCGAGCATTTGTCATAATTAATGCTTTAACAAAAAACAAATATATTTCTGAACTATTAGGGTCTGATGCTAAAATTTCTTTAGCTAATGTTTTAACTTTATCATAATCATCTACAAAGTAATAGTCTTGAATAATGTAAAATGATTCGTTATCACTTGGTATCTTATACAAATGAGAGTTATTTCCAAGTAAACTTAATTTTTTCCAATATGGATCCTCAATAATATCAGCAATAACAGAAACTCTTTCAAAGAATAATTTTTCAGCTTGCTCATCCAATTCATTTTGACTAATTATAAACGGTATAACTTTCTTTAATGACTTATACCTATCTATTACAGAAAAATCAGACTCAAATCCTAATATAAAGTGAATATTATCTAGTCTTTCATCGGTATTCTGGAATATAGGATCATATTTAAAATTAATATAATCAACAAATTCAAGATCCTTCGAATAATTTAGCTTTTCTTGGGTTACTATAGCATCATACTGCCAAGAAGTGAATTTTTTCTCAATTCTGAGTTTGTCTAATTGCAATGTGATGAATAATTTAGCTTCAATTTCTTCCTCTGAAATTTCTTTCAATATCTCGATGTTTTCTAGTGAATTATCATCAATTTCATTTAGTAAAAACTCTATATTGATTGCGAAAACTGAATGACATACTTTGTCATCTAATAAGTTTAGAATATCGAAACATTGTGCATTTTTACTTAATAGAAAAAAAATTTCAATTTGTTTCTCTAAAATTAAGAATTGATTTATATGAATAGAGAATTTTATCAAAGTATCAAAAATCCAATTAAGTTCTTGTATAATATTTGAGTCAGTATTAATTATTGCTCTTTCTTGGCAAATTTTCAAATCTTCATTTGGTAACGGATTATTATACACCAAATCTGTGTAAGAAGCGGATAGTTTTGATAAAATATATTCTCTATCGGGCATAGTTGTATCATATTTCATCAAACTTTTTAAAAGTCCGCCTGAAACTTTACCTTTCTTAATTTGAATAACTTTTTCTCTTCTATGATCAGTTCTCTTACTCATATTTTATATTTGTGCCAAAATACAATATTTGCTTTTTATTTAGTAGTGTTATATATTTAAGATCGTATACTTAAAAGGGCAATTTGCATTGATGATAGTAACAATAAGTACACAAATTATTTAATCTTTAAAACAACAGTTTGTGCGGATTTGCAATCCGTGTACACAAAGACCTGTAAATAATCTCTTATTTAATTTCATTCTAGTTCCTTCCCAATCTATCTCATAAAATATTTAACGTAGTTTCAAATATACCAAATCTAAAATCTTTCTCCACTTCGGGAAAACCCTATTTTTTCAAATATTTTTTCCAAAGCTAAACCTTTTTATAGCATTAAAAATTACGGTTTTACGTAAAATACTAAATAATTGTAAAAAATAAGTGCGTTGTACAAGCTATATGGAGTGGGGTACATTCAAATATAGTAGTTTATTGCAAAAATGTAAAATAACAAAGATTGTTTTTGTACAGTAACCCTTGGTTTGTTGTCAGGAAAATTAGGGTATGGACCAAAGAGTAGTATTAGGGTTGGATTTTGGAACAATAACGCTTCAATATAAATAAAAAACCTCTTATTCAGAGGTTTCCTTTTCAAAATAGGGAGTTACGTTTTTATCGATGATGTAGCGTTGTATCTTTTCAATTTCACTCAGGTCTACATATTCAACCAAATGGCTCTCTTTTACATGCTTCCATGTTTTATGATTCTGTGGGAACTCTTTTTTATTGGGTTCTTGGCCCACAAGGAAGTATTTGCCCTTATCGTCGCTCGTATAATCGACTGCCTTGGTGAAGGATATGAACCGGGTCAAATCATTTTCTAAATAATACTGACGTTTGTCAAAGTCAATGGTTTGTCCAGCTACGATGACACCATTCTTGCCAATGAAATTTATGTCTACTGGTGTGACCAATTCTTTGAAGTCACTGGGACTTACGGAAACATTGAGGTTGACACGATCTTCAATTTTGGTGTAGAGCCTTGTTTTTACTTTTGATAGGATGTCCTCCTGTTTCTGAAAGATGAATTCGTCTTCAAACGTAAAGATATAGCTGTTGAACAGTTTTTTAAAGGATTCGTCGTTTAAGGGCAGCGCTATTGTTTTGGGTTCCGAAAAACTGACCAGATTGTTTGAATATCTGCTCAGATAGGAAAAATAAGAGGCTTGTATCCAATCCTTAGAACTATTTTCCTTGATTCCTAACTCCTGATCATTTGCAGTCGGGACAATATTGGAGGACAGGTTCTTAAAGTAACTTTTCAACATATTAAATTTAGAAATTGGCACAAGTCCCTTTAGGATATTCAACTTTGGATTGGAAACTTTAAACAGGGTATCTTCACCATTAGACATAAGCAATCCTACACTGACTTTTTCATTTAAGTTAGCGTTAAGTGTTAAATATAGTATGCTAAAAAACGTCTTCATGACTATTTGATATGTTTTTGAACCAATGTCCTAAAATTTGTTTCACAGGCTTTGAGCCACTCCTTGGAAAACAGGTTATTGTGTAAATGTACTTCTAATTGTTGGATATCCAAATTCCATTCAGCAGGTACAAGTGCAAGTATATTTTTTAAATTTATTTTGCATTCCTTTATGCAAAGGTAAAAATTTTCAATCAGTCTTTCAACAATTGCTGTTAAATTGCGTCCAGATTTAAACAGTATGTTAGCCAAATCGGTGTTAATAATGGATTCATTTTCAGTAATTTGGTAAAGACCTCGATTCAGGGTGTTTGAATTGAAAATAGAGTCATGGTCAAACGCATAAAAATAATATGCAGCATTGTCTGAGAATTCTAAAAGCAGGTTGCTGTTATTATGATTCCTGTCTTCATTGCTCAACCAGATATCAAGTAAGGCTATTTTTAGAAAGTCTTCCCGGTTTTTTATTTTTTTTCTAAAATTTTTGTCTTGAAAAGTGGGAATATAGGTGGAGTCGATTTCCTTGCTCGATTCGAGATATAGGGAACCAAAGCAGGGTTTTTTAAAGAATGCAGGTTGCAACAGGTCTGCATGTTCAATGGGCAGATGCTCTTCCAAAACGTCAATTAGGCAGATTTCAGGAGTTCTTAGACCCCAAAGGTTTGCAAACTCGGATCCTACCAGTTCATTAAAAAGGTGGGAATTGGACAATCTTCCGTGCTTGCATATCCATGTCTGCATATCTTCACAGGTGACTAGGAGGGGGGTTCCGCCAGTCATATAAACTTTATCGGGTGCATGTAAAGTTTTTAAAAGTTTGAGCATTTGCATTTTACAGTAAATTCAAATGTATGCAAAAATGTTTTACATTACTATTTTTAAGAATAATATTGCTTACTCTCAGTAATTTTCCGATGATTATCCACCACACTTTGCATGGAGGATTTGCAATCTGTGTCAGTAAAGATTGGTAAAATACGCTCCAATTGAATGCAATCTAGCTGCTTGCAAAGTCTGTACTTCCGAAGGACGCTCCAAATATATCAAATCCAAAACCTCCTCAAATAGGGTAAAACCCTATATTTTCAATTATGCTTTCCAAATCTAAAGCTTTTACCGCATTAAAAAGTACGGTTTTCCGTAAAGCAAAAAAAAAGTAGAAGATTCAGCACGTGGCTGCTAAGATTCCCCTCCTTTGGAGGGGTGCCCGAAGGGTGGGGTGGCAATGAAGCAAAAGGATTAGATTGCAGGCGATAAGAGATAGGTGGCTATTTTTTAGTGATACCCAGGCCGTCTGCTAAAAGAACGCACCCCGGTTGCCGCACGAATCCCTTCGTGCGGACTTCGGTTTATTATACTTCCAGATATACAAAATCCAAAACCTCCGCAACTGGCATAAAACGTTATATTTTCAATAATGCTTTTCAAACCTAGACCTTTTGCCACATTAAAAAGTACGGTTTTTCCGTAAAGCAAAGTGAGAAATTTAGCCACCAGCTGCTTAAATTCCCCTCCTTTCTAGGGTGTTCGCAGTTTCGAATGGGGTGTCTGGTCTTGTCAATTTCTAATATGGTTGCACTTGATGATCCATCTCCTAACTTTTTTCTCTACTAATTATGGGCTGATGAATGCTCTTGCCTACCTGCATAATATCAAAAGCCTGTTGGACTCCAATGCCTGGGGCAACCCCCATCAGCCAAAGGTGGGCAACATAGGTTCTTCAACATTCCTTCCATCCGGCTCATTGCATAAACATCAAAATTAAATTATAGGCAATGTCGAGCTAGATCATCGGCCAACCCTTGTGCCAGCAGGGTTTTTAAAAATGTAGGTTTTTTTTTAAACCATGCAAGGATTATTAACAAAATATTTGTAATCTTGCACGCCGTCAGAAGAGCTTGGATGCAATGTCCTTTTGATGCTTACTATCAAATTCCATCTATGAAAAGATTAGCCTTAGGCATTCTCGCCTTCCTTTATGCACAATCGGTATCTTCCCAGGAGCAACCGATCCTTTCCGATACGCAAACGTTGTGGCTAAGGGGCAATCCTGATGCTCCCTTCTTGGAGGAAAAAGGTATGACGGCGTACAATTTTAATTTTAATCCTGTTTTTGCTCCAGTTGAGGCCAAGGATCTGGAATACGGTACCAAAGTGAAGGATAAGTATTCGCTGTTTGCTGTTTTCAGGTCGGATAGTGAGGACGAGGTAACATTGATGAACTTAAAGCTGAATGGTAGTTCTACGAAAATTACCAACAAGGGCATAGTGAACGAAACAGAAAACCGTTACAGTAAGGTAGATACAAAGCAAGGCATTGTGCTTTCCTATTTGGTTGACCGCAAGGTAAGGGGAAGGAAGAAATCAAGAATGATTTTGGAAAACCTTTCAAGGCCGAATACTGAGGAGGGCTACAGGAACGATCTGATGGAGCTGCTCTGGTATGATCGCGTACTGGGCGACATCGAAAGGAGGAAGGTAGAAACCTATCTCTCCATCAAGTATGGTATATCATTGCTGGGACAGGTGGATTATGTGGATTCGGAAGGGCATACGATATGGGATTCCAAGGAAAATGCGGCTTATGGATCGCGCGTCACAGGGATAGGCAAGGATGGGTTCTGGGGGCTGGAGCAGAAACAGTCCGGGAATGCCCAGAAAGATGGCCTCTATTTGGGCCTTGGTGAAATGCACTCCAGCAACATTGAAAATACGAATGCAATCTCGGACAGGACCTTCCTGCTTTGGGGGGATAACAATGGTACCCTGAAGATGGAGGCCGGTAAGAAAGGAGCGGAGCATAGTAAAAAGATGAAGAGGGTCTGGAAGCTACAGCGCTCGATGGCAGCCGAAAGAGGAATTCCTGCAACACAGCTCGTGATCGATAAGGCTGCTTTTGGCCTTCTGGAAGCAGAAAAAAAGACAGGCAGCCCTAAGAAAGACGATTTCGTATGGCTGCTGATTGACAGGGACGGTGGTGCTACTTTTGATTATATTGATGCAGAGTACTACATGCAGTCAAGGGATGAGGAAGGAAAGTTGCTTTTTGATGGCATAGAATGGGATACGGATAAAAGTGGTACGGATACCTTCACGTTTATAAAGGCACCTGATTTCTTTGTGGAGTATGAAGTGGCGGATACGGATTGCAGCCCTGAAGAGGGTGAAGTTGCCGGTGCAATTATTGGGGGCAAGGCTCCCTTCAGGATTGGGTATGCTGCCGTGTCGGGCGATGCTGCTTACGAGGTAGATGGACGTTCCATCTCACTTCAGGATCTGGATGCGGGCGAATATGCGATCAGCGTAACGGATAGGCTGCAACAGACACAAAGGGATACCCTGAATGTGGGTGGCCTGAAAAATGTTACGGTTGATATGGCTTCCGAGTGGTGCCTCGGTGACGGGAGCGAGGCGATCATAACGCCACAGGTTGTAAACCCTTCAAAGGAAAAATTGTCCTTTGCATGGAAGAAAGGAGCAAGAGTACTTTCAACCGAAAGCCAATTTACAGCATTTGAGCCGGGTGACTATGCCTTGCTGGTGTCGAATGAACAAGGATGTCAAAAAGAACTCTTGTTCAGGGTAAACGCCTCAGAGGAATCGGCTCAGCGATGGGTGCTTTATCCCAATCCCGCAAAGATGGACGAGCCTTTTACCATCAGGTTCGACCTTGAAAAGGAATCCGATGTGTCGGTCGGCATTTTTGATTTTTCCAATAAATTATTAAAAAGCGAGCATCTGGGCAAACGGAAAGCATTCGCATATTCGGAAAAGCTATCCACGATCGGTACCTTCCTGATCGTTGTGACCATTGACGGAATAGCTGAATCAGCAAAAATAATCATTCGATAATCCTACTAAATTCTATACTATAACTTTATGCAATTCAGCAATCCTATTAATAAGAAGAATACCCTACTGAAGAAGATAGTGTACAAGGTAATGCTCCATTCAATGCTCTATAGCAGCTTTGTGGCGCCAGTCCAAGAACTTGTGTATGCCTACTTCACGCAGGAAGAGGGGCTCCGCTATACGGGTTTAAGGTCAGCAGAAAACGAAAATTCTCAAACGGCTGGGAGCACCCATCAAGATAGGGAGGCAGTGCAGGACACTACGAAAGCGGAAAACAAGCCATTGTTGGAAAGTGGTAGCAGTATTGCAGGGAAAGCTGTCATGACAGCGGATATCGAGCATGGTTTTATAGGAGTGACAAATGAAAGGCCCCTGGACGATGTTTCGGACAATATTTTCAAGGTCATGGTAAAGGATATGCCTGAGGAACAGGCTAGGGCGTATCTGACATACGAGTTGTATGGGCTTCAGGATTATGCGGGAGTGACAAGAAGTATAAATGACAGGCTGTCAATAGGGGGGCATATGATCAAGAATCAGCCGGGCTGGACGATGCAAAGGGAGGAAATTGACCCCGCATGGCTTCGAACCGGGGAGAACAGGATCATGTTCAGCATACCCCAGGGAGCCAATCTGCAATATCAGGTAAGGAATTTAAGGATCGAGTTCGACAGGAAGGACAGTGCGGTTTTGCCGATTTTGACAACAACTGCACCCATGATTTCCTATACGAAAGATAACAAGCTGTATGTAAAGGGATTCTTAAGGAATACGGTATCGAGGGACGCCCATATCTACATTGAGAATTCAGAAATCTCATTGAATGATGGAGAGTTTGAAGGTTTCCTGGAGCTGACCCCGGAAGTTAGGCAAAGGAAATTTGCAATCATCAGGGCCGTTGACGGATCGGGGCTCTTGGGCCAGGAAATAATCCATTTTGAAAATCTGATGGAAGCCGATAGGTTATTCTCTTTGGAGCGCTATCTGGAAAAGGTGTCAGGCATAATGGACGCAAAGGGTGGTATGCTGCAAACCGAAGGCGCATCCATCACCATTAGGGATAGTGCATTTTTGGAAAGCAAGGAAATAAGCATCACCCACCTAAGGCGGAAAGATGTGGCCCCGATGGCATCAGGTATGGTCAACGTGACCAGGGGAGGTTCTGCCTACAGATTTCTTCCCGATGGTACGAGCTTCAATAGGACGGCTTCCATAGCGATCGGATATGATGAAAGACTGATACCAAAGGGGTACTCGGCAAAGGATATCAAGACCTTCTACTTCAATACGCATTCGAAAATTTGGGTTGCAGTGCAACTGGATACCCTGCAGCAGAAAGAGCAAATGGTGCTATCGCTGACAGACCATTTTACAGATTATATCAACGGGATTATCCAAACCCCGGAAAGTCCGGAAACGGCTGGATTTACACCAACCATGATGAGCAACATCCAGGCTGCGGATCCTTCTTCGGAAATGACATTGATCAGTCCTCCGGGGGTTTCTCAGAAAGGAGCGGCCAACATCAGCTATCCTATCAAGATTCCTTCCGGAAGGAACGGGATGCAGCCAAATCTGGCATTGCATTACAACAGTGATGGAGGAAGCGGCTGGCTTGGCCAGGGATGGAGCATCAATATTCCTGCCATTTCAATGGATACGAGGTGGGGTGTTCCCGAAATCAACAATACACACGAAACGGTAATCTATACCCTTGGGGGCGAGCAGCTGATGTATCCCCAGTTGAAAAATTCTGAAGACGTTTGGGTAGACTGGATGCCACACAGGCATTATGACGCTACGTCTGTCTTGCCCTCTACAGACCCACGGCTAAAAATAGTGGGTAGCCCAAGTACCGTGTTCACTCCCCGGAAGCAAGGCAGTTTTGCCAAGATTGAGCGTATGGGAAGCACACCCACCACCTATTATTGGAAAGTTACCAATACAGATGGGACCATCAGCTGGTACGGGGGTAAGACACAGGCTGAGATTAACTATGTGCTGAGGCAGGGAACTGGGGCCGCTACGGAAAACATAGTATATTGGGCCTTGTTCATGACGGAAGATGTCCATGGCAATAATATAAAATATTCCTATTCGAATGGCACATTGGCACAGGCATCAACTGGGAACCTGGCCCCCCTTGCCGGCGGTAGGATGTTTAATATCAGTAAGATCAATTACACAGGCCACAACAATAGCGTAGGAATGTATGAGATTGAATTTAAAAGGACTTCGGCAACCTCATTGACAATTAGGAAGGATCCGACTATTGATGCAAGGTTGGGACTGAAATTGATTGATCCCTGCAAATTGGAGGAAATCATAATCAGGAGGACGGGCTCTACCCAGATCCGCAAGTATAAGTTCAACCTGAAGGAGGGTGAATTTCAAAAATCATTATTGGAGTATGTTGCTGAATTCAATGCCACCAATGTTGAATTTTACAGGCATACCTTTGATTATCATAATGACGTCAGAAATCCTGGCGACCAATCGGTTACCCTATTTGAAAAACCCTACTTCGTTGACCTGCCAAAGCGAAGAAACCCTTCTCCGAACTTTTCGCTGGGAATTGGCAATATATTGGGCAATTCTGCCTTGAATACCAATGAGGCCATAGAGGCAGGCTGGGGGCTAAATGTATCGGCTGGCGTGCAATTTAAATTGTGGAAAGCAGATAATGACAACTATGCCACGGTAACCGTAAACTTGCCACTGGGAGAATCATTTCCTAAGGACAAGGGGTATGTTACCATGGCGGATATAAACGGCGACGGCCTGGACGATATCATTTACAAGGCATCAAGCGGATTGAAGTATTTTGCCAGTTACCGTGATCAGGAAAGCGGTATGGTGAAGTATGAAGACGATCAGAGGAACATCGGTGGAGTGACCATGTTTTCAAGATCGAAGGGAAAGACCAAGACCATGTTTCTGGAATCGCACAATCTCAAGTTGCAGATTCCTTTTTCAAAGAAGGAATTCTTCTATGGCAGGTTCCGTACCAAATCTGAAATGGAAACGGATATTTTTTTTACGGATGGCAATGGTGACGGCTTATTGGATATTGTGAAGGACAAACTGGTGCTATTCAATCAGGCCGATACCAATGGTAACGGAAGAAATTTTACCACTTCCAGTGCCAATACGCCCAATATGCTCAGGACTGCCTCAGTCAATGATATTCCCGATATAGTGCATCCTGAAGACGACGGCATTACGGATGCACAAGGATTTGATGCGGTGAGGGTGTGGATAGCACCCAAGGATGGACAGATTAGCATAACGGATGACCTGCAATTAGTGTCAACCAATGTAGACAGTGCGACCTATTATTCAATCGAGACCTCCAAACCCTCCCTAAATGGTGGAGATCCGTTTAGGCTGTATCTGACACAATTGACCCATGCCAATCCAAATCCGGCCTCCTTTACCATAACCCATTACTCAGGATTGGGAAATCCTTCCCTGGGTTTGCAGAACAGTTCCCTGTTGCAGGTTGATCGGGGACAGAAAATATTTTTCAGGATTACCAAGAATGCTACCGATATCAATGATGAGGTGGTAACCAATCCTACCATTGCCTATCTGAATGAAACGGATGCCAATCTTTTAAAAGATGAAAACTTGGTTGCCCATACCACCAGTCCTTTTAACGATGGATTTATCCTGAGTGAGGAACAACTATTTGAGATAGGGGATTCTGGGAATCTATTGATTACCTGGAATGATATTCTAACAAGTTCCGTCCTGTCTAATCCCAACTATCTCAGCGATGGGGTTTTATTCAGTATCATACTGGTGACAGATGCCGGGGAAGAAGAAATTTATACCCGTTATATGGGTGCCGGAGTAAATGGTGTGATCAGTGCCACGGCGAACCAAAGTGGGGGACAGAATTTTATGACACCCACTCAGCAAGCCATCCCGTATCCCATTGTGGTTGATGGATCAAAGGGGGAAAAGAAATTCATCCGATTTGAAGTTTCCTCTCCATCCAATGTGAAATGGAAGGGGATACAATGGAAGCCAAGGGTAGAATTTATTCCTGCTTCTTCAAACAGTACAGCACTGGCAAAAGTGAGATACCCAGTGGCGAAATACAGCATCTACAAAACCAATATGTTACGGAAACTGGAACCCGTTACAGGATGGACCACCGGCACTGCTCCGGTTAGCTATGGAATTAAACCCAACTTGGTTACCCTTGCTCCGGGAGACCAGGGTTCATTTGAGATGATAGTGAAGAAGAATGGCGTGGTTGTGGGCCGAAAGACCGTTACTGTGAATCTGAATGGGACGATGCAGGCCACCAATGTGAATACTCCAATTGCTTTGAGCGGGTTGATCAACCTCAGCACCCCTGCATCACAATTTCATTATTCTGTAGGATACTATATTACCAATAAGGCAGATGAAAAGGTATTCCAGAAATACCTGGCTGCTGCCAATTACAAGACTGCAATTATAGGATATGATTGGACTGCGCCTGCAAACAGTACCAAATACCTGCCGATACTTGTGGAGAGCAACTTTAATAATATGGAACATCTAGGTCCCCTGCACAAGGAATGGGGGCAGTTCTTTTACAATGATGAGCTCGATAAGTCCACCACCATACCGTTCGACGCCATAGGCAAATTGATAAATCCTAATATAGGGAATCGTTATGATACCCTTGAAAATCTTTTTGGAGACGGAGTAGTTGACCCTGATAGCCCTTGTTTGACCAATACAGGTTTAACCGAAGAAGAAAAGAAGGATTGCCTTGCCAATGAGTACATAGAGACCCTCGGATTGCCTGAAGATAACCCTGCTTTTCCTAGTGGCATTGATCCCTCCCTCCTCGATGGTATTGAACTGGACTACTATACCCAGGAACAGGAGGATGCACTGGTAACACCGCTGATTATGAGCAGGGCCGCTAGGTCCTATCCCAACCAGAATGGCGTGCCCACTGAAGTTGAAAAATGGACTGGCCTATTCGATACGCAGTATGTCATGGCGACCAAGATGCGATCGGGATCCTTTGCAGGTTCCAGTTTCGATATGATTTTTCCGGATGACGAGCCGGGAGGTGTCGAACTGGTAGATGATTTTTCGGGCATGTATGCCATAGATAGGAAGCGCCACAGCGTTTCGGTTACGAAAACGGTGGGCTGGGGACCGGTGAATCTGAGCAGGAGCAATAACGGCAATTATAGCCACTCCGTATCGGATTTCATAGATATCAATGGCGATAGCTATCCGGATTTACTGAGCAGCAACAAGGTGCAGCTTACAAAAATGACGGGTGGGCATCGACCTTTGCCTCTGGAGGATCATGATTTTGGACACCCTAGTGCCAGTTCAAATTTTGCCACACGATTGGTTGCACAGGGAGGTTCTCAGGATTTGGGCAGGAAAGAAGGTCCCAAGTCGAAACCGGAAAATCCTTCCCTGACTGATAAGACTGCTGATACCAATGCCAACCAACCTGGACCTCCAGCTACAGCACCACCTTCCAAGGATGAGGCAGCGATGGCAAAAAAGGACCAGGGAAACCCGGCCTTTATCATGAATATGGGGGCAGATGTCAATCTGGATGCAGAAAACAAGGAACAGGCTCTTTGGCTGGACCTGAATGGTGACGGACTGCCTGATAGGATTGTGAGCGGTGATGGATTTAGATTCAGGTTGAATACAGGACCGAAAACGCCCAACACCTTATTGGGGTATAGCATGTTGGATACTTCCTCCAATAAACCTACCGCCCTTGGCTTTAATATGATGGTGGGCCTCAGCGTAAACAGCCTGTTTGGACAGGCACCGTTGCCGTCAGAAAATCAACCCGAGCAAGATAGCCAAACGCCAGAAGACACCGACTGGTCATCGCTCAATATTGACTTTTCTGTAGGCCTTAGCAATTCGGGCGCTACGACGAAAAGCACGTTGCTTGATATGAATGGCGACGGTCTTCCCGATTTATTGAGTGTTGATGAGGGTGAAGGAAATCTCTATATCAACAATGGGAATGGCTTTTCAAGTACGCCACTTCCATTGAAGACTACATCTACGGGGAACTTTACAATGGTTGAAGACAGCAATACCAATGCGATGTCAATAGGGGGAGAAGTGGGTCTGTATTTTTATAAAACAACCATCTGCTGTACCTTTCCATTCTTTATATTGCCTATACTGCATTTCAAGCTGGGGGCATCTGTCAGTGGCAATGCAAGCCTTGCCTTGACCAATTCACACAAGGCCTTCAAGGACTTCAATGGCGACGGGTATGTTGATTATGTACAAAGGGTGGGCAACCAGCTTGAGGTGTTTGAATCAAAAATAGGGCGAACCAACAAGCTCAGGACGGTTACCAATCCTTTGAAGGGCTCCTTTACGATTGATTATGAATTCCAGAAAACGGATTACAGCAACCCGCATCCAAAATGGGTGATGAGCGAAGTAAGGGTAAATGACGGTTATGGCAGGGAAAATAATGGCAGGAGCCAATATGTCCAAAGGTTTGCCTATGAGAATGGCAACTATGACCGACGTGAGAGAAGCTTTTATGGATACGGCACTGTCAAGGCTCAAAATGTAGTGCTGGGAGGAATAGATGGTAATGAGGTCGAGGAAATCGTCAGCACATCCGTGGCCAAATACCACAACAGCAGTTATTTCTTGGATGGTCTGCTGAAGGAATCGTATGTAATCAAGGGAGATGATGATGCAAAGAAGTTCTCGAGAACGGAATATTTCTACCAGGTAAGGAAGCTTAAGGATTCCAATACAAAAATGACCACTACTGTCCTGTCGCAAGCATTTGATACTGGCGGAACGGAAGGCCGCGGTTCCGCAGCCGTAGTCATGACAAGGACCAGGAATTATTTCCATGAACTTTCGGCAACGCCGCTATTGACATCCGAGGTAAACTTTACCTATGATGACTATGGCCGTGTCCTTACCCGTCAGGATCTCGGCAACATTTCCAATGCTGCCGATAACTATACCACCACTAT
Source organism: Flavobacterium soli DSM 19725 (assembly GCF_000422705.1). Lineage (GTDB taxonomy): Bacteria > Bacteroidota > Bacteroidia > Flavobacteriales > Flavobacteriaceae > Flavobacterium > Flavobacterium soli. The sequence goes on along the minus strand of NZ_AUGO01000001.1, from coordinate 279,077 downwards.
AGCCTATGGGCATACTGCCCTGGTGAGCAAGCACATCCTGAATGTGCCAAGTTCCATAACGGTAGGCATTCCAGGTATGATAAGGAAACGGACAACAACGGTGGACAGCAACAATGGAAACGTCCTTGCCGTAAACTCGTACCTGACCTCTACACAGTTTGTCAGCACTACCATGCTCTATGACGTATATGGCAACCTGACCAAGAAGACATTTCCTCCAAATTCGTCCACATCCAATGACGCCATGTCCTATACCTATACCTATGATGGCAATTTCTATAAGATCATAAAAGTAGAGGATGCATTCGGCTATATATCGGAGACGAGCTATACGGCCACACCCGCCAATAATTACTTTTATGATAATGACAAGGTGATTGCAAGCACGGATATTGCGGGTAACAAGACACTGTTCAAGTATGATAGCTTCGGAAGATTGATCGAGGTAAGGGGGCCGAAAGAGAATCTAAGTACCTTGCCTCCCACCATCAGCTTTGCCTATTACCTGAAATATACACAGCTGCCTACCGGCAGTGGATTCAGTACAGGTAACGCCAATGATTTTGTACCGGTGGCCGTGAGTAGCCATTATGACAGCCAGCAAATCCCTGCCAACTTCATAGAGACCTATACCTTCATAGACGGTTTGGCAAGGCCCATGCAGATCAAGAAAGACATTGCACGCAATATCGGGACACCGCAGTCCCCAACTTACCAGGAGTATTTATCCGTAAGCGGCTGGACGTCATATGATGCCCTGGGAAGGACGGTCGCTCAGCACCTGCCCCATTTGGAGCAGAAGCTCAATGTGTCCAAGTTTATGGTAAATGAAATGCAGACCAGTATGGCTGCTGAAACCCAATATGATGCAATTGGCCGTCCCTTGTTTGTAAAGGATGCTGATTTAAACGTTACTGAAATTGCCTATTCAATCGCACAGGATGTCAGCAATGCTATGGCGCTTAAAACCAAGACCATAGTTGCAAATGCACCAGAAAATATAGTATCCGAGACCTACAAGGACGTGAACGGAAGGGTTATCTCTACCATGAATGAAGGGCCCAATTCCAGTTATTTATGGACGAGATTCACCTACAATGCCATTGGCGAGCTCCTGAGCTACACCGATGCGGGAGCACTCCAGACGGTCTACCAATATGACTGGTTGGGACGCAAGACCTCTGTAATCCATCCGGACAAGGGAAGGACGCGCTACTTTTATGACAATGCGAGTAACCTGACCAGGATACAGACCGCCAATCTTGAAGTTGACGGCACCTTTATCGACTATTCCTACGAACGCAACCGTTTGACAGACATCACCTATCCAAACGTTCCGAATGGCGCGAACGTAAGCAACGTAAAATACAGCTACGGGGCGGCCACGTTGACTGGGGCAGATGCGAACAAAAGGGGCCGACTGGTACAGCAGAAGGATGCAACCGGGTTACAGGAATTCAATTATGGAAACATGGGAGAGCTCGTGTACAGCAAGCGTACCATCGCGGCACCTAATATCCCTACGCGTATCTTTGAAACCGCTTTCGAGTATGACAGCTGGAACAGGCTTTTGTTCATGATCTATCCAGATGGTGAAAAGGTGAACTATTACTATGATCTTGGAGGAAACCTGAACAAGGTGGAAGGGAAGGACCAGTATATCACGCGCATTGACTACGACCACTTCGAGCAGCGTACCTATATGAGGTACGGCAATAATACGGAGACTTTTTACACCTATACCCCGAAAATGAGACGACTCAGCAGCCTGAACGTCAAGACTGCCGACCAGCAGTCCCTTTTCAACAATGTCTATGGCTATGACCAGGTAGGCAATGTTACAGGGGTAAACAACACCGCTGGCAGTACGAGCAACAATATGGGAGGAACTTATTCCCACGCGTATACCTATGACAGGCTGAACAGGCTTAGCACTGGCACGGGAAGCTTTAACGGCAGTACCGCGGTGGGAGGCTATGACCACCAGAGCAATTACACGCTGTCGATGGACTATAATAGTACCCATGGCATCGTGAATAAGGTACAGAATCACGTGCTGAACAATAATTTGAATGCTGACACCAACGCTGCCTACAGTTACTTCGAGAATACACATAGGGTGCAAAACATTGCCGACAGTGGTTCCGGTACCGTGGAGAATTTTACGTATGATTACAACGGTAACTTAAAGACGAAGATGATTGCCGGCTATTCCAGCAGTACTTCCTATCTGTGGGACGAATCAAACAGGCTGCGTGTGGCGCTTCTCAGCCGAAGCATGCACCATTACCTCTATGATGCGGGAGGAGAGCGTGTCCTGAAGGGAAGTTCCAATTTTGATGAGGTGTATGAGAACGGCATGTTGGTATACCCTTCAACCTTTACCTTCAATGGCTACACGACCTATCCTAGTGCCTTTATGGTGATAGATCCCAACGGGATTTACAGCAACCATTACTATGCAGGAAGCCAGCGTATCGTGAGCCGTCTTGGAGAGGAAAAGGCCGATGTCTTTAACGAGAATCCAATGAAGACGTCTGCAACCGATGCAGAACCCGGGACGGAAGAAACGGCTGCATTTGATGATGAGGAGCTGCGCGAACGCCAGATTGCTGACCTCCAGCTCTATCTCACAGGTGCAGGTGCAGGCACGGCCACCTTCGACGACTACAATCCTTCGACCTATGAGGAAGAGGAGCTTGTGCTCCAGCAGGAAGCAAAGGAAGAAGGGGAAGGTACGCCATCCTTGCAGGAGCGTGCGGCAGCGGCAATAGCCCCTGTTTATTTCTATCACCCTGACCATCTGGGGACGAGTACATTTTTAACAGATTTGAATGGTGTGGCCTATCAATTTTTCCTAAATTTACCATTCGGGGAAATCGTAGCCTTGGTGGAGATTCAGTGAACACCTAATTAAAATAAAAGCGGGTGAACTAAACGATGGCCGAGCAAAACCCGAACAGCTATTACAAGACACCGTTCCTGTTTACGGGCAAGGAGAAGGATGACTATACGGGACTGCATTATTTTGGAGCCAGGTATTATGATTCCAGGAGTAGCATTTGGTTGAGTGTGGATCCGTTGGCGGAAAGCTTTCCTAATTGGAATCCGTATAATTATACGATGCAGAATCCGATTAATTTGGTAGATCCTACTGGTATGAGTCCTGAAGGATTGGGAGACCCGAACAAAAGCTGGTTAGGGAGAGCTTGGGATACTGTAAAAGGAATTTTCTCGTCCGATAGTGATTACAAACCTATTCCCAAAAGTGTTCAAACTAAAACAAATATTGGTAATGTGACCGTTGGGGAACCAACTATTACTTTTTTACCCGATGAAAGTAAAATATATGAACGTATAAATCCAACTACTTCTATTGTATATACAGGAGGCTCTAATGAAGCACCTGAATATATGTTTCATTACCCAAGAGATTTAGGAGAATTTTCTCAAGCAGGGTCAGATGGATATATATGGACAGGTTGCATGTCATGCCATGCTTCGAATGGAGCATATAGTTATGCAGCTCGTAATTCTCAAGAATACCATGCAGGACAGATGCTGGCTGTCGCATTACAAGTTGGATTTGGAGCATTCGCTAGTAAACCAACTTCAATAAGAAGTGTTGAGGATATAATGGATAATCCTAGTCTGCTGAAGGGTAGATCTTACGAGAATATTCGCGCTACTCTGAGTAATACTGAAGGTTGGGTAAATAGTAGTATGACAAAAACTAGAGGTGCTGACAAAGGCTGGGTTTTACGTCAAGTTAATAGTAGAGGCCAGGAAACAGGAAAATTAATTCAGTATCATCCTGGTTCACGCAGAAAATACAATGGTGCTCCTTATTGGAAAGTTTCTGATGGAACTGATACATATAGATTTCCAGCAAATTAAATTTTTAATATGAAAGATATAGAAAATAAGTTATTACTCTTAAAGAAGAGTCTTGAAAATTTATCTAAACCGTATAATGACCAGATTGATTCATATCCGGATTATGTTGATGTGTTTGATGAAGTTGTGTCTGATTTTGATAATGCTTTTCGTTTGTTACCTGTTCTAATGGAGGATAATGTAATTTCTTATGAGTTGACGAAGGAAATACTAAAATGCAACAATCTCATAGTTCTTAATTTATCTATTGAGGAAAGAAATACTGATGAAAGCTTTGAAAATGATGATTCTTGGAATTTAGTAAGAGAATCTGCAAGAAATGCTTTGAATTTAATGGATAGTATATCAGATTAGGTACTCCGGTGATGTATAAAATGTGTTGATGGCTAATTATTATATTTTGCACTAGTAGAATCATTTATTTACAGTAGTATCGCAGTCAAAAACTAAACAACCTTTGGGTTGTTTTTTTATTATGTAGTGCCTTAAATGGAATAAAATGGCTCTTGGTGAGACCTTGTGTTGCAGATGTGGGGGATTATATGCCCCAGCTGCAGCACGAATTCCTTCGTGCGGCCTTTTGTTTATAGTAGTGCCGAATAAACCAGATCCAAAACCTCCGCAACGGGGTTAAAAACCACATGTTTTCAATTATTCTTTCCAAACCTGGTTACCCGTTCTCTAAAAGATTGTTTCGTATGCCTTTATTATTGAAATACTGAAAAGGCAAAGACTGCAATTCCCGAGAAAGTGTTCCGTTTTTCGCAACTCCCAAAAGCCTAGGCCACTTCCAAAATATGCAGCACATTGCCCGACCGGTCAAGCGGATACAGTTCACCATTCACCTCCTGGAAAAAGCAGACCTGCAACATCCAGAATACTATCCCTGTACCGGTAGCTGGTGCAGGAGGGTTAACCGTTACCTCGGTTGCGGTCCGGTCAAGTGCCACGCCCACTTCGGGACTATAGGTTACTGCCGTAGTACCAGCTTCAAAGTCCACTTGTAGCAGGCACGTCCCGAAGGAAGCATGCGTGGCACCTTTCGGATAGCGTAGGTGGGAAGCTGGAACTAGTAGGGGAAGCTGGAACGTAAACCCCGGAGCTGCCACGTGGGGGCATTGTAGTACCGCATCCAGGGGAAATTGTGTATTGAAATCAAAACCCTTCAGAAGTTGCCGCCCCTTCGCATGGCCAAGGCCGCCCCCCACTGTCCGCGCTCCTCGGATAGCCTCTTGGTCGCAGTCCCTTACCTTGCACAGCACTTGGATCATCCGCCCGGAGAGTTCGGGGGTACGTAGGCGCCGCACAAAGGCGGAAGCACCCTTGCGGAGCTGCGAACCAGCCCTGACCACCGCACCAAACTCCCTGCTGTTCTCCCGTGTCCGGGCAAACGCAGGATCACGGTCAACCCGCTCCTTGGTAAGCGAACTTTTCTTCCGGGCAAGCTGCTGCCCCTCTCTCCCTCGGTAGAAGGTCACTTCCCCAAGCGATCCTGAAAGGCGGAAGATACTTTTTACATGTGCCATGATGCTAGATTTTGATGAAACGTATGGCAAAGATAGGAAGGGGCCACGTACTAGAGATACCCGGGTGGGCAGGATGTCCTCATTTGCCCCCATTTGTCCTCTTTTTGCACGGAAGAAGGCACTTGCGTGGGGTTACTGCGGTCGGGGCGAGGCATCAATGCCAATGCCAAATTTGGGAAAGCTGCTCTATTTGCGGCGGCTGGCTGGATAGGTCGCGGCTCAGGGACACTAGTAAGCCTGTTAAAGCGTTGTTATAGCGTTGCTAAAGCGTCATTAAAGCGCTGTTACTGCAATGTGGCGGCATTGGGGAACCTTACTGGTCTGGAGCTTTGGTTTTTAAGGTAGCGGGCGGAGGGCTTCGCTGCTGATAGCGAAGGAAGGGAAATCGCAAGGGGGTGATTGTAGAGGTCGCAACGAAGGGGAAGGATGCAGCCAGCGATTTGATCCGGCTGTTGCAGGAAAAAAATGGCCATTTCTGATCGTCTTTTTCTTGTTGCTAGCTCCTGTGCCGGGGTATGCTTGAACAAAATGATTTTTCTTGAAATAAATAAAAACAAAAAAGACCTCACATCGCTGTGAAGTCTTTCTTTATTGCTAGCTCCCCCTCTTGGGCTCGAACCAAGGACCCTCTGATTAACAGTCAGATGCTCTAACCAACTGAGCTAAGGAGGAAGGCGTATTGCCTTTTAAAGCGGTGCAAATATAGGGCTTAATTTATTTTCTGCAAATATTTTCGAATAAATTTTTCATTATTTTTAGAAAAACTTTTCGGTGACAAATTGGTAGATATCCTTCCCGAAGGTTAAAGCCATTAGGCTCAACAAGATAATCATTCCAACGGTTTGAACATGGCCTGCTGCCTTTTCGCTCAATTTTCTTCCAGTAATCATCTCGGCAATTGTAAATAGGGCATGACCACCATCTAATCCTGGAATTGGAAGTAGGTTCATAAAGGCTAAGCCAACAGAAAATAGTGCAATAAATTCCCAAATAAATTCCCAATTCCATTCGTCTGGTAAACGTCGTGCAATTCCAATTGGACTTTGAACTTGAGCATAAGCACCTGTTTTAGGACGTAGAATGAGTTTAAATGAGTTGATATTGTAGTTAAACATGTTCCAAGTTTGTCTAAAAGCTTCAGGAATTGCCTGGCCCAAGGACAACTTGTTTCTAACTAAATATTCACTTTCTCTCGTGTCTTTAAAGCCAATGCCAATTTTTCCATCTTTATTTAATTTCGAATTTAGAACGAGTGATTCATTTTCTCTTTCTACCTTCAACTTCAATGGGCCATTTGGCTTAATTAAAGACAATTGTTTTTTGAAATCCAGATAATCCTTAATTTTTGTATTGTTTATTTCAAGGATCTTGTCATTTAATTCAATTCCTGATTTTGCTGCTTCAGAATCTTTGAGAATACTACCAACCACGGCATCTTCAATACTAATATTTTGCGTTAAAATAATACTTGAAAGGGACAAGCCATTTTTTCCAGTAGAATCAATTTTAGCTTTTACACTCAATTCCTGATTTTCTCTCTTTACTAATAAATTAATAGAATCCGTTTTGTTGTTTTTCAAGAGATATAAAAATTCATCAACATAGGTGAATTTTTTGTCATTTGCACCTATTATCATATCAAAACGCTCAATTCCATTACTGTTTTTGCCAATCGAATCAATAAAATAATTTTGAATGGAGTTTCGTGCACCTAAAAAACCTTTGCCTTCTTTTTTAATTATTTCTCCTTTTTCTTCATCCGTCAATTGTAGAACGACTTTATTTCCATTTCGGTCTAATTCAACTTTTTCGCCAAATAAAACCTCCATCGAAAGAAATTTAAAATCGTTGTATTTTACACCGTCTACAGCTAAAATTTTATCTCCACTGAGGAATCCAACCTTGTTTCCTACTTCTCCGAATGCTAAGCCATTTTCTTGAATTTTATCTACTGATACTATTTTTTGACCTGAAGTAGAAAAAGTCCAAGCATAAATAAGTACAGCCAAAAGAATATTCACAATAATACCTCCCAACATGATAATCAAGCGTTGCCAAGCCGGTTTAGCGCGAAATTCCCAAGGTTGTGCTGGCATTTTCATCTGTTCTGTATCCATACTTTCGTCTATCATCCCTGAAAGTTTCACATAACCGCCAATCGGCAACCATCCAATACCCCATTCGGTTTCTCCAATTTTCTTTTTCACCAATGAAAAACCCGCATCCATGAAAAGATAGAATTTCTCGACCCTCACTTTAAAAATTTTGGCGGCAACATAGTGTCCAAGCTCATGCAGAATAACTAATACGGAAAGTATAAATAGGATTTGACCTAATTGTATCATTTGATTTATTTTTTTATAACGCACAAAAGTAATGTTTTCTATTTATTTATAGCGGTATAAATTTTCCGACGGTTTTAAATGTTTGTTAATTATATGGATATGAATTTTTAATATGCAGAATGTCCACTAAATTTACTCTTCTAAATTACAGAACAACATGCAAACAGTAAAAACAGCATTGCTATCCTACGGAATGTCGGGCAAGGTATTTCATGCTCCTTTTCTAGAACTTCACGAGGGTTTTGAGCTAAAAGGCTCATGGGAAAGAAGCAAAAAGCTGATTCATAAAGAGTATCCTGAAGCAAAGAGTTATGCAAGCTTGGAAGAACTCCTGCAAGACGATATCGATTTGGTTATTGTGAACACGCCAACTGATACCCATTTCGAATATGCCAAGAAAGCCTTGAAGGCTGGAAAACATGTGCTCGTCGAAAAGGCATTTACTACAAGGGTGTCTGAAGCTAAAGAATTGGCAGGTTTGGCAAAGCAAAAAAAACTCAAGTTAGCTGTTTACCAAAACCGAAGATGGGACAGCGATTTTAAAACTGTTAAGGATGTTGTCAACAAAGGTCTTTTGGGAGAAATCGTAGAAGCTGAGTTTCATTTTGATCGTTACAGTCCGAGTTTGAGCGTCAAAGCCCATAAGGAAACCCGCACTTCTGGTTCGGGAATTTTGATGGATCTAGGACCTCACTTGATTGATCAGGCCTTGCATCTTTTCGGTTTTCCCAAAGCTGTTTTTGCCGATTCCATGATTACACGAGAGAAATCTGTAGTGGATGACTATGTAGATATCTTGCTTTATTATCCCCGCTTTCGCGTAAGGCTGAAATCTGGATTGTTTGTTCGAGAAGCAGTTCCCTCTTTTGTCGTGCATGGAAAGAACGGCTCGTTTCTAAAAAAGCGTGGCGATATTCAGGAAGATGCTTTAAAAATGGGCAAGAAGCCAAACTTAAAAAATTGGGGAACCGAATCCAGAAGCCATGAAGGATTGTTGCATACAGAAAGTGGCGGCAAAATCATCCACGAAAATATTCCAACACTTCAAGGGAATTACTACGATTTTTTTGATGGCTTATACACTTCGATTACCGAAAACAAACCAGAACCTGTTACCGCACAAGACGGTATCAACACCATGAGAATCATTGAAGCTGCGATAAAAAGCAACGGAAAACAAAAAGTGATCCAATTATAAGTAAAAATCGACATACCCTAATTAAAAAATAAGTTCTAAAAGTGGTAAATCCAGAAGTTTATCAGTAAATATTGTAAAGCAAATCCTTTTCTACTGCCTTAATTTTATAGCATAAATAATATGATTATGGAAATGGAACCGATACAGTTGAGATTCAAGGACGATGGAAAAATTCCAAACAGTCCGCTTCCGCTTTTGATTTATAAGAATGTGTTTTCAGAAGAAAAGGCAGATCCTGATTTTATTACGCAACATTTTGCCGACCGAAATTGGAGCAATTCATGGAACAATGGTGTTTATGACTACCATCATTATCATAGCAATACCCATGAAGTGATGGGCATTTACAGCGGTTATGCCACACTTCAATTTGGTGGTGAAGACGGAGAGAAAATCACGTTGGAAGAAGGAGATGCTATTGCAATTCCTGCAGGAGTAGCTCATAAAAAGATTGAAGCTTCATATGATTTTGGCGTAATTGGAGCCTATCCTGACGGGATGGAATATGATATCATGAAAGGAGAAGAAAACGAACGACCACAAGCCGATGAAAACATAAGCAAAGTGCCACTTCCAGAATTCGATCCTATCTACGGAAAATTGGAAGGACTGACTTCGCTTTGGAAATAAAAAATAAAAAATAGTTGAACACGAATTGCACAAATTTTCACTAATCATGTTGCGGAAATTTGTGCAATTCGTGTCATTTTTTTTGGATAAAACTGTCCAAAAACGCTTTCTAAAAAAAGTTGTAATTTTGCATCAAATTTTTGAAGATGGTCAAGATAGGCAACATAGAATTACCCGATTTCCCTTTATTATTAGCTCCAATGGAAGATGTTAGCGATCCGCCGTTCCGCAGATTGTGCAAACTTCATGGTGCCGATTTGATGTACAGCGAATTTATTTCATCCGAAGGATTGATTCGTGATGCCATCAAAAGCCGTCAGAAATTGGATATTTTCGATTATGAACGACCTGTTGGTATCCAAATTTTTGGTGGAGATGAAGAAGCAATGGCAATGTCAGCCAAAATTGTTGAAGCTGTAAATCCGGATTTAATTGACATCAATTTTGGCTGTCCAGTGAAAAAAGTGGTTTGCAAAGGAGCTGGAGCCGGTGTTTTGAAAGATGTAGATTTGATGGTGCGATTGACCAAAGCGGTTATCCGAAGCACTCATCTTCCTGTAACGGTAAAAACACGTTTGGGATGGGACGAAAATTCGATCAACATCGATGAGGTTGCCGAAAGATTGCAGGATATTGGTGTCCAGGCCTTGACCGTTCATGCACGAACTAGAGCCCAAATGTATAAAGGCCATTCAGATTGGAGTCATATCGAAAGAATAAAAAATAATCCTAGAATTACAATGCCAATCTTTGGAAATGGTGATATTGATTCGGCCGAAAAAGCATTGGAATATAAAAATAAATTTGGCCTCGACGGAATGATGATTGGTCGTGCTGCAATTGGATATCCGTGGATCTTCAATGAAATAAAACATTTTTTTGAAACAGGAGAACATCTACCAAAGCCAAATATCGAAAATCGAGTGGAAGCAGCCCGAAACCATTTGCAATGGGCAATGGACTGGAAAGGCGAGAAACTAGGAATTTTAGAAACTAGAAGGCACTACACCAATTACTTCAAAGGATTGCCTAATTTCAAGGAATTCAGATCGAGAATGGTTTCAAGTGAAAACCCTGAATTGATCTTCGCTACTTTTGACGAAGTTTTGCAAAAGTATCACGGAATGGAATTGGTATAAAAATAAAAAAGGTGAAATTGCTTTCACCTTTTTTGCCCCAAATCTACCATAAACTTAACCTACTAATCTTATGGTTCACCAAATGTATAGGGTTGATAACGAACCAACAAAAAAATTAGATGAACGTCAAATAAATCCGTTGTAATGCATATTTGGGATGATTTTAGTAGGCTCTTGCATCATTTCCTTCATAGAAATTAATAAAAGCCTTATTCACAACTCGGTTACCTCCAGGAGTTGGGTAATCACCTGTAAAATACCAATCACCTAAGTTTTTAGGACATGCTTTATGTAAATCTTCAACCGTTTGGAAGATGATTTTCACATCGGCATTGATTTCAGGAGAACTCAACATTTCTGCAATTCTATCTGATATTTCTTGTGGCTCAAAAGGAGCATAAATTTCCGTTACATAATTCACCACGTCATTATCATTAAGGTTTTCTTGAGCTTTACACTTTTTATAAACCTCTTCTACGATATGGTATAAATTTCTTTCTTTCAATAAATCCAAAGCGGCTCTAAAAGCAACAAGACCTTCCAGTTTTGCCATATCGATTCCGTAGCAATCTGGATAGCGAATTTGTGGTGCCGATGAAACTACAATGATGCTTTTTGGTTTCAAACGGTCCATCATTTTGATGATACTCATTTTCAAGGTTGTTCCACGAACAATACTGTCATCAATGATCACCAAATTATCGGTTGGCTTGATAACGCCATAGGTAACATCGTAAACGTGTGCTACTAAATCATCACGGCTACTATCTTCTGTAATAAACGTTCTTAGCTTGGCATCTTTTATGGCTACTTTTTCGGTTCTGATTTTCACGGCAAGTAATTCCTGCAACGTATCTTTCGTTAAAGTGTCCTTGTTTTCAAGTATATAATTGTTTTTCCTTTGGTTTAAGAAATCCTGAGCTGCTTCAACAATTCCGTAGAAAGAAGTTTCGGCTGTGTTTGGGATATAAGAAAAAACAGTATTGTCAGTGTCATTGTCGATTGCTTTCAAAACCGCTGGCAAAATCAATTTACCAAGGTCTTTTCTTTCTTGATAAATTTCGGCATCACTACCTCTAGAAAAATAAATCCTTTCAAACGAACAAGCTTTTTTTACCGTTGGTGTAATGATTTCCTCTTCGGTAACTTTTCCGTTTTTCTTGATAATCAAGGCGTGACCTGGTTGAAGTTCTTGAATTTTTTCGAATTCAAGATTGAAAACCGTTTGAATCACAGGTCTTTCTGAAGCCACGACTACAATTTCATCATCTTCATAAAAATAAGCTGGACGAATTCCTGCCGGATCTCTGAAAACAAATGCATCCCCATGACCGAAAAGTCCTGCCATTGCATAACCTCCGTCCCATCCTTTCGAAGCTCTTTTCAAGATTTTCTTTACATCTAATCTTTCGGCAATTACCGGAGAAGCTTCTCTTTTAGAAAGCCCTTCGTTTTTACAGTCCAAGTACAAATCGGTAACTTCATCGTCAAGGAAATGACCAATTTTTTCCATTACGGTAACGGTATCCGCCATTTCTTTTGGATGCTGGCCTAATTCAACCAAACTATTAAAAAGCTGGGTAACATTGGTCATGTTGAAGTTTCCGGCAACTATAAGATTTCTATGCATCCAGTTGTTCTGACGAAGAAAAGGATGAACGCTTTCGATGCTGTTTTTACCAAAAGTACCATAACGAACGTGGCCTAAGAATAATTCCCCGATATAAGGAATGTTTTTCTTTTGAGCCGCAACATCTTCGGCATACTCTGGATGAGAAGCCAATTCTTCATTGATTCTGTCATTGATTTGGGCAAAAACATCTTGAATCGGCTGGGGATCATTCGAACGAACCCTGCTGATGTATCGTTCTCCGGCTTCGACATCGAGTTTTATACTTGCAAAACCCGCTCCGTCTTGACCTCTGTTGTGTTGCTTTTCCATAAGGAGATACATTTTTTGTATCCCATAGAAAGCCGAACCGTATTTTTCCTTGTAAAACTCGAGTGGTTTTTTTAATCTTAAAAGGGCAATACCACATTCGTGTTTAATTGAATCGCTCATTGTGTTGTAGTTGTGTAGTTATTGAAAGTTTAACGTTCAACGTTTAATGTTGGGGCAACTTTAAACGTTAAACAAAAATAAACGCCCCGTTTCCGAGGCGTGATTTTTCTATTGTAATGCTATGTCAAATTGCGTCAAGGCTCTGAATTGTTTCAGCCTGTTCACAACTTCTTCTTTTTCAAGGTCAACCATTCTTTCTGTTCCAAATTTTTCTACACAGAAAGAAGCAAGGTTTGAGCCATAAATGATGGCGTTTTTCATATTTTCGAAAGAAATATTTTCGCTTTGCGTAATAAATCCTGCAAATCCACCTGCAAAGGTGTCTCCGGCTCCAGTTGGGTCAAAAACTTCTTCAAGCGGCAATGCCGGTGCAAAGAAAACGTCTTTGTTGTGGAATAATAATGCTCCGTGTTCTCCTTTTTTAATCACCACATATTTTGGTCCCATCGTATGGATTTTGGCAGCAGCCTTAACAAGAGAATATTCTCCCGAAAGTTGGCGAGCCTCTTCATCATTGATGGTGATCACGTCCACTCTTTTGATTACGTCTAATAATTCTGGCAAGGCACAATCCATCCAAAAATTCATCGTGTCTAACACTACTAATTTTGGTTGTGTTTCCATTTGATCCAAAACACTGCTTTGAACCAAAGGATGCAAGTTTCCAAGCATTACCACATCAGAATTTTTAAAATCTTGAGGTACTTTTGGTTGAAAATCTGCCAAAACGTTTAGTTCTGTTGCCAATGTATCTCTTGAATTCAAATCGTTATGATAACGACCGCTCCAAAAGAATGTTTTTCCTCCGGGAACAATTTCCAAACCAGAAATATCAATGTTTCTTTCGGTCAATAAATCTAAATGTTCTTGCGGAAAATCGTCTCCAACTACTGAAACAATTGCTGATTTTAGATTAAAAAAAGAAGCTGAAAGTCCGATGTAGGTTGCAGCTCCACCTAAAATTTTATCGGTTTTCCCGAAAGGAGTTTCAATAGCGTCGAAAGCGACTGTCCCGACAATTAGCAATTTATTCATTTGTTACTTTTGGAAGTAGGGTGCAAAGATACTTCATAACTTACAAAGTTGCAAAGTTTTGAAATTGTAAAGTTTTGCTAAATTATTGAATTGAAAAACAGTGGTTTATAGTAATTTATCGCCTTGTTTCTCATAATAGGTATCAACAGAAAGCTCATCTGCAAGCGAAGCCATAACGGCAAGTTCGCCACAAAAACTAAATCACAAAGCAATTTTCTTCCAACTCATTACTTTTCCCAAAGTTCTTGGTTGGTTAAACAATCCCGTATGAACAATTGCTTTACTTTGAATTAAGTTTGGTTTTAATTTTTCAAAATAGTTTAACCCTTTAAACATATCAGGCATTATAGTTTCTGAAGCTTTAATTTCAACTAAATTCAATAATTCTGAATTTTGCCAAATCAAATCTACTTCATGTCCCACTGCATCCCGCCAAAACCATAAATCTAAAAGTAAATTATTATGGTAATTTTTTTTGAAGTATTCATTTATAACATAATTTTCAAACAAGCTTCCTTTTAGTGCACTTAATTTTACGCTTTCTGCATCGTTCAATTTTAATAAAAAGCAAAGCAGTCCAGTATCATAAAAGTATAGTTTTGAGCTCTTGGTAACACGTTTGTTAAGGTTTGAAAAATAAGGTTGCAGTTGGTATACAATATAACTGCTTTCTAAAACAGAAATCCATGATTTGGCAGTGGGTTGCGAAATCCCACATTCATTAGCCAGCGAATTAAGATTTAACAATTGACCTGCTCTTGCGGCACATAAAGAAATAAAATTTCGAAACTGTTTTAAATCTTTTACTTGAATGAGTTCTGACAAATCCCGTTCAACATAAGTTTGAATATAATTTGAATAAAAAACTTTAGCAGGGATGTCTCTATCATAAATCGCAGGATAGAATCCTCTCTGAAGGTTTATTGCATAATCATCATCTAGCCAATTAGCCTCTTGCATTTCTGAAATATCAAATGGCAACAATTTAAATAAAGCTACTCTTCCAGCTAAACTTTGAGTTATGTTTTGTATCAAATGAAAATTTTGTGAACCAGACAAAATATATTGTCCCATAATTTTATCTTCATCTACTTTGGTTTGTAAATAGGAAAACAAATGCGGAACGCGCTGTGCTTCATCAAAAATTACATATTTATCATATTGAGCTAAAAACCCATTTGGATCGTCCATTGCAAAATTTCTGAAATCCAAATTTTCCAAATTCACATATCGATACTCTGAAAATTGATTTTTTAAAAAAGTAGTTTTTCCAGATTGTCTAGGTCCTGTTAATGCCAAAATCGGATATTTAGTTTTATAAATATCCATTTCGGTTTTAATTCTTCTTTTTAAATTCATAGTATATCGTTTATAATTACAAATGTATATATAATTTTTAAAATACACTATGTCTTATTTTGAAAGTACACTATATTTAATTTTGAAAATGCATTGTGTTTGGTTTTGAAAATGTAATCAATAATTTGATGAAATCATCACAACTTTCCACCTTCTTTCTCATAATAAGCATCCACAGAAAGCTCATCTCCAAGCGAAGCCATAACAGCAAGCTCATCGCAACGTTCGTTTTGAGGGTGATTATTGTGTCCTTTGACCCATTTGAAATCGACTTGATGCTTGCGGTAAATTTTGAGGAAACGCATCCATAAATCAGGATTTTTTTTGCCTGCGAAACCTTTTTTTTCCCAACCAAAAACCCATTTCTTCTCAACGGAATCTACCACATATTTAGAATCGGAAATGACTAAAACCTTTGTGCCTTGTACTTTCAGTTTTTCCAAACCTACAATCACGGCCAAGAGTTCCATTCGGTTATTGGTCGTCAAACGGAAACCTTCGTAGAATTCTTTTTTATAAGGTTTTCCAACCCATTCCATCACTACGCCATAACCGCCGTTTCCGGGATTTCCTTTTGCAGCTCCGTCAGTATATATGTGAACGTCGTGATTCAAAATTAAGATTTTAGTAATTTTTCAATTATTTGAGGAAAAAATCGATGTTCCAATACATGCACTTTCGCCGCTATTTCTTCTGCCGAAAGGCAATCTGCTATAGACACCTTTTCTTGTGCAATAAATTCGCCTTCATCATAATGTTCGTTTACATAATGAATAGTGATTCCTGTTTCGGAATCTTTATTTTCAAGAATTGCTCGGTGAACATGCATGCCATACATTCCTTTTCCGCCATATTTTGGTAAAAGAGCTGGATGGATGTTGATGATTTTATTTGGATAGGCTTCAATTATATTCTGAGGAAATTTCCATAAAAAACCAGCCAAAACAATCAAGTCAGGTTGGAATTCGTTCACTTTATTCAGGACAATTTCGCTGGAAAGATCCTCTTTTGAGAAAACAAAACTTTTAACATTGAGGTTTTTTGCTCTTTCTAATACTTTCGCATTTGGATTATTAGAAAAAACGGCAACCACTTTTGCAATATCGGTTGTATTGAAATGCAAGATGATATTTTCGGCATTGGTTCCCGAACCCGAAGCAAATAGTAGGATGTTTTTCATTTTGTGGCTGGAATTATTACGCAAAAAAAAGAATAATAAATGATATTAAATAAATTTTAGAAGCCTTTGTGAAATAAATTTTATAAATTAGTACTCATATTTATTAACTAAAACGTGGTTTTAAAATAAAGTTTTTTATTTTTGCCAACAAATTAAATTTTAAAATTAAAGATTATGTCAGACATTGCATCAAGAGTAAAAGCGATTATCGTAGACAAATTAGGCGTTGACGAAAACGAAGTTGTATTAGAAGCTAGCTTCACAAATGATTTAGGAGCTGATTCATTAGACACTGTTGAGCTTATCATGGAGTTCGAAAAAGAATTTGATATTCAAATTCCAGACGACCAAGCGGAAAACATCGCTACTGTTGGTCAGGCTATTTCTTACATCGAAGAAGCTAAAAAATAATAAATTTACACCCGGGTTTTAAAAATTCCAAAGATTGAAAATCCAAATCCCAAATATTGGAATTTGTTATTTGAATATTGGAATTTTAAAAAATCGGGTGTTATTATTTTTTTAATTGAAATTACTGATTGAAATTCAATCAACCAAATAAAAATATTGTGTAATACCTATGTCTTTTTATGATTTTACATAGAAGAAAACATAGGTATTATTTGTTTAGATATAAACTATAAAATTATACGTATGGTATTAAAGCGGGTTGTTGTAACAGGATTAGGTGCTCTTACTCCTATTGGAAATTCAATCGAAGAATACTGGAATGCTTTAATTAGCGGTAAAAGTGGTGCTGCTCCAATAACATATTACGATACTGAAAAGCACAAAACTAAGTTTGCCTGCGAAGTAAAGAACTTCAACATTGAAGATTACATGGATCGTAAAGAGTCACGCAGATTGGACAAATTTGCCCAATATGCAATTGCTGCAAGTGATGAAGCCATCAAAGATGCCGGACTTACTGACGACAATGTTGACAAATACAGAGTAGGTGTAATTTGGGGTGCAGGGATTGGCGGATTGGAAACATTCCAAGACGAAGTGATGTATTATGCAAAAGGCGATGGTACTCCAAAATTCAACCCTTTCTTTATCCCAAAAATGATTGCCGATATAGCTCCAGCTCATATTTCGATGCGAAATGGCTATATGGGACCAAACTATACCACTGTTTCTGCTTGTGCTTCTTCGGCAAATGCCTTGATTGACGCTTTCAACTACATTCGTTTAGGCATGTGTGATGTGATCGTTTCGGGTGGTTCTGAAGCTGCTGTAACCATTGCAGGAATGGGCGGATTTAATTCAATGCATGCTCTTTCTACACGAAATGAAACTCCAGAAACGGCTTCAAGACCTTTTGATGCTACTCGTGACGGATTTGTTTTAGGTGAAGGTGCAGGTGCCTTGGTTCTAGAAGAATACGAACATGCAAAAGCCCGTGGAGCAAAAATCTATTGCGAAATTGGGGGTGGCGGAATGTCATCTGATGCGTATCATTTGACAGCACCACATCCAGAAGGAATCGGTGTAATTGCAGTGATGAAAAACACCTTGAGAGATGCAGGAATGAATCCAGAAGATGTAGATCACATCAACACTCACGGAACTTCAACGCCTCTTGGAGATGTTGCAGAATTGAAAGCAATTAGTGCTGTTTTTGGCGATCATGCAAAAAACATCAACATCAATTCTACAAAATCGATGACAGGACATTTACTTGGTGCTGCTGGTGCAATTGAAGCAATTGCTTCGATCTTGGCTATGAAGCATGGGATTGTTCCTCCAACAATTAATCATACCGTTGTAGACGAAAACATTGATCCATCATTGAATTTGACACTAAACAAACCTCAAAAAAGAGAAGTAAATGTAGCAATGAGTAATACTTTTGGTTTTGGTGGTCACAATGCTTGTGTTTTGTTCAAAAAAATAGCTGAATAATTTTAATGCGCTTTCTCAAAAAAATATTTACCAAATCCCGTTCTCAAGAAGACGGGATTTTTTTTAATGAAATAGAAAAAATTTTAGGCTTTAAGCCAATAAACCTCGATTGCTACAAAAAAGCTTTCACACATCGTTCGCTAAACAAGCTTGATAAAAACGGAAAGCCTATTAGTTATGAGCGTCTTGAATTTTTAGGCGATGCCATGCTAAGTTCCGTAATTGCGGCACATTTATTTAACAAAGTGCCTTCCGGAGATGAAGGTTATTTGACAAAAATGCGTTCTAAAATCGTGAGTCGCGAACATCTTAACGAGTTAGGAAGAGATTTAAATCTTATCCGATTTGTAGAAAGTAAAGTTCCAACTCAACATTTTGGCGAAAATATTCACGGAAATATCTTTGAAGCCTTAGTGGGAGCCATTTATTTGGATCAAGGCTATGCCCAATGTGAAAAATTTATACAAAAAAGAGTTATTCTACCTTATGTTGATATTGCAAAACTAGAAGGAAAAGTAATCAGCTACAAGAGTTTACTTATCGAGTGGTGTCAGAAAGAAAAAAGAGTTTTTCATTATGATGTTTTCGAAGACAATGCCATTACTGGCGAACGTCTTTTTGGTGTGAAATTGAGTATTGATGAAAAAGTAATTGCAAAGGCAAGAGCTACATCAAAAAAGAAAGCAGAAGAAAAAGCTTCCCAAAGAGCTTATTTTGCATTTCAAGAAAAAATTAACACAAAATAAAATCAAATTCTCAAAACTATATCGTTTTCGTTGATAAATTAACGTTAAGTTCAATTTATTACTCCTTTTTCTGATTTAGAAATACTATATTTACGGCTTATTTTATATCAAAAATGGTCCATCATAAATTATATATTGATGAATTTGACGAAATTGATTATGAACTAATCGCTATTCATACTTCATTGGAAGATTATCGTTTAGCCTATTTTATAAATCAGAAATTACCTATTCTTTTGAGTAAGAGTAAAGAGGAAATTCAGATTACGACTAAAAGAGGAGATGCTAATTTTTCGAAATACAGATATGAAAGTCTGAAAGAAGAAGTTTGCTGGAGCTTAATTCAAAATAAAAATGAAATTACGGCTCTTGATAAAAATAAGGATACCAACTTATTTTCAAATTCTGATTTAGAAATTGTAACCCAAGTTTATTTTTTACCCGAATTCAAAAAAGTAGATTATTTTTTGAAAGTAGAAAATGCGGAACAAACAGTAGAACTAATAATTAATAAAATAAATACAATTGATAGAGTTTCAACGGTTTATAAGGTTGAAGCTGAAGCTATCAAATCAAAAAACAATTTAATTTTTTAAAAAACAATGTCAACAAACAAAAAAACTAAAATTGTAGCGACCCTAGGACCTGCATGTAGCACGAAAGAAGTATTGAAAAATATGATTGATGCAGGAGTTAATGTTTTCAGAATCAACTTTTCGCATGCCGATTATACCGATGTAAAAGAAAGGATCGATATGATTCGTTCTTTGAATGATGAATATGGTTACACAACTGCAATTTTGGCCGATTTACAAGGACCGAAACTTCGCGTTGGAGTGATGAAAGAAGATGTTGTAGTGAATCCAGGCGATATTATCACGTTTCAAACAGCCGAAGATGTTCCAGGAACTGCCGAAAGAGTTTATATGAACTATAAGGAATTTCCAAGAGATGTAAAACCAGGCGAAAAAATCCTTTTGGACGATGGTAAACTGATGTTTGAAGCACTTGAAACTAATGGTTCTACCGAAGTTGTTTGTAAAGTAATTCAAGGCGGTCCATTGAAATCTAAAAAAGGAGTTAACCTTCCGAATACAAAGGTTTCACTTCCGGCTTTGACCAAAAAAGATATCAAAGATGCACTTTTTGCCATCGAAAATCATGTAGATTGGATCGCACTTTCTTTCGTTAGAACGGCAGAAGATTTGATGGAACTTCAAGATTTGATCATGGAAAATTCTGATCATAAAATTCCAATTATTGCGAAAATTGAAAAACCTGAAGGTGTTGAAAATATCGACAAGATTGTAGCTTATTGTGACGGACTTATGGTAGCTCGTGGAGATTTGGGTGTTGAGGTTCCAGCTCATGAAGTGCCACTTATACAAAAGAAATTGATCAACAGAGCTAAAACGGCTAGAATCCCAGTTATTGTTGCTACTCAAATGATGGAAACGATGATTACAAGCCTTACACCAACTCGTGCAGAAGTGAACGACGTTGCCAACTCTGTAATGGATGGTGCTGATGCGGTAATGCTTTCCGGAGAAACTTCTGTTGGAAACTATCCTGTTCAGGTTATCGAAAAAATGACACAAATTATTGAAGCAGTAGAGGATTCTCCGCTAATTCAAGTCCCACAAAACACACCACAGGTTAGAACAAAAAGATTCATCACCAAATCGATTTGTCACCACGCGGCAATGATGGCGAATGTCATCAAGGCAAAAGCGATTTGTACTCTAACAAATAGTGGCTACACGGCTTTCCAAATTTCGGCTTGGCGACCACAGGCTCATATTTTAGTATTTACATCAAACAGAAGAATCTTGACGCAGTTGAATTTACTTTGGGGCGTTAAATCATACTACTATGATAAATTCGTGAGTACGGATGACACCGTTACCGATGTAAACGAAATTGCAAGACAAAAAGGATATGTTGAAAAAGGTGATTTCTTGATCAACCTTGCAGCAATGCCGGTTACAGATAAAGGAATGGTGAATACCTTGAGAGTTTCTGAAATAGAATAATTTTTAGTGTTTAATAACTATTGAAACCGTTTCATTTATTTGAAACGGTTTTTTTTATTTCTTCCCTTCCCATTCCGCAAAAAACTGCTCTAAAAAACCTTCCATATAATGATGGCGTTGTGCTGCAATTTGTTTTCCGGTTTTTGTATTCATCTTATCCTTTAGCATCAATAATTTTTCATAAAAATGATTGATAGTTGGGCTATTTGTGTTTTTATATTCCTCCTTACTCATATTTAGATTCGGAAGTATTTCTGGGTTGTATAAAGCACGATTTTTAAATCCGCCATAATTGAAGCATCTTGCAATCCCGATGGCCCCAATGGCATCCAAACGGTCGGCATCTTGAACAATGTCAAGTTCAATTGAACTGAACTTCTTTTCAAAATTGCCACCTTTGAACGATATGTTTTCAATGATTTTTATGACGTGATCAATGATTTCTTCTGATACATTTTCTTTTTCTAGAAAATCTCTTGCCGTTTTTGGACCAACGGTTTCATCACCATTGTGAAATTTACTATCGGCTATATCGTGAAGCAAAGCCCCTAGCTGACAAACCAGCAAGTTGCATTTTTCTTCTTTTGCAATCAACAAAGTGTTTTTATAAACTCTTTCGATGTGAAACCAATCGTGGCCACCCTCGGCATTTTCGAGTTTTTCCTTTACGAAATGAATTGTCGTATCTATTAATTTTGAATGTTCCATTTGTTTTAAGCATAAAAAAAATGTTGAATTTCAAGGACGTGCTCAAAATTCAACATTTAAATTTTAGAATTTAAAATTATATTCTAGCAGGTTCTACCCATTTAAAAATTTGAGATTCAGCAGGAATAACCAATCTTTCTGAAATTCTAGCCATTCTCGCAGGCAATTTCATCAAATAATCTCTTGCTTTTTCGGCTTCATCAGTCAAATCACTGATTTTGTCGATTTCCCATTTATTGATTAGTTTTTGCATGATATCTACATAATCGCTTGCCGTATAAACGCCAATTCGTTGGGCAGAATCTGAAAAACTTTCGAAAGCCGAACTAATTTTCTCTCCTGATTCTCTCAAAAATTGAGCTGGCATCACGATTTTTTGCTTCATCATATATTGGAAAGCCAACATCATTTCGCTTGGATCTACTTTGAAAATCTGATTTACAAATTCGCTGTAGGCCATATGGTGACGCATTTCGTCTCCGGCAATCATCTTGCAAATTTTTGAAAGTTTGTTATCGCCATACGTTTTTGCCAATTGTGCTACTCGATTGTGTGAAACATAAGTCGCCAATTCTTGAAAACTCGTGTAAACGAAGTTTTTATAAGGATCACGTCCAGTTCCAATATCAAAGCCATCGGCAATTAAATGCTGAGTGGTAATTTCGATTTCTCGCATGTTGACACGACCTGACAAATAAAGATATTTGTTCAATAGATCACCATGACGGTTTTCTTCACTGGTCCAGTTTCTAACCCATTTCGACCAGCCATTTGCTTCAATCTGATCTACTCCTTCAACATCCATCAACCAAGATTCGTAGGTTGGCAAAGCTTCTTCGGTAATAGTATCACCTACAAGGGTTACCCAGAAATCATACGGCAAATCTTTTGCAATTTCTCTTAGTTCTCGAACTTCTTCAAAGAAATTTTCATCTTGCGAATTGGGCAAGAAATCGGTTGGTTGCCAAATAGTCTCAATAGGAATAAGAAACTGATCCACGAAAGTGTCAATTTTCTTCTCCAATAATTGCATTACTTCTAGTCGTACGTTGTGTATAGACATTTTATTTAGATTTTAGATTCATTTCTCGATTTGTCAAAACAAACTCTGAATCCTTTTATAATTTAACTGATTCTACAATCGCTTTTTCTGTTTTCTGCATAATTTCATCAAAAGGGTACTCTTTGACAGCTAAAGCGTTATGAACTGTAAAGGTAAGGCGATTTCCTAAACCAAAAGGGAAAAAGCCATATTTAACAAATTTCCAAGAATTGTTTATGGTTATTGGAACCACATAAGCCGATGGAGCATATTTACAGAGAATTTTTAATCCACTTTGTGCAAATTCTTTCGGAACTCCGGTTTTGCTTCTTGTCCCTTCAGGGAAAATTACAGCCGAACGATTATGTTTTTCAATATATTCCGATAATTTTTTAATGGTTGGAATCGCTTGCTTCGGATCTTTCCTATCTATAAGTACGGAACCTCCGTGATTTAGGTTGTATGAAATGCTCGGAATTCCTTTTCCAAGTTCTTTTTTGCTGACAAATTTCGGATGAAATTTTCGCATGAACCAAATAATTCCAACAATATCATATAAACTTTGATGATTGGCTACGAATATGATTGGAACTCCTTTTGGAATTAATTCTCTGCCTTCAACTTTATAAGTTGTTCCTAAAAAATGTCCGATTCTCAACAATACCAAATTCAAATAATCGACACTTTTTTTATGTGCCTGATAACCAAAAACAGTAAAACATATCCATTGTATCGGATGAAATATCACCAATGTCAAGAGGAATAAAACCATACTGACAAAAGAGATTGGATATGATAAGATTTTTTCCATTTTTCTTAAAAATTGACTGCAAAAATAAGAAATATATATTTGTTGAAGAAATTCAACTAATTTGACTTTAATAAAAAAAGCCCATCTCTGAAGATAGGCTTTGGTTTATGTTTAAATTGTTTTATAATGTAACTTTTAAAAGCTGTTTTTTCTTGCCTTTTCTGCCAATAAAATAAACTGCATCATTGCTCAAAGCCCCATCGGATACCATAAAGGGAACTTCATTGTCCTTGTCATCAAGGATTTCTTGATAATCAAAATCCCCATTTTCTTTTATTCGGATGATGTTTAAATTTGCACGCTTTTTACTAGTATGCCCAAATTGAATCCTGTCATTGCGTAATTTTTTCACCTTTTCACCAGTATTGATAAAGAAAAAAGTATCATCTCCTTTTATGGTCGAAGTATAGGATATATAGGATTCATCACCTCCAGTAGCTTGACGTTTATTGATGTTTCTAGCCCAAACTATATCTCCAGACGGATTGATTTTTGCACTCACAATATCATCATAATGGTAAGTTGTAGTGGTGTGAAAACCACCATTTGGAGTACTCATGGTATTTGTGACCACATAAAACTCTTCGGCATTAAAGACAATATCATTACTATGTGTGATAAGAATTTTTCTGAAAGAAAGATTTTTCAATTCCTTTTCTTTTTCTTTCCCGTATTTATCGACTATGAATTGTGAAGTGAAAGGGTTATATTTTGATTTCTTAATTTCCAAAGTAACCGGATCCAATTCAAAATAGCTAATTCCTTTGAACCTGTAATCTTTTCGATCAGAATAAAATCCGATACAGGTTAATCTGTCCGAAAAAATAATAGTTTTCAGAGATGCAGCAAAATGTTCGTCAGTATCAAAAACCTGAGTCTTTTCGCTATCCTTTGTAATTCTAGTTAATTCATATTGATATTTACCACCTTCTTTTTTCTTCTTTTTTTCTGTCGAATAAACTTTTCCTAATAGATATAAAGTATTCCCATCTTTTGAAACATCTATATTTTCATATCTGAATTTTCTATCCTTGATATCTCTTTTAAAAGTGTGATCTACTTTTTTGTTTAGTTTGTTATCAAATAAAAATAACTTGTGTGTTTCGTTTTTATTGTCCTTGATATCAACCGTTACAGCAAAGGCCGTTTTATCTTCATTAATAATCATGGAAGCACCAGAATCATTATCAAAACTTGAGCTTGTGAAAAAAGCGAACTGTTTTATTTCTTCACTTTTTACTCGAAAGAGCTCTTTTCTAGAAAATTTAAAATCGTCTATACTAGCAGTATTTGAAGAACATACAAAAGCTTTTTCGTCTTTATTGTATAAAAAATCAATGATATTAATTTCGTCTCCATTCATGATTAGCCCCAAAACTGAACTCTGTTTTACTGCTTGAGAATATTTTAATTCATATTCAAAATCCTTAATAAGTTTCATTTCGGAGTTGTAATGTTCAAAATAGTAGCCATATCCTTTGGAAAATACACCTCCACTAAATGTACGAATGATGATCACGCCTCCTTTGCCATCTTCTTCAACCAAAACGATATTGGAATGTTTGTATTCATCTTTAAAGACATCACTTTTTTGCATTTTAAAAGGAATGTCTTGGGCTTTTATACCGAAACTCAACATGCAGATTGCGAGAACATAAAAAATTTTCTTCATTTGTTTTTTGGGTTTTTTGTAGTGGTTTTCGCCTGCAATTTAAATAAAAAATCCCGTTGTTAAACGGGATTCAATTTTATTTATTTTCCAGAAAATTCTGCCTTTCTTTTCTCGAGAAAAGCTGTCGTTCCTTCCTTGAAATCTTCGGTTCCAAAGCAATAACCAAAAGCTTTTATTTCGGTTTCATAACCATTCACGCCGTCTTTAAAGTTAGCATTGATTGCTTTTATCGCTTTTGAAATCGCTACGGGAGAATTTTTAATAATCTTTTGGGCGATGCTGTTGCAAAATTCTAAAAGTTCGGCCTGTGCTACAACATAATTGACCAATCCGTATTGTTTTGCTTCATCGGCATTGAGCATTCCAGCGGTCATGATCATTTCCATTGCTTTTCCTTTTCCTACCAATTGTGGCAAACGTTGTGTTCCACCATATCCTGGAATTACTCCTAAAGAAACTTCTGGCAAACCCATTTTTGCATTCTCCGAAGCTACTCTAAAATGACACGACATAGCCAATTCTAATCCGCCACCAAGTGCAAAACCATTAACGGCTGCAATTACAGGTGTTTTAAGATTTTCTACAAAATCGAATAACAGTTCTTGTCCTTGTTGTGCCAACTGAGCTCCTTCTTCTACAGAGAAATTGGCAAATTCTGAAATGTCAGCTCCTGCTACAAAGGCTTTTTCGCCAGAACCTGTTAGGACTACAACTCTGGTTGCGGTATCGGCTTCGGCTTCCTTGAAAGCTTGGTGCAATTCGGCAATAGTGGCCTTGTTTAACGCATTTAGCTTTGTTGGACGATTGATGGTAATTGTGGTGATGTTGTTTTCGGTGGCAACTAAAATATTTTCGTAGCTCATGATTTTATTTTTGATTATATATTCGATATTGTGATCGTGAAAGATTCCAAAGTTCTAAAAATTTATTTAAATAGCCCCGATTGTAATGGAAATCCTTTTTATTTTTTCTTTAAAAATGAAAAGGATTGCAATGGAACGCGGGAATACGGATTGAACAAATGCCCAAGCTCCCGAAGCTTCGGGATTGCTCCGAATCTTACTCATTAATTATAGGAAGCGAAACCGTAAATGTTGTTCCTTTTCCGAATTCGCTATCAAAAGTGATGCTACCTTTATAATTTTCTATGATGTTTTTAATGATGCCGAGTCCGAGTCCCATTCCACTATTTTTTGTCGTGAATTTTGGTTCGAAAATACGAGAGATATTTTCGTTTTCGATTCCAATTCCGTTGTCTTCAACGTTGATCAAAACCGTGTCGTCTACTCTTTTCACGGTAACAATGATGGCTTTGTTTTCCTGATTATCTGGGATAGCTTGGATGCCGTTTTTAACCAAATTTGTGATGATACGGATGAGTTGTGTTCGATCCATAATGGTGATGATTTCTTTTTCTTCTGAATGAAAAAAGATATAATCTTCGTTGAAAATTTCAAGCGTCAGTTCTACAATATTTACCACATTTAGGGTTTCATTTTGTTGAGCTGGCATGGATGCAAAATTTGAAAATGCCGAAGCTACGGAACTCATCGTGTCGATTTGCTGTATCAAAGTTTCGGAATAATCCTTGACTTTTTGTTTCACTTCTGCATCATTTGGGTCAAATTTTCGTTGGAAATTCTGAACCGTCAATCGCATTGGCGTCAGCGGATTTTTGATTTCATGTGCAACTTGTTTTGCCATGTCTCGCCAGGCTTGTTCTCGCTCACTTTGTGCTAATTTCAAGGCACTTTCCTCGAGTTTATCGACCATTCCGTTATAGGCATTTATCAAAAGGCTTACTTCTTGGGAACTGTCGTCGAGTTCTATTTTTTCGTTTTTTTGGTTCAAGCTGGTCAGTGTGATTTTATCGGAAATGGATTTGAGTGATTTGGTAATGTAACTCGAAAGAAAATAGGCCAAAGCGAAGGCGATAATCAACATAAACGAGTAAACCTGACCCAGACGGATAAGGAAATTCTTGAGCTCGCGGTCATAAAAACCATCGTCTTCAATATAAGGAAGGTTCAGAATTCCGAGCGGTTTGAACTTTAAATCCTTGATTTGGCTAAAGGAAGAGCGGTATTTTTTTCCGTCGATATTTTTAACGTCCACATATCTTTTTTCCATTGAGGATTGCACCAATTTCAGGATATATTCTGGAACTGGCGGAGCGATTGTATCAATTGAAAAAGAGGCTTTCGAGGATTTTAATAGTTTGCCTTTAAGGCTATAAATATTAATCTGGAGGCTGTGAATATCGGCCAATTCATGGATTTTGTCTTTGAAGATTAAAGGCAAATTGTCTTCCGTAAGCGGATAAGTTGTGGTGGCCAAAATAAAATTGATATGCTCTTTGATGGCATTTTCCTTTCGTTCTAAACGTTCTTGGTGGTAATCTTTTGCTTCGTTTTTGAATTGAAAAATAGAGATGGATGCCATTAAAACCGATGCTATCAACGTGAGGACAATCATCGAGAGAAAGATCCTGATTCGTAGTGATACGCGTTTTATTTTGACGTTTTTTAGCATTTATGATTGATTTCGCTGGCGGATTTTTTTATAGAATTTGAATCCTAACATTATAATTACCGAAAATAAAATGATTCCGACTACTCCAAAAATCCAGTTGACAGCACTTTTTAAAATCACTAAAAATACGACAGCAAAAAGGATGATGGTGGCTCCTTCATTCCACAATCGCATAAAATTTGATGAATGTTTTACTTCGTCTTTTTGCAATTGAAGGTAAATTTGATGGCATTTTAAATGATACAAATACAGCACAAAAACAAAGCCAAGCTTCACGTGCATCCAAGGCATCTTGAGCCAAGCGTTTCCTAGATCGGTGAAAAACAGCATCCAAAAAGCAAAAATACTAGCTAAAATTGCTGAAGGCCAAGTGATGATGTACCACAATCTGTAGGTCATTATTTTATATTGCTTTTGCAAAATTTCCTTTTCGGGAGATGGTTTTTGGGACGCTTCGATTTGGTAAACAAATAGGCGGACAATATAGAATAATCCAGAAAACCATGTGATTACAAAAATTAAATGCAGGGATTTTAGATAGTTATAGTCCATTTTGATGTATTAAAACCGTGTTCATTTCTTTCTTCAAAAAATAGGCTGTGATAATTGTCGATAAAATATCCGCAATCGGGAAAGCGACCCACACACCAAAAATACCAAAAAAATTGGGTAAAATCAGTACCAGCGGAATCAAGAAGAATCCTTGCTTGGTCAACGTGAGAAACAATGCCTTTTTTGCTTTTCCGGCGGCTTGAAAATAAGCCGCTCCAATTAATTGAATGGCGATAATTGGCGAAGCCGCAAAAACCCATCTCAAGGCATTTGGTGTTTCGGCGATAACTTTTGTATCATTTGTAAAAACGGTAACTATTGGCTTAGCCAAAACCAAAATGACCACAAAAATCACGGTTGCTAAAAGTGCAGCATATTGTATCGAAATGATGACACTTTGCTTAACACGATCATAATTTTTAGCGCCATAATTATAGCCTGCAATCGGTAAAAATCCTTGCGTAATCCCTAAAATCGGGAATAAGGCAAACATCAACATTCGGCTAATAATTCCATAAACGGCAACGGAATGTTCTCCTCCATGAACATACAAGGTGTGGTTGAGGATTATCGATAAAATACTCACGACACCTTGACGGGAAAAGGTAACGAAACTCAACTCCGTGATTTCCTTTACTAACGGAAATTGAAATTTAAAATGTCGCAATTCTAATCTCAATTCACTTTTATAGACAAAAAACCAAAGTACAAAAAGGAAACAGGTGAAATAGGATATGGCTGTAGCCAAAGCCGCTCCCAGCATTCCCATATTCATGATTTTAATAAAAATAATATCCAAAAAAATGTTGACGAAAGCCGGAATGATCATTGCGAACATGGCAAATTTTGCTTTGCCTTCAGCCCGAATAACGTTGTTTCCCATCATGCAAAGTGCAAGAAACGGAACACTGATAATTATGGGAAGGAAAAATTCTTTGGCTGGAGCCACAATATTGCCTTTTGCTCCAAAGAGTGCCAACATTTCATCGCTAAAGAAGATTCCGAAAATGACAAAAACTGACGCCAGTAAAAACGTCATCATGATTTGATTGGCAAATGTAAAAAGGGCTTTTTCCTTGTTGTTCGAACCTAAAGCTCTTGAAAGTACCGAGCCGCCTCCAACACCAATTGCCATACCTAAAGAAGAAATCAGGAACGTGATGGGCAAAACGACGGTCACGGCTGCAATTGCCAATGAACCAATCCATTGTCCAACGAAAATAGTGTCCACCAAGATATTAACCGACATAAATAATATTCCGATTGATGATGGAACGGCTTGCTGAACAAGCAATTTTTTAATGTCCTTAGAACCTAATTCTTCCGAGGAAACTGCCATTTTATGCTGTTACAGTTTCGGCTACAGCCCATTCTTCAATCCAGTTGGTAACCGTTTGAATCCATTCGTCATTATCATTTAAACATGGGATTGCCAAGAATTCTTCACCACCATTTGCCTCAAAATCTTCCTTGGCTCTCATGGCGATTTCTTCCAAAGTTTCCAAACAATCAGTAACAAAAGCTGGAGTTACAACGGCAATTTTCTTGATTCCTCTTGATGGCATTTTATCAATTTCGACATCTGTGTAAGGGTCGAGCCATTTATCGCCAGCCAATCTCGATTGGAACGTTTGACAATATTTATCTTTCGGGATTTGCAATTGTTCTACAACCAATCTTGTGGTTTCATAACATTGATGACGGTAGCAAAAAGCATGAGCTGCAGAAGGCGTGTTGCAACAAGATCCATCAATTTTGCAATGTGATTTCGTTACATCCGTTTTTCTGATATGGCGTTCTGGAATTCCGTGATACGAAAAAACCAGTTGGTCATACTCGTATCCTTCCAAACTTTTTTGGATTAAATCCGAAAGGTTTTTGATATAATCAGGTTTGTTGTAAAAAGCAGGAACATCTGTGAACTTCATCTGCGGAAATTTCTCTTTTCGGATTTTTTCGGCCAATACTAAAATCGTCAATGTTGAAGCCATTGCATATTGGGGATACAATGGAAAAAGTAAAACTTCAGTAACACCTTTATTGTGCAATTCCTGCAAGCCTTTTTCTATTGTCATTTCGCCATAACGCATCGCCAAAGCGACTGGAATTTCGGTTTTTGCCTGAACTTTTTTGGTCATTCTTTCAGAAAGGACCATTAAAGGCGAACCTTCGTCCCACCAAATTTTCTTATAAGCGTGAGCCGATTCTTCGGGACGTTTTCTCAAAATAATACCTCGAACTAGCAAGGCTCTCAATAAAAAGGGAACATCTATCACATATTTGTCCATTAAAAATTCATCTAAATATGGCTTTACGTCTTTTGGGTCTGGACTTTTTGGGGAACCTAGGTTTACTAATAATACGCCTTTCATTGTTTTTTTGTTTTATGTAAAAGTAAGCAAGCTGGCTTTTTTACTGATAGGGGTTAACTATATTTTATTTATTGTTTAATATACGGAATCTATCCTATTAGGTATTTGGATTGATTGACATCAAATATTTTTTCGGAGTCGTGGCATACTTCTTTTTGAAAGCTGCAATAAAATGACTTCCCGTGCTGTAGCCGATTTTCAGGCCTACTTCATTTACATTATAGGAACCCGAATCAAGCAGTTTTCGGGCGAAATCCATCTTATAATCAAACAGAAAACCATACACCGTGTCGCCATAAATTTGCTTGAATCCCATTTTTAGTTTTTTCAAGTTCAAACCAACTTGATCGGCCAATTCTTGCAATCCTGGAGGTTCAGCCATATTGGCGATGACGATATCTTTTGCTTTTCGGATTTTTAGGACGTTATCTTCATCAATCAAAAACGGACATTGTTCTGCATTTGGGTCTTCGGTTCTATTGAAATAAAGACTCAACAATTCATAGCCTTTCCCTTTATAGTAAAGATTTTTTATGGAGGGATGAAGATTGAAATGAAACAATTGGCTCAAAACAATCGCCATTGAGGGATTGATATTGCCTTCGTTATAGTATTTCTTATCCTTGTTATCTTCACTCAAAAAAGTAATATAATCGGCTTCGGAAGAAAACAAAGCATGGAACTTTTTGATGGAAATAATGACCGAAATAACCCAAGAGTTAGGTGCCAATTCTAAATTTAATGGCAATTCTTTTTGCGGATTATAAAGCAATAATGACTTCTCTTCTTTCAAATCCAAGGCATAATTTCCTTGATTGAAGATAAATTTTGCTTTTCCTTTTATACCAAAGTGAAATTGTATCAACCCTTGATTTATAGGTCTTTCTACGCGAAAAACTTCATTTGTATCATTCTGAAAACGAATCAAAATAAAATCTTCTTCAATTTTTATTTCTTCTTGAGAACCCATAGCGATATTTTTTCGTATATGTTTTTTGAAACCAAGTTCAAATCTATTTAGAATTATTCTACATAAGGTATTTGCAAAGACTTGATTTCAGTACAAATTTAATAGAATTTACGTTGTTTCAGGCATTTTGGTTTAAAATATCTCTAAGCGATACAAATAGTCCTTACAGCGTTACTTTTATAAAAGGTATAATGATAATTTTGTTGAACTTTCTGGAAAAGTGTATATATGGAAAATAATAACTTATCAAAGCATCAATATTTCTATTCGGTAGGACTCAGCTATAAAAAAGCGGATGCCGAAGTTAGAGGGAAATTTAGTTTAGATGCGAAAGCCAAAACACGTTTGCTCGAACAGGCAAAAAGTGAAGGTATAGAAAGTTTGATCGTAACGTCCACTTGCAATAGAACCGAAATTTATGGTTTTGCAGAGCACCCTTTTCAATTAATTAAATTAATCTGCGAAAACAGTTTAGGAACAGTTGAGGAGTTTCAAAAAGTAGGTTTTGTTTATAAAAACCAGGAAGCCATCAACCACATGTTTCGTGTAGGAACTGGTTTGGATAGTCAGATTCTAGGTGATTTTGAAATCATCAGTCAGGTTAAAACTAGTTTTGCCGAGTCAAGATCCTTTGGCTTAATCAATACTTTTTTAGACAGATTGATCAATGCTGTCATTCAAGCGAGTAAAAGAATCAAAAATGAAACCGAAATCAGTTCGGGAGCTACATCTGTTTCTTTTGCTTCGGTTCAATATATTATCAGGAATGTAGAAAATATCAGTTCTAAAAATATCTTGCTTTTCGGAACAGGTAAAATCGGCAGAAATACCTGCGAAAATTTAGTAAAACATACTAAAAACGAGCACATCACCCTCATCAACAGAACGAAAGATAAAGCCGAAAAATTGGCCGGAAAATTGAATCTTATCGTTAAAGATTATTCAGAATTGCATTTGGAACTTCAAAATGCAGATATCGTTGTGGTGGCCACCGGAGCTCAAAATCCAACAGTTGATAAGGCGATTTTGAACTTAAAAAAGCCTTTATTGATTTTAGATCTATCCATTCCTAAAAATGTAAACGAAGATGTGAAGGAATTGGATGGAGTTACCTTGATTCACATGGATCATTTGGCTCAAATGACGGATGAAACTCTTGAAAAGAGAAAATCCCATATTCCAGCTGCCGAAGCCATTATCGAAGATATAAAGGAAGAATTTATTACTTGGACAAAAGCTAGAAAATTTGCTCCAACGATTCATGCTTTAAAAGAAAAGCTGAATGCGATTAAAAATTCAGAATTGGATTTCCAAAGCAAAAAAATATCCAACTTCAACGAAGAACAAGCCGAAATAATAAGTGCAAGAATCATCCAGAAGATTACCACGCATTTTGCAAATCACCTCAAAGATGACAACACAATGGTGGATGAAAGTATTGAATGGATTGAGAAAGTATTTCAAATTGAAGCAAGATAACTAAACTTAATGAGCCTTTCCTGATACTTCGGGACTAATGGTTCGAAAACAAAACCAATGGTTCAAAAAGTTATAAGAATCGGGACACGAGATAGTGAATTAGCACTTTGGCAAGCCCATACAGTTGAAAAAAAACTAAATGATCTAGGCTATAAAACCGAAATCATAGCCGTAAAATCACAAGGCGACATCATTCTAGATAAACCTCTTTACGAACTCGGAATCACCGGAATTTTCACCAAAACATTAGATATCGCCATGATCAACGGTCAAGTTGATATTGCCGTTCATTCGATGAAAGATGTTCCGACGGCTTTGCCTGTTGGGATTGTTCAGGCAGCCGTTTTAGAAAGAGCCAATGTCCTGGATATTTTGGTACACAAAGGCAATCTCGATTTTCTTTCAGATGTAGGCACAATAGCAACCGGAAGCCTTCGCCGTCAGGCACAATGGCTCAACAAATATCCCAATCATAATGTGGTAGATTTACGTGGAAACGTGAATACCCGAATGCAAAAACTAAACGATAGCGATTGGAGCGGAGCTGTTTTTGCAGCTGCCGGACTCGAAAGAATCAACCTGAAACCGGGCGATTTTATAGATCTGGACTGGATGATTCCCGCACCAGCTCAAGGAGCAATGGTTGTGGTGGCAATGGCGGAAGATAGTTTTACTCGCGAAGCCGTTTCAGAATTGAATGATATTGAAACCGAAATTTGCACCTATATCGAAAGACAATTCCTAAAAACCCTCGAAGGTGGTTGTACAGCACCAATTGGAGCTTTGGCAACTTATAATGAAAACGATGATACGATTACTCTAAAAGGCGTTTTGTTGTCTATAGACGGAAAGGAAAAAATCGGGATAGAGAAAGTGGTTCCTATTGAAGAATGGAAGAAATTGGGGTATCACATGGCTCAGGAAATCCTGAACAATGGTGGCAAAGAGTTAATGAAAAATATAAAACAGTCGTTACAAAAATAATTAGGAGCGAGGCACTAGGCATTTGTTTAAACCATATTCCCGCCTTCCTCCCAAATCTTTTTATTTTTTTTCTTTAAAAAAATAAAAAGGATTTTCCTTCCAGTCGGGGCTATTTATAAAACTTCGGAATAAAATTACCGATATTTGTAAAGTAAAAAAGAATAAAAAACATCTTCAACATAAACCTGTATTGTGCAAAAAGACTCTATCCTTAAATTCATCTACCGTTTCTTCGATTTAATCGTCTTGACTTATTTGGTATTTGATTTCGGATACAGTGTTCATGATTTATATAAAACTCCAAAATTTATAGGTTTAGTTGTCATTACAGTAGCTTTGCTCGTTTTCAATGTATATAAATTTCACTATTATACAACCTCTGGCCGGAAAAAAGTCGCCCTTTTTAATACCTTTATTATTGGATTGCTTTTGTTTGTTTCCATAATTACAGCCATTGTAAATATTGATTTGCATTATTTAGATGTATTGAAATTAATAAGACCTATTTTAGAAGCGGGACTTATTATTTATTTTATTATCCGCCTCATGATTTTGGTACGGTATATTTATGAAATATATTATAATCCTGCTATTGTTTTTGTTGGAAGCTTTTTTGTAATTATCCTTTTGGGAGCTTTTTTATTGATGCTTCCAAAGGCGACTAACGGCAGCATCACTTTTACGGATGCTCTTTTTACCGCCACCAGTGCAGTTTGTGTCACTGGACTTAGTGTGCTTAATGTTTCCTCTACATTTACTGTTTTAGGACAAACCATTTTACTTTGCCTAATCCAAATTGGCGGATTGGGAATATTGACTTTTACGTCTTTCTTTTCTTTTTTCTTCAGAGGAAGTTCTTCGTTTAGGGAAGGACTAAATGTAAAAGATTTTACTTCACATGACAACCTTAAAGACGTTTTAAAAGTGGCTCTAAACATCGTTGTTTTTACACTTTCAGTCGAAATAATAGGGGCTATTTTCATCTATTCTTCAATATCAGCGAACACGGAAATTACTAATAAATTATTTTTTTCCATATTTCACTCGATTTCTGCTTTTTGTAATGCTGGTTTTTCGACTTTGAGCAACGGAATGAGCGAAAGTCATCTGTTTTATGATTATTATTTCCATTGGATCATTATGGGGCTCATTGTTTTTGGAGGTTTGGGCTATTCGATTATTTTTAATTTTTATTCCTATTTGAAGAATTATATTTTAGAATTGTTCCAAAAGAAAATTATTCATAAAAAAAACCGAATCGTAACCCTCAATACTAAAATCGTACTCTATACTACCGTAATTTTATTGCTTGGTGGATTTTTATGCCTTTATTTATTGGAAAGGAATAATACACTTTTGGAACATGAAACTGTTTTTGGAAAAATTACAACTAGTGCTTTTCACGCGGTAACGCCAAGAACGGCAGGTTTCAATACAATCGATTATACTGAAATGAGAGTACCTTCGCTACTTTTCATTATCTTCTTGATGTGGGTTGGAGCCTCACCCGCTTCAACAGGTGGGGGAATAAAAACCAGTACGTTTGCATTGGCAACGCTCAATATTTTTGCAATTGCAACAGGAAAAAGCAGGATTCAACTTTTTGGACGAAGAATTTCTAGCGAATCGACTTCGAGAGCCTTTGCCATTCTTTGTATTTCATTGATAGTCATTGGATTTGCCATCTTGGGGTTGTTGATTTTTGAACCAGAAGGAACTGATTTGTTAACGGTTGTATTTGAATGTTTTTCAGCCTACAGCACCGTTGGATTGTCGCTGAATTTTACACCCACAATTACAGAACCAAGCAAATATATATTAATAGCCACAATGTTTATAGGAAGAATTGGAATGCTCAACTTGATGATTGGAATGCTACGCCAAATCAACCATCAATTTTATGAATATCCAAAAGAAAATATTTTAATTAACTAAAACCGATTGAAATGAAAATTATAGTTTTTGGTCTTGGAAATTTCGGTATGTCTTTGGCTTTAAGCCTCACAGAAACAGGCAATGAAGTGATAGGGGTTGACCGCCAAATGGATAAAGTAAATTTAGTGAAAGACAAAATTTCGCATGTAATTTGTATGGATTCTACCAACGAATTGGCCTACGAAGCTTTGCCTTTAAAAGATGCAGATAAGGTGGTGGTGGCGATCGGAGAAAACGAGGGTGCTGCAATTATCACGACAGCTATTATCAAGAAATTATCGGATGTAAAAATCATCAGTAGGGCACTTTCGCCTATTCACGATACAGTTTTGGAAGCCATGGGAATTCACAGCATTGTGCATCCTGAACAGGAATCTGCCGATAGATTGACCAAGCAAATCAATTTTAAAACTACTCTTGAAAATTATCAGCTGGACAACAATTATACAATATCCGAAGTAAAATCAAAACCTGAATTTCACGGAAAAACTTTGGCGGAATTAAATACAATCGACAAATATCACTTGAATTTGATTACAATAATTCGAAAAAGGGAAAAAGTAAATCTAATTGGGAAAAAGTCTATCGTCAAGGAAACCATTGGTTTGCCACAACCTGAAACCGTGTTATTGGAAGATGATATCCTAGTTGTTTTTGGAGAAAATAAAAATATTTCATTTTATTGCGATTGCAAATAAATTCTAGAAAAATGCAAAACCAAATCCGCATACTCTCTACAAAAAAACTTTTGAGCAATCAGAAGCAATTTCTGCTGAATGCGAATTTCAATCTCATCGAAGCCGATTTTATTAAAACAGAAAACAAGCCTTTTGAACTAAAAGATAGCAACGATAATTTAATTTTCACAAGTCAAAATGCCGTTCATAGTCTATTTGAAAATGCAAAGGAATTACTTCCGAAGCTTCGTGAAAAAAATGTTTTTTGTGTAGGATTAAAAACCAAAGCTTTATTAGAGGAAAATGGCTTCAACGTAATTGTTTATACAGGTTATGCTGCAGATTTAGCTGAAATCATCGCCTTGATTTATGCAAAAGAAAGTTTTACTTTTTTCAGCGGGAACCTTCGTAGAGATACCTTGCCAAGCTTTCTAAAAGAAGCCAATATCAAGTTCAATGAAATCGAAGTGTATGAAACACATTTGACACCACAAAAAATAAATGCACCAGTAGATGGAATATTATTTTTCAGTCCATCAGCTGTAGAAAGTTATCTGAAAGACAATAAAATAAAAAAAGAAATTTGCTTTTGTATCGGGAATACAACGGCCGAAGCATTAGAAAAAACCACAAGAAATATCATAATCGCTAATCAGCCGACGGTTGAAAACACGATTATCCAATGTATAAACGAATTTAAATAACAGCATAGTAATAAAATATCATGATAAAAAACGACCTATTTCTAAAAGCATTAAGAGGAGAAACTGTTCAACGTCCGCCAGTTTGGATGATGCGTCAAGCCGGAAGATATTTGCCAGAATTCATAGCTTTGCGCGACAAATATGATTTCTTCACCCGTTGCCAAACGCCAGAATTGGCTTCTGAAATTACGGTTCAACCAATTAGAAGAATTGCTCCAGATGCGGCAATTTTATTTTCTGACATCTTGGTGGTGCCACAAGCAATGGGAATCGAAGTATTGATGAAGGAAAGCGTTGGCCCATTCTTGCCGAATCCAATTCGCACACCACAAGATGTAGAAAAAGTGATAGTTCCTAATATTCACGAAACGTTAGGTTATGTAATGGATGCGATTAAATTGACCAAAGAAATGCTGAATGACGAAGTACCTTTGATTGGTTTTGCAGGTTCGCCTTGGACGATTTTCTGTTATGCAGTGGAAGGAAAAGGCTCGAAAAGTTTCGATATGGCAAAAGGATTTTGCTTTACACATCCAGAAGCCGCACACGTTTTATTGCAAAAAATCACTGACACGACAATTGCCTACTTGAAAGAAAAAGTAAAAGCAGGTGTGAATGCTGTTCAAATTTTTGATTCATGGGGCGGAATGCTTTCACCAGTTGATTATCAGGAGTTTTCTTGGAAATACATCAACCAAATTGTTGAGGCTTTGGCAGAAGAGACTCACGTGATTGTTTTCGGAAAAGGGTGCTGGTTTGCACTTGGCGAAATGGGAAAAAGCAAGGCTTCGGCCCTCGGAGTAGATTGGACGTGTTCACCACGAAATGCGAGATATCTTTCTGGTGGAAACATCACTTTGCAAGGAAATTTCGATCCTTCGAGATTGCTTTCGCCAATCCCAACCATCAAAAAAATGGTGCATCAAATGATCGACGAATTCGGAAAAGACAAATATATCGTCAATTTAGGACATGGAATCTTGCCGAATATTCCTGTTGATCATGCGAAAGCTTTTGTGGATGCTGTGAAGGAGTATAATCAGTAAATCTCAAACAAATGCCACTCAACAAAGGATTACGAGATCAAGAAAGCGAGCGAATCAGCAACATTCTAAAAAAGCTGAACGAACTGATCTATGTTCCATACTTTGATAAAGATGAAATAGAAAACCAATTGAAATTTCTTGGATTAAATCTGGAAACGTTACTGAATTTTTCTTCGGAAGATCTAGTTTCGCATCTCGATAAGTTTCATTTTGATTGGGAAAATGCAGAACAATTTGCCGATTTATTGGTTGTTTTTTCAAATAAATTACCAGAAGAAAAATCCAACCTAAAAGAAAAGGCATTAGTCGTTTACAATTATATTCAATCGGAAAGCAAGACGTTTTCGTTTGAAATTTTTAATAAGATAGCTTCGGTAAAAGGAACAGTATAATGAAAAATAAATTCTACCAATACATACAAAACCTCCAAGACACCATTGTCGCCGGACTCGAAAAAGTCGATGGCGAAGCCAAATTCCGCGAAGACATTTGGGAACGACCAGAAGGTGGAGGAGGAAGAACACGTGTCATCGAAAACGGAAAAGTTATCGAAAAAGGAGGTGTCAACATCTCTGCAGTTCACGGAAAATTGCCCGAAGCCATGCAAAAAATGTTCAATGTTGGCGAAGCCGATTTTTTTGCCTGTGGATTAAGCTTGGTCATTCACCCAAAAAATCCAATGACCCCAACGGTTCATGCCAATTGGCGTTATTTTGAAATGTATGACGAGAACGGAAACATCATCCAGCAATGGTTCGGAGGCGGACAAGATTTAACGCCGTATTATCTGTTTGAAGAAGATGCCAAACATTTTCACCAAACCTGTAAAACTGTCTGTGACAAGCATAATCCAGGATTCTATCCAAAATATAAAAAGCAATGTGATGCCTATTTTTGGAATGCACATCGAAACGAAGCCCGAGGAATCGGCGGTTTATTTTTCGATTATTGCAAGGCAAATGAAGAGATGTCAATGGAAGACTGGTACAATTTCGTAACCGAAGTTGGCGACAGTTTTCTCGAAGCCTATGTTCCAATCGTAGAAAGAAGAAAAAATTTAGACTATACCCCAGAACAAAAAAACTGGCAGGAAATCCGTCGTGGAAGATATGTCGAATTCAATCTGGTTCACGACAAAGGAACCCTTTTCGGATTAAAAACCAACGGCCGAATCGAAAGCATCCTAATGAGCTTGCCACCACATGTGCAATGGGTTTATGACCATCATCCCGAAAAAGGAAGCCCGGAAGAAAAATTAATTCAAGTATTAGAAAATCCGATAAACTGGATTGAAGATTGAGGATTTTTGAATTCTGATTTCAGAAGTAACGAAATCTACAACCATCTAAAATCTAAAATCAACAATCTAAAATCATAAATCATTATGTTCCCATTACAAAGAGGTAGAAGATTACGAACAAACGAATCTATTCGTTCATTAGTCCGCGAAACAACATTAAGTCCACAAGATTTTATGTTCCCAATGTTCATAGCCGAAGGCGAAAACTACAAAGTAAAAATCCCTTCCATGCCCGGAATTTTTCGCCGTTCTATCGATTTAACGGTCGAGGAAGTCAAAGAACTCTTTGCACTCGGAATCCGTGCCGTAAACATCTATGTAAAAGTCGATGAATCCCTAAAAGACAACACTGGAAAAGAAGCCTGGAACCCAAACGGACTCATGCAACAAGCCATCAAGGCCATCAAAACCGCCTGTCCCGAAATGATTGTCATGCCCGATGTTGCCCTAGATCCGTATTCGATTTATGGTCATGACGGCATCATCGAAAATGGTGATATTGCCAATGATGCCACCAACGAAGCCCTTGTAAAAATGGCCGTTTCGCACGCTCAAGCCGGAGCTGATTTTGTAGCACCAAGCGACATGATGGACGGTAGAGTTTTGCGTTTGCGACAAGGCCTTGATGCAGCAGGTTTTCAAAATGTTGGAATTATGAGTTACTCCGCTAAATATGCTTCTGCTTTTTACGGTCCGTTTCGTGACGCTCTGGATTCAGCTCCAAAAGAAGCCGATATAGTAGTGCCAAAAGACAAGAAAACCTACCAGATGGATTATGCAAACCGCCTCGAAGCCATCAAAGAAGCCTTGTGGGACGTCGAAGAAGGTGCCGATATGGTCATGGTAAAACCCGGAATTGCCTACCTCGACATCGTCCGCGAAGTCAAAAACGCCGTAAATGTTCCCGTTACCGTTTTCCATGTTTCCGGCGAATATGCCATGATAAAAGCCGCTTCCGAAAGAGGCTGGCTCGACCACGACAAGATCATGATGGAACAATTAATGTGCATCAAAAGAGCAGGTGCAAGTTTAATTTCCACTTATTTTGCCAAGGAAGCTGCTATACTTTTAAACCAGCAATAATATAATTTGGAGCGAAAGGGTAGGGCATTTTTGGAAACCATGTTCCTGCTGGAGCCACTCGCTTTGCAACAGCTCTTACGGCAGTTGCAAGAGCTCAAACAATGGCACCATCAGGGCTATCCCGAAGCTTCGGGAGAAAAACTATAGGCACTTTTTAAACTTCCCTAAAATTCAAAAGGCACTCCTGGATTTATTCAGGAGTGCCTTTTTCAAAACACCAAAAACAAAATCTTAACTAACTAAATTATTTTTTTCTAGATAAGCAGGATAACCACTTCGCTACTTACAATTATATTAACGCAGAACATTTTGCTACATTGTACTGATAATCACAATTTTGAGTTAAAATTTATATCCTTAAATACATTCTTAGGAGGTAAAATCAGTGTTCTTAGCAGTATTTTAAGTATTTTTGAAGCTAATTAGTAATTTTGACGTGCTAAAAAACCAAACAATGACAGAATATCCAAAATTTGCAGTAATTGGTGGTGGAAGCTGGGCAACAGCAATCGCCAAAATGTTATGTGTGAATGTCCCTGAAATCGCATGGTATATGCGAAATACCGATGCAATCGAACACATACAGCAATACCATCACAACCCAAATTATTTGAGTTCTGTAGAATTCAATGTCAATAAATTGAAACTCACAAGTGACATCAATGAAGCTGTTGCTTATGCAGATTATATCGTCTTTGCAATTCCATCGGCTTTCTTGAATGGCGAATTGCAAAAACTAACCGCAAGCCTGAAAGGAAAAGTAATTTTTTCTGCGATAAAGGGAATTGTCCCAGAAACAAGCCTCATTGTTGGCGAACATTTTCATGAAAAATACGATATCGAATATGAGAATATCGGTGTCATAACAGGACCTTGTCACGCAGAAGAAGTTGCTCTTGAGCGATTGTCCTACTTGACTATTGCCTGTGGGGATGCCGCAAAAGCCAAGATTGTAGCCAAATGTTTATCTGGAAATTATATCAAGGCGAAAATCACCGATGATATTATCGGAACTGAATATGCAGCAATGCTAAAAAACATCTATGCAATTGCAGCCGGAATGGCTCATGGTTTGGGCTATGGCGACAATTTCCAGTCGGTTTTGATGAGCAACGGAATTCGAGAAATGAAGAAATTCATCCGAAAGGTACATAAAATGAAACGTAATATCAATAATTCGGCCTATTTGGGCGATTTATTGGTTACAGGCTATTCGGTATTTTCTAGAAATAGGATGTTCGGAAATATGATTGGGAAAGGCTATACTGTAAAATCAGCCATGATGGAAATGAGTATGGTTGCCGAAGGTTATTATGCTACAAAAAGTGCCTACCAATTAAATCAAGAATATGGTGCGAAAACCCCAATTATCGATGCGGTTTATAGCATTTTATATGAAGGAAAAGAAGCTAAAAAAGTTTTCAAGAAACTAACGGACAAGTTAGATTAATTTTAAAAATCTTAAATCAAAGGGCATGAGCGAAAGATGGAAATACCAACTTAAAACTGGAGGATTCTGGGGAATTTTTATGACTGTTTTCATGGCTTTGTTTGAAATGAAGGAGCATCCTTTGGTAGAACAGCTTGTTTCAGGACAGTTTTATTTCAGGATGGTCACCTTTTTGATAGTAGGAATTTTTTTATTGGGATATATCAACTGGAGAGCCAAGGTTAAAAGATCAGAAAAATAACTATTTTTTGATAACTAGGCCATTTGTAAGTTTCTCAATGTCTTAATATTTTTTTCAGTTTTATTTTTTTGTGTTATAAAAAATTTGTACTTATGTATAAATAAACGCAAAAAATAACAACATGATCGAACAAGCCATAAACTCTAACAATTTTTCGAACGCACTTGAACTTCTTACCACTGGCGATAAACTTTCGAAAACAATCAATGATTTCAATAAGTCGCAACTTTTCGACAAGCTATTTCAAGAAAAACAGTTTGAAATCCTTCTACATTTTATAAAAGACAAAACCATCGAAACGGATGTTTATGAATTTGATAGTTTCGATAAAAGTATTTTTCAAAGCGTCACACGTTATCTCAAAAATGATGAAGAATCAATAGCCTTTTTCAAGGAATTTATTTCAAAATTTGATAATCTGAATGATGAGGTTGCTACAAAAACATTGTTGGGTTACTTTTTTGAAAAAGGAGCATCTCTAGAAAACATTAAAATTTTGATAGATGCTGGTTGTGATGTTAACTTTAAAAACAATGCCGAAGAAAATTTTATCCAGCAAATTGTAAAAACTAATTTAAGCCGATTCGATCTGACCTATGAAGATCAATATGATTTGGCTGCATCTTATATAGAGCTGTTAATAAATGAAGGTTTAGATATTGACGCACCTAATATTGTGCAAGAAACCGCACTGATAACGGCTGTAAAATTTCATAAAAAACAATTTTTAGCTTTGCTCTTGCAAAATGGAGCTAACCCAAATCATACAGATAAATCTGGAAATACCGCATTCTTTTATGCTGTTGCCCATCAGCTTGATTTAGAAATGTATGAAATCATGCGAGAAATTGATACGCCAGAATTCGATCTTGTAAACAGAGATCAAGTGACACTTTTATTCGAATATACTCGAATGATGAGCGGAACATCTGAAAGGTATCTCGAATTGCTAAAAAAACTAATTGAAGATGGAGCCGATGTTTATCAACCAAGTATGTATTATGGAGAAGAGAAAACGCCACTTGATTTGATTGCTGAAAAATCATCAGAAATACTACAAACGGTTTTCGATACAGGAGTAATTGATGTCAATCGTCAAGACAATAGTGGGAATACGCTTTTGCATAAAGTTTGTGCTTACAATGTGAATTATGA
Source organism: Flavobacterium soli DSM 19725 (assembly GCF_000422705.1). GTDB lineage: Bacteria > Bacteroidota > Bacteroidia > Flavobacteriales > Flavobacteriaceae > Flavobacterium > Flavobacterium soli. The sequence goes on along the minus strand of NZ_AUGO01000001.1, from coordinate 235,306 downwards.
AGCAGAAAAGGCGAAAGAAACCTATAGAAAAGTAAAATTATTACTAGAAAACGGAGCCGACACATCTATTACTAACGATAAAGATCAGACCGCTTTAATGTTAGCATCGGATGACAATCTGAAAATTAAAACCGTAGAGTTGTTGATGAAAAATCAATAATAAATCAAAAAAAAATAATAGCTATGTCAATGTCATTTATTATTGCCTGTGAAGGTGGAAAAAGAAAAATAGCCGAACTTTTATTGGCAAATAAGGAAGTAGATGTTACTTATACGGATGAAAAAGGAAGAACAGCCTTGCATTATGCCTCGCATCGTGGCTATTTAGATTTGGTGCAAATGCTTATCAGTGAAGGAGCCGACATGGACTATGAAGACCATGCAGGAGAAACACCTTTTTATTTTGCCTGTTTGCAAAAACAAAAACAAACCGCTCTTTTTTTATTAGAAAAAGGAGCAAAAACCGCAATAAAAGATTATAAAGGGAATAGTCTTTTGCATCTTGTTGCTCAAACGGGGCAAATAGAAATCATGGAAAAGTTGTTGGAACAAGGCTTTGAAGTTGATATTGAAAACAATGAAGCCGAAACACCTTTGCTTATTGCGGCAAGTTGGCGAAACAAGGAAATTGTTCAAAAGCTTTTAGCAAATGGAGCAAATGTAAATACAACAGATAAACAAGGAAATTCGCCATTGCTTTTTGCCGTGAAGTCTAAAAATCAGCCAATGGTGGAGCTGCTTTTAGAAAATGGTGCCACAATCAATCATGTGAATCATGCTGGTGAAAATGCTTTGCTTTTGGCATGCTATGATGGTAATAGAATGTTGACTAAATTTTTGGTTGAAAAAGGAGCTGATGTTTTTGTGTCATCAAAAACCGGATTATCGCCAGTCTGGTATGCATGTGCCAACAACCAAAAGGAAATTGTGGAATTGTTTATAGAAAACGGAGTTGATGTAAACTATGCAAAACCTATTTCAGGTAACGAAACCTCAATGAATTCCTATCTCGAATGGGTAGAAACAGCAAATAGCTTAAGTATTTCAAGCAGTTTTTCTTTAAGCACGACCTATGAATATGGTGGTGAAAGTATGCTACATGTCGGAGCAAAAAGTGGTCATTTGAGTATGGTAAAATTGCTTTTAGATAGAGGAGCAAACGTCAATATTCAGGATGAAAGTGGCAATACAGCTTTGCATTATGCTTCAGCAAATGGCAGAAAAGATATGGTAAAATTATTGCTCGAAAAAGAGGCCGATGCTTCAATAGTAAATACAAAGGAGCAAAAAGCAATTGATTATTCTAACATCAAAGGATTTAATGAGATCACGGAGGTGTTGTTGAAATTTAGTCCCTCAAATACTGCAAAATCAGCAGTTCCAACCAATACAGAAAAAGTTATAGAGCAAGAAGTACCCAAAAATGATATGGCTTCAAAAAAACAAGCTTTGTTAGATTTAAAAGATCTTTTGGATGTTGGAGTTTTATCGCAAGAAGAGTTTGATTCCGAAAAAAATAAAATTTTAAACGGGTAATCTTGAAACTATCTTACAATCACGCCATTAACGAATAGAATCGGCACTTCTTCAGTGGCTTTTTCGTTGATGGTGTTGGTTCTGAAGGTGAATTTTTTATCGTATAAGGTACTGCCGATAAAATAGGTAACCATGAATTCGTTGTTCAAAGCCAAGACACTTTTCTCAACCATTTCTACTTTTACTACAGAAACAGCGGGAACTTTTACAAAAGCATGACGGAGAAGCGATGTTTTCTTCATTTCGCCATCAATGGTTCCGAAAGCTTTTGAAACGACCATCACACTATCCAAATCAAAGTCAGAGTCGTTTACCAAATACATGTACCAAACTTTTTCCATGAAGTCGTCGTTCCATTCTTGAACGGCTGCCATAAAAACGTTTTCTACTTTTGGGATGATGATGTCTTTTTTCATAATTAAAAAAAATGAAAAGTTTGAAGTTTAAGGTTACGAGCTAACGTTAAACCTTAAACTTCAAACTTTTTTATATACTCGATTTGAATTGTTCCAAGAAACGGATATCGTTTTCGTAGAACATACGGATGTCGCCGATTTGGTGCAAGAGCATTGCGATTCGTTCAACTCCCATTCCGAAGGCAAAACCGGTGAATTCATCTGAATTGATGCCACAATTTTTAAGTACGTTCGGGTCAACCATTCCGCAACCTCCAATTTCTAACCAACCTGTTCCTTTTGTGATTCTATAATCGGTTTCGGTTTTCAAGCCCCAATAAATGTCGATTTCCGCACTTGGTTCTGTAAAAGGAAAATAGGACGGGCGAAGACGGATTTTTGATTTTCCGAACATCTCTTTCGTGAAATATAAAAGCGTCTGCTTTAGATCGGCAAACGAAACATCTTTGTCAATATACAAACCTTCTACTTGATGGAAAATACAGTGCGAACGTGAAGAAACGGCTTCATTACGGAAAACGCGTCCTGGAGAAATGGTGCGGATTGGCGGTTTGTTGTTTTCCATATAACGCACCTGAACAGACGAAGTATGGGTTCTCAACAAAACATCGGGATTGGTTTGGATAAAAAAGGTATCCTGCATGTCGCGAGCCGGGTGGTATTCTGGAAGGTTCAAGGCGGTAAAATTGTGCCAATCGTCTTCTATTTCCGGACCTTCGGAAACGTTGAATCCGATGGTGGAAAAGATGTCTATAATTTGGTTTTTCACCAATGAAATAGGGTGACGAGAACCGATGGACAAAGGTTCGCCTGGACGTGTCAAATCGCCATAAATGCCTTTGGTTTCTTCCTTGCTTTCAAGAGATTCCTGAATAGATTTTACTTTTTCCTCGGCAGCATTTTTCAAAGCGTTGATTACTTGACCAAATTCTTTTTTTTGTTCGTTCGGAACATTCTTGAATTCGGCAAACAAGTCTTTCAAAAGACCTTTGCTTCCTAGGAATTTGATTCTAAATTCTTCGAGTGTTTGCTTGTTATCAGTTTGAAAAGCTTGGGCTTCGCCAATATATTCTTTAATCTTGTCTATCATCGTCTTTTTGTAAAGGTGCAAATTTAAGGAATTTGTTTAAAGTTTAAGGTTTAAAGTTGAAGCATATTGTAGAAAAAAATCGCCTTGAAACCTTTTTTAAACTAATCGATTAATTCTTTTTCAAGAAAGTAACTAACGATGGCTTCCTTCATCAAAACCGATTGTTCGCCTGCTTTTAAAGGTGGTAACGCTTCTTTTACTTTATAATGAGGCCAACCGTCGTTATCGAAATGTTCAAATTCATAAAAGCCATAGGGTTCAAGAAGTCGACAAATGGCAATGTGCATCAGGTTGAGTTTCTCGTCTTTCTTGAAAGTACGGTGTACTTTTCCCAATTCCTGAACGCCAATCAGGTAAATAATCGCATCCAAATCTAGATCTTCGCCTTGCGAAAATTGATTGGATAATATTTCGACGAGTCTTTCCCATCGTTCTTTTAGTTGTATATCTCTAGACATTGATTCAAAGTTATGAGTTATGAGTTATCAGTTAACTCCGAAACATCAAAATTAGTTTGCAAAGATAGGTTTTGTGTTTTGTTTTTCTGCTAAAGTCTTTTATCTTGGCTGTTTTATCTTTTAGTATGAATTTATTTGATGTTATCCTTGGCGGTTTCCTACTTTACGGCATTATCCGAGGTGTTTGGAATGGCTTTTTTGTAGAACTAGCTTCTTTTGTTTCGCTGATTTTAGGGATTTATATTGCCATTAAGTTTTCATTTCTGACCCAATCCATTATTGAAAGTCACGTGTCTTGGTCGCCAAAAACGGTTCAGATTATGGCTTTTGTACTGACCTTTATTTTGGTTGTAGTTGGCATTACGGTTTTGGCGAAAGCCTTTACCACCTTGGCTAATTTTGCAAGTTTAGGGATATTCAATAAAATTGGGGGAGGTTTTTTTGGCCTATTGAAAACCATCTTGATTTTGAGTGTATCGCTTCATTTCTTTCATAAATTCAATGAAAAAACGGAACTTGTTTCAAAAGCAACTTTAGTGGAATCCTTGATATATTATCCAACTTTAGAAATATCTGGATTGGTCTATCCGGCTCTTGAAAATTGGTTTATGGAGTTCAAAGAAGATGATAAACCTGAAAACTGAAAATTCAATTCTTCTTTATCAAATCATAAACAAAATTCAGTTGAGTGTCGGTTTGATTTAAATAATCTTGGTAAGTTTGAACCACATAATAATCTGGAATTATACCTCTATTTTTCATTTGATTCTCTTTTTTAGGTACATCTTGTTCTAAATTTACCACCGAAAATTGCGTTACTATTTTTGATTTGGGTAACTTATATTCTAAAGGAGTGTGGCCGTTATGTCCATAATAGCCGCCCATAGTTTCTTCGCCAACGGTTATCGTACTTTCGTTTCCCGCCACCATCGAGGCAAATAAACTTCCGGCTGAAGCTACTGCAGGACTTACAAGCAGATAAATTTTTCCTTTAAAAGCATTTGGATTTGGTGTCCAAATTCTGTGGTCGTTGCTGCTTTCATTTTGATAAAAGCGGTTATTATCTTCGACAGGAAAAATCTCTTGGAATTCTTTGTTGAATTTACCCACAAAAAAAGGTCGAATAAATTTTGGTGCCTTGCTGTTGTAATACTTCAACAAAGGAATCTTCCTAAAGCTAATCCATGCTTTTTTATTTTCTTGGAAATTTCTTTGGGTCAAATAGGAATAAGTAACAAGGTCATTTGGGTCTGTCCCACCGCCGTTTTGACGAACATCAACGATTAGATTTTTTATATTATCCTTCTTTATTTGGATGAAAACACTATCTAGAAACTTTACATATTCGGCATGTTCTTTCGATTTTTCGTCACCTATATTAAACGAATAAATCGTCAACTTCGCCGTTAAAGAATCTAGTTTTTTAAAATTATATTTCTGATTGTCTGCTAAATCGGCATAATAAATTTGGTCGTAAGCTTTTGAAAAGCGATTTTGAAAGTTTGTGTAATAGTCCTTATAACTTATGCTCGAAATGGTCTTGGTCACTATTTCTTCTGCATTTGGCATTATATAACCAACAATAAATTGATCTTTCAACCCATACTGCAATCTGAAATATTTTGCAAAATGCGTTCGAATGCCTATTTTTTTGCCTGTCAGATTATCGCCATCTGTAGTATAATATTTAGCTAGATTTGAAATAATTTCAGCAATTGGAATTTTATTAATTGCTATAATTTCAGCACCTAAAGGAATTTCTTCATTTTCAAAATTTACTAACCATTTTCCTTCAATCCATTTTATAGGGAAAGGAAAGTAACCGGATTGCTCTTTCCGTAAATTCTCAATAACTTTTTCGGGAAGCCAAGTGTCATTGTGTAAACTGCCTTCAAAATTGGTAAGTTGGCTAATTAAAGTATAGAAATCTCTATAGGTAGATAAGTTTTTAATTTCCTTTTCGGCCCAAGAATAAATACTGTCAATCTGTTTTTCAGTTCGGTATTTGTAAAGGCCTGAATTTGCTTTTTTGCGTAAATCTTTAAAAATTGCCAAATCCTTTTGCATCTTTTTCTGCGGAAATAACGCATCAATCGACTGAGAAAAAGCAAGATTTGAAAACAGGAAAAATGCGATATAGAAAAATGGTTTCATCTGATTTTAAATTTCTTCAAATGTAAATCGATGCAAACAATGGCGCTTGTATAATATTGGTTAATTTAATTTTTTTGAAAACTCGTCTTTATATTTTGTTGGCGACACACCAATAAATCGCTTGAAAGTCTTCGAATAATGAGCTAAATCAGTAAAGTTATAATGATAAGCAATTTCGGTCAGGTCGGTATTTTGATCCAATAGCTTTTTGCTGGAAAATATTTTTTTCATCAAAATATAATGCATTGGCGTCATTCCTGTCGAAGCTTTAAATTTTTTGACAAAGCCAAATTTATTGATGTTAGCCAATGCCGAAAGTTCATCCAAGCTAAATCGATTCTGGATATTATTTTCGACAAAAGTATTGATTTCGCGAAAGCTACTGAAGTTCAAGGTTTGATATTCTTCTTTGTTTTCTTGCGAATAAGAATGAATTGCTTTTGTAAATTGTTTTAGGCAGAAATCAATTTCTAAATCATTCTGGCTTTCGATGGCATTTTTTAAATTTAGGAAGTATTGATTGGCTTTTTTACTGCTAATTTTTCTATTTAAAAAAATAATATTCTTGCCATCAAGGCCATATTTCATAATCTCATTTGGAATATAAATGGTGTCAAACTTTAAAGGAGCCTTCACATCTATTAGAGGATTTGAATGTATTTCATAGGGATTGGTGATGGAAATACTTCCGGCTTCGCAAAAAAGACTATTGTTTTCAAAATCAATTTGCTCGGTACCTAAATGAATGAGCGAAATGCAAAACGTTTCGTGAAAATGCTTCGGAAATTCCGTTGTTTGATGTTCAATCGAGATGTATTCTAGACCATCAAATTTCATTTGCTTTTGGTTTTTTGTCTTCGTTCGGAAATACGATCCGCTAAGTAACTGACTGCCGTGACTGCGACTGAAACTATTTGATCTCCTTGATAGCTGCAGCCTCTATCCAACCATTAGTTCCGTCAGAAAGTTCGATATTTCTCCAATTATCAAGTGCTTCTAAAATTTGTACTTTGGTGCCTTCATGTAGCATAAAAGCATCAGGAGCATCCTGTTTGGGTTCTGTTTTCACAGAAGTGATTTCGGCAAAAACAATGGCAGGTTTGTCGTTTTCATAATTTGATTTCTCGAAGATAGCCGATGTAACGCTTAACACGATTACCAATAAGGCAAGGAACATTCCAACAAAGAAAATTCTTTTTAATAGTGTAGTTTGAGAGAAATAATATCCAATAAAAAACAATAAAAACAGCGTTGAAAATCCAACGGCAATCCAACCCCAAGTATTGTAATGATAGGAAGAAGTGAAATCCTGAATGAGTTTGCTAAAACCTACTTTTGGAACTTGTTTGATATCGTCAATTTGGAGTTTTTGGGCGAAAGCCAAATTGTTTTGAATGTCTTTATCGTTAGGACTTAACAATAAAGCCTTCTCATAATTGTAAATTGCAGGGGCAACTTTGTTCAATTTATAGTAAGCATTCGCCAAATTAAAATACAATTCAGCCGATTCTTTTTTGGTTTTCAAAACACTTTCATAAGCAACGACTGCTTCTTTAAACTGGTCTTTTCGGTACAATTCATTGCCTTTTTCAAAGCCATTTTGGGCAAAGAAAGTTGAGGTGATTAATAAAAATATATAAATTAAATTTTTCATTTTTCGTTGAATTATAGCACTTAGATTTGTTTTTCCAATTCGGAAATTATAGTAACAGCCTTATCAAAATCCTGCTGGATCGACACACTTGACGATGGTGCATATCTTGCAAATTCGCAGTTTTCAGTCAGGTTTATAAAGTTTGAAACCGTATTTTCATTCGCATTTCTTGATAAAAGAATTTCACGAATTTTATCCTTACTCATTTCTGAGGTTTCGATGTTCAGTTTTGCTTTCAAGAAATTGTGCAAAGCTTTTTCCAAAGCGATATAGAACAACTCTTTGTTTGCAATTTGTTTTTTGGCTTCCGATAGATATTTTTTCGCCAATCTATTAGAATTCCTGATTTTATTCCCAACAACATCACGATCCATGGCTTGTTTTTTCTTTCTGAAAAGCATGATGATCGGAATTAAAACCAGTGGAGCAAACAGCAATCCGTAGAATAAATTACTGCCAAAGAAGTCCTCTTTTTTAGTCGAAACCAAATTGGTTTTTAGTTTTATAAATTGAAATTGTGCTGATGCAGAAATGGATCTCTTGTTCACTCCAGACGTACTGTCAGACGAAGCAACAGCTGGACTATCGCTTTCTGGACCATCCAATACCTTGATCATAATCTCTGGAGAAGTGATAGTTTTATATTTCCCTGTCGCCAAATCAAAGAAAGAAAAGCTCATCGCTTTGATTGGGTAATTCCCTTTGTATTGCGGAATAACAGTGTATTTGTCGGCGATAGTTCCCGTCATTCCAGAAAGTGGCGTATTCACATTTTCGGTGTGAACCGGGTCATACATTTCTAAAGCAGTTGGCACTACAGGTTTTGGTAAATCGAATAATTTTAAGTTCCCAGTTCCAGCTACAATCACATTCAAATCTAAACTTTCGCCGTGTTTCAAAGTCGTTTTCGTAGGTGTCGCCCTAAAGGTGAATTTCCCAACGGCACCCGTGAAATTTTCAGGTTTTCCAGCTTCAGGCAAGGCACGAACATTGATGACTTTGGCTCCAGCCGAAACCCTTTTGTTGTCTCTTGTTGTCAAAACTTGACCAAAAACGTTCCGCCTGTTGGTTGGCAGTTCCAAATCAATATCCATTGATAATGGCTCAATGGAGAGTTTTCCTGATTTTTGAGGATATAGTACCACTTTTCGCAATACAACAAAACGAGTTTTCTCTCCATTATAGGTACCTTCTTCAACTTTGAGTTGCTTCATGTCGATATTCTGGCTCCAAAAATCATTATATTTTGGCTTGTCGAGTTCTCTCCAATTCGTAATTCCTACGTTGTAACTGAAATATAATTTGTAAACAACCGTAATGGGTTCGTTGATATACGGATTGCTTTTGGAAACTTCTGCAACCAAGTGAATCGCATCATTTGCCGAAATTTGAGGTGCATCATTTGGATTTTTTGGCATTTCGACAGCTGCCGTAACATTGATTTTTATCGGAGAGGTTTTATATATTTGACCATTAATCTCAATGCTAGCTTGCTTTATCGTAACCGAACCTCTTTGGGTTGGTAAAAGATAGTAAGAATAGGTTTTATTGAATGTACCTCGACCGTTTATCCACTGCTGGCTAACTTGTTGCATGGGTCCGGTTATCACGCGGAAACCATCAAAATCAGGAGGTGTAAAGTTGTCACCATCTGCATTCATCGAAAAATCGATTCGCAATCTTTCATTGATACCGAGTGTGGTTTTGCTGACTTTTGCTTCAAATTGAACTTGAGCAAAAAGTCCCTGAACACTTATTAATAATAGAAAAATAAACTTTTTCATTTGTTGTCTAAACTTTTTTTGAATATCGAAATTACCAATCTTTTTCTGTTCGAACTGGCTTGCCTTTCACTTTCTTGGCATTTACCTTATCCTGAACTTTCTTCTCCTCATTATTTACGGCATCCAGCAGATTCTCTAATCGTTGTTTAGAAATACCACCTTCTTTTGGTTTTGGCTGACCTTCTTTTTTATCGTCTTTTGGATCTTTGCCATCACCGTCTTTCTTGTCGTCCTTTTTGTCCTTGTCTTTATCGCCTTGGTCGTCTTTTTTATCTTGATTTTGATCTTTTTTATCGTCTTTCTTGTCCTTGTCTTTATCCTTGTCCTTGTCTTTTTTGTCTTTCTTCTTGTCGTCTTTTGGAGGCGGATTGTCTTTCAGCATTTTTTTTGCTAAAGCATAATTGTAACGGGTTTCTTCATCAGCCGGATTGTTAATCAAGGCATTTTTATAGGCTTGAACGGCAGCCGAATAATTTTTTTCCTTCATAAAAACATTCCCAAGATTATGAAATGCCTTGTGTTTTTCGGGTCTCGATTTTGATTCTTCAATCGCTTTCATATACGAAAGTTTCGCTTCCGAAGGTTGATTGATGCTATAGATCGTGTTTCCTAAATTATAAGAAGCACTCGCCTTTTTAGGAAATTTTGATTGGGAAATTCTATAATTGGCTTCAGCCTCAACATAGTTTTTAGCTGCAAATTCTTCGTTGGCTTGTGGCAAATACTTGTCTTTTTCTTGTGCCTTTGCGGCAAAAGAAAGAAGGATTGTTGCGATTAAAAAAATATTCTTCAAGTCTTTCATTTTCATTTTCTTATAGTGGGTTTTCAGACTTTTCTTCGTTAAATAAATTCATTTTCTTCACCCATTTGGTTTTTTTCTCCAAAAGGAAAATCTCCAAAAGCAATAAGGCAAAGGCGATTCCTAGGAACCATTGAAACTGCGAATTGAAATCAGTAAATTGTTCCGATTCAAAGTCAGTCTTTTCAATATTATCCAAGGCGTTTTTGATGTATTCAAGTACTTCTTTAGTGTTACTTCCGTTGATGTAACCACCTTTTGTGGCTTTTGCAATTTCTTCCAAACTTTGTGGATTCAGTTTTGTAACCACGACTTGATTGTCGAAATCACGCTGAAAGCTTTCTACAACTCCGTTTTGTTTCAATGGAATTGGACCACCTTTTTCAGTTCCAACACCTATTGTAATAATTTTCAAACCTGCTTTATTGGCTTCTTCTGCAGCACTCGAAGCACCTTCAGAGTGGTCTTCACCATCGGAAATTAATATCAGCAATTTGCTTGTTTCACTATCTTGTTCAAAATAAGTAGAAGATAATTTTATGGCTTCGTCCAAAGAAGTTCCTTGCGAAGAAACCATTCCAGGATTCATACTTTGGATAAACATTTTCGCAACTCCATAATCGGTAGTTATCGGCAACACTGGAAAAGCACTTCCAGCATAGGCTACAATCCCAATTCGGTCGCTTCCTAGTTGGTTGATAATTTGCGAAACAATCTGTTTGCTTTTATCCAGACGACTTGGTGCAATGTCTTCGCAAAGCATACTTTTTGAAACATCGACAGCAAAAACAATGTCGATTCCTTGACGTTTTACGGTTTCGGATTTAGTTCCTATTTTTGGATTAACCAAGGCAATTATCAAACAGGCAAAAGCCAAAAGCAAAACTACAAGCTTCAAGATCGACTTGAAAGTAGATTTCTCCGGACTTAACTTTTTAACCATTTCGATATCCCCAAATTCGCGTTGCTTTTTTCTTTTCCAGTATAAATTATAAAGGAAAAGCACCACCAAAATTGGGATGATTAATAATAGATATAAATATTTTTTTTCGTCTAATTCCATATTTTCTTAAATAACAAAAAACAATTTCCAAATTACAATACGTTTCAAATTCATTTTTTTTTAAAATTTGAAAATTGTTTTTTATATAAAGCTTCTGTAAACGGTGTTTCGTAATCCAACTTCCAATAACAATAAAATACCAGCAAAAATCAAGAACGGCCTGTATTTTTCATCATAATCATAGAATTTTAGCTCTTCGATTTCGGTAGTTTCAAGCTTGTTGATTTCGTTGTAAATGGTTTCCAGTTTTTGGTTGGAAGTTGCTCTGAAATATTTTCCGCCGGTGTTTTTAGCGATACTTTTCATTAATTCCTGATCGATTTCTACTTTCATCATCTTGAAAATAAAATCACCATTTGCCGCCAAAGCATAAGGATATTCCGCCATTCCGTTGGTTCCTAAACCAATTGTATAGACTTTGATTCCGTATTCTTTAGCAATGTCCGAAGCCGTTTCGGGTTCAATCGTTCCTGAATTATTTACACCATCGGTCAACAAAATAATAATCTTGCTTTTTGCCTTGCTGTCTTTTAATCGGTTGATGGCGGTTGCCAATCCAGTTCCAATTGCCGTTCCATCTTGCAAAACGTTATCAAATTTGATACCTCTCAAAGCGTCAATAACAACAGCTTTATCACTTGTTACGGGTGTTTTTGTATAACTCTCTCCTGCATAAACGACTAATCCAATTCGGTCATTTGGTCTTGAAGTAATAAAATCCGAAGCGACTCTTTTCAATGCTTCCATTCGGTTTGGTTTCAAATCGCGGGCCAACATTGAACTCGAAACGTCAATCGCCAAAACGATATCAATTCCTTTTGTGGTTTTGGTTTTACTGCTGATGTCAACCGTTCTTGGTCGGGCCAAAGCCACAATCATCGAAGCCAAAGCCAATATTCTCAATACAAATAGAAACGGTTTTAGTTTTGCCAAAAGCGAAGGCGAAGTTTGAAACCCTTTCAGCGAACTCATTTTCAAAGTGGCTGATTGTTCGTTTCTTTTCCAGATTTGCCAGCCGATTAGTAGCGGAAGCAAAAGGAACAGCCAAAAGAATCCTGGGTTTAAAAAAGTTACGTTTGTCATCATTGTGCTACTTTTTTAAGTTCAACAGAATTTAATATTCTTTCGGAAATTTGGTTGGCATATTGGTCGCCTTCTTCATGGAGGATTACAATTTGTTGTACCCCGCCTTCTTGACCAAAAATCAATATTTCAAAATATAACTTCGTACTTTCCTTTTTGATAGGGTTAATGAGTGAGAATGATCCATACCCTTTTTTTCCTGTAATTCCTTCTTTAGTGTTAAAATCTTCTTGCTTTAAAATCATATTTTGAGCCCCCTGTGCCTCTAAAACTTGAACAGAACCTTCAAGCCCTTTGTCCAAATCAATTTCCACCTGTTCTTTGTATTGTAATGTTGAAACAGAAATATAAAAATTATCAAGAATGCTTCCATACGAAAACAGTTGCATATCCTTTATAACCGCGAAAGCCTCTTTTGGCAAGGTCTTTTTGGCATCCATACGTTTCAAAACCTTTGGAGTCTCAACTCTTACAGATGGATTTCCGTATTCGCTCAACACCCATTCGCCTTCGACCAAATCTTTCGTTGGATGTCCAATTATGTTATCTTTTACAAAATCAAAACCTTTGGTAAAAACCAAGAAGGTGAAAACCCCAATCGTCAATCCAATTACCGAAGCAATCGCAATTCCTATTCTGGCATTTCTCTTCTTTCTCAATTTTTCTTTGATAAGTTTTTGCCTTTGTGCTTCGTTCAGGATGTCATCTTCTTCCACCACTTCTTCTGGAATGGCGTTGTCAAGTGTAAGGATTGCCTTTTCGATTTTCTTCTTGTCTTCTGCAATTTCGAAATCAAGTGGTTTAGATTTTGCAAATTTCACCAAATCGGCTTGTTTTAAAACACGTTCTAAATTTTCTAACGTCTCTTGCGAAACGGCCATTTTCTTTTTCTGCGAAGCATTTCTCAACGCTACAATCAGCTCCGAAGTGGTGCTTTCCATTGCTGGAATTTCGATGGCTTCTTCGATATAATTTCTAGCGATATCGGTCAGTTCACTATAATAGGCTTTCACTTCACCTTTTTGCCAAAGTTCTTTTTTCTCCAAGGTGTTCAACAAGCTTGTGGCTTTTTCTATAGGTGTTTTATAGACTTCTTTCTCTACTTTCTTTTTCTGGTATTTTTTTATCAGATAATAAACCAAGAATCCAATTCCTACCAAAGCCAAAATAATCAATAACCATTTCCAAATTCCACTCGAAGCAGATTCGGCTCCAATGATGGGTTTGATTTCATACATTTTTTGTTGCAAGGTATCCACCTGAACATTTGCTACTTCTACCGAAAGTGAATCTGTAAAATAAGGTTTTTGGTTAATGAAAACTTTCAGACTCGGAACGGTATATTTTCCTGAATCAAATTGAGCCAATCCGTATTTTTTGATGAGTTCGTAGCGGTTGTCTTTCTTTACCGTATCCACCACATAATTCCGGATGACTTCCATTCTTCCAAAAGTAGTTGCTGTAGGAAAAACAACAGTTTCAGTAGTATCAACAACCGTTCTCAACGTCAGATTAAACTGTGCTCCAATTTTATTCTTGGTGGTATCAATAGAAGTTTCAACCCGTTTTTGGGCAAAAAGTGTAGTTGTAAATAAAAGTAATAGTATGTAGAATTTTATTTTCATTCTCATGTATTTAAACCTGATTGGTTTTAAACTTGTTTCGGAATTATCTCGATTTGAAATAGCCCAATAATTTGGTCACATAGCTTTCATCGACTCTTGTGTTGACGGCACCTGCACCACATTTGCTGAAGGTTTCTTTGAAAAACTTTACCTTTTCGTGATAATATTTTTCATAATCCAATCGCACCTGTTTTGAACCGGTATTGATCAACTGCACTTGACCTGATTCGGCATCCAGCATCGGAACCATTCCTAGATTAGGTATTTTTTCCTCACGGATATCATAGACTCTAATTCCGGTAATATCATGTTTTTTAGAAGCAATTTTCAAGGTATGTTCGTAATCATCTGCAATAAAATCGGAGATCAAGAAAACAATGGCTTTCTTTTTTTGAGTTCCTGAAAGAAATTTTAAAGCTTGGTTGATGTCAGTCTTTTTGCTCTTTGGTTGAAATTCGATCAACTCACGGATGATTCTCAAGACGTGCGATTTTCCTTTTTTTGGAGGAATATACAATTCTATTTGATCGGAAAACAAAATAAGTCCAATCTTGTCATTATTTTGCGTAGCCGAAAAAGCCATAGTTGCAGCAATCTCGGTAACAATATCTTCCTTGAATTGATTTTTAGAACCAAAACCAGCCGAACCACTGATGTCCACCATGAGCATCATCGTCAGTTCGCGTTCTTCTTCAAAAACCTTAACGTGAGCTTCATTGTATCGAGCTGTAACATTCCAGTCGATGGCTCGAATATCATCTCCATATTGGTATTGACGAACTTCGCTAAAAGTCATACCACGACCTTTGAATGACGTGTGGTATTCACCCGAAAAGATATGATCGCTCAATCTTCGGGTCTTGATTTCTATTTTTCGTACTTTTTTGAGTAGCTCCTTTGTATCCATTTTTTGAGTGTTCAGTGATCAGTGATCAGTGGTCAGTGGTCAGTGCTTTGCGTTATCTATAATAACTGCTAACTGAATACTGCTAACTGAATACTTTTTTAAGGTACTTCGATTTCGTTTACGATTTTGTTGATGATATCTACAGAAGTGATGTTTTCCGCTTCAGCTTCATACGTAATACCAATCCTGTGACGTAACACATCATGAACAACGGCACGAACATCCTCTGGAATCACATAGCCACGACGTTTGATGAAGGCATAACATTTGGCAGCGGTTGCCAAGTTGATGCTTCCACGTGGAGATGCTCCAAAACTGATTAGTGGTTTTAATTTTTCTAATTTATATTTTTCAGGATAACGCGTTGCGAAAATAATATCCAGGATATATTTCTCGATTTTTTCATCCATATAGACTTCGCGAACTGCTTCTTGAGCTCTCAAGATTTGTTCGACAGAAATAACAGCGTTTACTTTTTCAAAAGCTCCTTTTAGGTTTTGACGAACCACCATTCTTTCATCTTCCATTTTTGGATAATCGATAACGGTTTTTAACATAAAACGATCGACTTGAGCTTCCGGTAACGGATATGTTCCTTCTTGCTCCACCGGGTTTTGAGTAGCCAAAACCAAGAAAGGCTTGTCTAGTTTAAAAGTTGTATCGCCAATGGTAACTTGTTTTTCCTGCATCGCTTCAAGCAAAGCCGATTGTACTTTTGCTGGAGCACGGTTGATCTCATCAGCCAGAACGAAGTTGGCAAAAATAGGTCCTTTTTTAATCGAAAACTCATTGGCTTTGATGTTGTAAATCATCGTTCCAATAACATCGGCAGGTAATAAATCTGGAGTAAACTGGATTCTACTGAAAGAACCTTGAACGGCTTGTGAAAGCGTGTTGATGGCCAACGTTTTTGCCAAACCCGGAACACCTTCCAAAAGGATGTGTCCTTGGCCTAATAGTCCGATTAACAATCTTTCGATCATGTGCTTTTGGCCTACGATCACTTTATTCATTTCCATGTTGAGAAGGTCAATAAAAGCACTTTCTCTTTCAATTTTTTCATTAATTGCCCTTATGTCTAAAGTAGCTGTATTTTCTTCCATCTTTGTTTTTTTAGTAGACTATTTTTGTTGAAATAATTTAACAGTGCAAATTGACTTTTTTTTTAGAAGTAAGATGTTAAAAAATGGTTAAAACTTCTGTGAAACCTTTGTCTTTAAGGATGAATTGTGATTTTGTTTTTATATTTTTAAGAACTTAAAAAAACATATCATGAAAACAGCGTTTTCGCAAATAATTGCAGGAACAATGAACTGGGGAATTTGGGATAAAAACCTCTCCACATCCGAGATGGCAAATCTCATTCACGTTTGTCTAGAAAACAAAATTACCACCTTTGATCATGCCGATATCTATGGCGATTATACTACTGAAGCTGCCTTTGGAAAAGCTTTTGCAGAAAGTAAAATTGACCGAAAGAAAATCCAGTTAATTTCTAAATGTGGGATCCAACACATTACCCCAAACCGTGACAACAAAGTCAAGCATTATGACTATTCAAAAGAATATATTATTTGGTCGGTTGAGAACTCTTTGAAAAATTTAAAAACCGATTATTTGGATGCTCTTCTTTTGCATCGTCCGAGTCCTTTGATGCAACCCGATGAAATTGCCGAAGCGGTTGAAAAACTAAAAGCCGAAGGCAAGATTCTTGATTTCGGGTTATCAAATTTCACTCCTTCACAAACTGATTTGATTCGGTCCAAGACAGAAGTGAATTACAATCAGGTTCAATTTTCGGCAACTCATTTCGAAGCGATGATTGATGGCAGTCTGGATTATATGCAACTTCATAACATTACCCCAATGGCATGGAATCCTCTTGGAACTGTTTTTCGTGAAGATACCATCCAAACCCGAATACTCAAAAAACTCCTAGCTACTTTGGTCGATAAATACCACGTAGGTTCGGATATGATTTTGTTAGCATGGATTTTACAGCATCCTGCCAAGATTATTCCGGTAGCAGGAACTGTGAATGTAGCCCGTTTGCAATACATCAACAATGCAACCCAACTTGTGCTGGACAAGGAAGATTGGTTTGCCATTTGGACAGAAAGCATGGGGAATCCGGTTCCTTAATTTAGTTGGCAGTGAACAGAGGTCAGTGTTCAGTGACCATTTTGAGATAATTATGTTACTTAATCAATTTAAATGAAAACAGTATTAATAACCGGAGCTACTAGCGGAATTGGTAGGGCAACGGCAAGGGCTTTCGCCAAAAATAATTACAAGATCATCATTTGCGGAAGGCGAGAAGACCGACTGGCAGAATTACAGGATGAGCTTTCACAACGAACAGAAGTACATACTTTGCTGTTTGATGTTCGGCAGAAAAAAGCGGTCAAGGAAAGTATTACTTCACTTCCCGAAGATTTTGCAAACATTGATATCCTAATCAATAATGCAGGAAACGCTCATGGTTTAGACCCCATTCAAAACGGAGATTTGGACGATTGGGATGCGATGATCGACATCAATGTAAAAGGATTGTTGTATGTTTCAAAAGCTATAATCCCGAAGATGATTGAAAGACGAAAAGGCCATATCATCAATATTGGTTCGACAGCTGCCAAGGAAGTATATCCGAATGGCAATGTATATTGTGCCACGAAGCATGCCGTTGATGCCTTGAATCAAGGAATGCGAATGGACTTGAATCCATACGGAATTAGGGTAGGAGCGATTCATCCAGGAATGGTAGAAACGGAATTTTCAGAGGTGCGTTTCAAAGGTGATACCGAGAGAGCTTCTAATGTCTATAAAGGTTTCGAACCGCTTCAGCCAGAAGATATTGCCGATATTATTGTGTTTGTAACAACGAGACCTTACCATGTGAATATTGCCGATTTGATGGTGATGAGTACAGCTCAGGCATCCTCCACAATCGTGAATAGAATTATCTAATTCCCTCAAAGTTATCACCCAGACAGAAGATGAGGTTATTATAATCAAAATCAAATTTGCAACGCTTCTTTATGAAATCCTTCCTCCGTCAGGACAAGAATGCAGAGGAGAGGGTTGGGGATAAATTTTAAAAAAATAATGATAAAAATATTTTTCACGTTGGGGTTGGTAATGGGGTTGGTATGCACTGTTAACTCACAAATAATAACCATTAAAGATAACGAAACTCAAAAGCCAATAGAATTAGCAACTTTAATGAGTGCAAATACTAATGCTTTCGTAACAACAAATGCAAAAGGACAAGCTATCATTTCAGTTTTCGAGGGTTCGAAGAAAATAGTAATCCGCAGTCTTGGGTATAAAACTGAGATAAAAAGCTTTGCTGAAATAGAAAAAATGAATTTTGAGGTAATGCTGACGGTTTCTGTAACTCAATTTGATGAAGTTGTGGTTTCGGCCACTCGATGGAGGCAGACATCAAGAAACATCCCTTCTAAAATTTCAATTATTTCTCCTAAAGATGTTGCATTGTACAATCCTCAGACCGCTGCGGATTTACTCGGATCGTCTGGTGAAGTATTCATTCAAAAAAGCCAACAAGGTGGTGGGAGTCCTATGATAAGAGGTTTTTCTACTAATAGGCTCCTCTATACTATAGATGGTGTACGGATGAACTCGGCCATATTCAGATCGGGAAATATCCAAAATGTAATCTCTTTAGACCCATTTGCTATTGAAAACACCGAAGTGTTTTTTGGACCTGGTTCTGTCATTTATGGTAGTGATGCGATTGGAGGTGTAATGAGCTTTCAGACACTTACTCCCCAATTATCATTAACAGATAAACTACTGGTATTGGGCAAAGCCGTAAGCCGCTATTCATCTGCAAATAATGAAGCAACAAATCACTTTGATGTGAATGTAGGTTGGAAGAAGTGGGCTTCGGTAACAAGTTTCTCACATTCTAAATTTGGAGACCTTCGAATGGGAAAATATGGCCCTGATGAATATTTGAAAACCTTCTATGTGCAGCGTTTGGATTTGGAAGATAGAGTTTTTGAAAATGCTGACCCACGAGTTCAAAATCCAAGTGGATATTCACAAATGAACATGATGCAAAAAATCAGATTCAGCCCAAACCATAAGTGGGATTTTCAGTATGGTTTTCATTATTCAGAAACATCCGAGTATTCACGTTATGATCGTCATCTAGAGACTCAAGACAATGGATTACCAGCGGCAGCTGTTTGGAACTATGGACCCCAAATCTGGATGATGAACAATTTAATGGTTACACATGTTCAAAGTAACAAGCTATATGATCGAATGACAATACGCTTGGCTCAACAATATTTTGAAGAAAGTAGAATAGACAGAAGATTTAATCATCATAGATTAAGAACCCAACTAGAAGAAGTTGCTGCTTATTCTGCAAATATAGATTTTGAAAAAAGTGTAAAAAAACACAGGTTTTATTATGGTGCTGAATATGTGCTGAATGACGTAACTTCAACTGGATCAGCAGTTGACATTAGGGATGAAAGTCCTATTCTTGTTCCTGACAGATATCCCGCTTCTCAATGGAGTAGTTATGCAGGGTATTTGAATTATCAGTTTGTCGCCTCCGACAAGTTTTTGATTCAAGCAGGAGCGAGATTTAGCGCATTCCATGTAAAGTCTGATTTTACACGTCATCTTGATTTTTTCCCGTTTGATTTTACAAGTTCTAGTATTAAGAATTCCGCAACAACGGGAAGTTTAGGACTCGTTTATACACCTGATGCAACTTGGAAAATCAGCTTGAACGGAAGTACTGGATTTAGAGCTCCAAACGTGGATGATATAGGTAAAATATTTGACTTTGCAAGCGGTGAAGTAATTGTACCAAATACGTCCTTAAATGCCGAATATGCCTACAACGGAGAATTAAATATTTCAAAAATTTTAGGTAATGTTGTAAAACTTGATGCTACTGGTTTCTACACCTATTTGGATAATGCAATGGTTCGTAGAACTTTTCAGGTTAATGGACAGGATAGCATCATGTTTGATGGGGAGATGAGTAAAGTTTATGCTATTCAAAATGCGGCATATGGTACAGTTTATGGCTTCAATGCAGGAATAGAGCTTAAACTGCCATCAGGTTTTAGCCTTTCCTCACATTATAATTATCAAGTAGGCAAAGAGGAAATGGATAATGGGGATGTGAGCCCTTCAAGACATGCCGCTCCCGCATTTGGAATTACTCGGTTTTCCTATCAGAAAGATAAACTGTTTATGCAATTCTATGCGATGTACAGTGCCGAAGTGCGTTATGATAATCTCAATCCAGAAGAACAAGGCAAACCAGTAATTTATGCAAAAGATGCAGATGGCAATCCTTATTCTCCAAGTTGGTACACGCTTAATTTTAAGGCAATGTATCAGTTTCATCAGAACCTAGCTGTGAGTGCAGGGATTGAAAACATAACGGATCAACGTTATCGACCATACAGTTCAGGTTTAGTTGCACCTAGTAGAAACATTATTCTATCTATAAGATGTAATTTTTAATCATCTAATCACAATTTATTGATTGTCGCTAATTACTAATAATCATTAAAAAGCCTTATTTTTGAAAGGTAAAAGCAATGAATTTATTCCGTTTTGCATCAAATTTTGAGAGTGAAGAATCTTGTTGAGTTCATTTTAAAAACAGAAACTTTAATGTAGATTCATATCGCAATCAGTAAAACGGACAATCAAAAAAATAAAAAGTAATGATCAACAAACGCCTTCTCATCAAAAACCTTCTCGCCCATAACGACGAGAGTAGTTTTTATGACAAAAAGCGACAGTTGAACCTTCATACCCGGGAAGGGAAAGCCAAATTCCTAAAACATATTTGTGCCTTGTCCAACTCAAATCCAACTAACAATTCCTATATCGTTGTGGGTGTGGAAGACCATGACAACGAAATTGTAGGCGACGATTTTTTCGACGACAGTCGGATCCAAAACCTTGTGAATGCCTTTCTCGAAAATCCTCCTAAGATTCAATATGAAAATGTTCCGTTTCCAAATCTTCCAAAGGACAAGGTGATTGGACTGGTTACGATTAAACCCAAAAATAAAGCTTCGTTTTTTAAAAAAGGAATTCACACCATTCCAGCAAATTCTATTTTTATCCGAAGAGGCAGTAACTCGGTTCCCATTGAAGGTGAGTTTGAGAAAAATTATCAAAATACCGAAACGGTTATTAGCATCGAAAACAGCTCGCGAAACAGCATCGGCTATACCCTTGATGGCGTGATGGATTTCATGAACAACCGCCACAAGGACATGACACCGGAATATAAAGTTTTCAAGGAACTTTTCGTGATTTGCTGGGCAGGAATTCCAAAACGGGTCAAGAACAAAACCTATCTTTCGCGTGTTGACATTGAGCTGGTCAACGAGCAAATCAAGCTGTTCTATTCGGCTCTGGATGAGGTGGCAATCGAATATGACGATGATGTTTTCACGATAACCGAGTATGTTTCGTTGGGATTAAACGACAAGACGAGCTTCTATGAATTGGAAAAAGTCAGTATTCATTTTTTTGAAAATGGCTACTATAAAATCGAAAGGGAAATGCTGTTCCAGCCACCAGAGTTTAACCGGAAGATGCTTTTTCATATTTACAACTCAAATTTAGCCCTTATCGCCAAACTCGAAAAAGGCTTCTCGCTAACCGAACGAGAGAATATCGACCTCACTAACCTTCCATCAACGTTGATGATTTGCTATCTTAATGGCTTTGAAGATGCCAAGCAAATCTTGATTGATGCCAAGCCTCTTCTAAAAAAGCATCACAATACTACAGTGTATCTTTCCTTTAAGGAAGCCATGCGAATCTTACGAAAGATGAAATATGATCTTAACTAAACTCTTTTCAAGGAGCGAATCGCCGTTTTATGTCACAAGACCATATTCCTGCTGGATGCACCTATCTTTTGTTCCGAACCCTGGAACAAAAGGATAGATGCAACCATCAGGGCTAGAAGGAAAGCCATTTTATCTTTTCTAATCTTCGTACCCATCTCACAAATCAACAATACTATAAAAAGGGCATCCCACAAACCTTTTCAATGTGTTACATTTTTATAAGAAACATCAAATTTGTAACTTTGAAAAAAAATAGCAGATGAGTAGTACATTCGCGATTGGCGACATACACGGCGGACTAAAAGCCTTAGAACAAGTGCTGGATCGAGCACCTTTACAACCCAATGACAAACTGATTTTTCTAGGCGATTATGTAGATGGTTGGAGCCAGTCGCCAGAGGTTTTGGATTATTTGATGCATCTAACAACTACTTATAATTGCGTTTTTATTCGGGGAAACCATGACGAGTTACTGCTCAAATGGTTCAAGGTGAAAACCCACAACGAGATGTGGTATCATCATGGTGGAGAGGCCACTGTCACGGCCTACAAGAAGGTTGCTTCTGCAAGAATTGACGAGCATATTGCTTTTCTAGAACACCTGGAAGATTATCATCTGGACAAGCAAAATCGCCTCTTTGTGCATGCCGGTTTCACGAATCTCAACGGGGTGGAATATGAATATTTTCCTAAAATGTTTTATTGGGAACGAACTCTTTGGGAAACCGCTTTGGCGTTAGATCCAAACATGAGTACAAAAGATCTCCGCTATCCAAAACGATTTACATTATACAAAGAAATTTATATCGGCCACACGCCAGTTACCCGAATCGAGGAGACAGTTCCCGTGCAAATGGCAAATGTTTGGAACATTGATACAGGTGCTGCTTTCAAAGGTCCGCTGACGGTTATTAATGTAGATACCAAGGAATTTTGGCAGAGTGATCCTGTTCATACACTTTATAAAAGAGAAAAAGGCAGAAATTAATTTTTTTAAGCATAATATTTGTTATATTTAGGCGACAAAAACAAATTAAAAGCTATGAAAAAAACAATTTTAGGCCTTGTGTTCCTTGCCGGAACGGTTATGGCAAATGCACAAAGTGGAGAGTTTCCGCAGCATGAAGTGAAGTTCAATATCTTCAATGTGATTGCATTGGGATCGGTAGAAGTGGGGTATGAATATTATTTCGATCATCATCAATCGGTTGGTTTGGATGTTTTGATTAATGATACCTATAATATGAGTATCGGCCGACAAGTGGAGGATTTCAATACTAACAGCATGCAGCTTTCCTATAACTATAATATTTCCAGACGAGACGACGGATCTGGGTTTATAGTTTCGCCGTTGGTCAAGTTTCGTTTTGGCGACTATCAAGAAACGAGTGACGCACCAAAGATTGATATGGACAGTTTTATCATTGGCCTTGGAGCCGGATATAAATGGAGCTTCAACAACCGTTTTGTGATGGGGCCTTTCGCCAATATCGGGAGAAACTTTAGCGAAGATGTTACCAATGAGTTTACAAAAATTGAATTTAGTGCAGGTTTCAATCTCGGATTTAAATTCTAGAAACTTCTCAAAAAATGAAGCAGGAAAGCTCCCATATTTTATTGGGAGCTTTTTTTTGGAAAAAAAATTTAACATTTTTTGAACCAAAAAGGAGTTGATTCAAATAAAATTAATACTTTTACAGGCTATAACTGTCAGTCAGTTAGAAAATTACCCTAACCGTTACATGAAGTATCCTTATATAATCATCGATGACGACCACGAAAGTGTTCTGAAAACGCAGTCAGCCTTTGACAGCTTTTCGAACTATTTCTTGTTGGGAACTGCCGATAATTATGATGATGCGGTTAATTTGGTATTGGAACACAATCCAAAATTGATTGTTTTGGAAATTGATCCAATCAATAAGGAAAGCAGATTGTCTCTTGCACTAATCAATGAATTGCATCGTTTTGTAAAGAACATGCCAAGGATCATTGTTTTAACAAAAGGCAAAGAATTAGCATACGAAGCGTTGAAGAATGAGGTCTTTGATTATTTATTGAAACCGATCAACATTCATGAACTTCGAAAAACCATCATGAAGTTTGAAAGAAACGTAGAAGATACTCCAACTACCATTTGCATTAAATCGTATGGCGATTATCGTTTTGTGGACACCGATGATATAGTGTACCTGCAAGCCGATAATAATTCTACCGATTTATACATCAATAACGGTGATACCATCACGGCTTTCAAAACATTGAAACATTTTGAGAACACACTTCCTCCTCAATTTGTGAGAATCCACAATAGTTATATCATCAATATGAGTTATGTTTCCAGAATTCATTTGGGTAACAATGTGGTGTATATCAAGAACAGCAAGATCCAATTGCCGTTCTCTAAATCCTATAAAAAGAACGTCGATTTGATTATTAGCTTGATTGCTAATAGTGACGGGAAGGATTTGTAATATTATTTATTTTCAATTGTTTTAAAGATTACGTATTTATACGTATTGTTTTGTTTGTTTTTTATTTCTAACATTGTTAAATCAAAAACAATTAAAACAATTAAAACAATTATTATATGGCCAAACAATCAAAACAATTGCAAAAACATTTTACCCTCTTTGTGCTCTTGCTCTTTGGGACCTTTATTGTTTCCTGCGAAAGCGAAGAAGACTTTGTTGAGGAAAGCAATCAAACCCAAAGCCAAACCCCAGACTTGCCGATTTCGATAGTCACCACAACCTATCAAGAAGCAGGCGAAAAATTCAGGCAGCTTTCCAGCAAGCATGAATTAGACCAGCACCTGCGGTTGATCTCGCATGAGGGCATGCAACAAAAATCATCCTCCACCAGTATCGTGATTATATCAGAAGTTGTGAAGGAAATAAAGCAGGGCGACTATACTTCCTATACCATGCTTATTGAACCCAAGGACATCACGAGTAACATTTTTTATAACCTGACCATCGAGGAAGTGAATGGCACCACAAAAATGTTTATCACCAAGTATGCCCCAACCGAAGGGTGGCTGGAAGCTAACCATCTGCCTTTTGAGGGGCAGGTTACGACCTTTAGGATTAATGATTTGCAAACTACTATAGACAAAGTGGATACTCCCATACTTGGCGGAGGTGGCGGAGGCAATAGTGTCTATCCTACAGATTGCAACGGGTCTGTTGTGGCCACAATTGTTGTAGTTGAGTTTCCTTGTCCTTGTGAAGGACATCGTGTAGGTGATTATTGTGAAGGCTGTAGCATAGGAGCATTTCCTTACAATGAATACAAAACCGTTTATGAATGCATTGGTGGCGACCCTTTTACAGATCCACCTGGCGGAACACCCGGAACCACCAATCCTCCCGATACAGGTGGTAGTGCACCTGGGACTACATCGCCTGCAGGGAATGATCCTTCTTTGACAACTCCTGTTGGGCCGAACGATGGAACACCAAACGCTTCGCCTCCGTGTATTACGATTAAGGAAAACACTAGTGGCAATGTAGCCTATAAACAAAAGTTTAAAGCTTTAAACACGAATGCCAATTATAATGAGGACCATGAAACAGGTTTTTTCCTCGTGGGTAGTTCTTATGTTGATGGTGTCCCAGATCCTGGAAATAATGCTCTTATTGTTCCTCCTAATGCAAAAAACGGCACACATGTTCATAACAACCAGCCAAAAACGTATATTGGTAATGAAGAAACCTATGATGCTGCAATAAAAATGCTTTCTGTTTTAGACCTATTAAAAATGATTAAGGATATGCAACCGCAAAACGCTGATGCAACAGACACCTTTGTGGCAATGCTGTCAAATGAAGGGATATTTGCCATAACTATTTTAGAACCTATTGAATGGAATCCAGAATTGCATCGTAAATTAGGAGAATTTGAGAAATACTATGATAAGCGTGTTAAGCCTTTTATAACCAATTATAATGGTTATACTGCTAATTCTAGAAAAAGCTTCCTAACGAAAATGTTTCTTCAAGGTCTAAAAGAATTTGGCTTGAACAACAAGATAGGTCTTTTTGAAGGTGTGGTTGAAAATGCAAATGATCCAAACATCAACAACTATAACATAAAATGGACACGGAAAACTTTAAAGTCGGTATTTTTAGGGGATAATGTAATATCAGAACCTTGTAACTAATTATTAAAAATTTTAGAATTATGAAAAATCTATTTAAGCTATTGTATTTTATTCTATTTGCCCTAAATGCAAGTTGCCAAACTTTACCATTAAATTCTTTGGAAACCCCCAATACTGGGGGCTATCTAAAAGACATGGACAACGTACTACCACATTGGGTGGGGACCTGGAAAGGAATCTCCAACAACAAGGAATATACTTTTCAGTTTACTACCTTTCCAGAACATCTATATACTTTTCCAAGTGGAAACTATTATTACATTGATGAGCTTAAAGGCAAATTCAAGGTAGTGGATTTGATAACCAATCAGGTTTTATACAATGATTTAATGGTAGTCAATTTTGAAGATTATAAGATTGAATTATCGGGTTATGGCAACAACATTGGTTATGTTTTTTCTTTTCGGGATAATGAGGCACATTGTTACAACTATGCAGAGTTTACTTTATTAAAAAATCCTTCCAATCCCAATCAGATTAACTATGCAGGATTTGAATATAAGGGGCTCCTTGATGCCAGTGGTTGCCAATATGGCCAGCAACAAAACATACCGATGTTTTTGCCTAAAGTGACTTTAACCCTGACGCGACAGCCATAAAAATTGAAAACCACTGGTTTTAAATAATAGAACCAGTCGTTTTTATCAATAAAATAGAATCATGAAAAATCTATTTAAACTACTTTGCTGTCTTTTGCTTACACTAGAAGCCAGTTGCCAGACATTGCCCTTGACGACATCACGTTTTGATGCTCCAAATGGAGCTTACTTGAAAGATATGGATATCGTATTACCTTTTTGGACAGGAACTTGGACAGGAATTTCCGACAACAAGGAATATACTTTTCAGTTTACCACCTTTCCACACCACCATGTTGTTCTCTCAAATGGGGATTATTTTTACGAAGATATTCTTAAGGGAAAATTCAAAGTAGTAGATTTGATAACCAATCAAGTTTTATATAATGATATGATGGTAACTAATTTTGAGGATTATAAGATTGAATTAACAGGTTATGGCAACAATATTGGTTATCGTTTTTGTTTCCGTGACGATGAGGTACATTGTGATAACTTTATAGAATTTACACTATTGAAAAATGCTTCCAACCCCAATCAGATAACTTATACTGAATTTGGATATATAAGTTACTTTTATTTTGATTGCCAATATAGCACCCAACAAAACATACCGATGTTTTTACCTAAAGTAACCTTGACATTGACTCGACAGCTATAAAATTATAAACGCCTGTTTTTTGAGTAATTAAGGCAGTCGTTTTTATAAGTAAAAAAGTTATGAAAAATCTATTAAAACTATTATGTTTTGTTCTATTAACTCTAAATGCGAATTGCCAAACACTACCATTAAATTCTTTGGAGGAACCCAATACTGGAGGGTATCTAAAAGATATGGATGATGTACTGCCGTTTTGGACAGGAACTTGGAAGGGGATCTCTAACAATAAGGAATATACTTTTCAGTTTACAACATTCATGCACCATTTAAACTCTTTTCCAAATGGGATTATTATTATATTGATGAACTTAAAGGCAAATTCAAGGTAGTGGATTTGATAACCAGCCAAGTATTATATGATGATTTGATGGTAACCAATTTTGAGGATTATAAGATTGGTTTAATGAGTTATGGCAACAATATTGGGTATAGTTTTTCTTTCTGGGATGATGAAGCACATTGTTATAACTCTGCAAAGTTCGCACTATTAAAAAATCCTTCTAATCCTAATCAAATTACGTATGCAGGATTTGAATATTATGAGCTCCTTGATGCAAGTGGTTGCCAATATGGCCAGCAACAAAACATACCGATGTTTTTACCTAAAGTAACCTTGACACTGACTCGACAGCCATAGATGATAAAACGACTGGTTTTATTATTTTAAAACCAGTCGTTTTTATTAATAAAATAGAATCATGAAAAAAATATTAATTTTAACAGTGCTTTTATTTAGCTTTTATGTTCAAGCTCAAACATTCGATATAACTAGTGGTAATGTCATTCAAGATATCCCTACTGGCGGATATATAAAAGACATTGATGGTCAATTCGATAAATTTTCAGGGACTTGGGTATGGACAAATGGTGACGAAAAAGTAACCTTTAAATTACAGAAAGTAACACATCAACTTTTCACTGAATATAGTTCCTATGAAGATTATATGATTGGAGATTATTCATATACTAAAAACTACGGTAACGAAGTTGTTGTCAATACAATTAACCCTGCCTTAAGTCTTTTGCCAGAGTTCCACCCTATGTACACGGGACGCCCAGAAAGTGACACAACAATTGATTTTATTTTTACGGATGTAATAATCAATAAGGGATACTGTAGTGCTATTTTTGAATTCTTACCCGGAAGCACTACTCAAATGAAGCTTATCTTAAAGAACAGTGATGGTCCTATAGGGTTTAAGGTTGACGAAGGAGAACCAATAGATATTCCTCCTCCTTTTAATTTTGGTTTTACCATTCCTAATAATATTGTATTGACTAAACAGCCTTAGAATATTGAAACGACTGGTCTTAAATAATTAAAACCAGTCGTTTTTTATTCTTTTTACTCCTAATGGGTTGCAATTAAAAAATAGAATTATGAAAAAAAATATTGTAAGACTATTGCTTTTTACCTCTTCTATTATCAATGCACAAGTTGTAGATCTAAAAAGTCCAAATCACCCAGCAGATATGACACAAGGAAGTTACATCAAAGACGTTGATGCAGACTTTGATAAATTTGATGGTACTTTGGATATGGACAGATCTCCATTATAAGAAATAAAAATGATGAGAACAATAGCCTTGGTATTACTCCTCTTACTTGATTTTACGCTGAAAGCTCAAACCCCAATTTTCAATCTCGAAGATAAAGACCGTATTTGGGAAAAAGGAGCCTACTATAAAGACCATCATAATCTTTTGACGCCTTATGTGGGCACCTTTATCTATACAAATGATACTATCAGCCTTAAGATTGTAATGAGGAAGAAAAAAGAACAGCATTATATGAACTATTATGAGGAGGACATCCTGATTGGCGAATATGAATATAAAGTGCGTGATCGTATTATTGTATCGACACTTTCCAGTTCAAGCACTGATGCTATCAATATTTGTGGCTATTCAATTTCAGGAAATACCTTATTAACCAATACAAATAGGCCTTTTTGTAACGAGTGTGAAGCAAATGAATTGAGATTACGATTACGTTTTTCGGACAAAGAGTTAGAATTAGGTGGTTCTATGATTACAAGAAAAACTATTCTTAACAATCAAGAGGCCATCAAGGTATTTATCAGATGTGAGCCACAAACTGTTTATTATGGCGATGTACTTCCTCCAACACAATTTAGAGTTCCCGATGGGGAATATATTTTGATAAAACAGTTTTAGGAACATTTATTGTCTGATAAAAAATCAACTAACAAATACTTGTTCGATTGTATCGGATAGTAATGTTTTAGAAAATAGATTATCTATTCCTATTTAGATAACCCAATAGCAAAGCTTTGTAAAGGCTATTTGTACTTGCATAAAAAGCCTTCAAACCTCCCTTTCACCGATAAAAACTCACCGTTTATCGATTTTCTTCAAAAATCAACCACCCTTCAAAAGCATCCATTCACTCACGAATGGGGTGCATCTACATAATGCCTCTTTAAATGTTTGATTATCAGTTGAGGCTACTATACTTTTACACTATCAAAATGAAACAAACCTTTCAACAAGACATAAAAAAATAAAAAAATAACTTCAAAAGTAACAGTATCATGAAAAATGTAATCGTAATCGTAGCAATCGTAGTAATCGCAATCTTAGGTTTATCTTCTTATAATACTAATGATATTGAAGTGAAGAGAAACGAATCGAACTCAACTTTGTTGGCTTCATTGAATAATGGTGGGAACGGTGCAGGTACTGGCTTAGGAAGTAGTAGTGGTGCTGGTAATAAAAAGGATTAAATTTAATTAATTTTAATATTTAAAAGGCTATCTTTATTAGATAGCCTTTTTTTATGTAGATAGTTTTACTATTTTTGGTTAACAATATCTTCAAATCTTGAATGAAAAAATATTTTTCTTTTTCTTTTTCCTTTCTTTAATTGGCTGTAAAAAAGACAATAGAGTCAATACTACTACTAATAATAATAGAGATGATAGTCTTGCTTATTTTTTTGAAAAAGCGAATAGTGATTCTATAGCTTATGAAAGCAGACAAAAATATACTCAAAAAGCAATTGCGCTAATATCTAAAGATAAAAATGATTCTATGAATAGAGTCAATTATTTTAAAGTTGCCAATCGTTATTTTAATATGAAAGCAATGGAAGATTATAAAAAAATAACTTCATTGCTTATTGAAAATTCAATTAAATCAAAAGATACCGCAGCATTAATAAAAGCTTATGGTTATATGTCTGATTATTATGTATCTAAAAAAATTTACGACAGTACATATGTATATATATATGAGCTAGAAAAGCTATATGGTCATTTAAAAGACAATGTCAATGCTTCAAGAAACCTTTTAAGTAAAGCTATATTGCAACATAACCAAAGTGACTACTTGGGCTGTGAAAGAACTGTCTTTACAATGTTGAAAAAATTAAGACTCAATAATAATTATGAGATGCGATATGAAGCTTATAATCTTTTAGGTATTACTTATGGAGAATTAGCTGAATATAAACTCTCAAAGTACTATTACGGATTGGCATTAGATATTGCGGAAAGAAAAGAAATTCCCCGTGAGTATCAATATAAGGCTACGGTTTTAAATAATTTAGGAACTCTTTATAGAAAGCAAAATAAAGATGACGAGGCTTTGAAAGTTTTTAAGAAGGCTCTTGTTCAAGATAGTCTCTTTGTCGATAGGCCATATATTTTTGCAATGATAAAAGATAATATGGCATATTCGGAGTTTAAATTAGGAAATCATAAACACTTGCCAGAATTGTTTTTAGAAGCCTTAAAAATTAGAGATAGTCTGAATGTTGTTCCTGGAATTATTATTAATAACATACATCTCTCTGAATATTATGCTTTTAGGAAAGATACTTTGAAAGCCATAGATTATGCAAAGAGAGCTTATAATGTAGCGAGTGATAATAATGAAGTAAGAGAGATGTTGCCTGTTTTGAAACAACTGTCAAATGTAGAACCTCAAAAAGCACTTCAATACTCAGCTGAATACTATAAAATAGATGACAGCCTGAAACTAGCCGAAAGAAGGATAAAAAATAAATTTTCTCGCATTGAGTATGAAACGGAAGAACTTGTATTAGAAAAAAACAAACTCGTAGAACAACGAAAAACCCTAATCTATATCGCATTAGGAATTGTCTTGCTCGGTGTTTTTGCCTATATCATCCGTTCTCAAGCCGCAAAAAACAAAGAGTTGCAATTTCTGCAAGAGCAGCAACAGGCCAACGAGGAAATCTATCAACTGATGCTCAACCAGCAAAACAAGATCGAGGAAGTGCGGCAATTGGAAAAAAAGAAAATCGCACAAGACTTGCACGATGGTATCCTGGGGAAACTCTTTGGCACCCGACTCAATCTAGGAACGCTCAACAACCAAGTTGACAATGAGTCCATAGAATCCCGAAAAAACTATATTGAGGAACTTAAGATTATCGAACAAGAGATACGGGAAATTTCGCACGACCTTAACTCCGAAAAAACCGCCATTTTCAATAACTTTGTCTTGATGGTGTCTAATTTTATTGAAACCCAACGAACGGTTTGCAAGGCTAAAATCGATTTTACTATGGATCCAGCTATTGATTGGAATGCAATCGATAACATGGCAAAAATAAACTTATACAGAATTTTGCAAGAAGCCTTTCAAAATATCAACAAACACGCTGAAGCCAAAAATGTTTTTGTTACATTCGCACAAATTAATTCAATAATCGAACTCAAGGTAGAAGATAATGGAATTGGGTTCAATTATCTGAAGAAGAAAAAAGGAATTGGTCTAAGTAATATGAGGACAAGAATCAATAGCTCAGCAGGAACAATGTCCGTGGTGTCAGAATTAGAAAAAGGAGCAGTATTGAGATTTGAATTGCCTATCGAGAAACCCCAAATTTAATATATACCCTAATGAAAAAAATGATTCAGTTGCTAATGGTCGACGACCATCCTTTTATTTTGCAAGCCTACAAAAATACTTTGAACGGCTTTAAAAAGGAAGAGTATGAGATAATTACGACCGACGCCGTCAATGGCGAAACAGGCTACAATGTGATTGTCAATAGCCCCATTGACTTTGATGTTGCCTTTCTTGATATTAGTATTCCGCCCTACTCGGAAAAAAATATTGAGTCAGGCGTTGATTTGGCTTTGCTTCTAAGAGCAAAAATGCCAAAATGTAAAATATTCTTGCTAACCATGCATACCGAGAAGTTAAAGTTCAAGTATTTTTTCGATACTATTCGGCCAGAAGGTTTGGTCGTAAAGAATGATTTAACTTTCGAAGAATTGATCTTTGCTTTCGAGAAAGTACTTTCAGGAGAAAGCTACCTGAGCGAAACGGTTATTAAAATGATTGAAGAGCTCGAAGCTTAAATCATTTAAGAGGTATGAATGCTTTGAGCTATTCTTCGCTCAAAGCATTCCATCCTCTTGCTCTTAATTCTATTTTTGTATTCGCTCTCGTGATGAGGTGAATTCCTTCGCTTTCCTGGGTCATGTGACCAATAATTGTAAAATTTGGATTTCCTTTTATCTTGTCAAAATCTTCCATCTTGATCGTGAAAAGCAATTCATAATCTTCGCCACCATTGATGGCAACTGTCGTGCTATCGATATTGAATTCTTCGCAAACATTGATCAATTGAGGATCAATCGGGAGCTTGTCTTCATATAGATTACAACCCACTTTTGATTTTTTGCATAAATGAATAATTTCTGATGATAATCCGTCAGAAATATCAATCATCGAAGTTGGTTTTATTTCCAAGGCGTGAAGTAACGTTCGAACGTCTTTTCGAGCTTCGGGTTTCAATTGTCTTTCAATCAGATACGTATAGGCATCCAAATCAGGTTGCGAATTTGGGTTTACCAAAAACACTTGTTTTTCCCTTTCTAAAACTTGCAATCCCATATAGGCAGAACCTACATCACCTGTAACTACTAATAAATCGGTTGAAGTGGCTCCATCTCTATACACAATTTCTTCGGCATCGGCTTCGCCCAAAGCGGTAATGCTGATGATCAATCCTTTTTGGGAAGAAGTGGTGTCGCCACCGATAACATCCACGTTATATTCTTTTGCCGCAAGGGTGATTCCTGCAAATAATTCTTCGAGTGCTTCCAAAGGAAAACGATTAGAAACCGCTACAGAAACCGTGATTTGTGTAGGCTTTGCATTCATGGCACAAATGTCGGAAACATTGACCACGACTGATTTGTACCCGAGGTGTTTCAAAGGCATGTAGGCCAAGTCGAAATGGACACCTTCGATCAATAAATCGGTAGAAACTACAATCTTCTTGTCTTTAAAATCCAAAACGGCAGCATCGTCTCCAATTCCTTTTAAGGTGGAAGGTTGGTTGATTTCGAAATTTTTGGTCAGATGGTCAATCAATCCGAATTCGCCCAATTGCGAAATACTGGTTCTTTGTGGAGTTTTATCTTCTATCATTGTTTTGAGTATCAAAGTTGCAAAGGTACAAAGTTGTAGAGGTTATTCCGAATTAAAAAAAATGTTAAATAAAACTGTAACAAAAAGGCAGTAGGTTCTACTTATAATTTAAATCAATTAAAAATAACCAATTATGAAACTTAAAATTAACAACTTAAGTAAGACGTATAAAAACGGAGTGAAAGCCTTGGATAATCTGAATTTAGAAATTGGTTCGGGAATGTTTGGACTTTTGGGTCCAAATGGAGCAGGAAAATCTTCGTTGATGCGAACTATCGCTACTTTGCAAAAGCCGGATTCGGGTTCAATTGAATTTGACGGCATCAATGTTTTGGAAGATAATATGTCTTTACGTAAAATTTTAGGTTATCTGCCACAGGAATTTGGGGTGTACCCGAATATGTCGGCCGAAAAATTATTGGAATATTTTGCCCGATTGAAAGGAATTTCATCTGCATCTGATAGAAAAAAAATCATCAAGGAAGTACTGGAAGTGACCAATTTATGGGATGTTCGTCATAAAAGCGTGAGCGGTTATTCAGGCGGTATGAAACAACGTTTTGGTATTGCACAATTGCTTTTGAACAATCCAAAATTAATTATTGTGGATGAACCAACGGCAGGTCTTGATCCGGCAGAACGTCACCGATTCTTGAATGTTTTGAGAGAAATTGGAACCAACCATACTGTTATTTTTTCGACACATATCGTGGATGACGTGAAGGAATTGTGCCATGAACTTGCGATATTAAACGGCGGACAAATTCTATATCGTGGAACTCCAAATGATGCCGAAAAAGAGCTGGAAGGCAAAATGTGGATGCGAATTGTTGAGCGTGAGGAATTGGAAGCTTTTTCTACTAATTTCAATATTATTTCTTCAAATTACAACCAGGACAATACACTAAATATTCGTGTTTACAGCGAGTTTCAGCCAAATGAAACCTTTGTTGCGGCAAAGCCTCAACTTGAAGATGTATATTTTGTTGCACTTAAAAAAGAGACCGTATAATGTTAGGCACTATATTTTCATTTGAATTTAAAAGATGGTTCAAGAACCTATCTTTTTATTTGTATTTCGCCATATTCTTCACCCTTTCCTTTTTTATAATGGGTGCGGCTGTAGGATATTTCGATTTTTTAGGAACAACAACTGCTTCTAACACGATTGTTAATTCGCCAATTGCCATCAATGCCATTTTAAACGGACTTTCTCAATTGGTTTATTTTATTATTCCAACGGTTATTGGGGCTACGGTTTACCGGGATTTTAAATACAACACCCATACTATTTTATATTCCTATCCATTTAATAAATTCGATTATCTGGTTGGAAAGTTCTTGAGTGGATTCTTGATCACGATTTTTATTACTTTTTCAATTGGACTCGGATTTTTATTGGCTACGGTTTTGCCTTTCGCCAATGAAAGCCTTTTGGGACCAATTAGTATCTGGGCTTATTTTCAAGCGTATGTGATTTTTGTAATCCCGAATATTTTCTTCATCGGAACCATCATTTTTGCTTTGGTAACCTTGACCAGAAATGTGTATATCGGGTTTATTTTTGTGATTTTGCTGTTTATTTTTCAAGCCTTGTTAGGGAACATTACTAACGATATGGATAATAAATATGCCGCAGCTTTGGTGGAACCTTATGGATCTGAGGCTTTGAATTATGTAACCAAATATTGGACTATTGAGGAACAAAATACAAAAGACATTCCGTTTGACGCTGTAATTATTTACAATCGTTTGATTTGGATTGGAGTGTCGCTTTTGGTCTTTATTGCCTTGTATTTTACTTTTTCGTTCACGCATTCGCCTATAACTTTTGGTAGAAAAAAGAAAGCTGAACGTGTCACAAAAAATAACTTCGGAAGTATTATCCGCATTAATTTACCAACAGTAAATTATGATTATTCTTTCTTTCAAAATTTAAAAACAGCTTGGAGCATCTCTAGTTTTGAATTCAAATTGATTACAAAGAACTGGATTTTCATTACGATTGCTTCGGTTTTAGTGCTTTTTGTATTAATCTCTGGTTTCTCTTTGGGTCAGGAATTATATGGAACTCGAACCTATCCTGTGACTTGGAAAGTCGTGGATAATCTTGGCGGAACTTTTAATTTCTTTATCAGAATATTGATCTTTTTATTCTCAGGATATTTGCTTCAATTGGCAAACAATAGCCGAATGGGCAATTTGGTAGATTCGACACCAATACCAAACTGGACCTTGCTTTTGTCTAAATTCTTGGCACTTTTGAGGATGACCATCGTGATCCTGTTTCTTGGAATGTTGGCGTGTATGCTGGTACAAGTGTATTACAGTTATTATAACTTCGAAATCCTGCATTACATCAAGGAGTTGTTCGGATTTAGGTTAATTAGTTATGTGATATTAATTGGATTTTCGTTGTTTATTCAATCGTTTTTCAAGAACTATTTGGCTGGATTCTTTGTGATATTGGTATTGCTTTTGGCTTTGCCTGCGGTTTCAGCCTTGGGAATTGAACATCCAATTTTTAGTTTCAACTCAAGTCCCGGATATGATTATTCAGATATGAACCAGTACGGATCATTCCGTGGTTATTTCATCTATAAAATATATTGGCTTTTATTGATTGCTTTCTTCTACGGCATTACACTTTTATTCTTTAGAAGAGGAATTTTGGCTGGAGCCAAAGAGCGACTTAAAATTGCTGGAAGAAGAATGAGACCGGCTATTTTGATTCCAACATTTGTAGCATTGATTGCTTTTATAGGTTTAGGAACGGCAATTTACCGTCATGATACTGTTGATCAGCCTTATTATTCGAGTCAGGAATTAGAGTTGCAACAGGTAGATTTTGAGAAAAAATACAAGAAATACGAGAATTATCCACAGCTTAGAATTGTAGATGTAAAAGTGGATATGGATATCTTCCCAAAAGAACGTAATTATGATGCCAAAGTTAACTATGTGATGGTGAACAAAACCGATAAAAACATTGATTCGTTGTTCGTCAACTATGGAGATAATTTGAAAGCTATTACATTCGAAACAAAGAATAAATTGGTTTCAAAAGATACCGTGCTTCGTTTTGACATCTACAAACTAGAAAAATCTATACTTCCAGGTGATACACTATTGGTGAACTTTGAAGTTAAGAATCGCCCGAATACATTTTTAGAAGACCGTTCGCCTGTTATAGAAAACGGAACATTCCTCAATAACCGTATGTTTCCGATGTTTGGCTACAACGAATCAGGTGAAATTGCTGACAATGACATCCGTAAAAAATATAAATTGCCTGCCAAAGAACGAATGGCTGCCACCGATGACGAGCATGCAAGGGAAAACACCTATATTTCTAATGAAGCAGATTGGATCACATTTGAAACTACAGTAAGTACTTCCGATGATCAAATCGCAATTGCACCAGGTTATCTTCAAAAGGAATGGAACGAAAACGGCCGACATTATTTCCACTACAAGATGGATCAGAAAATGCTAAATTTCTATGCTTTTAATTCGGCTAGATATCAAGTGAAGAAAGAGAAACTCAATGGTGTGAATTTAGAAATTTACTATCATGAGGGTCACGAATACAATCTGGACCGAATGATGGATGCCATGAAACGTTCATTGGAATATTATTCAGAAAATTTTAGTCCGTATCAGCACAAACAGGTTAGAATTATCGAGTTTCCGAGAACAATGGGAACCTTTGCACAGTCGTTTGCAAACACTATTCCATTCTCTGAAGCCATTGGTTTTATTGCCAAAGTAGATGAGGAAGATCCAAATGCAGTTGATTATCCATTTTCGGTAATTTCGCATGAAGTTGCACACCAATGGTGGGCTCATCAAGTGATTGGAGCCAATGTGAAAGGAGCTACCTTGATGTCCGAATCACTTTCAGAATATAGCTCGTTAAAAGTTTTAGAACATAAATATGGCAAACCACAAATGCGTAGGTTCTTGAAAGACGCCCTTGATGGTTATTTGATGGGAAGAACTTTTGAGTGGAAACATGAAAATCCGTTGATGTATAACGAAAATCAGCAGTACATCCACTATCAAAAAGGATCCTTAGTTTTATATGCTATGAGTGAATATCTAGGTGAGAAAAACTTTAACAATATCTTGAAAGGTTATGTAAAAGAGGTGGCGTTCCAAGAAGCACCCTATACGAATTCGATCGAATTTGTAAATCATATTCGCAAAGGAACTCCCCAAAAGTATCAATATTTGATTGAAGACATGTTTGAAACCATTACCTTATATGACAACAAGGTAGAAAAGGTAACGTCTAAGAAATTACCAAATGGCAAATATCAGGTTGATATTAAATTTACGGTTTCCAAATACCGTTCTAATGATAAAGGGAAAAAGCAATTTAAAGACAAAAACGGCAAGACGCTAGCTTACAAAGGAAAATCAAATATTGAATCCTATCCTTTAAATGATTTTATTGAAGTGGGAATCTTTGGAGAAAAAACCAAGAAAGGCGACTTTGAATTGGAAAACGAACTGTACAACAAGCGTTATAAAATTGATCATATAGCCAATAAGTTAACGATAATTGTTGATGAACTTCCAAAAGAAGTGGGAGTCGATCCTTATAATAAACTGATTGATACCAATTCTGAAGATAACAGAATGAAGTTGTAATCCTTCTAAATTTGACTGAAACCTCCGATAATCTCGGAGGTTTTTTTATGAAAACTACTAGTTCACACATTTCAATGTCAAATAAATCAATAGATGACGTTTTTTTTTCACAATTTTCACACAGTTAAGCGAATCATTCTATATTTGTAGCCTCAAAACGAAGATATATTTTCATTCTGTAAACTATTCGCACTACACCTTTCGTCTTGAAAATGAAACAACCATTAATATTTAACTTTTTAGTAAAACTGAAAGAATAGCCAGATAATTCCAGAAGTAGTATTTTCGTGGCCATTTTGTATGCAGTATAACATCATTAGAAAAATGACAAAAATAGTTTCGACACCTCTCCTTTTATTGCTTTTTTTTGTGTCATCCCAAAGCGTTTTTTCACAGTGTTTCCAGATAGAAAGTATTTTAGTTGCCGCTTGTAGTCCTACACCAAATACGGAAGGATATAACGAGATGGTGCGGTTTCAAGTAGGACCAAATCCTTTAAATACAAGTAATCTTGTTGTTGATTGGCCATCAAATGGTTGGGAAGGACTTGTTCAAAACCCAATAACAGCATCACAAGTAGCAACTTTAAATGCAGATATTGATGCAGTTGGGGGATGTGGTAATTTGCTGGAACCAATTGGAGGAGTACTTCCTGCAAATGCATCGGTTATTTTAGTGACAAGCTATCTGATGGATACAGATTCAAATTCATTTGGAGCATTAGCTGAGGATACCTATATTATTTTTCAAAATAATCTTTCAAATACTGCGGGACACTTTGCTAACTACAATGTGAATCCGGGTTTAAGAACGCTCGAAATTACATTTACAGGAGCTGGCGGATGCACAGATACCGTAACGTATGATAGAACTTTATTAACTGGTAGTATTGGTGACACCGTATTGTTTACTCCATCTGGAACAGCAAGCTATGATAATTTTGGATGTTCTGCTCCAATCCCACCTTTTACGGTTGATGCAGGAATCCCTTCCACATCACCTGCTTGTGCTGGAACAACCATTTCGTTATTAGGTACTGTAGAAGGTCAACAATCTTTACTATGGACAGCTCCTACGGGAACCTTATCAGACCCAACTATTATTGGAACAAATTATACCATTCCAGGAGATGCTGCTGGACAGTCGATTACGATAACGCTAACCGCTACTAATAGCTGTGGGGCTTCAATAACAGATACCCTAATTGTAAATGTTACAAGCTCAACTGTACCTACTTTTAATTTACCAACAACACTTTGTACGGGAGCTACTGCACCAGCGTTGCCCACTACTTCTTTAAACGGAATTACTGGAACATGGTCGCCTTCTGCAATCAATAATACGGCTGACGGAAGTTATGTTTTTACTCCTACAGCAGGTCAATGTAGTAATTCTTTTACTCTAAATGTAACCGTTAGTTCTGGAGTTACTCCTGTTGTAGAATTTTCATATCCTACACCCGTTTGTGCAACCTTAACATCGCTAATGCCAATCCTAGATCCAGGATTCACAACTGGCGGAACTTTCACTTCAGATACAGGATTAACCATCAATCCATCAACAGGAGAAATCAATGTTTCAACTAGCACTCCAGGAGCTCATAGTATCATTTATACAGTAGTTGCAAACCCTGCAGCTTGTTTGGAAGCAGGTTCAGATTTTTTTACCATCCAAATCACCAGTTCAATCCAACCAATTGTTGGGTTCAGTTATCCAGTGGAAGTTTGTTCAAGCAATCCGCCAGTTTCGCCAACTACAGATCCAGGATTTGTAACCGGAGGAACTTTTACTTCTGATGCAGGTTTGACAATCGATCCTGCAACTGGAACAATC
Organism: Flavobacterium soli DSM 19725; assembly: GCF_000422705.1. Lineage (GTDB taxonomy): Bacteria > Bacteroidota > Bacteroidia > Flavobacteriales > Flavobacteriaceae > Flavobacterium > Flavobacterium soli. The sequence goes on along the minus strand of NZ_AUGO01000001.1, from coordinate 195,537 downwards.
GATGTGGTTTCAAGTGCTATAGGCTCTCATGAAATCACCTATACTCTTCCAGAAGACCCTACGATCTGCCAAGAAGAAGGAATAGATACTTTTACAATTTTAATCACAAATGCCATAACCCCGGTACTGAATTTTTCCTATACGACTCCAGTTTGCACAAGCAGTACACCCATCATGCCAACAACAGCAACAGGATTCGCAACGGGCGGAACTTTTGGCTCGACCACAGGTTTAAATATCGACCCAGCAACAGGAGAAATAGATGTTGCGGGAAGTACTCCGGGTTCGTATACCGTAACCTATATACTCGCTCCAGATCCTGCTACTTGTAATCCAGGCGGAAACTTTCCAGCGAATATAACCATCAACGATTTGGCTCCAGCCGTTGTGAACTTTAGCTATACAACGCCAGTTTGTCCAAATGATCCTCCTGTAAATCCAATTCTCCCTACCGGATTTACCTCTGGTGGAACGTTTACTTCTGATGCGGGTTTAAGCATTAACCCTTCAACTGGTCAAATTAATGTTGTAGCAAGTACACTCGGGATGCACGTCATTACCTATACGGTTTTGCAAAATGATACTACTTGTACAACTGGCGACAGCGACACCTTCAATTTCACAATTGATGCCACAGCTGCAATAACTCCAATCACAGGACCTACTTCGCTTTGTGTGGGCGAAACCATCCAACTCTCTAATGCAACTCCGGGGGGAACATGGTCGAGTAGCGACGAAAGCGTTGCAACGGTCGACAACAACGGACTTGTAACTGCTCTTTTCTCTAATTTTGTAGATATAATTTATACGCTAAACAATGGTTGTGCAAGTGACACGCGAACTACCATAACCGTTTATGAAATTCCACAACCTGTCTTGCAAGATCGTTACTTGTGTATCAGTAATGTGACAGGAAATCCTTTTAACTCAGTGCGAATTGAATGTGGTATTCCAAATCAAGGCTACACTTTTACATGGACTTTGGACGGGAATCCATTGCCTACAACAACAAATACACATGTCGCTACTGAATTAGGAGTATATGAAGTTACGGTAACCAATGATGTTAGCGGATGTAGCAATACGGCAAGCTGCACGGTTTTGCCTTCTTCAACTGCAGTTGCAACGGCAACCGTTGGAGAAGATTTCAACCAGAATCAAACCATAACGGTTGATGTAACAGGAGGTTCTGGCGACTATTTGTTCCAATTGGATTATGGAGTTCCACAGGAAAGTAACGTTTTCACGTATGCACATCAGGGCGAATACACCATCACAGTTATCGATCAAAACGGTTGTCAGGATTTGGTTCTGACGATTTTTGCCATCAATTACCCACGTTATTTTACTCCAAATGGCGATGGTTTTAATGATTTCTGGAAAATAGAAGGCATCACCGATTTGAATGCCAAAACTCACATTTTCGACCGATTCGGGAAACTAGTAAAATCATTAAATGCATCTGGTGAAGGATGGGACGGAACGTTAAACGGAGAACAATTGCCTTCAACCGACTATTGGTTTCAATTATTATATGAAAACCGAGATGGTGTCAACAAAGAATTCAAAGCACATTTTTCGATGAAAAGATAGGCAGATTTACTACTATTAAGCTGTCATTAGACGAAGGAGAAATCTCATAATACTGTTTAAGTATTTTATGAGATTTTTTCATTTAATCAAAAGCAATTTTAATTTTTGTACATTTTAAATTTTTCAAAAACCTACTGACAAACTGTTGTCACTTGCCCCATTTATCTTTGCTGTATAATCATTAAAAAACAATAATTATGATCGCAACAGCCCAAGTTATCAGTCAAGAAGATTTAGTAAAACACTGGCAAGGACACCGAAACCTGACCCGTAGAGTAATCGAACTTTTTCCAGAAAAAGATTTTTTTGAATTTTCAATTGCAGGGATGAGAACCTTCGCACAATTAACATCAGAGCTTATTGCCATTGGAGCTCCAGGTTTAAAAGGAATTGTAAATAGAAAAGTTGAACCTTTTAAGGAAGAAGCCGAAAAGTTTACAACAAAGGCTCAATTCCTCGAACAATGGGACCAGGATACTGCATCAATCAACGACTATTGGGAACAATTGAGCATGGAAGATTTTAGCGACACCTTCAATCTTTTTGGTCAATATGAATTCCCAATCATTCAAAATATCTTTTATTTTATTGATAACGAAGTGCACCACCGTGGTCAAGGTTATGTCTATTTGAGAGCCCTTGGAATCGAGCCTCCATTTTTCTGGGAGCGATAGCCTTTCATAAACCATTAAGGAGTTAGTAAAGCCCAAGAAAGCTTAATAAACTAAATTCCTTAATGGTTTTATTTTTGTTTGATGTTTTGATGCATTGTTCTAAACACACAATACTTTTTTAAAAAAAAGATAAATTTAAAACTTTGCTTCTAGTCCAACTTTTGTTTTTTCAATCAATTCCAAAACTCTTACTTTCAAATTTTCGGGCTCTAGAATAGTAGCATAATCGCCAAACGACAAATACCAACGAGGGAAATATTCGTCGATATTTTGGCACATAAACGTCATTTCAACAGCACCACCAATTGTTTTTTCCGAAACAAAACCGTGGTGCTTTTTTTCTTCGGCAATATATTTTGCAATTTTTTTATCCACCCGAATGACGATTTTGGTCGTAGCCAATTGTTTTTTATCTTTTTCTAAATAAAAATCCAGTGGTTGATGCTCGATGGCAAATGGAGCACTAGTATTTTTTATCGTATGAATTCGATCCGTTCGAAACTGTCGATAATCTTTTCGCAAGTGGCAATAGCCTAAAAAGTACCAGTTGTTATGGTCATGAAAAACACCAACAGGTTCGATACATCTTTCCGTGATGCAATCGGCTTCAATGGCTTCATAGCCTAGAATAATTTGGGTTTTTTCGGCTATACTTTTAAAAAGCAAGGCCAAACTATTAGGAGCTTTCTCATTGATGGTTTTGCCCGAAGTTTGCATCAACACATTCGATTCAATCGAAGCCACAAAATCTTTATCAGCTCCTTGAAGCACCGCTTTCAACTTATACATCGCCGAAGCATAATGGCTACCAAGTGCTGCATCCGTAAATTTCTGCATCAGTTTTTCTGCAGCAATAAAACTACTAGCTTCTTCTCGCGTAAACATAACGGGAGGCAAACGATAACCTTCCATTAGCGAATAACCAATTCCAGCTTCACTATAAATTGGAACTCCCGAAGCTTCCAAAGTCCGAATGTCGCGGTAAATCGTTCGCAAACTCACCTCAAAACGTTCGGCCAATTCCTGTGCCTTTACAATCTTCTTGGATTGCAATTGGATGAGGATGGCGACAATTCTGTCAAATTTTTTCGGGGTTTCGTCCATGGTGGAAAGTGTTTTTTCAAAGATACAAAAAGAAAAAACCCAATAACTTTCATCATCGGGTTCCGTCTTACTACTTAATTCTATTATCTTATTACTAATTCCCCTTTCGGGGTTTAGGGGGCTTTAATCATTCAACTTCAAAACCGCCATAAATGCTTCTTGCGGAATCTCAACATTACCCACCTGTCTCATACGTTTCTTACCTTTTTTCTGTTTCTCCAAAAGCTTACGTTTACGGGAAATATCTCCTCCGTAACATTTTGCAGTAACGTCTTTTCTCAACGCTTTGATCGTTTCACGAGCAATTATTTTTGCTCCAATTGCGGCTTGAATCGGAATGTCAAATTGTTGTCTCGGAATCAATTCACGCAATTTTTCGGTCATTTTCTTACCGATGTTGTAGGCGTTGTCTTCGTGGATCAAAGCCGAAAGTGCATCCACAGTTTGACCATTCAACAATACATCCAAACGAACCAATTTCGAAGTTCGCATCCCAATTGGAGAATAATCAAACGAAGCATAACCTTTAGAAACGGTTTTTAATCTATCGTAGAAGTCGAATACGATTTCTGCCAAAGGCATATCGAAATTCAATTCCACTCTTTCGGTCGTCAAATAGGTTTGATTGGTAATCTGGCCTCTCTTTTCGATACACAAACTCATTACGTTTCCAACGAAATCAGCTTTTGTAATGATGGTTGCCTTGATAAAAGGTTCTTCCACACGGTCCAAACGGGAAGGTTCTGGCAAATCCGATGGATTGTTTACGACAAATCCAACTTCTGGTTCTTTTTTGGTATAAGCCAAATAGGAAACGTTGGGAACCGTAGTGATTACGGTCATATCAAACTCTCTTTCCAGACGTTCCTGGATGATTTCCATGTGCAACATTCCCAAAAATCCACATCGGAACCCGAAACCTAAAGCGGCAGAACTTTCAGGTGTAAATACAAGTGAAGCATCGTTCAATTGTAGTTTTTCCATCGAAGCTCTCAAATCTTCATAATCTTCGGTGTCAACCGGATAAATTCCGGCAAAAACCATTGGTTTTACATCTTCAAAACCGGTAATCATATTGGTGGTTGGCGTTTTGGCATCGGTCAAGGTATCCCCAACTTTTACTTCCTTCGCCTCTTTTATTCCAGAAATCAAATAGCCTACATCTCCAGTAGAAATCACGCTCTTTGGCACCTGATTCAACTTTAATGTTCCCACTTCATCAGCAAAATATTCATTGCCGGTGGCCATAAATTTAATCTTTTGCCCTTTTTTTATTTCTCCATTTACTACACGGAAGATAACCTCGATTCCACGAAACGGATTGTAATGTGAATCGAAAATCAATGCCTGTAAAGGTTCGTCTTTGTTTCCTTTTGGAGCCGGAATTTTTTCGATGATGGCAGCCAAGATATTTTCGACACCAAAACCAGTTTTTCCAGAAGCGTGAATAATATCTTCTAATTTGCAACCTAATAAATCAATGATATCGTCGCTAACTTCTTCTGGATTGGCACTTGGCAAATCGACTTTATTCAAAACCGGGATGATTTCTAGGTCATTTTCTAAAGCCAAATACAAGTTCGAAATCGTTTGTGCTTGGATACTTTGTGCAGCATCTACAATCAGAAGTGCTCCTTCGCAAGCGGCAATTGAACGGGAAACTTCATACGAAAAATCGACGTGTCCAGGAGTATCAATCAGGTTTAGGATATAATCTTCACCTTTATATTTGTATTCCATCTGGATGGCGTGACTTTTAATGGTAATACCACGTTCACGCTCCAAGTCCATATTGTCAAGCAACTGAGCCTTTTCCTCACGGGCGGTTACGGTTTGTGTAGCACCTAGCAAACGGTCGGCCAATGTGCTTTTTCCATGGTCAATATGTGCAATAATGCAAAAATTCCTAATATTTTTCATTGTTGTTCGGTATCAATTTTAATAATGAGCGAAAGGTTTTTCTTTGCAAAATCAATCTCTTTCACGACTTTTCGCCTATCCCTCTAAAGGTAAGGATTTAATCGGCAAATATAGTTTTTTAGTCTGTAACTTAAAAGGTAAAAAATAACAAGCTAAAAGTTTCTTTTTTTGAGGTATCACTATTTATAATTGGACTTTTCTCAAAAGTTCGGAAAAATGAAGGACGCTGCTTCTTGGCATTGTAAAATATCGGACATTTGTGGTCTCAAACCAAGTTGTTATGGAATTCAGGTTTATCAACAGGTTCAACACCCGCCCCAAATTAAAAGGTTATAAATATGCAAAGGAATCCTATCTTGTAAGGATCCGTTGGGCCGTTTCGTTGTTTTATTTCGCCATGGGATTGTGTTCCTCGACCTGGGCCAGTAGAATTCCAGATTTGAAGTCTTCGCTAAACTTAAGCGAAAGCGAACTAGGGACCATTTTATTTGCCATTCCGCTTGGACAATTATTAGCGATGCCGTTTTCTGGAAGACTTGTTGCCAAATTCGGAAGCCACAGGACTATCTTGATTGCAATGGTTTTGTATGCTTTTATGATGACCAATATTGGTTTGGCCTCGACTCCTTTACAACTTTCATTCGTGCTTTTTATTTTCGGGATTTTTGGAAATTTTACTAATATTTCAGTAAATACGCAAGGTGTTTATGCCGAAGGACTCTACAAGCGAACCATCATGTCGTCGTTTCACGGAGCTTGGAGCACGGCTGGATTCACTGGAGCATTGATTGGTTTGGTCATGTTGGCATTCGGACTGAAACCTTATATTCATTTTATCATTGTTTTTGGGCTTGTTCTTATTGTGATGTCGCTGAATTTTAGGCATCTGATTAAGGCTAAAGCCAAAAAACAACTCGAAAAAAAGAAATTTTTTACCAAACCCGATGCTACCCTTTTGTGGCTGGGGGTGATTGGTTTTTGCTGTATGGCAAGCGAAGGGGTGATGTTTGACTGGAGTGGAGTTTACTTTAAAGATATCGTAAAAGCTCCTGGAGCGTTAGTAATTCTTGGTTATACTTCGTTTATGATTATGATGGCTACCGGAAGATTTGTAGGCGATAAATTTATTCTCAAATTTGGACGAAAAAAAGTAATGCAAATCAGCGGGGTTATGATTTCGGCTGGACTTTTTACGGCTGTATTTTTTCCTTATTTGATACCTTCTACAATAGCTTTTATGGTGGTTGGATTGGGAGTTTCCACTATCGTTCCGACGGTTTATAGTGTTGCTGGAAAAAACGAAAGTGTTTCCCCGAGTGAAGCTTTAACCATAGTTTCGAGTGTTAGTTTTCTTGGATTTTTGATGGGACCTCCGATAATTGGTTATATTGCAGAAGCTTTTGGATTGAAATTTTCGTTTGCTTTTATTGGGGTATTTGGGTTGTTTATTACTTTTTTGGCTTCTAGGATAAAGGCGATTCAGTAGCTTAAAATAAAAAATATGAGTCAATTTTCGTTTGAAAACCAGCAATTAAAACTTCAAGTTGTAAAATCGCCACTTCTCATACAAGGTATTTTATTTCTATTCACATTTTTATGTTTTGCACTTCCATTATTTGGATTAATATTTAATGCAATCGAAGGAAAAGGAATAAAATTTGGAGGAATTTTGGCACTCGGAATATTTTCTTTAATTGGATTTTATATGTTACGAGTTAGTTTATGGAATCGTTATGGTAAAGAAATAATCGACTTTAATACTCATGAAATAACGTATTTCGCAGACTATAAATGGTTTATAGACGGAAAAAAAAGCATTGATAAAAATGCAATTCTATACTCTATTAGACCAGTTGGATATGAAGATGAAAATAAAGGAATACTTATAATTTCAAATGAAAAATCAGCAATTGAATCGGTAATAAAAATACCAATACAAGAAATCGAAAAGATAATACAAATTTTAGAAGCTACTCCTTCAAAAACCTAATCAGCTTCACCCCAAAATCAGTAAACACTTTTACAAAATAAACCCCCGAAGCAAAATCAGCGATATTCCAAGAAGTTTCTGTTGAGGTTTTTATTTTTTGTCCCAATGTATTATAGAAAATGACTTCCTGAATTTTCAAATCTTGAGGAATGCTTAATTGCACTATCTCCGAACCCGGATTTGGAAAAAGGATAAGTTCTCCAAGCGATGGAAAACCTTCTGTGGACAAATTGGTAACATTATTTTGGCTTATGATTTCCTTTGTCGGATCAAAATCAAAAGACGTAATTAAGAACGGAACATTCTCAATAAACTGTTGGTTGTTTGAAGTATTATTTAAAACCAAATCCATTTCTTGTCCTGCATTTCCATACACTTTCACAGGAAGTGGCATCTCGAAAAATGAAACCGAAGGATGTGATGTTGTTTGGTTTACTATAAATTTTACCTGACCGTTTCCTATGTTCTGTCCTTGGATATTATAACTCGGATAGCCTTGTCCAAACACCCAATCGTTAAAAAATTCTGTAAGGCTTTCGCCAGAAATGGTTTCCAGATGTGTTTTCAAATCATCCGTTTCGGCATAAGCATAAGCAAGATCAGTATCGGCTAGGAAATTTTTCAAACCCTGAAAAAAGTTGGCATCGCCTAACTTCAATCGAAGCATGTTCACGACCATGGCTCCTTTATTATAGGAAAGCCTGCCACTGAAAATTCGGTTTACATTAAAGATATCACTTTCGGGAACATAAACCGAACCTCCAGGTTGCGAAGTGATGTTCCAAATCAAATCATCTTTCCAACTCGTGAAGGCACTTTCGCCATCAAAATCTTCAATCACCAAACCCGACATATAAGTTGCAAAGCCTTCGTTTATCCAGATGTCGTTCCATGAGCCACAGGTTACTTTGTTGCCAAACCAATGGTGGGCCAACTCATGAGCAATCAATTCCCGGCTGAAATTCCCCATAAAGGAAACCGTTGTATGTTCCATTCCGCCACCCCAACCAAATTGGGCATGACCATATTTTTCATCGGCAAAAGGATAAGTCTCAAATAATTCTTCGAATAAATCCATGATAGGAAGCGTTACCGCCAAGCTATTTTGAGCTGATTCGGCATTTTCGGGATATAAATAATTGACAATCGGGAATTCATTAGGAGCCGTTCCTGCAGTTTGGGTGAAAACCTGATAATTGGTTACGGCAATGGCAATCAGATAGGCAGGAATGGGGTAATTGTGTTGGAAATGGGTCGTTTTTGTTCCGTTTCCGTTGCTAGTTTGAGCGATTTCCAGTCCATTGGTAACACTTGTGTAAATAGATGGAGCTGTAATATACACATCAATAGCGGCAATCTTGTCGTTCAAGTCCTGTTTGCAAGGCCACCAATCTCGTGCACCATAAGGTTCTGATAAGGTGTAAAGCACTGGAGTTCCGTCATGCGAATCTATGGTAAAAGCATCTTCGCCTTGAGCTGGAGCTCCTGAATAATTGATCACAACTGTGGCAGAACTTCCTGTGGTTTGAACGGATGGAAGTGTAATGACCAATTCGTTATTTCCATTTTGAAGAAAGGCCAGAGGCAATCCGTTTTTTGTAACCGAGCTTACAGTAAGTTCATCGGTTAGATCGAAAGTAACGGTTGACATATCGGTCAAAGCCGTAAAAGTAGTGGTGACTTTCCCCGTGATAAAAAGCACAGCAGGATTAACGTTGAATTCCAATTTATGATAGGTAATGTCATAATTTGCCGTGTTCGGATTGGTAGCAAAAGTCATCAATTGGGAAGCCGATTTCATTTCTGCTTCAGCAATTTCAAAATGGGTAGTTTGCGAGAAGGTTGCCAATGTACAAAGCAAAAAAACAAAGAGGTAGTTATTTTTCATCAAAAAGCAAAGATTTTGTTCAAAGATAAAAAATAACTATCACTTCTATAAGACTTTAAGACTTTGCAAAATGAAAAATTAATTTCTTGTCGTTCTAATTTTAAAATGGAAAGTCCCTGAAACGTCTTTAATTGTTGCTTCATTGCTCAACAAATAGGTTCTCATATTGTATTTGCATTTCACTTTAAAGATGGAATACTCTTCTTCATGACCTACATATTCAATTTTCTCCACTTCATTATAATAACTATTTGACATATCAGGCAAACTGATCAGCCTGTCGGTGCTGCCTTGATTATCAGGAAGTTTTTGAGAAAATTGAAACGGGGCATCATTTTCTGCATAACTCGCAATCGCATATTTTTTATAGTTCGAAACCTGATTCATATCTGAACTATCCTGAGGATAGGAGAAATAGAAGGTTTCATTCGTTGAGGCAGAAGTAGCCGAAACCGCATAGACACCTTCCACGGGATTCATCGGCATTAAATCCAACTGTTCACAATTGATGGTTCGTTCCCAATCGGGCGTTTTGAATTTCAAGTGCAGGGAGTTGCTAACGCTTCCGCCATCGGTGTCATCACCTTCTTCATCTGAAGAACAGGATGTCATCGGTACTAAAAAAAGAATACTTAAAGTGAAATACAAAAGGGATGTAGGGTTTTTCATGATTAAAAGTTTTGTTCAAATCTACCAATCGAATCAGAAATATAAAATAACTACAAGTAGGTATTTTTGAACTTCCCACTGGTTTCTTTAATCTGATTTATGATAATTCGAAACAATTTTTTTAACAAATCTTCAATTGAGTGAGATTCCTCTGTTTAATAAAAACATTTCATTAAATTTGCGGACTTATAAAAATCAGGATATGTTACAGATAGCATTTATTAGAGAGAATCAGGAGAAAGTAATTACCGCTTTGGCAAAACGAAATATGGATGCCAGAAGTACGGTTGAAGAAGTAGTACAGCTTGACGAAAAACGTCGTGCCACACAAGTAGAACTTGACAATACCTTATCCGAATCTAATAAATTTTCCAAAGATATAGGCGAATTGATGAAAGCTGGCGAGAAATCGAAAGCCGAAATCTTAAAAGCTAAAACGGTTTTGTTGAAAGAAAAAAGCAAGGATTTGTCTGAAAAGGCAGATATTTTGGCTAATGAGCTAACGCAAAAATTATACACATTGCCGAATCTTCCTGCCGATATTGTTCCGGAAGGAAAAACGCCTGAAGATAATGTAACGACACATCAGGAGGGCGAAATTCCAGTTTTGCATGAAGGTGCTCAACCACATTGGGATTTGGTAAAAAAATACGACATCATCGATTTTGAATTAGGAAATAAAATCACAGGAGCTGGTTTTCCGGTCTATAAAGGAAAAGGAGCCAAGTTGCAACGTGCCTTGATTACTTATTTCTTGGACAAAAATACCGAAGCGGGTTATCAGGAGTACCAAGTGCCACATTTGGTAAACGAAGCATCAGGTTATGGAACAGGTCAGTTGCCAGACAAGGAAGGACAGATGTATCATTCAACTGTTGATGATTTGTATTTGATTCCGACTGCCGAAGTTCCGGTTACGAATCTATTCAGAGATGTGATCTTGAATGAAAATGAGTTACCAATTTTGTGCACGGCCTACACGCCTTGTTTCCGTAGAGAAGCAGGTTCTTATGGAGCACACGTTCGCGGTTTGAACCGTCTGCACCAATTTGATAAGGTAGAAATCGTGCGAATCGACCACCCAGAAAAATCCTATGAAGCTTTGGAAGGAATGGTAGAACACGTGAAATCAATCTTGCAAGAATTGAAGTTGCCTTATAGAATTTTAAGATTATGTGGTGGCGATATGGGATTTGCATCGGCTTTGACTTATGATTTTGAAGTGTTTTCTACGGCTCAAGACCGTTGGTTGGAAATCAGTTCGGTTTCTAATTTCGAAACCTTCCAGTCACAACGTTTGAAATTGCGTTACCGTGACCAAAACGGAAAAACCCAATTGGCTCACACCCTAAACGGAAGTTCTTTGGCATTGCCAAGAGTTCTAGCCGGAATTTTAGAAAACTATCAAACACCAGAAGGAATTGTGATTCCTGAAGTGTTGAGAAAATATACTGGATTTGATATGATCGATTAATTCGTTTTTATAATCTAAATGTATAATGCTAAAGAGAATCGATTTTGATTTTCTTTAGCATTAAATTTTAAGTTAAATTTGAAAAATCCAAACTTAAAAAGTACTAAATTTCACCATTCTCCGATTGATATCGTTTAATTATCCGATGAAGCACCTTTTTCTATACATATTCCTGTTTTTCTCGCTAGCAAGTTTTGCCCAAAACGAACAGCTGGCGTTGAATTATTTTGAAAAAGGAGACTTTGAAAAAGCGCTTATCGCTTATGAAGAATTGCTCAATGATAAACCGGGAAATAATTTATATTTTCAAAAAGTACTAGAATCACATCAGCAGCTTTCGCATTTCGAAAAGGCAAATGAAATGATTCAGGCCCGATTGGACAAATACAAACAACCTAATATGTTGGTAGAATTGGGCTACAACTATCAACTTCAAAAGGATGAAGCTAAAGCTAAAAAATTCTACGATAAAGCATTAGAGAAAATAGAAGAAAATCCTTCAAATGTATATGCAATTGCTGTTAATTTCGAAAAGAAAAACCTGCTAGATTATGCCTTGAAAGCTTATCAAATATCAACATCACTCGAACCCAAACTCAATTTCAATTATCAGATGGCAGTTATATACGGTCAACAGGGAAAAACTGAAATGATGATTGAGAAATTCCTCGAAGAAGCTCAGAAAAACCCTCAAAGTCAGATTATGATTCAGAATCATTTGTCAAGATTTATGAATGAGGATGGAGAGACAAGTTTTAACGATTCGTTGCGAAAGGCATTGTTGATTAGAACCCAAAAAGATCAAGATATTTTTTGGAACAAATTCTTGAGTTGGTTTTTTGTTCAGCAAAAAGATTACGGTAAGGCATTTATCCAAGAGAAAGCCATTTATAGAAGGGATCCTGAATCGTTTTCTGATATTGTAAATCTTGCTCAATTGGCAATCGAGGAAGGTGATGAAGAATCGGCAATTGAGATTATAAATTTTGTTTTAGAAAACACACAAGATCTCGATTTACAGATTTTTGCCCATTCCTTTTTGCTTGAAAACAGAATTGAAAAAGCTACTGAAAAAGACTATCCTGCTATTGAAGCCGAACTTGAATTGCTATTGAAAAAATTCGGAATCAGTCCGTATTCTTTGTCATTGCAAACACTTCAGGCACATTTTATAACTTTTAACCGAAATAATCCTGAACAAGGAAGAGCCATTTTGAAGAAAGCCTTGGAACTTCCAATAAATAGATACCAAGAAGCTGAAATTAAGATGGAATTGGCCGATATTTTGCTTTTCGAAGAAAAATTCAACCAAGCTTTAATTTATTATTCTCAAATCGAAGAAGATTTAAAGAATGATGAGGTTGGTCACGAGGCAAGTTTAAAATCAGCTAAAACCAGTTATTTCAAAGCCGATTTTGTGTATGCAACAAGTCAGTTTAAAGTATTGAAATCGGCCTCTACACAATTGATAGCCAATGATGCTTTGGAATATTTTCTTTTGATAAACGACAATACCGTTGCCGATTCTACCCAAGTTGCCTTGAAGAAATTCGCAAGAGCCGATTATCTTTTATATCAAAATAAAACGCAGGAAGCTTTGGTACAATTCCAAAACATATTGAAGGAAAACAAAGGCAACGAGATTGAAAGCGTAACTCTTTTAAGATTAGGGCAGACGTATGAAAAGATGCACGATTATAATTCGGCTTTAAGCCAATACCAGAATATTATCGATAATCACAAGGAAGGAATTTATATCGACGAAGCCTTGTATTTCTCTGCCGAAATCTACAACAACGACCTAAAAACTCCCGAGAAAGCAAAGCCTTTATATGAAGCCGTCTTGTTCAATCATCAGGATAGTATTTATTTTATAGAAGCCCGAAAGAAATTCCGTCAGTTAAGAGGAGATGCAAACTTATAAATTCCAATATTTAAAATCCCAAATCCCAAATCCCAAATCTTCACTCTAAAATCTAAAATCAAATGATCATATACAACGTCACTATAAACATCCACGAAAGTGTTCACGACCAATGGCTGAAATGGATGCAACAAAAACACATCAGCGAAATTCTTGCAACAGGAAAATTTTCCTCGGCTAGAATGGTAAAGGTTTTGATTGAAGAAGAAATGGGAGGAACCACATATTCTATTCAGTACATAGCCGATAGTAAGGAAACACTCGAAAGATATTACCAGGAAGATGCTCCGCGTTTTAGAGAAGAAGGCCATAGGCTTTTTGGCGACAAGATGCTGGCTTTTAGAACAGAATTGGAACTTATTTCCGAACATTAATCAAGATTGTAAGTTTAGGTTGCCACAATCTAAAATCTATCCCGAAGCGTCAGGACTAAAATCAAAAATCAAAAATGGAAAAAGTAAAAGCCAAGAAACATCTCGGGCAACACTTCTTGAAAGACGAAAGTATCGCAAAAGATATTGCCGATACGCTAAACCTTGAAGGTTATCAGGATGTGCTGGAAATTGGGCCAGGAATGGGAGTGCTTACAAAATATCTTCTCGATAAACCCATAAATACGTATGTAATCGAAATTGATACGGAATCGGTAACCTATTTAGACGAGAACTATCCCAAACTTCACGGGAAAATCATCTCAAAAGATTTCCTGAAGTACAATATCAATGAGATTTTCGAAGGAAAGCAATTCGCCATCATTGGCAATTTTCCCTATAATATTTCTACCCAGATTGTATTTCGAGCATTGGAATACCGCAGCCAAATTCCCGAATTTGCAGGGATGTTCCAGAAAGAGGTGGCCGAAAGAATTTGTGAAAAGAAAGGAACAAAAGCCTACGGAATTCTCTCGGTTTTGGTACAAGCTTTTTATGATGCCGAATATTTATTTACCGTAAGCGAAGATGTTTTTATTCCGCCACCAAAAGTAAAATCAGGTGTTTTACGTTTACGCAGAAAAGAAAATTTCACGTTGCCCTGTAGCGAAAAATTATTTTTCACGGTAGTGAAAACAGGCTTCCAGCAACGTCGAAAAACATTACGTAACAGTTTAAAAACATTAAACCTATCGGATAATTTAAGAGAAGATACTATCTTTGACCTCCGACCGGAACAGCTTTCCGTTGAGGATTTCATCGAACTTACAAAAAAAATAGAAGCAGATGCAGTTTAAAGTCAGTAAGGATTTTATAATAGAGGTTGAGCAACTCATTCAAAGCAAAAACGATAAGCAATTAGAGCTTTTGCTGAACGACTTGCACCATGCCGATATTGCCGAAATCCTTGATGAACTTGATTTTGACGAAGCGACTTATATTTTCAAGGTACTCGATAGCGAGAAAACCGCCGAGATTCTGCTTGAATTGGATGACGATTTACGTGAAAACATCCTAAGCAGGCTTTCGCCAAAAGAGATTGCCGAAGAGCTGGACGAACTCGAAACGAATGATGCTGCAGATATCATCGCCGAACTTTCACAAAGCAAAAAAGAAGAGGTAATCTCCGAGCTTCAGGACGTTGAACACGCGAAGGATATCGTTGAACTTTTGCGTTATGACGAGGATACCGCGGGTGGAATCATGCACAAGGAGCTCGTGAAGGTCAACGAGAACTGGAACGTTCTCACTTGCGTAAAGGAAATGCGAATCCAAGCCGAAAACATTTCAAGAGTCCATTCTATTTATGTGGTGGACGATGAAGACCGATTAAAAGGCCGACTTTCACTGAAAGATCTGCTGACCACTTCAACCAAAACACCAATCAGCGAAGTCTATATCCGAAAGCTCAATTTCGTTAAAGTCGATGATGAAGATGTTGAGGTAGCCCGAATCATGCAAAAATATGACTTGGAAGCCGTTCCTGTAGTCGACGAAATGGGCCGGTTAGTAGGCAGGGTCACCATCGATGATATCGTCGATGTAATCAAGGACGAAGCCGACAAGGATTACCAGTTGGCAGCCGGTATCTCGCAAGACGTTGAAGCCGATGACAGTGTTATCGAACTCACAAAAGCAAGATTACCTTGGCTGGTTTTGGCACTTTTGGGAGGTTTCATCAGCGTTACTTTGCTCGAAGGTTTTCAAGGAGCAATGTCGGTTTATAAAGAATTGTTTTTCTTCACGCCACTAATTGCCGCTATGGCAGGAAATGTTGGGGTACAATCTTCGGCGATTATCGTGCAAGGTTTGGCCAACAATACCATTACAGGTTCGCTTTGGAACAGGCTTGTAAAAGAAGTAAGCTTGAGTTTACTCAACGGTTTTATCCTCGGAACGATACTTTTATTAGGAAGCCATTTGCTTCTTGGAGTTAGTTATGAAATCGGACTTACCGTTACCATTTCCCTGATGTCGGTGATTATTATTGCCTCTTTAATTGGCACATTTATCCCCTTGATGCTCGATAAGTTCGGCATCGATCCTGCACTTGCGACAGGCCCGTTTATCACGACCAGCAACGATATTTGCGGAATTCTTATTTATTTCTCCATTGCCAAGCTTATTCTTGGGTTTTAAATCCGCGAGTTAAATAATAATTGATTTTCAATACCAAGTGTTTAATTTTTTCAGCAAAGCCTTTTTTTGTTGTAAAAACTCCCTATCTTTCAATCTGAAAATCGTTTAATCTTTCAATCTTACTACAATGAAAGTACACATCATCGGAGGAGGAAATCTTGGAGTGGCCATAGCACTCGGATTATCAAATTATGCAAAAGGAAACCAAATTACTGTAACCAGACGAAATATAGAATCTATCCAGTATTTGCAGGAAAAAGACATCACAGTTTCGTCGGACAATAAACACAATATAGCTTCCGCAGATGTCATCATCCTGACCATAAAACCCTATCAGGTAGATGTGGTTTTGGGCGAAATCCTTCCTGTAATTTCCAACAAGACCATCGCTTCGGCTGTTAGCGGACTTTCCATCGAAGCCTTGCAGGAAAAAATTGGAGAACAACACGCTGCCATCCGCATCATGCCGAACATTGCCGCTCAATTTGGGGCTTCGGCGACCTGTGTTTCATTTGCCGAAAGGCATAAAGATCAGTCGAAAAAGGTTATCGAATTATTCCAAAATTTAGGAACTGTTCCTGTTATCGACGAAAAATTGATGGATGCCGCTACCGTTCTCGGAGCCTGCGGAACGGCTTATGCCTTGCGTTATATTCGAGCGTCGATGCAGGCCGGGATTGAAATTGGCTTCGACTCACAAACTGCTTTGGCCATTGCTGCACAAACCGTGATGGGTGCCGCAAAGATGCTGATGGAAGAAAACGTGCATCCCGAACAACTGATTGACCGTGTTACTACACCACAAGGCTGTACCATCGTTGGTTTGAACGAGATGGAGCACGAAGGTTTTAGTTCTTCGTTGATAAAAGGGATCAAAACTTCTCTAAAAAAGATAAAAGGCTAATTTTTCGTTTAGAGGCCTATAAAAAATCATGTATTTTTTGGCAAACTCTATAACAGGCGGATAAAAAAAGATGTATTTTTTGCTAAACTCAATAAAAGAGATATAAAAAAACATGTATTTTTAGTTGGATTTAATAACGGACGGATAAAAAATCAGATGTTTTTGTTTGCTAAAATAATAGAAGTATATAAATAAATATTTTATGTATAAGTAATAATAATTTTATACATTATTATTTAATTTAATTATAAAAATCAATAAAAAACAAGTCGCTTTCAATCTAATAATTAATAAAAATATACACGATGAAACCCATACATGTAGGTAAGTTAATCTATGATTTAATAGAGACCAAAAGGCTTAGAAGAACTGATGTTAGCAGACTTTTGGGGGTTCCTAATACGGCAATTTATGCCTATGAAAAGCAAAATTCTTTACAAACAAACAATCTTATTCGCATCTGTCATGCCTTGAAATATAATTTTTTTATGGATGTTGCCAATCTTTTGCCCAAGGAATATGAGAGTAGCAAGGATCTTGTTTCGGAGAGGGATTTGCTTATTGCGCAACAAGCAGAGGAAATCCAGAAACTCAAGTGGGAAAACAATTTGTTGAAGGAACTCATTACCACCAAAAAATAAAATCTCCAGTATTTGCAAGGGATGATTATGCATGAATCGTCCCTTTTTGGTTTCCGAAAATTCTTCTAAATAAATTTTACAAAATACCTTATATTTACTACAATATAAAACAAACTTTAACAGTTATGCCCTTAATCAGTATGGCTGTTATTTAACTTTTAACTCTTTATCAAAATGAAAACGAAAGGATTGGTTGGTGTGTTTTTTATGTTTTTATTGTTTCAAGCGTGTAGCAAGAAATCGGCTGCCGAATTTAATTCAGATTTTTCATTGTTTAAGGAGTTCATCACCAATTTCACTGGTGGTTTGGTTGCTACCAAATCCGATATCCGTGTGGTTTTGGCTTTTGATAAAAAAGAGTGGAAGGCCAATCAGGTTTTAGACAATGATTTGTTTGATATTTCACCAAGTGTGGATGGGAAAGTCATCGCGCTTTCGAATAATACACTGGCTTTTGTACCCGAAAAAAAGCTCGACCAGAACACAGAATACCAGGTAACGTTTCATCTTTCGAAACTGATTGATACCCCAAAGGGTCTTGATGATTTTAAGTTTACGGTCAAAACCATCAAGCAGGATTTTATCATCACGACCAATGATGTGCAGTCCTACAGCAAGGACTATCAGTATTTGAATGCGACCCTGAAAACCGCCGATGATATGGATTTGGAGACGGCTACCAAAATTATTTCTGCTGAACAAAAAGACAAAAAGCTTAAGATAAAATTCGACAAGGCCATGAGTTCGCCAACTGAATTCAAATTTGTAGTAGACAGTATCCAGCGTTTTGTAGAAGATTCAACATTGGAGATTTTATACGACGGAACCGAATTTGATATCGAACAAAAAGGCAAGATCAATTATACCGTTGTCGGGAAGGATAATTTCAGTATCGTGAATGTTGAGGTGGCCAATAACAGCAACCAAACGCTATTGATTAACTTTTCTGATCCATTGTTAAAAGGTCAAGATTTTCAAGGTTTAGTTTCGGTTGAAACGGCCGAAAATATCAAATATGCCATTCAAGGAAACATCCTGAAAGTGTTTTTTGATGAACCTTTAAAAGGTAATTTGTTGCTAGAAGTGTTTCAAGGAATTGAAAGCGAGGATGGTTATAAGATGAAGAAAAACTTCGCCACTAAAGTACTTTTCGATCAATTGAAACCGAATGTTCGCTTCATCAAAAACGGAACGATCATGCCAAGTTCAAACAATTTGAAGATTAATTTCGAAGCCGTAAACCTCAAGGCGATTGATGTAAAAGTCTATAAGATTTACAAGAACAATATCCTGCAATTCCTTCAGGAGAACGATTTGAATGGAACACGAAACCTGAAAAGAGTAGCACAGCCTGTTGCCAAGAAAACCATTAATCTGAAACAAAATACACTAATAAACACCAGCAAATGGAACACGTTTGCTATGGATTTATCAAAGATTATAACGCCAGAACCGGGAGCGATTTACCGAGTTGAATTCTCTTTCAAGAAAGCCTATTCGCTTTACAGATGCGAAAGTTTAGAGCAGGATTACGGAACAGAAGAAGAGGAAGTAGAGGAGAACGACGTGAATTATAGCGGTAGTTATGACGATTATTACTACTATGATTATGAAGATTTTGAATGGAGAGAGAGTCAGGATCCGTGTACGAATTCCTATTTTTATAATGCCACTATCGGAACCAATATCTTGGCTTCGGATTTGGGTGTAATTGCCAAAAGAGGAGAAAACAGATCTTATTTCTTTGCCGTAAATAATATTGTTACAACAGAACCTGTTTCTGGAGCAACGGTTGATGTTTACAGTTTTCAACAGCAAAAATTAGCATCAGCAACAACCAATTCAGAAGGGATTGCGAATTTTCAACTCAAAGGATTTGCCTATTTTGCCATTGTAACGCAAGGCGATAACAGTACTTACGTGAGATTGGATGATGGCACTTCGTTGTCGGTCAGTAATTTTGATGTAGCTGGCGAGGTGTTGCAGAAAGGACTCAAGGGCTACATTTATGGCGAAAGAGGCGTTTGGCGTCCTGGCGACAACCTCTATCTTTCGTTTATTTTAAATGACCAAGCCAATAAGCTTCCAAAATCACACCCGATAAAATTCCGCTTGACGGATCCAAGAGGAAAAGTAACCTATGA
Organism: Flavobacterium soli DSM 19725; assembly: GCF_000422705.1. Taxonomy (GTDB): domain Bacteria; phylum Bacteroidota; class Bacteroidia; order Flavobacteriales; family Flavobacteriaceae; genus Flavobacterium; species Flavobacterium soli. The sequence continues at coordinate 176,042 of NZ_AUGO01000001.1, read as the reverse complement.
GACGGTTAAAAAAGCAAATGAACTGAACCATTATGCGTTTACAGTGCCAACAAGTTCAGATGCTCCAACGGGAAGTTGGGAGGCGATGATAACTGTTGGTGGTGCGAAATTTTATAAGAATATAAAAATAGAAACCATCAAGCCGAACCGTTTAAAAATCAAGAACAGTTTCAAGAATGCGGTACTTTCTTCGACTTATGCTAACACAAGCAATCTCGAAGTGACTTGGCTTCACGGAGCAATTGCAAAGAATTTGAAGGTAGAGATGCAGGCGAAGTTTTCGCAACAAAAGACAGCCTTTAAAAATTACAGCAACTATGTTTTTGATGATGTGGTTCGGAAATTCAGCACCGAGGAAATCAATGTTTTCTCTGGAAAGATTGATGAATATGGTCGTGCTTCTGTGGATATCGACCCAAAATTAAACGGTCAGGCTCCCGGAATGTTAAAGGCGGCTTTCATCACAAAAGTATATGAAGAAGGCGGTGATTTTAGTACCGATGTTATGGCGACAACTTATTCTCCATACAATACGTATGTCGGAATAAAATCGCCAGAACCTAACAAATACGGAATGCTCGAAACCCGAAAAAACAACCGTTTTGAAGTGGTTACAGTTGATGAGAACGGGCGTCCAAAATCCGTAAGAAACCTTGAAGTTCGAGTGTATAAAGTAGAGTGGCGTTGGTGGTGGGATGCTTCGTATGATAATTTGTCGAATTACAGTTCGTCGAACGCTACGACATCTTATAAGAATTTCTACGTCAATACCGATGCTTCAGGAAAAGGAAGTTTTCAATTTGCCGTAACCGATGAGGAATGGGGCAGGTATTTGGTGCGAGTTCAGGACGGAGACGATGGTCACGCCACAGCTCAAACTGTTTTGATTGATTGGCCAATGTGGTCGGGAAAAACCAAGAATACGGATGCAACGACTGCTAATATGTTGGTGTTTTCAACAGATAAAAAGAATTATGCTGTTGGCGAAGTAGCGAAGCTTTCATTTCCTTCAAGCCAAGGAGGAAGGGCTTTGATTTCGATTGAAAACGGATCGAAAGTAGTGCAAACTCTTTGGACACAAACCACCAAAGGCGAAACCAAAGTGGATGTTCCGATTACGGCAGGAATGGCTCCGAATGTGTATTTCAATATTACGTTGTTGCAACCTCATGCCACAACCAAGAACGATTCGCCAATAAGGATGTACGGTATTATCCCGATTGAAGTGATCGATAAGAATACGATTATAGAACCTAAAATTGTGATGCCCGATGTTTTGAAGCCTGAACAAAAATTCAGCTTGAAAGTTTCGGAAAAATCAGGAAAAGCAATGACTTATACGATTGCCGTTGTAGATGAAGGTTTGCTGGATTTGACACGTTTTAAAACACCAAATGCTTGGGATAGTTTTTATGTAAGAGAAGCACTTGGTGTGAAAACTTGGGATGTATATGATGATATTATTGGAGCCTATGGCGGAAAAATCAACCAGATTTTCAGTATTGGTGGAGATGAGGATTTAGGTGGAGGAAAAGCCAAGAAAGCCAATCGCTTCAAACCAGTTGTAGTATATCTTGGGCCATTCGTCTTGCCAAAAGGACAAACCAAAACCCATCAAATTCAACTTCCAAAATACATTGGTTCTGTCCGAACTATGGTGGTTGCTGGAGATATCAATACGAGTGCTTACGGAAGTGTAGAAAAGACTACACCTGTTCGTAGTCCGTTGATGGTATTGGCTTCGTTGCCACGAAAAATATCTCCATCCGAAAAAGTGACGATTCCGGTAACGGTTTTTGCAATGGAAAATAAAGTGAAAAATGTAACGGTTCAAATCAAAACAAATAACGGATTGCGAGTTATTGGAGCGACAACCCAAACCGTTAATTTCACACAGCCTGACGAAAAGATGGCGTATTTTAATTTGGCTGTTGGAAGTGCAACTGGTATTGGGAAAGTACAGATTATCGCCACTTCTGGAAGTGAGAAATCTACCTATGATGTGGAGATTGATTTGACGAATCCAAATCCGGTGACCAATATGTTCAAGGATGTTATCGTGGAGCCAAACAGTTCCAAGACGATTTCGTGGGAAACATTTGGCGTAAGCGGAAGCAACAAGGCCAAACTCGAAGTTTCTTCAATGCCAACAATAGACATCAACAGAAGATTGCAGTATTTGATTTCGTATCCTCACGGATGTGTGGAGCAAACCACATCGGCTGGTTTCCCTCAATTATTTTTAAATGATGTAGCTGATTTGAGTGCGTCACAACAAAATAGCATTCAGAAAAATGTAACGGCTGGTATCAATCGTTTGGGAGGTTTCCAGTTGGCAAATGGCGGATTGGCGTATTGGCCTGGGAATCAAAACGCAGACGATTGGGGAACTTCGTATGCGGGACATTTCTTGATGGAAGCCGAGAAAAAAGGTTATGTATTACCAATCAATTTCAAATCGAAATGGATTTCCTATCAAAAGAAAGAAGCGAAAAATTGGCGATTCGTTGCACAATACGGCAATGATTTGGCACAAGCCTACCGACTTTACACCTTGGCTTTGGCTGGTTCTCCAGATTTATCATCAATGAACCGATTGAGAGAAACGACAGGGATTTCAAATGAAAGTAAGCTTCGTTTGGCTTCTGCTTATGTTTTGGCTGGTCAAAAGCAAGCTGGAATGACGTTGCTTTCAAAAAGTAAAATCGATGACGATAACAGCAACTATCAATATTACTATTATGGTTCAAGTGATCGAAATCGTGCAATGGTATTGGAAACTTTAATTCTCCTTGGTCAAAAGCAAAAGGCATTTGCAATGGCGAATAAATTGGCCAAACAAATGTCAGCCAACCAATGGATGAGTACTCAAACTACTGCTTATTGTTTGTATGCTATGTCGAAATTTGCTTTAAGCAATGGTAGTAAAGGCATCGATGTCAAATATAGTAATGACGGAAAAAGTCAAAATGTGAAGACTTCAAAATCAATTGCCAACAGGGATTTGGTTGTAAAATCAGGCAATAATGGCGTGACAATTAAGAACAATAAAGACAATACGATTTATGTGAGATTGCTCAACAGCGGAATCTTGCCAGTTGGTCAGGAACAAGTTGTTCAAAGTAATGTTGATGCTGACATTGTTTTCAAAGATAGAAAAGGCAACATCATCAATGTTTCAAAGATCAATCAAGGAACCGAGTTTATTGCTGAAGTAACCGTGAAAAATCAAAGAAACGAACGTGTAGAAAATGTGGCGTTGACGCAAATTCTGCCTTCAGGTTTTGAAATCGTCAATACGAGATTCACAGATTATGGCGATGCAACCAACAATGTAGCCGATTATATCGATATGCGAGATGACAGGACTAATTTCTATTTTGGTATGAAATCCAATGAAACCAAGACGTTCCGAGTGTTGCTGAATGCATCTTATTTAGGGACTTATTATTTACCTGGACTTCAATGCGAAGCGATGTACGACAATACATTCTTGGCTAGAACAAAAGGTTTTTGGGTTGAAGTTGTGAAGTAATAATTTAAACACAAAGGCACAAAGAAATCACAGAGTCCACAAATTGGGTAGACTTGTCGAGCTTTGTGCCTTCTTTGTGCCTTCGTGGTAAAAATGAAAATAAAAGCTTTCTTTCAGCATATCCTCAACTGGATAAAACGCAACAAAATAAAATCCTCAATTGCATTCTTGCTTTTGATAGGCTATTATTTTTGTTTGCCTAAAACTTTATTTTCAGCACCTTATTCAACCGTTATAGAAAGTAAAGAGGGCGAATTGCTAGGGGCCAAAATCGCTCGTGATGGTCAATGGCGATTTCCAGCAAGTGACAGTGTTCCGGATAAATTCAAGAAATGTATTGTTTATTTTGAGGATCAATATTTTTATAAGCACCCAGGTTTTAATCCAGTTGCGATGTTTAATGCCATTCGGCAAAATCAAAAAGCAGGAAAAGTGGTTCGTGGTGGAAGTACTTTGACCCAACAAGTGATCCGACTTTCTAGAAAAGGAAAAGGCAGAACATATTTCGAAAAAATAATTGAAATGGTACTTGCTACCAGATTAGAACTTCGTCATTCGAAAGATAAAATCCTTGAATTATATGCAGGTCATGCTCCATTTGGTGGAAATGTAGTAGGCTTGGAAATGGCTTCGTGGCGTTATTTTGGCGTACAATCACATCAATTATCGTGGTCGGAAACGGTGACTTTGGCGGTTTTGCCGAATGCTCCAAGTTTGATTTATCCAGGAAAGAATCAGGAAAAATTACGCTTAAAGCGAGATGCACTTTTGTTGAAATTACAGAAAGAGGGAATTATTGATCAGCAAACTTATGAACTTTCAGTAGCTGAACCATTGCCTCAAAAACCCTTTGATTTGCCTCAAATCGCACCACATTTATTGCAACGAATTTCTAAAAATCAAGAAGGTCAAAAAGTAAAAACTACAGTTGAAATTGCCTTGCAAAACCGGGTCAACCAGATTGCGAGGTATTATTACAACCAATACAAACAAAATGAAGTGCATAATCTGGCGATTTTGGTGATTGATGTTTCCAATAGAAATATCATGAGTTATGTGGGTAATGCTCCAACGGATGCCAATCATCAAAAGGATGTAGACGTCATTGGGGCACCAAGAAGTACAGGAAGTATTTTAAAACCTTTGCTGTATGCTTCAATGCTTGATGAAGGGGCCATTTTACCCAATACACTAATTGCTGATATTCCCACACAAATTTCGGGTTATACGCCAGAAAACTTCAATCTCACTTTTGATGGAGCGGTTCCAGCACATCGGGCCTTGTCGAGGTCATTGAATATTCCGGCAGTCTTGATGTTGCAGGATTTTGGAGTCAATAAATTTTATGAAGAATTACAAAAATTCAAATTAAAAGACATTTCAAAGCCACCGAATCATTACGGTCTGTCGTTAATTTTAGGTGGAGCAGAGAGTAACTTATGGGATTTGTGTAGGACGTATGCAGGAATGTCATCAACGGTAGATTATTTCAATAAATATCAAGGAAAATATCGGAAGAATGAATTTGCAGAATTGAATTATCAAAGTGATTTCGAACCCGATTTCGGAAAAGAAAGCTATCAGAAAACGATTGTTGGAGCTGGAGCTATTTGGCTTACCTATAATGCAATGGAAGAAGTGAATAGGCCCGAAGGCGATGAAGCTTGGAAGTTTTATGACAGTTCACAAAAGATTGCCTGGAAAACAGGAACTAGTTTCGGAAACCGTGATGCTTGGGCTATTGGAACCAATTCTAGGTATGTGGTTGGGGTTTGGGTCGGAAATGCTTCGGGAGAGGGAAGACCAACTTTGACAGGGGTTTCGAGTGCGGCACCCATTCTTTTTGATGTTTTTAATGTGTTGCCAAGAAAGAAATGGTTTGCTACGCCTTTGAATGACTTGGAAGAAGTAGAAGTTTGCCGTTTGAGTGGTCATTTGGCTCAAGAAAATTGTCCTAAAATAAAACAGTTGGTTTCGTTGAAAGGAAAAACAACTACCGTTTGTCCGTATCATAAAATAATTCATTTGGATAAAACGCAACAATTTAGGGTGAACAGCAGTTGTGAAAACATTGAAAACATCGTGACTAAAACCTGGTTTGTTTTGCCTCCCGTGATGGAATGGTATTATAAGAGTCAGCACATTGAATACCAAACTTTGCCACCTTTTCGTGAAGATTGTAGGGCAACACAAACGGTTTCGATGGATTTTATTTATCCGAAACAGAACAGTAAAATCTATCTGACTAAGAATTTTGACAGCGAAATACAGCCCGTAATTTTAAAAGTGGCCCATTCTCAAAGGGAAACGGAGTTGTATTGGTATGTGGATAATGTTTTTAAGGGTACAACAAAAACCTTTCATGAAATGGCGATTGAACCAAGTTCGGGAATTCATTATATTACGGTTGTTGATGCTTTTGGGAATGAAATTAGGAGGAAAATTGAGATTATTAGTGAATAGTTTTCATTGAAAACAAATTCTTTAGCCGGAATAGCTACAAATAAAAAAACCGCCAATCTTGCGAAAGGCGGTTTCTAAATTAATCTGCTATTTCATTTCCATCTCTGTCAAAGAAATGGTATTCCAAGAACGTATACGCATTTCGCGGTATAATTTTTATCCATTTTTTGTGTTCAAAAAACCATTTTGAACGCATTGATGGAAATCCTTGGGATAGATATGCTGCCACAAAAGGGTGTACATTTAGTACGACTTTTTTATGGATTTTCAATATTCTTTCAAGGTCTGACGCAATCTTGTCGATAATCAGGATTGGAGCTTCAATTTCCCCATTTTCATTGTTGGGGTCTTCTTCTCTGGTCTTGATGTTGACTTCTGGTCGAACTCTTTGCCTTGTTATCTGAACTAATCCAAATTTACTTGGAGGCAAAATCTTGTGTTTGGCTTTGTCATCGCTCATTTCTTCACGAAGAAATTCAAACAATACTTTGCGATTTTCGGGGTCAGACATATCGATAAAATCAACTACTATGATACCGCCCATATCTCTAAGGCGAAGTTGGCGTGCAACTTCAGCGGCTGCAATCATATTGACTTCAAGTGCTGTGTCTTCCTGATTGGTTGCTTTATTGGAACGGTTTCCGCTGTTTACGTCAATGACGTGCAGCGCTTCTGTATGTTCAATTATCAAATAAGCACCTTTGCTCATTGAGACGGTTTTTCCAAATGAAGTTTTGATCTGTTTCTCTATGTTATATTTTTCGAAAATCGGCGTATCCTTTGATTGATAATGCCTTACGATTGATTGTTTTGAAGGTGCAATTTCTTGCAAATAATCCTTCGTTTGATAAAACAACTCTTCATCATCTATGTGAATGCCACTAAAAGTGTCATTGAAAACATCTCTTAATATTGAGGAGGCTCGGTTGAGTTCTCCTAATACTTTTGATGGATGATGAGCAGTTGGTAATTTTTTACACATCCCCGACCATCTGTCGAGCAATGTTGTTAAGTCTTTTTCTAATTCTGCGACTTTTTTGCCTTCGGCTACTGTTCTAACAATAACACCGAATCCTTTAGGCTTGATGGATTGTACTAATCGTTTAAGACGCTCTTTTTCTTCTTTGGATTCGATTTTTTGTGATATCGAAACTCTGTCAGAAAAAGGAACGAGAACAATAAATCTACCGGCAAGTGATAGCTCTGAACTGATTCTTGGACCTTTGGTAGATATAGGTTCTTTTACGACTTGCACTAAAATTGATTGATTGGCACTGAGAACATCAGTTACTACGCCATTTTTATCAATCTCTTTCTCAAACTGAAAGTTTTTTAAGGAGAAATCTTTTATTTTACCTGTGCTAACAAGTTTGATGAATTTCAATTGGGAAGCTAAATTGGGACCTAAATCATGATAATGCAAGAAGGCATCTTTTTCAAAGCCTACGTTTACAAATGCAGCATTTAGACCTGCAACTGGTTTTCGAATTTTGGCAATAAAAATATCGCCAACTTGAAAGTTGCTTTTTTCTTCCTGTTTGTGTAACTCAATTAGTTTTCCATCTTTTAATAAGGCAAAATCTACGGCTTCTGAACTAGATCTGATGATTAATTCTTTATTCACACTGTAAATTTTTATCCGTACGGATAGGTGTAAGGTTCCAAGATGTAAGGTACAAGGCAAAAACCCTGAACCCAAACCTAAAAACCCTGAACCTTTGAGTAGGGATGGATTAAACAATAATTAAACAGGTTGTGTACCCGGTGGAGTAGTTGGCAGTAATCAGTGGTAGTTTTCAGTTTTTCAACTGAGGACATGGACTGTAAACTGAGACCAAAACTCCTATTTCAATGAACGCTAAAAAAGAAAAAAGTAGTTTAGAACTACTTTTTCTTCTTGTGACGGTTAGCTCTCGCTCTTTTCTTACGTTTGTGAGTCGCTACCTTATGTCTTTTTCTTTTTTTACCACTTGGCATAATCTGTCGATTTTTGGTGATTAATAATTAGTTTTATTTTGCTTCGTTATTTGTTTTTACTCCTTCTACAAACACTTTTGCAGGTTTGAAGGCTGGAATATTATGTGCAGGAATTTTAATTGTAGTGTTTTTAGAGATATTTCTACCTGTTTTTTCAGCTCTAGTTTTGATGATAAAACTTCCAAAACCTCTTAAGTAAACGTTGTCTCCAGTTTCCAATGAAGTTTTAACCTCTTCCATAAAAGTTTCAACAGTTGCCTGAACATCTCCTTTTTCAAGACCTAACTTTTCTGAAATTTTCGCTACGATATCTGCTTTCGTCATTTTCTTTCGAATTTATATTGATGTACTATTTTTTTTGAGGTTGCAAATATATGAATTTAAAAAACAATATATCAACCTAATTCATTAAAATTTAATTACATAAACTTTTACTTTTGTTGACTCAAAGTTTACCCATGGAATTTTCTAACTCATTAATAAGGTGGTATTTACAAAATAAGCGTGATTTGCCTTGGCGAAATACGATTGATCCGTATCCAATTTGGCTTTCCGAAATCATCCTGCAACAGACGCGCGTGGCCCAAGGTATGCCCTATTTTTATGCCTTTACTGAAGCTTTTCCCACAGTTTTTGATTTGGCGAAAGCCTCAGAACAAGAGGTCTTGAAACTTTGGCAAGGACTCGGATATTATTCTCGGGCTCGAAATCTCCATAAGACAGCACAATATATAGCTTTTGAGCTAGAAGGTAAATTCCCGAATAATTATAAAGACTTACTTTCACTGAAAGGAGTTGGCGATTATACTGCTTCTGCAATTGCTTCTTTTTCGTATAATGAAGCGGTTCCGGTAGTAGATGGAAACGTTTTCAGGGTTTTGTCACGCGTTTTTGATATTGATGCTGATATCTCGCAACCCGCTTCTAGGAAAATCTTTCAACAATTGGCTTTGGAATTAATGCCCAAGCATACTCCTGCTGTTTTCAATCAGGCAATTATGGAGTTTGGAGCATTGCAATGTGTGCCTAAAAGCCCTGATTGTAGTGTTTGTGTGATGAATGATGGATGTTTGGCTTTGAAGCTAGATAAAGTTAATGAATTGCCAGTAAAGTTGAAGAAAACCAAAGTCAGGGATCGCTTCTTTAATTATTTGGTAATACAAGATGAGCATGGAAATACTAAAATTCAGCAAAGAATAGACAAAGGTATTTGGCATAATCTATTTGAGTTTCCATTAATCGAATCTAATGCAGAAATTCAACTTGAAGATTTGATTGAAAAGATTTCAGATGATTTAATGGTTGAAAATGAGATAATTGCCATTGCAGAAATGAATGCAAATGATAAAACCCACAAACTTTCTCATCAAAAGTTGCATATTAAATTTTGGAAAGTTGAGGTTCAGGGATTGATTTCGGGCGGAATTGATAATTCTTTTCTTAAAACCTTTCCTTTTCCAATTGTTATTTATAACTTTATTGAAAAGTTTTTAGAACATTAAAAATTACCAACCAGGTTTTATTTTAGAACTTGTTTTAAAATTTCATCGAGGAAGTTGTTAAATAATAATAAATAATTGTGGAGATCTAGGTTTTTTTGAATCAAAAATTGAAAGAATTATTTTATATTTAAAAATCATTTTTTTGTAATTATTTAGATGACAGCCAATTGTAAGAAATTAAGTTTAAAACATTATTTTAAAATAATTACTATATTTGAAAATAAAAATACCCCTAAAAATGAATGGAACGATAAATAAAGTTACGCTAATTGGACATCTTGGAGATGAAGTAAAAATGCATTATTTCGAAGGAGGTAATTGCATCGGAAGATTTCCTTTAGCAACTAATGAGACTTACATTAATAAAAGCACTGGAGAAAAAATCAATTCAACTGAGTGGCATAACCTTGTTGTAAGGAATAAAGCTGCTGAGATTTGCGAAAAATACCTTTCTAAAGGTGATAAAATATATGTAGAGGGACGAATCAAATCACGTCAATGGCAATCAGAAGATGGTGCTCAAAAATATACTACAGAGATTCAAGTTACAGAATTTACGTTCTTGAGCTTGAAAAAAGATTCTGAAGGTGTTCGATCAAGCCCAATTCCTACACCAAAAAACTCAAGTTATGACGATAGCATGTTGCCAGATAACGATATGCCGTTCTAATTGTTTAACTAATTTTAATTGATTTGGACCCGGAGCCTCCCAGTTTAGATTTTTTTCAAACTTCAGATGCTACCTTAATCTTTGGTTTCATAGGAATAGTGGTGCTTTTATTTTTGGCGGCCATTATTTCTGGTGCAGAAGTAGCTTTCTTTTCATTATCTCAAAAAGACTTGGACGATGCTTCGCAAAAAAATCACCGAAAAGTCCAAATAATTTCCAAGTTACTCGAAAAACCTAAAAAATTATTAGCAACATTACTTGTTGCTAATAATTTTATCAATATCAGCATAGTTGTCCTTTTTTCTATTTTAGGCCGAGATCTATTTGAATTTCCAACTTTGCCTTGGCTGAAATTTCTGGCCGAAATATTCTTTATTACCTTTCTCATATTATTTTTTGGAGAAGTTTTGCCAAAAATCTATGCAAGTAGAAACAATATAAAATTCGCAACTAATATAGTGGGTTTTATTTTAGTTTTGGATAAATTGCTGTCACCCGTTAGTTTGCCGATGCGATCGCTAACGATTTATTTGCAAAAGAAATTAGGAAAGCAAAAATCCAATTTTTCTGTCGATCAATTATCTCAAGCATTAGAGTTAACGTCATCTGAAGAAACCTCATCTGACGAACAAAAAATTCTGGAAGGAATTGTTTCTTTTGGAAATACCGATACAAAGCAAGTTATGAGTCCGAGGATTGATATATTTGCTTTAGAAATCGAAGAGACTTTTGAAGAAATTTTTCCAAAAATTGTAAATAAAGGTTTTTCGAGAATTCCAGTTTATCGGGACAATATAGATCATATCGAAGGCGTTTTGTTTGTCAAGGATTTGATTCCGCATATTGATAAAAAAGAATTCGACTGGCAAAGCTTGATTAGGGCACCTTTTTTTGTACCCGAAAACAAAAAGCTGGACAACCTTTTGAAGGATTTTCAGGGAATGAAAAGTCATCTCGCTATTGTTGTTGATGAATATGGAGGAACTTCGGGGTTAGTTTCTCTGGAAGATATTATCGAGGAAATTGTAGGGGATATTAGCGATGAATTTGATGATGAAAACATCAATTTTTCTCAAATTGACGACAAGAATTTCCTTTTTGAAGGCAAAATATACTTGAAAGATTTTTATAGGATTGTTTCTGTAAACGAAGAAATTTTTGAAGAAAAAAAAGGTGAGGCCGAAACTTTGGCTGGATTGATTCTGGAAATTTTGGGCAATTTTCCTAAAAAAGGTCAAAAGGTTAACTTTGATGATTGTATTTTTACCATCGAAACGGTTGATAAAAAAAGAATAAAACAAGTTAAGGTCACACTTAGTTAAAAAATAAAACCAAAAGCATGCTTAAAAAGAGTATTTCGGCTGTATTATTTTCAGTTATTTTTATTTGTAGTGTAAGTTGCAAAGAAGATGTTATGCCAAAACCAACCGGACAATTGCGATTAGATTATCCAGTTGCAGAATACGTTCGTTATGAAACAGATTGTCCGTTTACATTTGATTTAAATGCAGAAGGAATTGTGAAACAAAATGGCAATTGCAATCTTTCAATCGATTATCCAAAGATGAAGGCTACAATTTATTTGACCTATAAACCGATTCAGAATAATATCAATAAACTTTTGACTGATGCCCAAAAATTAACCTATGAGCATGTCGTGAAGGCAGATGACATCATTGAACAACCTTTTATGAATAGGGAAGACAAGGTCTACGGAATGTTTTATCAAGTTAATGGAAATGCCGCAACAAACACGCAATTCTATGCAACTGATAGCACAAGGCACTTTATTAATTGTTCTGTGTATTTTTATGCAAAACCTAATTTTGATTCGATCATGCCTGCTACAAGTTATGTTCGGAATGATTTGCAGAATTTGATGGAAAGTTTGAGATGGAAATAAAAAAAAGGGAACCGATTGAGTTCCCTTTTTTATGCTGTAACATTAAATTATAATGTGTTTTCTTTTTTTTATTCAGAATGTTAGGCCTGATCTGCTGTCGATTTCAAATTTGAAACTTTATAAGATTCTCCGCCATTAACCGCTTCAACAGTTTCTATTAATTTTTCAGGAGTTATTAATCCTGGATCATATTCAACAGTTGCTGTTTTCTTTTCGAAATCGATGGTAGCTTTTTGAACGCCTTCTGTCTTGGTCAATTCTTTTTGGATTTTTGAAGCACACATCACTTCACACGACATTCCTTCGATATTGAAGCTTGCTGTTTCGATTTTTCCTGTTGCAGCAAGCGTTTCAGTTGCTGGAGTTGCAGCAGTTTCAGTTGTAGCTTCTGCAGCTGTTTGTTTACAACTTGTAAATATAAATCCAGCAAGAATGATTGCTAGAAAAGTTTTTTTGAAATTCATAAGGGTGTGTTTTTTAAAAGATTGCGATTTATTTCCTTTGTTTGGAACAGATTACAAAATTAGCAAAAAAAAGAAGGGGTTTTCCATTTAAAAAATAGAATTTTGCGAAACAAAAATTTTATTATGCTTTCAAGACAATCTAAGTGGGTTTTACTGATTTTGCTTTCGCTAATTTGGGGAAGTTCATTTATTCTTATCAAGCGTGGACTTGTAGGTTTGTCGCCATTTCAACTCGGTTCACTCCGAATGATTTTTGCAGCCACTTTTCTAATCATTATTGGTTTCAATAGTTTGAAAAACATAAGACAGTACCAATGGAAATATATCGCCTTGACGGCTTTTATGGGGACTTTTTTTCCGGCCTATCTTTTTTCGATTGCCCAAACTCAAATTGACAGTTCTGTTAGTGCGATTTTAAATTCGCTGACACCACTAGGAACCCTTGTTCTTGGGGCTTTGGTTTTTGGGATGAGTTTTCAGAGAAGACAGCTTTTTGGGGTGATCATTGGTTTGATTGGATGTGTTTTGCTGGTTTTGAATGGAGCTGTAAACCATCCGGGACAGAATTATTGGTATGCAACTTTGGCTATTCTGGGAGCGATTTGTTATGCTGTGAATGTCAATCTGATCAAAAAATACCTTTCGGATGTAAATCCTTTGAGTATTACTACAGGGAATTTTGTGGTTTTGTTAGTTCCTGCCATTATAGTTTTATGTTGTACCGATTTTTTTGAAATTGTAAACCAATCCGAAACTCAAACTTCAATGCTCTATGTTGGGATTTTGGCGGTGTTAGGGACTTGTGTTGCAAATGTTGTTTACTTTAGATTGATTCAGATTTCATCGCCAATTTTTGCTTCTTCAGTTACTTATTTGTTGCCACTTGTTGCTATTTTCTGGGGTGTATTGGATCATGAATCATTGACGCCTGTTCAGTTTTTGGGCGCTTTTATTGTTTTGGTTGGTGTGTATTTATCGGCTCGGAAATAGCCCAGATTAAAATCTGGGATTACAATAGAAGTCGAGCCGCTGGCTCTCGCTTATAAAGTTTGTGATTTAAATTTTTTTGATTAAAAAAAACCTAAAGTTTCTGATCTAGCCCCGACTGGAGGGAAAAGCCTTTTTTGTTTTTTCTTTAAAAACAAAAAAGCTTTGGAAGGAAGGCGGGAACATGGATTGTTTTATTCGCAAGCGATTTGCTCCTAAAAAAGATTGATGGTTTAAAAATAAAAAAAGACTGCCATTTCTGACAGTCTTTAGAATCTAAATATTTTGTTGATTAATTGAAATCAGCATCAGTAACACCTTCGTTTACTTTTACTTCATCCATTTTTACTTCAACTTCCATACCCATGTTTACTATAATAGTGTGAGGAACTTTTACTCCTTTTACTTCTTTGTAATCTTTGTAAGTTACACCAGAATTTCCTTGTGGTGTTACTGTCATATCAGCAATTTTCATTCCTGTTTTTACATCGTAGTAGCTAGTTGTTTTTCCGTTTACAATTGCATAAGCATCAGCTCCTTCGATGGTTTCGATTCCTTTTAATTGGATTGCTGAATTGCTTCTTAATGTCAATTCTGGGAAAGGATATGCCATAGCTTTGATGTCTGCTAGTGTTTCTCCTTCAAGGTTGGTTTTTTGACCTTGAGCGTTTATATATCCAGTTTGTCCGTTATAGGCTTGTTTCATTAAGCTCATTGGTCCCATTGAAACATCTACAAGGAATTTTCCTTTTGCATCTGTTTTGCTTGTGTAAGTAACAGGAGCTGGAGCTCCAGGAATTGTTGCAGAACCTTTGTAAGAAAGTGTTTTTACAGCAGCTACGGCTTTTTCTCCTCCTGCAGCTTGGATGTAATTGTCTAAAACAGTTTTAGCTGTTACTCCTGCTGGAACTGGTTTTTTAGAAACTGGTTTCTCAGTTGGGTTACCATATTTGTCGAAGAAGAACAATGGTATTCCAAGTTTTTCTAATCCAGGTAATACTTCGCTTGCTTTTCCTGTGATTACAACTCTAGTTTGATCTTCGTGGAAATATTTTTTAGCTACTCTCAAAATGTCGTCAGCAGTTACTGCATTGATGTTTTTGATGTAGTTTTCGTAGAAATCAGCTGGTAAGCCTTGAGTTTGTGCCAACAATGCATAACGTGCGACAGTTCCTGGTTTTTGGATTTGCATCACAAAGTTACCAACGTATCCTGCTTTTACGTTTTTCAACATATCATCTGCTACTTTTTCAGTTCTGATTTTTTTGATTTCTTTGAAAAATTCAACTACAGCACTATCCGTTACAGCATTTCTAACTTGTGTGTTTGCTGTAAATTTACCAACATATTTGTTTCCGCGAATACTTGAACGAGCTCCATAAGTCCATCCGTGTGCTTCTCTCAAGTTCATGTTTAGGTAGCTATTGAAATCTCCACCTAACACTTGATTTGCCAAAAGAACTGCAAAATAATCAGGGTCAGTCATTTTTAGATTCGAAACATTTACCAAAGAAATTTCGGATTGAACCGCATTTGGCATGTCGATGAAATTGATCTGAGTGTACTGAACATCTTTTGGATCAGTGTAAGAAACTGCTGGTGCAGCTGCTTTTTTCCATGAGCCAAACAATTTTTCTACTGATTTTTTTACCTCTTTGAATTTTACATCACCAATAACAACTAGATAAGCATTTGCTGGAACAAAGTAGGTATTGTATTCGTTAAGAACGTCAGCTAAGTTTACATTTTTGATCGTTTCTTCAGAAATGTATTCTCCATTTGGATGATTTTTTCCATAAACCAAAACGTTTTCTACTCTTCCGGCAACAGCTTCAACACTTTTCTCTTGGTTTTTGATACCTTCGATAAGCTTTGCTTTCTCCTTGTCAAGTTCTTCTTGAGTGAAAACAGAGTTTAAAGCTCCATCTGCCATTAATTCTAAAATTCTGCCTGAATATTTAGATAAACCGCTTGCATAAGCACCATTTGATGAAAATCCGATGTTGGCTCCTAAAAAATCGATTTCTTCATTGAAAGCATCTTTCGACATTTTTTTGGTTCCATTTCCAATCATGCTGCTTGCTAAATCGGCAACGCCTTTTTTGTCACCTTCTGCATAAGGAGCATTGTCGATTGTTAGATTATAGGAAACTCTAGGAAGTTTGTTGTTTTCAACCACCATTACTTTCAAGCCGTTATTTAGTTCGAAAGTTTGCGGTTTCCCGATGTTAATTACAGGAGCTGGTCCTGGTTTTGGTTGAGGTCGATCTTGTGCTTGCATAATTACTGTTAAGAACAAGCTTGCTATTAATATTGTTTTTTTCATGATATACGAATCTTAGTTTTGAGCTTTGTCTTTAGATGGAACATAATCCAAAAGAAGTCTTTGGTTTGGATTTAAGTATTTTTTAGCAACGTCTCTAATTTCTTCACGTGTGATAGAACGGTAGATGTCGATCTCATTGTTGATCAAGTTGATGTCGCCATACAATAAATAATAGGTAGCCAAATTCTCTGCAATACCTTCAACACTTGAATTGCTGTTTACGTATTGGTTTTCGAATTTATTTTGCAATTTTTGAAAATCTCTTTCTGAAATCAATTGTGTTTGCAATTTCACGATTTCTTCGTCAATTTCTTTAATCAAGCTTTCAGTAGTGTTTTCGCCCATTGGAAGTCCGTATACGAAATAAGTTCCGTAATCTTCTTCGCTATAGTTGAAAGAGCCAATTTCTAAAGCCATTTTCTTTTGATCTACAATTTTCTTGTAAAGCATAGAGCTTTTTCCATCACTTAATACAGATGAAATCATGTCTAATACTTTTGCATCACGCGTTTTCATAGAAGGAGTTCTGTATGCAGCAACTGCCATTGGCAATTGGATGTTTGGATCTTCAAATGTAGCCTTGATGGTTTCAGTAATTGGATCTTCAACGAAAGTTTGTTTTTTTACGTCAGCTCCTCTTTTGATAGAACCGAAATATTTGTTTACTAATTTCGTAGTTTGTCCATAATCGATGTCTCCAGCAATAACCAAAACAGCATTGTTAGGTACATAGAATTTTTTATTAAAAGCTTGAAACTCTTCTAAAGTTGCAGCATCTAAGTGTTCCATAGATCCGATTGGAGCCCAACGGTACGGGTGTTTTTTGAAGATGTTTTGCTTAACAGCAGAAAATAGATTTCCGTAAGGAGAATTATCAACCCTTAATCTTTTTTCCTCTTTTACTACTTCATTCTGAGTGTCAACCCCAATTTGGTTAATTACGGGATGCATTAATCTTTCAGACTCCATCCATAAACCTAGTTCCAATCCATTTGAAGGGAAAACTTCATAGTAATATGTTCTGTCGTCAGAAGTGTTTGCGTTATTAGTTCCGCCATTTCCTGATACGATTTTAAACCATTCTCCACGACCGATATTTTGAGTTCCTTCGAATAAAAGGTGCTCAAAGAAGTGTGCGAAACCTGTTCTTTCAGGATTTTCATCTTTTGCACCAACGTGATACATTACAGATGTAATAACTACGGGAGCTGATTTGTCTTGATGTAAGATAACATGAAGACCATTTTCTAGAGTGAATTCTTCAAAAGTCACCTTTTGGGCAGAAGCAACGCTTCCAAGCATAAGAACTGAACTCAAAGCCATTAATGATTTTTTCATAACGATTAATAATTTGTTATTGGATTTTGATATAAGTATATCAAATGAATGTTTTGTTACGCCAAAATTAACTTTTTTTCATTTATTTTTTCACTTACTTGTTCATTTAACAAAAGATAAGGGTTTGATTAGGGTTTTTTTTTGATGATGTTTATCATTCTAAAGAGTTGTTTTTTAGAGTTTAAATATTTTTTATCAATGTAATTGCACATATAATAATAAGTTGTATATTTGCAACCTTAAAAATTAACTAAACATCATTGTTATGTACGCAATCGTAGAGATAGCAGGGCAACAATTTAAAGTAAGCAAAGACTTAAAGGTTTATGTTCACCGTTTGGCTGATAAAGAAGGAGATGCAATTTCTTTTGCAAAAGTTCTTTTATTAGATGACAACGGAACAATCACTTTAGGCGCCCCGGCTGTAGAAGGTGCTTCGGTAGAAGCTAAAGTGTTACAACACTTAAAAGGAGACAAAGTAATCGTTTTCAAAAAGAAAAGAAGAAAAGGTTACAAAAAGAGAAATGGACACCGTCAATATTTGACTCAAATCCAAATTTCTGGAATTACACTTCCAGGTGCTAAGAAAGCTGCTGCTAAAAAAGAAGCTGCTCCAGCAACTGAAGAAGAAGTAGAAGCTCCAAAGAAAAAAGTAGCTAAAGCTAAAAAAGAAGAAACTCAAGAATAATAACATTTAAAACCAATACGTCATGGCTCATAAGAAAGGTGTCGGTAGTTCCAAGAATGGTAGAGAATCAGAATCGAAACGTTTAGGTGTTAAGATTTTTGGTGGACAAGCTGCTATTGCTGGTAACATCATCGTAAGACAAAGAGGTTCTAAACACAATCCAGGTGAAAATGTTTACATCAGTAAAGATCACACCCTACACGCTAGAGTAGATGGAGTTGTTAAGTTCCAAAAGAAAAGAGATAACAAATCTTACGTTTCTATTCTTCCATTCGAAGCATAAGAATTAAGATTTTTGATATTTGAAAGCCCATTCGAAAGAATGGGCTTTTTTTATGGCAATCATTTAAGGAGTTTTATCAATAAAAAAACCCTCGCTTTTTAGCGAGGGTAAATCTTAAATCTATTTCAGATTTCTCAAATAGATTAATATCTGTAATACTCCGGTTTAAACGGACCTTGAACATCAACTCCGATGTAAGCCGCTTGGTCATCTCTCAATGTTTCCAATTCAACTCCCAATTTAGCCAAGTGCAAAGCAGCTACTTTTTCATCTAAATGTTTTGGTAGCATATATACTTCATTTTTGTATGAAGCACTGTTTTTCCACAATTCAATTTGAGCCAAAGTTTGGTTCGTGAATGAGTTACTCATCACAAAACTTGGGTGTCCAGTTGCACAACCAAGGTTTACCAAACGACCTTCAGCCAAAATGATAATATCTTTTCCAGCTATTGTATATTTGTCAACCTGAGGTTTGATTTCGATTTTTGAAGCTCCGTGGTTTTTGTTCAACCAAGCCATATCGATTTCATTATCAAAGTGACCAATGTTACAAACAACAGTCTTATCTTTCATTTTCTCGAAGTGAGATCCTAGAACGATATCTTTATTTCCAGTAGTCGTGATGATGATATCTGCATTAGCGATAACAGTGTCCAGTTTTTTAACTTCAAATCCGTCCATTGCAGCTTGCAAAGCACAAATCGGGTCAATTTCAGTAACTGTTACAATAGAACCAGCACCTCTGAAAGAAGCAGCAGTTCCTTTTCCAACGTCACCATATCCACAAACGACAACTCTTTTTCCAGCCAACATCAAATCTGTTGCACGACGAACCGCATCAACCGCAGATTCTTTACAACCGTATTTGTTGTCAAATTTCGATTTAGTAACCGAGTCATTAACATTGATAGCAGGCATTACCAAAGTGCCATTTTTCATTCTTTCGTACAATCTGTGAACTCCAGTAGTGGTTTCTTCAGAAAGACCTTTGATTCCAGGAACCAATTCAGGGTAACGGTCAAAAACCATGTTTGTCAAGTCTCCACCATCATCCAAAATCATGTTCAATGGCTTTCTATCTTCACCAAAGAATAAAGTTTGCTCGATACACCAGTCAAAAGACTCTTCGTCAAGACCTTTCCAAGCATACACCTGGATTCCGGCAGCAGCGATTGCAGCAGCAGCCTGATCTTGTGTAGAGAAAATATTACAAGAAGACCAAGTAACTTCAGCTCCAAGAGCGATTAAAGTCTCGATCAAAACCGCAGTTTGAATCGTCATGTGAAGACATCCTGCAATTCTAGCACCTTTTAAAGGTTGCTCATCTTTATATTCAGCTCTCAAGGCCATCAAACCTGGCATTTCAGCTTCCGCCAATTCAATCTCTTTTCTTCCCCAAGCTGCAAGCGAAATATCTTTCACTTTGTAAGCAATAAAAGGCAAAGTTTGTGTACTCATCTATTTTTATATTTGTATTAGCTAAAAATTTTTTGCAAATTTACGGAATTACTTTTTATTAATGCAGTCCTAAAATAATATTTAAGGTTTGTTTGATTAGGTAATCTTTTGAATTTGAAGCTCATTCTGTTCTTTATCACTGTTCTAACACTCAAAATATAAAATGCCTTTACACGAATCAAAAAGCTGTGGTTTGGATACCGAAATCCATGTTTGGAAAATAACCGAAACTTTCGAGGATCTTTTCGATCAAGTCTTGTTAAATGATACCAATCTTATAAGGCTCAACAATATGAAATCCGAAATGCATCAGCGAGGTTTTCTAAGTGTTAGGATGCTATTGCAATCGGCAGGTTATTCTGACCATGATTTGTATTATGACGAATTTGGAAAACCACATTTAAGTGATGGTCGACATATCTCTATCACTCATTCATTTGGTTTCTCGGCCATTATTATCAGTAATGAAAAAACAGGAATAGATATTGAAATGCAAAGGGACAAAATAAGCCTAATTGCGGATAAATTTGTTGATACAGAATTTGACTTTCTTGAAAGAGAAGCTTCAGATTATATTCGAAAACTTACCGTAATTTGGGGAGTGAAGGAAGCTATTTTTAAAATTCAGAATGAAGTAGGGATAAGTTTTAAGGATCATATTTCGGTTTTTCCTTTCGAAATAAACGATTACAAAACTAGTGCATTGTTGACGTTTGCAAATTTAAACAAGGAATTTTCGATACAATTCGAGGAGATTGAAAATTTCACACTTGTATATGCATTCGAAAAAAATTAAGATGAAAAATATCTATTCGGAAATCCTAAAAGCCAAAACCGAACAGCGAAAGCTACTTGCCATTTTGCTCGATCCTGATAAGATTGTTTGGGAAGGTATTGATCAACTTATATCAAAAATTGATCAATCTCCAGCAACTCATGTTTTCATCGGCGGAAGCCTTGTTTTTTCGAAAAAAATAGATGACTTAATTTTAAAGATAAAAGCAAATTCTAATCTTCCAATTGTTTTATTTCCCGGGAATCCTTCGCAAATTTCCAACCATGCAGATGGTATTTTGTTTCTGTCCTTAATTTCCGGACGGAATCCCGACTATTTAATTGAACATCAGGTAAAGGCGGCTCCGATACTAAAAAAAACGAATCTAGAAATTATACCGACTGGCTATATTCTGATAGAAAGTGGGAATGAAACGGCTGTCGCCAAAATAAGCCAAACGACGCCAATTTCACGAAATGATGAGCAAGAAGTTTTGGATACTGCACAAGCTGGAGAAATGTTAGGTAACAAATTGATTTATTTGGAAGCAGGAAGTGGTGCTCATTTATCAGTTCCAGCAGCAATTATTCAATTGGTTTCCCAAAATATTGAAATCCCAATGATAGTTGGAGGAGGAATAAAATCGAAAGATGAAATTGAACTTGCCTATGCTTCTGGTGCTGATTTGGTTGTTATTGGAACTGCATTCGAAAAAGATAACAATTTTTTCAACCTCAATTTATAATTCATAACAATATTTATTTGTAGTTTTCCAATCTGCTAAATGCTAAACCCAAATGATAGATTTTTTTCTAGAAGCCTATAAAAACAAATCAGCAATTGACATAACCTTAGAAGCAATTGTGTTTTTTTTCGGAATTATAAGTGTGTATTATGCCAAAAAAGAAAATATTTTGGTTTATCCTACCGGAATTATTGCTACTGTTCTAACGGTTTATCTATTGTTTAAAGCGAGTTATTTTGCAGATATGACACTGAATGTCTATTTTTCAATAATGAGTGTTTATGGATGGATTCAATGGACTCGAAAAAAGGAAGGAAAACCACTAATTCATATATCTAGAACCAACACTCGTGAAAAAATCATAGGAGTTGCGTTATTTTTTCTTACTATTGTAGTAACCTACATAATTTATCATCTTTTTGGTCAAGAGATTAAACCCGAAAATTATATTGATATTTTCACTTCGGGGCTTTTCTTTACTGGAATGTGGTATATGGCTCTCAAAAAAATCGAGAATTGGACATTATGGATCGTAGGCGATTTAATAACAATTCCGCTATATGGATATAGGGGATTAGGAATATTGTCTGTTCAATATGTAATATTTACAGTTCTGGCAATTTTAGCGTATTTAGAATGGAGGAAAATTTTAGACAAAAACCAACAGATATAATAAAGATTGCCATGTTTGGTCCAGAAAGTACTGGCAAAACAACGTTAGCAAAACAATTAGCAGACCACTTTGAAACAGTTTGGACTCCAGAATTTGCACGCGAATATTTGCAACAAAAATGGGATTCTTCTCAAGAAATATGTGAACCAGCAGATTTGATTCCGATCGCAATTGGACAAATTAAGTTGGAAAATGAGTTGTTGCATAGAGCAAATAAATATCTTTTTTGTGATACCAATTTACTGGTTACGAAGGTTTTTTCGGAAATGTATTATGATTTTTGTGATCCAATTTTAGATAAAGCAGCATCAAAACACAAGTATGATTTATTTTTTCTAACAGATGTTGATGTTCCTTGGACAAAAGACGATTTAAGAGATAAACCATCCGATAGGCAAGCCACTTTTACTACTTTTAAAGAGGCATTGATTGCACATCAAAAACCTTTTATAGTTATATCGGGCAATGCTGAAGAACGTTTTAACAAAGCGGTTAAGATTATTGCTGATTTAGAAAAACTAAAAAAAATAGGTTTTTCGTCGCATGATTTTGTTCAAATGCATGATCACGGTATTCAACCCGAGGCTGTTTTGAAACACCTGACTATTTTTAAAAAAGGATTGCCAAAAGCAATCTTGGATCGGGCTGCAAATATTGAGGATGGAATAGTTAAATTATCAGCTGCTAATTTTAAAGAATTTGAATCTCTTTTTGATGCTAAAAAAGACAATCTCAAGCTTAAAAAATTTGTTCCTGCTTCTGGAGCTGCAACAAGAATGTTTAAGTTTTTATTAGAGTTCTTGAATGATTTCAAAGTAAACGAAGAGACTATAAATGCTTATATTAATAGAAAGAAAGATTCTTCAATGGCAGTTTTTCTAGCTGGACTTGAAAAGTTTCCGTTTTATGAAGAAGTAGAAGAGTCGCTCCATAAAAACTATTCCAATTACAAACAATGGAACAAGGATCTAAAAGATTATTATTTTATAAAAACATTACTTTCGTCCAAAGCTTTCAATTTTGCAGGTAAGCCTAAAGGTGTTTTGCCCTTTCATCAATATGAAACCCACATTGCCACTCCAGTTGAAGAGCATTTGAATGAATGTGTTTTTTATTCGAGTTCAAATAGTCAAGCATTTTTGCATTTCACGGTTTCGGAAGAGCATCAAAGGAGTTTTGAAGAAATTATTGAAAACGTTAAATCTAAAGTTGAAGAAGCTTCTGGAATCAACATTCATGTCAATTTCACCTATCAAAACAAAGCCACAGACACAATTGCGGTTGACTCAAACAATCTCCCTTTTCGCGAACCATCTGGAAAATTAACCTTCAGACCTGGAGGTCATGGTGCCTTGATTGACAATCTAAATAATCTTGAAGCGGATATTGTTTTCATTAAAAACATCGACAATGTTATTCAAAATCACATCGAAGAAATTGCACTCTACAAAAAAGCTTTAGCTGGAATTTTAGTAAAATTGCAAGAAACAATTTTCGATTATCTGCATAAAATGGAGTCAGAAGTTATCACTGAAGATGACATCCAAGAAATTGTAATTTTTATAAAAAGCAAACTGAATAATGGTATTGTCGCCGATTTTGATAAATATACATTGGCTAATAAAATTCTGTATGTCAAAGAAGTACTAAACAGGCCAATAAGGGTTTGTGGTATGGTTAAAAACGAAGGCGAACCAGGCGGAGGTCCGTTTTGGGCAAGAGATAGCAAGGGTCGTGTTTCGTTACAAATTGTCGAATCGTCCCAAGTAGACACTAATAATCCAGAACAGCTTGCTATTTTGAAAACCGCCACCCATTTCAATCCGGTTGATTTGATTTGTGGTATCAAAAATTACAAAGGAGAAAAATTCGACCTCATGCAATTCATCGATCACAATAGTGGTTTTATTGTTGAAAAAACAAAACACGGTCGAGATATAAAGGCTTATGAACTTCCTGGATTATGGAATGGAGCTATGGCCAATTGGATCACCATTTTTGTTGAAGTTCCATTGATTACATTCAATCCTGTAAAAACGGTAAACGATTTATTAAAGCCAGCTCATCAGCCACAATAATTTTGGACAAAGAAAAAATCATATCCGAACTCAACTACAAAGCCGTGAGAAGTAGTGGTGCTGGTGGTCAAAATGTAAATAAAGTAGCTTCAAAAGTTGTTTTGTCTTTTGATTTGCTAAATTCCGAAGCTCTTGTTGAAGAAGAAAAAACACTTCTTGAAAACAAGCTGTCATCCAGATTGACAAGTGAAGGAATTCTGATTCTAAATTGTGATGAAGATAGGAGCCAACTCAAGAACAAGGAAATTGTAACCAAAAGATTCTTGCAAATTATCACACAAGGCCTAATTGTGCCAAAAATTAGAAAGACAACAAAAGTCCCAAAGTCAGTAATTAGAAAAAGGTTGAAGGATAAAAAAAATAATTCTGAGATCAAGCAAAACAGAAGAAAACCCGATTTCTAAATTTATCGCAATTCATAATTCATAATTCACAATTTATAATTAGTTTTGCCCTGTCTCAAAGGGGTGCTCAAAATAACGAGCTGAGATTATACCCAAAGAACCTGGGCGGGTAATGCTGCCAAGGGAAAAAACGACAAATTTCTTAGAGTGCACACTAAGGGAATGCCGTAGAACCATCATTTTTTAATTTTAACAACAGAATAATTACCCCTTTTATTCGTAATTTTTTACGAATGAAAACTTTATTCAAATTACCGAACCTTCAAGGTTCAAAGCGAAAGAAAATTATTGTTTCTTCTTTCCTTCTTTCCTCAATCTGCTCTTTTTCGCAAGAAACTCAAAAGGACACCACAAAAGTCAACCAGCTAGACGAAGTTTTGGTTTCTGCCGTAAGGGTTACGACCCAAACCCCGGTAACCTTCAGTAACATTTCTAAAGAAGAACTGCAAAAGCGAAATCTAGGGCAAGATATTCCAATCTTGCTGAATTTTCTTCCATCTGTAGTCACTACTTCTGATGCAGGAAATGGTTTTGGCTATTCAGGAATTCGTGTTCGTGGTAGTGATGCAAGCCGTGTGAATGTTACCGTTAACGGAATTCCGTATAATGATGCCGAAAGCCAAGGAACTTTTTGGGTAAACATGCCTGATTTTGCTTCATCTGTAGAAAGTATTCAATTGCAACGTGGTGTTGGAACTTCAACCAATGGAGCTGGAGCTTTTGGAGCAAGTTTAAATCTTCTTACAGATGCCACATCAAAAGAGGCTTCCGCCGAAATTTCGAATTCCTTCGGAAGTTTTAATTCTAGAAAACACACCGTCAAATTCGGAACAGGATTGATGAACGACCATTTTGAAGTTGCAGGACGTGTTTCAAACATTCAATCGGATGGTTTTGTCGACAGGGCTTCTTCCAACTTAAAATCCTATTTTTTACAAGGAACTTATACAAACGAAAACACGTTGATCAAGGCACTTGTTTTTGGAGGAAAGGAAAAAACCTACCAGTCTTGGAACGGTTTGGAAGATCCAGAAAAACTTGAAAACGATAGAACTTACAATACAGCTGGAGAATATGTTGATGACAATGGCGTGACTCGTTTTTATGACAATGAAACTGATAATTATGATCAGGACCATTATCAATTGCATTGGAGTGAAAAGTGGAATTCTAATTGGAGCACAAATCTTGCCTTTCATTATACTATTGGAAAGGGGTATTATGAAAATTATAAGGCTGGAGAGGATGTTACCGATTATGCACTAGAGCCACAAATCATTGATGGTGTTTTAGTCGAAGAATCAGATCTGATTCGTCAAAAATGGCTCGACAATGATTTCTATGGAACTACTTTTTCTGCAAACTATAAAAATCAAAAGCTTGATTTCATTGTGGGTGGAGGCTATAACAAATATGAAGGGAAGCATTTTGGAAATGTGCTTTGGACAAGAAGTATCATCTTGCCGCAATATAATTTCAAATACTATGATGATTATTCGGACAAAACCGACTTTAATATTTTTGCTAAAGCGAATTATCAACTGACCGAAAAGTTTAGTCTTTTTGGAGATTTGCAATATCGAAATGTCAATTATTCGGCAAATGGCAACGATACAGGATTAGTCGATGATAGTTTTAACTTCTTCAACCCAAAAGCAGGATTGACCTATACGATAAACGATAAAAATAATATTTACTTTTCGTATGCTAGAGCCAATCGTGAGCCAAATCGAAACGATTATGAATCTGGAAATCCTAAGCCTGAAAAATTAAATGATTTTGAATTAGGCTGGAGGTATGCTTCTGCAAAAGCAAAACTCAATATCAATGGATATTATATGCAATACCAAGACCAATTGGTTTTAACGGGTGATTTAAACGATGTTGGAGCTCCAATCCGTGAAAACAGTGGCGATAGTTATCGTTTAGGACTCGAAATTGATGCTGCTTTATATCTTTCGGATAAATGGATCTTGCAACCCAATGTAACGGTTAGTGCCAATAAAAACAAGGATTTTGTATTTCAGAGAGACGGTGTTTTGCAAAACCTTGGTGATACGAATATTGCCTTTTCGCCAAATGTAATCTTCGGAAATGCTTTAACCTTTCTTCCGATAAAAAACTTGCAACTTTCTTTACTGAGCAAATTTGTAGGCGAACAATATATGGGAAATATTGATTCGGATGGTTCTAAATTAGATAGTTATGTGGTAAATGATTTGAGTGTTACCTATGAAATCAAAACCAATTCGATCTTCAAATCCATTGTTTTCTCAGGACTTGTGAATAACATTTTTGATTATCAGTATGAAAGCAACGGATATTTCTATACGTATGATGATGATTTTAGTACCCCAGGACAAATTAGCACCATTGAAGGAGCTGGATATTATCCTCAAGCTGGCATTAATTTCTTAGCGGGTTTGACCTTGAAATTTTAAAATTTGAGTTAGTTTTTTTCTAAAATCCTGATGACTTCTGTTATCAGGATTTTTTAGTTAGAAATCCTGATTATATTGGGTTGAAGCACCTCTACACGATAGGGTTTCACGGTATATTCTCCGCTTCCATCAATACTCACGCCATCAAACAAGCTGTATTCGATATCATCACAAGGACATTTTGCATTGATCCCATTCAGAACCATTTGGGAACAAGCGGAAGGATATTGATTAGGACAGTTTGCATCCCAAGCTCTATAATCGGTTTCCGAAATTTTCATTACAATCAAGGTTGGATGTGATCCGTTATCGGGTATAATAATCGGATTGATAGCCGATTGTAAACCACTGTAACTTGGTAAATTTGCATTAATATTGATTGAAAAAGAATAGTTCGGAATAAATGGATTTCTATTCCTAACATTGTCGTTGGAGCATCCAATAATGAGGAAAAATAATGAAACTAGGAGTGCAATTTTTTTCATTGTAAAATTTTTGAGCATAAATAGGTTAAACAAATTTAAATTATTTAACTTTGGTTTATATATGATTAACATATAATTATAGACAAACAATAAAAATACTATCTTTGTGGAAAGAAATCCCGTCCTGATGGGATTTTTTCTATTTATATAAATGAGGAAATTATGAGTAACGTATCGTATTATACAGCAGAAGGATTAAAAAAACTGAAAGAAGAATTAGATCATTTAAAGAGTGTGATGCGTCCAAAAGCATCGGCAGATATTGCAGAAGCAAGGGATAAAGGCGATTTGTCTGAAAATGCGGAATATGACGCTGCAAAAGAGGCACAAGGGATGCTTGAAATGCGTATTGCCAAGCTCGAAGAAGTTTATTCTAACGCAAGATTGATTGACGAAAGTCATTTGGATCTCACTAAAGTATTGGTTTTATCGAATGTAAAAATCAAAAACCAATCCAACGGAATGGAGATGAAATATACGTTGGTAGCCGAAAGTGAAGCCGATTTAAAAACAGGAAAAATATCTGTAACTTCTCCAATAGGGAAAGGTTTATTGGGAAAATCTGTTGGAGAAATTGCCGAAATAACAGTGCCAAACGGAACTTTAAAATTCGAGATTTTAGAAATATCTAGAGATTAAACAAATTCACGCATAAAAAGAATCAACAATGGCATCAATTTTCACGAAAATAATAAACGGAGAAATTCCAGCCTATAAAATTGCCGAAGACGAAAAATTTTTGGCTTTTTTGGATGTCAATCCAAATGCAAAAGGTCACACACTTTGTATTCCTAAACAGGAAATCAACAAGATTTTTGATGTCGAAGAAGATTTGTATTTGGGTCTGATGAATTTTTCAAGAAAAGTGGCGATTGCATTAGAGAAAACTGTTTCATGCAAAAGAGTAGGAATGGCTGTCATTGGTCTTGAAGTGCCACATGCACATGTTCATTTAATTCCATTAAACGAAATGGACGAAATGCGTTTTGTCAACAAAGTGAAAATGGAAAAAGAAGAATTTGAGGCTTTGGCTTTAGCGATAAAAAATAATCTTTAAGAATAAAATTACCTTATAAAATGAAAGGAGAAACTTTCGTTTCTCCTTTTTTTATTGAGTTAAATCTGTGAAAATTTGTGCAATCTGTGTTCAATCCTAATCCAATTTTTTAAAGCTAACCTGAATACAAGTTCCTTTGCCAACTTCGGAAGATAAAACCCTGATTTTCCCGCTGTGGTATTCCTCGACTATTCTTTTTGTTAGAGAAAGTCCCAATCCCCAACCTCTTTTTTTGGTGGTAAATCCAGGTTCAAAAATACGTTTATATTGATTTTTCGGAATGCCTTTTCCTGTATCTGAAACTCGTATTTTCACGAATCGAGCATCTTCGAGAATTACAACATCTAATTTGCCTCTTCCTTTCATTGCATCAATGGCATTTTTAACTAGGTTTTCGATGGTCCAACTGTGTAAGGCAGAATTCAGATTGATTTCAATTGGATAAGTTGGAGCTTTAAAGGAAAATTCAACTTGCTTGGAAAATCTTGATTTCAAATAATCGATTGATTCTTCGGTTTCCTTTATGATATTTACCTTTTCCAAAATCGGTTCTGAACCAATTTTAGAGAAACGATCGGTTATGGTTTGAAGTCGAACAATGTCTTTTTCTATTTCCGAAACCGTAGTTTCATCAACATTATCGGCTTTCATGATTTCGAGCCAGCCAATTAGTGAAGAAAGTGGTGTTCCAATTTGATGAGCGGTTTCCTTTGCCATTCCAGCCCAAAGTTTATTTTGAGTGGCCATTTTGGTGCTTTTGTAGAAATTGTAAACTAATCCTCCGAAAAGAACAATTATGGAGACCAGAGCCAAAGGATAGTACTTAAGCTTGTTTAAGAGATCAGAATTGCCATAATACACATATTGCAATTCGCCAGGCAAATATTCAATGGCGATTGGAGTATTTTGATTTTTGAAATTTTTAAAGAATGCCTCTGCTTTTATGGAGTCATTGGCAATTTCATCAGGAATATTTCGCATTCCCATGATGTTGCCTTCTTGATCGGTCAAGACAATTGGTATAGTGGTGTTCTTGTCCATGATTTCTCTTGGAAGCTCGATGTCATCATTTTCTAAATCAGCTTTGTTGATGGTGTTGAACGAAGAAGCCCAGATTTCCATCTTTTGCTGTTCTTCTTTTTTAAAGATTTGAAAAAAAGAATAAGTGTTCCAAAGAATCAAGAGGATGATGAGAAACGAAGCGGCAATAATGATCCAGCGGATTGTATTTCTTCTTTCGGAGAATTGCATGTAAATTTTTTCTTTAAAAGTAGTAAAAAAAAGTTTCCCAAATGAAAATGGAAAATTCTCTAGCCCCGATGTGAGGGAAAAACCTTTTTTTTCGCTTCTTTAGCGAGAAAAAAGTTTTGGAAGGACAGCGGGAAAACGGATTCCGAAAATGTCTAAAGTTTCGCTTCAAAAAATTATCTTTGTATAAAATTACATTCCATGATTAGCATCGAACCAAAAGAGGTTTCTCCTGTAAAATTGCAGGGTTATTTACAAAGCTCGGTTGGGCCACGTCCGATTGCCTTTGCAAGTACTATTGATAAAGACGGAAACCCAAATTTGTCGCCTTTTAGTTTCTTTAATGTGTTTAGTTCGAACCCGCCAATTTTGGTGTTTTCGCCAGCGAGAAGGGTTCGGGATAATACCGTAAAACATACTTTGTTGAATGCCGAAGCGACTCGTGAAGTGGTGATTAACGTAGTAAATTATGACATAGTTCAACAGGCTTCGCTGTCGAGCACGGAATATGCAGATGGTGTTAATGAATTTTTGAAATCGGGTTTGACACAAGTTCCGTCGGATATTGTGAAGCCGTTTCGTGTGGCGGAATCTCCGGTTCAGTTTGAGTGCAAGGTCAACGAAATCATCAGCCTTGGAAACGAAGGAGGAGCTGGAAATTTGATCATTTGCGAAGTGGTTAAAATGCACATCAGCGAAGAAATTTTGGACGAAAATGGAGCGATTGATCAATCTAAGATTGATTTGGTTTCGAGAATGGGTGGAAATTGGTATTCGAGAGCCAATAAAGGCTTGTTTGAAATTCCGAAACCGCTCGTTACTTTAGGGATTGGGGTTGATATGATTCCAGATTTCATCAAAGAAAGTCCTGTTTTCAATGGGAATGATTTGGGAATGTTGGGAAATGTAGAATCTTTGCCAACGAACGAAGAAATTGATATATTTGTAAAAGAGAATTTTGCCGTGAAAGGTGTTTTGAGTTCTGCAGATGAAGAAAACGTGCACCAGAAAGCAAAGGAGTATTTAGAAAGTCAGGACGCGATTTCGGCTTGGAAAGTGTTATTAGCAAAAAGAGTATAATTAGGTTTGTATATGCCACAAGCCATCAAATAAACAAAACGTTATGGAAGTTACAGGAAAAGTAAAAGTAATTAATGCAGAGCAACAAGTTAGCGCGTCATTTAAGAAAAGAGAATTGGTTGTTACCACCGAAGAACAATATCCACAACACATTATGATTGAGTTTACTCAAGATAAATGTGATTTGTTGAACAGCTACAAACAAGGTGAAGCTGTAAAGGTTTCAATCAACTTGAGAGGTAGAGAATGGGTAAATCCGCAAGGAGAAACAAAATACTTCAACAGTATTCAAGGTTGGAGAATCGAAAGATTGGCTAGTGAAGCTCCAGTTCAAACAGCTCCAATTCCGGCTGCTGAAGCTTTCGAACCAGCATCTAACTTTAAAGAAGAAGATCACGACGATTTGCCTTTTTAATAAAATTATAAATCACAAATTATAAATTCCAAATAAGTTTCAATTTTTCAATTTTCAATTTTCAAAACCTCACGTTAAGGTTAGAATTTAGAATTTGATTTTTGAAGTTTATTTGGAATTTGTATTTTAAAATATTGGAATCTAACCAGATGTATTTCGTAACCAAAGCATTATTTTTTCCGCCAGTTGAGGAAGCCGACGAAGATGGAATTCTTGCCGTTGGAGGAGATTTATCGCCCGAACGTTTGCTTTTGGCTTATAGGAGTGGCATTTTTCCTTGGTTTGATGAAGATGAACCTATTTTGTGGTGGTCGCCTGAATATAGAATGGTGATTTTTCCAGAGGAATTTGTGGTTTCCAAAAGTATGCGGAATATTTTGAATCGGAATATATTCAAGATTACATTTAATCAAAATTTTAGAGAAGTGATTTCGAATTGCAGTTCCATCAAACGAAATGGACAAAACGGAACCTGGATTTCTAATGATATGATTGAAGCCTATTGCAACTTAAACGAAATGGGCTTTGCCAAATCAATTGAGGTTTGGCAAGATGAGGTTTTGGTTGGTGGTTTGTATGGCATTGATTTGGGAGACATTTTTTGTGGAGAAAGTATGTTTTCCAAAGTTTCTAATGCTTCAAAAGTGGCTTTTGTTTCTTTGGTAAAAAAATTAAAGCAAGAAAATTATAAACTTTTGGATTGCCAAGTGCATAATGACCATCTGGAAAGTTTGGGTGCGAGAGAAATTTTTCGTGAGGATTTCATGAAAATCATTGAAAACACCTAATTGTTATTGTTTCCTTGTCCAGCAATTTTCTACATGATCGTTTACCATTCCGGTAGCTTGCATGTGTGCATAAACTACTGTTGAACCTACAAATTTGAAGCCTCTTTTCTTTAAATCCTTACTGATTTCGTCCGAAAGCGGAGTGGTGGCTTGTGCTTGAGAAAGATCGCGAAGCTTGTTGTCGATTGGTTTATGGTTCACGAATCCCCAAATGTATTTTGAAAAACTTCCAAATTCGTCCTGAACTTTTATAAATGATTGTGCATTGGTTACAGCAGATCTTATCTTTAATTGATTTCTAATAATTCCTGCATCCAACATCAATTCCTGAATTTTTTCCTCTGGATATTGGGCTATTTTTTTATAGTCAAAATTATCAAAAGCTTTTCTAAAGTTTTCTCTTTTGCTTAAAATAGTATACCAGCTTAGTCCTGCTTGAAAGGTTTCGAGCAGTAAAAATTCAAATAATTTGATGTCTTCATAAACAGGAATTCCCCATTCTTCGTCATGGTATTTTCTATATAAATCGTCTTTTTCGCACCAAGCACAACGTATTTTCATAATTTTTCTTCGGCTAAATATTTTTTAATCAAGTGATGTCCCAAATAAATCAAAGGTGTCAAGGCGATTGCCGTTCCTAATTTAAAGGTATATCCTGTGAGTGCCGAAGATACAAATGTTTCTGAATTTATTTTGCCAGGAAGCCAAAAAGCAATTCCCAAAACAATAAAGGAATCAAAAAGTTGCGAAATAACGGTTGAGCCCGTCGTCCGAAGCCAAATCATTTTGTTGCCTGTTTTATTTTTGAAATAAGAAAATACAGTAACATCAATTAATTGCGAAACCAAGAAAGCGATAATACTACCAACAATAATCCACATACTTTGCCCGAAAACAGCCGTAAATTGTTCGTCATTAACAGGACTGATTCCTTTTGCAGCAGGAATGCTGATGGCTAAGAAAAGCACCAAAAAGGAATACATAATTAAGCCAGCTGTAATGTAAGAAAGTTTTTTTACACCCTGTTTTCCGAAGTATTCATTGATTAAATCGGTTGTAAGAAAAACGATAGGCCAAGGCAAGATTCCAATACTCATTACAAATGGGCCAATCTGGATAAGCTTTCCGCCAATTAATTCGGCAGTAACTGCATTGGTAATGAAAATGCCTGCAAGGATGATAAATACTAAATCTTTCTTCGATTTGAACATAAAAAGTTTTTGATAGTCAAATGTAGCATTTTATCTTTTTTTAGGAAGTCGAACATTCGTTAAATTAAAAAATCCCATTTCAAATGAATGAAATGGGATTTTATATTTTAAGATTCTAATAATCTAAATGATATTAACCTAAAGCAACTCTTTTGAAACCTGTAATTTCAACATTGAATCCTTTAACATAGTCACCAACTTTTTTGCTGTCGTCTTTGATAAAGTTTTGGTCCAATAAAGCTTTTTCTTGGTCTAAAGTAGTATTGTCAGAGATAAAACGTTGAATCTTTCCTGGAATGATTTTATCCCAAATTTGTTCTGGTTTACCTTCTGCTTTTAATTCAGCTTTAGCATCTTCTTCGGCTTGTTTCAAAACTTCTTCTGTCAATTGAGAGAAAGAAATGTATTTAGGAACGTTTTTCAATGTTTTTCCTAAACGTTTAGCTTCTTCATTATCTTTTTCGATTACAGCAATACGAGCTGCAAGTTCAGATTCTACGAAAGCAGGATCAAAATCTTTGTAAGATAAAGTATCAGCTCCCATAGAGGCAACTTGCATAGAAACATCTTTAGTTAGTGTTTCAGCGTTGTCGATTTTTGCAGAAATAGCCGTTAAAGCAGCAATTTTGTTTACGTGAACATAAGATCCAACGAAAGCACCTTCTAAAATTTCGAAACCACCGATTTCGATTTTCTCACCGATAACTCCTGTTTGTTCTATCAATTTCTCAGCAACCGTGATTCCGTTGAAATCTGAAGCTAAGAATTCTTCTTTAGAAGAGAA
This sequence comes from Flavobacterium soli DSM 19725, assembly GCF_000422705.1. Lineage (GTDB taxonomy): Bacteria > Bacteroidota > Bacteroidia > Flavobacteriales > Flavobacteriaceae > Flavobacterium > Flavobacterium soli. The sequence goes on along the minus strand of NZ_AUGO01000001.1, from coordinate 142,262 downwards.
GTTGATTGCTTTTTCAACCAATTGCTTAGCCAAAGTTACGAAAGCCTCATTTTTACCTACGAAATCAGTTTCACAGTTCAAGGTAATGATAGCTCCTTTAGTGTTGTCTGCATTGATAAAAGAAACAGCAGCTCCTTCAGAAGACTCACGGTCAGAACGGTTAGCAGCAACTTTTTGTCCTTTTTCTCTAAGGATTTGTATCGCTTTATCAAAATCTCCATCAGCTTCAACTAGAGCTTTTTTACAGTCCATCATTCCGGCACCTGTAGTTTGTCTTAATTTATTTACGTCTGCAGCAGTAATTGTTGCCATAATATTTTTTGATTTAAAGATGAAAAGATTGAAAAATTTAAGGATTAAAAGTATTATTAATTCTAAAATCAATAATTACCTAATCATTAAATCTTTCAATCTTTAAATTTATTTTTATTTATTCTTCAGTTGCAGGAGTTGCAGTTTCTACGGCTTCTGTTGGAGCAGCAGCAACTTCACCAGCTGGTTGTTCAGTTTCTTTATCAGATGTTCTGTTAGAAAGACCATCGATAACAGCAGCAGTTACTAAAGATAAAATTTTATCGATTGATTTAGAAGCGTCATCGTTAGCTGGAATTACATAATCAACCTCTCTTGGGTCAGAGTTTGTATCCACCATTGCGAAAACTGGAATGTTTAATTTTTGAGCTTCTTTAATTGCGATGTGTTCAGCTTTAATATCTACTACGAACAATGCAGCAGGAAGTCTTGACATATCAGCGATAGAACCTAAGTTCTTCTCTAATTTTGCACGAAGACGATCAACCTGTAAACGTTCTTTTTTAGATAAAGTCATGAAAGTACCGTCTTTCTTCATTCTATCGATAGAAGCCATTTTCTTAACAGCTTTACGAATAGTTACAAAGTTAGTCAACATTCCACCTGGCCATCTTTCAGTGATGTAAGGCATGTTTGCTGCAGCTGCTTTTTCAGCTACGATATCTTTTGCTTGTTTTTTGGTAGCTACGAATAAAATTTTTCTACCAGATGCAGCGATTTTCTTCAAAGCTTCGTTAGCTTCTTCGATTTTAGCTGCAGTTTTATATAGATTGATAATGTGAATTCCATTACGTTCCATATAGATGTAAGGAGCCATGTTTGGATCCCATTTTCTAGTCATGTGTCCGAAGTGAACACCTGCTTCTAGTAATTCTTTAACTTCTACTTTGTTTGCCATTTTAATAATAGTTTACGTTCTGTTGAATTAGCAATGAATAAGTAGCGAAAAATTCGGTCTTACCCATTTAGATGCTAAACTAATTTCCTGCCTCGACAGGAACAACAATTTTGTTTTTAAATAATAAATGAACGAGGTCTTGTCCCATTTGAACAAGACGGTAATATTAACGTTTAGAGAATTGGAATCTCTTACGAGCTTTCTTCTGACCGAATTTTTTACGTTCAACCATTCTTGGATCTCTTGTTAATAAACCTTCTGGTTTTAAGATAGCTCTGTTTCCTTCGCCAACTTCGCACATTGCTCTTGCCAAAGCCATTCTTACAGCTTCTGCTTGACCAGTTGAACCACCTCCGTAAACGTTTACCTTAACGTCAAAGTTTGTTGCATTTTCTGTCATAGACATTGGTTGCATTACTTTGTACTGTAAAGTTGCAGTTGGGAAATAAGTTGTAAATTCTTTTTTGTTTACAGTGATTTTTCCTGTTCCTTCCGAAACATAAACACGTGCAACAGCGGTTTTTCTTCTACCGATTTTGTGAATAACTCCCATTACTTAAGATCGTTTAGGTTAACAGTTTTAGGTTTTTGAGCTCCTTGTTTGTGCTCTGAACCTACAACAACATTTAAATTTCTGAAAAGTTCAGCACCTAATTTGTTTTTAGGTAACATTCCTTTTACTGCTTTTTCTACCAAAGAAGCAGGGTTTTTTGCCTGTAATACTTTTGCAGTTAAAGTTCTTTGTCCTCCTGGGTAACCTGTGTGACGCATGTAAATTTTGTCATCCATTTTTGTACCTGTAAGGTTAATTTTTTCTGCATTGATAACAATTACGTTATCTCCGCAGTCCACGTGTGGTGTGTAACTTGGTTTGTACTTACCTCTCAAAATCATTGCGACTTTTGAAGCAAGACGTCCTAAGTTATGACCGTCAGCATCAACAACGATCCACTCTTTTGTAACAGTGGCTTTGCTTGCTGATTGTGTCTTGTAGCTTAATGCGTCCATAATAAATTTTTAATTAAACATTCCATTCCCAATAAAGGGAGTGCAAAAGTACAATTATTTATTTATTATACAAACTGCTGTAAAAGATTATTTTACGAGTTTTATTTTCAAGGTTTATTTTTTTAGAAATTAGCACAATAGAAGGCGAATTAGATTCTTTTTGGGCTTAGTTTCTCTAATTCTTTCTGAAAAATATTTTTGTGTTTTAAGAAAAAAAGAAAAATTGTAGCCTAAGTTGGGTCTATGGATTGCAAAAATGCATGAAGCTTTCGCTTATAATAACAATTATATGGTTTGTTTTCTTATTTTTACACTTCAATTGATGAAATATGAAAGAAAAAGCGACACTAAAACAAATTGCTAAGGAACTTGGCGTTTCTGTATCTACAGTTTCTAAGGCTCTTAACGACAGCCCTGAAATTAGTGAGCCTACAAAGATCAAGATTCAGGAGTTTGCCAAACTCAAGAATTATAAGCCAAATATTACGGCTCTTAACCTAAAGAATAGGAAGACCAAAACCATTGGAGTGATTATTCCTAATATATTGAATTCGTTTTTTGCAAAAGTTTTTACGGGAATTGAAAAAGTGGCCGATGAAAAAGGATATCACGTGATTACTTGTATTTCGAATGAATCTCTTGAAAAAGAAATCCATACGTTACAGATGTTGAGCAACGGGACAATAGATGGTTTTATCTTGTCGATTTCTGAAGAATCTCAAAAGGAGAATTATTTCCAGCATTTTACTGAAATCATCAATGATGGAACTCCCATCGTGATGTTTGATAGAATTACCGATGAAGTTTCGTGCGATAAGGTAATTGTGGATGATTTTGATTCGGCTATGGATGCAACTCAGCACCTTATTAATATAGGTTGCAAAAAAATCGCATTATTTTCTACGATTGATAATCTTAGTGTAGGAAAATTGAGAGCCAAAGGTTATATGAAAGCGTTGCAGCAAAATAATATTGAAATCGATAAAGACTTGATTATCCTGACAGATTCTGTTGAGGATTTTGATACTAGGGTGGCGGCTTTGTTTGAAAAACATGAATTGGATGGTGTTTTTGCATTGGATGAACCAACTTCGGTTGCAGGAATTAAGTTAGGTTTGAAGCATGGTTACAAAATACCAGAAAACTTATCTATTATTGGGTTTGCAGATGGAGTTTGGTCAAAAAGATTAACGCCAAGCTTGTCAACCGTTAGTCAGCATGGTCCTGAAATTGGTGAAGCAGCAGCCAAATTACTCATCGATAAACTGGAAAGTAAAGACGATGAAGAGTATACTTTTAAAACTACTGTTGTAAAAACTGAGTTGAGACAAAGGGAGTCAACTAGGAAGTTAACCTAAAAATATAATTCTTTTCACCAACGACTTTCTTTTCAACGATTATAGCAAAGGCGATTCCACTTTTTGAGGCAATCGCTTTTATTTTTTTTACTTCACAATCTTCAGAAAGGATCATGTATATTTCGTTTTCAGTAGTCGAATAGTTTTTTAATTGCGGAAATAATTGCTCAAAATACTCAAAATTTTCACCACAGAACCATGCTTTTTGCTTTACATTTTTAGGCGTTTTGGGGTAGTAAGGCGGATTGATAACAATGCAGTCAAAAGTTCTGTTGGGCAATGATTGAAATAAATCAGAAGCTATTACTTCCAATTCTAAGTTATTCTTTTTTGCGTTCTCGGTTAAGAATTCCAATGCTGTTGGGTTGATGTCGGTTGCAGTAACATCCGCTCCTTTTTTAGCAGCAAACAATGAGATAATTCCACTCCCACAACCCAATTCCAAAAACGATTTATTTGTCAGTTTTTTTTCTTTGATGAAATCCAGAAGAATTGTTGTGCTTAAGGTTAAATGCGGTGGAAAAACATCCGGATGCACCTTGATACAGATGCCTTCATAACAGAATTTTCTTGGCTTAAAATAGTAGATTTTTAATCCGAGCCTTAAAAAAGGATGCGTTATTTTTTTCAGGAAGTTTCTCATTTATACCATTGAATTACTCCGAATAAAATCCTTCGATTTCTGGTTGTCTGTATTTCCACAATTTATGCATTACCTTGATTTCATATGGGAAATGATAAAATCCAGTTTTGTACCGAATGCCCGAAGTCAACCGCAGCAATTGTCTCTTATAGCCTTTGATTCTAAAATCGGAAACCGTTGGATAATAGCCATTCAAGACTGTTTCAAAATTCTTAATCGTGTCAATCATATAAGGTTTCAGCCACGGAGTAAGCGGATTTTTTCGCAGATCAAAGTTTTCCCAACTTGGCGAAATCCATTCTTCCAAAGTCTCTGGAAATGAAAACCCTGCTTCCAAAATCTGATTGTATAATTCAGAACCTTCAGTCGGTACTGGACTAAAGAGGTAAATAATGATTTCGGCATTTGGATTGATAAGTTTTATTTCCTTAATGAAGTTGATGTCCCAAAGAATTTGGTCGTAAACTTCTTTTTCTGTTTTGGCGGGCATTCCTAACACAAAAGAAAGTTCTGGGATAATATCGGCTTTTTTCATTCTAAGCACGAAATCCTTTATCATTTGTCCGGTTTGTGTTCCGCCTTTGTTCATTTGTTTCAAAACCGCATCGTTTCCAGTTTCAGCACCTAGAAAAATCATTTTGCAACCTGCTTTCCGCATGAGTTTTAAATCATCGTCAGAATACATGTTTATTGTATCAATCCTGCCTTCTCCCCAGTAACTGATGTTGTCGTTCAGTATGAGTTTTGAAAATTCTAGAACTCTTTTTTTGGAAGTGAAGAAGTTGTTGTCATGGAACTCTATTGCATCAATATTGTGTTTTTCTTTGAAATACTTGACATCTTCATAGATTCGAGCTGCCGACATACCTTTCCATTTTGCATTATAAATGGGTACTACTGCACAAAAGGAACATGAAAAAGGGCATCCCATACTGGAATGATAGGATAAAGTTTTGTTTCCCATAAAAGTCTTGGCCAAATAATTTTTTACAGGATAAAAGGAATCCAAATGGTTGTAGGGAAACTTTGGCAAGCTGTCTTGGTCCAACAAGGCTTCGACAGCGGTTTTTATAATTGCTCCTTTTTCGTCTTTATAGATCAGGTTCTTTATCAAAATCAAAGATTCTAACTCATTTGCTTCTAAAGTTTTGATAAGTTCAGGAAAGGTGTTGTCGCCAGGACCATTAATAACATAATCTACAACGCCTGAATTTAGAGCCACTTTATATTGGTTAGAAGCAAAATAGCCTCCCCAAACGGTAATAATATCGGGATAAAATTCTTTTATTTTTTTTGTAAAAGGAATGGCTTGCCGTAATTGAGGACCAGGCATAACTGTTGAACCAAAATATTTGTATTCTCCTGTTTTTAAATAATTTTCAATCGTTTGCCAAGGGTCTTCTTCTAAATTTCCATCGATAAAAACATATTCATATTTGCCATCAATGGAAGCTCCAACCTGCAAGATAGAATTTGGGATCCTGTGTTTGCCGTTAGCGCTTTTCGGGTTGAAGAGGATGGTTTTATTGTTTGACATTATTTTTGAATTTGAATAAAAATAAAACTATTGTTTGAGAAAGCGCACTTCCTAATAACGCACCAGAAATACCAAAATTTAAATATAAAAAAACATAGGATAAAATAAAATTAGCAATTGCTCCAATAAATAAGATGAAAAATACTTTTTTTTCGCGATGTTGCTTAAACAAACTTACTATTTCTATTCCATAAATATAGGATGGATAAACATAAAAAAAAGCAATTATAAAAAACCAAAAATCCAACTCTAGTTTTAAGAAAAAATATAAAATCATCGAAATGATAAATAATGCCATGGGAATGATTATCAATCCAGTGAGTGAAATAAAAAGATTAGCTTTAATTATCATTTCTTCACTATTTCTATAGATGTTTTTAATGAAAGGAGTATAAATAAACGCAGCAATGGACATCGTAAAAACAAGCAAACTATTAATTATTTGATAATCTGAAGTAATCAATTTATTCCCGAAACTTTCAATAATGTAAACATCAATTTTAGAAGCTAAAAATCCAATAAATGAGAGTAAAAAGAACCAAATGCTGATTTTGTAGTAATTGAAATCAAAATGTATATTTTTAAAATTTAAAAAACCTTTAAATAGAATGAGATACAATGACCCTTTTAGCAATTGATATAAGCTATATAAAATGAGTAGTATTTCTACGTCAAAATTTAACCGAAAACAATAAAAAGATAAAAAGAATACTAAAAAGCATAGTGTTTCGATTACAACAGAAGAAATGAATTTCTTTTCATATATAATCAAAACTTCAAAGGAGTGAATCAAATATCTTCCCAAAAACCATAGAAAAATATAAATTCCAAATTCGGTTTTAAAATTCCAAATTCCAATTATAGAAAACAATACAACTAAAGGCAGACGTGTAAATAGAAGGGTAGTAAAGGTGGTTGAAATTTCATTGGGCATTTTGCTGAAAGCCCTCAATAGATATTCTTTGTTTCCCCAATTAAAAAATTGAATTGCAATTAAAGAAAAGAGCAAGATTGAAACAAATTCACCCCAGATTTCTTTAGTAGAAAAATGAATAGCCATAAATGGAATAGCCATTGCAAATACAGAATTAAGTAGTTGCCTTACGGAGTTGGAGGAAATAAATCCTATTCTATTTAAGTTTTTACTGCTCAATTATAATTCAGTTTTTGCAACGTATAAAATCCAATGCCTCTCTCATAATCGGATAAAAAAAGTATGGTTTTTTGGTCAATTAGAGTTGGTTTTAGTTTGTTGCTTTTGTCAAAGGTAAGTTGTTTGTTATTGTAATAAATTTGATTGTTTTTCAATTCAAGTTTTTCAGCTTTATTTGATAATAAAGGAACTGAATTTGTGTTCTCGCCTTTTTCGTTCCAATAAAAATAGGTCAGTTGATTGTTTGTTATTTTGTAATCATAAATTAAAATGGGACTTTCTTCTGTTAAAAAGGATGTACTGGTTTTTGAAATGTTCTGCTTAAAGAAAGTACCCATAAAAAAAACAAAACAGCCCATACTAAAGGCTTTTATAAAAGTTGATTTTTTATAAAAGTAAATCATAAAAAGTATAAAAAAAGCAATTAGAAAAAATAATCTTACATAAGAAAAGGGAAATTGGTTTTCAATAAAAAAGGATACAGAAAGGTTATTTGTTAAAAATAAAATCCCAAATAAAAGGATCTTTTTAAAATTTGAAATTTCACTTTTTGCCAAAGTTAAAAATGCGAATAATAATACTATAAAAGTATAGGTGCTTCCATAAGGCGAAAGTAAAATAGAAGCTAAAATCCAGAAACTGAAAATTTGCAAATTGTTATTTGAGTTTCTTGTAATGAAATATCCAAGTGAAATACAACCCAGTTTGAATGCTAAGATTGATATTGGGAAATAACTTGATGCAACCGAAAAAGCATATGGATTTTCGATTTCATCATAAACTAATAATCGCTTCAAGAACATAAATACCGATTGGTAATTATCTACAAAAGCAGTTGCGATTTCGCCATTTGAAGCTCTTGGTAAAACTGTTTTTAGAAAGAAGACCCAAACCTCTAAGCCTGTAAGTAATAATGAAATCCCAAAAAGAAAAGCACAAACACCACAAATATAAATCAAGGGCTTGTATTGTTTTTTAAAAATAAAAAGCAACAAAAAAAGTATAGGAAAAACTTTTAATGCTATTGATAAGCTTAAAAACAAAGACATTTTTTTAAGCTGTTGTTTTTCGTAAGCGATTAAACTTTCAGCTAATAAGAAAAACAATAGAAAATAAACCTGACCAAAGAGTAAATTGTTTTTTATTGGGATAAAGAATACTATTGGAATTAGAATGGCATATTTGAGGTTTATTTTGTAGAAATCGAATAATCTAAAGCAACTCAAAAGCAATAAGAAAGAGGAAATTAGATTAAAAAATATTTTGGCCTTGACCACAGAAATCATTGTAAAAGGCAAAAAGAAAACGGCTAGAAACGGTGTGTTTGGAGCATAGCTCACAAAAATGTTTTCAAAACCTAAATCGGCAATTGCTTTATTAAATTCGGAGGGAAAGTAGATTGAAGTATTGAATTCTCCATCGGCTAGAAACTGTGCTCCAAAATAATAATTGGCAAAATCGTGAAGGGGAAACGAAATCGCTTTATACATATAAAAAATGCAAAGCAGAAGCATTATACCAAAGGGATAATATTTTAATATAAATTGTTTCATAGATTTTTAAAAATCGAAAATTGAAACAGTTTGGTTTTTTGAAGAAAATAGGAAAAGGAAACCCGTAAAACTCCAATTCCATACCTGATGCTTCTCTTGAAATTAATGGACGAAGCTTCTTCAAAATATTTGGCTGGACAAGAAATTTCCCCAATTCGAGCCTTTAAAAAGCAACATTGTGCTAGAATTTCATTGTCAAAAACAAAATCATCTGAATTGTTTTCAAAATCAATTTGCTTTAAAAGTTTGGCATCAAAACAACGATAACCTGTATGATATTCGGATAGTTTTTGATGCATTAAAATATTCTGAATAAAAGTCAAGACTCTATTTGAAACATATTTGTAAAAAGGCATCCCACCTTTTAAAGCACCTTTACTCAAAATTCGAGAGCCCAAAACGACATCATATAGATCATTTGCAACTAGGGTAACCATTGCCGGAATTAATTTTGGGGTGTACTGATAATCAGGATGTAGCATTACAATGATATCAGCATTTAATGCAATTGCTTTTTCATAACACGATTTTTGATTGGCACCATAGCCTTTATTTTTTTTGTGAGCAATAATATGTTGGATGCCAATTTTTTTTGCTACAGCAATCGTTTCATCATTACTAAAGTCATCGGTCAAAACAACATCGTCAACAATATCAAAAGGAATTTCTTCAAATGTTTTTTGAATAGTTTTAGCTGCATTATAAGCAGGCATTATAACGATTATTTTTTTTTTATTAATCATTTAAATGGTTGACTTCTATTTGTGACTCTTCTCTAACGCTAGTTGAAACAGACAAACCTTGAAAAGGTGCTAAACTTTCGATGTCTTTTCGATGATATAACATTCCCAGAAAAGGAAATTCTTCATCAACATGGGTTGACAATCCTGAAAGTAAATTTTCGACTTCAGGTATGGGCATGCTCCATTCAATACTTAACCGCTCCACAGATGGTTCCATAAAGGAAATATATAATAGCTCTGTGTAAGTATGTTCTTGGGTTTGCGAAAAATCTACACCCTTGTTAAGTGCTAATTTTTGAGTTATATTGGATTGTCTGTAATGCACTAAAGTGTTGTTAAGCTCCGTAGAACTAAGATAATCTGGGAAATCATTGATAGGGTAGAATATAGTTTGAATATTAGATTCATGACACCACATGCATTTGGCTGGTTTTCCTGCATTCGAGTGACTGGGATCGGCATTATTTTTCCGATTTTTATTAGCATCAAAAATTCCAAAGCGAAGTTGTCCATTTGGTAGTAGTTCGATGGTTTCATATTCATAAATTGTTCCCGAAATAGAATCTACTTCTTCGGAAAGAAAAACTTGATTAAAACCATTCTGTTCTGAAAATTGAAGAATACGATGCTCTAATGAAACTCCAGAAATGTCCACATATCCTTTTTGAGGCAATAAAGTATATTGGTTTAAAACTTCATCAAGGGTATTTGGAGTGCCAATAATTTCATAGTAATGTTCTGAAGATCCGATTAATAAGGTAACAAATCTGCCTAGATCAATGTTTTTATTTGTTTTATATTCAGAAGTGTTTTTAATTTTAATCGATAATTTCAAAAGTTTTTGAATTGCATTTTCATTAAAGCCAAGCTTTTTTAGATCGATTATAATAGTTGAATTCTGAATAGTAATACCGTTTGTTGTTGTTGGCAAGGTTGCTCCAATATAGGAAAATGCCCATTTCAAACCAATTAGAGATTTGTCAATTGAGTCATCAGGATAAGCTTTATTCCATTTTAAGTGTAGTAAGGAATCTGTTTCAACCAAGTCAGAATAGGAATCATTTTCGCAAGAAATTAAAAACGATAGCAATAGAACATAGAATATGTATTTTTTAATTTTCATCTTTAGGATTTTATTCTTTTAACTTCATAAACAAAATAGTCTGCGTTACGGACTATACTCCTTTCAAAATTTTTTAAAAAGCAAATACTTATTTCATCAGTCACATTAATCCAAATGTCTTTTTGAAAATTACTTGCAATTGGATAGGTGGAAATATACGTGGCATTTTGGTGATGACGCATATATTTAGAAATCATTTCGATAATCTCTTCAGGCGGAAGATCAGCTTTGCAAGTAGAATCCCAATGACAATAGCTTTGCAAGCTTTCATCACACAGGAAATACACTTTTTTTTCCAGAAATGGACTTATTAATGTGCCGTCACAGGTAATGGAAATTATGTTTTCTGTATTGATGTTTTCATTTTCTATATACTTTACGGTTTCTTTGGCAGAACAGAAAGGTTCTTTAAAATCTACCGCATAGGCACAAACACCACTAAAAAGCTGTATTGTTAAAATAGAGTAAACGATAGGTTTTTTAAGTAAATTCAATTTGAATGCAGCTATGAAACTAGCTAATTTTTTATTTTCATCTGTAAAATAATGTTCAAGCCATAAAGCTAAAATCAGTATGATAAAAGTCATCCCGTCAAATCGAGTAGCACCTCTTTGCGTTACAAAAAAGAAAATTTGTGTTCCCAAAAGAGCAGTGTAAACAAAAAACAGCATTTTACGGCTTTTAAAAAATAAAAGCGGAATGAAATAGCACAGTAGTCCCAAAACAGTTGCAAATGGCTTGCTTAGGTTTACAAAAATATTTGAGTTCCAAAAATGAATCGATCTGAAATCAGGAAGAGTGACCAAACCTTTAAAAAGGGAAATGAATCCTTTTATTAATTTCTCATGAAAAGGAATGGCATCTATTTTATTAAAAAAAAGAGTATCGTTAGGAGGAATTATCTGAACCGCAGCCAGTATTAAACCCAATAGAAAAACTCCAATTCCAATTGTTGCGGATGTACCGATTTGCTTATTTTGATACTGTTCGAGCAATAACGTTAGAAAAAGGGCAAAAGCAATTACACAAAACATTAAATGTATATTGCTGGCTAAAGCTAAATAAATACCTATTAGAGCGACATTGTTTTTTCTATTTTTGAAACATGACGCAGCTAAAAAAAGAAATAGGATGCCTAGGATATAATTTCTACTAATTAAATTATATTCGAAAAGCATAAAATAACCAAAAATAAAAAGTGTTTTAAATACCCAGGAAAATGGTGCTTTTTTCAAGAAAATAAATACTACCGCACTCGAAAATAAGATATGTAGGATTTGCATCCAAAGAGGATTTGAAGTGACTCGGGTTATAAAAAACAATAGAATATTCCAGAGAATGGGATGTCCCTCATATCGTGTATTTTGAATTAGATCCAAAAAAGAAGTGCTATCTCTTGCCAAGAGCCAATGGTGTGATTCATCCAGCCAAAGTTCATGATGCATCACCCCGATGAGGCTTACTATGAAATAAATCAAGGTTAGGCAAAAAACATATTTCGTTTCCTTTGTCAAATCATTATCGGTTTAATTTCATTAGTCCAAACGCCAAAAAAGATTTTGTCTTGAATTTTAGAGCTTTCAAAGTGATTTTTGAATTTTCCCGATGAAATTCTACTTCATTCACCACTTTACTAACAGCATACTTGTAGAACTTTTTAGAATAGGTCCGTTCAAATTCAATTTCCCTGTCGGTTGAGGTTTCCCAATCTAACTGATTAGTAATTTTGCTTTCAACTTCGGTATAAAGCGATGTCCCTTTTATAGGATAAGCAACGGTAATTGTATACAATGTAGGGTTGGCCTCTTTCAAATATTGAATAGTTGTAGCAATATCTTCTTCCGTCTCTCCCGGATAACCAAGCATGATGAATGTTCCGGTTTCCATTCCTAATGCATTGGTTTTTTGAATGGCTTCTTTTACTACATTTACATCTACACGCCTGTCCATCAGGTCGATTATTTTTTGCGAACCACTTTCGGCGCCAATCCAAATTCTAAAGCACCCCACTTCTTTCAATAAAGATAAAATTTCGTCATTTAGGCGTTCAGCTCTTGTAATGCATTCAAACGGAATTATGGCTTCTTGTTTGAAAACCTCTTCTCGAAACGCCAATAACCATTTATGGCTAACGGTAAAAACATCGTCCACAAACCAAATTGCATCTGGATTGTATTGTTCTTTGAGCATTTTCATTTCTGCCGCAACTTGTGTTGCAGGTCTTCTTCTATAGCTTTGCCCATAAACTGCCGTGCTGCACCATTTGCAAGTATAAGGGCAACCACGTTGTGTAGAAATCGTCATCGAGCTTTGTCCATGATTGTTTTTCCAGGTGTCCAAATATTTTTGCATGTTAATTGCTTTTCTATTCGGTAATGGCAATTCGTCCAACTCTTTAAACTTTGTTCTTGCTTTGGTTTGAATGACCGTATCGTTTTCTAAAAAAGCAATTCCGTTTACTTCATGCAGGTTTTGATGGTTTAGAATGGCATTATACAACTCAAAAGTAGTTTCTTCGCCTTCGCCAATGACTAAAAAATCGGCTCCAGCTTTAAGATAGTTTTCAATATTATAGGTAACATCTGGACCACCAAGAATAATTTTTGGAAAATTAAATTTGACAGATTTTAGGACTTTAATCAATTTGACAACTTCTATTTTGGTCATCAAATTGGTATAAATGCAAATCACTTTTGGTTGTTTTTCAAGAATAAAACCCAACTGTTGTTCCTGAGACGAAAAAGTACTATCAAAAACAGTATTCGGAATTTTTTTATCTAACAAATAGGCAGACACATACAATAAACCCAATGGTGGATAGGGTTTCATTATCTTTTGTTCTTTTGGATCATCAGATAAATAATAAGCATGTGTAAATAAAAGACTCATTTTTTTTCTAAAATTAAGATGTAATGATCGGCATATTTTGATAGAAATGAACTGCTTTTAATTTTGTTTTCCAATGTAGTTAGAAATTGCAAAAATCTTTTTTGTTTCTTAAAAAAAGGCTCTAAATAAGAGGGTGGAACAAAAAAGCCAATGGGCTTTATTTCTAAACATTCAAAATTTGTTTTGGTTAAATGTACAATTTCTTTTGGATTATAGTAATAAGTCGGAACACCGGTACCGTCAACATTTGCAATCACTTCTTTTTTAGTTCGTCTAAAAGCGGTTTTAAATTTTCCTTTCAAAATAAAATATACCTTTTCCCAGAGCGTATTTTTTGGCATGATTACCAAAATCAATTTTCCTTTTTCTGAAAGCATTTTTGTAGAACTGGATAGGAAGTTTTCTAATTCATTTGGTGTCAGGCAATTCAAACCTCCAAAATTTGAAAAGATAGTGTCAAATTTTTGATTAAAGAATTGTTCAGAAATAGAATTTATGTCGGTTTGAATAAAGTTGAGGTTTTGAAAAGTAGCTTTTGCTTTTGCAACCGCAATCATTTCATTTGAAATGTCTGTTGCTGTTACTTCAAAGCCTTTCTTGGCAAACCAAATGGCGTCTTCACCGGTTCCGCAATTTATTTCAAGGATTTTTTTTGTGGTATGTAAATGTTTTGAGACCACTCTGTAAACAAAATTACGCTGTAGTTTTCCAATCTCCGAGTTAGTAAAAGATTGATCATACGTGTTTGCCGCTATGTCAAAACTAGCGTTCATTTTGTAATGTTTTCAATTGAATTCTGTCCCAAAAAGCACTTGGAATATAGTACCCTAATTTCAAAATAGATTTTATTTTTTCTGGAGAAAATGAAAAGTTTTTCAGGTTTTGAAAACCTTGACTTTTTCTAAACTCCTTATGCACAAATCGTTGCAGTTTTCTGTAATAGTTGGAATTGTACGTTCCTTTAAACATCATGTCAAAGTCATCAGAATCAGTCCAATTGGCCTTGAGTCTTAAATCATCTTTTACTTTCTCATAAAATTTTGTACCCGGTAAAGGATACGAAACCGAAATGCCAATATTGTCAGGTTGCAAGTCTTTTACCATTGCAATGGTTTTTTGAATGTCTTCTTGGTTTTCGGTCAAATAACCAAACTGAAGAAATAAGGCAACGCGAATGTTTTTTTGTTTTAACAGGCGTGTTGCTTCATAAATCTCTTCCACTTTCGTGCCCTTGTCCATGGCATCCAAAATTTTTTGCGAACCGCTTTCGGCTCCCACCCAAACTTCTTCTAAACCAGATTTGGCTAAAGCATCAATGGTGTCTTCTTTTAATAATAAATCAACGCGACTTTGAATGTAATAGCTAATTTTTAGAGGTACATTTTTTAATCCGATATTAAATTCTTGGACCCAATTGGGTTTTAAACCAAAGATATCATCGCACATCCAAAACCGTTTTGCTCCAAATTGTTTTTGCAAAAAGGCAATCTCGTTTACAATATATTCTGGCGAATGGGCATTATATCGATTGCCGTAAATGGGTTTTGCACACCAATTGCATTTATAAGGGCATCCCCTTGTTGTAGCTATATTTAAAGTGAATTCTTGGCCACTTTTTTTCCAAATTTCTTTATAGGAATTCATATCGACCAAATCCCAAGCTGGCAATGGCAAATCGTCGAGATTTTGAAGAACGGCTCGTTTTGGATTGACTTTTATTCCGTCTTGATTTTTGAAAACAATTCCATTTATCGATGAAATATCTTTCTTTTCTTCTAAATGTTGAATTAATTCTAGTAAAGTAATTTCGCCTTCACCTTGAATGATAAAATCAGCCCCTTTTTCTAAATAGTTGTAATAATGATCTGTAGCATCAGAACTGCAAACAATTATTTTGCAATTATATGATTTTGCAATCGAAATCATCTCAAAACAAGCTTCACGCATATTGGTTAAGCACATTTTGGTTAGATAATTAAACCCATCATCATAAATTACCAAATATTTTGGTTTGCTAGAAGTAAATTTTGCAGAAATTGCTTTTGGAGAATCTAATAAATTCGTGTCAAATAAATCTACAGTAAAACCATTTTTTCGCATTAATGCTGCGGCATACAAAGTCCCTAATGGAGGAAAAGGAGTTTTGTTTTTCCATTGCTTCGGATCTAATTTATAGTAATACGAATGCGAAAAAAGAAGGTCAGACATGTTCTTTTGATAAAACTATACTATGGTTCTTGTGGACTTGGTCATATTTTTCATTTAAAGCCATGATGACTTTTCTCTGAAAATTGGAAGGATGATGTTTTGAGATGTTCTTGGTTGATTTTAGAGCTACCTTAAAATCTTCATCACTCATAAAATCAAATTTAGATTTCCATTTCTTGATTGTAATTTTTTTGAAAGTATCATCCAGCCAGTCGCCAAATCTTGTCTTTAAAACGTTTTCAATACAATGAACAAATATGTTTTTTTTAACTTCTGGAATTCCATCTAATATTGGATTCATATTCCAGAAAGTATCCGAAACCCATTCATTTTTTTTGTAAAATTCCGTTAAAATGGTTTTCCCTTGAAAAGGAATTAAAGTCTTGATTTCAGTTGCTGTAAAACGGTTTTTTTCTTCAATTTCTAAACTGTTTTGGGACATGAAATAATTGATACAAAAATATTTTCTAGAATTGAGCAGGAATATTTTTTTATATAACATTAAAAATGTTCTTGTAATCCAAAGCTTTCGGGGTGTTGTAATTACAAAAAAATCAATATCGCTATCGTTGTCATAATATCCTTTAGATAAAGAACCTGAAACACCTACGGCTTGGACGTATGGAAATTTAGCAATAAAGGCAGCTCTTTCTTTTGCTTTTATTAATGCCTTGATGGCCATTTGATTACCTTTTTTTCTTTTCTCGATTGCTTCTAAATCATATGTTGAAAGATAGAAATCATCAACTTTAAAAATTATTTTCCGTAAAATTAATTCGCTCAATTCTTCTTTTATTTTTGCAATATCTTTGGATTTGGAGAAATCATAGATTTCCTCCATCTTGATGGGATAGTTAAAAATAGAAAAATAAAGAATGGTTTTAAGAGATTCCAATTATGTCTGTTTAGCATATTACATAGCAAGCCTTTTATCAGATAAAAAAAATGTTAAAAGGTTGCGTTTGTTTTAATTGTTTTAATGATACCAAATGTAGCAATAATACTTTTATTTTTTTGTTAAAATCAATGTGCCTCAAGCCAGTTGTTTCCCAAACCAATTTCAATATCTAACGGAACCGCCATCTTGAACGCATTTTCCATTTCGTGTTTGATCATGGGTTGAATCTTCTCAAGTTCGGAGTTGTGGACATCAAAAACAAGCTCGTCATGCACTTGAAGGAGCATCTTGGATTTCCAGTTTTCTTTACTTAATTTCTTATGGATATTGATCATGGCAATCTTGATAATATCGGCGGCAGATCCTTGAATGGGTGCATTCACGGCGTTTCGTTCGGCACCACCTCTCACGATGGCATTGGCAGAATTAATGTCTTTCAAATAGCGTCTTCTTCCTGAAATGGTTTCGACATAGCCATTTTCTCTGGCAAAATCTACTTGTTCTTGGATGAAGGATTTTAGTCGAGGATAGGTTTTATAATAAGCGTCAATTAGCTCGGCACTTTCTTTTCTTGAAAGATTGGTTTGATTGCTCAGTCCGAAGGCCGAAACACCATAAATAATTCCAAAATTTACGGTTTTGGCATGGCTTCGTTGTTCCTTAGTTACTTCTTCTAAAGGAACATTGAACACTTTTGCAGCGGTACTCTTGTGAATGTCTTCGTGATTTTGAAAGGCTTTGATCATGTTTTCTTCGCCACAAAGTGCTGCAATGATTCGGAGTTCTATCTGGGAATAATCGGCAGAAAGTAGTATATGATTTTCATCTCTGGCGATAAAGGCTTTTCTGATTTGACGGCCTCTTTCGGTCCTGATCGGGATATTTTGAAGGTTGGGATTATTAGAACTCAAACGGCCTGTTGCGGCAACAGTTTGCATATAATCAGTGTGAACACGACCTGTTTTGGGGTCAACTTGATTGGGCAAAGCATCAATATAGGTGCTTTTTAGTTTTACCATCTGACGCCATTCTAGGATGTCCTTAACAATTTGGTGTTCGTTGGCTAGATAGCTCAGGACTTCTTCGCCAGTGGCATATTGGCCCGTTTTGGTTTTCTTTTGTTTGGCTCCGCCAATTTTTAATTTATCGAATAAAATGTCACCCAATTGTTTTGGAGAAGCAAGGTTGAATTTTTCGCCAGCCGTTTCATAAATCTTTTCCTCGAAGGCGTCGATTTCCTTTTGCATGTCGAGTGACATCTTTTTTAGGAATTCTACATCAAGGCGAATACCTTCAGTTTCCATATCGGCAAGGACCGGAATTAGCGGAATTTCGATTTCGTCAAATAATTTTTTGGTACCCACTTTTTCTAGAATCGGTTGGAAATGTTCTTTCAATTGAAGTGTGATATCGGCATCTTCGGTTGCATATTCTTTGATGTCTTCCAAGGGAACATTTCGCATCGAGAGTTGGTTTTTACCTTTTTTCCCGATGAGGGTTTCGATGGATTTTGGACTGTATTTGAGATAGGTTTCTGATAGAATATCCATATTATGCCTCATATCAGGGTTGATGAGGTAATGTGCAATCATCGTGTCAAAAAGTTTTCCTTTGACTTGGATGTTGTAACGTGATAGGATTTTGAGGTCGTATTTGATATTCTGTCCAATTTTCTCGATGGCTTCATTTTCAAAAAACGGTCGGAATTTCTCGATGAGGGCTTGAGCTTCTTCCTGATTCTCTGGAAACGGAATGTAGAAACCTTTTCCTTTTTCGAAAGAGAACGACATACCCACGAGTTCGGCATTTAGGGCGTCGATTCCGGTAGTTTCGGTGTCAAAGCAAACGGCGGATTGGCTGGATAAATTTTGCAACAGCAATTTTATAGGCAAATCACCTTGAACAATTTGGTAAAAATGGGAGGTGTTTTCTAGCGTATCATAATAGGAATTTGTAGGGGTCGTTTCCTGATTGTCATCACTAAACCCGAACAAATCGAATTGGTCTTCATTTGATTTTTTGGCAGGAGCTTTTTTTATAGCTTGCGGAATTTCTGAAGTAGTTCCATTGGCATCAATTTCGTCATATTCTTTTCCAGAGCCAAATAGTTTATCGAACTGGGCTTTCATTTGCCTGAATTCGAGTTCTTGAAACAAGGCATCGGTTTTTTCGATATCCGGTTTTGATAGTTCATAATCGTTGGCATCGAAAGTCACTGGACAATCGAGTAGGATAGTTGCTAATTTTTTAGAAAGAAGACCAAGTTCTTTGTTAGCTTCAATCTTTTCCTTCATGGCACCTTTAAGCTGATGTGTATTGGCCAATAAATTTTCCAAACTACCATATTCAGCAAGGAATTTCTTTGCGGTTTTTTCTCCAACACCGGGAAGTCCAGGAATGTTATCGGCAGAGTCACCCATCATCCCGAGGAAGTCGATGACCTGTTCTGGTCGTTGGATTTCAAACTTTGCTAAGACTTCAGGAATACCCCAAATCTCGATATCATTACCCATTCGGGCGGGTTTGTACATGAAAATATTTTCAGAAACTAACTGTGCAAAATCCTTATCTGGCGTGACCATAAACACTTGAAAACCTTCCTTTTCGGCTTGTTTTGCTAGTGTTCCAATGAGATCATCTGCTTCGATTCCTGCTTTTTCTACGATCGGAATGTGCATCGCTTTTAGCAATTCCTGGATATAGGGAACAGCAATCTTGATGGCTTCGGGAGTTTCATCACGATGGGCTTTATATTCTTGATACATTTCAAAACGCACATCGGATCCACCTTTATCGAAAGCAACTGCGAGATGATCGGGTTTTTCACGTTTGATAACATCCATCAGGGAATTCATGAAACCCATGATGGCAGAGGTTTCCATCCCTTTTGAGTTGATTCGAGGATTTTTTATAAAGGCATAATAACCACGAAAAATCAGGGCATAGGCATCGAGCAGGAAAAGGCGTTTTTGTGACATAATTGTATTTTTCTAAAGGTTCAAAAATACAAAACTTAGCTACCAAAAAGAAAACCAAAGGCAATAAATAAATAGGTTACCATCTTCCTGTGATGAATTTGATGGTAAATGTGTTAATTGTTTTGGCAAGAGGCATTTTAAAGTTGTAAATAGTTTCAGAATCAATCGATAAATTTTTCGAAAAACGAATTTTTAAGAACATTAAACCTAGTTTCATAAAATAAAAGCAGGTAGTTTAACCATATTAGTTAATTTTATACACAAATTAATCATTAGTGTTTTTTACTTTACCCAACTTTGAACTGAACTCAAAAAAGATTGCAACATTTCTTGTAGTTGCTTTTCTGTTTTTAGGATTGTCACTTCAGGCACAACAGCCTTTGACTCGAAAGATTTCTTTTTTAGAAGGATTGCCGTCAGAGGTTATTTATGATCTTTTTGTAGCCTCGGATGGTTTACTTTATTTGGGAACTGATAAAGGATTGATCACATATGATGGCGTTAATTTTAAACAAATCAAGTATAAGGATAATCTTGGAAATGCCATCAACAGTATTCAGCAAGACAGAGACGGAGTAATTTGGTGTAAGAATTTTGCCAATCAATTATTTACATTAAAAAACGAATTGCTTGAAGAAAATGCAGTTGCAAAGTCAATATTTCATAAGCAAGGTGAAAACTTTGTTGACTATGTGATATCGAATGGAAAAGTTTGGATTATTACACAAAATAAAATATTTACTTTTTATAGAGGCCAGCATCCAAAGCTCGTTTATTCACTCCAAAAAAACGAAGCTGATGGATTTTTGTCGATGGTCTATGATAATCATCTGCGAAAGCTCTATGTGTCAACAGCTTCAAGGATTTTGACTTTTCTTGACGATAAGCTAATAGACTTATCCGAAGAAAAAAATGGCTTTAAAATTCTAGAGTTGTTTCGAGGCCAAGTGTGTTACAATCACAGATCTATGAATTATGATTGTGTCGTTGGTGATCGAAAAATCGAGCTGACAGATGATTTGAAAAATATCTTTCTCAATAGATTAAGTAGCGTAGGTAACAGTTTATGGCTTTGTTCCAATAATGGCTTGTATGAAATTGATGTTGCAAATTTTAAATTTAAGGAGGGATTTTTAAAAGAGAAAAGAATAACAGATATAGTCAAAGATCATGAAGGCAACAGTTGGATTAGTACACTAGACGAAGGTTTGTATTTGATGCCAAACAAAGAGATCAAGAGCTTTAATTTTGACCTTGCAAAAGAATATTCCAACAAAAATTATACCCGAATTACGAAAGGACCAAATGGCAATTATTTTATAGGAACAAGTAACGGAAAAATTATTGAGATTAATACGAAAGGTGAAAAAGTTTTGGTCTATAATACACAGTCTGATAACACTATAGAATTTGTCAGTTTTTCAGGAAACCAACTTCTCACAACCTATGGTTTTTTTACGATCGGTAACCCAACGATGATAACTAAAAATATCTATTTGGGAAAAGGAATAGTAGAAGACGATCAAGGCAATTTTCTTTTTGCCAATTCAAATTTTGCGGGTTTAATCGCAAAATCACTGAACGGTATGCCCAATTTTGAAAAACCTTTGTCAAAATATAAAATGATTTCCTATGGCAAATATGACAATCAAGTTTTGACTTTTAGAGACAAAAGGGCAAAATGTGTTTTGTTTGATCGATATGAAAGAAAATATTATGTGGCCTATATTGATGGTTTATATGTATATGATAATTTAGGGAATGAAATCGTAATAAAGTTACCAGACAATAAGGAAATTATTGCTTCGGAAATGGTGCAGGATGCAGAAGGATCGGTTTGGATTTCTACTTTACAAAATGGAGTTGTTAAAATACAAAATGAAAGAGTTGTTCAAAGGATTACGACAAAAAACGGACTTTCCAGCAATAATTGCAGACGAATGGAAATTGACGAAAAAAGCCTTTGGATTGTTACAGATAATGGTTTTGATCTTTTTGATCTAAAGGCTAGAAAAGTCAAAAATGCAGCTTTGAATCTGTGTATAAAAGGAATCACAATTAATGATGTTTTTGTAGATAACAAAACCGTAGGTTTAGCAACCAATCAAGGTGTCTATTATTTTGATAAAGACATTGTGGAAGATGAAAATTTGCCACAATTTGATTTCACGGGGTTTTTTGTAAATGGAAAAAAACTACCTTATAATCAAGATCTTGTTTTGACACATGACCAAAATAATATCAATATCAAGTTTAGCACTATACATTTCAAAAGTTTGGGTGATTATACATATGAATACCGATTAAAAACCTATGATGATACTTGGTATTCTCAACCTTCAAAAACCAACAATATTAACTATCTGGCATTGAATCCAGGAAAATATAAGTTCGAAATCCGAGTGAAAATTGGTGATAATTATACCAACACACGAGAAATTAATTTTATAATCAATAAACCGTTTTGGTTGCAGTATTGGTTTATGGGGCTTTCATTTCTAGGATTATTGGCACTACTCCTTTTGGTTTATAGATGGGCCGAAATCAAGACCAAAAAAAGTCAGGAGTTAAGAGAACAGCTAGCCTTGTCACAATTAACGGCTTTACGGTCTCAAATGAATCCACATTTTATGTTCAATGTTCTAAATGCAGTTCAAGGATTAATTTATTCCAATCAAAAAAATAGAGCAACGGACTATTTGGGTAAATTTTCGGATTTGATGCGAAAAATTTTAGACAGTTCGGATAAAAATGAAGTTACTATCGAAAAGGAATTTGAAACTATAGATTTGTATGTTTCTCTAGAGAAAGCTCGATTTGAGGATGATTTTGAATATAAAATCTCCTTTCCAGAAAATGTCGATTTGAGTCAACATACAATCCCATCGATGATTATTCAACCTTTTGTAGAAAACGCGATAAAACATGGTTTGATGCACAAAGAAGGTCCCAAAAGACTGGAAATCAAAGCAGAAATCCTCAATGATATATGGTGTTTCACTATTGATGATAACGGAATCGGTAGAAAAGCTTCGGAAGTGATCAATCAAAAGATAAAGAAACACATTTCATTTGCTACAAAAGCAATAGAAAATCGTGTAAAATTGATCAATAAAACTACCGATGTGACGATAGATATCGAAACAATTGATAAGAAATCAAAATTAGAAGAACCTTTAGGAACTAGAATCAAGATTTATATTCCTATAACTGAATAATGCAGGGAAGTTTTATATCTTTAAACCTAGATTAATTAATTTAATATGACGGCAATTATTGTTGATGACGAAATAAACGCAAGGCTTGCTTTAAGAGGTATTTTGGAAGAAAATTTTCCGCAGGTGGAGATTCTTGGTGAAAGCAAAGATGTTCCAAATGCTGTAAAAATGATTCACCAATTCAAGCCTGATTTGGTTTTTTTAGATATCGCAATGCCTGGTTATTCGGGTTTGGAGCTCTTGAAGTTTTTTGACGAAAGTCAAATTAACTTTAAAATCATTTTTGTAACCGCTTTTAGCGAATATGCTATCAATGCTTTTGAGCTTTCGGCTGTTGGGTATATCTTGAAACCCGTTCGTGTAGAAGCATTGGAAAAAGCACTAAACAAAGTGGTTGAAAACAATAGTGACCTTGAAAAACTGAAAGTCTTACAAAATAATCTCGAGAGTCCGTTAAACAAAAAAGTAGCTTTGAATACAGGGGATGGGATTACCTTTTTGCTCCTGCAAAATATTTTATATTTAAAGGCCGATGGTTCTTATACTCATTTTTATACGATAGACAAACACAGGATTACGGTTGCCAAGAAAATATCCGATTTTGAACGGCTTGAGGCAATGGGTAATTTCATGCGAATCCACCGGAGTCATATTGTGAACTTATCGAGAATTCAGAAAATTTTAAAACAAGATGGCGGAACCGTGATCATGGAAAACGGGGATCAACTTTCTATTTCCTCGGATAAAAAGAGTACCATGCTCGAAAAATTCCAAGATCATAAGCTTTAAAGGTGAATAACTAGTTAAATATTTGATAATAAAAAACGCTATCATTTCCCGAAGTTGTTAATTTGTATAAAATTATAGTAAATGATTCGTTGGATTATTTTTGTCATCGTCATTCTTTTTATAGAAATATATTCTTTTCAAGCTTTTAGAACGGTTATCAAGGCAAGGCCTTTTTTGATTTCTTATCAGGTTCTAAGCCTTTTGGCCATTGTTTTTATCATCTATTCTTTTACCACTTTTGATCGATCCGTCGGACAAAACAAGCAATCTCTCTTTACATTAGGATTGCTTTTACTGATTTATATTCCAAAAATTGTCCTGACCATTATCATGTTTGGTGAAGATGTTTTCCGGCTTTCAATTGGTGCTATCAAATATTTCGTAAACAATGATCCTGATGTTAGCAATATTCCGTCGAGAAGAAAATTTATCAGCCAGATCGCATTAGGACTTGCTGCAATTCCTTTTACTTCTTTGATTTACGGAATTTTCGAAGGAAAATACAATTACAAAGTCATCAAGCAAGCCATTTATTTTCCGGATTTGCCCGATGCCTTTGATGGTTTCAAGATTACACAAATTTCCGATGTTCACAGCGGTAGTTTTGATAATCATGAAAAAATAAATTATGCCATAGATTTGGTAAATGAGCAAGAATCGGATATCATCCTTTTTACAGGCGATATCGTAAACACACATGCCACCGAAATGGATCCGTGGATTGATACCTTCAAAAGGATTAAAACACCTGCATTTGGAAAATATTCTGTTTTAGGAAACCATGATTATGGCGAATATGTAAATTGGCCTTCTCAAAAAGATAAAGCTGATAATTTTGAAGCGATTAAAAATATTCATGGACACATCGATTTTAAGTTGTTGCTCAATGAAAATGTAACCCTTCAAAAAGGAAATGATAAAATTGCCATTGTTGGGGTAGAAAATTGGGGACATAATTTTAAACAAGCTGGAGATTTGGCAAAGGCATCCGAAGGATTGTCGTCAAACGATTTCAAGATTTTAATGAGCCACGATCCATCACATTGGGAATATGAAGTAAAAAATGATGAAAAACATTATCATCTAACGCTTTCCGGTCATACCCACGGATTACAATTTGGAATCGAAATCCCAGGTTTTTTCAAGTGGAGTCCAGTTCAATATATCTACAAACAATGGGCTGGATTGTATGAAAATGTGGGAAGATACGTGTATGTAAATCGTGGTTTTGGGTTTCATGCCTATCCTGGAAGAGTTGGGATTTGGCCAGAAATAACAGTCATCGAACTAAAAAAAGGTAAGAGTGTAGCATAATTCGTTAAAAATGCTACATTTGTATAATTGATTACTATAAAAATTCATTTTTATGTCAAAATTTGGAGAACTTATAAACGCTGAAATCCCTGTTCTAATCGACTTTTATACAGAGTGGAACGAACAGTCTGTGTCCATGCATCCTGTTATCAGAGATGTTGCTGCAGCACTTGGTGATAGAGCCAAAGTGATCAAGATTGATGTTGATAAAAATCAAGAATTGGCAGATGCTTTGCGTATAAAAGTATTGCCAACCATGATGATTTACAAGGAAGGACAAATGGTTTGGCGACAATCGGGTGAGTTGGATGCTAATACTATCATCGGTTTGGTTCAGGAGCAACTCTAAATCGCTTCACATTTATATCCATTTTCTTTTAAAAAAGCCAATGTTTTCGGTAGGGCATGTTCTAAGTTTTTAGACGCCTTTAGACTGTCGTGGAAAATAATCACACTTCCGCTTTTCGCGTTTTTGATAACGTTTTGAAGACATTTTTCTGGTGAAACTGTCGTGTCAAAATCTGCACTCAACACATCCCACATTATGATTTTATAACCCATGCCTTTCGCTATCTTGGACTGGCCGAATTTTATCTTGCCGTAAGGCGGACGGAAAAGCTTTGATTTTAGATGTAAGATTGAGAATTGTTTTAGAATTTCGGCTTCACATTGTTTAAAGTTCTCGATATAATTTTCTGTTGATGTTTTCCATCCGTTTAAATGGTTGAAGGTATGATTTCCAATCGAATGTCCTTCTTGTACAAGTTTCTGAAAAATTTCGGGATGCTTTTGGATGTTTTCGCCTATACAAAAAAATGTTGCTTTTGCATCAAATTGTTTTAACTGATCCAATGTCCATTCAGTTACTTCAGGAGTTGGACCATCATCAAAGGTCAAATATACTTTTTTTTCAGTAGTAGGAAAATCCCAAACAAATCCGGAAAAAATTTTCTTGATAAGGAAATGCGTCTTGATCCAGTAGAACTTCATGGAGGGTTTTTTGTATGGTTGTAAAAATAAAAAATGCAGCGCTATTTTTCAACAACGCTGCATTTTATTTTGATTTATTTAGTTTTTTTTTATTCGCTATCGCGTTTAAAGCGTGAAAACATTTTATTATAGGAATTAAAAGCTGCTTTGTTGGAGTTATAGAATTCAATATCACCTCGCTCTTTCATGACCAATAATAAATCCCTGTATCTTTCGATATCGGTTATGATTTCAACATACAGTTCCATCTGTTCGTTTGATTTCAAGTTACTATAGAATTTTAAATTCTCTTGGTATTTTCCAATAAGTTGTGTCAAGATCTTTCTTGCTTTAGCAGGTTCTTTTACTTCATAATATCCTGCTGCAAATGGTTCGATCATGGTGTAAAAGCCATAATATTCCAAAGGCATCTTTTCCATCGCCAAGTCAATAATTTTCTTGGCTTTGTCGTTTTTACCTTCGTTAATCAACTGTTCCATCAATCGTGCAAGATTGGTTCTATAGGTGATGCTATTTTTTCTAGTTTCTGGATCATGATAAATATTAGGACTTTCGCCGTTACCCCAATCCCATTTCATCACAATGTCATACATTTTATCTGAATCAATCTGACCCATATCCAGAGGACTTGCCATTTTTTCAATGTCATTTTTCACGGGAACTAGTTTGTAAACCATTCCGTCTAATTGCAGGAAATTTTTCATCCAAATATAGTCATCATCGCCAAAGCTTCCACCTGTGAAATAAATTGGTCGTTTCCAGTTGTTATTGGCAACGATATCAAGCATCATCAGTCGGTTTTTATATAATGCTTGTCCTTTGATATCAATATCAATGTAAGGAACGATTGAGTCATAGAATTTTGGACTCACGACTTTGTTTGCAATAACAGCATTTTTATCAACCGGAATTCTGATTTTATTGGTTGGATAGAAATGTATTTTCTGACCATTATTCATCTCGATTATCGTTCTCGGGTCATCCATTGCAATGAAATTCAAGAAATCCTTGATGTCCCAGCGGTTTTCAGTTTTCGGGTTGTGAAGTGTGTAATCCAATTTATCTCCAACATATTGATCGTGTGTAAACGAAATAGGCATTGGCTCTGATTCATAAGCTTTCGCTTTCATCTGGTCAATATACCAATCGGTCATGAACAGGCTGGTGTTTACAATTCGGACATCGGTTCTAAATCCTTCAATTTCTTGAGCATACCAAAGCGGGAACGTGTCATTGTCGCCAATGGTAAACAATATCGCATTGGGTTCACATGAGCTCAAATAGGCTTTTGCCATTGCTAATGCAGTATATTTTCCTGATCTATCATGATCATCCCAGTTTTGAGAGCCCATTAATACAGGTGCTATCAATAGGGAAGCTACAATAACTACTGGTCCGGCAATTTTTGGCTGTAGCCAATTTTTCACAGTATCATATATGGCATACACTCCAAACCCAATCCAAATGGCAAATACATAGAACGACCCAACTAAAGCATAATCTCTTTCGCGTGGTTCGAATGGACGTTCGTTGAGGTAAATCTTTAAGGCCAATCCTGTAAATAAGAATAATACAAGAAGTACATAAAAACTCTTTAAATCTTTATTGGCGTGGTAAATCAAACCAATTAAGCCTAATATAAAAGGTAAGAAGAAATAAAAATTTCGTCCTTTGTTTTCCAATACGTCAGAAGGAAGATTGTCTTGAGAGCCTAGTCTTAATTCATCAAAATATTTAATACCAGTCATCCAGTTTCCGTCAAGGTTGTCATACTTTCCTTGGTTGTCACTTTGTCTTCCTGCGAAATTCCACATTAAATACCTCCAATACATGTAGCCAAATTGGTATTCAAACATGAAGCCTAAATTATCGCTCATGGTAGGTTTTTCAATAATCAGATATTCTCCGTAGCTTTTAAGAAATTTATGATAGCCATCGAGATCAATTTCTCTCTGATTGAAGGCTTTTCTAAATTCAGCAATTATCTGAACCAGTTCTTTTTCATGAGCATATTCAGGATTGATTCTAAACTCAACTGGATTTGTAAAGGTCATATAATTTGTAGCATGATCTGTACTCCACATTCTTGGAAGGAATCCTTTGTGTCTGTCATCACTATTTTGTTCGGCATTTTTATAATTGTTTACAATAACATACTTTCCTGTTTTATAGTCTCTTTCGTAATTAGGAGCTTTATCAAGATAAGGTGTGTCTGGGTCTAAACCTGCATAAGTATCTGTAAATTGTGGACCATAGAACAAAGGGTTTACACCATATTGTTCTCTATTATAATAAGCCAAGACTTCTCTTGCATCCGATGGTTTATTTTCGTTGATTACGGTGTTTGCATTGGCACGAATAGGTAACATCATCCAAGTTGAAAACCCAATAAGAATAAACAAGATACTTAATAACAAAGTGTTGATTTGAATATATCCTTTCATTTTAGTGTATTTTAAACCAAAATAAAAGAAAGCAACAAATAACAAGGCTACGAAAATGGTTCCTGAATCAAAAGGTAATCCCATGCTGTTGACCATGAAAACTTCGGTTTTCCCGAAGAATCCCATTGTTAAAGGCAAAAGTAATTTGAAGATAAACAGCAAAACCGATACAACAACAATGTTGGCAATGATAAAGTTTTTTACGGTAACAGTTTTGTAATGTTTGAAGTAATATAAGAATCCGATAGAAGGGATAGTCAATAATGCCATGAAGTGAACTCCAAACGAAAGTCCAATGACAAGCGAAATAATAAGCAACCATTTGTTTCCTCTTGGCTTGTCCATGTCTTGTTCCCATCTTAAACCAAGCCAAAATAAAACTGCGATAAATAAGGATGCCATCGAATATACTTCGGCTTCTACAGCATTATACCAAAAACTATCCGAAAAGGTGTAGGCCATCGAGCCAACAAAAGCACTACCCAAAATAACGATAGAATTGTTTCGATCTACTTCAGAAAATTTAGAAATCAGATTTTTTAATAAGATTGACGACGACCAAAACATAAATAATATAGTAAAGGCACTCGAAAAAACCGACATCATATTGACCATTAATGCAATCATTTGATTGTTTCCAAAGGCAAACATTGCAAAGAAAGCTCCAAGCATTTGATATAAAGGGGCTCCCGGAGGATGGCCTACCTCTAGTTTTGCCGAAGTTGCAATATATTCTCCACAATCCCAGAAGCTTAAAGTTGGTTCAACAGTTAATGAATAGGTTGCTAAAGCTATTGCAAAAGCGATCCATCCTAAAATTGTGTTCCATTTTTTGAAGTTAAATGTCATCATATTAATGTAATGATTTGTTTTTATTTTTCCGTTTACAAAGAAAAAGCTTTTTTGCGGAATGGAATGATAAAAAATATTTTTTAATTTTTTTTGTCAAAAAATTTGTGAGAGATGATTTTTGTATTAAATTTGCACTCGCAATAAGCAAGCTGGTCTATGGTGTAATGGTAACACAACTGTTTTTGGTGCAGTCTTTCTA
This sequence comes from Flavobacterium soli DSM 19725, assembly GCF_000422705.1. Lineage (GTDB taxonomy): Bacteria > Bacteroidota > Bacteroidia > Flavobacteriales > Flavobacteriaceae > Flavobacterium > Flavobacterium soli. The sequence goes on along the minus strand of NZ_AUGO01000001.1, from coordinate 113,155 downwards.
GGTTCGAGTCCTAGTAGACCAACAAAAAAACCTCTCAAGAAATTGAGAGGTTTTTTTTATGCCAAAAAGTTATGTTTTTTGAATTAAATTTTAAAAGTAATAACAGGTCTTATTGCATGATTTACAATATCTTCGCTAATGCTTCCGTTGAAAAAGTGAGCTAATCCAGTTCTTCCGTGAGTACAAATCCCAATCAAATCTGCATCAACACTGTTGGAGTAATTAATGATACCTTTTTCGATATTTGCGTCATTGTAGATATTTAATGAGTATCGGTTTATTGCAAAATTCTTGACAAAATCACTCATGATTTTTTGTGCAGTAATCGTCGTTTTGAAACTATTTGGAGTGTTTATCATTACAAGATTTAGATTTGCATCAAATAGATTTGCAAAATCTACCAGTTTTTGGAACGGTTTTTTAATCTCTCCAGAGAAATCCGAAGCAAAAACAAAATTCTCTGCTCTGAATTCTGTGATCTCATTTTTGATAACCAAAACAGGAATGTCGGATGCGCGAACAACTTTTTCAGTATTAGATCCTATAAACATTTCTTGAAAACCGGATGAACCGTGAGAACCCATCACAATCAAGTCAACATTGTGCTCTTTGCTATACGTTACAATACCTTCAAAAGCTCTTTCTATTCTAGCTTCGGCTGTAACTTGTAGTCCTTCGAAAAAAGGAGCATCTTTAAGTTCTTCAAGCCTTTCATTAGTTTTTCTTAAATACAGCATTACTTCAGGAATATTAACTCCGCTACTAACCGCGTCATTCATGTGAGTTGGCAAGTCAAGTAAATTTAGAAGGAAGATTTCACAATTATTTTTTTTAGCAATTTGAGCCGCTACTTTAATAGCATATTCAGCATGCTCGGAAAAATCGGTGGGTACTAAAATTCTTTTCATAAAAAAAGGATAAGGGTTGGTGTTTTAATTGTTTTTTAATGAATTAAAGGTAAGAATATTTTAAACAATGTGCAATCATTTTTGATTTATAAAAAAAACACTATATTTGCACCGTTATTTATTAAAAATTGAATAATGAGGGAAGCAATGCTTCCCTCTTTTTATAAAATTATGACATTCAGAGAAAAAGTTATCGATTTATTAAATGAAGGATTACAAGAAAAGCCATCCATTTTTTTAATTGATCTAACCATTACCGACGCATTTAAAATTATTGTAACTTTAGATGGTGATAACGGAGTGGTATTGCAGGATTGTATTGATGTGAGTCGTGCAATCGAACATAATCTTGATCGAGAAGAACAAGATTTTTCTTTAGAAGTAGCTTCAGTTGGAGTAGGCTCGCCCTTAAAATTAGTTCGCCAATACAAAAAAAATATTGGCAGAATGCTAATCGTAAAGTTGGCAGAATCTACAATTGAAGCAGAATTGGTAGATGCAAATGATGAATTCATCACATTAGCATGGGAAGCGAGAGAGCCTAAAAAATTAGGAAAAGGAAAGGAAACTGTTCAAAAAAGACAGGAAATTCCATACACAGATATAAAAGAAGCAATTGTTACAGTAATATTTTAATTATGGAGAATTTAGCATTAATCGAATCATTTTCAGAGTTTAAAGATGACAAACTCATTGATCGTGTAACGCTTATGGCAATTTTGGAAGATGTGTTTAGAAACGCATTGAAAAAGAAATTTGGTTCTGATGATAATTTTGACATCATCATCAATCCTGATAAAGGAGATATGGAAATATGGCAGAGAAGAGTGATTGTGGCAGATGATGACCTTGATTTGGATCACCTTGAAATTACCCTAACAGAAGCTAGAAAAATTGAGCCTGATTTCGAAATTGGAGAAGAGGTTTCAGAAGAAGTAAAATTGATTGATTTAGGAAGAAGAGCTATTTTGGCACTGCGTCAAAACCTTATTTCTAAGATACACGAACACGACAATACAAATCTATACAAGCAATTTAAAGATCTAATAGGTGAAATTTATACTGCAGAAGTACACCATGTTCGTCCAAGAGTTGTAATTTTGGTGGATGATGAAGGAAATGAAATCGTTCTTCCAAAAGAAAAACAAATTCCATCTGACTTTTTTCGTAAAGGAGATAATGTTAGAGGAATTATTGAAAACGTTGAATTGAAAGGAAATAAACCTCAAATTATTATGTCTAGAACCTCAGAAAAGTTCCTAGAAAAATTATTTGAACAAGAAATTCCAGAGGTTTTCGACGGTTTGATTATGGTGAAAAACGTAGTAAGGATTCCAGGCGAAAAAGCAAAAGTAGCTGTAGATTCTTATGACGATAGAATTGATCCTGTTGGAGCATGTGTTGGTATGAAAGGTTCTCGTATTCACGGAATTGTTCGTGAATTAGGAAATGAAAATATCGATGTTATCAATTATACAACAAACATTCAATTGTATATTACAAGAGCATTAAGCCCTGCTAAAGTATCTTCAATCAAAATCAATGAAGAAACAAAAAGAGCTGAAGTGTTTTTGAAATTAGAAGAAGTATCAAAAGCAATTGGTAGAGGAGGTCATAACATAAAATTGGCTGGTCAATTAACAGGATATGAGCTAGATGTAATTAGAGAAGGAAACATCGCTGAAGAAGAAGATGATGTTGAATTAACAGAATTCTCAGACGAAATCGAAGCTTGGGTTATTGAAGAATTTGCTAAAATTGGTTTAGATACAGCAAGAAGCATCTTGAAACAAGATGTGAACGATTTGGTTAGAAGAACAGATCTAGAAGAGGAAACGATTTTGGATGTAATGAGAATATTAAATGAAGAGTTTAATGCCTAATTAACTCTTCTTACAACAACACAACAAAATAGGTAATAATAAAAAGTTTTTATGTCTGAAGAGAGAGTAATAAGAATAAACAAGGTTTTAAGGGAATTCAATATTTCGTTAGAAAGAGCCGTTGATTATCTGAAAGATAAGGGAATTGCTATTGATGCAAATCCAAACGCCAAAATTTCTGATGCAGAATATGGTATCCTACAAAATCAATTTGCTGGCGATAAGGGGAAAAAGGAAGCTTCACTGGAAGTAAGTGAAGAAAAAAGAAAAGAAAAAGAAGCGTTGCGTATCGAGAGAGAGAAAGAAATCGAAGAAAAACGCAAATTGGATGAAGAACGTTTAAGACAGCAAGAAGTTATCAAGGCGAAAGCTGTAGTGACAGGTCCTAAACAAGTAGGAACGATTGATCTAAATCCTAAAAAAGCTACACCAGCTGTAAAAGCAGAAGAGCCTGTAGCTCCAGCAAAACCTGTTGAAACTCCTCCAGTACAAAAAACACCTGAAGTTGTAGTTGAAAAACCAGTTCAGCAAGAAACTCCAAAGGAGAAACCTGTAGTGGTTGAGAAAAAAATTGAAAAGGTGGAGGAAAAACCAGTGGCAGTTGTTAAAAAAGAAGAAGCTCCAAAAGCAGAAACGCCAAAAGCAGAAGCTCCAGTAACTACCACTCCTGAACAACCCGCTGACGAAGCAATTACTACGCAATATGTTCAATTGTCAGGAACAACTTTTACAGGAAAAACAATTGATTTATCTCAATTCAATAAGCCTAAAAAGAAAAAAGAAGAACCTAAAATTGTTCCAAACAAACCGGGTACTCCTGGTGCTCCAGGCACAGCCAATAATAACAATAATAAAAATAAGAGAAAAAGAATCCCAGGAAAACCAGGAGCGCCAGGTCAAACTGGTGGGACTGCAACTCCAGGAAATATAATTCGTCCAAATGCTCCGGGAACGGGAGGAAATAATGCTAACAGAAGTGCAAGGCCAGGTTTCGTAAAAGGAAACCGTCCGGCAATTGTCGCAAAAGTGGAGCCTACAGAGGAAGAAGTAAAAAATCAAATTAGAGAAACTCTTGAAAAACTTCAAGGTAAAGGTGGTAAATCAAAAGCGGCCAAATACAGAAGAGACAAGAGGGATACGCACCGTCAGAAATCGGATGACGAACAAAGAGCATTAGAAGAAGGAAGCAAAACAATCAAAGTAACAGAATTTGTTACCGTTGGTGAAATTGCAACAATGATGGATGTGCCAATCACGAAAGTAATTGGAACCTGTATGTCATTAGGAATAATGGTTACCATGAACCAGCGTCTTGATGCTGAAACTTTGACAATCGTTGCTGACGAATTTGGTTACGAAGTAGAATTCATAACAACAGAATTAGAAGATTCTATCCAAGATGTTGTGGATTCTGAAGAAGATTTAGAGACTAGAGCGCCAATTGTTACGGTAATGGGTCACGTCGATCACGGTAAAACATCACTTTTGGATTATATTCGTAAAGAAAATGTAATTGCTGGAGAGTCGGGAGGTATTACACAGCACATCGGAGCTTACGGAGTAACTTTGGATAATGGTCAAAAAATTGCATTCCTTGATACACCAGGTCACGAAGCGTTTACTGCGATGAGAGCTCGTGGAGCACAAGTTACTGATATCGCTATTATCGTTGTGGCAGCGGATGATGACATCATGCCACAAACAAAGGAGGCAATCAGCCATGCTCAAGCAGCAGGTGTTCCAATCATATTTGCCATCAATAAGGTGGATAAACCAAATGCTAATCCAGAGAAAATCAAGGAAAGATTGGCAGGTATGAACTTGCTTGTTGAAGATTGGGGTGGAAAAATCCAATCGCATGATATTTCGGCAAAAGTAGGTACAGGTGTAAAAGATTTATTAGAAAAAGTTTTATTAGAAGCTGAAATCCTTGAATTGAAAGCAAATCCAAACAGAGCTGCTTCAGGAACTGTTGTTGAAGCTTTCTTGGATAAAGGAAAAGGATATGTTTCTACAATCTTGGTTCAAAACGGAACTTTGAAAGTAGGAGATTATATGCTTGCTGGAAAACACCACGGTAAGATCAAAGCGATGCATGATGAGAGAGGAAATGTTGTGAAAGAAGCGGGTCCTTCAACTCCAGTATCGGTTTTAGGTTTGGATGGTGCGGCAACAGCGGGTGATAAATTTAACGTTTTTGAAGATGAAAGAGAAGCAAAACAAATTGCTGCAAAACGTACTCAATTAATGCGTGAGCAATCAGTACGTACACAACGCCACATTACCCTTGCGGAAATCGGTCGTCGTATTGCATTAGGACAGTTTAAAGAATTGAACATAATCCTTAAAGGTGACGTTGATGGTTCTGTTGAAGCATTATCAGATTCATTCTCTAAACTTTCTACCGAAGAAATTCAAATTAATATCATCCATAAAGGTGTTGGAGCAATTACCGAAACTGACGTAATGTTGGCTTCTGCTTCAGATGCCATCATCATCGGATTTAACGTTCGTCCAGCAGGAAATGCAAGACAGTTAGCTGATAAGGAAGAAATCGATATCCGTAATTACTCGATCATCTACGATGCAATTGACGATTTGAAGGATGCAATGGAAGGAATGTTGTCTCCAGAAATGAAAGAAGAGATTACAGGAACTGCCGAAATCAGAGAGATATTCAAAATTTCGAAAGTGGGTTCAATTGCAGGTTGTATGGTTACCGATGGAAAAATATTCCGTTCGTCAAGAATACGTTTGATAAGAGAAGGGGTTGTGATTCACACAGGTGAATTGATTGCTTTGAAACGTTTCAAAGATGATGTGAAGGAAGTTTCTAAAGGGTATGACTGTGGTATGCAAATCAAAGGATACAATGAAATCGAACAATACGATGTTATTGAGGCTTTCCAAGAAGTTGCAGTGAAGAAAAAACTGAAATAAGAATTTCTATAAAATAAAAAATCCCGAGCAATCGGGATTTTTTTATGCCTATTTGTTAGGCTTTATAAGTAGAGCATTCGGATACTTTTTTTGAAGTGCTATGAGGTTTCTTTCGGCTTCAATTTTGGTTTTAAAATTACCAACCCATACCTTATAATAAGGGGTATTGAAGATTATGGTCCCATCAAGCGTTTTGAATTCCCTTTTGAATTCATTCAAAGTCTTTTTAGAATTTTCACTATCACCATTAAAAATTTGAATTTTATAGCGGTCATTTATGGTTATGGAGGAGTTTATTCTTCTTTTTTCACTTAATAAATTCTCAAATTTTGAATCTTGAGTAACAGTAACTTTTTCGTCCTGAGAATACGAATATGAAGAGAACAAGAGAGTTGAAAAGACTATAATTTTAAAAGAATGTAATCCTAAATTTTTCATAAAGTGGTGTTTTTTAAACAAATGTACTATATATAGGTTTAAACGAAAGAATAAAATTATTTAGAATAAATATAAATTAAGAATTAAGATATATTTAGGGTTTTGAGAATAGTTCTTAAATCGTATTTTTGTCCAAATTATAAATGACCTATAAGGTTTTCTCTGATTTTATACACAGAAAAAATCATACCAAAAATTAGTCGATAATCATTTAAAATATGAAAAAGGTGGGTAACCATAATTCGATTTCAAGAATTTTACTATTCAGTTTAGCTTTGATGCTAACAATTTCCGCTAAATCATTTTCTCAAGACGCACCTGCAGCTCCTGTTGCAGAAACGGTTTCGGCTCCAGCTGCTGCTGGTGACGCTGCTGCGGGAAAAGCATTGTTTAATTCTAATTGTGCGGCATGTCATAAATTAGATGCAAAAATGACAGGTCCGGCATTGAGAGGTGTTGCTGATAAATACAGCAAGGATTGGTTGTACAAGTGGATCAAAGACAGTCAGGCATTGATTAAGTCAGGAGATGCGGCAGCGGTTAAGGTTTTTGAAGAAAACAATAAGTCGGTAATGACTGCTTTTCCTCAATTGTCAAACGCAGATATTGATAATATCTTGGCTTATACTTCTGAGGTAGCTCCAGTAGCTGAGGTGAAAAAAGATTTGCCTGGTGGTGAATCAGCTGGTTCAGGAATTTCAAATAATATCGTTCTTGGTGCTTTGGTGCTTGTAATGGCGATGTTGGTTGTAATGTTGTTCTTGGTTAGTAATGTCTTGAATAAGATCGCTAAAGCAAATGGAATTGAAGTGGTTGAAAAAGAAGCTACAATGCCAATCTGGAAAGCTTATGCTAAAAATCAATTCTTGGTTTTGGTTACGGCAATCCTATTGTTGCTTTCAAGTGCTTATTTTGTATATGGATTCTTTATGCAAGTAGGTATCGATCAAGATTATGCTCCAATTCAACCAATTCATTATTCTCACAAAATTCACGCTGGTGATAATGGTATTGATTGTAAATACTGTCACTCTTCGGCTAGGGTTAGTAAAAATGCAGGTATTCCTTCATTGAATGTTTGTATGAACTGCCACAAAAACATTTCTGAATTCCAAGGTGATAAAGATTCTACTTATGTGGAATACAGCAAAGAGTTCTATACTGCTGAAATCCAAAAATTATACGATGCAGTAGGTTGGGACAAAACTACTCAAAAATATACAGGAAAAACTAAGCCGGTAAAATGGGTTAGAATCCACAATCTTCCTGATTTCGCTTACTTTAATCACTCTCAGCACGTTTCGGTTGCAGGTCTTGAATGTCAAAAATGTCACGGTCCAGTTGAAACTTACGAAGTGATGAAGCAGTTTGCTCCTCTAACAATGGGATGGTGTGTTAACTGTCACCGTGAGACTGATGTTAAGATGGAAGGAAATGAATACTATACGAAAATTCACGACGAGCTTGCTAAAAAATATGGCAAAGACAAACTTACAGCTGCCGATATGGGTGGTTTGGAGTGTGGTAAATGTCACTATTAATTATTGTTGAAAAGCAGTAATACAAAACAAGTAAAGAAAATAATTAAGAAGCTAATATTTATATAAGATGTCATCAAACAAAAAATACTGGAAAAGTGTTGAAGAGCTAAACGAAAATAGTTCTATTGTTGAGACGTTAAGAAATAACGAATTTGTTGAAGCTATCCCTACGGATGAATTTTTAGGAGATGATGCTGCTTTGTCAGCTTCCTCAACAACACGTCGTGATTTCTTAAAGTACGTTGGATTCAGCACTGCTGCAGCATCTCTAGTGGCTTGCGAAGGTCCGGTTATCAAATCTATTCCTTATGTAGTTCAGCCAGAACAAATCATTCCTGGAGTTGCGGATTATTATGCAACTACAGTATTTGACGGTTTTGATTTTGCTAATTTATTAGTAAAAACAAGAGAAGGGCGTCCTATTAAAATTGAGAACAATACCATTGCAGGAGCTAAGTTTTCTGCAAATGCAAGAGTTCATGCGTCAATCTTGTCTTTATATGACAGTTTGCGTTTGAAACAACCAAAAATAGCTGGTAAAACAGCAAGCTGGAGTGAAGTAGATGCAAAAGTAAAAGCAAGTTTGGCTGATGCTAAGGCAAAAGGCGGACAAGTGGTTTTGTTGACACCAACTTTGGCTAGTCCATCTACAGAGAAATTAATCGCTGAATTTATAGCGGCTAATCCAAGTGCGAAACATGTTGTTTATGATGCAGTTTCTTCTTCAGAAGCTTTAGATGCCTTTGAAGCGGCTTATGGAGAAAGAGCTTTAGTGGATTATGATTTCTCAAAGGCAGAAACAATTGTTTCAGTTGGAGCTGATTTTCTTGGAGATTGGCAAGGTGGGGGATATGATGCAGGTTATGCTCAAGGCAGAGTTCCTAAAAACGGAAAAATGTCGAAACATTTCCAGTTTGAATCGAATATGACATTGTCTGGAGCGGCTGCTGATAAGCGTTTTCCGATGACAACGGCTATACAAAAACAAGCATTAGTAAAAATATATAATATCGTAACAGGTTCTGCTGTTGCTGTCAATCTTGGAAAGTTTGATGCTGAAGTAACAAAAGCGGCTCAACAATTGAAAGCTTCTGGTTCAAAAGGAGTTTTGGTTTCTGGAATTGATGATAAAAATGCTCAATTGTTGGTTTTAGCAATTAATGCATCATTATCAAGCGAAGCATTTACCACTTCGGGAACACGTCAAATCAGAAAAGGATCTAACGCAAAAGTAGCTCAGTTAGTAAATGATATGAAAGCAGGAAGCGTTCATACTTTAATTATGAGTGGTGTGAATCCAGCCTATTCAATGCCAAACAACAATGAATTTGTTGAGGCTTTGAAAAAAGTTACTTTATCTGTTGCAATTTCTTTAAAAGAAGATGAGACGGCTTTAGCTTCAAATATTGCTGTAGGAACTACTCATTATTTAGAATCTTGGAATGATTTGTCACTTACAAAAGGAACATACTCATTAACACAACCAACGATTCGTCCTTTATTTGCTGAAACAAAACAGTTTCAAGATATCTTATTGTCTTGGACAGGAAATACAGCAACTTACTATGATTATTTAAAAGCAAATTCTGCTTCCTATTTATCAGGTTCAACTTGGAACAAAGTAGTTCATGATGGTGTTTTTGTAGGAGCTGTTTCGGCTGCTGCTGGAGGTTCTGCTGATTATGCTGGTGCTGCAAATGCATTGGCTCAATCAAAAGCTGTTTCAGGATTAGAATTAGTGCTTTATACTAAAACAGGTATGGGTGACGGACAACAGGCAAACAACCCTTGGTTGCAAGAGTTTCCAGATCCAATTACAAGAGTTTCTTGGGATAACTACATCACGATTTCTAAAGCAGATGCTGACAGATTGAAATTAGAAAACTATAATGTTGCTAATGGAGGTTTGAACGGAAGCTATGCAGATCTTGAAGTGGGTGGTACAAAATTAGAAAAAGTACCCGTAATTATCCAGCCAGGTCAAGCCGTTGGAACTGTTGGTTTGTCATTAGGATATGGTAAAAAGGCAGCTTTAAAAGAAGAAATGCAAGTAGGTGTTAATGCTTACGTTTTATATAAAAATTTTAATAATGTTCAGTCGGTTAATGTAACTAAAGCTGCTGGTGATCACGAGTTTGCTTGTGTTCAGTTGCAAAAGACATTAATGGGACGTGGGGATATTATCAAAGAAACTACTTTAGAAGTTTTTAATACTCAAAATGCTAAAGAGTGGAACATTCAGCCAATGGTTTCATTGGATCATAATCCGGTAAAAGCTGTAGAGGTTGATTTGTGGACTTCTTTCGATCGTTCGGTTGGACATCATTTCAATTTGTCAATCGATTTGAATGCTTGTACAGGTTGTGGAGCTTGCGTTATCGCTTGTCACGCTGAAAATAACGTTCCAGTTGTTGGTAAATCAGAAGTTAGAAGAAGCCGTGATATGCACTGGTTGCGTATTGACAGGTATTATTCTTCTGAAACAACTTTTGAAGGAGATAATACGAAGAAAGAAGAATTCAATGGCCTATTTGGAGATAAAGGTTCATTGGGAGGTTTTGGAGAAATGGAAATGGCTTCAGAAAATCCTCAAGTAGCGTTCCAACCAGTAATGTGTCAGCACTGTAATCACGCACCTTGTGAAACAGTTTGTCCAGTTGCTGCAACTTCTCATAGCCGTCAAGGTCAGAATCACATGGCATACAACAGATGTGTGGGTACTCGTTATTGTGCAAACAACTGTCCTTACAAAGTACGTCGTTTCAACTGGTTCTTGTACAGTAAAAACAGCGAATTTGATTATCACATGAATGATGATTTAGGTCGTATGGTATTGAATCCAGATGTTAATGTTCGTTCTCGTGGAGTTATGGAGAAATGTTCTATGTGTATTCAAATGACACAAAAAACAATCCTTGATGCAAAACGTGATGGTAGAGCAATTAAAGATGGTGAATTCCAAACAGCATGTTCAGCAGCTTGTTCTTCTGGAGCTATGATTTTTGGAGATGTTAACGATAAAGAAAGTAAAGTTGCCACATTGAAAGCAGATGATAGAATGTATCATTTGTTAGAGCATGTTGGAACTCAGCCAAACGTTATCTACCACGTAAAAGTTAGAAATACCTAGTCAAATAAATTATTAAGTAACAATATAAAAGGATTATGTCGTCTCACTACGAAGCACCCATTAGAAAACCCTTAGTTATTGGTGATAAATCTTATCACGATATAACAGTAGATGTAGCTGCACCTGTTGAAGGAAGAGCCAATAAACAATGGTGGACAGTATTTACTATTGCCTTAGTTGCCTTTTTATGGGGATTAGGTTGTATCATTTACACTATATCTACAGGAATCGGAACATGGGGATTAAATAAAACAGTTGGTTGGGCTTGGGATATCACGAACTTCGTTTGGTGGGTTGGTATCGGTCACGCTGGAACTTTGATTTCTGCCGTATTATTATTATTCCGTCAGAAATGGAGAATGGCCATTAACCGTTCTGCAGAAGCAATGACTATCTTCTCTGTAATTCAAGCAGGTTTATTTCCAATCATCCACATGGGTCGTCCATGGTTAGCCTACTGGGTTTTACCAATTCCGAATCAATTCGGTTCATTATGGGTGAACTTTAACTCACCATTGCTTTGGGACGTATTTGCAATCTCAACTTACCTTTCAGTTTCATTGGTTTTCTGGTGGACAGGTTTGCTTCCAGATTTTGCAATGCTTAGAGATAGAGCAATCACACCTTTCACAAAAAGAGTATATTCAATATTGAGTTTCGGTTGGAGCGGTAGAGCAAAAGACTGGCAACGTTTCGAAGAAGTTTCTTTGGTTCTTGCAGGTTTGGCAACTCCACTTGTACTTTCTGTACACACAATCGTATCTTTTGACTTTGCTACTTCTGTAATTCCAGGATGGCATACAACAATCTTCCCTCCATATTTCGTTGCTGGAGCGGTATTCTCAGGATTTGCAATGGTAAATACATTGTTGATTATTATGAGAAAAGTTTCTAACCTTGAAGCTTATATCACAATACAGCACATCGAATTGATGAATATCGTAATCATGATTACTGGTTCTATCGTTGGTGTTGCTTATATTACAGAGTTATTTGTAGCTTGGTATTCTGGAGTAGAGTACGAACAATATGCATTCTTGAATAGAGCTACTGGACCTTACTGGTGGGCATATTGGGCAATGATGACTTGTAACGTTTTCTCTCCGCAGTTCATGTGGTCTAAGAAATTAAGAACAAGTATCATGTTCTCTTTCGTAATCTCAATCGTTGTAAACATTGGTATGTGGTTCGAGCGTTTCGTAATTATCGTAACTTCACTTCACAGAGATTATCTTCCATCTTCTTGGACAATGTTCTCACCAACATTTGTGGATATCGGAATATTCATCGGGACAATTGGTTTCTTCTTCGTATTGTTCTTACTTTATGCTCGTTCGTTCCCAGTAATTGCACAAGCAGAGGTAAAAACAATCTTGAAATCATCTGGAGAAAATTATAAAAAATTAAGAGAAGCAAATAAAGATTCACACCATGAGTAGTAATAAAGTTATATACGCTATTTACAATGATGATGATGTGTTGATGGACGCGGTTAAGAAAACCCGTGCTGCTCATCACCATATCGAAGAAGTTTTCACGCCATTTCCAGTTCACGGATTGGATAAAGCTATGGGAATTGCACCAACCAGATTAGCAATTTGTGCTTTTATCTACGGGTTGTGTGGTTTGTCTTTCGCTACTTGGATGATGAATAATATCATGATCTCTGACTGGCCTCAAGATATTGGTGGAAAACCAAGTTTCAGTTATATTGAAAACATGCCAGCTTTTGTACCGGTAATGTTTGAGATGACTGTGTTTTTTGCAGCTCACTTAATGGTTATTACTTTTTATATGAGAAGTAGATTATGGCCATTCAAGCAAGCTGAAAATCCAGATGTAAGAACAACAGATGATCACTTCTTGATGGAAGTTGCTGTAAACAATAACGAAGAAGAATTAGTTTCTTTTTTCCAGAATACAGGTGCCGTAGAAGTTAAAGTAATCGAAAAGCATTAATAGTAGATATGAAAAGCTTAAATAAAATAGTAGTTGTATTAGGATTATCAGCAGTAGTAACTTCTTGCTTTGATAAAAAAAGTCCTAATTACCAATACTTCCCGAACATGTATGAAGCAGTAAGTTATGAAACTTATGCAGAGTCTGATGCTTTTGGAAATGGAAAAGAAGGACAATTGGTTCCTGATGGAGCAATAAAAAGAGGGTTTGTACCTTACGAATATCCAAATACAACAGAGGGTTACGAATTGGCGAAAGCGAATTTAAAGTCTCCTTTGGATTCTGTAGCTAAAACTTCTGATAAAGGGGCTCAGTTGTATGGTATTTATTGTGCAATTTGTCATGGAGAAAAAGGAGATGGAAAAGGGAATTTATCTAAAAGAGAGAAATTCTTAGGGGTTCCTAGCTATAAAGACAGAGTAATTACTGAAGGAAGTGTTTTTCATGTTGAAACGTATGGTTTGAACGCTATGGGATCTCATGCCAACCAACTATCAGCTGATGAGCGTTGGATGGTGGCTTCTTATGTAATGAAGTTGAAAAGCGAATTATAATTGTATAACACTGATATATAAGATATGTACACATTTTCTAGCAAATTAAAAACTTTTTCAATTGTCCTAATGGTATTAGGTGCTGTTGGTATTGGAATTGGTTTTTTAAATGCACCAAAAGATATTGCAGAAGTAGAAAAAATTCTTGCAGCCGATAGTCACGGTCATGGTGATGCTCACGATGAACATGCAACAGCAGGACACGGCGAAGCAAATCATGAAGCTCATGCTGCAGAAGGTGATGCTCATAAAGAAGTAGAAACTACTCATAGTGTTTCAGACAGTGTTAAAGCAAATGATACAGTAGCTCACCACGAGGCGACTCACGATTCTACTGAAGTTGCTGCAGTTGTAGCAGAAGATCATCATGTTGCTGAACATAAAACTACAGAGCATGTTGATGCTCATGCAGAACATGAAAAACACCTGCACCACGTATTGCACCAATTGCAAAACAAGCCTTGGGCTGCTTTGTACGTAGCTTGTCTTTTTATCATGTTGATTTCATTAGGAGCCTTGGCTTTCTATGCAATCCAGCAAGTTGCTCAGGCAGGTTGGTCTCCAGTATTGTTCAGAGTGATGCAAGGTATCTCAGCATATCTTCCTTGGGGTTCAGTAATTTTCTTCATAATTTTGGTGTTAACGGGATTGCATTTCAATCATTTATTCGTATGGATGAATGAAGGTGTAGATGTTGTTGGGCATGAAAACTATGACAAACTTATCGCTGGAAAAACAGGATATTTAAATGTGCCTTTCTGGTTGATCAGAGCTGCAATTTTCCTAATCGGTTGGAATTTATACAGATATTATTCTAGAAAAAACTGTCTTGCTCAAGATGAAGCGAATGACAATACCTTCTACAAAAAGAATTTCAAAATGTCAGCGGCATTCCTTGTATTCTTTATCGTTACAGAATCTATCATGTCTTGGGATTGGATTATGTCGGTTGACCCACACTGGTTCAGTACATTGTTTGGATGGTATGTTTTTGCAAGTTTCTTCGTAAGCGGAATCACAACAATTGCATTGGTAACTTTATACTTGAAATCAAAAGGATATTTAGAGTTTGTAAATACAAGTCACATTCACGATTTAGCGAAATTTATGTTCGGTATAAGTGTATTCTGGACGTATTTATGGTTTTCTCAATTCATGTTGATCTGGTATTCAAACATTCCAGAAGAGGTTACGTATTTCATTACAAGAATTGAAGACTATAACTTGCCTTTCTTCGGAATGGTAGTGATGAACTTCGTTTTCCCAATCTTGATATTGATCAACACAGATTTCAAACGTCTGACTTGGATCATCATTATGGCTGGAACAGTAATCTTGCTGGGTCACTATGTAGATTTTTATAATATGATTATGCCTGCAACAGTTGGCGATCAATGGTTCATAGGAATTCCTGAAATTGGATCTTTACTTTTCTTTGTAGGGTTGTTTATATTTGTTGTTTTCTCAGCACTTACTAAATCTCCACTATTGGCAAAAAGAAATCCATTTATTGAGGAAAGTAAGCATTTTCATTATTAATATTTAAAGTAAAAACAGATGACAAGTTTGTTGGTAATTATAGTTTTAGTTTTATTAGCTATTGCTCTTTGGCAGTTGACTAAAATATTCGATTTGACTCAAGTTGGACAAGGTGCAAATAATGTGCAAGTTGCCACTGACAAGGACAATAATGTTCAAGGATATTTGATGTTTGGTTTCTTGGCATTCATCTACATATTCACTATTTATGGACTTTTCGCCTGGGGACATTTGGTTTTAGACAATCCAGCTTCTGAACATGGAAAAGATGTAGATAGATTGATGAACATCACTTGGGTTTTGATCTTTATTGTTCAAGCTATTACTCAGGTTTTATTGCACTACTTTGCTTTTAAATACAGAGGAAATAAAGATAGAAAAGCATTGTATTTTGCAGATAATGACAGGTTGGAATTCATTTGGTCTGTTATTCCTGCGGTTGTTTTAGCTGGTTTAATTCTTTACGGATTATATGCTTGGACAAATATTATGTTTGTTAATGAGAAAGAAGAAGATGTAATCGTTATCGAACTTTATGCAAAACAATTTGCTTGGGAAGCTAGATATTCAGGTGAAGATAATGTGCTTGGTAAAGCAAACGTTCGTTACATTGAAGGTGTAAATACTTTAGGTGTTGATTTGGCTGATCCAAATGCACAAGATGATAAAGTGGTTACTGAACTTCATATTCCAAAAGGTAAAAAAGTATTGTTCAAAATGCGTTCTCAAGATGTATTGCACTCTGCTTATATGCCTCACTTTAGAGCTCAAATGAACTGTGTTCCTGGTATGGTTACTCAATTTGCTTTCACTCCTACACAAACAACTGAGGAATATAGAGGAAGTAAAAAAATGACCGAAAAAGTGGCTAACATCAACAAGGAACGTGCTAAAAGAAGTGCTGTCTTAGTTGCCAAAGGGGAATCTCCATTAGATCCTTACACTTTTGATTACTTATTGCTTTGTAATAAAATTTGTGGAGCTTCGCACTACAATATGCAAATGAAAATTGTAGTAGACACTCCAGAAGATTATAAAAAATGGTTAAGTGAAAAACCTACCTTGGTTGAATCAGTTAAACCAGAGAAAGCTTCTGCCGAAGAACCTCAAGGACCTTCATCACCAGTAGCAAAAGACACTATAGCAGTAGCAGTTGATACAACAAAAGTTGTTGCAGCAGTAAAATAATAAACAAATATATTTTTAAATAAAATTTAAATTATAATATATGTCAGATCACGGACACGATCATCACGAACACGATCACGAACACGAACACCACCACAAGGATACTTTCATTACTAAATATATTTTTAGTATTGATCATAAAATGATTGCTAAACAATACTTGATAACAGGTATTATCATGGGAATCATTGGTGTGGGAATGTCCATGCTTTTCAGAATGCAGTTGGCTTGGCCGGAAGAATCTTTCGGTGTTTTCAAGTTCTTCCTTGGTGAACAATATGCTCCAGGTGGAGTGATGAAAAATGATGCTTATCTTTCGTTGGTTACCATCCACGGAACGATAATGGTATTCTTTGTATTGACTGCTGGTTTGAGTGGAACTTTTAGTAACTTACTGATTCCGCTTCAAATTGGAGCACGTGATATGGCTTCTGGATTCATGAACATGATTTCCTACTGGTTGTTTTTCCTTTCAAGTGTAATCATGGTTTCTTCTTTATTCGTAGAGTCAGGGCCAGCATCTGCAGGATGGACAATTTATCCACCTTTATCTGCATTGCCACAAGCAATTCCGGGTTCAGGAACTGGTATGACTTTATGGTTGGTTTCTATGGCAATTTTCATCGCATCTTCTTTGATGGGATCTTTGAACTATGTGGTAACCGTTATCAACTTGAGAACAAAAGGTATGTCTATGACTAGACTTCCTCTTACAATTTGGGCATTCTTTATTACTGCTGTAATTGGTATCGTTTCTTTCCCTGTACTTTTATCTGCGGCATTGTTGCTTATAATGGACAGAAGTTTCGGAACTTCATTCTTCTTATCTGATATTTATATCGCTGGAGAAGTTTTACACTATCAAGGTGGTTCACCGGTATTGTTCGAGCACTTGTTCTGGTTCTTAGGTCACCCTGAAGTATATATTGTATTATTACCGGCTTTGGGTATTACATCTGAAATTATTGCAACCAACTCACGTAAGCCAATTTTCGGTTACCGTGCCATGATTGCTTCTATATTAGCAATTGCATTCCTTTCAACTATCGTTTGGGGTCACCATATGTTTATCTCGGGAATGAATCCATTCCTTGGATCTGTGTTTACATTCACAACTTTGTTGATTGCAATTCCTTCTGCTGTAAAAGCGTTCAACTACATTACTACACTTTGGAAAGGTAACTTGCAGATGAATCCTGCAATGTTGTTCTCTATCGGATTGGTATCAACATTTATCTCAGGTGGTTTGACAGGGATTATCCTTGGAGACAGTACACTTGACATCAACGTTCACGATACGTATTTCGTTGTAGCTCACTTCCACCTTGTAATGGGTATCTCGGCACTTTACGGAATGTTTGCTGGAATCTACCACTGGTTCCCAAGAATGTTCGGAAGAATGTTGAATAAAAATTTAGGTTATATTCACTTTTGGGTAACTGCAGTTTGTGCCTACGGGGTGTTTTTCCCAATGCACTTCATCGGTATGGCAGGTTTACCAAGAAGATACTATACCAATACAAACTTCCCATTGTTTGATGATTTGCAAAACGTAAACGTTTTGATCACAATCTTCGCTTTGGTAGGTGGTGCTTTCCAATTGGTTTTCTTGTATAACTTCTTCAGTAGTATTTTCTACGGTAAGAAGACAGTACAAAATCCTTGGAGATCAAATACACTTGAATGGACAGCTCCTGTAGAACACATGCACGGAAACTGGCCAGGAGAAATTCCTGAAGTTCACAGATGGCCTTACGACTACAGTAAGCCAGGACATGATGAAGATTTCGTTCCTCAGCATATCCCGATGAAAGAAGGTGAAGAAGTTTTAAATCACTAAGATTACTTTTATATTAGAAAGCCCTGTTTGTTCAGGGCTTTTTTTATTGGGATTATCTAAGGATTATTAATTACTTTTATGAATAATAAAAACAGCTATTATGAATGATTACGAATTTGTTTTAAACGAAGACAAGAAAAGATTTGAAATGGAAGTTGAAGGACATCTGGCTTTCATTGAATATATTTTGACTAATGACAACGTAATGTTTTTGACCCATACCGAAGTCCCAAAATCTCTTGGCGGAAAAGGCATCGGAACTAAGATTGTTGAGAAAGCATTAAACCACATTAAAGAGCATAATTATACATTGGCACCACTTTGTCCCTTTGTAGCAAAATATTTGGTCAAAAATCCCGAATGGCAATCCATTTTAGCAAAAGGATATAACGTTAGCAAATAATTCTATTTAAAGAAAATCTCTAATGACTATATTTGCCAGATGAATGAGAATTTAGACCCAACCAACAACGGTTATAATCCAGAAGAACTCGATCTGGAAAAAAGATTAAGGCCACTATCCTTTGATGATTTTGCGGGTCAGGATCAGATTTTGGATAACCTAAAAGTTTTTGTTCAAGCCGCCAATCAACGAAATGAAGCCTTGGATCATTCCCTTTTTCATGGACCTCCAGGATTAGGAAAGACAACATTGGCAAACATTTTGGCAAACGAACTTGGAGTGGGGATCAAAATAACTTCAGGGCCCGTTTTAGACAAACCAGGAGATTTGGCCGGTTTACTAACCAATCTTGAAGAAAGAGATGTACTTTTTATAGACGAAATCCATCGTTTGAGTCCAATCGTAGAAGAATATCTCTATTCTGCAATGGAAGATTTCAAGATTGATATTATGATTGAATCAGGTCCAAATGCCAGAACAGTTCAAATCAATCTGAACCCATTTACATTGGTCGGAGCTACAACTCGTTCCGGATTGTTGACAGCTCCAATGAGAGCCCGTTTCGGAATCCAGAGCCGTTTACAATATTATAATACCGAACTTTTAACCACAATCGTTCAACGAAGTTCTTCGATATTAAAAATGCCCATCACCATGGAAGCGGCAATCGAAATTGCAGGAAGAAGTCGCGGAACACCTCGAATTGCCAATGCACTATTAAGACGTGTTCGTGATTTTGCCCAAATAAAAGGCAACGGAAAAATAGATATCGAAATAGCAAAATTCTCTCTAAAAGCACTAAACGTTGATGCTCACGGATTGGACGAAATGGACAATAAAATCCTAACCACAATTATCGATAAATTCAAAGGAGGACCAGTAGGATTGTCCACTTTGGCAACAGCCGTTTCAGAAAGCAGCGAAACCATAGAAGAGGTTTATGAGCCGTTCCTTATACAAGAGGGTTTTATTATGAGAACGCCAAGAGGAAGAGAAGTAACAGAGAAAGCCTATCAGCATCTAGGTAAAATTAGGACAAACATTCAAGGTGGACTTTTTTAGAGAGTCGGGAAGATGGAAGTTGGGAGATGGAAGAATTAGTAGAATTAATGAAAGTGATTAAATGAGTTTCAAGTTTGAAAAATTAATTATTTGGCAGAAAGCAATGGATTTTGGAGAAGAAATTCATAGGCTATCTATGACGTTTCCTAAAAATGAAATCTATAATCTTTGTTCACAAATAGTAAGGGCTTCTGATTCAGTTGCGCTAAATATTTCTGAAGGAAGTATTGAGCAATCAAAGGCGGAATTCGGTAGGTTTTTAGGATATTCCATTCGATCGATTGCTGAAGTTGTAACTTGTTTATATAAAGCAAAAAGAAGGGGTTATATGACTGAGGATGTATTTAATAAATTATATAATGATTCTTTTAATCTTATGAATATGACAATTGCTTTTAAATCTCAACTAAAATAATTGATAGGATTGGTTTTTCTTCCATCTCCCATCTCCCAACTTCCATCTTGATCTCAAACAAAGAAAAATATGCAGCATTCATAAAATCCGAGGCCAAGCGTCTCGGATTTATGTCTTGTGGTATATCGAAAGCAGGCTTTCTTGAAACTGAAGCTCCGCGTTTGGAAAATTGGTTGAATAGCAACATGAACGGTCAGATGACCTATATGGAAAATAATTTCGACAAGCGTCTTGACCCGACACTTTTAGTTGATGATGCCAAATCTGTTGTATCGTTACTCTTAAATTATTATCCTTCAGAAACACAAAATCCAGAAGCCTATAAGATTTCCAAATATGCCTACGGACAAGATTACCATTTTGTCATCAAGGAAAAATTAAAGGAGCTTTTATTCTCTATTCAAAATGAAATAGGTGAAGTTTCAGGAAGAGCTTTTGTAGATTCCGCACCTGTTTTAGACAAAGCTTGGGCGTCAAAGAGTGGACTAGGATGGATTGGAAAAAACAGTAATTTGCTTACAAAGCAAGTAGGCTCTTTCTACTTTATAGCCGAATTAATAATTGATTTAGAATTAGAATATGATCATGCTACAACCGACCATTGCGGAAGTTGCACAGCTTGTATTGACGCTTGTCCGACACAAGCAATTGTGGCTCCTTATGTCGTGGATGGAAGTAAATGTATTTCGTATTTTACAATTGAACTCAAGGAAAATATACCACAGGAAATGAAAGGCAGTTTCGATGATTGGGCTTTTGGTTGTGATACCTGTCAAGATGTTTGCCCGTGGAATAAATTCTCGAAACCGCACAGCGAACCGTTATTCAATCCGAATCCTGAATTGTTGTCGATGTCTAAAAAAGACTGGGACGAAATTACCGAAGAAACGTTTCGGGCTGTATTTAAAAACTCTCCAGTAAAGCGTACCAAGTTTGAAGGTTTAAAACGAAATATCGACTTCTTAAAAAAATAAATTCAGCCTTAAAAAGATACAAAACAAAAAAGACAGGTATAATTACCTGTCTTTTTTAGTTTAAAGAGCGTTTATAAAATTATGACTTAATCACTTTTATATTTTTAGTCGAGTTACCAGAGGTTACTTTTACTAAATACGTTCCTTGTGATAGAGAAGACATATCAATTTTAGCCAAATTGTCGTTTACAGATTTTGTCATTACTTCCTGGCCTAGAATATTATAAATTACTACCGAAGTTATATCATTGATGTATGAAATGTTCAAAATATTCTTAACCGGATTAGGATAATAATTGAAATGAGCCATATCAAATTCGCTAGTAGATAAGGCACTTTCAACCTTAATATCATCAATATACATATAATAGCTGTTATTCGGTGAAAACACGTTGAATCCAAAATAGTAGACTCCAGTTGCGGGAGGTGTAATCGTCACTGCTTGTGAAACAGGTGCATCCAATCCAAAATCTAAATATTCAGCCACCGGTAAGGTCATATCCATTGGAGATGCTTCTGTACCATACATTACTTTTAAATTGTTATTATAAAAAAAGGTATCAGTTGATGCACCGCCATATCTGTAGGAAACCGTATAGCTTTCGCCAGCAGTCAGGTTAATACCTCTTGTAAAGAACCATGCATTAGCATCTGTATATAAATCCCCTAAATAGGTTAAAGTGCTGTTTTCAAATCCATAACCTGGATAGTAGTTGGTATACCAAGTACTTGGTGCATCGGCTAGATTTAAGGAAGATGTACAGCCAGGTAATTCAGGATTTGTAGCCGTTTCAAAATCTTCTATGTAGGGTACTGAAGTTCCAAGGCATTGGGAAGTAATCATAAAAGGACCGTTCCAAGCGCCATTGCCTAAAGTGCCACAAATAGCCCGAACCCAAACATTATAGGATGTTCCCGCTGTTAAATCATCAAAAGTATGTTCAGGGTCAATTACTTCAATTGCCGTCAAGGTGCTTGGATCTGTGACAGAAGTCGCACCAATTGCCACTTCCCATAAATCAGCATTATTATCCCACGCTATTGTAGCAGTATTCATTGTAGTGGCTGTTTTCTCTAAAGAAGTTACATCTGGACATAGTGGAATGGGTTGCCATACAATATTGTCGATTTCTACATACGTATATTCAACATCACTATTGACACGAATACCAATATAAGAATCAGTTCCGTTATCGGTAGTAAATTCCACTACATATTGAGTAGGAATATTCGTTGTTGTTACCGTTTCTACGTTCGTAAAAATGGCTGTATTGGTATTTGCATTTAGAGTTCCTACCTGTAATGTGCTAATTCCTTTTGCAATAAACTTCAAGCGATAAAGGCCTGTAGACAAGGTGTTGACCATTGGAGAGACTAGGATGATATCGTCAGTTGCGGTTGAATTAGAAGTATTCATTAACACAGCAGTAGTAGGATCAGGCATGTTTGACCATGGAGAAGTTTCTATTTCAGCATATTCAGAAACCGTTTCACCTCTTATAATTTTGCTCCAGCAAGATGGTAAATCGGGAGTTGGAGAAGTTTCAAAATCTTCAGTAAAAGTAGGAACAGGCAAACAAGCTGTTTTAAATGCAACAGGCCCTATCCAAGCTCCTTTGTCATTACCAGTACAAACCGACCTCACCCATACATTATAAATCGTATTGTCTAACAAAGCTGAAATTTCTGCAGTATTTGTTTCAAAGTTTTCGAAAGCCAATGAAGCAGGATTTGTGTCTGTTTCAAGTCCTACAGCAACATCCCATGTATCTTCAGCACCAGTTCCTGTCCAATTTATTGTAGCTCCGTCAGGTAATGTTGAAGGAACATTTACCAGTGTGACATCTGGACAAGAAGGAATAATTTCCCATAAAATATTGTCTATAAAAACAGATTCATAGGTTGCTGTGGTATTCAATCTGATGCCAATGTAGGGATCAGTTCCAGTATAATTATCGAAATTAACTACATATTGAGTAGTCTCGTCAGATAGTTCTACCGTTTCAATAAGATTTGTAACAGCTGTAGCAGTATTGCTATCCAAGGTCACGATATCCACAGAAGCAATATCTTCTTCTGCATGTTTGGCATAAAACTTCAATCTGTAGGTGCCAAGAGGTAGCGTGGTAGATAGATTTGGAGAAACTAAAATCAATTCCGCAGTTGATCCAGAATCATCGTTGTATAATTGCATCGTGATGTTGGGTTCTGGAAAGATATCAGAATATTGTGTAGTTTCTACCCACGAATATTCTGATAGCTCTTCACCTCTCATGATTTTGCTCCAGCAATTTGGTAATTCAGGAGTTGTTGTTGTGTTGAAATTTTCATAGAAACTGGTTGTTGGTAAACAGGCAGTCTTAAATGCAATTGGTCCAATCCAAGCACCATTTTCGGAACTGCAAACTGTTCTAACCCACACTCTATAATCGGTGTTATCCAATAAATCATCAATATTTTTATCTGTTGCTGTTGAGTTGAAAAAAGGTAAAGCAGTTGGATTTTCATCGGTAGCAGTTCCAATAGCCACATCCCAAGAAACTGTAGGTACAGGATTCCCACTAGTCCAGCTAATAGTAGCACCGCTTGTTGTCACAAAAGGAACATGAATATCCGTTACATCAGGACAAGAAGGTACCAATTCCCAAATAACATTATCAATATAAACCGAAGCAAAAGGAGATGCTAAACGAATTCCAACGTAATGATCCGTTCCCGTATAGGAAGTAAAATCAACTACATATTGCGTGAAAGTACTATTGGTATCAATATCCCCATCTGGCATTTCTGTAAAAACGGCACTGTTGTCATTTGTACTCAATGTACCTATTTGCAAATTGCCATTTCCCTTTGCATAGAACCTCAATCGATGTGTTCCAGCTCCAAGTGTCGAGAGATTAGGGGAAGCTAAAATGATATTAGTGGACGTTTCATTAGAGTCAGAACTCGTCAGCATTACAGCATTGCTTGGAGATTGACTTTGTGAGCTTATGGTTTCAATCTTTGCATAAGGTGAGAGTCCCGTACCGGTTAAGATCTTATTCCAACATGAAGGTAAGTCTGGTGTTGCAACAGCATCAAAATTTTCGGAGAAAGTAGTAACAGGCAAACAATCTGTCTTGAAAATTGTAATGGCCGACCAAGCACTGTACAAGTCATCACCACAATTGTTTCTAACCCAAATGTAATATACGGTTTCGGGTTGCAAATCGTCAATTGCTATAGAAGATCCAGAAAGTATATTATCGGTAGCCGTTGTGGTAGCCGTTGGCGGAGTGCTTGATGTCGATAAATAATAGCCACTTCCTTCTGCTGGAGCACTGTCTGGAGCCTGCCAAGAAACCGTTGCAGTGGTAGTAGTGACATTACTCATGGCTATATAAAACGGCGTTGGGCAAGCTTGAGTAATACCTCCAAAAATAATGGTAGGGACAAAACCAATTGTTTCATACGCTTCTGGCGGATTAGCAGCGTCTACATTCTCATAATCGTTGTAGTAAAAGATAGAACGTGGTTCAGTAACGGCAGTATTGTAAAATTTATCATCATAGTTATCCCATAGTTCTTGGTTTTCATCAACTGCTACCACTAGATTACTGGTTCCGTTGTAGACAAATGGAGTGGTCAAGGTGATGGTTTTCCATCCTGGTGCTTCATCGGTTGTGATGCCTCCTGAATAGACTTGCGTCAAATTGGTGACAGGCTCCCAGTCGGTTAGCGAAGTAAAAGATGTTTTAGTGGTAGTTCCCAAATAGATAACCAACTGTTGGTTATTGGGCAAGGCTCCGCTTCCAGCATAATACCACTGAAGGGAAGTTATTGTTCCTGAGGCATTGATTTCTGAAGCCAAATAAATCGATTGACTGTAAGAATAGCCGAAGCTTGCATTGAAGGGCACTTTTTGATCTAGGTTTGTTCCTGTACCAATTTGTACTTGAGCAAAACCAGAAAAAGTCACTGCCATAAAAAACAGCAGTATAAATGTAATTTTCTTCATGGTCATTTGTTTTTTGAAATTATAATTTGTGGGGTTTCTTTGCTGGGTATAAAGAAAACACTATAAAATATAGCTTCGGCAAAATGACTCTAAAACTAATGGAAACAAAAGTACTACAAGGAAGTTAATATATTGATAATTAATTATTTGTGAATTTTGTAAAACTATAATTGTAGATGCAGAATGGTACTCTTTGGGACGGTTTCCAAAGGAAAGGACGTTTGCCGTTTAGCCCCGATTGGAGCTACTATCCTTTTTGTTCCGGGGTTCGGAACAAAAAGATAGTAGTGGAAAGCGGGAACGAAGATTCCAAATGAACCAACCGATTCGCTCCTGATAAAGCATAGATTGTGCATAATAAAAACACGAATTGTACTAATTTGCACAAATAGATTCGTGTAAATTAGTGCAACTCGTGTAGAATTAAAAAAATGGAGTAGTGTTTATTTCGTCTTTTTGATCCAAATATTGATTTTGTCTTCCAATACTTTTAGAGGCAAACAACCCGATTCCAATACTTGGTTATGGAATTCCTTGATGCTGAATTTGCTTCCGAGTTCTTTTTCGGCTTTGGTTCTTAGTTCACGGATTTTTAATTGTCCAATTTTATAGGAAACGGCTTGACCTGGGATAGCCATATAACGTTCGATTTCGGCAATAATGCTTTGCATAGGCTCGGCTTCATTTTCGGCAGAATATTGGATGGCTTGTTCGCGTGTCCAGCCTTTGGTGTGCATTCCGGTATCGACTACGAGGCGAACGGCACGAAGCATTTCGGCACTTAGCATCCCGAAATATTGATAAGGGTCTTGGTAAAGGCCAAGTTCTTTTCCAAGCGATTCGGTATATAAAGCCCAACCTTCGCCATAGGCATTGAACCAGATAGTTTTTCTAAACGATGGCAAAGAGGTATCTTCCTGTTGCAACGAGATTTGGTAGTGGTGGCCGGGAATGGCTTCGTGCAGGAACAAATCTTCATCGGCATAGATGTTGTATTTAGTGACGTCTGGAATGGGTACATAAAACACACCAGGACGTGTCCCATCGATAGAACCTGGGTTGTATTCGGCACTTGCAGAGGCTTCGCGGAAGGCTTCGGTTCTTTTCACCTCAAAAGGTGTTTTGGGTTTCATGTCGAAAAGTTTCTCCAAGTTTGGTTTCATCTTTTCATGGATGGCATTGAAGTTGTCAATGACCTGTTGCGGATTGGTAAACGGCATGAGTTCCTTCTTGTCTCGCACATGGTTAAAAAATTCCTTCAAGTCACCTTTAAAGCCTACTTGGTTTTTTACCTTCTCCATTTCGGCAGAAATTCTTGCTACTTCTTTGAGTCCTAATTGGTGGATTTCATCGGCCGTGAGGTCGGTAGTTGTATATCTTTTGATTAGGTAATTGTAGTATTTTTCGCCATCAGGTACTGCAGAAATCCCAGTTGACGTTCGGCTTGCTTTTAGGTAATCGGTCTTGATGTAGTTGTGGAGGCTTGTTAGCGAAGGGATCAGCTTTTCGCTGATGAGTTTGGTGTAGTCATCTGTCAATGCTTTTTTATCTGCTGCAGCAAACGACTTTGGAAAGTTGTTTAGCGGACTGTAGAACAGGTTACTCTTTAGATCGGGATTGGCGAGGTCTTTTATCTGCGGGATCACTTTCTCTGTTAATGCTTTTGGCAAGACATATCCTTTGGCAACACCTTCTTTCATTCTGGCTTCCGCCGAAATGATCCAGTTGTTGAAAGCATCCAGTCGTTGCAACCAGTTTTGATAATCCTTCACGGTCTTAAATGGCTGTGCACTCGAACCACTCGCCAACTGACCGATCATTAAAGGAAACGACTGAAACTGATTGATAGGCAATAGCTCCTCATGATAGTCAAAACCTTCAAGGTTGATGTCGCATTCCCACTCCAATATGGCCTTGCTGAGCTTGTCATTTTGAGATAATTTATCGGTATCAAACTTGGCGATTTCTGTTTTATACTTTTGATAGAAGGCTTTTACTTCGGCTATATAGGCGTCGCTCAGGTTGTTAGGCAAGATGTTGTTGTAGCGTTCGTCGCCTGCAAAAGTAGCGTCAATAGGGTAGAGCTTCAAGCGTTCCTGATAGTAGTTTTCAAGAATAGTGCTGAGTTCCTTGTTTTCGTTTTCGGTTTGTCCGGGAGTATTTTCCTGTTTGCAGGATTGGAAGCTGATGGCCAAGACACAAACGGCTAGCATGATTTTTTTCATTGTATGAGAATTGTAATTGGGAATAAAGATACAATTCTAATCTAAAAAATGGAAGAAGTGAGATATTTAGTAGTTGAATTATGACTTATGATATGGCTTATGACCAAAATTAATATTGATATGGCTATTGCATTTTAATAATCCGATCCTCTCTGCTAAATAAAAAGCTCTTATGAAATTTCATAAGAGCTTTTTTATATCTCAAAATTTTGAATTTAGTGACTTTTCATTTTTTCAAAAGTAGTACTTAAAACTTTTTTGATTTTATCAGTGGCACCACTGAAAGCTTTTTCTATTGTATCTGCATTATGTGTCACGGCTAAAGGATTTAAACCAGCCAAGCGAACTTCTATCAAGCAACGTTTGTCGTCTAACCCAAATTTATCTTTATTCTCATCGCCAAGATGTACTTCTACGCGTGTAATTTTGTCTTCGAAACGACTTAGCGATTTCTCTAACTCTTCTGTAAAATAAGCCTGTAATCTTTCGTGTCCTTCGATTGTACTGTCGGTGTTGAATTGTATTTGCATAATTTTTTTATATTTTATTTTGATTTGTATAAATTTAGAAATTCGTGGACACTTTAGGGCTTCAATTAATATAAGTTTATGATTTTATACCGCTAAAACTAAAGCGACTGCTAAATGTTTTTGATATATTTGTCTGAACAATGCATTTGCATCTAATTGTGGACTAACCCCAAAAAAACATGCGTTTATTTTTTAAAGTATTTTTCTTGTTTTGCTTTGCAAAATCTTTTTCGCAGGAAGCGATTCCAACGGTGGCGATAGATACCGTTTTCTACACTAAAATCGATTCGCTCTATCGGGAAGATCAGTTTTATATAGGCCTGACCTATAACCAATTGATGAATTCTCCAAGAGGATTTTCGCAGGAAGGGATTTCTACAGGAATTAGTGCAGGTTTTCTTCGCGATATGCCCATTAACAAGAAGCGAACAATGGCTGTTGCATTGGGCCTTGGTCTTTCTTATAATAAATACCACACGGATTTGGTGGCTTCGGAAACTCCAGAAGGTATAGTTTATGGCATTGTTGATCCGAGTACTTTTTCGAGAAACAAGATGGAACAGGTTTTTGTGGACGTTCCAATTGAATTCAGATGGCGAAATTCAACGCCCGAAAGTCATAAGTTTTGGAGGGTTTATGCGGGTTTTAAAGTACGTTATTTGGCTTTAGGCAAAACCAAATATGTCGCCTCAGATGAAACTCAAACCATCATCAATAACGAAGATTTTAATAAGTTTCAGTACGGTCCATTTTTATCTTTCGGATACAATACTTGGAATTTTCATGCCTATTATGGGATGAACTCTCTCTACAAATCTGCCCGAACGGTTGACGGAGAAAGTATTGATTTTACTACTTTAAACATCGGTTTGATGTTTTATATCCTATAGCCAAAAGTAAAAAAGTCCGAGTTGTGGCAGGATTCCAATTAAGGATCCTAGGAATAATTCGGTATAAGTATGTGCTTTCATTTCCAATCTTGATGAAGCTACGAGTCCGTTGCACAAAATTAGAGGCACAATCAAGGAAATCAATCGCACTTGAAAATGCAGGCTCAAGCCGATAGTGAAAACCGTCAAAGCGGTAATCCCGATCATGTGAAGGCTCACTTTTTGCTTGAAATAAATGAAAAGCAAGGCCATAAAAGTACTCATCAAACTTCCAAGAAAAAAGAAATGCAGTTCTAAAAAATTATCGACCGTTATGCTTTTTTTAATTAAGATATAAAGCAAGATGGCATGGATAATTAAAGGAATAATTCGCTGGTTTCTTTTGGCCAGCATGATAGAATCTACCTTTCCCATTGAGAGAAGTAGATAGTAAAACGTTACCGGAATAAAGATCGTAATGATGACAATCTGAATGATGACCAAATAAATATCCGGGTAAAGAAAGTAATGTTCTCCGAAAAGGAAAAATATCAAAACCGCATAAACCGATATAAATAGCGGATGTAAAATATAGGAAAATGCAGGAAGTATTTTTTTCATTATAGAACCAAAAGGATTAGCCAAAAGGGCAATAGTTTACATTTTCTTCCTCATTCTAGCCACAGGAATATCAAGCTGTTCTCTATATTTTGCAATTGTTCTTCTGGCAATCGGATAGCCTTTTTCTTTTAAGATATCGGCCAATTGATCATCTGGAAGGGGTTTGTGCTTGTCTTCTTCCTCGATTACATTCTGCAATATTTTCTTGATCTCAAGTGTCGAAACATCTTCGCCTTGATCGTTCTTCATGGCTTCCGAGAAAAATTCCTTGATTAGTTTAGTTCCATAAGGCGTTTCGACATATTTGCTATTGGCAACACGCGAAACGGTCGAAATATCCAAGCCAACCATATCGGCAATGTCTTTCAAGATCATTGGTTTGAGCTTGGTTTCATCGCCATCAAAAAAATATTCCTGTTGATAATGCATGATGGCATTCATCGTCACAAAAAGGGTTTCCTGACGTTGTTTTATCGCATCAATAAACCATTTTGCTGAATCCAGTTTTTGTTTTATAAATTGAACAGCATCTTTTTGAGCATTCGATTTATCACGGGAATCTTTATAAGTCTGCATCATTTCCTGATAATCTTTGGAAACGTGTAGGGAAGGGGCATTTCTTCCATTTAAGGTCAATTCTAGTTCGTCATCAACTATTCGGATGGCAAAATCGGGTACTACGTTTTCCGTAACTTTATTATTTCCTGTAAATGACCCTCCTGGTTTTGGATTCAGTTTTTCAATTTCATGAATGGCTTTCTTGAGTTGTTCGTTCGAAACGCCGTATTTCTGTAATAATTTATCGTAATGTTTTTTGGTAAAAGCCTCAAACTGATTTTCGATGATGTCTGTTGCTAAATCTACCGACTCTGTTGGGGTTTTATGTTTCAATTGCAACAACAAGCATTCCTGCAAATCTCTAGCTCCAACACCGGATGGTTCCAGTTCGTGGACGATGTGAAGTATTTTTTCTACCGTTTTTTCATCCGTATAAATGCCTTGGGTAAAGGCCATATCATCGACCATGTCGGGAACGCTTCTACGGATGTAACCCATATCATCGATACTTCCTACAAGAAATTCTGCAATTTCCCGCTCTTCATCATTCAAGATAAAAGTATTCAGCTGATTAATTAAATCCTGATGAAAACTCACTGGAGCCGCCAAAGGCGATTCACGATCGTCGTCGTCGTCACTGTAATTGTTGATTTGTGTCTTGTATTCGGGAGTTTCGTCGTTGCTCAGGTATTCATCAATGTTGATGTCTTCGGCTTCAATTCGGTCGCCCTCAAATTCATCATAATCGTCGAATTCTTCACTTTCAAATTCATCCTTTTCATATTCTTCTTCATCTCCACCTTCCAAGGCTGGATTCTCGTTCATTTCCTCTTTCAGACGTTGTTCAAAGGCTTGCGTAGGCAATTGAATCAGCTTCATCAGCTGGATTTGCTGTGGAGATAATTTCTGTGATAATTTTAAATTTAAAAACTGCTTGAGCATCCTAGTAAATTAATTGGTATTTATAATTCAAATTTAAACATTTTCAAGTAAAAATGGCACACGTTATGATAAACTTGTGCCATTTTTGATAGGTTTTTATAAAGTGATGATTCTTAGAACTCCGCACTTCCAGGAGTCCTAGGAAACGGAATTACATCTCTAATATTCGTCATTCCAGTAACAAATAAAACAAGTCTTTCAAATCCGAGTCCAAAACCTGAGTGAACGGCTGAACCAAATCTTCTCGTGTCCAAATACCACCAAAGTTCTTCTTCGTCGATGCCAATGGTTTTCATTTTTTCCATCAAAACGTCTAAACGCTCTTCTCTTTGAGAACCTCCAACGATTTCTCCAATTCCTGGAAAAAGAATATCCATTGCTCGAACAGTTTCTTTTCCAGGTTCTGTATTATCATTCAAACGCATATAGAACGCCTTGATATTGGCAGGATAATCATATAAAATAACAGGGCATTTAAAATGTTTTTCAACCAAGAAACGCTCGTGTTCTGATTGTAAGTCAGCTCCCCATTCTTCAATGATATATTGAAATTTTTTCTTTTTATTTGGAGTTGAATTTCTCAAAATGTCAATAGCTTCGGTATAGGAAACACGTTTGAAATTGTTTTCTAAAACAAAATTCAATTTTTCCAACAACGGCATTTCGCTTCTATCAGCCTGTGGTTTTGATTTTTCTTCTTCGAGCAAACGACCTTCTAAAAATTTCAAGTCATCGGCACATTTTTCCATCGTGTATTTGATTACATATTGGATAAAGTCTTCGGCCAAATCCATATTGTCGTCCAAATCATTAAAAGCAACTTCCGGCTCAATCATCCAAAATTCAGCCAAGTGGCGAGAAGTATTAGAGTTTTCAGCTCTAAAGGTTGGCCCAAAAGTATACACCTGACCCAAAGCCATTGCAAAAGTCTCGGCTTCCAATTGTCCAGAAACGGTCAAATTAGTATGCTTTCCAAAAAAATCTTTTTTATAGTCAATGTTTCCTTCTTCTGTTTTTGGCAGATTATCCAATGGCAATGAAGTCACTTGAAACATTTCTCCAGCACCTTCGGCATCTGCACCAGTAATTACAGGTGTGTTTACATATACAAAACCTCTTTCTTGAAAATACTGATGAACTGCAAATGACAACACCGAGCGAACTCTCATAATTGCTCCAAAAGCATTGGTTCTTACACGTAGGTGAGCATTTTCACGCAAAAATTCTAAAGAATGTTTTTTAGGTTGCATCGGAAATTTCTCGGCATCAGAGTCTCCCAAAATCTCCAGTTTCTTAACCTGAATCTCAAATTTTTGTCCGGCACCTTTACTTTCTACCAAGTCACCCGTTACCGAAACCGCAGCTCCAGTCGTGATTCTCTTCAAAGTTTCTTCTGGCGTGTTCTCAAAATCAACAACACACTGTATATTATGAATGGTCGAACCATCGTTCAACGCGATAAATTGATTATTTCTAAAAGTTCTAACCCAACCTTTTGCATTTACTTCGTGAAGCGTCTTTGTACTGTTTAATAAGTCCTTAACTTTTGTGTGTTTCATTTTATAAAAATTTTAATCGAATGCAAATATATAGTTTTTGATGTTATTTTTTAGGAGCTTTTTCCCGCTATCCGTTGCAATCTTTTTGTTTTTAAAGAAAAAACAAAAAGGATTTCCACTTCTATCGGGGCTAAACCAATCAAATGGCTTGGTAATTTAGGGTTTTCTTGATTCAGATTTTGGCTTTTGTCTCAACATATTGTCGATTTCTTCGTCACTATGTTCCAAGATGTCAATCTTCGGTTCAATAAATTCCTGTTCGTTAGCAAGTGTTTTATTTAGCGTCAGTACCAATGCTGGAAGTAGCATCAAGTTAGCTAGCATTCCAAAAAATAAGGTTATCGAAACCAAACCACCAAGAGCTACTGTTCCTCCAAAACTGGATAACATAAACACCGAAAATCCAAAAAATAATACAATCGAAGTATAGAACATACTCAATCCTGCATCTGTAAAAGTAGCATAAACCGATTTTCGAATCTTCCAGTTATTCTTTTTTAATTCTTCGCGATATTGTGCTAGGAAACGGATAGTATCATCTACAGAAAGGCCAAATGCAATTCCAAATACCAAAATAGTCGAGGGTTTTAGCGGAATATCCAAAAAGCCCATTATTCCAGCCGTTAGCAACAACGGAAGGATATTTGGAATCAAGGAAACCAAAACCATTTTTAGAGAGCGGAACATAAAAGCCACCAAAAAGCAAGTCAGAAACACTGCAAAAATTAAAGAAGAAAGTAGGTTGTGAAGCAAATAGCCCGTTCCTTTCTGAAAAACATAGGCTTTCCCTGTAATGGAAACCGAATATTGTTCCTTCGGGAAAATCTTGTTGATTTCTTTTCGAAGTTCGGCTTCAATTTTTTGGATTTTATCTCCGCTATCATCTCGCATAAAGGTTGTGATTCGTGCAAATTGCCCTGTCGAATCTACATAACTTTTCATAACATTTTCTTTGGAATCTCCTGCTGTATTTTTGGCATACGATAAAATAAAAGCCTGTTCTTGATTGGTTGGCAATTCATAATATTCAGGGTTGCCATTATAATAGGCTTGCTTGGAATATTTGACCAAATTCACAATCGAAAGTGGTTTCGAAAGTTCTGGAATTTCGTTTATGGCCTCTTCAAGCTCTTCCATTCTTCTCAAGGTAGAAAGTTTCATGACTCCCCTTTTTCGTTTGGTATCAATCATGATTTCAAGTGGCATCACACCGTCAAACTCTTCTTCAAAGAAAACAATATCCTTGAAAAAGGCTTCTTTTTTAGGCATATCTTCAATCAAACTTCCTGAAATTCGCATTTTATAAATCCCAATGATACTGATTACCAATAGAATCACGGCAGCAATATAAACCGAAAAGCGGTTGTATTTTATGGTTGTTAGAATCCAATTCATGAAAGAGGAAACAGCGGTTGAATCCAAATGCTTCAAGTGACGATCCACAGGAGCCGGAACATAACTGTGAAAAATTGGAATTACAACAAGGCATAAAAAGAAAAGTCCCATGATATTGATGGAAGTCACAACGCCAAATTCAATCAGCAAATCGTTATTGGAAACAATAAATGTTGCAAAGCCTATCGCAGTTGTTAAGTTGGTCATCAAGGTTGCCATTCCAACTTTTGTGGTGACACGTTGCAGAGCTTTGGCCTTATTCCGATGCACTTTATATTCCTGATGGTATTTATTGGTAAGAAAAATACAATTGGGAATCCCAATTACTATAATTAATGAAGGAACCAATGCTGTTAAAACTGTGATTTCATAATGCAGCAATCCCAAAGTTCCAAACGACCACATTACACCAATAATTACGATGATAATCGAAATCAAAGTCGCTCGAAAACTTCTAAAGAAAAAGAAAAACAGTAAGGAAGTTATCAGCAATGAAGCCCCAATAAAGATGCCAATTTCACCTTTTATCGTTTCGGCATTCAATGTCCTGATGTAAGGCATTCCGGAAACCCGAAGATCAATTTCGGTTTCTTTTTCAAATTGGTCAATCGCTGGAATTAATTTCTGAAGTATAAAATCTTTTCGTTGAGGAGTGTTTACGATTTTTTTATCCATGTAAACTGCCGATCGGATACTACCTGATTTTTTATTGAAAAGTAATCCTTCATAAAAAGGGAGATCAGAGAACAGTGATGCTTTTATCTGTTTCAAATAGGCTTCGTCAACTGTTTTGTTTTCTTGGACAAAGGGAACCAATTGAAATTTTTGAAGCGAATCATTTTTAGATAACGTCTTTAGATCACTAATAGAAATCACAAGGTCAATTTCCTTATTGTCCTTGAGGCTATTCATCATCTTTGTCCATGCTGCAAAAGCTTTTGGTGTAAATAAAGCATCATCATGAACACCAATTATTATCAAATTGCCTTCCTCACCAAACTTCTCTAGGAAAGCATTATATTCGATATTTACAATATTATCTTGAGGCAATAAATTAGCTTCTGTATAAGTAAAACGAATGTTTTTCCACTGAAGACCTAAGAATAGTGTGATCAAAACCACTATTGATAACATCAAAATTTTATTTCGAAGCACGACTCTGGCCACTAACTCCCAAAATCCCAAACTAAACCATTTAACCATCATCAAAATTTAAGAGTGCAAAGGTAGATAAATCAATATTTTTTTTTGATTTGATGCAAACATAAATGACTCTTTTGAGATTATTTTAACATTCATATTATATTTAGGTCAATTGATTTTTTGAATTGTTAAAATTGATATATTTGAATCGTTTTTTACCTCTAAATCTTGCTTTTAAAATCGCATGAAGAACTACAAGAATTCTATTTTTTACATCTCAATAACTGGAGGTTTTTCGGTTTTAATCTATTGGATTTTATCAAAAGGAAAATTTTTAGAAGTAGGTCGGGAAATAGTAGTTCCTAAATCTTTAAACGACCATTGGGCCGAATTTGTGGATTCGATGTCGCATAGCTTGAAGGAACCGCTTGCTATCTTATTGCTTCAGATTATCAGTATTATTTTAGTAGCTCGTTTCTTTGGTTGGATTTTTAGAAAAATTGGACAACCGTCGGTAATTGGAGAAATGGTTGCAGGAATTGTAATTGGTCCGTCGTTAATGGGACTTTATTTTCCTGAATTTTTTGATACTCTATTTCCGGTTGCTTCACTGGGGAATTTGAAATTTCTGAGCCAAATCGGACTTATCTTCTTTATGTTTGTCATTGGGATGGAATTGGATTTAAAAGCCTTGAAAAACAAAGCCAATGACGCCGTGGTTATTAGTCATGCCAGTATCATCTTTCCGTTTACTTTAGGGACGGCTTTGGCCTACTTTATGTATAACCAGTTTGCTCCAGATGGTGTCGAGTTTATGTCTTTTGCACTTTTCTTGGGAATTTCAATGAGTATAACCGCATTCCCAGTTTTGGCACGAATTGTTCAAGAACGAGGCATTCATAAAACGAAATTAGGGACAATAGTTATAACCTGTGCTGCTGCAGATGACATAACGGCTTGGTGTATTCTAGCAACCGTAATTGCGATTGTCAAAGCGGGTTCTTTCGTGAGTTCATTATATGTTATCGCTTTAGCTATAAGCTATGTTTTCCTAATGTTGAGAGTGGTGAGGCCGTTTTTGGAACGAGTCGGACAACTAAAAAATTCACGTCAAAGTTTAAGCAAACCAGTTGTAGCCATTTTTCTTCTCACCTTAATAATTTCTGCTTATACAACAGAAATTATCGGAATTCATGCTTTGTTTGGAGCTTTTTTGGCTGGAGCCATAATGCCAGATAACACAAAATTCAGGGCTATCTTTATAGAAAAAGTAGAGGATGTGTCGGTTATTATCCTATTGCCACTATTTTTTGTTTTTACAGGTTTAAGAACTCAAATAGGATTGATAAACGATCCTTATCTTTGGAAAATAACAGGTTTGATTATTGTTGTTGCTGTAATTGGTAAATTTTTAGGAAGTGCAATTGCAGCAAAATTCGTTGGGCAAAATTGGCGTGATAGCCTCACTATTGGAGCCTTGATGAACACGAGAGGTTTGATGGAATTGATTGTCCTAAATATTGGATTGGATCTAAAAGTATTGTCGCCAGAAATATTCACGATGATGGTTATTATGGCTTTAGTTACTACTTTTATGACAGGTCCGGCTTTGGATTTGATTAATCTTATATTCAAAACCAAAGATGCCATTATTCCAGAAGAAGTTCAGGTGGTCAATAAATATAAAATACTGTTTTCTTTTGGAAATTCCGACAGGGGAAAATCGCTTTTGAGGCTGGCTAATAGTTTTGTAAAAAAAGAAAATACCGATTCTATTGTAACAGCAATGCATCTTACCTCAAGTAACGAACTTCATACCTTCGATTTGGAAGAACAGGAAAAGAAGAGTTTTGCACCGATTTTTTCAGAATCTAAAGAATTGAATCAAAATATTATAACCTTGTTTAAGGCGTCTAATGATATCAATACTGATATTGTTGAAATTGCTAATCAAGGTGAATATGATTTGCTTTTGGTAGGTCTTGGTCAGTCCATTTTCGAAGGAACTTTGTTGGGAAAAGTATTAGGATTTACCACTAGAATCATCAACCCCGATAGGTTAATAGATAAATTTATTGGAAAGGAAGGCCTCTTTGAAAATTCTCCTTTTGATGAAAGAACAAGACAGATTATAGCAAAAAGCAAGATGCCGGTTGGTATTTTGGTCGATAAAGATTTAAAAAATCCGGATAAGGTTTTCATGCCAATTTTCAGTACCGATGATGCTTTCCTGATTAACTATGCCGAGAAATTAATTTACAATAATAATTCGCATGTCACTTTTATAGATCCAAATGAAGCTATTGCAAACAATGATGAAATCAATGAAAAAATCAGCGAAATTGAACAAAACAGTCCTAACTCTACGAAGATGGGAGAACGAATTATAAAGAA
Organism: Flavobacterium soli DSM 19725; assembly: GCF_000422705.1. Taxonomy (GTDB): domain Bacteria; phylum Bacteroidota; class Bacteroidia; order Flavobacteriales; family Flavobacteriaceae; genus Flavobacterium; species Flavobacterium soli. The sequence goes on along the minus strand of NZ_AUGO01000001.1, from coordinate 76,148 downwards.
AGATTTCCTAAAGCAACAGGATATTATGATTATCAGCCTTGAAAGTTGGAAAAAACTAATCGATACTCAAAGTATTTGGCTAACAAATATTCCCTCGGTTTTGATTATTAAACCATAATTACTATATTTGATTGTCATTTTTTACACGTTTTAAAGTTAATAAGAAGAGAACCTGTTGAATCCAAAAGATTTAGCAGGTTTCTTTTATTATGCCAATCACATTATGAACTGGATTTTATTGATTATCGCGGGATTATTCGAAGTTGGTTTTGCAACTTGTTTAGGCAAAGCCAAAGAAACTTCGGGAACTACATCAGGTTTATGGATGGGAGGTTTTTTTGTATGCCTTGCCATCAGCATGTTTTTGTTGTATAAAGCGACACAAACCTTGCCAATTGGAACAGCTTATGCTGTTTGGACGGGAGTTGGAGCAGTAGGAACGGTTCTGGTTGGGATTTTTATCTTCAAAGAACCCGCTACTTTTTGGAGAATATTTTTTATTTCCACTTTGATCGCATCCATTATCGGATTGAAATTTGTTTCCAATCATTAAAGACCCAAATCCAAAACAAAGCTCAATTTTATCGAAATATTATCTTCAAATCGTAATAGTTGGTTAGGACCATATCTATAAAATCCAGATAATCCCAAGCCTTTATAGATTTGGTTTAGCTCAATACCGGATTCAAAATAACCGTCGTTCAAGGTTTTATATTCGATGCCAAAATGCTGTTCAGGCTTTTCCATATTTCCCCAAGCTGCCCTGGAAACTAAAACTACCGAAGGCTTCACTTTTCCAAAAAGATTCATGCGTTTAAAGGCATGTTTTATTTGAAGAAGTGCATATTGACTCGAAAAGAACTCATTGAAATACATGGTTTCAAAACTGTTTTTTCCCGCAAGGGTGATACGTTGCAAAATGTTGTCTTTTGTGAGGCTGTTTGGCGAAGTATTATACAAATGCGTCAAAGGAACATCGCCAAATGCATAACCAAATTCCGTGTAAAAAGAAGTTTTTTGCCCGTTCAGGTATTTTTTTTGATATTCGGCTTTAATGTCAACTTTTCCAAAATCAAAATCATTTTCCATAATACCTGGCAAAGATTTTGTAAACTGGAAAGTGAATTTCGGATAGCGTTTTTCAATTTCTAATTTACCAGTTGGTGTTTGCATAAAATCGCTAAAAGGATTCCATTGCAAGGAAACCATCGCCGTGGTCATGTTATAGGAAGTATAATCATCACTATTTTGGTTATATACATAACTAAATAGCGGTTCCACATGGCTTTGGGTAATTTGCCAAATGCTTTCCGTTTTTGGGATGATTTTCGTTTCGATATAGGCCCTCCAAGTTTTATGTCTGTAAAACGTACTCAAGTTGATTGGTCGCGGATCATAAATTTTAAAAACCCTTTTATCAATTGCAAAAGAGGTACTTGCGATTTCTCGTATATCATCCGTGTAAGAACCACCAATCCATGAATTTGAAAATTTTCCCACTCTCACAGCTCCACCAGCACTATATTTGAATTCTCCATCTTTTAAACCGTAGGCTCCATAACCGTCAAGGCGAAATTTATCCGAAAGCTTTTCATTAGTCATTCCTCCGAAACCTAATCGAAAGCCTTCATAATTGTTGTACTTAACCAAGTATCTCAAATCTATATCAAAAAAACTTAGCGGAATGTAACCATTTAAAACGCGTCTTCCGATTCTTAATTTCTTCTCGATTCCTTGCTTGATTACAATACTATCAAGAGTCTTATAAGTTTGTTTTCCTCTTGCATCAAGACTGTCTTTTCTGTATTTCTGCCAAAAATATTCTTCTTTTTTTATAGCATCATCTTTAATGTCGATAGCAATTGCTGGTTTTCTAATGGTGAGAGGAACATTAAACTCAAAATCAAAATGATTGGATTCCGACATCAGATATACAAAATCTGAAGTTACTTTTTCCTTCGTATCTGTTTTTCCGTCTTCTAAATCGCCTTCAAACTGAATTTGACCACCGAGTATTTTTATATTTTCGCTGTTATTTCCTTTTACGATTTTAAAAGTTTTCCCCTTTGGAAACCATAAATCGCTTTCTGGAAGGTATTCATAGTCATGAATTCCGCTAATGTCGATAATATTTTTGACCCTGAAAATAGCCTTTGCAATTGCATAGTTTTTTTGGTCGATGTATAAAACACCATGAAGTCCGTTTTTCTTGGCTCTTTTTTTGTTTTTGAAAAAAATCACATACAAATCACGTTCTTGAATAGTTACTGTATCTAAGATCTTAAATGTATATTCTCGCAAGGCGTCATTGGCTAAAGCTCCATCATAGCGGTTTTCGAGGAGTTCGTATTTCGAATCATAGACTGAAAAGGATTGCAATTTTAGTCCGATCAATTCATAGATAGGTTGCTTGAAACCAGCCATTTTGGTCGCCAAAACATTTTCCTTGAAATGTTGCCCATCAAATTGATATTGCGAAATCTTCTCAGTTTGGTAAATGTGTTGTTTGTCAATTATTTTTTTAAACTTAAAATCGGTAGAATCGAGTTTCACAAATTTCCGAACACCTTTATTGGTTACGAAAATAGAATCCAATGTTCCGTTGATGGAATCTGGGTTGGCGGTTATGACCAATTTATTGTAGGCTCTAAACTGAAAACTGTTGAGTTTTTTTTGTGGGTCGTTTTGTTTTTTTAAAGCAATTGCCTTTTTAATGACAGCATTTGCAGGATTTTCGCCAATTGCAACTTCTTGTAAACTCTCGGATTTTGGCGAAAGCAAGACCATGAAACTTTTTTTTCCTTGTGTATTGATTTCTTTCTTTTGAAAACCGATATAGGAAACTATAAAAGAGAGAATGGGTTCTTTGCTTTGTATGTCAAATTTGCCATCGATATCTGTAATTTCGAAGCCATTTTTGGTTGAAATTGAAGCAAATGGTAGCGGTTTATGAGTTGTCTCGTCTCGCACAACTCCAGTTATTTGGAATTGGGCTTGAGAAAAAAGCGAAAAAAATAAAAACAATACCGTTAATTGCTTCATAGAGGGGGTCTTGCAGTGATTTTCAATTGCAGTGCAAGTTACAAACTCTTTGATAAAAAAAATCCGCCTTGCGATAAACAAGGCGGATTTTATAAAATATTTATGATTTTAAACCTTCATAATTTCAGCTTCCTTAACAGCCAAAAGTTCGTCGATTTTTTTAATGTAGCTATCGGTTAATTTCTGAACATCTTCTTCTGCTTTTTTGCAGATATCTTCAGAAGTTCCGTCTTTTTCCTGTTTCTTGATATCAGTATTGGCATCTTTACGAGCATTTCTGATTCCGATTTTTGCATCTTCGGCTTCAGCCTTTGCTTGTTTTGCCAAATCACGACGGCGTTCTTCCGTCAAAGGTGGAACGCTGATAATAATCATATCACCGTTATTCATCGGATTAAAGCCAATATTTGCAATCTGAATTGCTTTTTCAATTGGCTGAATCATATTTTTTTCAAACGGTTGAATCGTGATCGTTCTTGCATCAGGAACACTGATTTTAGAAACTTGGGAAAGTGCAGTTTGAGATCCATAATAATCTACAAAAACACTTCCTAGCATTGCTGGAGAGGCTTTTCCTGCACGGATGTTCAAGAATTCTTTCTCCAAATGAGCAATAGAACCTATCATAGATTCTTTTGTGCTGTCTAATATAAATTCAATTTCTTCAGTCATTTTTTTATTTGTTATCGGTTGTTAGTTGTCGGTTGTCTGAGTTACTGATTACTGAACACTGATTACTGAACACTAAATATTTACTACTGTTCCAATATTTTCTCCTTCGCAAATTTTCAATAAGTTACCTGGCTTGTTCATATCGAAAACCAAAATTGGCAATTCATTTTCCTGGCTCAAAGTAAAAGCGGTTGTGTCCATTACATTCAATCCTTTTTTCAATACATCTTCAAACGAAATGTAATCGAATTTTGTTGCCGTTGGGTCTTTTTCAGGATCTGCAGTATAGATTCCGTCTACTCTTGTTCCTTTCAAAATCACATCTGCATTAATTTCAACACCACGTAAAACGGCTGCTGTATCAGTTGTGAAATAAGGATTTCCAGTTCCGGCTCCAAAAATTACGATTCTGCCTTTTTCAAGATGGCGAACGGCTCTTCTTTTAATATAAGGTTCTGCAATTGCTTCAATTTTTAAAGCAGTTTGCAAACGCGTCAGCATTCCTTTATCTTCCAAAGCACCTTGCAATGCCATTCCGTTGATAATTGTTGCCAACATTCCCATATAATCACCCTGAACGCGGTCCATTCCGTTACTTGCTCCAGCAACTCCTCTAAAGATATTTCCTCCACCAATTACAATCGCAATTTCCACACCTTTGTCGTGAATTTGCTTAATATCCGAAGCATATTCGGCCAATCTTGCAGGATCAATCCCGTACTGACGATCACCCATTAACGCTTCACCACTTAATTTTAAGAGTATTCTTTTGTATTTCATCTGTTACTTTAGTTGAGTTGTGCAAATATATACATATTCTGTTTTTTTGAAATATAGTTTTCAGAAAAATATGGAATTCGTTTTTTTGAATTAATTTTGCAGTTCAAAATTTGATTATGAAAGATATACTACAGGAAAGTCTTGAAAGAAGTTTTTCCTATTCAGAATATAGAACTACGGTTTCGCAATTGCTTCAAGAAGGTAAATCTTCAGGAAATACGCAGTCAGAAGATTTGCTGCACTACAGTCAGTTGAACGAAACAAGAATGAACCGTTTGGAGAAAACAATAAAGATTTCGGAAGAAAATATATTGAGATTGAAAAACCTGAAGAATGAATATATCTGGTTGGTCATTTCTGAAGGCTGGTGTGGCGATGCCGCTCAATTATTGCCAATTTTCAATAAAATGGCAGAATTGTCTGAAAATATAGATTTAAAAATTGTTTTCCGTGATGAGAATGAAGCTTTGATGAATTTGTTTTTGACCAATGGCGGAAAGTCGATTCCAAAGTTAATTGTCCTTGAAAAAGAAACTTTGAATGTAATTGCCGATTGGGGGCCAAGACCGTCTGGAGCAACAAAATTAATGAAGGAGTATAAGGAAAAATTCGGAGTGATTGATGAAACCATCAAAACCGAATTGCAATTATGGTATTTGCACGACAAGGGGATTTCGACTCAAGATGAGATTCTAAACCTTTTGTAATTAAGAATTAGCTTCGGAGATTTTAGTAATTTGCTCTACAAAGGCTTCAGGTGAAACTCCATTCTCAACACTATAATCACCAATTTTCGTACGCCTTAAAACCGTCAAATGCGAACCTGATTCCATTGCTTTTCCAAAATCAAAGGCCAAGGAACGGATGTAAGTTCCCTTGCTGCATTTTACCCTGAAATCAATTTCTGGAAGTGCTATTCTGGTTATTTCGAATTCGTAAATAGTGGTTTTCCGAGATTGAATTTCAACTTCTTCTCCTGCACGAGCATGTTCGTATAGACGTTTTCCATCTTTTTTAATAGCCGAAAAAATAGGCGGAACTTGATCAATTTCGCCTAAAAACTGCTTTACGGTTTCATGAATCAAATCTTCATTGATATGAGAAGTTGGAAAAGTCTGATCGATTTCTGTTTCCAAATCATAGGATGGAGTAGTGGCGCCAATGTAGAAAGTTCCGGTATATTCTTTGGCTTGGCTTTGAATTTCTGAAATCGTTTTGGTAAATTTTCCAGTACAAACAATTAATAATCCGCTTGCCAAAGGGTCTAAAGTACCGGCATGACCAATCTTGAATTTTTTAGGAAGCCCTGCTTTATTGATTAAGGTATATTTGAGTTTATTAACCGCCTGAAAGGAAGTCCAATGCAAGGGTTTGTCAATCAATATAACTTGGCCTTCCTGATAATCTTGTGCTGTCAATTTAAATTATTTTAGATAAATGAAATAAACCAAAAGCAAGCTTCCAGTCACAATTCTATACCAACCCCAAGGTTTGAAACCGTATTTTTTGATAACACCAATAAAAAATTTTATGGCAATAATTGAAACTACAAAAGCAATAAGATTTCCGATTAGAAACAGCTTCAAGTTCTCGCCATTTTCCATCAATAATTCATAACCTTTAAGTTGTGAATCATTATACGTCTTTAGAAAAACCGAATAACACGTAACTGCCAACATTGTAGGGACTGCCAAAAAGAAAGAGAATTCGGCAGCAGTTTGTCGTGTCAATCCTTGTTGCATCCCCCCAATAATAGAAGCGGCTGAACGGCTTGTTCCTGGCATCATCGCCAAGCACTGCCAAAAACCAATTGTTACGGCTTTCTTGATGGTAATTTGTTCTTCACTAACAATAGTTGGATTTTGAAAGTAGTTATCAATAAAAAGCAATACGAAACCACCAACAATTAATACAATCGCAATTGGAATGGGATTTCCCAAAACCGCATCAATATAATCATCAAAAATATAACCCAGAACTAAAGCAGGAACAACGGCACAGGCCAATTTGATGTAGAAATTGAATTTACTGAAATCAAAAAACTTTTTCCAGTATAAAACTACAACAGCCAAGATGGCTCCAAATTGAATCGAAACCTGAAATAGCTTTACAAAATCATCCTCTTGTATTCCAAAATAAGAACTCAAAAAAATCATGTGACCTGTTGAAGAAACAGGAATATATTCTGTCAGGCCTTCAACAATTGCAATAAGAATCGCTTGTATTAAATCCATAAAATAAGTAGAAAATGTAGTAATTAGAAAATTAGATAATGAGTTGAATTGGCAATTTGAATTATCTAATTACCGAATTATCAAATTAACTAATTCTTCTTCGGGTTTTTCAAAATGGAGTAAATCGTAATTCCAAAACCAATCAACACCGTCGTTGGTGCCAATCTGATTCTTCTGAAATTAAAGATGTCTTCGCTAAAAACCGCTGGATCTTCACTACCTCCGCCAGACATCAAAATGAAGCCTAAAGTAATAACAGCTAGACCAATCAGTAAAATTTTATAGTTCACTTTGTCAAAAAGAAACTGCTTTTGTGGTTTATTTTCCATTGTATATATATTTTAATCTATTTTTTTGTCTCCCGTCTTCCAACTTCCCTCTTTCTAATAAAGATCGTCCGTTCTCAAGTTCAAGAAACGTTGAGTAGCAAAGAACGTACTAATCCAAGTAATCAAAATCCCAACCAAAAGCACACCAAGCAAAATAGCTCCCGTCATCAATTGGTCTTCCAGGATTTCAAGGTTTGGATAATTCGTGTCGATATAATATAGTGTTCCAATCAAGGCCAAAATCGCCAAAACCGAACCAATAATTCCCAATCTAATACTTCTCCAGATAAATGGTTTTCTAATAAACGACTTCGTAGCCCCAACCATCTGCATCGTTTTGATGATAAATCGGTTCGAGTAAATCGACAAACGCATCGAGCTATTGATCAATAAAACCGCCACCAAAGCAAGAAATCCGCTGATGCAAAGGATATAAAAACTCACTTTTTTAATATTGTCGTTCACTAAATTCACCAATTGTTTATCATACACCACATCCGAAACCATTTCGTTGCTTCTCAAACGCGTTTCAATTTTTGCAATACTGTCGTTAACAATATAATCGGCCTTCAAATGCAAGTCAAACGAATTCTGCAAAGGATTCGCACCTAAAAACTCCATGAAATTTTCTCCAATAATGTCGGTATGGATTTTTGCAGCCTCTTCTTTGGTTACATAAGTATGCGAAAGTATAAACTTCGCTGTTTTCATTTCATCGTCAAAAGCCTTGATAATCGTGTCATTGGCTTCATTTTTCATAAAAACCGTCATTACGATTGTTTCCTTGAAATCGTCCGAAAGTTTTTTAGAATTTACAACAAAAAGGCCTAATATTCCCAACAGGAAAAGCACCAGGAATACACTTAAAACAACCGAAAAATAAGAAGAAAGCAGTCTGCGTTTTTGAAATTTATCGTAAGAAGAACTCATCTATATAATAATTTTTGGTAAAAATAATAAAGAATTTCTTTAAACACAGTTTATAACGTTCAAAGTTTCAACTTTCGTACAATAAACGTAAATTTGCCACCTCGAATCGATTTTTTTTGTATAGGAGCAAATCGTTCGGGCATTTTTGGAGTCCATGTTCCCGCTTTCCGAAGTAGTTTTTGTTCTGAACCCCAGAACAAAAAGCTACTTTCTCCAATCGGGGCTATTGGAAAATCCATTTTATCTTTGGAATCTTTGGTTTTAGGATTACGTTAAAATAAATTACGAATCAAAATATCATCCCTACGGGATTTTAAAAAGGTCTTAATTATTTTTTTCTACAAAAATGGCATCCCTACGGGATTAAAATTTTTAGTAGTTTTTTAGAAAAAAACCATAGGGTTGCCATTATTATAGATGTGAAATGATTGATAATTACAAAAACCCGTAGGGTTGCCATTATTATAGAAACAAATAAAACAAACCAAAACCCCATAGGGGGTGTCATTATTATAGAAATGAAATACAACCCTAACGAAATCGAAGCCAGATGGCAAAAACACTGGGCAGAAAACCAAACCTTTGCTGCAGAAAATAATTCAGACAAGCCAAAATACTATGTCTTAGACATGTTCCCTTATCCATCCGGAGCTGGTTTGCACGTTGGGCATCCGCTGGGTTACATTGCCTCTGATATCTATGCACGATTCAAACGCCACCAAGGTTTCAACGTCTTGCATCCGCAAGGCTACGACAGTTTCGGACTTCCGGCAGAACAATATGCCATTCAAACTGGTCAGCATCCGGATAAAACCACGAAGGAAAACATCGCACGTTACAGAGAACAACTCGATAAAATCGGTTTTTCATTCGATTGGAGCAGAGAAGTGCGAACTTCAAATGCCGATTATTACAAATGGACACAATGGATTTTCATCCAATTGTTCAATTCTTGGTACGATAAAGATGCCAACGAAGCCAGAGATATCAAAACATTGATAATGGATTTCGAAGAAAACGGAAACGCAAAAGTAAACGCCGTTTCCGATGATAATATTCCAACTTTCTCTGCAGAAGACTGGAAATCCTATTCAAAAGAAGAACAAGAACGAATTCTACTAAAATACAGATTAACTTTCCTTGCTGAAACCGAAGTAAACTGGTGTCCGGCATTGGGAACTGTTCTGGCAAACGACGAAATCGTAAACGGTGTTTCAGAACGTGGAGGACATCCTGTAATCCGCAAGAAAATGACACAATGGAGTATGCGAATTTCGGCCTATGCTGAACGTTTGCTTCAAGGTTTGGATACCATCGATTGGACAGAATCTCTAAAAGAAAGCCAAAGAAACTGGATCGGAAAATCAGTTGGAGCCTCTGTTACTTTTAAGGTAAAAGATTCAGAGTTCGAACGAAATGCGGTTGATTATATTCTAAGCGGAGACGAAACCAACGACCATAAAATTGAAGTCTTCACCACAAGACCCGACACGATTTTCGGAGTGACATTTATGACCTTGGCACCCGAACACGATTTAGTGGCCAAAATCACAACACCCGAACAAAAACAAGCCGTAGAAGCCTATGTTGAAGCAACTGCAAAACGCAGCGAACGCGAAAGAATGGCCGATGTAAAAACCATTTCAGGCGTTTTCACAGGAGCTTATGCTGAACATCCTTTCACGAAAGAAGCCATTCCGGTTTGGATTGGCGATTATGTTTTGGCAGGTTACGGAACAGGAGCCGTTATGGCCGTTCCTTGTGGCGACGAACGCGATTATGCTTTCGCAAAACATTTCAATATCGAGATTAAAAATATATTTGACAACGTAGATATTTCGGAAGAAGCCTACGGTTCAAAGGACAATGTGGTGATTGCTAATTCCGACTTCCTAAACGGATTGGATTATAAGAAAGCCACTCAAAAAGCCATTGAAGCTTTAGAAGAATTAGGTCAAGGAAAAGGAAAAACAAATTATCGTTTGCGTGATGCCGTTTTCTCCCGCCAAAGATATTGGGGCGAACCTTTCCCGGTCTATTATGTAAACGGATTGCCACAAATGATCGAAACACAGCATCTTCCGATTCGCCTTCCAGAAGTTGAAAAATATTTGCCAACCGAAGACGGACAACCGCCTTTAGGAAACGCAACCGATTGGGCTTGGGATAGTGTTCAGTGTTCAGTAGTCAGTAATCAGTTGATTGACAATGTGACTATTTTTCCATTGGAATTGAACACCATGCCAGGTTGGGCAGGAAGTTCGTGGTATTGGTTGCGATATATGGATGCTCACAACAACGACGAATTTGTATCGGAAGAAGCACAAAACTATTGGCAGAATGTCGATTTATATATAGGAGGAAGCGAACACGCCACAGGCCACTTGCTGTATTCCCGCTTTTGGAACAAATTTTTGAAGGACAGAGGTTTTGTCAACCAAGAAGAACCGTTCAAGAAATTGATCAATCAGGGGATGATTTTGGGGATGAGCGGTTTTCTATTTAGATTATTATTTAGATTTCAATCAAATTTGTACCAATTAGTAGAAGGAAAAATTACAAAAGAATTTTACGAGGAAGAGAATTTTTTAATACGTAATTGCGAATCTATTTTTCTCTCTTCTGATTTTGAGTCAAAAGGTATAAGATATGTTCAGGAAAAATTAAATGAATTTGATTATCTAACAGTTTTGAGAGAAGAATGGAAAAAATTAGTTTTTAAACATTTTCAAATTAGGATAGAAACTGTCTATATTGAGTATAATGGATATGCTAAAATTCACTTACCAATTGAATACCTAAAAGGAACAACTGACGAAGTTGATATTTACAGGCTAAAAAAGTGGAATTCTGAAACAAATTCTGCTTTGTATTTAGATTCTAATGGCTTAGAGGTAATAAACGATGATCAAAAGTTTTTTACAATTCGCGAAATAGAAAAGATGTCCAAATCAAAATACAACGTAGTAACGCCAGACGACATCTGCGAAGAATACGGAGCCGATACCTTACGTTTATACGAAATGTTCCTAGGACCATTAGAACAAGCAAAACCTTGGAACACCGCCGGAATCACAGGGGTTTTCGGGTTCTTGAAAAAACTATGGAAACTGTATTTCGACGAATCAGGATTGATTGTGACTTCAAACCCAGCCTCACCAGAAGCCTTGAAAGCCTTACACAAAACCATCAAGAAAGTAACCGAGGACATCGAAGGATTTTCGTTCAATACCTCCGTAAGCCAGTTTATGATTGCCGTAAACGAACTCACGGCTCTAAAATGCCACGAACGTTCGGTTCTAGAGCCTTTGGCGATTTTGATTTCGCCTTATGCACCACACATCGCCGAAGAATTATGGAAAAGACTAGGGCATGAGCAAAGTATCTCAACAGCTCCTTTCCCAAAATTCAACCCAGAATATTTGGTAGAAAGCAGCAAGGAATATCCAGTTTCGTTCAACGGAAAGATGCGTTTCACGATGACATTGCCTTTGGATCTAACCAAGGAACAAATCGAGGAAATTGTGATGAAAGACGAAAGAACCATCAAGCAATTAGACGGGAAGATGCCTAATAAAGTGATCATCGTTCCAGGAAAAATCATCAACTTGGTGGGATAGTCATTAGCTCATTTTTTTTGCCACAGATTCCACAGATTTAGTGGATTATTTTTCACAGAAATTTAATCCTTTTTAATCCTTGAAATCTGTGGCAAAAATATTTTACAAAATCTTTAACTCGTGTCAAAATGACATCTGCTATCATTTGGCGTATATTTTGCTATATTTGAACAAACAATAAAATCAAAACAAAATGATAGGATATTATATATTAATCGGGGTTATCGCTTTAGTGAGTTGGGCTGTTAGTGCCCGATTGAAAAGCAAGTTCGAGCAGTACTCAAAAGTAGGTTTACGCAACGGAATGAGTGGTGCCGAAATCGCAGAGAAAATGCTTGCCGATCATGGCATTCGTGACGTTCGAGTGATTTCAACACCAGGACGTTTAACAGATCATTACAATCCAGCCGATAAAACGGTGAACTTGAGCGAAGCCGTTTATAACGAACGAAATGCCGCTGCTGCAGCCGTTGCCGCTCACGAGGTGGGACACGCTGTTCAACACGCCACAGCTTATGAATGGTTAACGATGCGGTCTAAATTGGTTCCTGTAGTGAACGTTGCTTCAGGAATGTCGCAGTGGTTGATTATCGGGGGATTAATTTTGGGAGCTGCTGCTGGAGCCGGATTTGGCTACTATATTGCTATTGCAGGTTTGGGATTGATGGCTATAGCTACCACATTTAGTTTCATCACCTTGCCAGTTGAGTATGACGCCAGTAACCGAGCTTTGGCTTGGCTAAAAAATAAAAACATGCTGAGCCAGCAAGAATATGCAGGATCAGAAGACGCCTTGAAATGGGCTGCAAGAACCTATGTTGTAGCGGCAATTGGAGCATTGGCTTCTCTGCTATATTGGGCTTTGCAAGTTTTTGGAGGTTCAAGAGACTAATCTCAGAAGACAAAATAATTATAATCCGTTTCGAGAGAAGCGGATTTTTTTATGTATAATAAGGAGCGAATCTTTGGTAATTAGAGTAGATCCATGTTCCAGCTGGATGCCACTCGCTTTGCAACAGCTCTTACGGCAGTTGCAAGAGCTCAAACAATAGCACCATCAGGGCTAAAAGGAAACTTAAGGCTCCTTTATTTTCGCTTGGAACCACAATCAATAACCAATGGATAAAGATTCCAACGAATTGAAATCTCAACGAATTGAAATCCCAATGAATTGAAAATCCAACGGATTAAAATCCGTTGCTATAAAATGAGTCGTTCCTACGGAACTCGGCCGGGATTGACAGAGCCAGAGGCTCAGAACATATTGTAGCGCCAGATTTTAATCTGGTGCTCGACAATCTGAAATCGACAATCTGAAATCGACAATCTAAAATTTATAATTGAATTTGTCTTTCAATTTGTTGATCCAACGAAATGAATGTTTCTGTTCTCGAAACGCCTTCAATAGCCTGAATTTTAGTATTTAATAGCGTCATCAAATGTTCGTTATCACGGCAGATAATCTTGATCAGGATCGACCAGTTTCCGGTGGTATAATGGCATTCTAGAACTTCAGGTATTTTTTTTAGTTCCTTTACGGTTTCAAGATTTGTTGCCGCTTTTTCCAGATAGATGCCCACGAAAGCCATCGTGCTGTAGCCCAAAACCCTATTGTTGACCACAAACTTTGATCCCGAAATCACACCCGATTGTTCCAGTTTTCGTAAGCGTTGGTGGATTGCCGCTCCCGAAATTCCAATTTTATTAGCAATTTGGAGTATGGGTTTTCGGGCATCGTCCATGAGGTCGCGAAGTATCTCTTTGTCGATTCCGTCTATTTCTATTTGTAAGGAGTTTATTTTCATTTTGTTTTTATTGTAACCTAAAGGTTGTTTTTGGTTTAAATTGAAAAGTAAATATAAGGATTTATGATGGTAGAATTGCCACCAGATTAAAATCTGGTGTTAGAATATGTTCCGAGCCTCTGGCTCTGTCAATCCCGGCCGAGTTCCGTAGGAACGACTCATTTTATAGCAACGGATTTTAATCCGTTGTGATTCGTTGGTTATTGATTCTGATTCCAAGCGAATATAAAGGAGCCTATAGTTTTCATAATAGCCCTGATGGTTGTCACTATCCTTTTGTTCTGGGGTTCAGAACAAAAGATAGTGGCATCCAGCAGGAACATGGTTTTATTTTTAAGACTGTTGATTCGCTTCTAATTAAAACGACAAAAAAAATCCGCTTCTCTCGAAACGGATTCTTGTTATTTATGAGAACTTAAGATTTACGCCAACTTTGTCGGGGTTATAGCCCACATAAGGCATCTCGCGTTCGTAGAATTTTACTCCAAATTCTTCTAATTCTTTGAGGATTGGCAAGTAGACTTCCTTATGGAGTGGCAATTGCACACCTGGCGTTTTGATGTTTCCGTTGAGGATTTGCAAGGTTGCCATTGCTACTGGAAGTCCAACGGTTTTGGCCATTGCGGTATAGGTTTGGTCATCGCCAATGCACACCATCTTGGAGTCGATTTGTTTTTGTTCTCCGTTGAGTTCATAGCCAAATTTGTGGTACATGACAATCATGTCCTTGTCGTCCTTTTCTAGGGTCCAGCTATCGTTTAGGATTTTTTCTAGAATTTGTGCTGGAGTTGCATTTTTAAGTCCAACAATTTTGTTTTCGTTAAAGATGTCCAGTTCGACCAATTTGTCCCACATAATATCATCTTGTTCGATACCAAGGCTCAAACGGGTTTTCAATTCTATAGAGTCCGTTGGATGATAGGGCAAGAATAAATTAATGAAATCCCTGTAACTGATGGTTTCAGAATTGTCAATGAGGTAGGTGTCATCGGTCATACCAAGTTGTACAAACATGTTCCAGGCTCTGGAAAAACCAACACGGCGGATGGTTCCTCTGTATAAAGTTAGAATGTCGTTAAGGCCATAGATTTCGCGGTATTTTAATGAATCGCGATTGGCGTAACCTTCAAATTTCCCATAACCTTCTACTTCCAAGAATTCAGTCCTGCGGAACAATTTATGATACGGAATGTATTTATAAGTGCCTTCCTGGATGAATTTTGCGGCACCACCTTGACCAGCCAAAACTACGTTTCTTGGAGCCCAAGTAAATTTATAATTCCATAGGTTGTTGTCGGATTCTGGAGCAACTAAACCTCCACAGAACGATTCAAAAAGCAACATTTTTCCACCTTGTTCGCGAATTTCATCGATGATTTTCATGGCACTCATGTGGTCGATGCCCGGATCTAGCCCAATTTCGTTCATGAAAACCAAGTTGTTTTCCTTTGCAGCACCGTCTAATGATTGCATGGCTTCGCTAACATAGGAAGCGGTTACCATGTGCTTTTTGTATTTGATGCAGTCTTTTGCTACTTCAAAATGCAGGTGAGCCGGTAACATCGAGATAACAATGTCAGCTTTTTGGATTTGTGCTTGTCTTTGATTTTCATCAAAAATGTCAAATGCTATTGCAGTGGCATTTGGGTGATTGTCCGTTTTCTTTTCGGCTAATTCCAGCGATAAGTCTCCGATGGTGAGGTGTAGTTTTTCCTCTTCGGACTTGTTCAGAAGGTATTGGATTAATGAGGATGCTGATCGTCCTGCTCCAATGATTAGTATGTGTCTCATAGTTAGTTTGTGTCACACAAAAGTAGTGATTTGTTATATTTATAAAAAAGAAAAATGTTGTTAATCTTTTATATTTTTTTGAAATGGTGTTTCGTAACTTTATACAAAATTTATAAATGATGAACAAAAAGATAATTTCTACTGCTGCAATAATAGGTGCTATTGCTATAATTTTTGGTGCTTTTGGAGCACATGCATTAAAGAAAGTGTTGAATCTAGAGCAACTTGCAACTTTTGAAACTGGAGTAAAATATCAGATGTATCATGCCTTGTTTTTATTGCTTGTGGGCACGTCAGTTTTAGTTTCGGAAAAGGCAAAGAAGGTGATTTATTATTTGGTTGTTTTTGGTTTACTACTTTTTTCGGGTTCCATTTATCTTTTGGCTACAAATGACTTGACAAGTTTTGATTTCAAAGTTATCGGATTCGTAACACCTATTGGAGGATTCCTATTAATTGTGGCTTGGCTTTGGTTATTCTTCGATTTTTTCAACAAAAAATCATAATTTTTCAATTTACTACATCGTTGTAATTATTAATTTTTACTTTTGTACTCTGTTTAAAAACAACATAACAAAAAAATTATGGATAATAACGCTTTATTTACGAAATCGATTTCGTTAGAAGGTCTTGGGATCAAAAACACAAATGTACATTACCAACTGACTCCAGACGAGCTTCACGACATCACTATCCAATCTGGACAAGGGGTTGAGAATTCTACAGGGGCTTTGGCCATCAATACTGGTGAATTTACAGGAAGGTCTCCACAGGATAGATTTATAGTTAGAGACAGCATTACAGAAGATAAAGTTTGGTGGGGAAAAGTAAATATTCCGTTTTCATCAGAAAATTTTAATAAGCTTTACGATAAAGTAACCAATTACCTTTCTGCTAAGAACGAAATTTTTGTTAGAGATAGTTATGTATGTGCAGATGACAATTATAGACTAAACGTTAGGGTTATTACCGAAACGGCTTGGTCTAATTTGTTTTGCTACAATATGTTCTTGAGACCAGAAGCTTCGGAACTTGAAGGATTCACAGCCGATTGGCACGTGGTATGTGCTCCAGGTTTCATGGCTGATCCAGCTGTAGATGGAACACGTCAGCATAATTTTGCCATACTAGACTTTACTAGAAAAATTGCCTTGATTGGAGGAACGGGTTATACAGGTGAAATGAAAAAAGGTATTTTCTCTGCCTTGAATTTCATCCTTCCAGTTGATAAAAATACTTTGCCAATGCATTGCTCGGCTAATGTTGGAAATGATGGTGATACTGCAATCTTTTTCGGATTGTCAGGAACCGGAAAAACAACTTTGTCTGCAGATCCAAAAAGAAAACTGATTGGTGATGACGAACACGGATGGACAAGCGAAAATACTGTTTTCAATTTTGAAGGTGGATGTTATGCTAAAGTGGTGAACCTTACAGAAGAAAATGAACCGGATATCTTTAGAGCGATCAAAAAAGGTGCAATCCTTGAAAATGTGGTTTTTAAAGCGGGTACAAATGAAGTAGATTTTGAAGATACTTCAATCACTCCAAACACGAGAGTAAGTTACCCAATTTACCATATTGATAATATTCAAGAAGGTTCTATTGGGAAAAACCCAAAAAATATATTTTTCCTAACAGCTGATTCATTCGGAATTTTGCCTCCAATCTCTAAATTGACACCGGGACAGGCGGCTTACCATTTTATTTCAGGATATACTGCAAAAGTTGCTGGAACTGAAGCCGGGGTTACGGAACCACAGCCTAATTTTTCTGCTTGTTTTGGTGCACCATTCATGCCGTTGCATCCAACAAAATATGCTGAGATGTTGAGCAAGAAAATGAAAGATGCTGGTGTTACAGTCTGGCTAATCAACACGGGTTGGACAGGTGGTCCTTACGGAATTGGTAGCAGAATGAAATTGAAATACACACGTGAAATGATCACGGCTGCCTTAAACGGAGATTTAGATAATGTAGAATTTGTAAATCACAGTGTTTTCGGAATTGCAAAACCACAATCTTGTCCAAATGTTCCTAGTGAAGTTTTAAATCCTAGAAATACATGGGCTGATAAGGATTTATATGATGTAAAAGCGGTAGAACTAGGTCAGAAATTCAAAGAAAATTTTGCGAAGTTCGAAGAGTTTGCCAACGAAGAAATTTTGGCAGGTGGACCATTAGTATAAAAGAAACAAAAGTTAGTTTTAATTCCCAAATTTCCCAGCTATGAAAGTAGTTGGGTTTTTTTATTTGGTTGTACTGCAAAAAAAAAATCCCGTCTGGTTATAAGAAATGAGACGGGATTTATATTTGAATAGAGTTCTATTATTTGAAAGCTGCAATTCCGGTGATGTCCATTCCTGTAATCAACAAGTGAATATCGTGGGTTCCTTCATAGGTAATAACAGATTCTAAGTTCATCATGTGTCGCATGATCGAATATTCGCCCGTGATACCCATTCCGCCAAGAATTTGACGTGCTTCTCTGGCAATATTGATGGCCATATCCACATTGTTTCTTTTTGCCATAGAGATTTGAGCAGAAGTTGCTTTTCCTTCATTTCTCAAGACTCCTAATCTCCAAGTTAGCAATTGAGCTTTTGTGATTTCAGTAATCATTTCGGCTAATTTCTTTTGTTGCAATTGAGTTCCAGCAATTGGCTTGTCAAATTGAATTCTTTCTTTTGCATAACGCAAAGCGGTATCATAACAATCCATTGCAGCACCAATAGCACCCCAAGCGATTCCATAACGAGCAGAATCCAAGCATCCAAGTGGGGCTCCAAGACCTGACTTATTTGGTAATAAATTTTCCTTTGGAACTTTTACGTTATCAAAAATCAATTCACCTGTTGCAGATGCACGAAGTGACCATTTGTTATGTGTTTCTGGAGTCGTGAAGCCTTCCATTCCTCTTTCTACAACCAATCCGTGGATTCTTCCTGATTCGTCTTTTGCCCAAACTACAGCGATATCTGCGAAAGGAGCATTAGAAATCCACATTTTGGCACCATTCAATAAATAGTGATCGCCTTTGTCTTTGAAGTTGGTTGTCATTCCGCCAGGATTAGATCCGTGGTCAGGTTCGGTCAAGCCAAAACAGCCTATGAATTCTCCAGAAGCTAACTTTGGCAAATACTTCATTCTCTGTTCTTCGTTTCCGTATTTCCAAATTGGATACATCACCAAGGAAGATTGAACAGAAGCTGTCGAACGAACGCCCGAATCTCCTCTTTCGATTTCTTGCATGATCAATCCGTAAGAAATTTGGTCCAATCCTGCACCACCATATTCCTCAGGAATATAAGGTCCAAAAGCACCAATTTCTGCCAAACCATTAATGATTTGCTTAGGAAATTCTGCTTTTTGAGCATATTCTTCAATAATTGGCGATACTTCACGCTTTACCCATTCGCGGGCTGCGTCACGTACCATTTTATGTTCGTCTGATAATAATTCGTCTAAAAGATAATAATCTGGAGCTTGAAAAAGGTCTGGTCTCATGTTATGTTTTTTAAATCTTCGCAAAAATAACGAATCATTTCTAACAAATCAATAATTCAAAGTGATATTTTATAGGTAATATTCGGTTATTTTCTATTTTGGGCAATCCGTAAACGGCCAGGCTATCCGTTACAATATTTTTTGTTTTTGGCAGCAAAAAACAAAAAAGGATTTCCACTACTATCCCTATTGCGAAAACGGCTATACCATAACCTACATTTTCAAATAAAAATCCCTAGTCAAAGCGATATATTCTTCTGTATAAATATGTCGGGAAGTTTCAATAACCAATTCGTCAATAGGAAAATTGGCCGTTTCATTTCGGCTAAAAGCCAAAAGACTGCGTTTGATTTCGGTAGTTGGAGTTCCTTTCACGCGAGTGATTTTTATTGGAAATAAATCAACCTCTTTTGCCAAGGCAATAAATTTTTCTTCTTCTTTAAAAGGAATAATAACGGAGAAGATTCCGTTTTCTGAAAGTAATAAGCCTGCGGCTTCAATCAATTCTTCAAAAGGCATTGCATCAGCAAAACGAGCCAAATCTCTTTGTTCGTTATCAGATTTAAAATCTTCAGTATAGAAAGGAGGATTCGAAATAATTAAATCATATTCATCTTCTGGTTCTTCTACAAATTCATCCAAACCTGCGTGAAAACAAAATAATCGGTCGCTCCAAGGTGAGTTTTCAAAATTTTCTACCGCTTGTTCATAAGCTTCTTCATCAATTTCCAAAGCATCGATTTGTTCGGCAAAACTTCTTTGGGCAATCATCAAGGCAATGATTCCAGTTCCAGCTCCAATATCCAAAACGCTAAAAGCATTTTCAGGAATTGGCGACCAAGCTCCAAGCAAAACACCATCGGTTCCAACTTTCATTGCGCAACGGTCTTGTTCTATAGAAAATTGTTTGAATTGAAAAGACATAGAAATGATTTAATTTTTTGAATGCTGATTTCCGAGTATTAGGAACTGAACATTCCGACTGAATACTGAATACTTTTTACAAGTACATCTCAATTAATCCCTCAGGTAAATCCATCACCACTTTTTTATTCTCGCGATCAATCTTTACAAGAAAATGGTCAATCATTGGAACTAGTATTTCCACTTCGCCATTCAAAACTTCAAAAAGAGGTTGAGCTGTAGTGTCATTAACCGATTGAATTTTTCCGAAAACGCCCAAACGTTTGTCTTCGATTTCAAAACCGATTACCTCGTGGAAATAAAATTTGTTGCCGGAAAGTTTTGGCAACATTTTTAAAGGAAGGTAAATATGATTACCAAGTATGGCATCGGCTTCTTCCTCATTGTTCACATCTTCAAAACGAACTCTTAGAAAGTCATTCTTGTGAAGCGAACTGTTTTCAATAAAAAAAGGAACCAAGTGTTTGCCGCATTCGACAAACACTGATTCCAAGTTTTCGTATAACTCGGGTTCATCAGTATCTAGATAGATAAGGACTTCACCCTTGAAACTAAATTTTTTTGCGATTTTACCTAAATAGAAACAATCTTCTTTACGCATTATCGCATCAAAATTAAGCTTGAGTTTCTTCGTTGTTTTCTTCAGTAGCTGGAGCTTCTTCAGTAGCTTCAACTTCGGCAACAGCCTCGTCAGCAGCTTCTTCTTCAACTGGAGCATTTGCAGCGATAGCATCAGCTTCAGCTTTTGCAGCAGCAGCTAAACGTTTTGCATTTACTTCTTGTTCTGCTTTGAAAGCTTTTGCTTTAGCATCAGCCTGAGCTTTTGATAAACCATCTTTTTTAGCATCTACTTTTCCAGCTTTCTCGTCTAACCAAGAAGTTAATTTAGCATCAGCTTGTTCTTGTGTCAAAGCACCTTTGCGAACTCCGCCATCAAGGTGGTGTTTCAATAAAGCACCTTTGTAAGAAAGGATAGCTCTTGCAGTGTCAGTTGGCTGAGCACCATTGTGTAACCATTTTACAGCGCTATCAAGGTTCAAGTCGATAGTTGCAGGGTTAGTGTTTGGGTTGTAAGTACCAATTTTTTCTAGGTATTTACCATCTCTTTTTGAGCGAGCATCTGCCGCTACAACCCAGTAAAAAGGTTTTCCTTTTTTACCGTGTCTTTGTAATCTAATTTTTACAGACATAATCTAAGATTAAATTTTGAGGTACACGACCCCGATTAATTAAGGGTGCAAATATACATCTTTTTTTGATTCGTGCTATTTTACGCTTGATTTTTAATGCTTTATTGATTTTTAATATCACCTTGAGGCAGAAATTTGTTAATTATTAATTCATAATGCGAATTTGTCCAAATTTGTTTAGCATATTTCGTTTTAAAAACTATTTTTGTAATCAATTAATTAGAATACCCAATATCTAAAATTTATATTTTAAATGAAAAAATTTGTATCGCTTTTAATAATTTTAGCCGTATTTGCTTCGTGTGAAGAAGATGTTAGTTTCAATACTCCGGCTTTTCAGGCTAGAAAAGATAACTTTATGTGGAGAGCTCAGGACTATTCTGCAGTATATAATCCGTTAGACAGTACATTGGTTTTAACTGGTTATCAAGGCTTGGAAGAAGTTAGATTTCATGCTTATCCAGTGATAATTACAGGAACAGGAACATCATCTTTTTTCCAGAATGCAACTTTCGAATTAGGAAATGATGAAAACAGCGGAGCTTACCATTCTTTTATAGACAATGGAGCTACCTATGAATTTGAAACAGGAATTGCTGACGATCCAAATGGTGAGTTGGTGCTTCAAAATAATGATCCAGTTCAAAAGCCAGGAACCATTTCAGGATCGTTCAGGTTCGATGCTCCATATGTAGGGGAAATTCCTGGTGCACCAGAAAGGATTAATTTTCAAAATGGTGTGTTCTATGAAATACCAATTACTTTCGGAGTGAATCAATAGATAACAACGGGCCATTCTCAACAGAATGGCTTTTTTTTTACAAATTAGTTGAAAAAAAGAATATGCAATTTCCACCCATACCCGAAAATGAGTCTAGAAGATTAAAGGCTTTAAAAGAATATTCCATATTAGACACGCTTCCTGAAGAAGAGTATGACGACATTACCAAGCTTGCTTCAAAGATTTGTGAAACGTCGATTTCAACCATCAGTTTAATAGACGAAAAGAGACAATGGTTTAAGTCAAAAGTAGGTTTGAATGTAGGGCAAACGAGCAGGAATGATTCGTTTTGTGCTCATGCAATTATTGAACCTAATGAGATTTTCACGGTAAAAGATTCACGACTCGATTCCAGGTTTTCGGACAATCCATTAGTTGTTGGAGAACCACATGTTATTTTTTACACAGGAGTTCCGCTGGTGAGTCCTGAGGGATTACCGCTTGGAACATTGTGTGTCATCGACGATAAGCCAAAGGAACTCAACGACGAACAGTTGATCGCTTTAAAAGCACTTTCTAACCAAGTTGTAAGTTTATTTGAATTAAGAAAGAGTAAGATGCTGCTCGAGAAATTCTCAAAAGATCTCGAAACTAGAAACGTAGAGTTAGAGAAATTTGCACACGTAGCAGCACATGATATCAAATCGCCACTGAATAATATTTCGAGCTTGACAGAGATTTTAATTTCCCAATATGCCGATAATTTAGATGACGAGGCAAAAATGTTGATGGAAATGCTCGACACTTCCTCGAAATCACTTCGTAATTTGGTTGACGGAATTTTAGAGCATAGTAAGAGTGATGCTGTTTTGGTAGAGGCCAGAAGTGTTTTTGATGTCAAAAAATTGGTACAGGAAACTATTCAAATGTTGGACAACAAAAATGAGTATGAATTTGTTCTTGTTTTTGAAAGTCAAACCGTTTTTACCAATCGCGTGGCACTTCAGCAGGTTTTGATTAACTTGATTGCCAATAGTATAAAATATAATGATAAGCCTAAAATTTCAATTGAGATTGTATTTAGTGAGACCGAGAATTTTTATGAATTTTCTGTAATCGATAATGGATCAGGAATCAAGCAGGAAAATCTGGAAAAGATTTTTATTATTTTTGAAGTTCTGACTTCCGAGGACCGATTTGGAAACAAAGGGAACGGAATCGGACTTTCTACTGTGAAAAAAATAGTGGATGGGCTTGGAGGAAAAATAAGAGTTACGTCTGAAGTGGGACGTGGGACAAAATTTGATTTTACCATCAGCAAGTTTGATTTTATCTAAATTTAAAGTTAATTTTCTAAAACGGCTTTAGAAATAATCTAATATATAGTGTTTTACAAATTAAATAAACTACATTTGTTGGAATTATAATAAATAGTACATATGAATATTTTTGTTGGAAGCCTTCCATTTAGTATTGAGGAAGCAGATTTAAGAGAGTCTTTCGAGGCTTATGGTGCAGTAGATTCTGTAAAAATTATTACAGACAAATTTACTGGAAGAAGTAAAGGATTTGGTTTTGTTGAGATGCCAAACGATGATGAAGCACAAAAAGCGATTGACGAATTGAACGGAGCTACTGTTCAAGGACGTGCAATTGTAGTAAATAAATCAGAGCCAAAACCAGAAGGAGAAAGAAGAAGCTTCGGTGGAAACCGTGGTGGTGATTCTCGTGGAGGTTTCAGAGGTGGAAACGACCGTAATAGCGGTGGTGGATACGGAGGAAACAGCCGTGGTGGAGACAACCGTGGAGGTGGAAACAGAGGAGGTTACTAATAACTTCTTTTTCGGATTCTATCCAATAATGGGATGATGTACTGTTAGCGATTAACTTTATTTTTTTACCTATACAAAACCATTCGTCAACTTGGCGAATGGTTTTTTGTTTTGTTGATAAGTATAATTGATACAAAAAATATTTAAACGTAATTTTGTGTAATCCCTATTCTGGAATTTGGGATTTTAATTTTTTCTGGAATTTTTCAGCCTATGTATTTAATATTCGATACCGAAACCACCGGATTACCAAAACGTTGGGATGCACCCATTACTGATGTCAACAACTGGCCTCGATGCATCCAGATTGCTTGGCAGTTGCACGACGAAATGGGAAAACTCATCGAGCATCAGGATTATTTGGTAAAGCCTGAAGGTTTTAATATTCCGTATGATGCCGAAAGAATACACGGTATTTCGACCGAATTGGCTCAAGCCGAGGGAATTTCGCTTGACGAGGTATTAGAAAAATTCAACATAGCCTTATCAAAAGCAAAATTTATAGTAGGTCAAAATTTAGGCTTTGATGTCAATATTATGGGATGTGAATTCCACCGAATGGGTGTAAATTCCCCTATGAGTTCTATGCCAGTTCTCGATACCTGTACCGAAGTTACAGCTTCACTTTTAAAACTTCCAGGAGGTAGAGGTGGAAAATTTAAACTTCCAACTTTGACGGAATTACACGAATATCTATTCAATCAACCCTTTGCAGAAGCTCATAATGCTACTGCCGATGTTGAGGCAACAACCAGATGTTTCCTAGAATTAATTCGTCGAGAAGTTTTTACAAAAGAAGAACTTGATGTTCCTGCAGGTTATTTTCAAGATTTCAAAAACTACAATACTGGAGAAGTCCAGCTTATAGGATTAAAACATATTAATCTCAAAAAAGCCTCGGATGAAATCAGAGCTCGTCTTCAAAAAATCCAAAAGGAAGATCAGCAGACAATCATTTCTGATGAAGTAAAAGGCGATTTAAAAAGTGCCACTTTTGCACATTTGCATAATCATACCCAGTTTTCGGTTTTGCAATCCACCATCGCCATCAATGATTTGGTTAAGGCTACAGCCAAATTCAAAATGCCAGCCGTTGCCATGACCGATACGGGAAACATGATGGGAGCTTTCCATTTTGTGAGTGCTGTCATGAATCACAACAAAGCCATTTCGGCAAAAAATAAAGCTTTAGTTGAAAGCGGAGAAGAAGTAACGGAAACTGAAATCATCCCGATTGTAGGTTGCGAATTCAATATCTGTGACAACCATAAAGACAAAACCAAAAAAGATAACGGATACCAGGTTGTTTTATTGGCAAAAAATAAAAAAGGCTACCACAATTTGGCCAAAATGTCGTCTATCGCTTTTACAGACGGATTTTATTATGTACCACGAATTGACAAGACTGTCATCGAGCAATATAAAGAAGACTTAATTGTCCTGTCGGGAAATTTATATGGAGAAATTCCAAGCAAGATTTTAAATGTTGGGGAACATCAGGCTGAAGAAGCTTTGATTTGGTGGAAAGAACAATTCGGGAATGATTTTTATCTCGAATTGATGCGTCATAAACAGGAAGACGAAAATCGTGTAAATCAAACTTTGATCGCTTTCGCAAAAAAGCATCATGTCAAGCTCATTGCAACAAACAATACCTATTACGTCAATAAAGAAGATGCCAATGCACATGATATTTTGTTGTGTGTTAAAGATGGTGAAAAGCAAACCACGCCAATTGGCCGAGGTCGAGGCTATCGTTATGGAATGCCAAATCAGGAATATTATTTCAAGTCGGGCGAGGAAATGAAGCAAATTTTTGCTGATTTGCCCGAAGCTATCATTAATATTCAAGAAGTGATTGACAAGGTTGAAGCTTATTCCTTATATCGCGATGTTTTACTTCCAAAATTTGATATTCCAGAGGAATTTTTCGTTGCTGAGGATGAGGCTGATGGTGGAGTTCGTGGAGAAAACAACTATTTGCGACACCTTACAATGGTGGGTGCTAAAAAAAGATACGGTGAAATCACACCCGATATTCAAGAGCGTCTTGATTTTGAATTGTTAACAATTTCAAACTCCGGATATCCAGGTTATTTCTTGATTGTGCAGGATTTCATTGCTAAAGCAAGAGAAATGGATGTTTCGGTTGGGCCAGGTCGTGGTTCTGCAGCGGGTTCGGCGGTTGCTTATTGTTTAGGAATTACCAATATCGATCCGATTAAATATGATCTGCTTTTTGAGCGTTTCCTAAATCCCGATCGTGTGTCGATGCCCGATATTGATATTGATTTTGATGATGAAGGTCGAGGTCGAGTTATGGATTATGTGATCAATAAATATGGTTCCAATCAGGTTGCTCAAATTATCACTTATGGTAAAATGGCAACAAAATCGGCTATTCGTGATACCGCTCGTGTATTGGATTTGCCACTTTTTGAAGCCGATAGAATTGCAAAACTAATTCCAGGGATGATGCCTTCCAAGTGGAATTTGGCCCGTTTTTTATCTGAAGATGAAAGCGAAGTTAAAAAAGCATTACGTTCGGAAGAATTTGATCGTGTCAAGGAATTGATTGCAATTGCTGGAGTAGATGATTTAGCAGGAGAAACCATTCAGCAGGCGAAAATATTGGAGGGTTCGATGCGAAATACTGGAATTCACGCTTGTGGGGTTATCATTACTCCAAGCGATATTACGAATTTCGTTCCCGTTACTACAGCTAAAGATTCAGAATTATATGTAACCCAATTTGATAACTCGGTTGCCGAAAGTGCCGGATTACTAAAGATGGATTTCTTGGGTTTGAAGACCCTAACCTTGATAAAAGATACGGTTAAATTGGTAAAATACCGTCTCGGAATAGACTTAGACCCAGACAATTTTCCAATTGACGACAAGGAAACTTATGAGCTATTCCAAAGGGGTGAAACGGTTGGAGTTTTCCAGTATGAGTCGCCCGGAATGCAAAAATACATGAAGGATTTGAAGCCTACGGTTTTTGCCGATCTAATTGCCATGAATGCCTTATATCGTCCAGGACCTTTGGAGTATATCCCTTCCTTCGTTCGAAGAAAGAATGGAGAAGAAGAAATAAAATACGATTTAGAAGCCTGTGAAGAATATCTGGCTGAAACCTACGGAATTACGGTTTATCAAGAGCAGGTAATGCTTTTGTCGCAAAAATTGGCGGGATTCTCAAAAGGTGATGCCGACGTTTTGCGTAAGGCAATGGGTAAAAAACAGATTGAAGTCCTCAATAAAATGAAGCCTCAATTCGTTAATCAAGCCGCTGAAAAAGGACATGATCCAGTTATTTTAGAAAAGATATGGAAAGACTGGGAAGCATTTGCGAGTTATGCGTTTAACAAGTCGCATTCTACTTGCTATGCATGGATTGCTTACCAAACGGCTTATCTAAAAGCCCATTATCCTGCAGAATATATGGCAGCTGTTCTTTCGAATAACATGAACGATATCAAGCAGGTTTCGTTTTTTATGGAAGAATGCAAACGTATGGGCTTGCAGGTTTTAGGTCCAGATGTCAACGAGTCCTACTATAAATTTACGGTAAACGAAAATTATGCTGTCCGTTTTGGAATTGGTGCTGTAAAAGGTGTCGGAATGGGAGCCGTTCAAACGATTGTAGAGAACAGAAAAGACGGAAAATATAAATCAATTTTCGATTTGGCAAAGAGAATCGATTTGAGAGCCGCTAATAAAAAAGCATTTGAAAATCTTGCATTAGCAGGTGGTTTTGATTGTTTTACAGACACACACCGGGCACAATATTTCCATCATGATGGCGACAATATTACATTTTTAGAAAAAGCCATCCGCTATGGAGCAAAATTTCAAGAGAATGAAAATTCATCTCAAGTAAGTTTATTTGGTGATGCTTCGGAAGTACAAATTGCCGAACCGCAAATTCCGCCTTGTGAAGATTGGAGTACGATGGAAAAATTGGCCAAGGAAAAAGAAGTGGTCGGGATTTATATTTCGGGGCATCCGCTTGACGATTTTAAATTCGAAATGAAATATTTCTGCAATGCAAAATTGGAGTACCTCAAAAGTCTCGAACGATTTGTGGGGCGAAATCTAACTGTTGCAGGAATTGTAACCAATGTACAAAGGCGAACTGCCAAAAACGGAAAAGATTGGGCAATTTTCACTTTAGAAGGCTATGACGAAAGTTACGAATTCAAAATTTTTGGCGAAGAATACTTGAAATTCCATTATTTCTTGATCGCCAATAATTTTGTCTACTTCAAAATCAATGTCAAAGAAGGTTGGACAAATAATGAAACTGGCAAAAAAAGTGAGCCTAGAATGCAGTTTCTCGAAGCTAAACAACTTCAGGATATTCTTACTTCATTTGCCAAAAAAATAATAATCGACATCGATATTAAGAAACTCGAAACCGATTTAATTTCGAATCTAAATGCGATTTTCAATCAACACAAAGGCGATCATCAGGTAACTTTTGAAGTTGTAGAAAAAGATAAGGTACAGCGAATCATTCAGTCAGAACCAGTTGTGGTTGATAGTGAAGAAGTTTCGGGAGACGAAGAAAATCTGGAACCAGTGCAAGAATCAGTTCCAACAGTAATCGAAGAGGAGCGGATCTTAACCCGATTGACAATGCCAAGCCGAAAATTGAAAATTAAAATTTCTAACGAATTGTTGCAAGAACTCGAAAAACTTCAAGTAGATTTCAAACTAAATTAGTATCAATTATGTCAATCACTTGATAATCAAAACTGATTTGCATTTAACAAAACATTAAAGATAAAAACAGTAATTTTGTACAATAAATTAAACTAATAAATAAAAATATGGCATTAGCAATAACAGATGCTACTTTTGACGAAGTAGTATTGAAATCAGAAAAACCAGTAGTAGTAGATTTTTGGGCAGCTTGGTGTGGACCATGTAGAATGGTTGGACCAGTTATCGACGAAATCGCAACTGAATATGAAGGAAAAGCAACAGTTGGTAAAGTTGACGTTGATGCAAACCAAGAATTTGCAGCAAAATATGGCGTTAGAAACATTCCAACAGTATTGGTTTTCCAAAACGGAGAAGTAGTAGGACGTCAAGTTGGTGTAGCTCCTAAAAAAGCTTATACAGATGCTATCGACGCTTTGTTGTCATAATCACAAAGCACTCAATATAAAGAAGGTTTGGCGAGAGTCAAGCCTTTTTTATTTGGAGCAAAACACTCGGGCTATAAAGGAATCCATGTTCCTGCCATCCTTCCAAATCTTTTATTTTTTTAAAGAAAAAAAATAAAAGGATTTTCCCCCCTGTCAGGGCTAAATGGCCAATTATAAATTCCAAAACCAAACCTAAAACCCAAATTCCAACCTCAAATTTCTAAATCTTTAAATCCTTCAATCTTTAAATTCTTATCTTTGAAGTATGAACATCGAATCACAAATACAAAAGATATCCAGCTTTCAGCACCTCGAGCTGTTAGCCAATCAAGTCGTAGAAGGCTTCATCTCCGGAATGCACAAATCGCCATTCCATGGATTCTCAGCAGAATTTGCCGAACATAAAGTTTATAATTCTGGCGAAAGTACCAAACACATCGATTGGAAACTCTTCGCCAAAACCGACCGTTTATACACAAAACGCTACGAAGAAGAAACCAACCTCCGCTGTCATCTGATTATCGATAATTCATCTTCGATGCATTATCCAAAACTAAAGAGCGACGAACCTTTCTATCAAAATAAAATTGGTTTCTCAGTTTTGGCTTCTGCCGTATTGATGAATCTGCTCAAAAAACAAAGAGATGCGGTAGGACTAAGTGTTTATTCGGATAAATACGAATATTATGCTCCCGAAAAAGGAAGCGACCGTCATCATAGAATGTTGCTCAACAAGCTAGAAAACCTGATAGACAATAAAATAGAAACAAAAAACACGGACACGATCACGTTTCTGCATCAAATTGCTGAGAAGATGCACCGCCGTTCGATGATAATTCTTTTTACAGACATGTTTCAATCAGGCAATGAGGAAGCACTTTTTAATGCATTACAGCACTTAAAACATAATAAGCATAAAGTTGTGCTCTTTCATGTGATTGACAGCAAAACGGAGCTTAATTTCGATTTTGATAATGCTCCACGAAAATTTATCGACATCGAAACAGGTGATGAGGTCAATATTTTTGCCGACAACGTAAAAGTAGAATATGAAAAACAAGTAGAAAGCTATTTCAAAAAATTGGCCTTGACTTGTGCACAAAACAAAATCAGGTATGTCCCGGTAAATGTTGGAGAAAATTTCGAAAAAATTTTAACCACATATTTAGTTGAAAAACAATCGTTTGGATAAAAACGTGAAAAAAAGTTTAATTTTTTTTGCAGAAACACTTGCAGAAGTCAAATTCTGTAGTATCTTTGCAACCGCAATAAAGCAGAGGTTTGGTAGTTCAGTTGGTTAGAATACATGCCTGTCACGCATGGGGTCGCGGGTTCGAGTCCCGTCCAGACCGCTAAATTGAGTAAGAAGGTTTTCAGAAATGAAAACCTTTTTTGCCCAATAAAGGTATCTAAAGCTAGTTGTGTTGTTTTGCTCAGAAATGGGCAGGTTTAGTAGTTAGACCAATGAAAAGCTTTCCACTTTTGTGGATGGCTTTTTTGATTTAGACACAATCACATTTTCTTATTGCTTTTAGATCAAAATTCTTCATTTAAAGATATTTTCCTCGCAAATACTATAAAGTCTGGGATTTCTTAAAAAAGGCTAATTAAAGTCTTTAAATTTATCTTAAAAGAGATTTTGTCAAACTTCGTTTACTCAAAAATGAAAAAACAGCTACAGGAAGGAATCCTGCAACTGTTTTTAAGAAACAAACCTAATAAGTAACCGAGTTATTAGTTTTTAAGTATTTTTATTGTTTTCGTTGTGTTGTTTGATGTTATTCTTGCTAAATAAGTTCCTTTTGCCAATCCAGAGAGGTCAATTTTTGCTTTCTCGGCATTGATTTCTTTGGCTACTACTTGTTGACCTAAAACATTGTACAGCATAACAGTACTCATGTTTTCAGTATGAGAAATATTCAAAACATCATCCACAGGGTTTGGGTATAAACTTAATTCTTCCCAAATATTCTCATTAATGCTAAGGTCGGTGTCAATAACAATGTCATCAAGAAAGACAGAACTTGAATAAGCATTCGAATATACATTAAAGCAGAAATAATAGATTCCTGAAGTAGGTACGGTAAACGAGATGTTTTCGGTTACTCCAGTCCCATAAAAGCCCACATGGTCAGCCAAAGTTGTAGTCATCGCTGATGCTGAAGGAGAAGTGCCATACAATACCTTTAAATTTCCACCTGTCCATGAAAAATTAGAATTGGTTCCTTTTTTGTAGGTTATCGTATAGTTTTGTCCTTCTACTAAATTAATGGCCCTCGTGAAAAACCAAGCATTTGCAGTATCCATCGAATCATAATAGCGTAAAGCTTTTGTTGGGAATCCCCAACTTGAAGCTCCATTATGTGTCACCCAGCTATTACTTCCCACATAGGTTACTTGTGACGAAGTGCAAAGTGGCAACTCTGGAACGGATACCGATTGAAAATCTTCTGAATAAGGTACATCAGAAGCGATACATGGAGTTACGAACAGAATTGGTCCGATCCAGCCTCCGTTTTCGTCTGTACAAACCGAACGCACCCAAACTTTATAGCTAGTTGAAGCCGTTAATTCATCAACAATTAAAGTCGTCTCTAAAGATGTTTCGGCAGTAAGTGTATTTGGATCGGTGACATCATCTTCGCCAACAGCAACTTGCCACGCATCTTCATCACCTCCAGCTATCCATGAAATAGTTGCTCCATTTTGGCTAACATTTGGAACCGTTATCGCGGTAACATCTGGACAGCTTGGAATTGGTTCCCATACGATATTGTCTAAATTTACAGAAGGGAGAATGTTCTGGTCAGGGACAAGACGGATTCCGATATAGGTGTCAGATCCTGTGTAGGAAGAGAAATTAATTACAAGTGATGATCCTGTGAAACCACCTGACTCCACTGTTTGCAAAGGTGTAAATGTAGCAGCATTGGTATTTCCATCTAGTGTGCCAATTTGAAGTGAACCAGGATAGAAACTGTCAAATTTTAATCGATGATTTCCTAATGAAAGTGTGCTAACTTTCGAGGAAACAAGTATAATGTCTGCCGATGGTTCCGATCCTTGGGCATTCATTTGAATGTGATTTGGTGCTGTGAAATTTGGAAAGAGCGAGTTGTTGCTGGAACTGGTTTCAATATAAGCAAATTGAGACAAACCATTGCCTCTTAGTATTTTAGACCAGCAAATAGGTAATATTGGAGTGGTTGTTGTATCAAAATTTTGAATAAATGTTCCAACAGGCATACATTCTGTTGTGAATAGCACAGGGCCTACCCAAGCTCCATTACTGTTGTCGCAAACAGATCGAACCCAAACTTTATAGGTTGTTGCCGCATACAATTCTGTCAATTCAAATGGCGACTCTGAAGCTTCTATTGGAGTTAAGGTTGAAGGATCATTTACTGTAGTTGCACCATAAGCAATCTCCCAAGAAGATTCCGAAGAAGTCCAATCTATAATTGCAGTGTCATGAGTTACTAGAGGAACATTTACTGCTGTAACTTCAGAGCATTCAGGTATTGGTTCCCAAATAATATTATCAAGACTAATTGTTTCATACAAAGGAGAAATAGTAGGAATTCTGAAACCGATATAGTGATCCGTACCTTCATAATCAGAAAAATCAACTATGTATTCTGCTAAACCATTTATAGTAGTTACGGTTTCAATGAGATTAAAAGTGGCAACATTTGTATTGCTATTTAATGTACCCACTTCTACATTGCTGGCAAATTTAGCAAAGAATCTTAGTCTATAATTTCCTGTTCCCAAAGAAGATAAGTTTGATGAAACTAAAATAATGTCAAAGTCTCCCGTCGAAGCACTTCTAAAGAGGTTTACCGAATTTTCTCCTGAAATGATGATGGAAGAAGAAGTTTCTACTTTTGCACCAGCAGTTATACCATCGCCTCTCACTATTTTGGTCCAGCAAGAAGGTAAATTTGGCACGGTTACATTATCAAAATTTTGATTAAAAGTAGCTACAGCATTACAGTCGGTTGTGAAGTTTACAGGTCCAATCCATAATCCATTAATCCCTCCTTCGCAAACCGAACGTACCCAAACTTTGTAGGATGTCGAAATTTCTAAATCAGTGGCGGTAAAGTTGCTCGTTTCGGATGTGTTTTCATAAGGTAGTAAGGAAGGATCTGTATCGGTCGATGCACCAATTGCAATATCCCAAGAGCTTTCACCTGTACCTGGAATCCACTCAATATTGGCAGTATTTGGTGTGGTTGAAGTAACGCTAATGTTAGCAACATCTGTACATGGAGGAATTGGTTCCCAAATAAAATTATCCAAAAAAATAAAATTATCTGCAACAGTTTCGTTCAAGCGAATAGCGATATGTGTATCAGAGCCTGCATACGTATCAAAATCTATAACAAACTCTGTTACACCCAAAGTTGAGGTTACATCTTGAAACACACTAAAAACACCCTGTGCTGTATTGGTAGAAAGAGTTCCAACTTGCAATGTTGCGATTCCTTTGGATGTGAAACGCAAACGATGTG
Source organism: Flavobacterium soli DSM 19725 (assembly GCF_000422705.1). GTDB lineage: Bacteria > Bacteroidota > Bacteroidia > Flavobacteriales > Flavobacteriaceae > Flavobacterium > Flavobacterium soli. The sequence goes on along the minus strand of NZ_AUGO01000001.1, from coordinate 43,098 downwards.
TTCCTGCAGTCAGATTGGATAAATTTGGACTAACCAAAATGATATCATATTCACCAGTAGAGCCCCAATTGGTAATTTCTATGACATTTGGAGCAGAAAACGAATTATACGAAACGGTTTGGATTTTCGCACCAATAGAAAGATTTTCTCCTCTAAGTATTTTATTCCAACAGACAGGTAAATTAGGTATAACCGTAGTATCGAAATTCTCATTGAAATTAGCTATCGGCAAGCAATCTGTAGTGAAAAGAATTGGCCCAATCCATTCTCCATTTCCGCCAACTTCACAAACCGACCGAACCCAAACTTTGTATTGTGTTCCAGGTAGCAAGTCGATTATTTCCTTTGTTGTAGTGCTTGAATTGATATATTCAAGTGTTGAAGGATCAGTTGTTACAGAAAGTCCAACAGCAATATCCCAAGTATTTCCAGTAGTGCCAGAAGTCCAAGTCACGGTAGCGCTATTAACCGATACTATAGGGACAATAATTTGTGAAACATCATCACAAGTAAAGTTGTTTTCATTGAAGGTTTTACCAAAAGTTACAGCATACAGATTTGAACTGCTGCAAACAATCGTGAGGTAAATCATAAAAATGAAAAAGTAGTTTTTTGATTTCATAATTCCGGTTTAATTTAGGTTTGTTTTTTTAAATTTTGGAAACAAATAGAATTTCCGCAGCCAAAAATAGGAAGTCGTGTTGCTTGTTTACTTTATTTAGAAGTCACAATAAATCTACATCAAGAAAAGAAACGGAAACATTACTACTACAAAATAGTTTAATTAATTGTTTTTCAATAGTTTGAGTTGTTTTTTCTGATGCATTTTATAAGTATAAATCAGTAAGAAAAATGGTTTTGAAAAAATATATTTGCAAAACAAAAACTACAATTATTTAATTTTAATCCTAAAAAAATGATTTGTTTTCGATTATATTTTACTTTTGATACGATTTAACCCTACAATATCTGAAAACACTATTCTATGCGATTAATAATTGTATTGTTTTTTTTGCAAACTTTTGCTTTCTCTCAAGAGAGTAAGAAGGATAGTATTTTGAAAATTGTAAATCAGGTTCCAAAATCAGCTACTGCAAAAGAAATTTTATTTTTGAATCTGGCAAAAGCATACAAATCCACTCAAATTGATTCGGCGATTTATTATGCGAAAAAAGGATATGAAACTTCAGTAGAAAGCAATAATCAAGAAATAGCAGCTGAAAATGCAGCAATTTTAGGCGATTATTATATCGAAAAGAATCAATTTAATGAGGCCAAGCAATATTACCTCATTTATACCAAATATTTAAAAAAGGAAGAAAATATTCTCGATTTCTGCAAGACAAAAATGATTATTGCAAATATCGAGTTGGTGCAAAATAATTATACCAAGGCACTCACACTTTATTATGAATGTCTGGATATTGCAAAAAGTAACGACCTTGTTGAGGTTATCCCACATTTGTACAATAATCTCGGAAACCTCTATTTTGACATCGAAGATTATAAAGATGCAAAAGAATATTTTAATACCGCATACAAGAAATTTTCAGAGCAAGATGATGAGTATAATGCGGCTCTGGCCTTATCAAATATTTCGAATATTTATAGTAAACTTGGAGAAAACGATCAGGCTATCAAGGGGTATCTTCAGGTGATTGAAAGCTTTTCGTCTAACGGAAATTGGGAGGATATTGTTTCTACCTATCATTCTCTTGCTGAAATTTATCTGGCAGAAAAAAAATATGACAAAGTTCAGGAATATATAAACGCTGCGATAAAAGTGATCAATGAAAATGAAAATAAGAACAGTAAATATCGTGGGCCAATTTCATTCTACAAGGCAAAAGTCTATTATACAGCAGCAGAATTAGCCTACAATAAAAATGAAATGGACAAGGCTATTGATTTCGCTCATAAATCATTAAAGTTTTCTTATTCAAATTCTTATAAGAAAAACATCTACGAAAATGCAAAAATTTTAAGCAAGATTTTTGACAAAAAAAACCGAATAGATTCGGCTCTTCATTATAATAAAATATACATAAAATACAGTGAAGAATATAATGAGGAATATGATTTGAAGAAAATCATACAGCTCAAAATGCAATATCAATTTGATGATATTTTAAGAGCAAAAGCAATTGAGGAAGTTAAAGAACAAGCCGAAAATAAAAGAACAAAGCTGATTTATTTAGGGATTTCAATCTTTACTGTTTTAGGAATTATAATTATGATTTTGATGTATCGAAATCAAAAAGTAAAAACAGCAAAGGTCATGCTAACGAAGGAAAAACTCGAATTAGAAAAAGCAACCCTTGATCAAGATATCGAATATAAAAAGAAGGAACTCGCTTCAAAAATGATTTATGTGCTCGAAAAGAATGAGTTTATCATTTCCATCGGAAAAAAATTAATGGATTTGAAGCCGGAGTTAAACAAAGAAAATCAAAGTGTCGTTCAGCAAATTATCAATGAGTTGAAACAAAATTCCTCCAATAAGATTTGGGACGAATTCGAAATCCGATTCAAGGAAGTACACTCTGCTTTCTACGAAAATCTCAATAAGATGTACCCGGATCTTACCCCAAATGAAATAAAAATATGTGCATTTCTACGATTGAATATGTCCACAAAAGAAATCTCAGCCATCACACATCAATCCATAAAAAGTATCAATATGGCACGATTCAGATTGAGAAAAAAACTGGACATTGAAACAGAAGAAAACCTTATTGCATTTCTGATTAATTTATAAAACAGTTCTAAAACAGCACTGATTTGTGGTTCCAAACAATCGAAACAAACAATCCAAAGTAAATCATACACACCACAAACTTCATAAAAGTAGAAGCCAAAAAGCCAATAAAAGAACCAGTTGCCGCTTTCAAAGCACGTTTATGATCTTTAGAATTATAAATCAGTTCGCCTACAAAAGCTCCAACAAACGGACCAATAATAAACCCAAACGGAATTGGTGCCAAAATCCCCACAATCAAGCCAATATTCGTTCCCCAAACACCATAACTGCTTCCGCCAAAACGTTTCGTGCCCTTTGCCGGAATCACATAATCCAAAATCGCCACGAAAACAGCAACAAAAAGCGTGATACCCAAAACCCAATAATTCATTTCTACGGCTTCAGTAAAATACAAAAGCAGTAAACCAACCCAACTTATTGGTGGCCCAGGCAAAACGGGCAGAAAGCTTCCTAAAATGCCAATAATCATACAAACAAAGCCTAAAACCAACAGTAAAGTGTCCATAATTTAAATTTTAGTACATTTGAAAAATTATAATAGTATCTTTAAACCACTAAAATAAACTATTTGTTCACGTAAAGTAGCGATGAGAAAAACATTTTTTTTACTTCCAATCTTGATTTTCATCAATTCCTGCCAATATTTCGACAAGCAAGTGCCGTCAAAAGAAGAGCTGTTGCAAAAGGAATTGAAGGCCATCAATTGGAATGAAGTCGATGAATTGCCATCCATCAATGAATGCGAACAAATTCAGGATAAAACCCAACGTCAACAATGTTTTTTCGATTTTTTGACGGCTAAAATTCAAGAGAAATTGAGTATCGATACACTCTCGATTTTATACCCGGAATTGGATACGATAGAAGTAAAAGTAACCGTTTTTCCAGATGCCACGCTCAAATTCGAGCCACAATTTCCAACCGATTCCTTAACCTACGACAAGGTAAAAATTGATAGTATCCTTCATGCGAGATTGGTCGATTTCCCCAAAATAAATCCAGCTCTAAAAAGAGGAATTCCAGTAAAAACGCAATTTATCTTGCCAGTTATTCTCGAAGTCGAGTAGTTTTTTGAGGAGCTAATCCTGCTTTCCATTTCAAGTCCTCATTTGAAAAAGTAATTTTTCCAAAGCCATAAAAGGTCCCGAAGCTTCGGGACCGCTAGTCGCTCTTTTCTGTCAGGAAAAATAAACTTTTCAAATTCCGGGCTTTCCATTGCAATCAGGGCTAGGGTAGTAGTGCTTCAAAGAAACTCCTCAAACAGATTCAAATCTAAAATCTAAAATCTGCAATCTAAAATCTCCTCCCTTTCCATTCATATTTTCCAAACAAAGAATAAAAAGCGACAGCACTACTAAAAAAAGGATACAACAAATTGCTAAAAACAAAATGCCTAACTATTCTCGGCTGAATGAATTTTCCCGTCTGGTACAACAATAAAAAGTCAACAAATATTTTCAGGGCAAACAAAAGATACCAATTCCAAAACGAGAAAAAAGAAAAAAGAGTCAAGAAAAAAGACACCACAATTGCTAGGTTTCCTGCAAAAACAATCAATGCCAGCATTTTTCCAAAGCCATTTTCATACGAAGAAGATTTTGAAGCCCAGCGAACCCTTTGGTAAAATAAAGATTTCCAATCGTTCAAGGGTTTTGTAAAAACAATCGCAGAAAAGGCTTTCAAATACTGCACTTTTTCAGGAAACTGCCGAATTGCTTTTTGCAGTAAAAAAACATCATCGCCACTTGCAATACCATTATTTCCTTCAAAACCATCTAAATCTGCAAACATTTTTTTGGTATATCCGAAATTTGCACCATTGCACATAAAAGGTTTTCCAATTCCAAAAGTTCCAATCGTAGCACCTTGAAGACTCATCAAATCCATCTGCTGAAATTGATGCAAAAACGAACCTTCAGCATCATAAGAAACAGCTCCAGCAATCATCTCGCAATTGGTTTTTTGAATAAAATTATCGAACGTTGAAAGCCAATCAGGATGAATAAAACAATCCGCATCTGTTGTGATAATCCAATCGTTTTCGGCAAAACGTATTGCCGTTGAAATAGCATCTTTCTTCGGAGAATTCGATTTTCTTTCGTTGTTTATAATCTGATAAGAAAAACTCAAGGCGGTGAAATTTTCAAGAACAGCAACCGAATCATCATCTGAATTGTCATTTATAAAAACTATTTCAAAGTGTTCTCTCGGATAATTCAATTGCGAAAAAGAATATAATAATCCCGGAAGATTCTCGGCTTCATTTCTGAAGGGAACAATAACTGAAAATTTTGTAATGGGCTTTACATCGAGTTTTTCAAAAAGGTTGATTTTATTGAATCCATAGGAAATCCATACGATGAAAATCGAATAAATGAGTAGAATAGCAAAAAATAAAACACTTAAGATTTCCATTTCGACTTGAATTTAAACACATAAAAACTGCCAATAAAAACCGGAAGTACCACATTCAGAAACCACATCAAGGTACTGATAAAAACTACAATCCATTCGTTAACGCCTAAATTCCCGAAGAAATAAACCGCAACACTTCCTTTTACGGCAAAGTCTAAAAACTGAAAAGTAGGCAATGACGAAGCCAAGAAATAAACAGCAGTAATGGTTGCCATTAAAGTCCAATAAGGCAAATCGACATCAAAAGCCAGAAATAAAAAATAATACTGATGCGAAAAAATCAAGTATCTGCAAATCGCTAGAAAGATATTTTTTTGATGAATGGTTTTCGGAATTTCATTAATCTTCTTAAATAATTTATCTAAAGAATAGCCTTTAATCTTTATTTTTTTAAAGAGAAAAGAAGCAAGAAACAAGAAGCAAAAAATTCCAAGAATCACCAAAACCCATTTTCCAAAACCTAAAATCCATAACCCAATTGTTCCAAAAAGCACACTCAAAATCATTTGAATGCCGTTGCAAATTAAGTTCAAGAAAACTATTTCGCCCGTATTTTTTTTGGGAAAATAAAGTGCTTTTCCAGCATATTCGCCAATTCCGTTTGGAGTAAAAAGTCCTGCAGTTAAAGCTGCTAAAACCTGTTCGGTTGCTTTTCCAAGCGAGATTTTTTCAATCACTTGAGCTAAATTCTGCCATTTCAAAATCTCAAAAAAACGATTAAAAAAGCTGAAGGAAAGTATAAATAAAATACCCCAAAAAGATTTTTTACGTTCGAGCAATTCCAAGAATTTATTCCAATCCAATTGTTCGTTGTTTGCCAGTTGGTCATAAATAAAATAAAAAGCACCGCCAACAATCAAAAGTTTGATCAGAAACGTGAGGAATTGCTTAGCTTTGTGAGGAATTGAAAACATTTGGCAAAGGAACATTTAAACTTTTAAACTTCAAACTTTAAACTAAAAAATTGGCAAACGAACGTATCATATTAGGAATTGATCCTGGAACGGCAATAATGGGTTTTGGATTGATAAAAGTCATCAACAAAAAGATGGAATTTATTCAATTGAATGAATTGATTTTGAACAAATATGACGATCATTATATGAAATTGAAAGTCATTTTTGAACGGACAATCGAATTGATCGACACCCATCATCCAGATGAAATTGCAATTGAAGCCCCCTTTTTTGGTAAAAACGTGCAGTCGATGCTAAAATTGGGAAGAGCCCAAGGTATTGCAATGGCAGCCGGCCTTTCACGCCAGATTCCGATTACTGAATATGAACCCAAAAAAATAAAAATGGCGATTACCGGAAACGGAAATGCTTCAAAAGAGCAGGTCGCCAAAATGCTTCAGCAGCTTTTAGGTTTAAAGGAATTACCTAAAAACCTAGATAGTACTGATGGTTTGGCGGCTGCGGTTTGTCATTTTTTCAATTCAGGAAAAGTCGTTGGAACTAAAAGTTATTCGGGTTGGGATGCTTTTGTGAAACAAAATGAAGAACGCGTAAAAAAATAGTCTTCAGTTTTCGGTGTTCAGTATGCAGTTCTGACCACTGACCACTGAATACTGGCCACTAAAGAAATGTCAGGAATCTACATCCATATCCCTTTTTGCAAACAGGCTTGCCACTATTGCGATTTCCATTTTTCGACTTCAATGAAGCGGAAAGAGGAGATAGTTTTGGCTTTGGCCAAAGAAATCCAGATGCGAAAAAATGAGCTTCTCGACTCCGCTCAAAATGACAATCATATAGTTGAAACCATTTATTTTGGAGGCGGAACGCCTTCAGTATTGGCCATTAAAGAAATTCAATTCTTGATTGATTCGGTTTGTCAAAATTTCAAAGTTGCAGAACATCCAGAAATAACGCTTGAAGCGAATCCAGATGATTTATCAGAAGAGAAAATCATCGAGTTGGCAAACTCTCCAATAAATCGATTAAGCATCGGAGTCCAATCGTTTTTTGAAGATGATTTGCAGCTGATGAACAGGGCTCATAATTCGGCGGAAGCCAAAAAATCATTGGAAATCGCAACCCGATATTTCGACAATATTTCTATTGATTTGATTTATGGAATGCCGGGCATGAGTAATGAAAAATGGAAAAAAAACATCGAAATTGCCTTGAGTTTTGATATCCCACATATTTCAAGTTATGCTTTGACAGTTGAACCGAAAACAGCCTTGAAAAAACTAATTCAAACTGGAAAAATAGCCGAACCGAAAGACGATGTGGCTCAAGAGCATTTTCAGATTTTGGTTGATACTTTGCAGGAAAATGGCTTTATTCATTATGAACTTTCGAATTTCGGGAAGGAAAATTATTTTTCAAAAAACAATTCGGCTTATTGGTTGGGTAAAAAGTATTTGGGAATCGGACCTTCGGCTCATAGTTATGACGGGATTTCCAGAAGTTGGAATATTGCTAATAACATCATCTATTTAAAATCTTTGAAAGAAAATAAATTGCTATCTGAAAAAGAGATTCTTACCCAAACCGACCGATACAACGAATATGTTATGACTGGTTTGCGAACGATTTGGGGAATTTCGCTGGAAAGAATAGAAAAAGAATTTGGAGAAAAATACTTGGATTATCTGTTGAAACAATCTCAAAAATTTATTTCGGACGATTTACTTTCGATTGAAAATAATGTGTTGAAAACGACTAAGAAAGGAAAGTTTTTGGCTGATGGAATTGCTTCCGATTTATTTTTGATAAATTTGGAGTAGTTTAAACACAAAGACACAAAGAAGGCACAAGGTTCACAAAACTTTTTGTCCCGAAGTTTCGGAATAGTGAAACCTTCGTGAGCTTTGTGGTAAAAAGAGCAAAAAAAATGATAGCAAATTTCAATACTTTCAAAGTAGATTTTTCAAAGCCCCTCGATATTTCCATCACTTTGTCCAACACAGATAAAAACCCAATTGCTTGGTATATTGATAAACCGGTAATCGAACCCGTAGTTTTTGGGGATTGGGTAGGGAAGGTTTCGGAGAGAAAATCATCAACCAATTTCAATAATATATTTTTCAATCCGCACGGTCATGGAACCCATACGGAATGTTTGGGACATATTACCAAGGAATTTTACAGCATCAATCAAAGCTTGAAAACGTTTTTTTTCTTGGCAGAATTGGTTTCGGTAGAGCCAGAACTACAAGAAGAAGATTTTATCATCACAAAAAAGCAAATTGAGAAAGCTTTGAACGGAAAAACGCCAGAAGCAATCGTCATCAGGACTTTGCCCAATGAAAAGGAGAAACTTTCAAGAAAATATTCCAACACCAATCCGCCTTATTTGGATGAAAAAGCTTCGGAATTCATACGCGAAAGCGGGATAAAACACCTTTTGATTGATTTGCCAAGTGTGGACAAGGAACACGATGAAGGGAAATTATTGGCCCACAAAGCCTTTTGGAACGTGAAGGATGTCAATAGTTTGAATGAAGATGCAAGATTAGATTGCACCATTAGCGAAATGATTTTTGTGAAAGATGAAATTCAAGACGGAAGCTATTTATTGAACCTGCAAATTGCTTCGTTTGAAAACGATGCTTCGCCGTCGAAACCTATTTTGTATCAAATTCTTTAAGCTCAAACAAGAAATCTTTCAATCCTTCAATTTTTAATCTTTCAATCAAAAAAAATGAACATTCAACAATATTTCGAATTTTGCCTTTCTAAAAAAGCCGTTACCGAACATTTTCCGTTTGATGAAGATACTTTGGTCTTTAAGGTTGGCGGAAAAATGTTTGCACTTTCATCCTTGTCTCAATGGGAAAAAGGAACGCCTTCCATCAATTTAAAATGCGATCCTGAACGTGCGGAAGAACTTCGGGCAGACTATAATGACATCAAGCCGGGCTATCACATGAGCAAAATTCATTGGAATACTATTGCTTTAAACGGCGATGTTTCGGATAAAATGGTGAGGGAATTAATTGATCATTCCTATGATTTGGTTTTCAAAAGTTTAACGAAAAAACTGCAAAAGGAACTATCTGAATTAGAAAATTAGATGTTATTTTTGTACCATAAACTTAGTAACTTAGCCACTCAGTGACTTAGCACCTTAATTACATGAACGAACATATAAAAAAGTTTTTAAACGAGGAACAAGATCCCAAAGCGATTGAGAAAATCACTTCTAAATTGACGGATTTATTGATGAAAAATGAGGAAGTCGGATACATTGGCGTTCAAAAAAAGCCAGTAACGGTTTTTCCAGATAGCATCGTTTTAACCAATAAAAGAATCATTATCTGCAAGCCTAAAAACTTAGGTTTGTCGATGGATTTTACAGATTATACTTGGGATGATATTTCAGGAACTTTCGTAAAAGAAAATATTCTTGGGTCAGAATTTTCATTTTCTACTAAAACCGATTTGACTATTTCTATTGATTATATCCCGAAAATTCAGGCAAGAAAGATTTATACTTTTGCCAAAGAGCAGTTGGATATTTTGAAGAATGGAGTAGCTCCTGTAACTGCGGAAACTGTTTATGAAGAACCAAAAGCGGAGGTTGTAGAGCAAGAAGAAATTGCTGAAGAAGTTGTTGCTTTAGCCGAAGAGCCAGAAGTTGTCGAAGAAATCGAAACGGAAGAAGTGACGGATTTTGCCGAAATTATTCCAGTTTCGCAATCAGGTTATCGAGATGAGAAGCAATTTCCAGATGACACACCTGCTTCAAAAGAACGAGCGATGAAAGACCTTTCACAAGACGAATTGTTTGAAAAGCTCCAGAATTATAAAAAATTACTCGACAACGGATTGATCATGCAAGGTGAATATGATAGCTTGAAAAAGGAGATTTTGAGTTATATGTAAATTAGTGAATAGAAAATAGCCAAAAGGCAAAAGCAAAAAGCGGAAGATAATAAATGTCTTCCGCTTTTTTATCTATATCGTAATTAGCTTTTGCCTTTTGGCTAATTACTTTTGCCTTATCTAAAAAGTCTTCTTCTGTTTTTCTACAAAATTATTAGCCTGTAATTCCAATAATTCCTTTGCTTTACTTCTTTGCAAGTTAAATAATTCTTTATCCGAAGCAATATCTTCATACACCTTATCATGCATTGAAGCACTCGTTTTTACCAATAATTCACGTTGGTATTTGTCTTGATTGAGGGTTGCTTTCAAGGCGGTTTCTAAATCCTCTAACTTGAAATCATATTCTCCTTTTGGAGATAATAATTTGGCAATAATTGGAGAAGTTTCAATAGCCAAGAATAAAAGCATGATAAAGAAAGAAGGCAACCATGGCAACTTATTCAAAGCATTGATTCTTGCCATTAATCCATCGAAACCATCGATTATAGGTTGAGTTTCGGATACTTTTTTGTCCAAATCAGTTTGAAGTGTCTTGGAGGATTTTTCGGCTTCGGCAATTTTGGCCAGATTGTTTTTGCGTAACGTGTCGAGTTCGGCTTTTGCCAAATCATGTTTTGCGATTTTCTCTTTAAAGACAGGACCTTTTCCTAGTTTTTTAGTTCCAGCAGTTCCTTCGGCTTCGGTAATATAGGTTTCATATAAAGTGTTGACTTCCTTTTCTTTCTTTGCAATTTCCGATTTTAAGCTATCAACCTGGGCTTTGTTTTTATCCAAATCCGATTTGAAGTAATTAGCCACTTCCTTTTTATTATTCAAGGCCATTGCATTTTTTTCTTTCAATAAAACGGTGTTGATCTCCTTTTCGAAAATCTTAATTTCCAATGGCTTTGAAATTACAATCGCAATAATAACTGCCAAAGCAATCCTAGGTGTTGCCTGAAGCAATTCGCGCCAAAAAGAATCCCTTTTTCGAATAGTTGATACGATAAAACGGTCGAGATTAAAAATCAGTAAACCCCAAACTAGTCCAAAACCAATAGCGGGATAAACGCTGTCGAAAACCGTAAATAGGGCATAAGCACTGGCGATAAAAGCCATAACGGCAGTGAAGAAAACCGTTGCTCCAATACCGGCGAATTTGGTTTGTTCGCCTTCTGAGCAATTTTCGAGAAGCTTTTTATCGGCTCCCGAACATAGGATAAAGAATTGTTTTAACATGATGATTGATTTAAACTGAAAACGTGTTCCAGCGATGATGATTGATGATATACAAAAGTAACGCCAATTTTTTAATTATGGTATAATCGGCTGGTTTGTTTTGCTTTAAATAAAAAATCCACTCGGTTAGGAGTGGACTCGAAATCATTTATTTGCCTGTTGTTATTGAAATTGGAAGCGAATACATAACTCGAACTGGTTTTCCGTCTTGTTCTCCCGGATTCCATTTAGGACTGCTTTTGAGTACACGGATGGCTTCTTCTGCTGTTCCATGACCTATGTCTTTGAGAACTTTAATTTCAGAAAGGCTTCCGTCAGTCTCTACAATAAACTCAGTGATTAATTTGCCTTCAAGATTTTTGACATCTGGAACTTTAAAATTTTGTCCAATAAATTCATAGAATTTTTCAAGTCCGCCTTGAAAGGTTGGCTTTTTTTCCACATTGCTGTAAACGTCAGATTTTTTAAGATTAACAACGGTTTGCTTATTGCCTTTTCTGTCGTTATAATTTTCAAAAATCTCAATCAAATCACTTTCATATTTTTCTTGCTGTTTGCCCATTTCATTTTTATCGAAATAGGAATGGGTGTAAAACCAAAACTGAAAAGGTTGTGGATGTTTCTTTGTTCGTGCATTTTTTAGCACACTACTTCCTGAGAAATAAGCAATATCTTCATGCTTATATTTGTTTAAATCCGAATTAGGAACATTTTTCCCATCTATCCAGATTGCAAATTTCACACTGTTTTTATAATCATCAAGTTCTTTCTTGGTGGGAGATTTCTTTTGAAAGGGTTTCGGAATATGCAACCACATTTTATATTTTTCTTTTTCTTCTGGAGTCAATTCTTCATAAAGTTTGTCCAATATGATTTCGTCGCGAATAGTTCCTGTTTTGGTTTTACTAGCATTTTTGTAGACTTTGATTCGAACTCCGGCAAAATAAGCGTCTTTTGTCTTGTCAGAAATCTTTGATTCCTGGTTTATAGTCTCAATCTTTTGTTGGGCTACAGTTTCTACACAAATAAAATACATAAGTCCTGTAAATAAAGGCAACAATGCTACTTTTTTTAAGAGCATTATTTTTGCTGACGTGCTTTTTGTCATCATAATTAATCTTTTTTTGGTTACTAAAAAATTCAAGTTACTGGCCAAGTAAAAGGTGTTGTTCCAAGATGCTTTTTCCAATAATAGATTTTGGTAAAACGGAACATTGTTATAGGATTTCACCACTTTTTCATCGGCTAGAAATTCGTGGTTGAGTTGGATTGCTTTTTTGTAAAACATCAATATCGGATTGAACCAAAAGATGGTTTTCAGTATTTCGATAAACAAGATATCCAATGTATGTTTTTGCCGAACGTGGGTTAATTCATGTGTGAATAGTTCATCTTCTATTTTCCTGTTTTCATAATCGTCCTTGTTGATAAGAATGTAGTTTAGAAAAGTATGTGGCAATACTTTTTCGTCCAATAAAACCAAGGTTGAATTTTGATAAACTTCTTTAATATTTGAATTTATTTTTCGCTGGATTTTTATCAGATTGATACTAAAACGGAGCACTAAAATTGTTGTAATCAAAACGTAAATACTCCACAGAATTAAAGGTAAATAATTTGTTTCCTCTTCAATTATTACAGATGAAACAGGAAATGCCTGAATGGTGTTTTGTTGGATAACTTCAATCGTTTCTACATAAATTTCAAAAGAAATAAACGGTATTACCATTGAAAACACCAAGCTAAACAACAGGTAAAACCGATTGAAATGGTGCATCTTTTCCTTCTCCAACAAGAAGAAATAAACTGCAAAAAGCAATCCCAAGCAAAGTGTCGATTTTAAAAGGAAGTCGGTCATTTTTTCTTTTTTTGAAGTTCCTTGTTGATAATTTTTTGGAGTTCTTCCAGTTCCGAAGCCGATAAATCGGTTTCGGTCGTAAAGAAAGAAGCAAATTGGGAAGCCGAATTGTTGAAGAAATTCTTGATCAATCCGTTGACGTGTTTCGAGAAATAATCCGTTTTTTTGACCAACGGATAATATTCCCTAGAGTTTCCAAATTCGTTGTAGGCCACAAATTTCTTGTCGATCATTCTTTTTAAAAGTGTTGCAACCGTTGTCGTGGCAGGTTTTGGCTCTGGAAATGCTTCGAGCAAGTCTTTCATAAAGGCTTTTTCGAGTTTCCAAAGGTGTTGCATCAATTGTTCTTCTGAATTTGATAATTGCATTTTTATATTTTTTTATTCGGTGTAAGTTTCAAGAATTGGTTCGCCTTTTTTGTAGATTTTTGTTCCAAGAAGTACGCCATCGCTGTCATAAAATTTCCATTCATCTGATAAGAACCAATGGATTGTCGTGCTGTCGATTATCATTTTGGAAATCCCAATGGCTCTAACTTTTCCATTTTTATGATATTCTGTTGTGTAGCAAATGCTGTCTTTGTATTTTCGTTTGGTTGTTAATTCTTTACCAATATAATCTTTCCAAATTCCTACTTGCATTCCTTTTTTATATCTTCCTTTTGATTCGGATATTATCGTCATGAAAGTATCTCTATAGACCCAACGACCTGTTTTTTCACCATTCTTATAGCGGTTGATTTTGCAGCTTGAAAGCATTAAAAAAAGGAGAAGTAAATAAATTATATTTTTCATATTCTACAAAAACAGAGTTGCTTCTACAAATGTAGAATAATATTTTAATTCTACAAATGTAGAGGTAAAATTTAACAGTTTTGTCTCGGTATATTGATTGCGTTAGGGATTGAAGTGGAAATCCTTTTTCTTTTTTCTTTAAAAAGAAAAAGATTGGGAACGAAAAGCCCGACCCGATTTTCCTATAAGGTTCTGTTTTTGCTGTATCGTTCTAAATCGGGGAACGCCCAAATAAAAAAATCCGTTTACTCAATTAAGAATAAACGGATTTGGGTATTTTAGGTTGAAATTATTTACTCAATTCCACAAAGTATTTGTAAAACAACGGAATGGTTTCAATTCCTTTCAAATAATTGAATACTCCGAAATGTTCGTTTGGCGAGTGAATCGCATCGCTGTCCAAACCGAATCCCATCAAAATTGTTTTTGATTTCAATTCTTTTTCGAACAAAGCCACGATTGGAATACTCCCTCCTGAGCGAACCGGGATGGGTTGTACTCCAAAACTTTCGTTATAGGCTTTTGCTGCGGCTTGATAACCGATGCTATCAATTGGCGTCACATAACCCTGACCTCCGTGATGCGGTTTTACTTTTACGGTTACACCACTTGGAGCAATGCTTTCGAAGTGTTTTTTAAACAATTCAGTAATCTCATTCCAATCCTGATTCGGAACCAAACGCATCGAAATTTTAGCGAAAGCCTTGCTTGCGATAACCGTTTTGGCACCTTCTCCAGTATAACCACCCCAGATTCCGTTTACGTCTAAAGTAGGTCGGATAGAGTTTCTTTCGTTAGTTGTATAACCTTTTTCTCCGTAGATGTCATTTAGGTCTAAAGCTTTTTTATAGGCATCCAAAGAGAAAGGTGCTTTTGCCATTTCGGCTCTTTCAGCATCCGAAAGTTCTTCAACTTTATCGTAAAATCCAGGAATGGTAATATGATTGTTTTCGTCGTGTAGGGAAGCAATCATCTTAGCCAAAACGTTGATTGGATTGGCAACGGCTCCTCCGTATAAACCCGAATGCAAGTCACGATTTGGACCGGTAACTTCTACTTCTACATAGCTCAAACCACGCAAACCTGTCGTAATGGAAGGCTGTGTGTTGGAAATCATTCCGGTGTCTGAAATCAAAATTACATCATTCTTCAATTTCTCTTGGTTTCTTTCTACGAACCAGCTCAAGCTTGCTGAACCTACTTCTTCTTCGCCTTCAATCATGAATTTCACGTTGCAAGGAAGATTGTTGGTTTGCACCATATATTCCAATGCTTTCACGTGCATATACATCTGACCCTTGTCGTCACAAGCGCCACGGGCGAAAATTGCACCTTCGGGATGTAACTCTGTTTTTTTGATTACAGGTTCAAATGGAGGAGAAGTCCAAAGTTCTAATGGATCTGGTGGTTGCACATCATAATGTCCATAAACCAGCACCGTTGGAAGGTTTGGGTCGATTATTTTTTCGCCATAAACGATTGGGTAACCTGGAGTATCACAGATTTCTACAAAATCACAGCCTGCTTTTTCAAGGCTAACCTTAACAGCATTTGCAGTGTCGATAACATCTTGAGAATAGGCAGAATCTGCACTTACGGACGGAATCTTCAGTAAATCAATAAGTTCGTTCAGGAAACGCTCCTTGTTTTTTTGAACGTAGTCTTTTATAGTATCCATTTGTTGTTTGTGTATTTTAATATCTTCAAAAATACTAAAAAAATATTTTAAAAAAATTCATAATTTATACTTCAGAATTCATAATTATATTTATATTTGCACTCACAATTTTAGCGGATATGGTGAAATTGGTAGACATGCCAGACTTAGGATCTGGTGCCGCAAGGCGTGTAGGTTCGAGTCCTATTATCCGCACCAAAAGCTTCTCAAACGAGAAGCTTTTTTTATTTCAATTTTATTGATTGATCCATCGTTTGAATTCAGCTGTTGCTGAAGTGCTGGTTATCAGTCGTGTTTTATGGTTTTTTATTTGAATGGCTAATCGGTCGTTGAAATAGTTTTCGATTTTTGAAATAAAATTGATGTTGATGATTTCGCCTCGATTGATCTGAAAAAAAGCAGCTGGATTTAGTTCTTGTACCAATTCGCTGATGGTAGCTTTGAAAGCATGTTCCCTTCCGTTTGCATCAATGGCAAAACATTTTCCAGATTCGGCTAGAATTGCAGCGATTTCTATTGTGTTTAAGATTAAAATTCCATCATTATTTTTAATGACAATTCTTTCCTTGTAGTTCTTTGCTTGATTTTGTAGCAATGAAACCGCCAATGCATTCCAATTGACGTGGTTTTCTTCTTGTTTTTTCAGGTTAAGAAATTTTTGCATCGCTTCGGCAAAACGATTGTAGCTTATAGGTTTCAACAAATATCCGATGCCATTTGTGTCAAAAGCTTCCTGATAGAACGTATTGTAGGCTGTTGTAAAAATAATTGGGCAACTAATTATGTTTTCTTTTAATGAAGAAAAAACAGTACCATCAAGCAGTTCAATATCTGAAAAAACCACATCCACCTGATTATTTGTTTTAAACCATTCCATGATTTCCTGATTGCTTTTTAAATGGGCAATAATCGTAATCTTGCTGTCAAATTTCTGTATATGATTCCGAATGATTTCGGCATTATGATTTTCGTCTTCAATAATTAAGGCTTTCATTGTTTTTAAGGAATTAGTGGAATTTCAACACAATATTCAGTTTCAGTTTTAGTAAAAATGATGTCTAGATTAAACAATAATTTATACTGTTTCTTAAGGTATTGATTGCCGATGTTCGAACTCGAAACATTAGCTATTGGTTGTAATTTGTTTTTTATAAATATCGTATTTTCAATTCGGTACAATTCGATAATCAGTGGATTATTTTCACTTCCCCTATTGTGTTTTAATGCGTTTTCAATTCCTAATTGCAAAGTGCACGGTACTATAAAGCCAGTTTTGTCTTCGATTGTATTTATAATTTTATAGGCTTTATTGAATCGTTTTTCGATAAGATTGGTGTAGCCTTTAATAAAATGAAGTTCCTCGGTTAGCGGAACAATTTCTTGTTCGGAATGTTTTAAAAAATACCGATACACATCCGAAAAATCATCAATAAAGGTTTCCATTTCTTCTTGGTTTTTTCGACTCAAACTAGATAGCACACTTAAATTGTTGAACAAGAAATGAGGTTCGAGGTTCTTTTGTAACATTTTCGATTTAAAAATTTCCTTCTCTTTTTCCAAACGTTCAATGTCGAGTGCCATTTCTTTCGAATTTTTAAAATGCAAATATGCAATCGTATAACCGCTGATGTAGAGATGCGACATCGTTACTCCAAAAACAATATTCCCCACCATCATCCATAAGCTGGTTCCGAAACCATAGATAACATACCGATAGACAACAAAGAAAATACTGCTCAAAGCCGAAAATACTACTAAAGCAAACAAAAATGAGAGTCCTATTTTTACGGCTTTTAGCTTGTATCTTTTTGAAATGAATTGCCAAGAGTAGTAGGTGCTGATAAATGAAATGCAACACGTTATCATTCCAAACAAATGATCCTGAAAATCAAAGAAATCAATGTCGCCAAACTTTCGGGTTTGATAGAGTGTATAGATCTGAATGGTGTTGATCAGTACAATGACTATAATAATTGAAAGTATGTTTTTTAGGGTAGATGCAGATTTCATCAAATCTATTTTTACAAATATAGGAAAATGCTTTAATTGAAGAAAAGTGTAGCATTGCTACACTTTTCCTTTTATAATTATTCTACAATAAAATCTTTTATTTCGCCTTTGCTGTTGAAAGTCTGTATTTTAGGATTTCCTTGTTCATCTACATAGATCATCATTTTAGGTTGTCCTTTTGAATCACTCAAAAATAAGCCTTGGGAGTTTCCTTTTGTTTTACCCAGAAATAAAAGATTTCGCTCGCCATATTGGTCATAGATTTCATTTATCTTTTTCTTTCTTTCGTCGGGATTGGTGATTTTTTGAGCTTCTTCCAGCATTTCCATCCTTTTTGTGATATGGCTATCCATCGGAAAATCATTGATGTGAATTCCGCGTTGTGACATGATTTTTCCGTTGATAACCGTTTCTTGATTAGACAATTGCAACACCTGATCGTCCTTATAACGGTCCATCGTGATTGACATTCCTGATATTAATCCGTTTTTGGTTTCTTTAGTTTGATAGATCAATCCGCCACATTCATCGCCTTCATCGTTAAAGAAAATAAGTCCAGATGGTCGTTCACGTTTTTCCCAATCTTTTCCGTCTAGTCGTCCTGAATGCTGTAATTCTTTGTTACTGATTACCATTCTTATCGTTCCATCGTTCTCAATAATGTTAATTCTCTTTACATTAATTTCTTCGAAATTTTCGATTTGTCTTATTTTGTTAAAGGAAAAAAGAAAAAACGAAACCATAATAATGGTCAGAAATGTTGAATAGTTCGTTAAGAATTTTACTTTAGAAGCTGTTGTTTTCATGATGAATTATTTTTGATTTATATATTGATTATGAAGCGAAATTATACTTTAGGTCGGTACCTGAAAACCGTTTTTGGATGAATCAAGGGAAAACGAAAATGAATTAGGGAAAAATCGAGTTGGGTTTTTTAATACTAATTTGAAATCTATCCAACACTTCATAAAATACCGTTAACCGTATCAGACTTCTTGATATTTCCACTAAATTTACGTTCCTTAAATTTATTCAGATGAAATCTAAATCTCTTCTAATTTTGCTCACCATTGGAAATTTATTTACCATTGAAGCACAAGAAAAAAAGCAAACTATGAATCCATTCTTTCAGTCGTATGACACGCCATTTAATGTTCCACCTTTTGATAAAATCAAGAACGAACACTTTAAACCCGCTATTTTAGAAGGTATAAAAAAACATGAAGCCGAAATCAATTTGATTGCCAATAATCCTGAAGCTCCTACTTTTGACAACACCATTCTGGCGATGGAAAATGCGGGTGAATTGCTTTCTGAAGTAAACCGTGTTTTCGGGAATTATAATTCGGCAAATACAAACGATGAACTTCAAGCGATTGCAAAAGAAACCGCACCTGCTTTATCGGCTCACGGTGACAATATTTCCCTGAATGAAAAATTATTCGAACGTGTAAAAACGCTTTGGAACAAGCGAGAAAGCTTGAACTTGAATTTGGAGCAGGCTAAATTATTGGAAAACCGACACAAATCTTTTGTGAGAAGTGGTGCTAATTTATCCGAAACCGATAAGGATAAATTGCGAAAAATTAATGCCGAACTTTCGCTAACTTCCTTAAAATACGGTCAGAATATCTTGGCTGAAACCAATAAATATGAATTGGTTATTACGGATAAAAAAGATCTTGCAGGTTTGCCAAATCAACTAATTGAAGCCGCTGCTGCAGATGCAAAGGCGAAAGGGAAAGAAGGAAAATGGGTTTTTACACTTGCCAATTCGAGTGTAATGCCGTTCCTGCAATACAGTTCGAATCGAAAATTGCGTCAGGAAATTTGGAATGCTTATCAAACCAGAGCCAACCATGATGATGATTTGGATAATAAGGCGAATGCTATTAAACTTGCCAATCTTCGTAGTGAAAAGGCGAGATTGTTGGGCTACAAATCACATTCCGATTATGTTTTGGAAGAATCAATGGCTAAAAATGCAGAGAATGTAAACAAGCTTTTGAATGATTTGTGGAAACCGGCTTTGGAAATTGCGAAAACCGAAGCGGCTGATATCCAAAAGATGATGGAAAAAGACGGAATCAAAGATAAAGTGCAACCTTATGACTGGAGGTATTATACCGAAAAAATCAGAAAGCAACGTTTTGATCTGGACGAACAGGAATTGAAACCTTATTTCAGTTTGGATAATGTGACGAAGGGTGTTTTTCAAGTAACAGAAAAGCTATACGGATTAAAATTCAAGCAACTTGATAATGTTCCAGTCTATCATGAAGATGTGACGGCTTGGGAAGTGACCGAGGCAAACGGAACCCATGTTGGAATTTTATATATGGATTTTTTTCCGAGAGCTTCCAAAAGAGGAGGTGCCTGGATGACCTCCTATAGAAATCAAAAAACTAAAAATGGCGTTCGTCAAGCTCCGGTAATTTCGATTGTGTGTAACTTTACAAAGCCAACAGCTGATGCTCCAGCCTTGTTTACGTTTGATGAAGTGACGACGTATTTCCACGAATTTGGTCATGCTTTACACGGATTGTTGTCGAATGTGACTTATAAATCTCTTGCAGGAACAAGCGTTCCAAGAGATTTTGTAGAACTGCCTTCGCAGATTATGGAAAATTGGGCTGCTGAACCTGAAGTGTTAAAGATGTATGCCAAACATTATAAAACAGGTACTGCCATTCCAGATGAATTAATCCAAAAGTTACAGAAATCAGGCACTTTCGATCAAGGTTTTGCCACGGTAGAATATTTGGCGGCTTCGTTGTTGGATATGGATTATCATTCGCAAACTGCTGCAATTTCGCTTGACGCAAATACATTTGAAAAGAATTCGATGCAAAAGATTGGTTTGATTGATGCAATCATTCCGCGATATAGAACGACTTATTTCCAGCACATTTTCTCTGGTGGCTATTCTTCTGGATATTACAGTTACATCTGGTCGGGTGTTTTGGATACCGATGCTTTTGAAGCATTTAAAACTACTAACTTATTCAATCCAGAAAAGGCAAAACTCTTCCGTGAAAACGTTCTGGAAAGAGGCGGAACCGAAGATCCGATGGTGTTGTACAAACGTTTCCGTGGAGCAGAACCAAGTGTGGAACCGCTATTGCGAAAACGTGGTTTGGATAAGAAACCTGCGAGTTTGAAGAAGCTAAAAGGATAATGTATATTAATTGAAAAACGGACTTTTGAGTCCGTTTTTTGTTTCACTAATGGAATCTAACACCCCTCCATATTCAAACTCAACTTCCCATCCTTTTGCAAAAGGATAAAAGGCACTTTCTCCAAAGTACAACGGGGTTCAATCGTAAATTGAATATAACATCTTACTTCAAAATTTTCGTCGGACAAGACTTTTAATCTTTGTTTGTAATGGGTGTTTTTACGAACCCAATTCACCAAACCTTCGCCTTTGTCTAATTCTTCTTTGGATAAGGGTGTTTCAATGAGGTTTCCGTTGGTTTGGATCTTACCAGGTTCGTCAAGCACAAGCATAAATTTTCCCGAAAAATCCCGTTTGGCATTTGGCGAAACAAAATAAGCATTCTTCTTCAGGTTCATTTGAACCGATAGCACATATTCGTCGCTATTTTGTTTATCTACCCGAATAAGGGAAGAGTAGAGTGCGTCATCTCGCACCAGATCGTCGCTAAAATGTGTAGGTTCGACATAAACACTGTCTTGAACTGTTGCATTGGCGACAAAATCCTCCGATTTTACATTTGTGCAATTGTAATTGATTGAAAGGAGTGCTAATCCATAAAATAAACTGTTGTTCATGATTGATGATTTTTAAAGTTAATAGTTGAAATATAAAGTGAAGCGTCAGTTGTTTTTTAGCGCTACCAAGGTCCATCCCTAGTTACATTAACAAAAGAATTGTTTTCAAAGCGATAAGCACCTTTAAAACCTACAAACCAAAGGCGGTCTTGCTGATCTTCGTAGATTTGAAAAGGTAAAGGACCAGTTTCTCCTTGTCCAATATGAAATTTTGTAATTTTTTTGTCTTTATACTTGTAAATATCACGCCTGTTTGCGGTAAACCAAATGATGCCGTTTTTATCTTCAAAAACACAACCCACACCTTCATCGGTTTCATAAAGATTTTCAGACCTATTAATAAGTTTGTTTCCATCATATTCAAAAAGTCCTTTCGAGGTCGATATCCAATAATTTCCCTTTGAATCCTGCATGATTTGATGCACAAAATTAGATAGAAGTCCGTCCTTTTCTGAAATAGAATTTAAAGTCTTGCCATCATAAACATAAGCTCCGCCATTGGTTCCAAACCATATTCTGCCTCTATTATCTTTTATGATCGAACGAACCATTTTGGTTGTGCTAACGCCTTTTGTAGGATCTATTTTGCCTTCTGGAATTTCAAATGGGGTTAAGGTTTCTCCATCAAAAGTAAAAACGCCCTCCGTTGTTCCTATCCAAAGAATTCCTTCTTTATCCATAATCATGCTCCAAAGGCTACTGCTGGTTAGGATATTTTTTTCGTAAAAAACGGTAAAATAGTGTCCGTCATATTTTGCAATTCCACCTCCAAAACCAATCCAGATGTTTCCTGTTTTATCTTCCAGAATGACATGAACTGTTACTTGTTGATGAATCGAATCTTTAAGATCAAAATACACCAAGCCGTTTCGATCCTTCCTGCAAAGGCCATTTTGAGAACCAAACCAAAAATTTCCTTTTTTGTCTTGAAAAACAGTTCGAACAACACCACTTATTTGATTTCCTTGATATTCTTTATCGTGTGGGTCCACTCTAAATTCCGGTAAAGTTTCAGCTTTCATACTGATACTGTCTTGGTGTATTTTTACTTTTTCGGTCTTAAATTTTAATAGTGATGTGTTTTTTTCTGCTTGACCGACACATGAAGAAGAAAGGAAAGATAAGAGTAGGGATAAGCTAATGGTTTTAAAATTTTGGAAATATAATTTTATATTTTTCATCATTGTATAATGGTGGTATTTACAAATTTTGTTGTGAAATGAAAACATGCTTGTTAAAATAATTTGATGTAAAACTAGCCTAATCAATTTGTTGAAATGTAAAAAAAATGCAAAAGAAGTGTCAACGGTTTTAAAAAATGACAAAATTGTATGTTCTTTGCACCACTTATGAATCGACAAAAAATTTATTTCTACAGCAGTCTTTGCTTGGCAGTTTTTGCATCTATCCTGCTTGTAGTTCCTGATAAAAAAGACGATACTTTTTCTGAATTGGTCAAAATTGCGTTGCGGGATGCAGGAAATAAATTGTTGCTTTCCAATCAAGACAGTACTTCGCTGATATTGCCGGTTCAGAAAGTGGAAACTTCTAAATACCAACTTTCTTTTGAAAAGGCACTCGCCATGAATCCTGACAGTTTGGTGAGGATTATAGGTCGAAGTTTTCAAAAAGCAAACTTGCCTTTGGAGTACCAAATTGAAGTGAAGCAATGTGAAGATTTGGAAGTAGCCTATAGTTTTCTAAAATATGCAAACAAGGAGAAAAGCATTATTCCTTGCAGCGGACGATTCTTGCCTCAAAAATGTTATACAATCGAAGTACGCTTTTTAGAAAAAACGACCACTTCGAGTACTAAATTCATTTGGATTGTACTTTTAATTGGAAGTAGTATTCTGGCTTTTGTTTTCTTTCCTAGACATAAGAAAGTAAGAGAAACTAATTCAACAAATGGTAATAGCATTCCGCTAGGCAAGTTTCAATTCTATCCAGACGAAAATAAATTAATGGTGGAAGCGACTGAAATAAGTCTTTCAAAAAAGGAAGTCGAATTGCTAACGGTTTTTGTTGAAAACCCAAATAAAGTCATCAAACGCGAAGAACTTTCCAAAAAAGTATGGGAGGATCATGGTGTTTTTGTTGGAAGAAGTTTGGATACCTATATCTCTAAATTGCGTAAGAAATTGAGTGAGGATGAATCCATCAAATTAACCAATGTACATGGAATTGGGTATATGCTGGAGGTGAGAAACAATTAGAAATAAGACTAAGGAATCTTATTTTTGTTTGAACAGCGCTATTTAAATTTAAGCTTTTCAAAAACTTCCTTTGGCAACAGTTGTTTTAGCATATCCATAGTATGTTTTTCTGCGTAAAGAAACTTCCAGTTCTTTTGGCCATCATCAGAAACTGCATAGGCCGGCAACTCGATTAAAATTTCGAAAGTGTCCGATTCCTTGTTATACAAAACATTTTTAGCACCATACAAATCATCATAAACGCTCTTAGAAAAACCCACTAATTGTTGCTTATCGCTTTCTGTCTTATCTCTTTCATGCTCCATTTTTATATACAATTGCATCGAATAGGTAAGCATAGAATAATATTTGTTCCCGATTTTCTGAGCATCTGCTATATCGTAAACTTTTGTGTTTTCCAGATGAGTCGAATTATTGCTGGAAGAAATTTCCGCAAGCTTCAATAATTCTGATTTTGGATAGATTTCAAAAAATTCAGGGGCAAAATAATCGAATGCCTTCTTGTAATTCTTGGCCTTAACAAAACCGACATAAGTGTCAAAGTCAGCAAGTATTGTTTTTTTATACCCCTGAGCATTCACAATTATGCTTACTACAATGAGGAGTAAAGTATAGAGTATTTTTCTTGTTTTCATAGATAATTATTCAATTTTATATCTTAAAGTTCCTTGCACTAATTCGATTATCAAACCTTCTTTATTTCGTAAAAATTTGGTTTTATTTGGATTAAAACCTACGACTATTTCATCGTATTTATAAATATGGTTTGCGTCAATTGCATAATTGTCATAGATTGTATTTAAGGTTGTAAAGGTTTTTACATCAGCACCTTCTATTTCCCAAATATGATCACCATCGCTATTTGGCTTTGTGAAGTAAATATTATTTTTGTCTTTTCCATACCACGCACCGTCATCAAATTTTTTATAAGTATCTACATCAATACTTTGAGAAATTAAACTACTGAAAAATTCATTATCTATGGGTTCTCCATTTTTTCCAGGACGAACTGAACCTGTTTTGATGTATAAATGCCCATATTCATTTTTATAAAATTGATTTTTTACATGCTTTAATTTCGAATCTTCATTTATCTCATAGCCAATTGGGCAATTGCATTTTACGCTACAATCATTTCCATGACATACCTTTTCGAATTTCTGCGAACAGCCATTCAATGAAATGGTTAAAATCATTATTAAATATAAAAATTTCTTCATTGTTTTTTTTTATAGGTGTAAGCTTTATGGGATGTGACTTTACAATGTCTGTGAAAATTGAAACTGAGTTCGCTCGGCTGGACTAAACGAAGTTATGGAAAAAGAAACGAACTTTCACAACCAAACAGCAATAGCGCAAAACCGCTGTTAGGCGATGTGCTTGTTGTTGATCACGTGATTGAGAAATCTAGAAATTGAATTTATGGAATTTACTATGAATTCTGGATTGTCAATCATTAAAACCATAGTTTCATTAATTTCGTTAATCTGAAAATTATCTTTTGAAAATTCTACTACACTTCTATAATCATTATGATTGATAGTAAATATTCCGTCAGAATGAACTATTAGATTTCTAATTTTTCTAAAGTCGTTTACAAATTTCCATAACTTTATTTTGGAAATATCGTGATTTAAAGTCTTTAATAAATATAGTTTTACTCTGTCGATATCATTTGCACCCTTTAAATCTGACAATCGAAACTTTACGTCAAAATTTTCGTGAATTGTTTGACAAATCTTATTTAATTCAGCTTCTAGAAAAGAATAAATTTGAATTATAACTGAATATCTAAATCTCTGAACAAATTGCTTTTCAATATCATTGGAATATTCAGAAAATGGCTTATACAAACTTTTAATCTTTTCCAATTCTATACCTTTGTCCATGCCGATTTGCAGATGTAATTTTATATGATCATGATATTTCTCAGAAAGATCATTACAATGAATGAAAAGCTTTTCGTCAATGGTCATGAAATAATTTCTAAAATAGTTTCTCGAAAAATCAATATCTGACAGTTGGTTTTTTACGATAATAGATAAATTCTCCATAACAATTGTTTTTAGCATTTCGCCTAACTTCTTTATATGCCTGACATATCATACATATCCACCCAAATTTAGAAAGATAGGTGTGATTTCCGTCAACTTTATTTCTTCAAATATAATTATAAATCACTATAAATCATCAATAAGGCTTTTACACATCTTTTATTACAGTCTCAAAAGTCTGATATCGCTCCGACAACTCCTGATATCCTCCCGATAACTTCAGATAACGTTTCGACAATTCCTGATATTGTCCCGACAACTTCTGAATACGCTCCGACAACTCCTAATAATACTCCGATAACTTCTGATAATGCTCCGACAACTTTTAAAAAGCTACATAAAACCCTAAAAAAAATAAAAAAAAACAGGCACTACCATGTTGTTAAAGCTAAGGCAGTGTCTGTCTGAAAAAGGGATTAAAACTTATATTATTCTTTGGGTTTAACCGAAAACTCCTTTACAAAAGGCTGCAATTCAATTCCTGCTGCATACAATTGCGATTTAGAACGTTCCAGAATGTCAGAATGCATGTTCCAAAAGTCAGCATTATTGGCCCATGGTCGAACGGCAATCGTCACGCCATTGTCTACCAAGCCTGTCACCACAACAGCAGGAGCCGGTTCTTTCAAGACTCTTGGATCGTTTTCTACGATGCTGCTCAATATGTTTTTCACTTCCTGCAAGTTAGAATCATACGAAACCGTGAAGTTGATGTCGGCTCTTCTGGTTCCCGCGACAGAATAGTTGATAATGTTCCCGTTGGACAAAGCACCATTCGGAACAAAAATCGTTTGATTGTTTGAACTTGAAAGTCGGGTCACGAAGATTTGGATTTCGGCAACCGTTCCCGAAACGCCTTGGGCTTCAATAAAATCGCCCACCCGAAAAGGCTTGAATAAAATAATCAACATTCCGCCAGCAAAATTCGATAGCGAACCTTGAAGCGACAAACCAACAGCCAAACCAGCGGCTCCCAAAATAGCTACAAAAGACGAAGTCCCGATGCCTAATTTATCGATAACTGAAACGAAAAGTAGTACTCTCAATACCCAAAGTAGGATATCGGCTAAAAATTTAGATAGGGTAGGATCAAAATCTCGGGCCACCATAATCCTGCGGATCATTCTGTTTATAAGCCTGATGGCATACAGTCCGATAAAAAGAATTAAAAAGGCCGAGATCAATCTTGGCGAATAATCTACGAGTATGCTGATGAATTGTGAGGTATATTTTCCGATGTAGTCTGTTCCGGTAACCACTTGTGTTTCTAATTCTTCCATATTGAATTTTTGGTTTATAAAAAAAATGCCCTTTCGGCTTTGAAAGGGCAAAATTAATACTTTAACATTCGTTCTGAAAAAGTTTAGCCTAAAACTTACGTTAAAAAACGGTTTCTAGTCACCAATTTCGTCAGCAGCTTTTTGTATTTGAATTTCAGCTCGTTGTGCTTTTTGTTCCAAGGTTTCTTCGGCTTCTTCTATTTCTTCCGAAACGGTTGCTGCAACTTCCTCGGCTTTAACTTCTGCAGCTTCCACTTTTTCAGTCACAACTTCCTCTGCTTCTTCTACCTTTTCTTGTGTTTCCTCGGCTTTAAGCTCAACAAAATCTACGGTTTGTTCCTTCTTTTCATGGGCTTGATCAACAAAATCGGTCACTTTTTCTTTTACGGTTTCAAAAGCTTCGATTGCTTTTCCCTTAGCTTCTTCAGCAAATTCTTCCGCTTTATCTAAATAAGGTGCTGCTTTTTCTTTGGCAGTTTCCAGATATTCTTCGGCTTTTTCGATAATTGGTTCTGCCTTTACTTTTGCTTTTTCGTAGTTTTCTCTCGCAAAATCTTCTACGTTTTCTGCTACTTCGGCCGCTTTCTCTTTGGAGGAGCCAAATAGATTTTTAAAAAAAGTTCCTAGTCCCATAATTTTTGTTTTTTTTTTAGTTGTATCAAACGTACAAAAAAATGACTAACAAATTTATAATTAGTATTTTAATTCTGATAACGTAAGTTCAAAATCCCGAGATGGAATTTGACAAACGCGATTTTGGCACACATAAAAAAGCGTTTCGTTTTCCACAAATCGGTCGTTTAAAAACGGCAATAACGAATGCTTTTCGGCTCCAGCCAAAATGATATTGGGAAGATAGTCTTGATGGATAGTCTTGATGTAATGTTTGGTGTCTTTTCCTGTAATCGCCAATTCTTTATTTTGTTCCGAAAAGTGCAAAAAGACGTTCATCCAATTGGCAAAGGCCGATGGATAATCGATATTCGGAATGATGTTTTGAAGCATCTCCTGAACCACTTTTTCATAGTAGCTGTTTTCAAAATAAATCGAAAGGACGAATAGATTCTCTGCCATAACCGAATTCGATGCTGGAATCACGTTGTCTTCGGTTTCATAATGTTTGGAAATCAAGGCTTCATCCAAATCAGACGTAAAGGCAAAAAAAGATTTTTCGCTGTCATAAAAATGTTCAAAACAATAATCGGTTAGTTGCTTTGCATTCAACAGCCATTTTTCGTCGATTGTTACTTCATAAAGGGCAATGAAGCTATTAATCAGAAGGGCATAATCTTCCAGATAGGCATTGATGGTGCTTTTGCCGTCCTTATAATTTCGAAATAAATTGCCATCTTCCGTCCACAGGTTTTTGATGATGAACTTGGCATTTTCCAAGGCGATTTCCAAGTAGTTTTCATCTTGTAAAGCTTTGTAGGCATCTACAAAACCCTTGAGCATAATGGCATTCCAAGAAGTGAGACATTTGTCATCAAGTCGCGGCTTGCTTCGTTTTTCTCTTTCCTTATATAAAAGGTGTTCCCAGGATTTCTTTTTTGCTTGAAGCAAATGAGATTCAATTTGATTTTTTGATGCAATTTCTTCCAGCGTTTCTTTCTGAATCAGAACATAATTGCCTTCCTCCCAATAGCCAAAATCATTGATGTTGAAAACCTGACTAAAAAGTTCGAAGTCTTCCTGCAAAATCAATTGCAATTCTTCTTTTTTCCAAACATAGAAAGCACCTTCTTCCAGATGCTGGTTTTTGGTCAAACTATCAGCATCCAATGCACAATAGAAACCACCTTGATTGTTAGAAAGTTCTGTTGAAACAAAGTTCAGGGTTTTTTCAATCACTTCTTTATAAAGTGGGTTTTTGGTCAATTTATAAGCATCGGAATACAAAGAAACGAGTTGGCCGTTGTCATACAACATTTTTTCGAAATGCGGAACATGCCATTTCATATCTACCGAATATCGTGAAAATCCACCATCAACGGTATCGAAAAGTCCGCCGAAAGCCATTTTAGTTAAGGTTAGGTTTACGAAATCGAGTAGTTCTTTATTGTTGGTTTGATAGCCATATCGCAATAGGAACTTATAATTATTGGGCATCATGAATTTTGGAGCACGAGCCATTCCCCCAAAATCATGGTCGAAACTTTTGGTCCATTTTTCTAGTAGTGTTTCGAGTATTTCGTGACCTAAATCGGTATTTGTTTTTTTTTCGATTAAATTCAAACTTTCAATTCCGAGATGTAATTTTTCTGCATATTCGATCATCTTTTCGGGATTGCTTTCAAAAAGTTTTTGAAGCTGTTCCAAGGTTTCAACCCATTCTTCCTTGCGAAAATAAGTGCCACCCCAAACTGGTCGTCCATCAGGAAGACACACCACGTTCAAAGGCCAGCCGCCTCTTCCAGTCATGATCTGAACGGCTTTCATATAAACGGCATCAATATCTGGACGTTCTTCACGGTCGATTTTGATGTTGATAAAATGCTGGTTCATCGTTTGTGCAGCTTCCTGATCTTCGAAGGTTTCGTGTTCCATGACATGACACCAATGGCAAGCGGAATATCCGATGCTAACAATTATCAATTTATTTTGATTTTTGGCCGTAGCCAAAGTATCGCTGCTCCACGATTTCCAATATACTGGATTTTGGGCGTGTTGGAGTAGGTAAGGGCTGGTTTCTTTGGAAAGTTCGTTCATGGGGTTGAATCTAAATAAAAAAAATCGTCTCAAAATTGAAACGCTTAAAATTACTATTTTTTTGTGGGGTTATCTATTAATAGCTTCCACTTTTATATTTTCGTCGTTGAGCTTTTTAGAAGCCATCTAGATCATTTAGCAACGAGCATATTTTTAACAGATGCAAATGGCAGTGCCTACCAATTTTTCCTAAATTTACCATTCGGGGAAACCATGGCCGAGCAATATCCTGACAGCTACTACAAGACACCGTTCAAGTTTAGCGGCAAGGAGCTGGATGAGCATACAGGGTTGCACTATTTTGGGGCGAGGTATTATGATTCTAGGATAAGTATTTGGTTGAGTGTGGATCCTTTGGCCGAGAAGGGACCAAACATTAATCCATATGTTTATTGTATGGAGAATCCTATAAGTCTGATTGATCCAGATGGAAGATGGCCTGGTGGGCCAAATGGGGGAGGAGGATGTCTTGGTGCTGATCCAGCTGACCCTGATAGAGGTAAGAGTAGGCAATCTGTATTAGATAAGGCTAGGCTTGATGGAGCTGTAAACTGTATTCTGGGTTATTATACAGCGGCAAAATCTGTAGTACAGAATCCTAAAAAAGCTGCAAAGAATGTTCT
This sequence comes from Flavobacterium soli DSM 19725, assembly GCF_000422705.1. Classification (GTDB taxonomy): domain Bacteria; phylum Bacteroidota; class Bacteroidia; order Flavobacteriales; family Flavobacteriaceae; genus Flavobacterium; species Flavobacterium soli. The sequence goes on along the minus strand of NZ_AUGO01000001.1, from coordinate 12,846 downwards.
AGTTGGAGTTTTTTCAGTCTTGAATTCTCACCTTAATAGGACCGTAGCTGATGATGTTTCCGCAGCAGTCTCAAATGCTTATGATAATTGGGTAAAGAGAATAAAACATAGCCCCGATCCCGAAAAGGAGTTTGCCACTTGGCAAGGTGAAATAGCAACTGATATAGGAATTACTCTTATAACCGACGGAGCATTAAGGTCTGTCAAGTTAGGTAGAGGATTTGGTATTGCTGAGGAAGTTGGGGAAACGGGATATGTAGGAATACAGAGTGTTTCGGGGTATGTAGGAATACAGAGTGTTTCAATGACCGATAACTTGGTTCGTATTGTCGCCATGGAGGATGATATATTGATTTTTTCAGCTAATATTGGAACTGAAACAGTTGAAGGGATCGCAAATTTTTCTATTAATGAAGGAATACTGTATTTAGATAAAGCACATATTCAAGGTTCTGAGGCAGGAAAGGTTGGAAGAAAAGCATTATGGGATATGGGTGAAGATCTAGGAAGACAGTTTAACGTGAGGGAAGTACATGTTCAAGGAGGTGTAAGGACAACAGGAAAATATAAAGGGAAACTCCCTTCGCCTTGGATAATTAAAGTAAATTATTAAATATGATAAAGTTAGAAATGACAGGTTGGAGAGAAGGTTTAGAAAAGGTATCTCTTACAAAATTGCAAATGGATATATTGCAAATATCTTTAAAGGTATCAAAATCTAATGTGGATTCTCTTTTGGATAATAAAAAAGTTATCATTGAAATTGAAAGTTTAGATTTGGCCCAAGAGTTTTTGAAACAAGCTGAAAAAATTGGAGTAAATTGTAAACTGGTGCTAGATTAAAGCTCTGAGCTCTGCAAAGTACTCCTTGAAAAACACAAAAAATCTTAAACGTCGGCTGTGTTGTGCGAATATCTCTCGACTTCGCAACACCTATAAAATAAAAAACTACAACGATAAAAAGTTGTAGTTTTTTATTTTATAGACCGCCCTTTTACTAGTATGTCAAGCAAAGGTATAGTTGTTTAGTAGGGAAGAAACAAAAAAAAAGCGTCTCAAAATGGAAACGCTTAAAATTATCAATGTTTAAAAATACTTTAAAAAATGCTCCACATCCCACTATAATCCTTCAGAGGCTTTGAATTTAATTAATAATAGTCTTGATGGTATAGAGAATTTTCATGCAGGTCCCGACGATAGAATGTTCGGTATCCTCGATGATAAGTATGTTACCCGTCATCCTAATGGTAATGTAACTGCTCTGACGAAATGACATCGAATTGAAATTGAGGCTAGTGGTTCATTTACTATCTTTGAAAGAAAGTCAGGTAAATTATTTTTCTCAAAATAATCACAAATGGATAAAAAAATGAAAACATATATTGAAACAATTGAATTTCTAAGTAAGTTATCAATCAAGTATGTTTCACACAATTTTTCTTCAGGAGCTATCATGTTAGATGTTTGGTATAATGATAGCTTTTATGTAGTCCAATTTGAAGCAGATTTTATAGGATTTTCTGAAGTAACGGATAATATTGGTTTTGATGCCAATCCTGACGAGAAATTCTATGATCATAGATTATTTAAAGAACGATTGGAAAAACTCTTTTAAATGAGTTGTTCTTATATTGATTTGAGTCGTTATTAAGTTTAATCAAGTAATGATAAGTTCCCCGCTACCACATTCTATGACAAATAAAAATCCAAAAATAGAGAAATATCATTTTGAAGAGATTGTTTATATGTTGCTAATCTTGGCAACTGATTTGTCAAGATATGATGATGATCATCTCATAAATTTTACAGAATCTTTAGAAGGCAGAGTAGTAGAATTATTTGATAGAGGATTTCTAAGTTCATTTGAAGTATCTTATGGATTCAAAGATAATGTCGTTGCTGATATTGAATCACTGAGAATAGGAGTTGAAGCTATGATTACTCCGAGATGGCATGTTAAATTAAAAGAAAATAGTAATTATAGGATTAAAATTAGAGAACTTGCAAAGAGGATTTTAGCATCTTTAGAATTGAAGTATATGGAACCAATATTGTATTCTGAAAAATATTTGAATATTGATTGGTAAATGATTATGGTAGGCTTTACCAACTATTAAAAAAATGTTCTTTAAGGCACACCTTCTTAAATGTCGGCTGTGCTGTGTGAATGTCTCTCGACTTCGCAACGCCTAAAAACAAAAAAACTACAACGATAAAAAGTTGTAGTTTTTTTGTTTTATAGATCATCCTTTTGCTAAGATACCAAGCAAATGTATAGTTGTTTAGTAGGGAAGAACCCGAGGCCCTTATATGTAAACGCAACGATAGTGCGGAAATGTTTTCCGTGCCCACAAAGAAAAGAAGCCCATTCAAAACTACAACCCTAAAAAGTTGTAGTTTGGGTTTTCTATAAAAAACCCCCAATTCCCTTTACCAAATGCATTTTTAAGAAACTATGTAATTTTCAAATACCATATTATAAAAATATTCTCCAATTATAAAAACAAATCACTAAAAAAAGTATCTTTACAAAAGAAAGGAGGAGCCTCTTTTTTACTTCATCACGCTAGCTTTGACTACTTCAAAAAGGCTTTCAAATAGCCTCTAAAGCATAGCCATAGCGTACCCATACCGTATCAAGGCCTAGCCAAAGCCTTACCAAAGTAGGTGTTGAGTCAGGGTAAAGCCGTACATAAGTCACTACAAGCTTTATCTTGAGATAACAACCACCTCTCTCAATAGCCATTTACCTACTTCAAAGTGTTCGTCCGTTTTTGAAGAAAAGAGATAAAAAAAGCGCCTCAAAAATTGAGACGCCTGAAAGCACTATTTTTTCTAGGATTATCCGTTAATGGCTTCCACTTTTATGTTTTCATCATTAAGCATGTCTTTCAGCATGTTTTCGATACCGCTTTTTAGGGTGAAGGTTGAAGATGGACAACCGTTGCAAGCGCCTTGAAGCACCACTTTTACACGTTTTTCGGTTGGATCATACGAGTCAAAAAGAATATTTCCACCATCGGCAGCTACGGCAGGTTTTACATATTCTTCCAAGATATTGATGATTTGCTGGGAAGTCGTGTCGAGGTTGTCGAAGTTTTCGATTTTCTGTTTCTCTACTTTTGGGTTATGGGCAATTTGACTTTCGTCGATTACCGTTCCGCCATTTTCGATAAATTCCTTGATAAAAGTTCTCAACTCAAGAGTAATTTCCGACCATTCGTTTACGCCATATTTGGTAACCGATACATAGTTTTCGTCGATAAAAACTTCCTTAACAAACGGGAACTTGAAAAGTTCCTTTGCAAGAGGTGAAGCAGCAGTTTCATCAATGTTCTTGAATTCCATTGCGGTTTTGGTTAACATTCGGCTCACCACAAATTTCAGAACGGATGGATTTGGAGTAGCTTCTCCATAAACGGTAGCCGGTTGTTTTTTTGTTGAAGTTTCACTAACTTTGATGATAGTTCCGCCGTTGTTTACAAAGTTGTTAATTTGTTCAGCAACAGCATCTTTAACGTCATCCCATTCTACAATATTATACCTTTCGATAGCAATAAAATTACTCGCAATATAAACCGATTTTACAAAGGGAAGATAGAACAATTGCTGGGCAATGGGTGAGCTTGAAGCTTCATCTATATTTTTGAATTCGAAGCTTTCATTTTGGACAATAAAATCAGGGAATTCGAACTTTAGGATCGCATTATTTTGCGTTTCCTTTATTATAACATTTATCATTTATTTTGTATTTTTTGCAAATTTAACAAACAAATTTTCTACGAATAAGTATATTTGGTTTTTTAATAGAATAATTAACACTTCGTTGATTATTTATTAATGTATTTTTGATTATCCTACTAATTCTATTTTATATGAAAAGACTTTTACTATTATTGGTGTTTTTAGTAACTACTTTTACTGGTTTTGCTCAGGCAGATGTAGTTGTGACGAATACTAACAATCAAAATCTTTATGTTTCTGGGGCTTCAATTGTCTATTATGTTACAGTACATAACAATGGACCATCACAAGCAACTGATGTTCAGGTATCTTTTCCGATACCTGCTGGTTTTACTGCCTCTTGGACAGGAAGCAATGGTTCTTATGGATCAAATGCTTTGCTCAATACGATTCCTGTATTGGCCTACAATCAAGAAATTACGTATACCTTAACTTTGAATGTTCCTGCAGGATATACTGGAACACTTTCTACTACAGCTAGTGCAACAACTGGATCTGTTGATCCAAATTTAGCGAACAATGAGGCTACAGACGCCGATGCTAGAGCGACAACTGGTGCTGATCTTGTCATTATTAATACGGATTATGAAACCTATTATATTCCGGGAACCAATGGTTTATATGTTATTACGCTAAAGAATAATGGCCCTCAAGTAGCTACTGATGTTCACTTTTTGAATGCTAAGCCAGCTGGTATTGATGTTTCAACTTGGTACTCATCAAATGGAACTAGTGGTAGCGGAAATATCAGTAATGAAATGGAAACCTTGGCTGTTGGTGCAACAGTTACGTACTATTTTACAGTAAATATTCCGGATATTTATGCTGGAACAATGGCGAATATTGCCAACGTGTCGTCGCCAGTCAATGACCCAATACCTGAAAACAATACAAATATCACGGATTATAATATAAAGGCAATTAATGCTGATGTAAAGGTTTCTATTACAGATAACCAAACAATTTATACTCCTGGAGGTACAGCTTCATATACTGTTGTTGTTAAAAACGATGGGCCTTTGGCAGCTACTAATGTAAATGTGGTTAGCACTTTCCCTGCAGGAATTGCAACAATCAACTGGAGTGGTAATAGTACTTCAGGTACAGGTGCTTTGAATAATGTTATTGCAAATTTAGCTTCTGGTGTGTCAGTTACCTATACAATTGATATTCAAATACCTTCAACTTTTACTGGGAATTTAGTTGCTCAAGTTTCGGCGACTGAAGCAAGTCCGCCAAGTCCAGATCCAGTTTTGGCCAATAATACCGCAACTGATACTGATGTTCAAGTTTCGGGGGCAAATATTACCGTAACTAATACCAATTTGCAAACTACTTATGCTCAAGGTTCAACCACTACTTATACCATCACGGTTACAAATAATGGTCCTGAGGTTGCTACTGATGTGAATGTTTTTAATGCAATGCCAAATGGAGTAGTAACCGCTACTTGGGATGGAAATAGTACAACAGGAACTGGTGATTTGCAAAATGTTATTCCTACATTAGCAGTTGGTGCTTCGGTTGTATATACTTTTGAAGTAGAAATTCCATCTAATTATTTAGGAAATTTAAAAAGTGAAACTGTAATAAGTGGCCCAACATTCGACCCTTATCCAACATGCAGCAACTGTATTGATATTGACACTCCAGGTGCTACAGCAAATGCTAATGTGGCGGTAACGATTACAGATGGTCAGAGTTCGTATGTTGCCAATCAAACATTAACCTATACAGCAACAGTTACTAACAATGGGCCAACTGCAGCAAGTAATGTGCATGTTGTGGTTCCTATTCCTAATGGAATCACTAACTTTTCATGGACTGGAAACAACGGATCGAGTGGAACCAATACAGGTTTAAACAATACTATTGTAAGTTTGCCAAACGGCCAATCTGTTGTTTACACAATTGTACTGCAAATACCTGCTGGTTTTACGGGGAATTTGGTCAATCAAATCTCGGCAACAAGTGCTACAAATGATCCAGTATTGACAAACAATACAGCTATCGACACCGATACGCCAGCTACGTCAGGTGCTGATATCAAGATTACCAATACTAATAATACTAATTTCTTTATACCTGGAGCAGACTCAGTTTACACCATTACCGTTACTAATGAAGGGCCTCAAACGGCATACAACGTAAAAGTGAACAATCCGCTTCCTACAGGTGTAACAGCGGTCTCATGGACTGATGGAGGTACACAAAACGGTTTAACGGCAATGACAACTGCTAATAACAACATTGCACAATTGAATGTGGGTGAAAGTTATGTCTATACAGTAACAATGACGATTGCTGCAGGACAAACTGCAAATATTGTGAACGTGGCAACAGCATTGGCTCAAACACCTGCAGATCCAAATCAACCTAACCAAAGTACCGATACAGATGTTTTAGGACAATCTGATATTTCAGTTACCAATACCACTACCGAAAGTGCTTACATTTTAGGAGATGATATAATTTATACTGTTACGGTAACCAATAATGGCCCAAGAGAAGCAACTAACGTTGTGGTTGAAAACCTAATTCCTGCGGGAATAACAGCATTTTCATGGACTGGAGATAATAGCTCTTTTGGAACTGATGTTCCTTTGAACAATACGATCCCGACATTGGCGAGTGGAGCTAGTGTAATTTATACTATCACGATTGGAGTTCCGCTAACTTTTACAGGAGATTTGGTAACTACAGCTTCTGCAACAGGTGATGTTCCAGACCCAATTTTGACAAACAATCAGGCGACTGTAACAACTCCTTGGGGACAATATGATATTGAAATTACCAATACAAACGGTCAAGCAGTTTATACCTTAGGGGGAACTTCTAATTATTCGGTAACGGTAACCAACAATGGTCCAAATGACGCCACAAATGTTGTGATTGAAAATCTAATTCCAGCTGGAATTACTGATTTTTCTTGGACCGGAAACGGAAACCCTCCAACAGTTACTGATTTAGTGGATACAATCGCTTTGCTTGAAGTTGGAGATTCAGTTGTTTACACTATTGAGCTAACCGTTCCAAATGATTTTACAGGAAATGTAGTGAGTACGGCAACGGCTACTATTTCAGGAGATTTTGATGAATCAAATAATACAGCAACCGATACGGATGTGTTTTTTAATGGTGCCGATGTTTCCATCTCGGTAACGGATAATGCAACCACTTATATTGCAGGAACTTCAGCAACTTATACGGTAGTTGTCAATAACATAGGTACAACAACAGCGACAAATGTTGTAGTAAACAGTGTGGTTCCAGCAGGTGTGACAAATTACACTTGGTCAGGTAATGGAGCCAATGGGACTGGAGCTATCAACAATACTATTGCTTCCCTTGAAAGTGGTGAAATGGTTGAATATACCATCACCTTCTTTATTCCAGGTACTTATACCGCAGATGTTGTAACGGAAGTTTCAATAGTAAATGCAGATACTAATTTAACGAACAATACAAGTACCGATACAAATATACCTTCGGCTGGAGCCGATTTGGTAGTAGTAAATACGGATGGAGTTCCAAGTTATGTTGCTGGTCAAATTAGAACTTATACGATTCAAGTTACAAACTATGGCCCTCAAGCTGCTCAAAATGTAGAAGTGCTAAATCCAGTTCCGGCAGGAATTGATCCTTCTACGGTAACTTGGTCAGGAAATGCTACTTCAGGAACGGGTAATCTTCAAAATGTTATTCCTACATTAGCTGTGGGACAAACTGTTAGCTATACTTTCATAGTTCCGGTACCAACTAATTTTCCTCAAAATGCCAATTTAGTTTCAGAAGTATCAGTTACAACTGATACCGTAGATCCAAATCCAGGATGTACTCAGTGTGTAGATGTTGATACACCAACTGCATTTGCTGATTTGGTTGTGACCAAATCAGATGGTAGAACAACTTTTCTTTTGAGTGATAATGATACTGCACCACCACAAACAGAATATGTAAATTACTTAATTACAGTAAAAAACAATGGTCCAAGTGACGCAATGAATGTTACTGTGCAAGATCTTGTTCCTGTTGGAATTAATAACGTGAACTCAGTAGTGTGGAATGGAAGTAACGGAACCAGTGGAACTGGAAGTTTAAACCAAGTGATAGGAACTTTGCCGGCTGGTCAAATGGTAACTTATAATATTTCGATAAGAATGCCTACTTCCTTTAATTCATTTTCAGGGAATTTAGTTAATACTGCTACAGCATCAACTTCTACAAACGATAACAATGTAAATAACAATACGGCCACAGATATCAATTTCCCAAGCAAGGATCATATCACAATTGAGCCAGGAAAAGATAATCCGGCTATTCCTACTTATGATGTTACCCAATTAGTAAGGGATATTCTAATTAACGAACCTTGTGTGGATATCTTTAACTATACCTCTTCTGCAAATAGTGCTCAGTTTGGATATTTCCATAAAAATAATTCTAGTTTTCCAATCAAGGATGGTATTATTTTGACTTCAGGTAATATTACTACACTTGATGCTAAATATGATGGAAGTTCAAGTACGGCTATGGGGAATGCAACTCCTGATCCAGATTTACAGATGGTGATGAATGCCAATGGATTGACAAATCAAAATAGGGATGCCTCTTTTGTGAAGTTTCATTTCATTCCGATGGGAAGTGAATTTAGTTTTAATTATCTTTTTGCTTCTCAAGAATACAGTAATTACCAATGCTCTGGGTTTTATGATAGTTTTGCCTTTATTTTAACCAATGAAGAAGATGGAACTTGGGAAAACTTAGCAGTTGTTCCAGAAAGTGGTGACATGGTTTCTGTTGTTACAATTAAGAAAGGAATTTATGGTACTTGTGGTGATATGAATGCTGAATACTTTGGTGTATACAATTCGGCAACTAATGTGGGAACAGCTCCAACTAGTCAGGCAAATGTGGATGCATCAGCTATTAATCTAAGGGGGCAAACTATAAAAATGAAGGCGGCTACAACAGTAGAGCCAGGTGTAGAATATAGTATCAAACTTATTGCTGCTGATGCTTCGGATCAAATTTTAGATACTGCAGTTTTCATCGAAGCAGGAAGTTTCAACATCGGTGGTCCAAGATTAACAGGAACAGGATTGTATGCAGATGACGAAGATTTTTCGGGTCCAAATGCAATCTGTGAAGGTACTACTAGAACTATTAGAGCAGCACTTGAAGCCAATCCCGATATCGTATATACATGGTATAAGGATGATGTATTGATTCCGGGAGCTAATACTTATTTCATCGAAGTAAGTGAGCCGGGTGTTTATAGAGTAGTATTCGAATTTGTCGAATTAAGTTGTTCTCAAAGTGATTTTATTATTGTAGAATTCACACCTCCACCGTTTGACGTCGAAGAGGCGGAAGATTTATATGTATGTAATGATGCAACTCCAGAATTTGACCTTACAGTAAATAAAGCAATCGTTTTGCAGAATTTTGTTGAAGAAGATTTTGATGCTTATTATTATCATACAGCAGAAGATGCCGAATTAGGACAAGATGCAATTCCAGTTGCAGACTTAACAGCTTACCCAGGAGTAGATGGTGAAACAATTTATATCAAAGTGGTAAATATGTTTTCTGGAGGATATTGTGATCCTATCAAGCCATTCCAGTTGTTTCTGACAACAGCACCATCAGGAACTTTTGCATATACTGATGATGGTGGAGAACCTGGTTTCTGTATCGGATCAAGCACTTCAATGTTGCCAGTTGCACCAGGATTAACTGCTGGAGGAATCTATACTGCTACACCTGCTGGTTTAACAATTGTGGATCCTGCAACAGGAGAAATAAATGTAAATACGAGTTTGGAAGGAGTTTATACTGTTAAATATGAATTTACAGGTATGGGATGTGATCCTTTCGAAACTACGACAGAAGTTATTATTAGCCCTTGTGTTACTACAATTGCTGATAATTCAGGTCCTTTATGTGAAGGAACACCAACATTTGATCTTACAGCAACAGATGCAGGGGCTGGAGCTACCTATGAGTGGAAGGATTATAATGGAAACGTAATTTCAACAGACCAGAATCCTACGGGAGTAATTGTTCCGGCAACACCTGGGGATTATATTTATACGGTAGTTGCAACAATTGGAACTTCATCTTCGTCTCCAATTCCAACAACGTTGACAGTTCATCCTACGCCAACGGCTCAGTTTGATACACCTGCATCTAATCCTATTTGTACAGGAGGTGAAGCACAAATTCAAGTTTCTGGAACCCCTGGTGCTATTGTTACCATTTCAAATGGGACAATTGAGTATGATTTAACTTTAGATGCTGTAAGTGGAATTGGAAATGTAACTTTTGTAAATCTACTCGTAGATACAACATATTCTTTAGTAAAAGTAGTTTCCACTACTACACCGCCTTGTGAGTTTATATTTGCTCCAAGTCCGTTTATTGAGTTTACCGTAGGCCTTCCAACAGCCACCATGGTTGGTTTCACCGATCCAGTAATCTGTTTAGGAACAACAGGAACCTTCACAATCCAAGGAACACCAGGAGCCACGGTAACCTATACTGTTGATGGAAATGATCCTGAAACGGTTGTATTGCCGGCTACGGGAGAATTGTCAGTTGAGACACCTATTCAAGATGTAGCTGGAGTTTTCACCTACGAGCTTACAGAAATCACAACCCCTGGTCCTGATGGCTGTTCGAACATGCTAACGGGAGAGACGGCTACTCTTACGGTAAATGCCCTTCCGACAGCTACGTTTGCAACGACAACGCCAACGGTTTGTCAGGATACACCAGCTACAATCCAGTTTACTGGAACACCAGGTGCTATAGTTACCTATAATTTTGGAGGTGCTGATGATACAGTTACACTTGATGCATTAGGAAACTTTGAATTGACAACGCCAAACCTTCCAGATCCGACCCTGTCCTATACTTTTACGTTAGTATCGGTAGAGCAAACCTTGTCAGGAGTTACCTGTTCTGCAGACCTGACAGGATCATTGACTATCGAGGTTGATGACGATCCGGTATTTGTAAGTATTACACCAAATTCAGGAACAGTACTTTGTATTGGAGACGATGTAACCCTTCAAGTCGTAGCTACAGGGGCGAACCTTTCCTACCAGTGGTACAAGAATGATACTACCCAACCAGTAGGGACAGATCAGCCAACCTTCACTATTTCGAATGCCGCATCAACCGATGCAGGGGAATATTTCGTTGTAATATCAGGAAGCTGTGGAACGCCTGTTACCTCTACGATAGTAGAATTGATATTGAATCAGCCTACGGTTATAACAGACGAGCCAGATGCCCAAACGGTTTGTGAGGGACAAGCGATAAACCTTGAGGTTGTTGCCACAGGAGTAGATCTTACCTACCAGTGGTATAAGGGTGCCAATACCCTGCTTCCAACAGAGACAAGCTCAATACTTAACATTGCTTCTGCCACACTTGCGGATGCAGGAACCTACAGATGCGAGGTAATCAATGACTGCCAGACGGTATCGTCACAGACTGTAGTTGTAACGGTAAACCAATTGCCAGCCATTACGGTTCAGCCAGTAGCACCGGCAGCCATCTGTGTTGGGGAACCGATCAGCATGTCTGTATCGGCAACCGGAACGGGACTTACCTATCAATGGTACCTTAACAGTGTAACCCTTATTCCTGGAGCAACATCGGCAAACTATAATGATCCATCGGTTACCTTGGCAGAAGCGGGAGACTATACCGTTGTGGTTAGCGGAACCTGTGCACCAGCTGTAACGTCGACTATCGCAACAGTTGTGGTAAACGAAGGGGCAACGATCGTGCAGGATACACAGGCATCGCCATCAGATACGGTCTGTTCTGGAGATCCTATAATTTTGAGTATTATAACCACTGGAGGAACAAATCCTACCTACCAATGGCAGATTGGTGGAGTTAATATTCCGGGAGAAACAGGACAAACCCTTACGATCAATGCGACCCAGGTTTCCGATACAGGAATCTATACCTGCGTGATCAGCAGTGATTCATGTCCGTCATTCTCATCGTCTCCGCTTGCCGTAACGGTAAACCAGGCACCTGCAATCACAGACCAGCCAGATAGCGAGGAGATATGTGTTGGGGATACCCATAGTCTTACGGTTGAGGCAACAGGTACGAATGTGACCTACCAATGGTACAAGGATACCTTCGCGATACCTACAGCGACATCCAATGTCTATACAATGGATCCTGCAACACTTGCAGATAGTGGGGATTATTACTGCGTGATAAGCAGCGCTTCATGTGCTTCGATAACTTCAGACATAGTAACACTGACAGTACGACCATTGCCGGTTGCAACCATTGCAAATGGAACCGAGGATACGATCTGTTCGGGAGAGAGCTCCGAGATTGTCTTCACAGGAACTCCTGGAGCGGTAGTGATCTATAACATCGTTGGTGTCTTGGATAACGAGACAGTACAGCTCAATGCTGTAACGGGTGAGGCGATCGTGGCTACGGGAACCTTGACCGAAACCACAACTTATGAATTGGTTAGTGTTACCTACACCGGAGTTGATGCCTGTTCACAGGACCTGACAGGTTCTGCAACAGTTACAGTTAACGAATTGCCAGAGGTAACGATCGAGGATGGCTATATCTGTGTGGATCCGATTACTGGAGCAGTGACAAGGACCTATACTTTTGATACGGGACTCAACGATGCCCAATATATTTTCGAATGGTCGGATGCCAATGGCGTGATTGTTGGAGCATCAAGCAGCTTCTATGAGGCATCGGCAGTTGGACAATATGCGGTTAAGATTACAGATGTGGTAACACTTTGTGAGCAGACCGCCTTTGCAACCGTAGACCAGTCCTCTCCGCCAATCAGTTTTGACTATACGGTAAACGACTATTTTTCTCAGAATCCTACGGTTGTCATCACGGCACAGCCAGCGGGAGACTATGAATACCAGTTGGATTATGGTCCGTTCCAGGAAAGTAACGTTTTTGACAACATCAGCATGGGAGAACACACCATCACGGTAAGGGATCCACAGGCATGCGATGTGCTGACAGATGTGGTAACCATCATCGATTATCCAAAGTATTTCACGCCAAATGGGGATGGTATTA